>CAVPKQ010000029.1:0-78492 GCA_963705665.1 uncultured Acidobacteriaceae bacterium | reverse complement strand
ATCGCGATATCACCGGGCGTTCAAGTTTTGCGCTACTCACCCAATCAACCTTACTTTCCTTCCGGCGACACCGGCGTCAATTCCAGCGGTAACTTCCTCCTTCCTTTTGATCTCTCCTACGAAGTGGACTTATGGGGCCGCATACGTCGCACCGTGGCAGCTGCCCGCGAGGAAGCTCAGGCCAGCGCCGGCGATCTCGCAGGCGTGACTCTCAGTATGCAGGCGGAACTCGCGTACGATTACTTCGAATTGCGCAGCGCCAACTCACAAAAGAGACTGCTGGACGAAACCGTAAAGGCCTATACCGATATGGTCGATCTCACCGGCGCGCTGTTCAACGGCGGCGCGGCACCTGAGGCGGACGTGGTGCAAGCACGAACGCAGTTCGATACCACGCGCGTGCAGGATACCGATATCGGGGTGATGCGCGCTCAATATGAACACGCGATCGCCATCCTGATCGGCAAACCGCCGGCAGAGTTCGCCATTGCTCCCCGATCACAACCGTTCGAGCCGCCGGCGGTTCCCCTTGGCTTGCCCTCGCAACTGTTGGAACGCCGCCCCGACATAGCAGCCGCGGAGCGCCGGGTAGCGGAGGCGAACGAAGGCATTGGTATCGCGGAGGCTGCGTATTTTCCAAGCCTTACCATCGGCGGGGACGTCGGGCTGCAATCCCGGCACATTTCTAACTTATTCACCTGGCCCAGCCGCTTCTGGGCGATGGGCCCGCAAGCATCCGAGATCATCTACGATGGCGGCCGCCGTCGAGCCGGTGTGGAGCAGGCTCAGGCTAACTACGACGCAACCGTGGCGACGTATCGCGAGACAACGCTCGAAGCATTTCAACAGGTAGAAGACAATTTGGCTGCGCTCCGAATCCTCGCGCAGGAAGCAACTCAGGAGGAACAAGCCGTGGAGGAAGCACAACACGACGTGAGGCTGTTCACCGATCTCTACGAAGGAGGCGCCGACCCCTACCTGCAAGTTGTCACCGCACAAACCACTCTTCTCTTCAACGAGCGAAACGAAATCGACATCCTCCGCCGCCAGATGGATGCCAGTGTGCTCTTGATCAAGGCCATCGGTGGCGGCTGGAATGCATCTCAACTTCCGCCAACCAGTAGTTTGCCCTGATGGCACTGAATTCATCGTGCTGTTTCCTGGCCGTCGGCGAACGCTTCGCATAGGCAGGCGGCGTGCCATTTAGGAAAGCGCAGCCGTGGGTCGATATCCGCTCTTCCATGCGATCTCTGCCTGCCGCAGCGGGACTGCCAGGAGTGTGTAGCAGTTATCGCAAAGGAAACCTTCGTACTTCGTGGAAACCCTCTCATTGCGGAGTATTTCGGAGAACGCCCTGAACCTCTCGGTCTTCCAAGATCCGACGATAGCCCGAACACTAGAGCAGTCCAATAAGCGGGATGAACTTGTCCCGTGGATCTGCGACAGCGCCACAGGTTTTCAATTGATGCTGACGCGGCATCCACGCCTGATTCAGGAATTGACCCGTGATCGACAGGCGCAAGCGACCCTAAGAGCTACGACCGCGAGCGGAGACACTGCACTCTTCGATTTTCGCTTTCTGGAGATAAAGAAAATTCTGATGAAAGCCAATCAGCCAGTCGAATTGCCGGACGGGGCACAATTTCTGATTTTCCATGACGACTACCTTGAGATGCCTATGCTAATTCATAGGCATCTCAAGGCTGTCATGGGAACGATCCTCGCTTATAGGCGATTTCTGAGTGAAATCGAACGGACGTCAAGAGGCGCGACGATTCTAATCACCTTGGGACTCGCATTCGATGAATTTGTACAATCGGTTTCTCTGTTTGGACGCCTGTCAGAGATGAAGGAGTGGATGAGTCGAGAAGAACCATTTTTTCCGGAAACATATGTTGAAGATTGGGTTCGCGACGTCGCGGCATTCGTCGAAAACTTCGGTGCTGCGTCCGGTCGGCCACTTTCCCTGAAGAACGTCTCAGAGAGTGAACTTGTCCTTCTTCCGCAACGCATCGATCTCCCAAGGGAGTTCAGGACGCTTACACAAAATGGGCTTCTGGTCGAAGGTAAAGATTTGCCGGATGACGTCGGCCAGGCACTGGAAAGCGCACAAGTGACATTCGCTCCCTGCGACCGTGTCCTCTCCTCAACATGCAGCTTATGTGGTGGAAACTACCTTCTTTGCTCTTGCAGCGAACTAATAGATGGGGCAAACCCGGTGTCTGACTTGCGATTCGCTTTTCCCTACTGGATCGACTGCGCCAGCCCAGATCACGGTATCGAAGGGAATGCGCGGCTTCGGCACGCCGAGTCCGGAGAGCCTCCAAATTCGTCCTGATACCGCCGATGTCGCCAGGAACGATTCTGGGCTGATGCCAAGTCGCCATAACCGGCCAATCGCTTCCCATTTTCACTCAGGTGGTCTGGATTTTTCTTATCTCGGTCAGGATCTTGATGAGGCGGATGGAGAGTCTGAGGAGACGATTGCGCGCATTACCGTTGGGGAGGGAACGGCGGAACATCTCCATGACGTGCTGAGCGGCGACCAAGGAGTCGATGAGACCATCGATGCCTGTACGAACTGGTGCGGTAGATGTTTTGGGTTGTGGAGCCAGATGTCGAGGCTTGGAGCGAGCCAACTGGAACTCACGTTCGAGATCGGTGAGGGCGACATCGACGTAGCGCATGGTCATACCTGGATCGACGTGGCCGAGTAGTTTCATCAGGACGGGGAAGCTGACCCCGGAGCGAAGCATCTCGGTGGCGTAGGTATGCCTGAACTGGTGGGGGACGATCCGAGTAGAGAGTCCGAGGGAGTGGCAGACCTGATGAAGGTAGTCGCGGAGTGGAACGAGCAGAGCCACTTTGCTTCCAGGGCGCGCCAAAAGCCGTCCATCGGCAGGCAGAGGATCCAGGGAGCGGAAGAAGCGCAGCCGTTGGACGAGATCACGGCCGAAGGCATCGATGGGTACCATACGCTCGGTCTTGAGTTTGCCGAGGGGAACATGGATGGCCCATTGGTTGGGTCCTGTGGCGCGCAGGCAGTCATAGGACAGGTCGACGCATTCGCCGATACGCATGCCGGTCGAGCGGAGCAGGAGGAAGACATTTCCGCCAAGATCGTTGCGACGCATGAACTCCTGCTGGAGGAGTTGATCCTGCTCGGCGGTGAGCGGCCGCGGCAGAGTGTGAGGCGAGCGCGGAATATCCTCACCCAGCAGCAAGTGAGCCAGTTCCGGGAGATGGCTGGTGCGAGCCAGTTCATGGAAGATGGTGCGCAGAGCAAAGAGGCGTCCGATGCAGGTTGCCGCGACCAGAGGAGGAGTCTGTCCGCGCAGGTGCGCCATCCATCCGAGGATATGAGGATCGCGGTGCAGTTGTTCGAGACGAGTAATCTTCGGATATTCTGCGCCGAGATAGACAAGGAAGCTGCGCACCACGATGTTGTAGTTACGCTTGCTGGACGGGGTGAGTGCGGTGCACAGAGACTCGACCGTATGCGCGAACAGCGGCGCCAGCGGATGCTGGAGTGGAGCACGGCGCCAGCGCATCACGGGATCCTCGGTTGAGGATGGATGCACTGTGCTGTCGCGCGGGCGTACTGCAGGTAGACGTCCTGCGGCGAGACCTTCACATAGTGCATGGTGGTCTCGATGTCGGCATGCCCCATCAACTGCATCAGTGCGGGCAGGCTGATGCCGGCGCGCACCATATCGGAGGCGAAGGTGTGTCGGAACCGGTGCGGATTGGCCAGCTGGACGCCGGTAGTGCGGCGATGATGGCGAAACAGGGAGCGTAAACCTGCCGGTGTTATGCGTTGACCACGAGCGGGCCCTTTCAACACGACGAATAAGGCTGCCGAGCAGGGATCGGGCCGCTCCACGCGCAGATAGTGATCGATCAGTTGCGTAGTTTCCGGCGCGACTGGCAGCAAGCGTAGCTTGTTCCCCTTGCCGCGCACCCTAAGCTGCCCTTCGGATAACAACACATCATCGCGATTCAAGGCCATGACTTCGACGGAGCGAAGCCCGTGCAGGAGCATCAGACCGACGATGGCCAGGTCGCGGGCGTTTCGAAAACTGGACCAGAAGCGTGCCACTTCATCGACCGAGAGCGGAACGATGTTGAGCCGTGGTTCCTTGATGCGCAATCTGCTGAGCTCGAAGCGAGGGCGTCCCAGACCCATCGGCCTGCGATGCAGGAAGGGTTGGTGGAACCCGTGCGCCACCTGGCAGGGAGCATTGGGGAACTGGTTGCGGATGGCGCGATCGGCAGTTGCAACACGGTCGTTGATGGTGGATGCGGAGGGGCGCCGTTCCAGGCTGGACTGGTAGCGCAGGTAATCAAGTAGAGTCGATTCGGTGAGGTCTTGCTGAGAGATATCGCCAGTGTGATGAACGCTCTCCCACCAGCGCACGAAGTGCAGCAGGCTGTGCGCGTAGCTGTACAGGGATTTGTCGGCCAGCCGGCGGACATGTTCACGGTCGAGATACTGATTGATCCACGCCACTTCCCGACCGGTATTCTGCTCGATCACGCGAATGGGGCTGTGCGCGCCTGATGGTGCGGGCTGACGAATCACGCGGAACTTCATGGCTGGGCAGCCTCCAGCAGAGACCGGAACTCTTCCGCGTTCCCACCCCCAACGAAGAACGAGTTTGGATCGTAACCCTGTGGCAGCAGGACGCGAAGAGCCATGATGCCGTGTGCGCCAAGGCGATGGGCCAGTCGCTCTGCAGCCCGCTGTCCGCTCTGGTTGGCGTCGACATCGAAGATGAGATAGACGGTGCGTTGGCCATCACACAGTTGGTGGAAGTGGGCGTTATTCAGATGGGTGCCCAACGAGCAGGTCGCGTTCTGAAAACCGGCCTGCCGTAACGAGCCATAGTCGAATAGTCCTTCGACCAGGATGACTTCGTCATAATGGCGCACCTTTTCCCATGCATACAAGCCGCCCTTGCAGCCGGGCAGGAAACGATGGGCGAAGGCAGAGCCGATGCTACGGCCGTAGAGGTTGACGATGTGCTCGCCCTGACGCAACGGGAAGACGATGCGCTGATAAAGAGCATCCGCGCCCTGTGCGTTGATAAGACCGGCTATCTGCAAAAGTTCGAAGGAATAACCTTGCGCTGTGAGATGACGACGCAGATTTCCGCCGGGCGCATAGCCGATACCCAGTTCTCGAATCAAGGCAGGATGGTAAACTCCGCGTTGCCAGAGATAGCCGAGCGCCTCCGGATACTGATCCAGTTGGTGCTGATAAAAAGTGGCCGCCTGTTCGAGCACTGCGATTGCATCTTTTTCTCGAGTGGCGGTTGGATAGAGATAAGCATGGCCTTTGTGGAAGGCCAGGTGATGCGAGAGTTGCAGGAAGCGAATCAGATCGCCGCCCTGCCCGCAGCCGTGGCAGTAGAAGACATCCTTGTGTGTGTTGACGTAGAACGAGGGCCGGCTCTCCTCATGCAGCGGACAGAGACCCACATACTCCCCACGGCCCGCAGGCCGGCCAATCCAGTTCTGTTGCCGCAGGTACTCCAGCAGAGACATTCGCTGTCTGCGTGTCTCGACATCTTGGCTCATGCTCTTTTTCCGCCTCTGGAACCCAGTCTGGGACGACTCCTCTTCGGTTCCCAGGCAAGGATGGTGGGCGAGCGGATCTTTTATACGCGTATGGGCCACAGGACTTCGAGAGCCGAGATGATCCAGGGCAACGGTGCTGCTTTCTGCGCGCCAGCGCCACCACGCTCCAGCCAGTGAGCCACGCGAGTTAAAGTGTGGGGCAGAAACGAAAGTGCCGGCTCAGAACAGTCCAGACCCTTCGACCAGCGACGAACGGTCGAGGAATCCGGCACCCGATCCGCATCCTTGAATTTGGAAACTGCTCTTTCCCACGAACAGTGCTCCACAAAGCGCCGCAGCAATGTCTGGCAGCGCCCCACCAGGCTGTAATGGGTGTAAGGGAGTGAGTACACCGGCAGGAAGGTGAAGGTCCTTCCGCACTTGATGCAGCGGCCCCGACGAATCCTGATCCAGTCGTGATGCTCGTCGTGCGCCTGCTTGCGGCGGCGCCCGTGACCGATGATTGTATCGCTCTCACAAACCGGACAATGGCGTAAGATGATTTCGTCGCAGTCTTCCGCCCAGCCGGCTACAGCCTCGTCCAGCGAGACGGAAACTGGGACAAAGAGGATCGTTACCGCACAGGGGTTCTGCTCCGGCGTGACCCGCCAAGATCTCAGCTGGAAACAGAGCCCCGCCTCCTGAAGAATCCAACTGAAAGAAAATATAGCTTCTTACGAACAGCTCTTGAGAGTTGATTCAGATTTTTGGCCGGTTATCTTCGCCAACTCACTCACCGAACAGCGCGGACACAAGACTTTCCAGATTTCTGGGTTCTGGGCGGATTACGGACCAACCGGGAGTAAACCCTTTTATACCTCCAGCCACTCCAGGCGTCGCGGTTTCCACCGGAGAACCCGCTTCGCCTTGGCATTCGAGGCCCCGCTCAGCTTGGTCGCGTAATACACCGCATCTTCCCCTGCAATCGCCATCACCTCCGCTTCGCTCATATGCGGGGGCGCCGGAGCACCCACAAACTTCGCAAACGCGGGCAGCCACACGCTCTGCGGCGAAGGGTCGTCATCCACCAGGTTGTACACGCCCGGCTCCGCCGTCAGCGACAGCACCGTTGCGATCGCCGCATCGTTGATATGCACAAACGACGACACGCCCTCGCCCTTACCCACCAGCGGATTCTGTTGCCGCATTACCATGTTCGCCGCCGACTCGCGGGGGTAGTACCAGGTCTTCGGGCCATAGAAGAACCCATAGCGCAGCGCCACACCCTCAATTGCATTGGAACTGAACAGCCGCGCCTCCAGTTCCGTATATGTCCGCGCACTCGCCGCCACAGCCGGGCTCGCATTTACATCCAATGGAGACGACTCGTCCGCCAGCGTCCCTTCCGTTGCCTTCAAAAAGAATCCGCTCGACTGTTGTAGATACCGCCGCACACCATTCGCAATCGCCGCACGAAACAAATTTCCTCCGCCCTTAATCCGCAGCTTCCTATCGCCCGCCGCATACTTCGGCATATCGCTCGGCTCTTTCGGCAGCGACGTCAATTCGTCGATTACTACTTCCGCCTTGGACCGCCGCAGCGCAGCCTCCACTGCCGCCGCATCGAACGCGTCCACAATCGCCGCCTCGGCTCCCTGACTTTCCAGGTTCTTCGCCCGCGCCTCGCTGGTTGTCATCCCTACCACAGAGTGTCCCTGCTTCAACAACTCCGCAACCAACGGTTCGCCAATCGCTCCGCTCGCCCCGGCCACAAATACACGCATCGTCCGCTCCTCTCAACTCCATCGCTTAGCAACTAGACCGTCGCTATGAACATGGTACGAGCATGAGCAACTCGCTGAGTGCGCCTGCAACACGGAATAACGAATATCCAGGATCCATGACGAATGACGGGCTACTCAAACTGTGGACCGATATGGGAAGATAGACGCATGGTAACGATCGACGCGTTTGCCGCAGGCCTCGCGGCGATTCCCGAGGAGGGCTTCACGCATCACGGCGTGCTGGATTATCTGTGTAAGCATCGGGTCGACCCGGCGACTCTGCATCCTTACCTCTACTTCTGCACAGAGAAATACACGCGCAATCTGATTTTGCGGACGCCGCTGTTCGAGTTGATTGCTATCTGCTGGGATGTGGGGCACGTGAGCAGCATCCACAATCATCGTGGGCAGAATTGCTGGATGGCGATCGCTTACGGCAAGGTGCAGGTGCAGAATTTTCGGCTGGTGCGCCACGATCCGGCGCAAATGACGTGCGAACTGGAACCCACCACGCGGTTCCTGATCGACGCGGCGACGCCGGGCGAGGTGGACCCGGAGGAGCCGATCCACCTGGTAGCGAATCCGGCTTCGTTCGGCTCGCGGGCGGTGACGCTGCACATCTATTCGCGGCCGTTCGATACCTGCGAGGTGTACGACTTGAAGGCCAAACGGTACGCCGAAGTGAAGCTGAGCAACGTGAGTGAATTCGGTGTGCTGACCAGCGATCTTCCGGTAACGAAGGTCCCGCTGGTCTCCTGTCCCTCATAATCGCGAGTAGAACTGCTCTTCCGTTCAGTAACGGACCCATGCGTTCAGGTTGAGCCACCGCGCCGGTTCGGGTCAGCAAGGGCCGAGGTCGATCCCATGCTTATCCGTCCAAATGCTTATTGGTGAAGCACAGACAGTGTGCCGTAGTACATCTGAAAAGTTCCCGTCCCCAAGAAGTCTCCCGTAAACATCACGAGGGGGCTGGTTCCACTGCTGGCCGTGTCGTTCAAAATCACCGGGTTGTAAAATCCCTGCGTCGGCCAATCCGTCGTGTTGATCAGCGTCCACGGACCCCACGGATGGGGCGCTTCGTATGCCAGCCAAAGCGTATGTTCCGAGTGTGCCGCCCCCGATGCCAGTCCTTGGGGATACGAAAAGGTCAGCAAGAGATACCGGTTCAGCGCAGGCAGGTACTGGACACTCGGTTCTCCGAGCCTCCCGGTGTTGGCGATCACCGGTTGTGCGCCATTCTGGGCCGCTGTCCAACTCGCATCCAGTGAGCCATCCCCGCCGGTATAGAACTCATAGTCGGATGCCTGTAGACGGCTCATCTTCGCGCGCGGAACCCTTGCCAGGTACAGCACATTGCCGCTGTCCCAAAAGCCGTCGTTCGCCATGAGATAGACATAGGCATCCGCGTTATCCGTGCGGTTGCACGAATCCAAATACCCCAGGGTGCCGTCGTCCCCGCAATACATTACGAATGTCGCCGACCCCATCTCACCCGGCACTGACGGGAACATCGTCGAGCTCTCAGGGCTTGTCGGGCTTCCTCCGCTGTTAAAGGTTTGCGCGTTCTGAAAGTTGTTCCACGAGTTCCCCTTGTCTGCACTCCAGATCACCTGGCCCGCATCCTGCACATAAGCAGTGTTCGATCCCATGGCCCCGGTTGCCTGGTTCAACTGCCGCCCAATTGTCATAAACAGGTTGCCGCCCATACAGAACAGACCGGAGTCCTTCTGGCTCCTCCGGTCATCTCCCATAGCCGTTCCCGCAGGCCCATAGGCGGCAAAAGGATTCACCGTTAGGCCGGCCAGCGGAGCTTCCGCGGTAAACTCCGCCAACGACAGCGCACTGCTCTGTTGCCGCGGCAAGCCGTTCTCCTGCCATCCGCGCGTATCGTCCGTAGTCAGGTAGGTGACGCCGTCATTCGACTTGCAGTTGTAGTACGTGTCTCCCTCCATGTAATTTTTGTTCCAATTCACGACGTCGTACACAATGATCGGGCCAAGGGAGAGGCCGGTAATCGGCGTGCTCGCCGCGAGTGCTGTCGTATTCGTGTCGAAGACGCTGGCGGTCGTTCCCCCGGGGTCCGCAAAACTCATCTGGCAGTAGTACGTGGTCGAGGGGAGCAGCCCCGCAACGATGTTCTGGTGCGGTACAGAACCTGGCAGGCCATTATCCACGGCAGGCTTGTTGTAGGCGCCCGGGCTGGCGCCGCAGGCTAGGGAGGTAGTGGATGCCGCCGTGGATGTAACTACGATGCTGGTCGCTGACGGGCTCACCGATATCGGCCACGAAAATTCTGGGCGGATAATCGGATGGGTTCTTGTCCGCACCTCAGTACTGCCATCGATTCCACTCGAACTCGTCATCCGCGAGCCCGTCGTCAAGGAAGAGCAGCCCTGCAGCAACACCTGAGCCAACAGAAGCAGGACAGCGCCCGCCGAAGCTGAAATACGCATTCTCTTATAACCCTGGCTCCATCCGATGGAGCAGTATGAGTTCGGTCGTGTGGTCCAGGAGTTTGAAGTTTTCGAGTGCGAAAATCACCCGGCCAAAGCCTTGGACTGTATTGGGTCTACCGCTCAGAAGAGGCCCACCCGAGTGGCTCACATTCGAACTCACCACCCAACCGCGTGACTCATCTTCGACGAAGCTGCAGCGGCCGGAGAGACTCCAGTGGAAACGCAAGCAGCCGTAACCACCATTTGCTGACCAAGAGGCGAACGCCATACGCAGAAATCACGACAGGGCAACATGTATGCAAGTAGGCGACACGGGTTGAGAACAGGTGTTCTCAACACGCGTTCCACCGAAAGTATTTGAAGGAGAGCTTCAGAACAATACCACGACAGTGGCAAACAACACCACAATAGTGGCAGAAGAGGAGTGGTGGCAGCCGAGTCCTTCCCCTGATACTTCGGGTACGCGTCTTCGGTGTCAGCGCTGTACTTAAAATCGCGGATTTAACGCGAATAGGGCAATTTCCGCGGAGCTGGCCGAGATGGCCGCCGTTTTCAAAGCACGCGCCCTGGTCAAGAGTGCGGGCAGCCGAGCCGCACATTCCGGGATTTGATTGCCGCGTGACAGGTGCTTACGGTGTTCCAGCTCGACTTAGTCGAGCGCTACGCTCGAAGGCTTGGACGAGAGCACCGAGGCTGCGCTCCTGGCTCGTATTCAAGGAGATTTCAACGTCAACCTGTACGGCCGGAGCATTTGCGGCTTGTTCCTGTGCCTTCCGCACTTCGGCAGCTGAAACGACGATAGGTCCGGAAGGCACGGATCCGCTCAACGCGGCTGGGGTACTTGCTTCAGCGTTCACCGACCAATGGGACTTACGCCGGCTTATCTGGCGCTTGGGCGGCAGACGTTGGATGGGTGGGCCTTCGTTCAGTTCCGTCATGGCGGGAGCGGAAGCGGCAAATTTTGCTTCTTCCGAGCCTCTCGCGCGGTTCGCGGTGGCATCCGCCACTTTTGTCGCTGGTTTATTCCGGCCTGACGGTGGCTTCTTTCTCTGCCTTCTTTCGGGGAGCAATGCGGGGGTTGTCGGCACGCGAGCCAGGAAGTCACGTGCACTCTGGAGACGGCCGAGTTCAGCATCAATTTGAGCGATGATTTCTGCCCATTGCATTCTTTTTCTTGTCTCCTTCTGTCCCTCTGGAATCTCATCCGAGTATAAGCGACTTCTCTCCCAGTCTTTGTGAAGACAGAACCCAAGGCAAGGTTTCCCGTGATGAATTCGTCCGTGGCAATTCACATCGGTCAATTCTCTGCTAGTCGCGGTCGAAGTTCCCCTGAAATGGGATTATGAGTAACTTCACGTGTTTACTGCGTTAGTGTTTCGGCTTGCTGGCTGGTTCAGCGGAATGGAAGTGGTAGACGAAACCAGCATCGAGAAAACCTACCCCACTCGTTGTGCCGTTGTTAGAGGCGCCGGCGGCTGCTCCGTACTCGACTGCTCGAAGGTCAACAGAGCCGGTGAGGCGGATATCGAGGCCGCCAAGAAACTCCGCCGCTCCATTCGTAATACGCTGTGGGGCGAACCCAGGGTTGTTGACCGAACTGACCACTCCACCGCCAATCTCGAAATACGGCCGCAGGCGATTACGCACGGGAACAAAGCCGACGCGGAGGGCGACGTCCGCCGTGGTGCCGCCGTATGAGGCTGGGCCATAGAGAACACGGCCATCGATTCCCGCTGTCAGGCGGCTGTGGATAGGGAAATTGTAAAAAGCTCCTCCACCGAAACTCGCGGTGTCGTCTTTGAAGTAGGAGTCGCCTTGGTGGGAGAACCCATAACGGCTCAGCCCCACCATGCAGTAAGCCGAAACCTGCGCTTCGGCAGCGGATGCGAACAGGGTCAGCAGCGCAATTCCAAAAGAGAAAACAAGCAGGCATAGACGTGTCAAGAGGGCTCCAGAGTGGCGTCACTTGTGGCGTCAGTTTACAGGAGGGCAAGCCGAAAGCCATGTGCCCTCTTCGTGGACGAGACAACCGCTATTACATGTGCTTATGGTGCTGGACAGACCGCGAAACCGGTGGAGAGGATTTGTCGAATTGTGAGACCGGCCAGGAGCTCAATGCTGTGGCCGGGAAGAAAATGAAGGTGAATGCCTCGCGTGACTGCTGAAGTTCCCTGAAAACGGGGTTTCAGGAAACTTCACCTGCTTAACGAAGCGGTTACCGGGCAAGTTACCGAAAATCCGACTTTTCGGGAGCGGTGTGCTTTTCTCCCATACAATCATTTACCTTCTTCAAAGTATGCGTCTTCAGCCGAAGATCACCTTTGAGCAATACAGAGCCGTCTACCACTTGATCGCGGCGGGTAAACCGAAAACGACCACAAAGCGCTCCTGGTGGGGATGGGTGGTTTTGGCCGTCGTATGCCTAGTCCTTGGACTGGCCCCACAATTCCCGCCCACGCGTATTCCCGCCTTCACCCTGTACGCAGTTCTAATTCTTTGTTGGATTTTGTGCAAACCTCTCACCAAGCGTTATCAAGACAAATGTTTAAGGCGGTTCTATGCCGAAGAACAAGCAAGGCTTAACGATCAGGCGCTCACGATTGACGAGTCAGGTATTTCAGGCGATCAAGGTAACGGACGAGCCACCTCACACATAACATGGCGAGCTTTCACGCGCCTCATCGATGTGGCCGATGCTTTCGTCTTCCTATTATCTCCAAATACCTTTATCCGCGTGCCAAAAGAGACGCTCACGGTTGCGGACCAGGAGCTTATTCGGAAGTGGAGTTCGACAGTTCCAAGGGAAAATCCAAACTGATCTTTCATTGGAAGTTCGCAAAAGGACCCTCTAAGGGGAACGTGAAGTTCCCGAAAAACGGGGATTGCGGTAAGTTGCTCCTGACTGGCCCCTCAGGTCGGGGAACTTACCAAAAAACCCGACTTTACAGGCACTCGAAATTATGCCCTGGGCATAAAATGTGACTTCAGCTCAGTCAAAATATCGGGGGCTAGCTGCAATGAAATCATCATGGCAAAAGAACACAAGAAATCTCTCGTGTCACTGGTCTGAAGTGGGGCAGCGCGTCGAGTACGCTTCGGGTTGGATTCACGAGACATCAGTCGTTCAGAGCGGTCATCCGGTATGCTCATCCGACCCAGCAACACCAGACCCAGGCCATGCAGCGGCTGGAGCAGTTTGTCAGCGAGCAAAGGATGGCCCTTGCTGAGCGGGCCGCTCCGGTGGCGACACGCTCGGTTCAGTAAGTGGAAAGTGTAGGACGAATCGCCGCGAGGATTTGACCTCCACAGAGCTATACTGCATCCGCTTATTCTTTCGATGGAGCCGCGCCGAGTGGCTAACCTTTCCGCGTAGGAATCGTTTGTTTCCGTACATTACGCCCGTTTATCGGGCACCGTCCCAAATCCCACTTCGACAATCGAGATTCAGTTTTGGAAATTGCCTGTTATCCGCGCGCGCAGCAGAGGCTAAAGCAGCCTTCACAAATTTCGAGCAGTAGTGTTGTTGAAAAGTCTTTGAACCAACCCGCATTGATTCCATCGAACAACCTGCATTACTCCGTGAAATACGGTAAATAATCCGCTACACTGGGTCGCCATGAATGCTTCCCACTCGACCTTACTGCACGCGATCTGGGATTCGTCTGACCGGGCCGCTGCCCTCATAACAATCTTTCTATTTCTTACTACGCTGTTCGGGTGGGTCCGGTGGTATATCCATGGAAGATTGAAGAGTACGGAGGATCAAATCCGGAGACTCAAACGAGACATTGACGTAAGGGAGAAAGAACTTGATGAAAAGGTGTTGGAATTGCAAGACTCGCGGAAACGCTGCGCACAGATTGAGAATCGATTGCCGGAAGCAGCTCTCGGCCGCGCCGAGAATGAATTGCGAGAGGGGAATTACGCGCCTGCGAATCGCGCTGTGCTGGAGTGGGTTCGGAGCGAAGGCAGTACCGTTTCCATGCTGATATTTCGTCGTGCGGAGTGGATAACGGCTCATTCAGCAGGCGATATCCGTGCCCTCGGTTTGGTCGCAGCAGAGGCTTATGCCACAGCAGCCATTGCAGTTTGCCCACAGAATATTCAAGTACGCAGTCTGCTGGTTGATTTGAGAGGGCTTCAAAGGGAAGAAGGGCAACTCTTGCCTCCAATGTGGCTGGCATTAGAGGACTTTGACCGTCAGGCAGACCAACTCTTCAACTCAGACCTCGCATCAGCGGCAGGTATTGCGGAACGCGAGGCCATTCGGCGGTACAAGAGCCGCCACTATGTTGCTGCCCTTCTGATCGTGAACTTAGCTTTGAGCCTACAAGTGCAGACGATTGGAAAAAATAGCCAGAGAACGCTCAGAACGCAAAATCTGCAGGCGGAGATTCTCACTTTCTTGGGGCGCTATCATGAAGCGCTGTCTATCGCTCGGAGTGTGACAGATGCGAAAACGGCACACCCCGATCTGGGTCCGAACCATCCCGAGACCCTGTTCAGCCGTTATCTGGTCGCCATGATCCTTAGCGATCTCGGCCGCAGTAAAGAAGCGCTGCCTATTGCTCAGAGCGTCGCCGACATGGCAGCGGCACACGCCGATCTTGGTCCAAATCATCCCAATACTCTGGCCAGCCGTCATTTGGTCGCCCTAATCTTTTACAGACTTGGCCGCAGTAAAGAAGCGCTGCCCATCGCTCAAAGCGTCGCCGATGCGGAAGCGGCCCACCCCGATCTGGGTCCGAACCACCCCGAGACCCTGG
This sequence comes from uncultured Acidobacteriaceae bacterium, assembly GCA_963705665.1. Taxonomy (GTDB): domain Bacteria; phylum Acidobacteriota; class Terriglobia; order Terriglobales; family Acidobacteriaceae; genus PALSA-350. The sequence continues at coordinate 63,927 of CAVPKQ010000029.1, read as the reverse complement.
TCAACAGTCATTTGGTTGCCATGATCCTTGAGAAACTTGGTCGCAGTAAAGAAGGGCTCGCTATTGCTGAGAGTGTCGCTGACATGAGAGCGGCACACGCCGATCTGGGTCCGAACCACCACGATACGCTGTTCAGCTGTCATTTGGTTGCTCACATCCTTGACAACCTTGGCCGCAGTAAAGAGGCGCTGTCCATCGCTCAAAGCGTCGCCGACATGGAAGCGGCCCACCCCGATCTGGGTCCGAACCACCCCGAGACCCTTGGCAGCCGCCGTCTGCTCGCTTACATCCTTGACGGCGTTGGCCGCAGTGAAGAGGCGCTGTCCATCGCTCAAAGCGTCGCCGACATGGAAGCGGCCCACCCCGATCTGGGTCCAAATCATCCCAATACTCTGGCCAGCCGTCGTGTGGTTGCCGTGATCCTTGACAGACTTGGCCGGAGTAAAGAAGCGCTGCCCATCGCTCAGAGTGTCGCCGATACGCAAGCGGCCCACCCCGATCTTGGCCCGAGCCACCCCGATACCCTGGGCAGCGGTCATTTGGGCGCCGTTATCCTTAGACAATCTTGGCCGCAGTGAAGAGGCGCTGTCCGTCGCTCAAAGCGTCGCCGATGCGGAAGCGGCCCACCCCGATCTGGGTCCAAATCATCCCGATAGTCTGGCCAGCCGTGATTTGGTCGAACGTCTTTCTGCCAAACTTAGTGGCACCAGAAAAGGCGGTTCGGATGTTCCGGTGTCAGACCCACTAGAAATCACGAAGAAGACATCCTGACAGCCAGCCTTCAACTGTCAGGGTCAGCGAAGCAACGCCGAATCGAGCGGCAGTCGCTACAATTTCCGCTACAGTGGCTTTTTGACCTCTGCCGTGAAGTGACTCTAAATTGTTGAAGAATTTGGAGGCGCGGGTCGGAATCGAACCGACGCATAAAGGTTTTGCAGTTTTCTGACCCTTGCGTAAGTTGTTAAGAAAGCAGGGCACTTCCGTCGGATGATGTGCCCAAAACCCGGCTTTTTCGCACCCATTAGCCGCTTATTGGCAGCTTAACGGCAGCTAGAATTACATCCCGGCAGCGCTGCGCTTTCGGCTACCAATCATTGGTGCTCTTGGTAACGGTTATCGGACGCCAATCGGACGCCAGATTTCTGGCTCTCGGGTGCAGAACTCGGTGTGCGGAACCTTTCTGGTGCGGCGCGCCCCGCACTAAATCCTTGTTGGGACCGCGGGCTGCATATCGTAGGTATGATCGTGGAAGGCGAACGTTTAGCGAAGAATCCAGTTGGCAACTGAAGGCCCGCTGTTTGCGTATCAAAATCAATGGAGGTGGGTTCCGATGCACTCGATTGCGTGTTTCTTCGGTCTCGTGTTCCTGGTGATTTTCGCTCTGATCGCTATCCCAATCCTGATCCTCTTGGCGAAGCTCGTCGGACTTGTGCTCATTGGAGGAGCGATCGCTTTGATCGTGCTAGGTATTTGGAAGCTCTTCGACCTTGCGGTGCCGCAGTACAGGCCTTATTGATCTCAACGTGCGGTCGCCACGCTCGGCGCTCAGATAAGCAGAAGATCGCAGAAGCGTTCGCTGTTCACGGTCCCGTGCTGGCGGACTTCGGCTTGGTCGGTCTAACGATTCTGTGATGATCGATCTCTTCAACCGATGAGAACAGGTCTGGCACGAAGGCAAATTCGACCTGGTACCTGGCTGTTTCTGGTCAACATCTGAATGGCTTAGATCAGTTCCCGGCCCCCACGGCGGGCATCGATCCATTCCCGTTCTTCCGGGGGCTGCGGCTGCGAATAGTCCGACCGAGCAAGCAGCTCCGCCAGAGTATAGCGAGGCATGGTGTCGCTCAAACGCGGCTTCGATCTCCGGGAGTCATCGCCAGTGGTGTCGTGGTTACTCAGCATCAGGGCTCTCCTCAAGTTTCTTCCTCTCATAGTAGGTATCGTGCAGTAACTCCGGCCATGCATCAGCGAGGCCAGTAGCTTTTGCACGAACGAAGTCAGCCAGTAGATGCAGTTCTGCAATGCAGTCGTCGAGCGTGCCGCCCTCGATCTTCATCAGGCGCACCCACTTCTCTATCTCTTCTTCGTAATAGACCCGAAGGGCAGCGACGTATTGGCGGCTCTCAGTAGTCATTAGCGTCCTTTCTGATCCTTTTCCCACTCTTTGCAGCGAATACCCCACATAATCATCGTCTCGGTCCCCTGATCCTGGTAGCTGCGCAGCCTCTTTTCTTTTCAGCACGTTAGAGCTACTCATCGCCGAAAATCAAGTTTGGCGTCCCCGACGGGATTTGAACCCCGTGTTATCGCCGTGAAAGTCTCGTCGAACCGGGCTAGCTTCTCAAACCGGGGGAAGGGCGCGCAGGAAAAGCCATGTTATTCCATAAATAGACATCATTTGTCTCATATGAGACAATGGCCTCATGAAGGATTATTCGTATGGCTACTCAGCGAGCGTACGCCGCACCAGGTTATAAATTCGACGCCACGCCGGATCTCAGCCGTCTCGAGACACGGGAACGTCTGAGTCAATCGGCCATCGATGGTTTCTTCGCGATCATGGATAAGTGGCAGGTGCCGATCGAGAGGGCTGGGGACTTGCTCGGGGGAATGCCTCGGTCGACCGTCTACAAGCTGAAAACGGCCGCAGGAACTCTTCGGCAAGACGAACTGACCCGGATCTCTTATGTTGTCGGCATCTATAAGGCCTTGCATATTCTTTTGCCCGAGAAGTTGGCCGATGACTGGGTGATTCAGCCAAACGACAATTTCTTGTTCGGTGGCCGGCCTCCCCTCGACTACATGGTTCAAGCGGGAATCCCGGGATTGCAGCAGGTCCGCGGCCTAGTCGATGCAGCCCGAGGCGGCTATTGATTGGCTCACCTCGATCTGTTTGAACGCGCTGGCACTCATAGATTGATTCCTGCGAAGTACAGCGGCGAGAGCGTTCTTGAAACACTGTCACTTCCACCAGAAGTCCTCGCCGATTTAAGCGAACTTGATGCCGCAACAAACGAACGTACAATCGCAGAGGGCGGGAGCAACAGCGCCATCGGCCCGGGCGAATTACTGTATGGTGTTCCTGAAGCCCACATCGTCAACGCTGCGTTTTCCCACCACGGTCCGCACGGCGGCCGATTTCACAGTCCGCAACGCGGTGCCTGGTACGCAGGCGTGGAACTTGAAACCTCAGTTGCAGAGATGGCCTTTCACAAAAGACGCTTCCTCGAAGATGCGCGATTGACTGGCCAGTACGCTTTTGATTATCGGGACTTCCTCGCCGATTTCTCCGGTCAATTTCATTATCTAGACTCCGATGAGTCGCAAGCCTGCCGGCAGCCTGGTCCCATCCCACAATGCTACGGTGCATCGCAGGCATTGGCTAACGCGCTTTTGTACGCAGGCTCAAATGGGATTGTCTATCCGAGCGTCCGCCACTCCTCCGGCACTTGCATCGCGTGCTTCCGGCCAGCTCTGGTCTTCCACCCTCGCCGCGACCAGGAGTATCGCATCACGCTGCGAGCTGGGACGGACGCGATATCTTTTGAGCAGGTCGTTCATCCACTTTGAACAACCGAAAACGCTTTGTGCGAGAGCCCTTGAGAGCAACAAACCGCTCGTTGTCATGGTGACTCTTTGTCCCCCGTTGTTCACATCGGTGAATCTGACGGCGAGGTCCCCACGGGAACCACAATCATCCTTGGAAGTTGTCGCAAGAGGCGTAGCACGACGGCGCCGCAGTTCCGGTCCCGCATGCCGCGCCGCACGATGGGATAGTGACTGCTTTCCTTTGCCAAAGAAGGTGCCCTGAAAGCTGCCCGAAGTGAACGGGGTGACCTAGGATGCGGCTTCGCGCACTGGCGCGCACAGAAATGCAGCGGGCCAGAGAAAAGCCGCCCGAAGGCGGCCGCTAGCTTTTTCATGATTTATCCTTAGTTGGGAGGAAATCCGGGTTGATTGCAAGATTGAAGTCATACCTGTTTCAGGCCGTTTGAGAGCCGGTTCCTACTCCAGAACAGGAGCGTGCGATTTTAAGCGGCCTTTCCTCTGGTTGAAATACCGGAATGAATCCCACCCGAGTTTCGGAGGAGCTATGCTTCATCTAGTTGGAGCGATTGTTATCGCCTTGATTGCCTTATACTCGATTATGGTTCTAATTGTGGTGGCGGTCGAGTTTATGGAGGATCACAACTGGAATAGGGAAATTATAAAACGATGGAAACAGTTAGGATTCAGAGAAGAGAAAATCGATAAGGTCAAATCACTCGCCTCATCCTTCCGTCCCCGTCCATAATCTCCTATGGAGGAGTCATTGTAGAGTGAGTGACACCAGTTGCACCCACACACATGAACTGCACGCATATGTACCTGTGATCGAAGTTACTTCTGAAAAGACCCTTCAGCGCGTTGAGCAGACGGGATCTTCGCGCATCGTAGTGTTCAATTCAGCGTCCACTCAGTCCTAACGTGCTCTATTATCCATTTTCTGACGGGCGAGTTCGCTGGCCAACTACCGCATCGCTGAGTTGCTTTTTTAGCTGGCGCAACTACCAGATCATAGCCTTGGTCTGCTCCATCTCGCACTTTTCATCGCAAAACCAGTTCAACCCGGAATGGAGCATTGTCTGCTTGGCCCGCCGCTCGCCACACGCGCGGCACTGAGCGTCAGGGCTACGGGCGTCAGGGAAGAGCCAGTACCACAGTTTTCGCCAAGCGTTCACGTTCGGATCGTACCACAAAACGTCGGGACCATGGAATGTACGGATTTCGCCGGTAAGCATTATCCGCCTCATGACGCGACCGCTTCATTCGCGAGATGAACCAATTACACTAAACCCTACTCCACCGCCGAGGGCGACAGACGAGATACTGGACGCCTTCGGCACCGCGCATTTCCAAAAGCGGAGTGCTCATCGACGAGTGCAGCGTTCCGGAGTGGCGCTACGTCAAATCCACAGATTCTTGCCAGATCATTCCTCAATATGCTCAGGCCCGAAAGCAGTAAGGACCTAGTCTTAACGATTCAGTTCACTTGTATCATGCTGCCCGTCCGACGAGAATAATCAGTCAATGCCGCTCCGATTCTAGACACGGTCGGGCCATTCTTGCGGCTGGATCGCTTTGGCCATATCCCCTACATGGTTGCGGTATTGGTACTGGAGATCAGACGATGTTCTTTCTGTCCTTGCCGCCCCTCAGCCGGCGATCACGCCACGCATTTGTGTCAAGTCCGGAGTTACTCTGCTCCGATGCCCACGATATTCCATAGGCATCTTCTCTTTCTGCCCCTAATCGCAAATATTGAACGCAGGCCACGGATAAATGATGCTCTTCGCCGTGACCTGTGTGCCATACAACATTGTGTCTATGGCAGAAAGGTCCAGCGGGACGGCAAGGCAAAGGAGACCGGTTGCGCACAGTTCGCGTGGCCGCAGCGGTGAAGGTCTGGGTGGAAGAGCGGATCGTGGCGCTGACCTCTACGACGAGTGGATCTTCCGGCCGGTCGACAAAGCCGATCACATCGCGGGTGCCGCAATCGTCGACGAGAAGGCTATCTGGCAGGTGGTGCTGAAGTATGGGCGCACGTGCGCGAAACTCTGCCGTCGCGCAGAAGGTGCCTGGAACAAAATCCGTCTGCTTCCTAGGACACGCCTGGGGTTCAGACCGCCGAGCAGTACCTCGGAATTCAGCAAAACGTGGCTGTGACAATAAACGATAGCATGGGCATGAAGATGAAATGATCAGCAGAAGTCGACCGGAATTGCAAACCACGCGTTCAAATATCAGAGCTACCCACGGCACGCTCCGTAAAAAATTATGTTGCCGTCGAACAATAAAGCATGGCGCTTGATAATCCTTGACCGGTTAATCATAGTGTGAAAGCGCTGGAATCAGACCAAAACTCATCTGCGTGCTGCTCGCTGCAAAACCAGCCCATTCCGCCAACATGCACCATCCGGCTCTTACGATCAGTATCTCCGCAGAGTTCACACCTCGCTTGCTCTGAAAAGTAGAACGGGAAGAGCCATCGCAAGAATCGCACTAGTTTAAACTCACCGTGCTGGATTTTACCATAAACGAGAGGCGCGATGATAGCCAGAAAAAGGGTTAATTCCGCAGCTTACCGCTCTTGGGCAGGCAAAAGCCAAATGCGCGGCGCTCCGGAGTTAGAATGGCATTTCTCCCCCGCTAAAGAATCCGAGCGAAGATTCTGTGTTGCTCTACGGAGCTATGATGACGCCACCCCGTCGGGTAGTTGATTCCACAGAACTGCGCCGAACTCGGTATTGCCCTTAGGTGATAAACGCACCATAGACGACGCAATCGAAACCAAAGAAAACGCCGCGGGGTGGTGGTAGCGAGCCCTTACCAAACCCCTTGATTAGCCAACCCGAGCGACCAACTTGTCGATGAATGAATTGTGCCTTGTTCCTAGTACTCCGGATGTTTGATTAAATATGCTATTTGCAGACGTTTTCATGCGAAAAATGATGGGAGGATCCCAAAGTTCACTGATCAGTGCATCAGACGGCAAGTTTTACGTTCTCAAACTGGCTGGTAACCCACAGGGCCCATATACGCTCTTCAACGAGACCTTTGGTACTATCCTTGCGAAGAGTTTGGGGTTGCCTGTACCGGATTGGTCTCCGATTTATGTGGACTCCAGTTTCATACGAACGAATACCAATCTCTCATTTGAATCGGAGCGCGGATTTTATGCAGCCCATCCGGGCTTGCATTTTGGCTCCAAGTTCGTTACAGCTTCCGGGGACGAGGAGATATATGAAATCGTGCCTCATCGATGGATGGAGCGCGTCGAGAACCCCCAATTTTTTACTGGCATGTTGTTTCTCGATATCTGGACGGAAAATGTCGATTCTCGTCAAGCGCTCTTTATCCAGCGTTCAACCAATCGCGCCCTGCGCGTCGTGTTTTTTGACAACGGGCACATGTTTAAAGGTCCATACGCAAAGAAGGCATTAAAAAACGGTCGTGCATGCCTATTCTCCCATCGCAATGTATATAAAAGAGCTTTCGAAGCAGAAAGCGCGGAGGCTTGGCTCCTTCGCATTGAAGGGTTAAATGAGAGAATATTATGGGCCATGATGGAGGAAGTACCTCGGGAATGGCGTAGCCGAGAGATTGAGCGGGATACTATGGCTCTGTTGATGAGAAATCAAAGGACCTTACGACAAAAAACAAAGGAAGTTATTGCGGAGTTTTACCATTCAGAAAAACATCACCGTTTCTAGAGGGACATCCAATGGCGGATCAACTGATGTGTGAATTTGTCGTGTTCGCATACGCCGCGGATCCCAAGCAAGAGGGGCTTGCTACCAATTGCGATCGCGGCTCGGGAATTGGGTTTGGACAAGCCCGACGGACTGGTATTACATGTCGCTATAATTGTAGAAACTGTCGTAAGCGAACGCCATCTGGAGTACCTCTATGACTTAGTCGCGAGTTGGCGGGAATTGGTAAGTGATAAACTCGACGCCCTTTTTCGCGAGATGCGGGAGCTCTCATCGGGGCCTTTGCGCACTCAGTACTCGGGATTTTGCTTTAGTCTCGATTTCTCCCGATTCATAGACCAAAGCGCTCGGCTCCCATAGGCTGCTAAACAAGTCGACAGTTTCTTTCTAAATGTCACTTTCGAACAGCCTCGCGCACCAGATCCCAGGAGTCCCCGGATAGGTACGGAGCCCAAATGGAGATTCTGCTACGAAAGCATCAGCTGCGAGTGGCCTTAGGCGGAAGAGGGAGTGGCTGCCAGTGGGTTACCCGGCCGATAGGTACGCCACAATAATTTACAAATCCGTCATCAGTCCGCCAGCCAACCTCCGTGTGGCCTCCTCCGCCAAAGATCAGGAGGATGTTCTTGTCTGGTAGCTGTTTCTCTATGTCGATCCACTCGTCCTGGTTCATATCCTCGGTAATCTCGCAAGAGTGATATACAAAAGCGGTGTTTGTGGGAAGTGCCATCGGTGTGCAGTAGTGCCGTGGCGTTTCCAAAGCTTTAGGCTGTATTCGGCCGCGGGAATACCCCTCAAAGCATATGATCGAACAGATTGTCAGCCAGATCTGAGGAGGTGACATGAGGAGCCATCTGCCGTTGCCTGCGAGATCTTCGCGATCCTTTGACCGGTGCGATGTCTGTCTTGGATCAATGATCCAGACGTGGGCGCCCGACCGCCTTCGTTAAATTGTCCGAATGGCGCTTCGCCGCCTTTGCAGGAGGCACCGGCGGAGACGCGATAGTCTGGTAGCTTCGGCAATCCGGCGACACATATCCAATCCATTTCGAAAATTACCCAAACCCTCTGAAGTGACAGGCGCGAGCCAGATATACAGTAGCATCGTTGACCGCATTTCGCACTGTAACACCGGTCGATACGCAAAAAGCAGGTTTAGCAATTGTTAGGTACCTTTTCGCTGCTTTGGGTTCATGACGTTTATCCTCCATGAGAGCGAGAACTAGCTGTCTTCTTTTCTTCTTTCGCCGATCCAGCTGGGCAAGGGAGGAAAACTAGCTGTTCATGCGATGCCATCCGCCTCTCTCGGGTGCCCAGATCCGCCAGCATAGCGCGCAAACGTGGGGTGGCCGACGTATGAAGCTGGGAAACCCGGGACTCGACAACACGCAAGACGAGTGCGATCTCCCACATGGTGATTTCCTCATAATAAGAGAGAGTCAGTACCAGCCGTTCGCGTTTGGGAAGAGCGGCGATGGCATTTGTAATCCTCTGCCGCATCTCGCCGTGCAGTATGCCCCGCCTAATATTGCGCCGCATCTCTTCTTTGGCGCCCTATCACCCACGAATATATTTCTTGGCGAGTACCAGAGGTTGGCTGCCCTGACGCATGTCAATCTGAAGGCGACAACTTTCAGGCGCTTTCTAGCCACGCATAGAAGGTTTCTCGTCTATGGAAATGTGCGAGAGGCTGGAAATGCGGAGTGCGGGGATTGCGTGCAACAGTTCCTGAGCGCCGGCTACACGCTGAAATCGGCTCACAGAGACACTGACGGCGTTCTGTACGAGTATTCAAAATAGGGGCCGGGTTGAAATACTACTTCAGAGCACCGCTAAAGGATCAGCATCCCTTATGTTTGCAACCTGGCGTATTCATACTTCCGAACATGGTTTGAGGACACGACCATATGACACGACCATATTCTGACAGCCGGCACGATCGCGTTCTGCCGTTCGATTCCAGATTAAAAGGAAAATTATGACGATGCCGAACTTCAATGGTCATTGGCGACGGCCCAGATGTTTCTGAGATAAGAACCCGAAACGCAGTGAGGGGCTTTATCGAAGGTAGAAGTAGGCCTGGGTGGCGAACCCGACCGCAGCCGTAAGCGCAGTCTTACCCGCTGCCTTTAGACTGCTCGGCGGAACAAAGATAATGTCGTCAGGCTGCAGGGTGATGTCGGCTCTCTTTCCGCGCAGAACATCCTCCACCCTAACCTTTTCCGCCATGCGAGTTCCCGCCTCGGTTGTTCTCAGCAGGAGGGTACGCTGTCCGTAGGAATTGGGCTTGATGCCCTGGGCCAACGCCATGACCTCGGAGATAGTTGTGTGGTTTGACTCGCACAAGGGGAAAGCTCCCGGGCGGCCCACGTTGCCGCCTACATAAACCACTCCGCAGCGGCTCACCAGAACCGTCTCGCCGGGTGTAAGCTTCACCTCGGCATTGTCATTTTCACGCAAGGTAGGGTCCCATAACAAAGTGGTTGGGTTCTTCATGGATCCGGCGGCGAAGATCTCGATGATATGGCCTGCCCGGTCCGTTAATCCTCCCGCTTCGGTGACTACATCGATGAGACGCTGCCGCCCTGCGAGGGGATAGATACCCGGACTGCGAATTTCGCCCAACACTGTGACGCTGTAGCCGTATTGCTGCGTGGTCACGATCACATGAGGATCGGTCAAGATTTGGCGATCGCGAAAAAGTTTGGCAATCGCCTTTGCGGCCTCGATGGACGTCATTCCGGAAATATGAAATAGCCCGGCATAGGGAATGGCGATATCGCCAGAACCCGAAACCGGCATTCTCGTCCCGTATTCCGGGGCATCGAAAATCTGCACCTCTACAATATCTCCCGGATGTATGGGCCCGTAGCCTAAGCCGGCGCTGGACGAAGGACCCACGGGGATAGGCGTCCTCGAGAAGGAACGGCCTGAAGGCATGGTCGGTACATTGGACTCGGGAAAGATCAACTCCGGCGGAGTGGAATTGGCTGGGACGCCTGGAGCCGGCGTGATCGGGGGTTGCTGCTGAACTTGTCCGGAGCCCAGACCTTCGTCCTGTGCATGGACATGAGTGGGAACGGAGCAAAGCAAGCAGAGGCTACCCGCCACCACGCCTCGCAATGCGGCGGTACGTACCAGCCTCCAACCACGCCTCTTGCCAGCGCTCTGGGCTGGGCGGTGGATTCGAGAAGAGTTGGAATGCATCGATAAAAGCATATCACCGCGCTTCCCGTTCGCATCTCTTGCCGGATACCATTGCCGAATTGACTGTCCCGGCGTCACGAGCGATGCGCGCCGAAATTTGCGCTGCTCTCTTCGTCTCGTCTTTATCGCGGGCACCTGATACAGATAGTTCTCCGGCACGGGTAATCTCAACAAACTAGCGAGGGGCTGTCTGGAACTGAATTAATCGACCTGCAAGCCGCCCATATTTGCTGCCGCCTTGACGGCTTACGGTCGCCTTTTTCCTGAGCCAGAACTGTCCCGGCGGGGATTACTTCGTGACGATGGCGTGACTCGCGAATGGACCTGGTTTCTTGAGTTTTGCCATATATGATTGAACCAGCCGATAGGGCACACGAGCGCAGCGGACGGCTGGAACAGGTGGAAATTGTTGAACTTCCGCTGAGTCTCTTTATGGCCGGAACGCTGACCACACTGTCTCTCGGCGAATTGATTGGCAAGCCGACATTAGTGATTTATTCTGGTGAGGTTTCCGAAACGCAAACCTCGGGAGGGCACGACTTTGGAGCGCAGCAGCATCAAGGCCCTGCTTGCCGTGGTCGCTGTGGTTTCTTGTCTGGCCTCGATCTTCTACGTCTATTCGCGTCCCGCCAGAAACGGTTTCGGAGCCGAGCACGATTTTGTGACTGTCGTTGCTGGAGCGCATTGCATGCTCGATCGATGCGACCCGTACGACTCGCCGAGTTTGGAGCGAGAATTTTCAAAGATGGGTGGATATACTCCGGCTTCGCATTTCAAGCCAGAGTGGCCCGTTTATCCGCCTAGCACGCTCCTTTTTCTTCTTCCGCTTTCCGTTTTGCGCTGGTCCATCCTCTCCGTTGTGTGGATGCTTCTTTGTTTCTCGTTCATGTCTCTTGCGTTTGTTGCACTTCTTTTGAAGTTCAAGGGCTACCAAAATCTTTTTTCTTTTTTGCCTTTTGTCATCCTGCTTGCAGACCAGTCTATAGGGTGGGCCGTGCAGCTAGGGCAACCAGTTCTAATCTCAGCTGCGTCGCTGGCCCTTGCGATTCTGGCCCTGGAATCGGGCTCGCTGCTCGTAGGGGGCGGAGTGCTATTGGCGATCAGTATGTGTCTGAAACCCCAGGGAGCATACCTCTGCGGTGCTTATTTTCTGCTTAAGAAGACAACCCGGAAACCAGCCTTGGCAGCCTATTTATTCACTGTGGGTGCGGCCATTGCTGGCACCCTTCTTTTCTATTTTAGGCTTTCTTCGTTCGCCTACCTCAGGCACCTAGCTCTTAATCTTAGGTTAGCGCTTGAACCGGGAAGAGATGCAGATTTTTCTCGCCACAATGAACTGAACTCGTCGAGTTTTCTTAATCTTCAGGCATTTCTTGCTCGCTTAATTCAAAACCCGCACGTCTGTAATGCCATCACGTATACCGTATTTTTCACGATCTTAGGACTGCTTGTTTTTCTTTGTTGGCGCAAGAGAAATGTCACAACTCGACCGTATACGATTCTTGCAGTACTCGTTATGCTTGAACTTCTTGTGAGCTATCATCGCCTCTACGATCACGCTCTTATTCTGGCCGCGATACCAGGTCTTTTTGAGATAAAGGAAAGAGGTAACCTTTCGTATCTCCTATTTGTCGGCGGTTTGTTTGTCTATCACTTTAGTCAGTTTCACGGGCTAACGATTCACGGACTTGGGCCGTTTCCCTCGGGAGCACCTGTGGAGCTGTTCCTTGCTCTGCTATGTCTTCACAGCATTTGGGAGAATAAAGCGATCCGAAGGTCAGCGCTTGAGGAGCAAAGCAATACAGAGTCCGCTGTGGCAACCGGCTCTCATTGAAGAATGCTTTTGGTATAGCAGGTGACCCGTTCCGATTCTGCATCTCCGTTTTCGCGTCGTCTAAAATCTAATGTTTTGGCCTTCGGCACTTTGGCTCTTTTCTTGCATCTGGAGCATCAGCGCTCAACGACAGGACGAGCACATGGTTGTTTGCCTTTTCGAGTAGAGATGACATACTAGTCTATAAGATTGGATCCCAATTTCCGAGCATCTTCATTTTCCGATGGTGTTGCAAACGTTGATTGCATGAGGACGTTCTTTGGCATTTCTGAAAATGCTCTAGCGTAGGCCTGAATGGCGGTATCCCAAATACCGGGTCTTCATCGACTTCCGATCCTCGCCGAGCGATGGCGAAGAACACGGTCAAATCCCTCGAAGCCACAGGTCGATGCAGACGCCCACCTCGCTATGATCAACGAAGAGTTGGCGGGCGCGCTAAAGAGAAAGGTGATCAACGGACTGGATGCTTTGCGTGCGCTTGCTATCATCCTCGTACTCATCGAGCATTTCCGACTGGTGAAAGCCCCGTCTGGATCACTCGGGGTGATGATCTTTTTCGTCTTGAGCGGATTCTTGATTACCTCCATACTTCTCCGGGAACATCGGAGTTCGGGATCTATCTCACTTAGTAACTTCTATCGCAGGCGCGTCTTTCGCATCTTCCCCAACTTTTATGTCTGCTGGATTTTGACAACAATTGTTGAATATTTTGCCCATAGGTTCTACTGGAAAACCTCGATTGTGTCATTTTTCTATATGATGGATTATGGCCGCGCTCTCTATTCGGAGCGAATGCAGCCCTATTTACATTTATGGATCAGCTGGTCGCTTGCGGTCGAAGAGAAGTTTTATCTCCTGTGGCCTTTGCTGCTGCTGCTGCTGCTAAAGAAGCGCTCGACCATGATTCGTACTATGTGTTTTATCATCTTAGGACAATGGACGTACCGCGCCATCCTGTACCTTGGTTTTCATGTACGTTGGATGTACTGTTACAGCACCTTCGACATGCGAGCAGATGCTTTACTTGCTGGATGCCTTCTTGCTATCGTAGTTGAAGACGACCTAACTCGGCGCATCTGTTGTCAGGTTCTTCGGTGGCAATCATTGAGTGCGATTCCCGCCCTTGCCCTGGCTCTAATGGTGGCGTTCCCTCCGAAAAATCCGCCCCTCTATTTATTCTTCTGGTCTATTCAGCCGCTTATTATCGCGGTTTGGCTCCTGCAGTTCGTGTATTGGGGATCTAAGTCATGGATCATCTGTGGCAGCCCGATTGTGCGATTTACGGCCCGGATATCCTATTCACTATATCTCTATCACCCATTAGCCAGCCAGATCATCTACCAACTTCGCTGGCCCCATCTGGGATACAGCGCGGCTGTTCTGACGCTGTTGATGTCAACTCTCGCATATTACGGCGTCGAGAGACCTTTTATGCGGATGCGGGATAAAGCCGCGCGCTCACAGGTCTCCTTGGCTCCGCTCTGATGATGCTCTAGCCTGCATTTCTCACACGCACTGCTTCCAGGACGGGTTGGCGTGTGATTTACGAAGCGGGGCGGTGATTTGGGTGGTGGAGCTGACCGGTCGGGATATTTCCAACAGGTCATGGCCTGTTGGAGTTTGCGGGCGCGGTTTTGCGCATGGCTCCGCAGGCGCGATGACCTGGGCCAGTGTGGAAGCTGAGTTGGGGCAAGCAGCGGCGGCTGCTCAACAGCGCAGCGCGTGGTGAGCTTGGGCGAAGATGTCTTTCCAGGGATAGGCCGAGCTAAGTTGGAGCAGCACGCGGCGCACGCTGATCCTGACGACAGCGCCGATCTTGAGCAGCTTGAGGCGGATCGTATCCACCTGGGCCTCGGCCCAGGCAGTGCCCTTCAGTCCCAGCCGCCGCAGCGCTTCCAGCAGCGTGTAGGCCAGCGCGGAGAAGTAAAGCCTGAGTTGGTTGCCCTTCATTTCGCCGGCGGAGAGCCGGTCGGCAAACAGGCACATCTGTTCTTTGATTCGATTCTCCATCTCGCCGCGGGCGCAGTAGAACTTCTCGTATAAATCCTGCGCGGCCCACTGGTCAGCCGTTAAGGAAGTAACCACGAAGCGCGGGTTCTCGCCCTTGTCGAGATACTCTGCCTTGGCCACCACGCGGCGCGGACGGGACCAGCTCTTGTGGGTTCGATAGCTGAACTGGGTGAAGACCCGCGCCGCCTCACCGCTGCCCTGGTGCAGGATGTGAGCCTGATGCATCTCAGCGCCGACGATCTTGCGCAGCCGCTGGTTGCGCGCCAGCCCCAAGGCGTAATCGACATCGTTGGACTCGCACCAGCCCATCAGTTCTTCGCGGCAGAAGCCGGAGTCGGCCCGCAGCACGATGCCTACCTCGGGCCAGCGCTGGCGCACCTGAGTTACGATGCGGCTGACTTCCGCGACCGAACCGGCAGCCGCGTCCTGGTTGGCGGCCCTGAGCCGCGCGCACAGCAACTGGTCGCCGGCGAAGATGTACAGCGGCAGATAGCAGTAGCTGTCGTAGTAGCCGTGGAAGAACCGCTCCGGCTGATGGCCGTAGAGCGGGATGTCGGTCGCGTCCAGATCCAGCACGATCTGCTTTGGCGCGGTGGCGTGCGACTCCAGAAACAAGTCCGTCAGCAGCCGGTCCAGCGCCTCGGGCGAGTAGCCGATCTTGTGGTAGCGGCCGCTGCGGCCTGTCAACTCCAGCCGGTTCAGCGTGCTCTTGCCGGCCAGCGGCTCATCCAGTTCGCGCTTGCCGCTGAGCACCGCCAGCAGCGGATCCGAGCGTAACTGCTCGTGATCGTTCAGGTCCTCATAGCCCAGCGCCAGACCATAGATGCGCTGCGCCAGCATCTGGGGCAGTTGATGCTTGACCAGCAAGGGCATGCGGCGGTCGCTGAAGCAGCCGGCCAGCCTACCCAGCAGGTCGATCTTGCGGTCCACCTCCCGCAACAGCAGCCCTCCGCCATCGCTGGATACCTGGCCGGCCGTGAACCCGGCCTCCACGCAACGCGAAAAATGGACTGTAAATGCCAACGTTTTCTGGGTACACTCTGTCATCAAAGGCCGCTCCTTTTCAGCGCATTCAACTACGCATAGACAACGCAGTTATGCCTGAAAACAGCGGCCTTTTGCTACTCTTTTCTTCGCCCCACCGTTACTCCTCGCCTACACCTCATGAGAAATGCGGGCTAGTGGCCTATCGCAAAGAAAGCTTTACTGGGAATGGTCTACGATTTGGATAACTCGCGCCGAATCTACATGTAACCACATTGGGCGCGAGACCACATCGCTTGCATAGGAAATCAAATACCATGTCGGGATACTCGGGTCGCGCGACGTCATAGCCGCCAGGACCATCGCCGAAGGCGTGGCGGCCGAACGTCCTGTGGATGAAAGATTCTCTCATTCCGAAGTAGCCAGTGGACCATGGTGATGCAAGCGCTTATGGGAAAATAGGCGATTTGGAAGAGACGAAGAGACCCGTGCAATCTGCGTTCACCACTGGCGAACGCTAGTTCGTTACTACTGATGCGGTGAGAAGGATCTGAGTACTTCCACTGGATCGGCCTGGCATTGGCCGAATGAGTATTGATGTAGCGGCGCCGCTTGCGGACGAGGTCAGAGACCGAAGTGAAGGCACCGCGGGCGATGACTTCGCGCTCGATTTTGGAGAACGAGAGTTGCGACCTGATTCAGCCACGAGGAATACGTGGGCGTGAAGTGGAGGTGGATGTGGGCCTACCTCCGCTCGAAAAGCAGTATTCGTGGTTCTGTGGATTTAAACCGATCTGCGACCCCAGTACTGTTTGTGGCGGCGCAAACTTCTCGATCGGCATAAAACCACAGGAATTACTGCCTCACTGCCTTGTCCAGACACAGCCACCAGTTGCGTCTGAGACCAAATTTATCTGGAAGCTGCCGGTACTGTTGGGGGTGATCGATGCTGACCCTGCGATACTCTCGGAATTAACCGCGGAGAGGACCAGATCTCCGCGTCCTTTGTTCGCAACGGTATAAACCTTGCCCGTCAACCCAATGCATTCAGGCAGTGTCCACGCACCGTCGCCGACGATCGTCGCGTTAATATAGTTGTCCGCAGTTGTCATCGCATATGTTGGAGCCGCTTGGTTTCTGGGATTGGACGCAGTCGCCCCGTCAAGGGAATTGATGTAGCGGGTAATGATCCCTCCCATTTCGCTATAACCCGTGTTGGTTGGATGGACTTCGTCAGCATTGAAGTATGTGTCGTTGGTTGAAGCCCCGTCCGCACCTAACATAGGATCTGAGGCTATGTCAATGAAACCATCACAGCCTTGATTTCCGGTAGCCATCTGACGAATTAACGGGTTCGTGCTGTCTTTCACAGAGTCAAACGTAGAGATTGACATTGCAGTTCCAACCAGCGTCGTAATAGTCGGATATACCTGCTTAATCTCTTGGCAGGTTTTGGCGAGATTCGCAAGTGAAACTACTGGAGGGATCTCTTGAATGATGTCATTAGTGATGTAGTCGATAAAAACAATGTTACGCATTGCATTTGTCGCCGCCCACAAAGCGATTTGTGGAGCCTGCGAGACTCCAAAGTCAGTTTTCTGTCCAGGCTGACCAAGGCAGGTAATACCATATACTTCGATTGGTGTGACATAGGAGCAGTAGGTGTTTGGGCCACCCACGCCATAAGTTATTGAGTCTCCCAGCCCCACGAACTGATCGATAGCCTCAAGGTTCACGTTGGACGGCTGCAGTATTCCACGCCCCAGCATTATCTCATTAAAGTAAGCGGTGTTCTGTGCGATCTCTGTAGGCGTGAGTTGCACCGCATAATACGCCATTGGCCCGAGAGCACCTTGCAAATTGGACCCGACTAGGTAGTTTCCGCCCGTCTGGTATCCACCTACCGAGCTGACTACATATCCCATTGCGACCCGATTGGCGCCGATATAAAATGTGTCAAGGGTTGAATTTGATGCGAGCCCCATTACCAAAGAGAGTGTGTTTTGGCCCGCGAAGGGAGTGTAGGAACCAGCTCCGACCCCAGAACTAGCCACAGTCATAGTAGCCGGTTGAAACCCCGAGCAACACGGAATTGTATGCTGGCTGGTTAGTACCCATTGAGTGTTCGCGCTACCGCCATTTCCTGACAGGAGAACTGGAGCGCCGACGTATATGCTCGGGTTATTAGGCTGCGATACATACGTTTGCACGGTCAAAGCAGCATTCAAAGCCTCCGGCAAAGAGATATAACCAGAGCCGTTCAGAACCACTCCGATCGCATTCCAGGTGTTCCCTGAACCACCGAAGATAGCTTGATACCCCCCAACTGTGGAGCCGAGCGTTGTTCCAGATCCTTCGTTTGTTGGGAAGAAGGCCATCAAGCCGCGCGTTACCAGCGAAGTCTGAACCGTAAGCGTGGCCGAGGCGGTATGTGAGATCATCCCGGAGGTTGCCGTGAAATCGAGTGTTAAACTGCCTTCCGCAGCATTGGATCCCGCGGTGAGACTTATGGTTTGCGCTGTGCCGGGTGTGAGTGTGAGGTCTGTCGCGGATGCAGTTATACCCGCTGGGAGTCCGGAAATTGCTATATGGACGTTTTCGGCAAAACCATTTAACGCGTCTGCGCTTAAATTGAGCGACTGGGCGCTTCCTGCGATGTTCAGTATCAGGGTGGATGGTGTCACCGACAAATTGAAATCCGGTTTTGGCTCAGTGACAACAAGGGATAACGGTGCACTATGCATGAGCACACCCGCAGTGCCCACGACGTTTACGGAAACCGAGCCAGGGGTGACATTGCCAGCCGCCGCAAGAGTAATCGCTTGCTGTATCCCTGGAAGGATAGATATGGTCGAGGGCGAGGCAGACACTCCAGTTGGCAGGCCGCTGAACGTCAGGTTCACTGGCTCAGTGAAATTGTTCAACGAAGTCGCCACAACTGTGAAACTTTGCGAGGCCCCGCCGACCTGAATGGTGAGCGCGCTCGGCGTGATCGTCAGGTTGAAGTCAATAGGAGGTGGGCTTGCAGGCGGAAGAACCATCCCGCAACCTGACAGAAGTATCGCACCTAGAAATGCAGCAACAGATAGAAGACGGAGCATGTTGTTGTCCCAATCCGGAGCAAATTATCTGACTTCAAGTTGCTACAAATGCGGAAGTTAAGGAAAAGCAAATCAGGGGAGGGCCGTTGACCCAACCATTTTGATGCCGCACACACAATTGGTAAGAACGCGTAACCGGAGGGTATCAAATTTGCGATTGTTCGCCGGAAATCTCATTGATGAAGGCATTCCTGCCTCTGGATCGAGCGCCAATCTTGCCAGGCCCGGCATTTCCATCTCGGGACCGCTACGCTCAACCGCGCATATCCGGGCAAAATATTCCCACTCGGCCATCCTGGCAAGCAGATTCCGCGCACAGTACCGCACATCGGCCGGCACTCCTTCGATCTCTTGCTGCACAGGGCGGCATTATACTTCGCGGTGACAGTGGCGTCGACTGCATGCCCAATTTTATCCCTTTGTCACGGAAATATTTTAAACGCTAGTGGTCGACCTAGGCGTTGCGGTCTTCGCCGGATCAGGCCATGAACAACCTGGACAGCTCCAGATGCGATACGCCAGCGAAGTTCACCGCGAATCAGCGGGTGGAACGGCTAAAGATCCTTGTTGAAACATTGGAGGCTCAGCGGAAGCAGCATTAGCGCGCACCAACTTAAGTGCGCATGGTTGCGCCGACCCTTAGCCTTAAAGATCGCTTCCCACCCGTATCTCTACCTGAAGTCGATTTTGAGACGGCTCACGCGTATCCTTGACTTGAATGGCACATTCTAGGCTGGAGCTAAATGCCGGTATTGCTTGGTCTTCTATTCTGGAGAGCCGCGGGCTGATTTTTGCCTGCATCGCTGCTTTGGCCGCTTTAGGCTTTGCAGTGTTGCTGACCGGGCGTGACAATATCTTTTCCTATAAATCCACTCGTAAAGGAGCGAACAGGACTGCAAATTTCTTACATATAGATGGTCTCCGATGGACAGTAGCCGCCTTCATAATTCAGGCGTTCGTCTCTGGTTCTGCACAGACTGTGGGCAGTTCACCGCCAACTCCCAGGCCGTCCTCGGCGACTTCGGGCAGCCTGAGGCCAAAGTCACCCATCGTGGGAGGATATACTCCCAGGCACGGGCTAAAACACTCTGCTATGCTTCCTATCTCGTTTCAAGAGCTTGCGGGATGTGCCAATCCTAATCTAGGCACTTCGAATCATAATTGGGGTGTTGGATCGAATCCCGTCTACACTGACCCCCGGACACTTCGTGTTGGAACGCCTACCTACACTTCCAACTCAATTTTCTGGATCTCTAGAGAAACGAGACCGGGGCAATCGGTGTTGATCTCGGGCGCATTCACCCGTGCACCGAAGAGTGCGAGAGTGGCATTCATTCCTCTCGGAACGAGCGATTGGCAATCTTTAGTACGAGCGAGCACCACAGTGGTCCCTACCACCCAACAGGGTACGACGTGCCTCTCATTTGTCGTTCCGTCGAACTTCCCTTTCGGAGTATATGCATTTGAAATCGACGATCCCTCCGCTCCTCCAATTCTAGGCGCGGCAAACGTGCCGTCGATGAATTGGATAATTGGAATTCCTTCCATCACTAACCCGAGGACAGCACTTCGTCATAGGGTCTATGATTGCGGTGCAGAGCCAGGCGGGATCATAAGA
Organism: uncultured Acidobacteriaceae bacterium; assembly: GCA_963705665.1. Lineage (GTDB taxonomy): Bacteria > Acidobacteriota > Terriglobia > Terriglobales > Acidobacteriaceae > PALSA-350. The sequence continues at coordinate 43,920 of CAVPKQ010000029.1, read as the reverse complement.
ATTTTCGGCAAGAACTTCGTCTCATCTGACAAAGTAATGCTTCAGTCGTCAACAGGTGTAGTCGAGGCATTAGCGCCATATAAACTAGACACGAACTCTATTGCAGCCATTGCTCCTAATACGCTTATCCCTGGCGCTTATAGGCTCTGGGTAGGAAGCTTTCCTTGGAGCGCGACCTCAAGTGCGGCCAGCCGGATTACTATCTACGCGCCGCCTTCTCTGTCTGACATAAACGCTACATGCCCAGCCTTGGTAGGGAACGGTAAGACTGATAATACCGCTCTTCTTCAGGCTTGCCTGGACAAGAACGCTCCGACTACAGCATCCCATCATCTCGCTTATATTGCCATCCCAGCGGGCACCTTTGTCCTCACGAGTGGGGTCACACCTCACTCCAACGAGATCCTAGTCGGAACATCTCCGACGTCGACCAAGTTCATCGGGGAGCCGCAAGGTGCTCCTCCGAAGGCTTGGTTCAAAGTTCCGCAGCACTTCGCGTTGGCTAATCTTTCCTTTAAAGCTCCAGCCAACCCCTATTTGCTTGTGAGTTCGGATAGCACTGGAAATCCAGAAACTTCTGGACATCTATTCTTTGACAATATTAATATTCAGTCCACTTCCGACGCCACTAACGGACGAGAGCAGATGTTTTTACTTGCGGGACCAGATATTCAGGTCTATAACTCTTTCTTCCTTTCAGGGTCAAATCAGAACTTTGATGTGAACTTTGGGGACGGAGGAATCGTCTCTGGGAGTCGGATAGTCTTGAATAATTGGACAGGGCTTGGCCTTACGGATAGCCAGAATCTCATTTTTGAGAAAAATCTGATCTATTCCACAAACACCCCCGGAAACAGGTTCTCGGGTGGCTCCGGTCTCAGTATAGGCCGGTCTAATAACAAGTTCGGTCGTTCCGCGTTATCCCAAGACATCTATGTCGGGTACAACACTTTCCGCAACATGGGGTCAAAGGGCCAACAGATAATAACGAACGATGGAGATGGGGGATCTTACTTCGGACCCATAGCTTCCAGTACAGCTACTCAGGTGACCCTAGCTCATGAGCCTGACTGGAGCTGGATGGGAACGACTAACCCACGGACGGCAAGCATAGCAATTATCTCGGGGACAGGAGTGGGTCAATATTCTCTCTTGAAAGGTTGGAGAGGTCGCACAATCAGTCTTACTACACCGTGGAAGGTGCTTCCTGATCCCACATCCACAGTCGTCATATCTCAATATGAGCTAAATATGACGATTGCTCATAATACGATTACCAATACTTTAGGAGCGTCGATCGTCTTAGGCGACGCTCTCGAAGGAGTGCTCGAAGATAATATACTAACCAATTCGGGCGACGGAATTTTGATATCCGCTTACGGTCCCTATGGCGGTCCTGCAGCTTACGGACCCGTTATAAATACAGACGTTCTTCGCAATATCGTTGCCTCAGGATCAGGAAACCTCATCACGTCTTCCGTGAATACCAATCTAGCGGGCATAGGGATTCAAGACATGCCAGGCTGTCTAGTCTCAGGGCTGCTCATTCGAAACAACGTGGTATCAGCAAAGGATACGATTTTTAGCACGGACGGTTTGAATGGCATCAGCGCGGTCCTGATTGAACTAAACCGGGCCAACTGGTTGCCAACATTTCCTATTCCAGGATTCCTAGTACAGCACAACACACCACCCTGAAGCGGAGCAATCTGGCTATTCAAGACAGTTGCTGCGGGTCTGTCCCCTAGCAGGCTGCTGAAAAATGGTGTTGCAAGCTGCTGAATCTCACTTTGTGTCCTATCTTTGATGATTTTGCCCAAACCGGATTGGTTCGCTGCCCTGCAGGCGATTTGTAGCGCCCGCAGAGACACTACGACCTAATCAGGCCACGGCTGGAATCGGAACCAGTGTTCGCATTCGTACCAAGTTATAAGCTGCTGCCGCGAAGGTGAAAATCCAACTCACCTTGAACAGTCCGCGATGTTTCAGTTTGCGCAGCAGCGCGATGTCTTTCAACCAACCGAAGCACTCCTCGATCCTTTTCCTCTTCTTCTGACTGATCTCGTAACCGACATGGCGGGTGGTGCGCGCATCGATAGCGCTGCCGCCACACCGCCCGTTGTTCTGGGCCACGTGCGGGGTTACGTTCATGTGGCGACATTGGTCGATGAACTCCGCCGTGTCGAATCCCTTGTCGCCGCCGACCGTGATGCGATCGTCGCCGGGAACCTGCTCCAGCATCAAAAGCGCTGCATCGCGCTCGGCCCGTCCGTTGGCCTGGAGCAACTCCGCGTTCACGATCAACCCATTGCGGTTCTCTACCAGCAGATTGCCGTTGTAGCTCAACTTGGCCTCCTTGCCTTTGCCCTTGCGTGCTAATAGTGCGTCCGGATCGGTCTTCGACTCGTGTGTTTCGTTCGAGCGCTTCTGACCGTGAAAGTCCAACGTCGGATTACCGGGATCATCCGGCGGTGGATCCTGTTTGTCCTTTGGTTGAAAACTCTTCAAACTCGCCCAAGCCTCCAACAACGTCCCATCGACCGTGAAGTGCTCATCGGAGATCAATCCTCCCCCACGCGCCCGCTCCACTACCTGCGCCAAGAACTCCTTGGCCACTGCCGCTTCCAGCAGCCGGTCGCGATTCTTCGTGAACGAGGTGGGGTCCCACACCCGCTCATCCAGGTTCAGCCCCACAAACCAGCGGAACAAAATGCTGTAATCGATCTCCTCCATCAGCAGTCGCTCCGACCGGACCGAATACAACATCTGCAAAAGCTGGGCACGCAGCAACTTCTCTGGAGGGATCGAAGGCCGACCGCCTTCTGCATACATGGCGGCAAACAGCGGCGACATCCGCTCCAGAATCTCGTCCGTCATCGCACGCACCGTGCGCAGCGGGTGATCCTGCCGAACACGCTGTTCCGGCGACAAGTAACTGAACATGTCACCCTGCTGATAATCAATCCCTCGCATCATTCCGTCTTAAATGAACACAGCCCGCCATGAAAGTGACTTTTTCAGCACCCTGCTAGAGTGGCATCGTCACTTTGATGCTAGCGTCTGATCCGAACGCAGCAGCAGACAAAGGTGATGGCAGCTTCGAAAGTCGGAATGTCGCCAGCCAATACGCCGCGAGCAACTTTTTAGCACTTGCTCGCGCTCCATTCATGGGCATCCGTCTAAACACCGGATAAAGAACATTATCACCTGTACCATACCGCGCGAGATGATCGCCCGGCTGGCGAGCGCACCGCACCCCGCCGCGTGGTTCACCTATTCCGCCCGATCGGAATGGCGAAAATCCCGGCGAGCACTTGAAGGAATTCACGGGCACGCTCCAGACCGCTGCCTACTTGGGATTTCATCATCTTTACGACGCCGGAGCGGATTCGCGAGGCGGCATGCTGGGCGAAAGTTCCACGACATCCGCCCTGCTCACCGAGTTGCCGAGCACAGACCGCACTCTATAGCGCGCTTTCTCGCATCGAAGAAGAGATTCGCGACAAACCGTGCCGCCGAGCGCAGATGATCAGGCAGTCTCGAGCGGCCGCCGCTCGAAAAACTCCGCGTTTGGATCAAAAGATGTTGCAATCGCTGTCCCCGAAATAGGAAGGCCCTTTGCAATGCTCTCCCCGTGTGGCACACTTTCGCAGCAGCTAGAAGCCATCGCGAACTCGGACTCGCCTTCTCTGGCCACCGTTATTTTGAAGCATATATCCAGGGCAAAGGAAGTACGGTCTGATTTCAGGAAAACAGATTGCAGCCCTCCATCGCTCAGGTTCACCGGACGCGATCCCGTTCCGGAGCATTAGACGAGCACTTGCATATCCCCCGGGAAATCGCGAGAATATCATATTGCTCGTGCAGATCCGCACAGGCTTGTTTCCATTTCAGCCGCTTTTCCGACCTTGATCGCGTAACCGAGACGTCTCTCTAACGGGACCATGAAGCCGCCTAATCTCTTCAGCATTTGCGATGATAGTCTGCGTGAGGAATTGTGCTCTCATCAGAGTCTATACGCCAATTGGCTGGGCATCTGCTTCCCACCCAGGTGATCTTCTTCGGCGTCGTTTGCAATCTGACTCATGCACTTTGATTGCGCTCTTGCCACCCGTCGGATATTTTCCATGTGTCTGCCTACATCATCCATCCTTGTCGGCGGTTATATGGACATTTTACGTCCTTACGACATTCGTTGTGTCAAGTTTTTGGAGGTTGAACAATGCCTTTACCACGCTGCGCTATCGCACACTTTTCGGAACCCTTCCGGATTTTCCGCTCATAATAAAGACAGACGATCAGCAAAATGCTGAAAGATCCAACAATTAAGATAGCTATCAACATTTGACGCACCTCACTTTGATGCACGACATTACTTCTAGCAGCTTGTTTTAAATGCGCCACCGGAAAGAGCGGAACATCTGAAACAATGCTTACATTCCAGACCGAGAACTCGGGGGCGTATACGCGACCTGCACAGCGACCATCTCCTTCATATTGAAGATGCGCTCAAGCCGGTCCCTCAGCCGAAATGAGGGTCGCTCTACGAGCCAGTAGGAAAGCTCAGCACAGATCAAAATGGGAAGTAAATTCCATGGGAAAAACGGCGCGCTATTCTCGCGAGTGAAAATCTGTTGCCACAGATAGAGGCTGTACGAAATTACTCCTATGTGCCGGAGTGCTGCAGTATTGAGTAACCGCCCGAATGGGCTCGCAGGCACGCGTACTGCGTAGAGAAGTATGATGGATAGAAAAGCTGCTTCCACGGAAAGCCCAAGGACTAGGTTATATGTTCCCCCAAGATGCGCTTGTAAAATCGGATGAGCCACAAGTACATAGAGCGCACCAGTAGCAGCGACCCAACCGTTTGCCAAAGGCCGGGTGAATCGCTCGAATCGTTCGTTTGTCCATAGGAGCGCCATTAGACACCCGAACATAATCGTATCTACTCGCGTGTGTAGCATCGCAACGAGGAAAGCCCGGTGGTGCGGCATCAGAAAATAGCTTGCGACGCGCGAAAGGGGTGAAAGAAAAATGAGGGCAAATGCCAATTTGCTGCTCTTGCGCCTGCCAAGCAAGATAAGCGCGGCTGGCCATAGAAGGTAAAACTGCTCCTCAAGGCTCAACGACCATGTGTGTTCCAACAAGACGCTCCCACCGCCCAAGTAATTCCAGGTGTAGGTTGCGGCTACAATGAATGATCTCAGAGTTCCTTGAAAGAGGCCAATCGCCACTAGGATGCCCGCAACTATAAGATACAAATAGAACGGAGGGAAGATGCGAAAGGCGCGGCGAAAATAAAACCGCTTCAGGCTGATAGTTCCCACATTGTTCAATTCCTTCAACAGGATATGGGTAATCAAAAAGCCGCTAATGACGAAAAATACTGCGACTCCCGAGAAACCCCAAGAACCGTAAAGCCAAGGCGGGATCGCAGGGAACCTCGGAACGAGTGCCACATTCAGGTGCGAAATGAGAACCATACCGATCGAAAGGGCTCGCAAACCATCGAGCGAGGGGATATTTCGCGTTCTAGTTTTCATCGTTTGTCATCGTATGTAGCATTAAGAATTAAGCCAAAATAGCACACGATAGGACGAGTTTTCGATCATGGGAGCCATTTTTCTCTCCGGCGCCAGCCGCCGCTCAGAAGCTTCCAATACTGTTCCGTTGGGTCCGAGTGATTGCTCAAGTTGAGCCCTCGGAAGTAATAGCAGGGTTTAGCTATCTTCCATTTGCTACTCGGGAAGGGCCCCATCCCCAGAGATGAGGGGGCGTTCGATCGGAAATCCTACGAGCCATTCCGCAAACCAGCAGTCTATCCAGATTCCCAAACCGTTCGTTTTGGCCGGACATAACGGCTCCTATGCTATATAATGGATTGGTATCTTTTCTGGATTTGTAGGGAAGGTCTTTGTTTTGAAGGGATTGCGATAAGGATTTTGCACTCATAACGGGTGCTGATGATTCAATTGCCCCAGCTGACGTGGCGGGCAACCGGTGATTTCGGATTAGGCTACACATCAGCATCTCTCAACACCCCCGACCTGTCAGGGGAGCTTACGGACCAAACACATTGTACTATGGTATGTTTTACCGTGGTATTTTTCACGCCAGATTTTTGCATACGCACAAATTCTCTGAGCGGTAATCTGCGTCCGTGATACGCTTTTTCGGTGAGAAAGCTCCAGTTTGCACTAAAAACTCTCAGCAAGCATGCTACTCAGACCGCGACCTGCCCCTATTGCGGCAATATGAACACTTTGTTGATTGGACGTAAGCATCTGATCTTGCAGCTACGAAAGTGTAGTGATTGCGCCCTACAATTTCGGTTTCCAAAAGACGAAGCAAGTGAGAATTTCGAATTTTACCAAGAGGGCTACCAACAAGACAACGTGACGGACCTTCCTCTTGAAGCCGAGATGCCGTCGTACATTGCCAAACGTTTCGAGGGTGTTGGACGTGACCTAACGACACATCTAAACACAATTCGAGAGATTGCGGCGAGCGGAAGGGTGCTGGACTATGGCTGTTCGTGGGGCTATTGCGTTTCTCAGTTTCGGGATGTTGGATACACGGCTCAGGGATTCGAAATATCTCGCCCCCGCGTTGAATATGGCAGAAAAGTCCTCAATGTTGATCTGACGAGCGACGTTAGCATGCTCTCCGACGCATCATTTGACCTGATTTATTCGGCCCACTGCTTGGAGCACATCCCTAATCCCGATCTGTCCCTTAAGCAATTTCAGCGGCTGTTGAAACTTGGCGGCCATCTCTTTCTTTACGTGCCGAATTGCTCGGGAGCGGACGCTTTAAATCAGGGTGTGCATTGGGGACCTATGATTGGAGAAAAGCATGTTTTGGCGCTCACGGCCGAATTTTTCCATCGCAATCTTCCAAAGTACGGTTTCACCCTGCAATACTCCAGTTCCCCGTATGTTCTACCACCACGGAATTATGAGGACAACCCTCCCCTAGCGGGAGAGGAGCTACTCGTAATCGGTCGCCGTGTATAAGATGTCGGACCTAGCGCAGTCGCGGGTTCCGGGCAGGTGACCAGCCCAGTTCGGCAAGCGCTAGGCAGGCCCATGATATTGGGATGTTTCCGTGGAAGTTATACAGAGAATGATGGAGCAGGAAGTCGCCCGTACCGACGACCGACAGAGGAATAAAATTATCACATGCCCGTAACGCTGCAGCAATTCCTCGCTGTTAGGCGCCGCGAAGTCTCGCCTGCAGCCTTCGTTTGACGATCTAGTCATTTTTGTCCTGGGAGCCGCAGGCGCCTACAGTCTGAATGTTATCGGTTCATTGCCCGGGTGCGAAGTGATTGTCATGCTGCTTCTGCCTTGGCTCATTATCACGATCAAGCGTCTAAATCTACCCATGCCCCGTGAATATCGTTGGTTCTATTTCCTGTTGACGCTTTGGCTGCTTGGTACCTTAATAAATGATTCTTACCTAGATGTGTCTCTGGTCAATAGAATCAAGGGCATCGCTAGAGTCGTTTTCCTTGGCATGGACTTTACGGTATTGGCGATCTTGAACAACTTGAACACACGCAGGAAGACTCGAAACATGATTGTTTTTGCTCTGAGTATTGTTTTCGTGATGCTAGTGTTCTTTTATCAGGCAAGAAGTACTGGTGACTTTGACACGCAGTGGAAATTCGGCGGTTCGGGGGCAACAACGATCCTCGCATTATTGATCTCATGCTATTTCTATCAAAAGAAGCGGTTGTCAATCTGTCTCGCGATCTCCGGCGGTGTCGCGGCTCTCAATTTGCTGCTTGCATTTCGCTCCCAGGTTGCGATGGATCTCATGTCGGCGCTACTTATTCTGCCGATCGTGTCGGGTAGGTCGGCCTCATCAACGTCGCGCACTGGTGTTACCTTTCAGACTGTTCGAATACTTTTGGTTGTCGCGCTTGCCGGCGGTGCTGCCTTGCTGGCAAACAGCGTAATCCTCTACGCTGCTCAGCATGGTTTCTTCGACAGTGCCACGCAGCAGAAATTTGAAGGTCAAGCTTCCGGAAAACTCGGGGTTCTAGTAGGCGGGCGACCGGAGACACTTGTGGCCATTCAGGCAATCCGCGATAGTCCCATTGTCGGACATGGGTCGTTTGCGGTAGATCCAAAATACTGGGCAATGGAGCAGGACATTGAGTATAAATATGGATATACAAATTCCGATTATGTGGTTGACCTTGATAATCCGGGTATCCCGACCCACTCGCACCTGACACTTGCCTGGGTCGAATCGGGAATAATGGGTGGAGTGTTCTGGATTTATATCCTATTTCTGACGCTCTACGGCATTCTAGTCATGACACGGTCACGGCCAACTCTTACCCCTCTCTATTCCTATCTCCTACTTAATTTCATCTGGGATATCCTCTATTCCCCCATGGGGAGCGCCAACCGTATTTGGAATGCCTATACAATCCTCATCTGCTACGAACTAATCCACGCGGAAGCGGCAAAACGTGTCAAAAAGGTGGGCACACCCCGCATCAACCGAAAACCTCCATTTGTAAAGAAGAGAGTAGTTAACCTTGGAGGCGTACGTGCCCGGGGTCAAATGACCATACGAGGCTCGGCTCCTTTCAAACTATGAGGAGCGCAAATGCGCCCGCACAGCAGGAAATGGATAACTCCGGCACACTGCAAAGTACGATCTTTGTGAACCCGCTATAGTTCTGAATTGCGAAGGGCTTCGCTAAATGACATTTTCTCGCAAGTATAGAGTATTGTCTTATATTGCCGTCTGCGTGGGCCTGCTGGTGCTAATCGTCAATATCACGACTTTTGATCGCCAAGGCTCGGGCGAAGACGAGATTTTCGCGGTCTCAACTGGCTGGTCGATTGCCCATGCTCAGGCGCCGAAGCTCAGCGTTCTTGCACTCTTCCCGGCTACAATCTCACCAATCCGTTTCTATGGTCCGGTCTCTTTCGAGGTTTCAGCGCTTCTTATTAGGCTCTTCGGTCTTTCGGCAATAGCTTGGAGGCTGGCTTGTTTTTCCGGTGTGATCTTCTGCATACTTGTCTCGAGTGCCTTGGTCCGGCGCGCGAGGGGCGATCACTGGGCACAGTTGATAACGGTTGTGGTGCTCTCCTTCGTCGGATCGATCAGCAGTGCCGAACCAGGCCGATTCGATTTCGTGACGACTAGCATTTTTCTGAGCGGCCTTCTAGCGATATTACCAGCCTTCCGCATTGACGGACCCGGACTGCTTTGGCGAGTACTGCTTGCTGGTACTTGCGTGGGGTTTGCCCTTGGCTCCACTCCGCGGACCCTTACGTTGATAGCTGCCGCCATGGTTGGCATTCTCGTTGTCGCTTTGGCATTCAAGGTTCTTCGAAAGAGAATTCTGACCAGCACATTCGGACTTTTTTTGGTTGCGTTGGTGGTCCACAACGCACTGTTGTCACCGTGGAAGCTGAACACGTTCTCATGGTACGCTTTCGTTCGTCGCGCCGCTTCACAAGACAAGATCAACGCGTCACCTCTCGCGGGTCCCGGCATTTGGCAACTCGACCTACAGCTCAACAAGGTCTTCCTTACGCTATTAATACTACTGACGCTGCTTGGGATATTTGCGTTCGTGGCGCAACGAGGATCGCGCTCGAGCGAGAAGTATTTACCTATCCGTCTGTTTTTGAGCGTCTTCGCCACAGTGAATTTAATTCTGATGCTCTTGTTGCTCGCTCGCCCGCTCGGCCAGAGCCCGTTCTGGCTGCCTCCCCTTCTGATCGCCGCGATGAGTTGGTTCGAATGGGAGCGATTGGTCGGCCACACGCTGGAGATCATCATTCAGTATTGGTCTGTTAGCTGCTTGCATGTTATTACTCCTTGTGCGATATACTCAACGAGTGGGCGTCATCCTGCTTGCGGGGCGACGTATGAGCCGTCCCGAATTCACCGCATTTGTGGGAGGATCGTTGCCAAAGCGAGCAACTGTCTTTGGTCCTGTTGGTGCCTATTTCTATGAAGTTCAGCTGGCCGGAGACACTTATCTTTACCCGTATGAACAAACGACTCCGGGACTTTACTCCGGTCCAAACGCCGTAATTGCAAAGACCATTGACAAAGAGCTATGTACACATTCGACATTCATAATGTGGCCGGAGTCGGATCCTGCCCTCCACACACCCTGGCGGCCAATGCCTACGGAGCTACAGGAGAGGCTCCTGCCTGCCATAGCCAAGTTTCATGAGCCGTCGATCGCTCCGTGGAGAGACTTTTTGCTTCGCCATATAGGCGTGACGGGCGAACTAGGGGGTAAGTATGGACTTTATGATGTAACCATTTGGCCTCTGCGGAGTCTGAGTAGATGTGAACAGTGAGGCGCAGGTGCAACGCTTTACAACTCGTATCTCTTCTTGACGAGCGGGTTCATTGCGCGCGTGTGATTATGCACCGCATTTTCTCTTCCGATTCCGAGGTTGATCGCACGACCTGCGCATCGGAACCAGTCACCTCATTCTCAGTAGACCGCCTGATTAGCAGGAAGCTTCGCTCGCAGAGAAATGCAGTCTCACCCAGAGACCGTTCTTCATGGCTGATCGTCATTCGCCCGCGGCATATTGCGTCAGGAAGCAGCCCTCCACCGGGAGTCTTCTAGATGAACCGGCACCCAAGCGCTTTTGGATCGTATGGCTACCGTCTATCCAGCGTCAGAACAAGACGCACCCCGGGTGGCGTCGCCGCCTGGCATGGCACGTTATTAGGTTATCCGGTCGCCGCGTTGGTCCACGGAGGTCGCTTTAGTACGAAATGGAATAGCATTATTAATTGGGGATGATATGTCGCTTGGATATAGAATCTTTGTCAGGTGTGTCAATTCTTAGGATTACATCAACATGGGTAAACAGCACTAGAAGCATGTGACAAACAACGTAGCGAGTGCTCCAGGCAAATCGGCTAAAACTGCCCTATGATTCACGGACGACGATCCCTTTTTTTTCTCTTCCTATGCGTGGTATTTGCCCCGTTGCTATACCAGCATGGTAAGGTATACATTGCGCGCCCGTTCTGGGATGCTCGAGTCTATGCAGACGCGATCATCGACTTCAACCATAAACAGTCCCCGTACGTGCTGCCACCCGGCGAGCTTCCCTACATTTATCCGCCGATCTTTATTTGGATAGGCAGTTCCCTATCCCGGGTTTTTACGCCTGCGCTGGGTTGGAAGCTCTACATAACGGTGCATGTGCTAAGCGTCACTGCATTGCCTTTTATTCTGGCTCGCTTCTACTTGCGGGACTTGGGCTATGCCGAGGCTGTTGCTTTGTTTCTTCTCGCACCATTCGCTATAACTGAAACCGCGCTCTTCGGCGGTAATGTGGCTCAACCTTTCTATTGTGCAGCGCTCTTAGCGGCAACGCCTGGACTTTCAACGAACAGGTGGAGGTGGTTCTTCGTTGTAGTCTGTTTAGCCGCGGCAGTAAAAATAACATTCATGACGTTACTATTGCTCCCGCTGCTGGCTGGAGTAGGTCAGACGTTGCCAAGTGCGGTCAGCACGGGCATTATTGCAGGGACTTACGTAGTTCAAAAAATTTGTTCGCCACACCTATATCATCAATTTCGCGACACGCTTTCCAGCCAAACCTTCGCCGCCCGGAACGTAGGTTTCGCGCCTTTTGGAGTTACCACAAACTTGCTTTGGCACTTCCATATTTCTGGAATTGCCCTCCCCGGAGCGGTGCAGATACTCTCCACGGCCACGATCCTGTTTGTCCTCTGGAGGCTGCGCAGCCAAACAGAACGATGTGATGCTCGATGGCTCGCTCTCATTCTGGTTGCGATCGTATTGGTGAATCCCCGCATGTTCCTGTCCGAAGTAACGATCGGATTGCTCGCTGCATACTTCCTGCTCATCTCCAACTGGCGCCTCCCGGCGACATGGGCGCTAGTGGCCATTAGCTTTGCCGGTTTTTTTGTTCGTCATGGTGGTCTTGGTTACCTGTTTCTGTTCATCTCAGCATTCGTCGTCGGAGCGTGGAGTCTACGGACCATTCCGACACGCTCTGCCTGAGAGTGGCTGCCTCCTCGCAATTGGGGTCCACCAGTTGCTGCCGTTGCTGCTAAGTCATGGCTAATTGGTAATCGCTTTAGGGCGCCGCACTCGGGACAGCAGCTCTGTTCAGAGTTATGTGTGACGGTCTCACGGGACAGATGATCGGGCAGTGACTCGCGAGCCGGCTTCGCAGCACCAGAGTCACCAGTATCTCGTGCTGGGGACAACGCGAGCGCGGCATGGATCGTCTCCATCTTCTCCAACTGGAGTAAGAGATGATTCGCTGAAGGTCTCGCCAGCACAGAAACCACACCGGGTGATCTCTAGTGCCAAAGTCAAGCGACGTGGGGGATTGAGCCAATGCTATCGGACGGAAAAATGGCCGATCGTGTCCAGAATGGTCGTGGTACTGAACGAGTATCCTCGCCGAATGGGCGGTATGGTACAACTTAACTGACTTTTTAAGACCACGTCCTTACTGTCTTTGTGCCTGAGCATAGTGAGAGACGATCTGGCAGGGATTCCGGAAATTTGATGTAGTGCCACCCGAGAATGGCGCAATCGTCACTCGTTAACTGGCACTCCGCTATTGGAAATGCGCCGTGCCGAAGGGGTCCAGAATCCTATCGCGCTTTGGGGCCGGAGCACCGTACGTTGATGTTCGAGAAGTACCGAGGTTACGAGGTAAGGCAGGCGGCCGAATGGGCTCCAGAAACCTTGAAGCCCCTACGTTGATAGGTTTATGTAGAAAGTTCTAGGTACAGAGGAAGAAGGCGCGGCTTGTGCGCATGAGACTTTTGTGCTATTGGAAGCGCAGAGGACCACCGTATACTCTAAGGTAACTTGGGAATGACAAGAAAACTTCTAAATTAGCCAAAGACAAGATGCCGTACATGTATCAGGACGGCTTCCTTCAGAGCATATGGAGAGGCTGCGCAGGCGATTCCAATAAAGGACCCTTCAAAATGAAGATAAATGATCACGGAAACACCAGCTGAACAGTGAATGCAAGCAGTAGCAAATTGAGTTCTGTCGGGACACGTTTTCTAAGCGCTACATCGTGAAATACTGCGGAAGCGCATACAGCTAATTCCTTGATGAGATGGCGATGCAACCGGTTGCTTTTTTACGTAGCTCCAAGAAAGGCAGTCTAATAAAAATGCCGGCAGCCCATCTAAGGTTTCTGAGTTATTAAAGCACTTCTTGTCAAGCTCGAAAACTGAATCAGAGTATTCGGTACTGGAAACGAATAACTATGAAAATATTCGACATCCTCTGTATTTTACTTGGTATCTTCGTATTGGTTGCGGTCGGCATAGAAACGTTGCACAAACGAGACTTTCAGATTGCCACCTTCGTTATGCCGGCATGCCTCTTCCTGATCAGTGTCGCCTGTCTGGTTCTATAATTCGCGTTTTGCATGAGGCTATCGCCATCGTGGGTGGGTGTACCGGCCTCCGCGATCTTCCGCTGGGGTGGCGGCGGCTTTGCCCTCGTCGGCAGTCAAGTGCCTCTCTTCCGGCGTGCGCGGCCAGACAAAGAATTTCTCTGGAGCGTGGCCCCGGCCTTTGCGGCGCCAACCCAGGCCGATGATGGTGACGGTCTTCCCAAAGATCTGAAAGCTAAACCGCGAAACAGCCATCATCTAAGAAAGGAGTACCTATTCCATGGTCCCGGCGTGCTGCTCATACTCCCTATCCTCCGGCGCTTCGTGGTACCATCTAAAAGTGAACGCTTGGCGAAAACTGTCGTATTGGCTATTCCCTGATACACACAGCCCTTACGCTGAGTGCATCACGTGTGGCCAGCGGCGCGCGAAGCAGAGAATGGTCCGTTCCGGGTCGAACTGGTTCTGCGATGAAGAGTGCGAGTTGCAGCACACCATCGCTATGATCGCTATTTAGCGCAGCAGATCCAATGGCATCCGTTATCAGACATTACCAAACACAATTGTAGAAACGAGGTGACTGTTTGCCTCTCGTGACTTCCGTCATAAGTAAAATAAACGGCTTGGTCAGAATTCCGCTGTCTCTATCTGGGAAGCATCGCAGCACTCCTGCTAGTGTTCTGTCCCATAAATAAGTGGCAATAATATTGCAGGGAAGATAGGCATCTCTGATGCACAATGGAGGTGACTATGGCGATGGGACGACCGAAAGCTGCGCTGGTGTTAAGTACTGAGCAGCGCGCACAACTGGAAGGCATGGCCAGTTCACGCTCGCTTCCGGCGGGACTGGTGACTCGGGTGCGGATCGTTTTGCTGAGCGCGGGGGGAAAAATGAATCAAGAAATTGCTCGGCAATTGGGACTTGGTAACGCTACTGTGGGCAAATGGCGGCGACGCTTCGTGGAGCAGGGTGTGTCGGGCCTACAGGACGAGTTGCGCCCAGGCCGTCCTCGACCGATCAGCGATGAACGGGTGGCTCAGTTGGTGCGCAAGACGCTAGAGACAAAACCGAAAGGCGGCACGCACTGGAGTGTGCGGCAGATCGCAGGCCAGACTCGGCTTTCCAAGTCGACGGTGCATCGCATCTGGCGGGCGTTCGGACTGGAACCGCACCGGCAGCGACACTTCAAGCTTTCCACCGATCCGTTTTTCGTGGAGAAGGTGCGCGACATCGTGGGGTTGTACTTGAATCCCCCGGAGAACGCGGTCGTGCTGTGCCTGGACGAGAAAAGCCAGATTCAGGCACTGGAACGCACCCAACCGATGCTACCTATCGGGCTGGGCTACGTGGAAGGCGTAACCCACGATTACCGGCGCCATGGGACCACCACTTGTGCCGCCCTAGACACGGCCAAGGGCACAGTGCTCACGCAGTGTCGGCAACGTCATCGCCATCAAGAGTATCTGGATTTCCTGCGCCAGATCGACCGCAATGTACCTCCGGATTTCGACGTGCACCTGATCGTGGACAATTACGCGACCCACAAGCATCCGCGGGTAAAGCGCTGGCTGGCGACGCGACCACGCTTTCATGTCCACTTCACTCCCACGTACGCCTCCTGGCTTAATCAGGTGGAGATTTGGTTCAACCGCATTACTCAACGGGCCATCCGCCGCCGAACTTTCCGCAGTGTAAAGGAACTGGTCACCAAGATCGATCAATTCGTCGAAAATGATAACCGGAATGCTCAGCCCTTTATCTGGACCGCAACCGCAGACTCCATCTTTGCCAAAGTCCAGCGACTATGCGAACGTATTTCCGGGACAGCACACTAGATGCCGACAACATAAGAGATCCGGGTCAGTTCGTCTTGGCGAAGAATTCCTGCGGCCGTTCTCAGCTTGTAGACGGTCGACCGAGGCATTTCCCCCAGCAAGTCCCCAGCCCTCTCGATCGGCACCTACCACTTATCCATGATCGCGAAGGAACCATCGATGGCCGATTGACTCAGACGTTCCCGTGTCTCGAGACGGCTGAGATCCGGCGTGGCGTCGAATTTATAACCTGGTGCGGCGTACGTTCGCTGAGTAGCCATACGAATAATCCTCCATGAGGCCATTGTCTCATATGAGACAAATTGTGTCTATTTACGGAATAACATGGCTTTTCCTGCGCGCCCTGGTTTGAGAAGTTAGCCCAGTAACGAACTCGTCATCAGTTGGACGCCTTAGTGCCGCGATCCGACCATTTTGACGATCCGCGGACATCTGCGGAGCACGTAAGCTGTTCGTTAGAGTTGCTGGGATTCGTTCCGATGCATCCTGATTCTCAGCAGTTCGTTAGGGTTGCGGTTTGCGACGAGACTTTCACGGCGATAACACGGGTTCAAATCCCGTCGGGGACGCCAAACTTGATTTTCGGCGATGAGTAGCTCTAACGTGCTCAAAAGAAAAGAGGCTGCGCAGCTACCAGGATCAGGGGATCGAGACGATGATTATGTGGGTATTCGCTGCAAGGCTGCAAGGAGTGGGAAAAGGATCAGAAAGGACGCTAATGACTACTGAGAGCCGCCAATTACGTCGCTGCCCTTCGGGCTCTCCAGCACGGCACGAACGATGTCCGTATCTACCTGACCTTCCGACGCTGACCAGCGCTCGACCGGCAAACTCGATGTTGATCGTTCGTTGCGGGTGTCCGGCGCTGACAGACTCGCGCACCTGTTCGTGCACGGACTCGTCAGCAACTGTCACCGGCAATTGCGTTTGGCAACTAATCTTGGCCCATCTGTGGCAATTAACTTTGGCCCGCCTGTGGCAGTTCGCTAAACAACATCGTGGGATGGAGATTCGCTGGGCTTCGGGCTGGAGCGTAGCGGAAGCCTGAAGTCCAGCGAGGGCGTCGATCAGCCCATGGGCTTGGACCTGCCTTTCTCGACCGTTCGCCGGAAGCGGTAGCTGTCGGCGCCGGTTTCGATGATGTGGGCACGATCGGTGATCCGGTCCAACAGCGCTTTACAGAGGCGGGCGTTCGGAATCACCTGAGTCCACTCGGAGAACGGCAGATTGGTGGTCATGATGACGGCGGCCTTCTCCGCTCTCTCAGCGATGACTTGGAAGAGGAACTCGGCCCCGAGATCGGCCATAGGCACATAGCCCACCTCGTCTATGGCGATTAGGTCATAACGCTCCCAGCGGGCCAGCACGCGGCGCAGTTGCAGTTGCTGCTTGGCCTCGACCAACTCGTTGACCAGAGCGGCGGCGGTGGCGAAGCGTACACGGCGCTTCTGACGGCAGGCGGCCACACACAGGCCGGTCAACAAATGCGTCTTTCCCGTTCCGCAATCGCCGATAAGTATGATCGGTTCGGCGCGTTCGATATAGCCGCCCTGGGCCAGGTCGTGGATCTTCGTAGCCGGCACCTGCGGCGCTTTACTGAAATCGAAATCGTCCAGAGTCTTCATGCGCGGCAGGCGTGCCTCCTTGATCCGTCGGGTGATGGTGTTGCGTTCGCGCTCTTCCAACTCCGCGGCAAGCAGGGCTTCGAGATAGCGCAGATACGTCTGTCTCTGCTTGGCTGCCACGTCGGCGAGCGGTGCACACTGATCCGCTACTGCGGGCAGGCGTAAGGAGCGGCACTGTTGTTGGACTGCAGCTTGTTCCAGGTTCTCAACGGCGGCCTTCATGCCGGCACCTCCGAGAGTCCTGTGTGGCTCAGCAACTGGTCGTAACCGCTCATTACCGGCATCGGCCTTTCGTAACGGGCCAGATGTCCTAAATCAATGGCCTCGACTGTCGGGCGATCAAACTGAGCAGCCGACATAAGATGACGGATCGCGGCCACATCATGGCAGCCAAGCAACAGAGCCTGTTCCACTGCAGCTCGCAGCCGGCCCCAGGCATCGCCCGTTCCAAGCTGAAGCAGTTCGATCATCTGCCGTGTGCCTTGTTGCCTGCCATGGCGCATGTTCAACGCATGCCACAGCTGGTCGAAGGACTCAGGCCAGCGGCCTGCCTGGCGCCACTGTGCCAGTGCAGTCGAACCGGCCAGTGCTCCAGGCTTGCGCTCCAGTACATCCAGATAGTGTTCCAGATCGAGCACCTGCTGCTGGCGGCTGAAGCAACGTTCATGGCGGGCGACACGCCGCCCTTCGTGCCACAGTTCGACAGAATCGGCGTTCACCCTTGCTTCCACCTTGGTTCCCGGTCTCAGCGGCACAGAGTAGCGGTTGGTCCGCACGCGCACGCAACGCAGCCCGTCTACGGTGGGAAAGCTGATCTCGGCCAGAGCGAACGGCTCGGTGGCCAGCGGCAGAAGATGCGGCTGTTCAGCGAGCATCGCCGCTCCGACCGTCTCGGTGCGTCCAGCCAGGATACGGCGCCGATCTTCGCGGCAACACCGTTCAAGATATGCGTTCAACTCATCCAGGTCGCGTGCTTCCGGAAGGGGCACCCAGTGGTTGCGCCGGAAGTATCCGCCTTCACCTTCGACGCCGCCCTTCTCGTTGCCACGTGCTGGGTTGCAGAACTCGCTCTGAAACCGCCAGTGCGAACGGAACGCAATGAAGCGGCTCGTCTCCTCGCGGCGAAAGCCACGAAGGATCCGCTTCACGGCACTCTTCAGGTTGTCATAACGGAGCACGCGAAAGACGCCATCGAAGTAGGCAAAGGCCAACTGATGCGCTTCAAGAAACGCTTGCTGTGTGGCATGTGTGTAAGCCCGATGATAGGCCGCCCCGCTGGCCATTGACCGTATCTCGAAGACCTGCAGCTTGACGCGTTCACCGCTCAGAATGGCCCAGGCTTCATACCAGTCCACCTGCGCTTCCGAGCCCCAGGCGTACGTCTGCGCCACGAACACCTCGCGGTGTTCCAGTCCCAGTTGCTGCCGCCTCCGCTGCACATAGCCGCGAACTGTACGCTCGCTCCCCTTGAAGTCGGGCAGTTCAACCCTCAGGCGATCGAAAATGCGACGCGCCGTATGACGCTGCTTCGGCGGTGCTGAAAGATCGGCTCGCAAGACCCGATCGATGAAAGCCGATGCCGCATCCAGCTTGCGAAGCCGGCGTTGTTGGGACTTGCTCTCCGCGGGTTCAGCACTGTGCAACGCCTCCCGCACCATCCGCCTGTGTACACCCAGTTTCCGTGAAACCCCAGAAATCGTTCCCACGCCGAACTCATACTCTCGGCGAATCTGTTCGAAAAGTTCCACCTTCTCCCTCCTGTTCAGCCAGCTACGCTTCCGTTGCCCCATCCACGAAGCGTAGCCAACACCCTCCCAGGTGGGCCAAAGTTAACTGCCACTGCTGGGCCAGACCAGAATGCCAAAATCAGCAACAGCTGCAGATCGCTTTTCGCCGCTTCGCATGGAGCCGTTCCTAGCTAGAAGGCCGGCCTGGTACAGCTTGCGCCAATGAAACAACTGGTTGGCGTTCACTCCATAGCGCCGAGCCATGATAGCCACCGACTCACCGGAAGCCAGCGTACCTTCGACCATCTGGCGCTTCTCTTCCACCGTCCGAAAACGCCGTGTGCCGGATCGTCTCTCGGCGGTCTCAATCGCCCCTTACGTCAAAGACCTCTCAGTAGTTCAGCTTTGCGCTGAACCACAACAAGAGCTTGGCTCGACGAAATCACTCTGTACAGACGGCCAGAAAACCACGCTTACTCTCAATTAGGTATCCATTTAAAAATAAGTGGACACTTCACCTCAAACCGCCCAGTTATAGGATACGCATTCTGAGGGCAAGGTCAGTATCACACCCCACTCATCCCCTCAAGGGGGGAGACTTTGGACGCTTACGCCGAAAAAGCTACGTGCGATGAAGCTGGCCAGGGCCGCGGAGATCGTTGCCGCATGTTTGAACGAACTCCTGAGTACTACACGATACCCAACCACACGCGTTCGTCGCCGGTTTTCCCGCATCAGCCCTCTCCGGATGGTTGGCCTTGATCGAGCGGCAGTATTCCGACGGTGCCTTCGCGAATGGCAAGTGGGCGCTGATGCTGGTCGCCGATCGCCTAACGTATGTTGCTGCCACCAGGTGCGGTACGGCGTTATCTGCAGATGACATGGCTGGCTGAAGTCGTGCCCATCGCCTGACCTCTTTGCAGCAGACTCCATGGGCCCACTGCAAACACCGCCTCAACCCAACAACCTTCCTCCGTTCCAAGGAAGATCGAAGGTGCGGAAGACTCTGGACACCATCTGAGCCTAATCGCATAGTGGCCAACCCGCTACCTCAGGGCATCCCAAACACGGTGCGATACCCCATTTCTCTCCATCCGCTAAATGTATCCAGCGTGGTTCCGCCATCACAACGCCACCTCATCAGCAACCGTTACAGTTTTCTCATCACATGGGTGATTCTTTTGCTTCACGAAATGCAACTCACTGGGGGCGAGCCAGAACACCATGGGGCTCCGGCGATGTCCGATTCGACTTCCTACAGCCTTTATCACTGTGGGGTGTTGTCCTGTATAAGAAACCCAGCGATGGGAAAAGTTGGCAACCAGTTGCCCTGATTCTGCTCAATTAAGGTGGCATTGACCTGATTCATTCCATCCGTACTGTACATCGTATTTATAGGAGGTACAGTATTATCTCGAATCACAAGTCCTGATAGTAGGCAGCCGGGCAGATCAGCAATTCCGATGCCCCCCACGTTGGTATTCACCGAACTTGTGATAAGGTTTCCAGTCCCGACCGCAATGCTATTGCGGAGAACGTCAGTATTCATTAGCGGTCCGTATGCAGCTGGACTGCCATATGGACCATATGCAGCGAGTAGAATGCCGTCACCTGAATTTGTCAAGACATTGTCTTCAACTACACCCTCCAAGCCATCCGATAACCCTATAGATGTGCCGAGAGTGTTCGTGATCGTATTATGAGCGATCGTCGTGTTAAGCTCATACTGGGAGATAACGACCATCGAGGTTGAATCGGGAAGCACCTTCCACGGCGTTATGAGACTAATTGTGCGACCGCTCCAGCCCTTCAAGAAAGAATATTGACCTACTCCTGTACCCGAGATAACCGCTATCGCTGCTGCCTGCGGATTAGTCGTTCCCATCCAGTTCCAGGCAGGATCATGGGCTAGGATTACCTGATTAGCCGTACTGGAAGCTATGGGCCCTATGTAAGCTCCTCCCCCTCCATCATTCGTGATGACCTGCTGGCCTTTCGCGCCCATATTGTTGAAGGTGTTATAGCCGATATAGATATCTTGGGAAACAGCCGATGGACCGAATTGATTGTTTTCTCGACTTATGCCCATGCCAGAGCCAGCAGCCATTCCATTAGCCCCTTGACCGGGAGTATTCTGAGAATATATGTGATTGTTTTCGAAGATTAGATTCTGTGTGTCCCCGACCCCCAGTCCCGTCCAGTTATTCAAGATGATCTGATTTCCAGAAACAATGCCGCCGTCACCGAGGCTGACATCAAAGGCCTGATTCGACCCTGAAAGAAAGACAGAATTATAGATTTGAATATCGGGACCGCTGACGAGGAGCATCTGCTCGAGACCATTTGTGGCATCTAACGTTGACTGCACATTAACGTTATCAATGAAGAGATGACCGGAGGTTTCTGGATTTCCGGTCGTGCTATCCGAACTCACGAATAAATACGGATTAGCCGGAGCTTCAAAGGACAGATTGGCTAACCCGAAATACCGAGGCATCGTGAACCACGCCTTCGGCGGAGTGCCTACAGGCTGCCCGATAAACTTGCTCGCCGTGGGAGATGTTCCAATTAGGACCTCATTGGGATGAGGCATGACTCCGCCAGTGAGCAGGAATGTGCCAGACGGAATGTCTATATATACAACCTCGTGTGAATCAGCAGCTGTCGCATTCTCGTCTAGACATGACTGTAGAAGAGCAGTGTTATCTGTCGTTCCGTCGCCGATCAAAGAAGGGCAGGCCACCGTTGTAGCGGTCAGGTAGGGCGGCGCGTAGATTGTAATCTGGCTGGCCACACTTGAGGTCGCGCTCCAAGGAGAACTCCCAATCCACATGTTATAGATTCCAGGAGAGAGCGAGATGGGGATCACAAATGTAAGGGAGTTGGTGTCGAGTTTAGACGGTGTTAAGGCGTAGGCGGAACCGGATGCTGACTGAAGAATCACCTGATCAGATGAAGTAAAGTTCTTGCCGAAGACTCTCATGTTTTCGCCCGGCTCTGCACCACAATCATAAACCTGGTGTTGGAGTGCAGAACTTGGATCGATCGCCGCAGGAACTCCGACCGCCCAATTCATTGACGGTACATTGGCCAAGCCTAGAATTGGAGGAGCCGAAGGATCGTCAATTTCGAATGCATATATTCCGGAAGAGAAGTTCGATGGAATGATGAAAGATAGGCCCGTCGTACCCTGTTGGATGGTAGGAACCACCGTAGTGCTCGCTTGTACTAAGGATTGCCAATCCGCGGTGCCTGGAGGGATGAAGGCAATTTTAGCGGTCTTTGGTGTGTCGGTAAAAGCACCTGTCATTAATACTGATTGCCCGGGTCTATTTTCCCGAGAGATCCAAAAAATGGTATTTGAGGTGTAAATTGGCATTCCAAGTTGGGGCTCACTTCCATTGATGTCTGCATAGACTGGAGCATCTCCTACGCCCCAATCATTATTTGAGGTACCTGTGTTTGGGTTGGTACATCCGGTTAGCGAGTGAAGCGAACTGGGGAGTGGAAGTGACTGTATGCTTCCGGACGGGTCAGCAATGTCCAGGGACACTTGCGTACTGAGACTCATCGTTGCGGAGCTAGCAGACAACGTCACCTGTGTTGTGCCAATTGCAGCACTCGTCTGAGCAGTTAGACTGACCGTTCGGGTGACACCGGGAACCACAGTTAAGCTTGCGGGAACTGCATTAACGTTGGGGGGAAGTCCGCTCAAAGTGAGGTTTATGGGGCCCAGGGATCCATTTGGTTCGGATGCCGAGATCTCAATCGTCTGCGGTGCTCCTCCCGGTGTTAAGAGCACCGTTGAGGAGTTTACGGAAAAGGTGAAGGAGGTTGCTGGAACACCGGCAGGTGCCGGTGTGCTCCCAGTCTGTTGTGTATTTCCGGCCGCTGGAGTGGAAGGTTGTGTGATACCACAACCTAGCAGACTCGTTAATGACAATCCGAGAAGTGCAGTAAGTGCTGAGGAAAGGAGAAGACCGTTCTGCAAACATGGCGGGACACGGTTGATGGGCGCAGCTTTGCATAAGCTCACACGTATCGTCATTGCACTGAACCATCCTGGGGCTGTGATTGGTTACAGTGCGTTTATCGGCAGCATGTATAGGAATGAGACCGGGCATGTAGCGTTTTACGACACTAAAGTACCCAATGTCTTAGGCTGTCACAGGTATGGGGTGCATCGGCAGCTCTCCAGCTCCTTCCTGGACGTGGAAGGGGTCGCCCATTGCTTGATGTGCGCACGAGAAAAGCAGATTGGTGCAAGTTCTATTTAAGGCCTTCTGTACATCGACCCATCCCGGCGTGAGATACTTCGGAAGTATGTTCCAACGGAGTTGCTAGCGGGCATGCGGAGGCAATGTAGTAAGAGGACGAGAGCGTCACGCGAACAGAGCATGAGCCCAGACGATAGCGGGAGTGGGGGCAGTCGACAGGAATTTAAATTGAAGCCGGGCGGCGTTCGGCACCTGAAATTCAGCAGAAAGGCGACGACTGGCAGTCTTTACCGAATTCATCCGGCGAATTGAGTTGCAACTAGAAGATAAGGTCCAGATTTCTTGTTCCTCCGCGCTACAAGGGGTGCCGTCCCGTTACACCAGCGTGTACTGGAATAGGCGTGTGAACTCAAATACGTATATGGGCCCACTTCCGTCTTCTTCACCGAGGTGCAACTCAGCCCAGCCCCGCCCTATTCGCTCAGCTCTTCGTGAAGAACCCACAGCGTTGAGATCAAAAGCTCTTCTCCCGGTGAAGCCAACATTTGTTCTATTTTGCACCCAAGCCACCCTACTTAATGGTCGGCTTATCCTGCGGCCGGTCCATCAATCCGTCACAGCAATGCTCTCGGTAGCTTTCCCGCCACTGCCGCATCTGCTGGGTCGCTGATGAAGACGATCTCCGCTGCTTCGTACCGCCTGACGCCATCGCTTGCAATAGCACTTCCTGGTACCTTCATCGCCCGCTCCTGCCGGGGCCTTCGATTAGTTCTCCGCGATTTGCCTGCATCGATCCATCCTCAACGCGCTGTGCGGACATTTGATGCGTTAACGATATCCCGCTTCCGAGGCTCGTTCTTGCGTTGGCAGAACCTCTGTGGTAACGTGCAAAGCTCTAGTCTAAAATCGGTACCTATCGGGAACTGAGGGTGAAGCTCTCGTGATATGTGTTTTCCGCGAAATAGATTTGCCATGATAGCCGTAGGGCATTTCGTCGCGTTTGTCAACTAGTCAGATATTGTAGGTGTCCTATGAAGGCACTGCTTCGAATATTGTGTCTGGTAGTCATCGTGGAGTCGATTGTCTTGCTGGTGCAGTCTAAAAACCTTTTCGCCTACAACGGTGAAACGCTCTTTCAGCTCGTATCAGTGTGTGCCATCATGTTTGTGAACGAGTGGAATCGTGGGTGATTTTCCCATCATTTTCTTGGAGCGCAAGTACGAGTCGGCGCTGTAGACGACGGCTGTCCTTGAGAACATTCCAGTCACAAATCTGGTTGCTTATTGCTATGCTTAGCAACAAGCGTGGGGAAGAAAGCTGCTAAGTTTAATCCAAGTTTAAAGGATATGTTCATATCCTCCTTCCGTCGTTCACGGGAGAGTAGCACGGTCATCTATTTCCAAACCCCAGACTCGCGCTGAATTGGCAATCGGACTGTCGAGAATGATAAAAGTCGTTTTGGGAGGCTCCGCACGGTGGTCCATCAGCTCGTTAAGAGTGCCCGGGGAAATTGTCCTGCTTCTCAATCGGGGCTTCAGGGCAGCGTTCTGGCGCTCAGAAAGGGCTTAGCCCGACGCCTCCGCGCCCCCTCTTCGACATCTGCACCACGCCATTTACTGGACGCCGGTCGTGGCCTTCAGGCGCCGGGCTTGATGTCGCAATCATCTGCAAAGGGGGACTCGCCTGAATCGGTCACGGCTTCCCCGAATGCGCGCAAGGCAGAAGTTCGCCGAGCCGGACATGGAGTTGGAAAGCCCGCGATGGAGTAAGGCCATGGAACGGATTGAGTTTCATAGCGATCGCGCGCTCAGCTAGGCCATCGATTCTTGTTCTCGGCTCTCAGAGGGCGGTGGTCACTTTAATTCCGGCTAACCCGGCCACAAACGAGTTCGGGCATTTGTCGCGGGAGCCTTGCGGCACAGACCCGCCCGCCATCGGGACATGTATCAATGACGCTGCATGGGTACCAAAGTACCTATTGTGTATTGAGGTGGTGCTATGATTTGTAGATTGTAGAAGCCTATGCTTTACGTTTTGCTGCGATCGGTCGTTTCAAATAGGGTTGTTAAGTTTGGAGACCTATCATATATGCGTCACGCAGATCGCCAGAGTCACCAGGGTAGTGCTTCTCCGGGGGTCTCTTGTGCAAAGGCGGACAAGCGCCAGTCGAACAAAATTCAAGGAGACCGGCCCGGTTCGGCCCCGGCACTGGGGTCACCGATCCAAGACGTAGACGCCGTCCGAACACAAAAAATCACAAAGATCTCGCAGGCATTAGCAGATGGCTCCTATCACGTCAGCGCGTCAGATTTGGCAGAAAAGCTAATCGAGCATATGCTTGAGAGCTACTACCGCGTAGGTGTTTTGGATTGAGGGGATGTGCGTTTGTGTTGCTCTGAATGAGTGTGAGTTCTCAATCGGACTTCACAAAGACCGAGCCTCGATGATCCCCATAGAACCTTTCGGGCTGCGTTCACTGACAATCGCGACAGAGATCTGTCCTCGCGGTCCGTTGTCCCTAATGCCATTCGAGCATTTTGCGCGTCAAGTGGTAGCCGCTATTAGGCGGTAGATATTATTCGATACCGAGCCAATACAAATGCCTGCGGTTCTTATCACGCCGTTCCCATCAATTCCGACGATTCCAATTCCGGCGCGCACCAACTCCTCGGAGAATTTAGCTGGGTGAACATAAAGGCTCGAAGAAGGACTGACGGTCATAGCGGCAGTGCGTTTGGGTTTGGCGTATCTCCATTCCTCCGGACTTCCACTTTAGGTGCTCGACCTCACGGGTACACCCTTTCGGTTCTTCTACCGAACACCCCTTCCACGATCTGATTCATGCGGCCACTGTGCAACTCGCGGCGCTTCTTTTCCACAGTGTGAGAAGCCGAACGCTTACGTCAGAACGGCTCTTTTGGCGGCCTATTGTCGCGCATTCCATGTATCACCCTTTTGCAGACCAAGACCAGTTACCATTTTGCGGAAGTTTCCGCAAAATGGTAATTATTTGGAACGATGTAAATCGTTAATTCCCCCAAAGGATTCCGCGGTACCACCGACGTAACGTTTTCAAACATGACATGGGTGTATACCTTTTACCTTTAGTAACAGTAAAAATTTCTTTTAATATATAGCTGACCTGGAGTTCATATATATATATGATTCAATCCTGCCTCGTTTCCAGTATCCCGCATATCATTCATAATAAGGTATTTGCCGAGACGTTTACTCGCAAAATGAATGGAGGATCGCAGAGCTCGCTCGTTGGCGCGTCAGACGGTAATTTTTACGTTCTCAAATTTGCAAAAAACCCGCAAGGTCGCAACACTGCCTTTAATGAGGCGCTGGGGTCCATACTCACACAGCAATTGGGACTACCGACTCCCGAGTGGTGCCCAGTTCAAGTGAGCGAACACTTCCTTGAAGAGAATCCTCGGCTCAACTTCGAATCGATCGAGCGCACGTATCCGCCCAGCCCCGGCTTGCATTTTGGATCACGCTTCTTGAGTGGCTCCACAGAGGAAGAAGTATATGAGGTCATACCCCACCGATGGGTGGAGCGAGTCAGGAATCCTCATTTCTTCGCCGGCATGCTGCTTCTCGATATCTGGACTCACAACGTTGATCGACGTCAAGCCCTTTTCATCGAACGATCGGGAGATCGCTTTTTGGATGTCATATTTCACGATCACGGGCACATGTTCGGTGGACCATATGGGATCGAAATCTTAACGAACGCTCAAGCTTGCCTTTATTTCCATCGACAGGTGTACAAGGAGGTTCTCCAATCGACAGACCTGGAGCGCTGGATCAGCCGCATAGAGGCGATAGATGAGACAATGCTAAAAACTATGATAGATGTTGTGCCTTGCGAATGGCGGAGCGACCTGCTCGTAAGCGACACCATCGCGCTCTTAACTCGAAGCCAGGAAACGCTGAGACAAAGAGCAAAGGAGGTCGTCGGAACGTTCCTCTGTTAGAAGAAAGGAGCGCAGATTGCAGAAGCAAGAATGAAGGATCAGCACCGGTGTGAATATATAGTGCTTGTCTACGCGGCGGCACCGGGCCAAAAGCATCCAGAGCCGCTTGCGGTGGTTGTGCGCGAATTCGTTGCAAGCGATACTAGAAAGTTGATTCTACACATTACGCCTTCTCTTCAAGTTAACACAAGTAAACGTCATCTGACGTATTTTCACGAGCTCTTTGAGAGCTGGAGAGAGGTGTCAGGCGATGGCGTTGACCGGCTTTTCGAACAGGTTCGCGACCTTTCGTCAGATCTGCTGCGAGCGCAAAGCACCGGGTTCTGCTCTGTTGACGACCTTCCTGCCATAGTGGACCATGCGCTCCGAATAGTTAAGGACCGTAATGTCTAAAACTGCTTTTCTTAGACAAGGCAACTTAGTCCTTTGGTTCCGCCATAGATTTGATCCGAATTCGTATGCCGCCAGGAACAGCTATCTTGCCTTGGCGATGTCCAACACCACTGAAGATAATCCGGCCCGCACGGCGGAGGTTTGTCGTGGAGCTGATCTGGGAACGTGCCGCCAGCAGTGAGGAGTATAAGTCCGCAGCGACTCACTTCCGACCCATGGCCCCACTGCAAAAACACCTCGATCCAATAACTTTCCTCCGTTCCAAGGACGATCGAAAGTGCGAAAACTCTTGACACTGCCCCCAGTACGCGGCCTCGCGAATCTGGCGTTGTCATAGAGATGATGAAAGCCCGAATAGGCGAATAGGCGTCGGCCTGCAGCGTCCCCACGAACCTTTAGGTGCTCGCGGGGATGTTCGCCCTCCTTATCTGGCGACTAGGCAAACTATACGGCGGGCCCGGTGTTCTCGCCTGCCGAGTGATCATCGCGCACCTATGTCCAGAGCCTGCCGGTCTTCGCCTGCCGTTGCCAGGAGCGAGTGCCGGCACGGGCGTGCCGTCGGCGTATAGCTTTCGTTGCGCCCGAAACGTGACGGCGCGCACAGCATCGACCAAAGGGGACAGCAACTCGCTCGTCGCCCCAACCAATCCGGCAAGGGCGGAGCGGTCCAGCTCAACGCCTTGCCGCCCATAAATCATAAATCTCCGACTGGCGGTAGAGCAGAGAGTCGTCGGCATACTTCGAAACCAGAACATGTGCGAGCAGGGCGGGGGCAGTTAGCTCGCGTGCGATCGGCCGGGACGAAGCAAGTGCTTCGACGACAGTTCTGGCACTTGTTGCGCGCGAACTTCGGCCGACTATGCTGAATTACCCGAAAGGTCTCCGGATGTAATCCAGTTCCTCGGAAATCATGCTCGCCGAAGTGGCGAAGGCGTCGCACTCCGGACAGCAGCTCTTTCAGAATTATGCGTGACGGCCTCATGCATCAGACGAGCGGTCAGCAGCTTGCGAGCGAGCTTCACAGCAAAGGTGTCATGAGTCTGCGCGTCTCGCGCTGGAGATGATGCGAGCGCGGCCTTGAATCGCCTCCATCTCTTCCAACGGGAGTTCAAGCTGATCGAGTTGCATCGAGAGCTTCTCGCTCTTTCTGCCGAAGCGCATGGGCCGCAGCTTCTCAACGACCAGCTTCAGATGTTCGAGGTCTGTTGTCATGATAAGCGCCGACTTTCCGACGTTTTGAGGATCACCTCGAAAAGGTCGGTTAGCTGAAGAATCTCCGCCCCGCTACTAGTAGGCATAGAATGGGGCGGAGTTTCTGTTTCAGATCACCCATGAGAATCAGGGTCTTCGCAGTTCCGTGCGGTTTACGGCGCGATCAGTTGACTGCCGCGGCAACGTTATCTCGTACAGCATGGAATCTTTATAGCCACCAGGAAAATTACCAAGTAGGCGCACAATTGCGCCGTCGGCTAAGAGTTTGCGTAACAGCCAGTCCTCCGGATAATCGAGTGTGCCATAGACCAAGAACTTTGAATGCTGCTGAAGAAACTGCCGATAAGGCACCGCATTAGCACGGATCGGGAAGATGTGCTTCAATGCTCCGAATCCGTCGAAGATGGTCGCATGGGAATATTTCAAGGCGAGTTGGGGATCAGTAAGATAGTAGACGCGGGAAAGGAAGGCTCCGTCTTCTCTACTATCCATCTCCAAAAACGTGAGGCCGCTCGCATCTACAAAAGGGAGATCCTGTTCGACTTGCGTAAAATGGACTGGGGAGTCTCCGGTGACCGCGTAACTGTGAGGTTCGGGCTTATGGATCAATTTTTTTCCATAGGTTACAAGCGCTACCGGAGGAACCACGCCGAAGGCAAAGACAAATGCGGCCAACACGCCGCTCAAACGATTCGTTCGTGTCCAGGTCGCGATGAACCACGGCACTAGAATACTGGCACCAAAGATCGCAGGAATGCCGTAACGATCGAAATACGCGCTGTGGGACGCCATGAAAATAACGGCGATGACAGTTGGCACAAAGATCAAGTAAGCAGCAAAAGCCCCTTCGGCGATAGTGAAACCGCTTCCTCCCTTTCTGGCAGACGGAGCAACATCTTGATTTGCAAATAAAACGATTACGATTACTGCCGACGCGAATAGTGTTCCCACGCTGATCCAAAGGCGCCCATAGCTTTCGACTAGACCTAAGAATGAGGCTTGAAACGCGCTTGGGAAGATTCCCGTGCTGTGATTTCTAATCAGTGGTAGGAAGAGAAACCCGGGAGAGATCGGGACAACGAGGCAGATCCAAAGCAACCAATCAGTTTTCCGACGGTCGAGAAAGCGCGCCAGCTCCGCAACGAAGAACCCGCCATAGGCGATCGCTGCCAGCACGTGGCTTAGCAACATCCCAATGGCGCCCAAAATCATCAGCAGCAGTCCTCGCCAGCGGCTGCGATTGACGTCTTGAATCGCGCGCTGCCAGCCGAGCGCTGCGATTCCCAAGAAAGCAAGGATAAACGCATATGGGCGCGCCTCGACGGCGTAGCTCTTATACAGGCTTCCGAGCAAAACCAAGGCGGCCAGCAGACCATAGATTGGGGTAAGGCGCCGCCGTACGAAGAAATACAAACAGATGGTCGCAAGCAAGAATGCGATCATCGACGGCAAACGGACGGAAAAGGCGCTCGGGGGGAGGAACTTAAAGACAAGCCGCGCTGCCGCATAATATAGTGGCGGATTCAGATCGATGGTTCGCGTCTGTTGAAGCATTTGCCCGAACGTACGAGCCTGAGCAATGTAGTAGGTAAATAATTCGTCGTGCCAAAGTGGGCGGGCCGTTGCGTGGCTCGCGAGGTAAGCGAGATAAAGAAAGGCGATGACGATGAAATTTGTCCAGGGACGAGCATCAAGAAACGCCGCGATGGCCTCGAGGCGCCGTGTAAATCTGGCGTGAAAACCTATTACGAGACCACTATGCGTGCCGTCGCCATCGATGCTTAACTTTTCCGTAGCGTTCATCGTCAATCGCTCTTCCACCCCTCAACTCGCAGCCCGCTTGCCGTTTTCCTATCTTCTTTCTACATATGAGCTGTTTTAGATCCGCTTCCTTCGACACTGCATAATTTGCGATCCACAAACTTTTCATCTGGAAGACAGGTATTTTCTAGGTTTCCTTCTACTTCCTAAAAACCCCTCTCTGGGGAATCGCGCTGACCCGGAGCGCCTTCAAACTCGAACTCAAACCCCAGCTAAACAGAAATGTGATGGCAGCGTCTCCGCCCCACCCAAAAATGGGTTGTCACGAGCGATCATCGTCAGAGAGATGGCTCTTTCTCTCGTGCTTGTTGGTATGGAACTCTCTCTGCACTTTGGCTTAAACTCTTCCAAAATGTGAACGCCAGCTTATGTGACCGTCGCAGCGCGTCTTGGTTATATTCCAAACGGATCTCTTGTTGAAAATGTCCTCGGAAGTTCTAACATTCAACCGCCAGCCGCACATTTCACGCTCGACCTCTCTCGAGATAGTCAACGCTGACTGCGCCACTAAGGCAAGCACCAGCGCTACGTACGCCTGGGCCATCCGGCGAGTATGATCATCATGGCGATATCGGCAAAGCCACAAAGCTGATGTCACAAGAAGCTCAAGCTTTAGACCAACCTGCGTCAGCCGAATGGGCAGCCCGAATAGTCACGCAGCCCGAGCTATCAACTCGAAGTCAAGACCGCTTTTCCAGCAATCGCACCGCCTCTGCCGTGATCCGATGCATGAACATGCCGGGGGAAATTGAATGCCCGGCCTACCTAGTAGGACGGCCGTTCCGCACACCTCCGAACGAACGCCGCTCAAGCTTTGTACCACCAGAAATAGCAAGCCACGATCCCAAAATCCCTGGAAGCACAGAGAAGAAAATCTCCTCAATCCATCCATGAATGCCCGTGGCTGGTCCTAAGCGGATCCCAAAAAGAGTCTCGGTGACCCACACGAAAGCGATCCAACCCACTATCGAACCCAAGGCAAAAGCAAAGGGACCTAGAAGCGCAGAGAGCGTATAGCGGTTAAGAGGAGGGATGAATTCGCACACCACAAAGCCCGCGAGCGAGAGTAGCGCAAACGGAGCCAAGTAGAACGTTAGCACTGCGGTCCTTCCAAAGTAGGAGCGTGTCGAAAATAAAGTGCTTGCCATTGATAGTGGCCATTTTTCTTGTAAACGTCAACCCTCCGGATGGTTCGTTGTTACTCCATTCAAGCTGCGCGCCTTAAGCCAGCAGGCTGCGTGCCTGTTGCGGTTGGTTTGGTACCGGAAGCTGGCTGGCCGGCAGAAGACGAATCTTGAACTCCTCTCCGTATAAACTAAAGCACCTCGAAAAAGGCGGAATTGTAGGGCAAAAAAAAACGGGTAACCAGAGTTCATCATTCGAGTACCAGACAGAGCCGCCCAATAAGGGCCTCCTCCAACTAGCAATGGAGCCGTTGCTAACCGAATGTGGCCTACGCGATCTTCGGCAGTCGGAACAGGGGGAACAAAAGGGGAATATAGAAGCCTCGCCAATGCGTGAATAACGATAAAAGGGGTTCGCTCATTGCGGCCCCAGCGCTGGTTTGATCGTAAGGTCAGTATTATCAATATGGCTTTGGGATTCAACTAGACATTTCCTTACTCGAGATCCCCATTCACACCTTAGGGTTGGTGCCCGGTGAGAGGCAACGTGTCTGTCCAAAAGCAGCGTCACAGAGCCATGGAGGGCGCAGCGGGAAAGTCGAACCCGATCCGTGGGGATGGGATCGAGCCGGCTTTCTTGCTGCAACTCCTGCACGGAGGTCTGCGCACAGAGGGATACAGAGGGATCTGGAGGCAGTGCCCTGCTCTATGCATCCGATCCGCAACGCTCCAAGGGTAACTGCAAGGCCTCAGCCGGTGGTCTGAATGAACTCACGCTACTCATGATTCGGTTTCAGTCTAGGCTTGCGCGGGAGCCCCCACGAACGTCGTGGATCAATAGGCGTTGCCGAGTTTCCGGTGAAGGCCGCCTTGCTCATCGACACGCGCTCCGAAGATCGATGACCCTGCGGCATCAGGCACCGCCGCACAGGAGCCCTGGGCGGATCCCGAGATCGGTACTCAGACTGGGGATTATTCCACCATCTCCTACAATTCGTGTTATAACCGGCATTGCTTAAGATGCCAGGGCAACGCCGGCTTGCGCTGGCTCGAGGCGCGTGCGGCGACTCGCTACGTGCATATCATTCTCACCATGCACGGGAGCTTGCTCCGCTTGCCCTGCGAACCAATGTCACTGCGTCCTCGCCCTCTACTATCCGAAGCGCTCCAGCCGCAATATGGGTCACATCCCACCCGATCACACTAAGAGCAGCGTGGCCGAGGCACAGGCTCCCAGATGCTTCGATTTGGCGCTGAGTTGATGACAGCGTAGAAGGTGGATCGGCGAGTGGGCGGCGTAACAAATGATGATGCCTGCCTTCTTTCGGTATGAGTTCACCCAGTCAGTAGCATCTTCGTCTCACAACGCACGGCAGTATCCGCGGCTTTCTTCTTTCCGTGTCTGCTCGTTTTTCCAGATGCGATGACTCCGGTAAACCCACTCGCCATTTCTCACCTTTTACATCGAAATAGATTTTTGATCATTACATCGAAATAGATTTTTGATCAAAAGCTCACGCTTTGTACCACAGCGCCGCGGAGTCGATGAGGCTCGTCTCCCTCGATCTTTACCAACACCCTCTATGCGGAGTGCTCCGGATAATTCCACAACTTCTCGCCAGGCGCGTAGCAGAGCCGTCCGGTCTGGGCCGCTCTCTTCCACTCCAGGGGATCTGGCAGTCTGCGAAGCAGTCCAAGCATTGCTGCCGGAATTGCGCACGCAATCGTATCCACATATCGACAAAGACAATGGAAATTAACGCGCGCCAGCACAACACCGATTAGAAAGGCTTCGAGTAATCAGCCTTCTGGCGATAACGGCAGACGGAAAACAAATCGGGCCGTTATCCGGCGACGCGGTGCTCTAGGAAATCCCCAAAGGGGGAGAGATATGGGGGTACAGCAGGAAAAAAACCGAAAGGCCCCAACCGCGCCTTTATTTTGCTCGCGAGCCTGTAAAAAGGCCTTCAAGGAGAGGGCATCCAAAATCGGCTCTTCCTCATCGAAGCGTCAAATGATATTCTGTCGTGGGCCAGAATGAAGCGGGTGCCTAGCGAATGGCATACTAATGGGCTTGAGCACAGCACAATCGATCTCCTGATTAGAAACCAAGCGACACTAAAACAAAAAAGAAAAGGAAATAGCCGGAGAGTTCCTCATCAAATTGAAACGAGCTGGAACTGCCGTCTATCACAAATAGAATGACGGATCGACCCACCTATGAGTTCGTGGTGCTCGCGTACGTTTCCGATCCTATGAGGCAGGACTTCTTACCGGTCGCAGTAGCAGGCCGACAGCTGGGTTCGAATACGACGGGTACCCTGGCGCTACATGTAGCTGCAGTTTTGCGAAACATAGTCAGCAAAGGTCATCTGGACTACCTGGACGACCTATTCGCAAGTTGGCGAGATGTGTCGGGCGATCAACTTGACTCTCTTTTTCGTGAGCTCCGAGAACTCTCCTCTGGTCCGCTACGCACCCAAGAGACGGGATTTTGCTCAATCGAGGATTTCCCTCGAATTGCAGACCGTGCCCTTAGAGTCGATGGGAAGAGACGTGAATCGGATTTTCGATAGCTATGTCCGGTGGTTTGGCGGGTGAGCGGGCCACCGCTCCCCTCCCGGTCTGGACGGCGCCCTTCACCGACCGCTCTGAATGACTGACATACCCAGAGAATGCGCCGACTCTGTCCGGATATGTGCCAACATTCGCCTTTGCAGGATGGCGAATCGGATATTGCTATCTATCACCAGAAACTTGCCGTCCGATTGCTCGAAGGCGACAAGCGGCTCAATCAAGCCGACATGCTCCAGCAAAGAGGTAATTTGTCTATGACAAGCAGTCCGTTTTCATCGCCCGAAGTGGAGTCCCGTCGTGCGTCAATCCTGCTAGTGAGGAACGTAACAATATAAGGCCCGAACGGGATTTTTGTCGGTGCTTTGCCCATCACATCCTTCCCATGCGTTGCTCATCTGAGGTTGAGCAAGCTTCTCACGCATGCCCGATTCGTCATTGTTATAGATCATATTGGCCGCTGATCGTGATGTTGCTCGACGCAGCTTCACGGTGGATTAGCGTCTCCACGCTTGCTGAGATCGTTGTGCAATACATCGAGGAAACTGCCGCAGAATTCAATCCAGTTTGAGGCGACATTCTGTTCACCCCACGCGGTGACCCCACTGATCATCGTGCTAGTAACGCCTCATCTTAATGTACAAGTTAACGCCGGCTACTGCGCCGAGGAGCGCCCCCTCTACTATCGCCTGTCTCCGGCTTACTTTGAGGTTGGCCCGCTCACTCTTGGGATCGGAATTGATCTGGGTTCCTTTGCGTGCGATTTAGCGCTGCCTCTTCAGGCGTGGTAGTATTCGTGTCATCGTGGTTGGTCACGGCATAAACATCGCGGCCTTCCTGTTTCTCGCGGCAGTGGGGATTTGCGTGCTGGCCGCGATCGCAGAGCGGCTGCGCATCGGGCCAGCGGCCAAAGTATACATACCGCCGTACACCAAGAAGGAGATGGCTATAAGGCTTGTGCTTGCCCTAGTAGTCTTTCTGGCGATTGCGGTTTACGCCGTTACTTGACGATCCGGTATCCAACATCAACAGCAGCCCTCTTGGCTGCCTCCCAGCTCTCCCCTTGGATTAGCCTCTAGCCATTTACTAGCGCTAAAATCATACGTCCCGGGCGGCATCGGCATTGTCGTTGATTCTCCTTGGAGCACTTTGCGCTCTTCTTGCTATCCCCGTCCTAACTGAAGCGAAAGCAAAACCGCCGACCATGACGATGCAGCCGCAGTGGCGGCCTTTGGAGGCAATTGTGCTGTTGCGGTATCCACGATGTATGAATTGAGACTATCCTCGGCAGGGAAATGATATGCGCCGGAACATCACGGACATTCGGCGAGGTCCGGAGGTGCACGGTGTAAATGCCGTAAAATGCAGCACGTGTCACCAGGACCATAACTTGCCCGGGATCCATATGCTTCCAGGGGCGCCGAACTGGGGCTTGCCTTCCCCCCAAATGCCGATGATCTGGGAACGGCTGAGCGCATATCAACATGCGAGTTGGGAAGGACCAACGGCGAAACGGACACCGCTCCGTGGAGCAGATCGTAGAACACATGCATATGCCACTTGTACTTTGGGGTTGGAATCCCGGCGCGGGTCGCACGCCCATACCATTCTCACAGAGGCTCTTCCTCAGCAACGTAGAACAGTGGGCCTCGCACGGGGCAGCGTGCCCTCCTGGCGAGAAGGTTTTCCATAGGGGGTAGATAAAAACCTGAACGTAGCTGAAAAGTTACCTGTTTTTTACTGACATTCCCAGGCTTTTGTTCTGGCTTTTGGCTCTTGACCCCGGCGAGCGGCGATAGCCCCGCGGCTTGCCCGCGAATGAATCGCCGGAGCACGATATACGCAGTGATATTGAGCATCAGCGCGACCAGACCCGTATGGAAATAGAAGCGGGTTGGCTCTTCCCGGCTAAAACCAACCCAGGCAATCCAAGAAGCAGCTAGATGGGCAAACAGGAGCCCCAGGCCGCGGCCGCGGGGAAAACGGACATGAGCGGCAATCGACGCGGATACGACCCAGGTGAGAGCGACGAAATAGAAGGGCCATGCATACTCCGCCAGCCGATCGACGCTAGCTCCCAGGAGCGGCGCCAGAATGAAAGTAATGGCGCCATAGAGAACGCAGAAGCGGAAGGCGATGATCGCACCAACCGATCGAGATGAACTCTCACCGGAAGCTGAAGCCGACTTCAGCCAGAAATCCCCCCGCATCGCGGGCCGCGAAAGAGTGGCTCCGATATATGCAGCCGCGAAGGCGGGTCCAATCCCGAAAACCCCAAACCACGCCAGCAGAACACGCGCCGGTCCCCAAAGCGAGGGATGGCAGACTCCGATGACGTGAACCGCGCCAAAGTGGAGCCAGGACGGAAGCGCGGTTGTCCACACCGGGTTGCAGGGCGGCAAGGTGAAAGCATTGGTCCATAGGGGCAGCCCGAAAATATTGCGGAAAAAACTCCATACCAGCTTGCCCAATATATATTGGGCGCCGCCGACGCCTCTAACGTTCGCGGCTCCCAACTGTACGAAGTGGCGGCTGACCAGCATGCCGGCCAACGTGGCCAGGCAACCGGTGAGAATCGCTCGGACCGAAATCCGCCGCCACGCGGCCCAAACCAGACAGATTGCGACCAGGAGGGTGGATTCGCGAGTCAAATAGGCGGGAAAAAGCAGCAGCATGGCCAGCGTCATACGTCCGGAGACGAGGCACACAAGAAGGGCGCCCAGGATGGCCGCGTGCAGCAGGTCGGGGAGGTAAAAGCTATTGAAAAGCTTGAGCCAAAAGGGCATCAAAAAAACACCCGCGAAAATGCCCGCATCCACTGCCTGAGATCGCAGCAAATACGTCATCGAAGCCAGGATCGCTACCAGGGAGAGGATCCCGAGAATCATAAAACCTTTGTCTACGCCTGAACCTGTGACTTGGCCCAGCCATTTCGCGGCCGCCGGACCTAAAATGCGCGCGGAGAAGGGCGCGGGCACAGATGCCCGCGGACCGGTGGCAAGCCGCCGGTAAACCATCGCATCCGGTACCAGAATGGCCGATCCCGGGCCAAGCAGAAGGGCAAGAAAGAGGCTGGCAGCGGGAAAGAGCCACAGAAGAACCGGTTTGGAGGAGCGAATCGCCACGTCCTTATCGGGGAGCATGTGCGAAAGATAGAGCATTTCGCCTGCCGGTGTATACCGAAGGGAGTATGTCTACGCAGCTTTACCGTCAACGAAAGAGTCGAGCACCGGCCATGAACTGCTCGTGACATTGTCGTGGACAATAAATTTGCCCACTGTACAGCCTCCGTGCAACCTCATTTATGAACTACATGGGGGTCGGATATCAAACTCAATTCCAGCCACCAGCAACCGCTCCACCTTCGCCGCTCCCTCATCCTGGATAGGGCAGTACATGCGAATAGCGCTCCAACGTGAACGAAACGCTCGCATGCCCCAGCTGATCTGAGATGATCTTTACCGAGACGCCGGCAGCAATCGCCTGAGTGGCTGCTGCGTAGCGGAGATCGTAAAGCCGAACAGAACGGATCCCAGCGATAGCCAGAAGCCTCCGGAACTCCCGCTTGACTGCTCTTTGCTTCAGACCCCTGACACAAAGATCAACTTATGAGCCGAGGAATAATTCCCTTCCCTCTCGCTTTCTCCCTTCTCTCTCAAGCCCTGAAGCGCTTTCAAGACGAGGTTCTGGAGCTTCACGATGCACCTGCTGCGTTTGCATGAGGGGTAATACTGATGCTTGGATCAACGACGCAGAGCCACGATGGTTCGGATTGGCGCAGAAATTTCATCCGATCGCCGTCAGAAAGTGTGCCAGTTGTGTGCCGTGTTGACCAATTCTCTACGGCGGAACATACCTGGCACGATTCATGGACACGAGCCGATGTAACTCTTCGGCAAGGCGACTCCGAAACCCGATTGAGAAAGCGATTTTTGTCAAGTGAGCGACCATCCTATTTGGGAAACTCCTGTCATGTCGCCCAACAGCGCACAGGGCTGGACCCGGGACACGGCCGTTTACGTGCCCGTGCTGCCGAGTGCGAATGCAAGTGCATACCAAGCGGGGATGGCACGCAACCCTGACGAAAACTCCTTGGACGACTGGAATTCGGCTTTTACCTTTCGAGCGCCACTGGTTCAGGAGATCAATAGTACTGTCGATATTCAACCACCAGCACCTCCTCAAGAGCTTCGGCAGCCGGAGCCTGGACCAAGTCCACGATGATCAATGATGGCGTCCTCCTGCGCTGGTACATCAACGGAAGCGAGATTTGTGGAGCTGGGGTTCCGATTTGCGAGTTTACCGCGCATGCCACATTATCCGGCTCTCTGGTCCGCGACTGCACTCAGCCCGATTAAGGTTTCGATGGCGTATGACTACATCAACTGGCAGCGAGTAGTGAAGCGATAGAGACGGATCATTCTGATCATTCTTGCAAACCCGTGAAAGCCACCGATTTATTGTGTGGCAGTCCTTTCGGCACTGACTTGCCTTATTAGATCCTGTATCTCACCGAGGACTCCAGAGTGATTATGTTTTAGATACTTGGCTACTTCGGCATTCTGGATCAGGTTTTCTAGGCAGCGACAAATAACGGTTAGGGCGAGCACGTCGACTCCATACGTGCGCCGGACTACTGCAAGATCGCCAGCTAGATTTTCCGTGCTTTCCTCGAGAAGGGAGCAGGATTCTGCGCCGTTAGATCTTGCTATATGCTTTTCTGGTTTGACCAACTGGTCTCGGCCGGTGACACCGAATATGGCCGCAGCAAAGGAGACTGTATAGTTCTTCCCCGAAATCATCAGTTCGACCGCCTCGATTTGCCGCAAGGGCTTCATCTTGCGCAGATATCCGAAGATACGAGAACTCACTCTTTTATCTTTCAGGAGCTCTACGACTTCCGGACAAATCCCATCGAGCAGGCTTCTTCGAAGGCGTATTGCCTTGATGTCAATGTTGAGTCCCACTGCTATCCGTTCTTCGGTGACGCCGTTAGCAATCGCCTTAAGAACCATGAAGTGCTCGGTGATGGGAGAAAGTGCGTTAACCCGCTTGTTGTAAGTATAGGACTCGTCATCGAGAGCCAGCGTGCAGCGGGCACTCATGGCCCCCAGTTCTCTAAGGAGGTGGAGTCGAAGATTGCCATTGACGACGAGGAACCGATCCTTTTCCTGCTGAAAGACGGCGAGGGGTTCGATCAGACCGATGTGCTCTAAAGACGCCCTTAATTGCTTGCATTTTCGTGTGGCAAGGTCGCAAGATTCAGCCTCTTTGAGTGCCTTGAGTTGTTCCAGGGGCAGCTCTAAGACCTCCTGGCGGAAACCGATTTTGACTGACGGTTGAGACATTACTGTTCCCTCGTCATTTCTATAAGCTTTTCTGAGACCACCAGGAGGTCCTCTGCACGTAAAAGCGTTACGAAGTTGGGGTCAGCAAACAGCTGTCGGCAGGCGGCAGCGACCAGGACCAATCGCTCTCGTACCACTGTCGCCCTTTTCACGAGGACACGTTGGATATGAGTATGCTCCTGATATTCTTTGGCCACGGTATGACTAGTGATGGGGACCTGAGCGCTTGGCTTCTCTTTGCGATCCTTGGTCCGGCCGGAAAGACGCTTTCGGATTAAGGCTCGGGCTGCTTTGAGCTTAGCCCCTCTCAAATCGCCCGATTCGTATGCCTCCGTGAGTGCGCGCTGTATATCGGCAGATGTGCCGTTAGCGATTTCTGTCGCTACTGTCACCGGAATTCTGCCGCCTTCCACAAGACGAATGAGCTGGGTCTCTCCATGATCCAAAAGCATCACGACGGTGGAGATGTAGCGACTGCCCAAGCCCAGCTTGATAGCAATCTCGTCGACGCTGTACCCTCGCTCACGAAGGCTTTTGGTCTCTTTAAGCAGTCCCAGATGCGAAGGCGGCCTGCGAGCGATATTTTCGATCAAGCTCATCAGGTACTGGTCTTCCCTTGAAGCTTTGATTATGATCGCAGGTATCCTGGTCTGTCCCAGAGCAAGAAAAGCCTCCAGCCGACCCTGGCCACAGACAAGATCGTATTGCGTTCCATCGGGATGCATATCCCGCTTTGAAACGGTGATAGGAGTTTTAAGGCCGACTGTAGAAATGCTAGCCACAATCTGGTCGAAGATGTACTTGCTTCTTGGCCGGGGGTTGGCGATGTTGATCTCACAGATAGCTATCGCTGGTACGGTTGAGGTTGTCATGATGTCTGCACCAAAGAACGACGTCGCGCTAAACTCAAGAAAAAATCAAGATTGTCGAACCGGTAGACTTCGAATCGGTATTGGTTTTCTTTGGTAAGAAACAGTCTTTTGGCGATTCGGTCTAAAGAAGGGAAAAGGTAATAGTCTAGGATTTTGGTGTTACCCGATTCTAGCCGAGCCGCAACAGTGATGTCTGGGCGCGACGAAGGCTTTAATAGAACACACCAATAGGTACGAGAGTTTGTTTCATTGCAATAGCAAAGTACAAATGAGACTGTTAATTGTCCGTTGATGAGATAAGAATTCCTCAGCCCGTAGTCTTCGACAGTAGCGCCATATGATCTAAGCTTAGCCGTGACCGTCGCGCACAGATCGCGATGCTGTTCGTTAATTCCGGGTTTTACCCTTTGATATTTATAGTCACGGTTGCCTTTATATCCGATCAGACCGTAGGCGCAAGTCAGATATTTAAAGCGTTTTCGAAACGCGTTAACGTGGGGCGTCGAGCTATCCTCGTTAATCAGCTCTGCTGAAAGCTTGCCCAGTCTGGCCCAGAGGAGCCGGAGGCTTGCCAACATATCCTCGTCGGTCATGCGGTCAGACTTGGCTTGCACCAGCTCTTGGGCCTTTGCGAATTGCGCGGGCGGGACGATCGCCTCAAAAGCGCCATCGCGGCGAATCCACATACTGGTCGGATTCGACACAAGTTTTTTGCCTAGTTTGTACGACTTCCGGTTGTAGACGTTCGTGCCTATATATTTCGGATTTGTCAGGAGCGTATGGACACCACTTCTCGTCCAAGCCCGCCCCCGGTCGGTGCTAACTCCTTTATCATTGAGGAGCCTGGCGATTTCGGTCTCCGACATGAGACTGGTCGTGAAGAGCGTAAATATATTTCGTACTATGGAGAGTTCCTCGTCGGGGCCTGGGATCAATACGACTCGGTCAGTCTGGATGCTCTTGCGTTCACCGTTCATCAAGAGCCCTTTGATTTTCCCCTCGCGATCCAAAAGTTGGCGTCTCAAGCCGTAACCCGCCCAGCCCCCTTGCCGATATCCCATTTCGACCAAACGAGATTGGCCGGCGAAGACCTTTACAGAAAGCTCGCGGCTGTATTCCCCCGCCATGGATCTCTTGATTGTCTTCAATAGAATTGATGACACGCTCCCGTCGTTCTCAAAAGTTTCTGCGCAATAGTGAACGGAAACGCCAGCTCGCTTGCACACGTACTCGTAGTAGGCGCTTTCATCTGCATCCTGAAACCGTCCCCATCGACTGACGTCATAGACCAGGATGGTTTCGAATTCTGCGGTTCCGGATTCCACCTCCCGCAAAAGACCACGTAGGGCCATGCGACTGGACAACTTCAAGCCGCTCTTGCCGTGGTCGACGAATTTCTTAGTGATTAAGAGATTGTGCCGAACCGCATACTTTTCGATAGCGTCGGCCTGGTTTTCGGTTGAGTACTGCTGATGCTCGCTCGACATCCGCACGTACATCGCTGCCCGACCTGTCTTGAGTGCCGGTGGCGCATCGACCATCGAAGAGCCTCCCCAGGGGCAGCGCTCACTGCGTCGCTCCCAAGCTAGTCAAGCCCGTAGCCCGAAAAGTTGTGATGGTATTTTCCGGCCCGATTTACTTCTGTCGTCTGTGCAGAGCCGCAATATCCGATTTTGGGATATTTAGCGAGAACATAATATTCATGGGGCGAACGGATGAGGTTTCGTCCTGCAAAGCACTGCCTACCGCAACGTGTACGCCACGTTCCGTTCACGTTTGAAGGAAGCGCGTCAGCTTGCCGGCCTCACTCAGTCCGACGTTGCCGCCCTTCTCCGCCAGCCACAATCCTTCGTTTCCAAATGCGAGTCGGGAGAGCGACGAGTTGATTTCGTAGAATTAAAGGAGTTTGCCCGTCTTTACAAGGTTCCGATCAGCTATTTTGAATGATTATTACGGCCTGCAGGAGGTTTGGTCGTATTTGGGACGCGCCGGTTCAGTCGAGCGCCCTGGGCTTTCTGCGCCAGCTGCGTGCAGTCTCCAGGAAAAGCCTGGATGATCGATCTTTAGCATGTTAGCCCCTGTTGTTTCGACGATGTCCCCAACTAAACAAAAGTGATTTCAGTTCTGAGGCGCGGCATCTTTACCTTGCCCGCTGGCGCCCTGCGGAATGACAGGCAGCGTGATCGCAGACTGGTGCTCCCTGTCATGGATGATGACTTGCTTCGCGGTGATCCATTTTGTGCTGGTGCCGAAGCGGGCGCCGGTATTTGGATTGGGGGCAAATTGTGGAAAGTCGCTCGAAGAAATCTCCAGGCGAATTTTGTGCCCCGGAAGAAAAAGATTGCTGGTCGGCCAAACGTTGATCTTGTATTTGTAAATCCGGCCTGGCTCGATAGGGGATGGGTGGGATAGCGACTCGCGGCTACGAGTAGCCAGGATTCCGTTGGCGAGGTTCACTGCCGTGCCATCGGGAAAGACATCCACCAGCTTGGCGGTAAAGTCTGTATCCGATGACGAGGAACTGGCATACAGAGTGACGGTTACCGGACCTGTCACTTCCAAGGGCGCAGTTAGCGGTTGGCTGGAATAAACCAGAATATCGCTCCGTTGCTCTAGTGTGCTGTCCCGGAAATACGTTCGCATAGTCGCTGGACTTTGGCGAAGATGGAGTCTGCGGTTGCGGTCCAGATAAAGGGCTGAGCATTCCGGTTATCATTTTCGACGAATTGATCGATCTTGGTGACCAGTTCCTTTACACTGCGGAAAGTTCCGCGGGGGATGGCCCGTTGAGTAATGCGGTTGAACCAAATCTCCACCTGATTAAGCCAGGAGGCGTACGTGGGAGTGAAGTGGACATGAAAGCGTGCTCGCGTCGCCAGCCAGCGCTTTACCCGCGGATGCTTGTGGGTCGCGTAATTGTCCACGATCAGGTGCACGTCGAAATCCGGAGGTACATTGCGGTCGATCTGGCGCAGGAAATCCAGATACTCTTGATGGCGATGACGTTGCCGACACTGCGTGAGCACTGTGCCCTTGGCCGTGTCTAGGGCGGCAAACAAGGTGGTGGTCCCATGGCGCCGGTAATCGTGGGTTACGCCTTCCACGTAGCCCAGCCCGATAGGTAGCATCGGTTGGGTGCGTTCCAGTGCCTGAATCTGGCTTTTCTCGTCCAGGCACAGCACGACCGCGTTCTCCGGGGGATTCAAGTACAACCCCACGATGTCGCGCACCTTCTCCACGAAAAACGGATCGGTGGAAAGCTGAA
Organism: uncultured Acidobacteriaceae bacterium; assembly: GCA_963705665.1. Lineage (GTDB taxonomy): Bacteria > Acidobacteriota > Terriglobia > Terriglobales > Acidobacteriaceae > PALSA-350. The sequence continues at coordinate 514 of CAVPKQ010000029.1, read as the reverse complement.
GTGTCGCTGCCGGTGCGGTTCCAGTCCGAACGCCCGCCAGATGCGATGCACCGTCGACTTGGAAAGCCGAGTCTGGCCTGCGATCTGCCGCACACTCCAGTGCGTGCCGCCTTTCGGTTTTGTCTCTAGCGTCTTGCGCACCAACTGAGCCACCCGTTCATCGCTGATCGGTCGAGGACGGCCTGGGCGCAACTCGTCCTGTAGGCCCGACACACCCTGCTCCACGAAGCGTCGCCGCCATTTGCCCACAGTAGCGTTACCAAGTCCCAATTGCCGAGCAATTTCTTGATTCATTTTTCCCCCCGCGCTCAGCAAAACGATCCGCACCCGAGTCACCAGTCCCGCCGGAAGCGAGCGTGAACTGGCCATGCCTTCCAGTTGTGCGCGCTGCTCAGTACTTAACACCAGCGCAGCTTTCGGTCGTCCCATCGCCATAGTCACCTCCATTGTGCATCAGGGATGCCTATCTTCCCTGCAATATTATTGCCACTTATTTATGGGACAGAACACTAGC
>CAVPKQ010000028.1:0-36284 GCA_963705665.1 uncultured Acidobacteriaceae bacterium | reverse complement strand
ATAACCGGCCAATCGCTTCCCATTTTCACTCAGGTGGTCTGGATTTTTCTTATCTCGGTCAGGATCTTGATGAGGCGGATGGAGAGTCTGAGGAGACGATTGCGCGCATTACCGTTGGGGAGGGAACGGCGGAACATCTCCATGACGTGCTGAGCGGCGACCAAGGAGTCGATGAGACCATCGATGCCTGTACGAACTGGTGCGGTAGATGTTTTGGGTTGTGGAGCCAGATGTCGAGGCTTGGAGCGAGCCAACTGGAACTCACGTTCGAGATCGGTGAGGGCGACATCGACGTAGCGCATGGTCATACCTGGATCGACGTGGCCGAGTAGTTTCATCAGGACGGGGAAGCTGACCCCGGAGCGAAGCATCTCGGTGGCGTAGGTATGCCTGAACTGGTGGGGGACGATCCGAGTAGAGAGTCCGAGGGAGTGGCAGACCTGATGAAGGTAGTCGCGGAGTGGAACGAGCAGAGCCACTTTGCTTCCAGGGCGCGCCAAAAGCCGTCCATCGGCAGGCAGAGGATCCAGGGAGCGGAAGAAGCGCAGCCGTTGGACGAGATCACGGCCGAAGGCATCGATGGGTACCATGCGCTCGGTCTTGAGTTTGCCGAGGGGAACATGGATGGCCCATTGGTTGGGTCCTGTGGCGCGCAGGCAGTCATAGGACAGGTCGACGCATTCGCCGATACGCATGCCGGTCGAGCGGAGCAGGAGGAAGACATTTCCGCCAAGATCGTTGCGACGCATGAACTCCTGCTGGAGGAGTTGATCCTGCTCGGCGGTGAGCGGCCGCGGCAGAGTGTGAGGCGAGCGCGGAATATCCTCACCCAGCAGCAAGTGAGCCAGTTCCGGGAGATGGCTGGTGCGAGCCAGTTCATGGAAGATGGTGCGCAGAGCAAAGAGGCGTCCGATGCAGGTTGCCGCGACCAGAGGAGGAGTCTGTCCGCGCAGGTGCGCCATCCATCCGAGGATATGAGGATCGCGGTGCAGTTGTTCGAGACGAGTAATCTTCGGATATTCTGCGCCGAGATAGACAAGGAAGCTGCGCACCACGATGTTGTAGTTACGCTTGCTGGACGGGGTGAGTGCGGTGCACAGAGACTCGACCGTATGCGCGAACAGCGGCGCCAGCGGATGCTGGAGTGGAGCACGGCGCCAGCGCATCACGGGATCCTCGGTTGAGGATGGATGCACTGTGCTGTCGCGCGGGCGTACTGCAGGTAGACGTCCTGCGGCGAGACCTTCACATAGTGCATGGTGGTCTCGATGTCGGCATGCCCCATCAACTGCATCAGTGCGGGCAGGCTGATGCCGGCGCGCACCATATCGGAGGCGAAGGTGTGTCGGAACCGGTGCGGATTGGCCAGCTGGACGCCGGTAGTGCGGCGATGATGGCGAAACAGGGAGCGTAAACCTGCCGGTGTTATGCGTTGACCACGAGCGGGCCCTTTCAACACGACGAATAAGGCTGCCGAGCAGGGATCGGGCCGCTCCACGCGCAGATAGTGATCGATCAGTTGCGTAGTTTCCGGCGCGACTGGCAGCAAGCGTAGCTTGTTCCCCTTGCCGCGCACCCTAAGCTGCCCTTCGGATAACAACACATCATCGCGATTCAAGGCCATGACTTCGACGGAGCGAAGCCCGTGCAGGAGCATCAGACCGACGATGGCCAGGTCGCGGGCGTTTCGAAAACTGGACCAGAAGCGTGCCACTTCATCGACCGAGAGCGGAACGATGTTGAGCCGTGGTTCCTTGATGCGCAATCTGCTGAGCTCGAAGCGAGGGCGTCCCAGACCCATCGGCCTGCGATGCAGGAAGGGTTGGTGGAACCCGTGCGCCACCTGGCAGGGAGCATTGGGGAACTGGTTGCGGATGGCGCGATCGGCAGTTGCAACACGGTCGTTGATGGTGGATGCGGAGGGGCGCCGTTCCAGGCTGGACTGGTAGCGCAGGTAATCAAGTAGAGTCGATTCGGTGAGGTCTTGCTGAGAGATATCGCCAGTGTGATGAACGCTCTCCCACCAGCGCACGAAGTGCAGCAGGCTGTGCGCGTAGCTGTACAGGGATTTGTCGGCCAGCCGGCGGACATGTTCACGGTCGAGATACTGATTGATCCACGCCACTTCCCGACCGGTATTCTGCTCGATCACGCGAATGGGGCTGTGCGCGCCTGATGGTGCGGGCTGACGAATCACGCGGAACTTCATGGCTGGGCAGCCTCCAGCAGAGACCGGAACTCTTCCGCGTTCCCACCCCCAACGAAGAACGAGTTTGGATCGTAACCCTGTGGCAGCAGGACGCGAAGAGCCATGATGCCGTGTGCGCCAAGGCGATGGGCCAGTCGCTCTGCAGCCCGCTGTCCGCTCTGGTTGGCGTCGACATCGAAGATGAGATAGACGGTGCGTTGGCCATCACACAGTTGGTGGAAGTGGGCGTTATTCAGATGGGTGCCCAACGAGCAGGTCGCGTTCTGAAAACCGGCCTGCCGTAACGAGCCATAGTCGAATAGTCCTTCGACCAGGATGACTTCGTCATAATGGCGCACCTTTTCCCATGCATACAAGCCGCCCTTGCAGCCGGGCAGGAAACGATGGGCGAAGGCAGAGCCGATGCTACGGCCGTAGAGGTTGACGATGTGCTCGCCCTGACGCAACGGGAAGACGATGCGCTGATAAAGAGCATCCGCGCCCTGTGCGTTGATAAGACCGGCTATCTGCAAAAGTTCGAAGGAATAACCTTGCGCTGTGAGATGACGACGCAGATTTCCGCCGGGCGCATAGCCGATACCCAGTTCTCGAATCAAGGCAGGATGGTAAACTCCGCGTTGCCAGAGATAGCCGAGCGCCTCCGGATACTGATCCAGTTGGTGCTGATAAAAAGTGGCCGCCTGTTCGAGCACTGCGATTGCATCTTTTTCTCGAGTGGCGGTTGGATAGAGATAAGCATGGCCTTTGTGGAAGGCCAGGTGATGCGAGAGTTGCAGGAAGCGAATCAGATCGCCGCCCTGCCCGCAGCCGTGGCAGTAGAAGACATCCTTGTGTGTGTTGACGTAGAACGAGGGCCGGCTCTCCTCATGCAGCGGACAGAGACCCACATACTCCCCACGGCCCGCAGGCCGGCCAATCCAGTTCTGTTGCCGCAGGTACTCCAGCAGAGACATTCGCTGTCTGCGTGTCTCGACATCTTGGCTCATGCTCTTTTTCCGCCTCTGGAACCCAGTCTGGGACGACTCCTCTTCGGTTCCCAGGCAAGGATGGTGGGCGAGCGGATCTTTTATACGCGTATGGGCCACAGGACTTCGAGAGCCGAGATGATCCAGGGCAACGGTGCTGCTTTCTGCGCGCCAGCGCCACCACGCTCCAGCCAGTGAGCCACGCGAGTTAAAGTGTGGGGCAGAAACGAAAGTGCCGGCTCAGAACAGTCCAGACCCTTCGACCAGCGACGAACGGTCGAGGAATCCGGCACCCGATCCGCATCCTTGAATTTGGAAACTGCTCTTTCCCACGAACAGTGCTCCACAAAGCGCCGCAGCAATGTCTGGCAGCGCCCCACCAGGCTGTAATGGGTGTAAGGGAGTGAGTACACCGGCAGGAAGGTGAAGGTCCTTCCGCACTTGATGCAGCGGCCCCGACGAATCCTGATCCAGTCGTGATGCTCGTCGTGCGCCTGCTTGCGGCGGCGCCCGTGACCGATGATTGTATCGCTCTCACAAACCGGACAATGGCGTAAGATGATTTCGTCGCAGTCTTCCGCCCAGCCGGCTACAGCCTCGTCCAGCGAGACGGAAACTGGGACAAAGAGGATCGTTACCGCACAGGGGTTCTGCTCCGGCGTGACCCGCCAAGATCTCAGCTGGAAACAGAGCCCCGCCTCCTGAAGAATCCAACTGAAAGAAAATATAGCTTCTTACGAACAGCTCTTGAGAGTTGATTCAGATTTTTGGCCGGTTATCTTCGCCAAGTATCAAATCAAGCGGAGCCTTTTGTGGAAACGCGCTAAGGCCTGTTCTCGCCATTGGAGCTTTCGCTGCCCAGGACTGAACGAGGGACGACTTGTACGTTGAGGGCTTCGGATGAGTGGCGGGCCGGACCCTCGTTGGGCCGCCGCGACGTGCCTGGAAAAAGTAAAACTGCCCGCCGGGCGTGTTCTTCATATCGACCACTTGTTTGCGCGCATGCAGCGTCTTAATACATACGAAGCAAAGACGAACGCCAGGACGAGAACCGGATCAAATTTATCCCAGGTACTGCCACCGCCATTCAGTTGTGAATAGAACGCGAGTAAAAGATCGATCGCGAGACCAGCATAAACCCACTCAGTCAATCGAGGCACATTGGGAATCAGAAGGCCCACGCCACCAAGGATGTGGGTCACACCAATCAGAGGAATGATATAGAGCGGGTATCCCAACTGCTGGTTGGCGATCCTCCATTCGTCGGGATCGTGAATGAGATATAACCTTCCGAAGTACACCCAGATGAAGGCGACGAGGCCGGTTATTACCATTGCGGCTATTTCAGTTGCTCGACCGGCCCGTGCGGGTTTATCGATTGTGTGTTCAGCTTTCATATTAAAAGCGATCCTCTTCTTGCGGTTTAAATGGTTTAAATCGTTCTGCAATAAGTCGGCTCTTGTGCGCGACTGGAATCAACGCACTACATGGGCGGGAACGGCCTCCGGGTCGTGCATTAAACGAGGGCTTTCTGCACCATTCACCACAAGAGAACAATCGCGGCTTCCTGACCGTCCTTGTCCTTGTAGACATGGCTGAGCAGCATAGGCAGGAACAGCCGGTCGAACACGAAGGTGCCGTGGCCACGGCTGGCTGTCCCGGGCCCCAGGGCGCTGATAGTGATTGCCCCGGGCCTACGCCTTGACGGCGTTCTGTGCGGCGGCGAACACATCACGTGCGGATGTCGTACCCGCTACGTGCTCCGTACCCGTGATTCCGAGGTCCATCCATCCCGCGTTAACGCTCTCAAACATTTCTTCGGCAGGCCCAGTGTGGCCCTTCGGGATGCCGAACTGCTGGAACGCTTCCGTCCACCCTGCACGCGGGACTGCAAAGGCTTTTACGTCGAGTTTCAGGACTTCACCCAATTGTCCGGCCACTTCATCCGCGCTTACCATCGAACCCAGCTCGATGACGCGATGCCCTGACCACGCCGGCCCGGTCAGAAGCGTCGCCACCTCTGCGCCGATGTCGTCTGACGCGACCATTGTCGATTTCCGGTTTGTAGGATTGTAGAAGACCGGTAGTGTTCCGCCCTGGGCGGCCTGTAAGCCGAAAAGAAAGTTTTCGAAAAAGCCCCCTGCGCGCACAAATGCGACCGGAGATGGCCGGCTGCGAAAACCTTGCTCCAAAAGGGATAAGGCCGTGATCATCCCCACCCCGCTTGTTCTGTTCGCGCCCATCGACGAGAGCGCTACCACCCGCGGGGGCACTACCCTGGTCAACGCCTCGACATAGTTCGCAATCACACCCTTTGCTTCTCTGTAATCAGGCGAGGGTGCCCATACAGCCGGCAACATAACAAAGGCGCCCTCAACGCCTTTGAGCGCCGCTGCTATGGCTGTCGCTTCGTTCCAGTCTCCATCCAGCAACTCCACGCCTTGGTCTGCCCACTTCGCCGCTTTCTCGCGATCGCGCACAAGTGCTCGCACCTGTTTGCCTTGCTTCAGCAGATGCCGCGCGGTGGCGCCCCCAACTTTTCCGGTAATGCCCATGACTAAATACATGCTCGTGTTCTCCTTTGCTTCGAATTTGGCCGCCTATCCAAATGCGCGACCTGACGATTAGAGGCCCCGGAAAACCATTGGTTGCAAATTAATCAGTGGTTGCCTGTTTTGAACACATCAACTGCGGTGCCATGAGGGGTGGCGCGTTGCAACCAATGGATATAAATCAACAATCGGTCGCAACAATCGTCAAAAGCGACTAAGCTATTGAAGTGACATCCACATCACCAAGTCGCCGGCTGGAGCGCAAGGAGAGGTTGCGGAGCGAAATCCTCGCGGCTGCCAGCAAAATGTTTGCCGATCGCGGCTACGAAGCCGTGACGCTTCGCGCGATCGCTAAAGAGATCGGCTATACGCACGCCGTGATCTATCAGCATTTTCCCGACAAATCGCATATTCTCGCCGAACTGAGCAGAGAGACGATCGGGCTGCTGATTCAGAACTTCGACGCGATTGCCGCTAAACATCCTGCACCAAAGGAGCGCCTTTTTGCGACTTCACGCGGCTTGATTCAGTTCTGCACTGCTCATCCCCAGCAGTTTCGCAACGTCTTCTTCGGGCCTGAGAACCGCAACGGCATTCGCGCTGGACAATACATCAACGACATTGGCACGCCGTTGTTCGGACGTTTCGTGCAGCTCTTTTTCGATGTTGCCAGGGATGAAGGATTGCCAAGCAGGAATGACATAGTGGTAGCCCACACCTGGTGGTACACGATCTTTGGCCTCGCCACACTCATGGTCATCCAGGGGGTTGTGCCTGACTTGCCGGACCAGAATCTCGTGGTCGAGCAAACGATCGCAACGCTTTGGGCGGGCGTCCAGGCTGTTCCGCGATTGCCGAAGAGCGCAATCACTAAGCGATCCGGCAGATCCCGTACCTCAAAGCAATAACGGCTTCGGGGCGAAGGAAAGCCTTAACGGGCGCTACCCAAGCCTCCTGAAGTTCAGTCCCAAACACCCGCCCCGAGCCCACTTCCATATTTCCTGCAGATACTGAATGAATTGCACGGTGGATCCCGGCGTATCGGCGTCACAAAAATACGCTGCGGAAATCCCCTCGGTGATGATGACTGGAGCTTTTTGCGAGAAGTTCCCAATCTTGGCGTCCCATAGCGGTGCATGCGTTTAGGGTTGTGTCTGCGCGTTTGCCGTAGACGATGAGGCGGTCTTCGCGACGGCGCATGGCAGCGCTGGCTCATCCAACACACTCTAAGAGTCACGGCTCCCGAGGCTCCTCGATATCTGGTTTGCCGGGTCTCCTAACCCAGCGCGGACCACGGCATTTCCTGCTAAATGCGCACTCGCCGGGAGGGTTCTGGTTTTACGCCAAATCGCCATAACCGGCCAATCGCTTCCCATTTTCACTCAGGTGGTCTGGATTTTTCTTATCTCGGTCAGGATCTTGATGAGGCGGATGGAGAGTCTGAGGAGACGATTGCGCGCATTACCGTTGGGGAGGGAACGGCGGAACATCTCCATGACGTGCTGAGCGGCGACCAAGGAGTCGATGAGACCATCGATGCCTGTACGAACTGGTGCGGTAGATGTTTTGGGTTGTGGAGCCAGATGTCGAGGCTTGGAGCGAGCCAACTGGAACTCACGTTCGAGATCGGTGAGGGCGACATCGACGTAGCGCATGGTCATACCTGGATCGACGTGGCCGAGTAGTTTCATCAGGACGGGGAAGCTGACCCCGGAGCGAAGCATCTCGGTGGCGTAGGTATGCCTGAACTGGTGGGGGACGATCCGAGTAGAGAGTCCGAGGGAGTGGCAGACCTGATGAAGGTAGTCGCGGAGTGGAACGAGCAGAGCCACTTTGCTTCCAGGGCGCGCCAAAAGCCGTCCATCGGCAGGCAGAGGATCCAGGGAGCGGAAGAAGCGCAGCCGTTGGACGAGATCACGGCCGAAGGCATCGATGGGTACCATACGCTCGGTCTTGAGTTTGCCGAGGGGAACATGGATGGCCCATTGGTTGGGTCCTGTGGCGCGCAGGCAGTCATAGGACAGGTCGACGCATTCGCCGATACGCATGCCGGTCGAGCGGAGCAGGAGGAAGACATTTCCGCCAAGATCGTTGCGACGCATGAACTCCTGCTGGAGGAGTTGATCCTGCTCGGCGGTGAGCGGCCGCGGCAGAGTGTGAGGCGAGCGCGGAATATCCTCACGCAGCAGCAAGTGAGCCAGTTCCGGGAGATGGCTGGTGCGAGCCAGTTCATGGAAGATGGTGCGCAGAGCAAAGAGGCGTCCGATGCAGGTTGCCGCGACCAGAGGAGGAGTCTGTCCGCGCAGGTGCGCCATCCATCCGAGGATATGAGGATCGCGGTGCAGTTGTTCGAGACGAGTAATCTTCGGATATTCTGCGCCGAGATAGACAAGGAAGCTGCGCACCACGATGTTGTAGTTACGCTTGCTGGACGGGGTGAGTGCGGTGCACAGAGACTCGACCGTATGCGCGAACAGCGGCGCCAGCGGATGCTGGAGTGGAGCACGGCGCCAGCGCATCACGGGATCCTCGGTTGAGGATGGATGCACTGTGCTGTCGCGCGGGCGTACTGCAGGTAGACGTCCTGCGGCGAGACCTTCACATAGTGCATGGTGGTCTCGATGTCGGCATGCCCCATCAACTGCATCAGTGCGGGCAGGCTGATGCCGGCGCGCACCATATCGGAGGCGAAGGTGTGTCGGAACCGGTGCGGATTGGCCAGCTGGACGCCGGTAGTGCGGCGATGATGGCGAAACAGGGAGCGTAAACCTGCCGGTGTTATGCGTTGACCACGAGCGGGCCCTTTCAACACGACGAATAAGGCTGCCGAGCAGGGATCGGGCCGCTCCACGCGCAGATAGTGATCGATCAGTTGCGTAGTTTCCGGCGCGACTGGCAGCAAGCGTAGCTTGTTCCCCTTGCCGCGCACCCTAAGCTGCCCTTCGGATAACAACACATCATCGCGATTCAAGGCCATGACTTCGACGGAGCGAAGCCCGTGCAGGAGCATCAGACCGACGATGGCCAGGTCGCGGGCGTTTCGAAAACTGGACCAGAAGCGTGCCACTTCATCGACCGAGAGCGGAACGATGTTGAGCCGTGGTTCCTTGATGCGCAATCTGCTGAGCTCGAAGCGAGGGCGTCCCAGACCCATCGGCCTGCGATGCAGGAAGGGTTGGTGGAACCCGTGCGCCACCTGGCAGGGAGCATTGGGGAACTGGTTGCGGATGGCGCGATCGGCAGTTGCAACACGGTCGTTGATGGTGGATGCGGAGGGGCGCCGTTCCAGGCTGGACTGGTAGCGCAGGTAATCAAGTAGAGTCGATTCGGTGAGGTCTTGCTGAGAGATATCGCCAGTGTGATGAACGCTCTCCCACCAGCGCACGAAGTGCAGCAGGCTGTGCGCGTAGCTGTACAGGGATTTGTCGGCCAGCCGGCGGACATGTTCACGGTCGAGATACTGATTGATCCACGCCACTTCCCGACCGGTATTCTGCTCGATCACGCGAATGGGGCTGTGCGCGCCTGATGGTGCGGGCTGACGAATCACGCGGAACTTCATGGCTGGGCAGCCTCCAGCAGAGACCGGAACTCTTCCGCGTTCCCACCCCCAACGAAGAACGAGTTTGGATCGTAACCCTGTGGCAGCAGGACGCGAAGAGCCATGATGCCGTGTGCGCCAAGGCGATGGGCCAGTCGCTCTGCAGCCCGCTGTCCGCTCTGGTTGGCGTCGACATCGAAGATGAGATAGACGGTGCGTTGGCCATCACACAGTTGGTGGAAGTGGGCGTTATTCAGATGGGTGCCCAACGAGCAGGTCGCGTTCTGAAAACCGGCCTGCCGTAACGAGCCATAGTCGAATAGTCCTTCGACCAGGATGACTTCGTCATAATGGCGCACCTTTTCCCATGCATACAAGCCGCCCTTGCAGCCGGGCAGGAAACGATGGGCGAAGGCAGAGCCGATGCTACGGCCGTAGAGGTTGACGATGTGCTCGCCCTGACGCAACGGGAAGACGATGCGCTGATAAAGAGCATCCGCGCCCTGTGCGTTGATAAGACCGGCTATCTGCAAAAGTTCGAAGGAATAACCTTGCGCTGTGAGATGACGACGCAGATTTCCGCCGGGCGCATAGCCGATACCCAGTTCTCGAATCAAGGCAGGATGGTAAACTCCGCGTTGCCAGAGATAGCCGAGCGCCTCCGGATACTGATCCAGTTGGTGCTGATAAAAAGTGGCCGCCTGTTCGAGCACTGCGATTGCATCTTTTTCTCGAGTGGCGGTTGGATAGAGATAAGCATGGCCTTTGTGGAAGGCCAGGTGATGCGAGAGTTGCAGGAAGCGAATCAGATCGCCGCCCTGCCCGCAGCCGTGGCAGTAGAAGACATCCTTGTGTGTGTTGACGTAGAACGAGGGCCGGCTCTCCTCATGCAGCGGACAGAGACCCACATACTCCCCACGGCCCGCAGGCCGGCCAATCCAGTTCTGTTGCCGCAGGTACTCCAGCAGAGACATTCGCTGTCTGCGTGTCTCGACATCTTGGCTCATGCTCTTTTTCCGCCTCTGGAACCCAGTCTGGGACGACTCCTCTTCGGTTCCCAGGCAAGGATGGTGGGCGAGCGGATCTTTTATACGCGTATGGGCCACAGGACTTCGAGAGCCGAGATGATCCAGGGCAACGGTGCTGCTTTCTGCGCGCCAGCGCCACCACGCTCCAGCCAGTGAGCCACGCGAGTTAAAGTGTGGGGCAGAAACGAAAGTGCCGGCTCAGAACAGTCCAGACCCTTCGACCAGCGACGAACGGTCGAGGAATCCGGCACCCGATCCGCATCCTTGAATTTGGAAACTGCTCTTTCCCACGAACAGTGCTCCACAAAGCGCCGCAGCAATGTCTGGCAGCGCCCCACCAGGCTGTAATGGGTGTAAGGGAGTGAGTACACCGGCAGGAAGGTGAAGGTCCTTCCGCACTTGATGCAGCGGCCCCGACGAATCCTGATCCAGTCGTGATGCTCGTCGTGCGCCTGCTTGCGGCGGCGCCCGTGACCGATGATTGTATCGCTCTCACAAACCGGACAATGGCGTAAGATGATTTCGTCGCAGTCTTCCGCCCAGCCGGCTACAGCCTCGTCCAGCGAGACGGAAACTGGGACAAAGAGGATCGTTACCGCACAGGGGTTCTGCTCCGGCGTGACCCGCCAAGATCTCAGCTGGAAACAGAGCCCCGCCTCCTGAAGAATCCAACTGAAAGAAAATATAGCTTCTTACGAACAGCTCTTGAGAGTTGATTCAGATTTTTGGCCGGTTATCTTCGCCTGTGCGCTCACCGATGATTCTTGCCAGACCAGCCAGAACGAGCGGAACCGTACCCTTCCAAGCATGCCAGCGGCGTGGAGGCCGCTCGTATGCGCAAGAAGAACAAGAAGCCCCTTCGCCGTAAGATCGTCCTCCGTCTGCCTGATCTGGATCATGCGAAGAACTCCGTGCTCAACAGCTTGAGTTCACCAAATTCGAGACGGAACTACAGGTTCGCCATGGAGCAGTTCATCACCTGGTACTGTTCCGAACCACGACTGGCTTTGAACCGAGCCGTGGTCCTGAGATTCCGGCTGCATCTCGAGTCTCTTGGCTTGGCGGCAGGCACCATTAACCAGAGGCTTGCCGCAATCAGGCGTCTCGCCTACGAAGCTGCTGATTCGGGACTACTGAGCCCAGAATTAGCGGCCGGAATCAGAAGAGTCAAAGGTGTGAAGCAGCTGGGCTGCCGGGTCGGCAACTGGCTTAATCGCGATCAGGCCCGTTTGCTCCTTGAGAAATCAGACGGCGAGACCCTTCGTTGCACTCGTGACGTAGCCATGATCTCCATCTTGCTCGGATGTGGACTCCGACGAGCGGAACTGGTTTCCCTGAGGAAAGAAGAGGTCCAAATCCGTCACGGCCACTGGGCTATCGTGGATCTCGTCGGAAAGGGCGGCCATGTCCGCACGGTTCCGGTGCCGATTTGGGTAAAGAGCGCAGTCGATAGATGGATGGCGGCTGCGGGTGTCACAGACGGGAGAATCTTTAGGGCGGTAAGCCGGCATGGAACCGCATGGGGCAAAGGCCTCTCGGAAAACGTGGCCTGGTATGTGGTTCGGAACTGTGCCCAGCGAATGCAGCTTGACCATCTCGCGCCGCACGATCTGCGGAGAACATGTGCGAAGCTGTGTCACGTCAATGGAGGCGAGCTGGAGCAGATTCAGTTCCTCCTCGGCCATCTCTCGGTTCTGACGACCGAGCACTACCTGGGATGCAAGCAGAATCTTGAGGAGCCGGTAAACGACCGGTTTGGATGTCTGTTCTCCAGAAACGTCGATTTGCGCTAAGCCCTGAAGTCGCCAGTGCAAGACCCGCGAGAGCACGGGAAATCGCGCCCAACGGACATTGGGGTCGCAGCATCCTATGGATCCAGAGGCTTCAATGAAAACAGCTACAATCGTCGGAATACTCTTGATCGTTCTCGGAATCGTCGGCTTTGCCGTAGGGGGAATCAGCTTCACCCATGAGAAAAAGGACGTGGACATGGGTCCCGTTCAACTTTCGCATAAGCAAACCAAGACGGTGCCTATTTCTCCGATTTTGAGCACCATCTCGCTCATAGCAGGAGTCGGCCTGGTGGTCGTAGGCGTTCGTGGCAAGTGATCAATATATGGTCAAGATTTGGCGGGTAGAAAGATTGAAAAACAAGTTCCGTGCCTCACTGGATGCACGCTGCTTCGTGTCAGAATCGAGCCACCAACACGGTTGACAATGCCGCTTGCCACCCAGAGACCGAGCCCGGTCCCATTCTCTCCTTTCGTGGTAAAGAATGGCTCAAAGATGCGAGGAAGGTTGGATGCAGGAATGCCGACACCGTTGTCAGAAATAGTGATCCGGACGCCCCGGATCGCCGGATTTTGCCACTGGGACGCCCTGCGAGCGCGGACAGAAATGGTGCCGTCCGCGTCGACGGCCTCCATCGCATTCAGGAGCAGAGTGGAGAATACCTGCCGAATCTCGCCGGGATAGGTTCTAATCGTCGCACCATCTGATTGATACCGTCTCATTACATGAATCCGCTTGGCGTCGATGCGCTTGTCATAAATGCCCAGGACGCTATCGATCGTATCTTCCACATTCACGGGAGTGGGAGCAGTTGATTCCCTGTAAAAGCTCAGAGACTGTTGGGTGAGGTGCGTCACGCGACGCAACTCGTTCTCCGCCATCGCCGCATGTGCCTGACCTTGAGCATTCAGTCCAGGGGATCGTGCCCAGATGGTTACCAGGTTCGCTACAGCTTGCAAGGGATTATTGATTTCATGAGCCAGCGTAGCCGCAAGACGCCCTGCGGCTGCCAGCTTTTCCGATTTGATTAAAGCCGCTTCCGCGAGCTTTCGCTCGCTGATGTCCCGTGCAATCTTCGATGCGCCCACAATCTTACCGTGCTCATCGACAAGGGGTGAAATAGTCAATGAGACATCGAACAAGCTCCCGTCTTTGCGACGGCGAACCGATTCGTAGTGATCAATGTGCTCCCCGCGACGGATGCGTTCCAGAATGATTGGCTCCTCGTGGACGCGGTCTGGAGGCATCAGCATTGTGACGGGCTGCCCGACAGCTTCGTCCTCTGTATACCCGAAGAGCTGCTCTGCGCCGCGATTCCAGGTCTCGATAACTCCATCAAGGTTCTTGGCGATGATAGCGTCATCTGAGCTTTCGACGATTGCGGCCAGCCTTGCGAGGGCAATCTCTGCCCGCTTGCGCTCGGTGATGTCGTAAAAGCAATTGATTGCTCCTGTGATTTCTCCATCGCTGTTTTCCAGGCGGCGGATATTTACGATGACAACGACCCGGGAGCCGTCGGGCCGCTCGATGACCGCTTCCTGGTCACGCGCCTCCTGTATCGTACCGTTCAGTACTTCGGCCATGGGACTCTGCTCGTGGGGCATAAAGCTGCCGGCCGGCCGGAATAATTTGTGCGATCCACAAATGCGCTCATCGGTGTCTCCCGCTGCAGGCCTGCGACCCCACAACTCCGCCGCGCGGACGTTGAAATTCTGAATCACGCCGGAGGCGTCACAGTAGTAGATGGCGACAGGGCCCAGGTTGAAGAGAGCTCGAAAGCGCTCCTCGCTGGCGCGCAATGTCTCCACCATTTGCCAGCGTTCCGTGACGTCTTCGATAGCCAGCAGGATCATCGGCTGCGATTGATCCGGCTGCACGAGTCTTCGCGCATTCAGCAGCATCTTTCGGTGGCCGATGTTTTCGAAGTCATGGTCCACTTCGAAGTCCGTTACGGCCTGCTCTTCAGGCAATACTCGTTCCAGCAACTTTTGCAGTGCCGGGATCTTCCACTGCCCGTTGCCAAGGTTATGAAGAGGTTCGTTGACGGTCTGCGTCAGTGAAACCTTGAAGGTGTTCAGAAACGACTCGTTCACCGCAACCACGCGCTGCTCCTGGTCGAGCACCAGCAACGGCTCCCGCACCGTGTCGATGATGCCGCGGAAGAAGGCGGCAGATTTCGCCAGCTGTCCATTGGCAGATTTGACAGCGTGGATATCCTGCAACGCCAGCACCACGCCATCCATCTTGTTGTCCTGCGTCCGGTACGGCGTAATGCTCAATTCGTGCCAGCGCCCTTCCAGATCACGCACCTCGCGCTCGACAGGCTGCAGGCTGTCCAGAACTTTTGCGATCTGCAATTCGAGATCGTGAAATGTCATATCGGATGGTTCGATATTGAGCTTGATATCGGCAAATGGCCGCCCTATATCGGCGGGACGTACCTTGAAAAGACTGGACGCTGCCGGGGTCATCCGGCGAATGTGAAGCTGGCGGTCGAGCATAACCACCGGAATCCGCGTGCTGTTCAATAGATTCGATATATCGTTGCTCAGCTCCTGGAGTTCGCAATTCTTGTTGCGGAGCTCGGCATTCAGCGTACCCAGTTCCTCATTGGTCGATTGCAGCTCTTCCTTTGAGGTCTCAAGCTCCTCATTCGTGCTCTGCAACTCTTCATTCGCGGAAAGTATCTCCTCATTGGCCGATTGAAATTCCTCTTTGAGCGAGTCTTCCGACTCTATCGCTGCACGCAGCGCATCGCGCGTATCGGCAAGTTCCTGCTTTAGTCGCCGGGCTTCCTGATCAATTTGCTTGTGGCCTTTGGGTTTGCGTTCCGAACCAGCTTCAGGGGTCCGCTGCGGGGTGACATCGTCGAACAGAATCAAGAAAAAATGTGGATCCCGTGATTTTTTCTCTTTGGATTGCTCGTCTCCCAGCGGCGTTACCGACAGGTTCAGCATCCGCTTGTGCCTGTTGTCGCCGAAGGCGACACTCTCTTTCCGGGCAGCCCCACCTCTTTTTTTCGCGGCGGTAATCAACGCCCGCAGTTCGATAGCCAACCCATTTCGCGCCAGTTTCAACACATTCAAGCTGGCCCTGCCCGGCGAAGGCGCCAGATAGGGCGTCGTCTGCCCCCGGAATTGGACCACTTCCATCTCGCGGTTAATGACCACTCCGACCGGGGCGAGTTCCCTCAGCACGGCACGGTCCGCCTCGGCCTGTATATCCAGTTCATCCATGTTGCCCGACTGGGATTTGAGGGCATTTCCGGATAGGGTGACTGGGCTCTGCGCGGGATAATAGCTCTGAACGAAATCGTAGTGCAGCCGCGACGTGATGGCCTTCCTGGCGTAAATCTTGTGCTTCCTGTCCACTGTAGAGAACAGCTCGGGAAAGGCGGAGACACTCTCCGAACTGCCCAGGCCCAGAAACCCGGAAGGCTTCAACGCATAATGCAGGATAGGGATAATCTTCTTCTGCAGCAGCGGCTGGATGTAGATGAGCAGGTTGCGGCACGCAACAAGATTCATCTGCGAAAACGGCGGATCGTTCGCCAGATTCTGCCGGGCGAAGACGCACATATCCCGCACTGCCTTGTTGATGCGGTAGCCCTCCTCCGCCTTGACGAAGAAGCGCGCCATGCGCTCAGGCGATATCTCGTCTGCAATACTCTCCCGGTATACCCCGGCGCGCGCTTTTTGAATGCCCTTCTCGTTCAGGTCGGTTCCGAAGATCTGCACCTGGAAACTGGAGGCTCGGTCGCCCAGGAACTCCAGCAGGGTCATGGCGAGCGAGTAGGTTTCCTCGCCCGTCGAGCAGCCCGGCGCCCACATGCGGATGGTGCCATTGTTTCCTTTGTCCTTCACGATAGCCGGAAAGACTTGCGTCTTCAGTGCCTCAAAGGCCTCGAAATCGCGGAAAAAGCTGGTCACGGGGATGAGTACATCGTCGTACAGCCTTTGACCTTCTTCGGGATGCTCCTTCAGATAACCGGCATAGTCTCGAAGCGAGTCGATCCTGAGGAGCAACATCCGACGCAATGCCCGGCGGTGAATCGTGTTCGGCTTGTACTGGCTGAAATCGACGCCGCTGGCCTTGCGCAGTTGAGCGAGCACCGCACTGAAATCCCTCGCGTGAGAGGCCGGAGCTACGGAGTCCTCCAGTTCTCCGCCTTGTTCCTCTGCGCCTGACTCCTCGGCTGGCTTCTCTGCGCTTAAATCCTCAGCATCTTGTTTTTCCTGGCGGACATAGGGATGATGCTGGATGCGCCGCAACTCCTTCGCCATCTCCTTCGGCGCAAGAATGAAGTCCGCGCACCCGGAATCGATCGCGCTGCGCGGCATCCCATCGTATTTGGCCGTGGCAGGGTCCTGGGCGAAGGTAATGCCCCCTTCCGCCTTGATGTCCTCCATCCCCGCAGTGCCATCCGCTCCGGTGCCAGAGAGGACGATGGCGATTGCGCCGCTTTTTTGCTCCTGGGCAAGGGAGTGCATGAAGAAATTGACCGCCAGCTGCTGGCCTTGTGCTTTGCGGCGCGGGGACAATTGAAAGACGCCATCCGCCACGGCCATAAGAGCGTTGGGCGGAATGACATAGACGTGGTTGGGGCGGATGGAGGTGCCGGAGCGGACCTCTTCCACCGGTATTGTGGTGGTCCTCGCGATAATCTCCGTCAACATACTTTCGTGAGTCGGATCCAGGTGCTGAATCAGCACGAACGCCATCCCCGAATCGGACGGCAGCGCATGGAAGAACTCTTTGTATGCTTCGAGACCGCCCGCGGAGGCTCCGATGGCTACTATGGGAAAACGACCCTTTCGCACAGCGGCATCTTTCCGCTTGGGAAGTTTTTTCGGCGAGGATGCGGGTTTGGGTGGACGGGACTTCATCTTCGCTTTGCTCCTGCTTCTCTCGCTGCGTCTTGCAGGCACACGAAGTTCCGAATCCCAAAATTCCCGGAGAGACCCGTGGCACCCAGAGTATCGTACAGAAGGGCTAAAGACAGCAAATCACGGGGTCCTCCCAACTCGAATGGATCTTTACCCCCTGGCATCACCGCCCTCTGTGCTCCTAAGAGGGTGCGGAAACGTCGATTCATGGTAAATCGCCATAAGCGGCCAATCGGTGCCCATTTTGAGGCGTGTGAAATATTGCGCGTTGCGAGGCCGGTCAGGCTATATCTTCACCGGCCCGATACGCCGCGATAGGACGAGAATGCCAGTTCTCATTTGCGCCTCTGCAACGCACGATGGATTTCAGGTAGCGAGGGCCCGCCACGAGGCTAACTCGTGCCGCTACGCGGCACTCAAGTCTCAGCAACGGCCGATCCGCACTCAAACAAGAAGTGAATTCACTCTGTTTGAAGGTAAGAAATCCAGCTGAAAAATAATACAATGTGTCTCCCACCTGCGCCACATCAGGCGATTTCACATTTGTTCGATTCAAAAATATTGGCCGGTTATCTCCGCCGATGCACTCGTCGAGCTGTGACACGAATTCTTCGTCATGTTTCGGATCTCGGTCACTACGGAACGACTGCCCACGCATGGTGAAGATGCCGGACACGATGCCTACAATGTGCCAGCAGTCGCCTTGCGTGACTCGCCAATCGAGTCGGCGACCACCCACGCCGCTCCAGCCAATGCCAGGCAAACTGCGTTGCCGGCCCACGGGAAATGCTCATGGGGAGAGGCGAAGACTTTGGGCGCCCACACCAGAGCTTCGAAGCCGACAATCATCGCGGTGAGCAATCGGGAGGCGAGGCCAGCCAGAATTCCAGACAGAATGGCCGCTGCGGCGAGCAGGAAAAGAACAGCGGTCGCTTCTGCCCAGAACAATTGTCCGGGTGGAATCCACTTCGGCACGAAGCTGGCCGTTCCCGAAATGTAAAAGAAGTGCTCCAGTGCAAAGGAAATTACGCAGATTCCATAGAGACGGCTGATCTGAGGCGTTTTGCCCGGCCATGTTGAATCGCGCGGCGCTAACGACACCCAGAGGACTAGCCCGGCGATCACCAGCGATAGCTCCTCGAAAAAGTTACCCCATACGTCGTACACCTGAAAAGATTCGAGTATCCGGGGCACCCACAATAAGGCAAAGATGGAATAGAGTATTGCCAGCATCATGGCCCCGGCCCGAGCGGTTCGGCGCCATAGCATGGCAACGCCCCCGAAAAGCTCGTAGACAGCAGTGATGTATGCGAGCGTATGGCGCCACGGAACGTTTGCCGGCACGCGCTGCCAATTGGTTGCGAAGTCGCTCCACACCAAACCTGTGACGCCGAGCGCGATGGCGCCCACACCATACACATAGATACCGAGATTGGACAAGATTCTACGATTTACCATCGACGAGCCTTACCGACGCTCACGGCGTGCTGTTCAGAAGAGCGGAGATGCATACCCTGAACACTTCCCTGTCGCATAATCGTCAAATCCGCCGATCCTCGCTCGTGCCCGGAGCGATTCAGGCGCGCGTAAAGTTCATGATCCAGTTCACCTCCCAGCTTCTTCCGTCGTCCGGCGAGAATGCCTGTTCCCAGCGACAGGATGACGGGCCGTCGTGCTTCCAGGTGAACCGCACCTGGATGGAGCGGCCATTGTATTCTTCGCGGTCGAAAAACAATCCGGCGCCGTCTTTGAAGGCGCCAACCGTAGGAACTCCGAAGACGCCACCGCCTGCTGTGGACCAGTAAATACTCCAGTTCCCCGCTTTCGTGTCATAGAGGCGCATGGCGACGGCATGGATGGGACCGGTGGGAGTTTCAGGGGCGTCGTATTGTTCAAGATTGGCCAGACCGCCGAGCAAGGGGCTTTCACTGGAGGTCGAATCGAACTCGTACCACTCCCTTGAGCCGGTGAGCGGATGGCGCAGGCGCCGGTTCCGTATCTTCCAGTGCCCGAAGAGAAAATCGAAATCGTGGCGTCCGTCAGCGACAGCTGCGCTGGAAACATCTGCTGACATCAAAGGCCTCGCATGAGTGGGATAGAGAGCCAAAGCCACCAGTGCCCCAACCATCGATCGATGGAAGAGATTCAAAGTCGTGATCCTTCCGCGACAAGCTGGATGCGGGAGCGGCGCGTCGGCAGGAGCTCGATCACCTCACCGCGTCTCCTGCGATGGAGGAGATCGTGAGGAGGGATACCCGACGTAAAGACGACGAAATTGTGTTCGCCCTCGCGGACAGGGAGTTTCGGCCACGTATTTGTACTGGTTTCGGTCACGAACGCCGCAAGCAGGATTCCATCGTTCGATACCCTGTGCGCGGGTATCTCTCTCAGGAAGCCATTCGCGAAAGTGCTGCATTGCCCGTTGTCAGAAAGCGACCAGGCAAGACAAAGCAGGGGCCCAGAGACATGCGTGGCGGGGGAATGGAAGCCGCTCCCCGGCTGCGCAGGGCGCAGCAGTCTCACGTCATGCGAATCAATCATTGTGTCATTGGCGGCCGCGCCGTGCGCCTGCCACACCGGACCGCCGTAGAACGCACTCAGCGCCTCTCTGCGCGCGGCCATGTCCGTGAATCCGCGAAGCCAGACGAAACGATCGGGATGAGTTGCGTCTCGGAACAGGCCGAAAAGCGTCATCCCGAGCACTTCCTGAGACTCGATGAATTCCCGCTCGAACAACGCAATCAACTCATCGCGCCGGCCAGGCTTGAGAGTGTACCGGCGCAACTCCACAATTCCGCAGGAAGCTGCTGTCACAGCAAACATCCCTGATCGCTGACGCGAGAATTAGACCGGCTGTCTGGTTTCTCAGAGATCACGAGAATAGGACGATCATCCTATTTCTGTCAACCGGAGAAAGTGCATTTTATCGATCACGCACGGCAGCGGCCGCCAACACGGCCTGGGCCAATTCCCGATCTCGGCCGTGCGCGCTATTTCAGCTTCCTCTCCAGGAGAAAATAAGGCTAACCCTAACGATGTGTACTCATCGAATAAGCCTGGTTCGACTTCAGCTTAAGCTGTTCCTGGCATGTTACTTCGCCCTTTCCCGTTCCCTTGAGCCGGCTTTCAAGAGATTTGCTGAATTCTCTCGAATTCATTGTCCAATTGGGTACATTGTCATCGACTATCCATTGAGCGAGGCGGAAGCCTCAGGGAGAGACCCATGAAATACCTCTGCATGGTCTTCTACGACGAGAAGAAGCACGCCGCCCTTTCACAGCGCGAGCATCAGGCGCTTACGGACCAAGCGCTGGACTACGACAACGTAATGCGCGAGGGTAGCCATTTTGTCACGTCGGGCGCGCTGGAACCGGTGCATGCAGCTACAACACTGCGCATGAGAGACGGAAAACTATCGATCACGGATGGCCCGTTTGCCGAGACGAACGAGCAGATCGGCGGATTCATCGTCATCGAAGCCAGAGACCTGAACGAGGCGATCCAAGTTGCCTCCCGCATCCCGCCAGCGCGGCTGGGTGGCGTTGAAGTAAGGCCAATCAAACCACTGGCTCGCAGTTTCGATGAAGAGACGCTCCGTACATCGATATGAGGCCGAAAAGCCGCAACGAAAAGGGGCGGTACTTTGTACACGACGATGACCTCCAAATCTTCGAGGCCAACGGTGCTCCACCGCTGCCGCCGGCAGATAGCGGATACGCCACCCATGACGGTGCTCACATATGGTATGCGAGCCTTGGCGCCGGCAGCGCTGTGATCCTCCTGCATGGCGGCTTGGGCCATAGCGGGAACTGGGGGTATCAGGTTCCCTCCTTGGTTGAGAACGGCTTCCGAATTGTCCTGATTGACAGCAGGGGCCATGGCCGGAGCACACGCGGCCAGCGTCCGTTTTCTTATGAGCTGATGGCGTCCGATGTCGTCTCTGTGATGGATGAATTGTCCATTGACAAGGCTTTTCTTGTCGGATGGAGCGACGGAGCCTGCGTTGCGATGGTTCTCGCGGCTACGGTTCCTTCCCGCGTATCGGGCGTATTCTTCTTCGCCTGCAATATGGACCCCTCCGGGGTGAAACCCTTCCAGGCGACTCCGATGCTGGATCGGTGCTTTGCTCGCCATGCGAAGGATTATGCGGAGCTATCGCCTACCCCGGACCAATTCCAGGATTTGGTCAAAGACCTGGCACCCATGCAGAGAACCCAGCCCGGTTACACTCGAGAGGACCTGGGCAGGATCCGTGTGCCGGTCACCATCGTACAAAGTGAGCATGACGAATTCATTCGCCGCGAGCACGCAGAGTACTTAGCTCAAAGCGTTCGTAATGCCAAGTACCTCGGTCTTTATGGTGTGAGCCATTTTGCTCCGCTGCAGCGGCCTCAGCAGTTTACCGCGGTAATCCTCGACTTTTTGCGCGAGGGCCGCTCTTAGTGAATAGCGTTTCATGAACGATAACCGCTCCACGCACATCCGCGACACTCTCGATGCCGTTTATCGCAGTGAGTCGCGGCGTGTGCTGGCCACACTCATTCGCCTTCTGGGCGATTTTGAACTGGCGGAAGAAGCTCTGCACGAAGCTGTTATGGCCGCTATGGAGCAATGGCCGCGGGACGGCGTTCCCGCCAATCCGCGTGCCTGGCTGGTCTCAACCGGGCGCTACAAGGCCATCGACAATCTTCGGCGGCGGGCGCGCTTCGGAGGTTCCTTGGACGAAGCCGCAGACCAGTTGCAAGAGGAAGCACTCGATCCATCGTATCTGGACGAACAGCATCTGGCAGACGATCGGCTCCGGCTCATTTTTACTTGCTGCCATCCGGCGCTGCCGCCGGAAGCGCGAACGGCTCTCACGCTGCGTGAGATCTGCGGCATGACTACCGAAGAGATCGCCCGTGCTTTTCTCACCACTGCTCCGACCATCGCCAAACGCATCGTTCGCGCCAAAGCGAAAATCCGCGACGCACGCATTCCCTACGAAGTCCCCGCCCGCGCCGAGCTCGCGGGCCGATTGGATTCCGTGCTTCAGGTTATCTACCTCATCTTCACCGAGGGCTACTCCGCCGCATCGGGTGCGTCGCTCACCCGCCCCGAGCTTTCTCAGGAAGCCATCCGTCTGGGCCGTCTTCTGGCGGACCTGCTCCCTGAGCCTGAGGCTCTCGGCCTGCTGGCCCTCATGCTCCTCCAGGAATCGCGTCGTATCAGTCGCATCACTAAAGATGGCGAACTGGTCCTTCTCGAACAACAGGATCGCTCACAGTGGGACCGGAGTCTCATAGAAGAAGGCCGGGATTCTGGTCGAGCGGGCGTTGGCGTCCCGCAAGTTTGGCTCCTATACATTGCAGGCAGCTATTGCTGCGGTGCACGCCGATGCATCCACGGCCGCTGCCACGGACTGGGCGCAGATTGCTGAGCTCTACGATGTCCTTGTCCGAATCAGCCCTTCACCAGTGGTCGAGCTCAATCGCGCCGTCGCTATCGCTATGCGCGACGGCCCAGAAGCCGGTCTCGCTCTGGTTGACGCTATCCTCGCTCGGGGCGATCTTCGTGATTACTATCTCGCCCACGCGGCCCGCGCCGATCTCTGTCGGCGGATGGGCAAAACAACAGAAGCCGGCCGATCATACCAGCAGGCCCTTATGCTTGCCCGTCTGGAACCGGCGCGCCGCTTCCTGGAGCGCCGTCTGCGCGATCTGTCACACGACCAGTGACTGCAAGTAGCGACACGAGAGTACCGAGCTCTGCGAATGCGGCACGTTTCTTGGCAGTCTCGGCAATTCGGACCGGTAGCCGGTGTGTTCTCTCTTTGCTGCGCAAAATCGCCGAGTCGCGCACTGAGACCTGACGAATAGCCTGGGAACGAACCCACTGGAGGCGTTACCGGTAATCCGGAGAGTTCGCGGGAGGCGGATAACTTCCCATTGCCAACGATCCTCCCGTGAAGCCATGAATTCGAAGAACTTCTGGTCAGCACCCATCGAGAAGTTTCATTTTTACTGGCCATCCCGGATTTTCCCGAACGGCCTAGGCAATGGGCCTTTCCCTTTGCGGTCTGAGCCGTAACGAGCAGGATTGACACGAACTGGTCTCTTTCTCCAACCTTAAGCCATCTTCGCGAACTAGAGCGCGGCCACCGAACCGTCTTGGTGCCAGACGAACTCCATTGGCTTGGTTCCACCAAAAGGATACTTGCTCAATG
The DNA here is from genome assembly GCA_963705665.1 of uncultured Acidobacteriaceae bacterium. Taxonomy (GTDB): domain Bacteria; phylum Acidobacteriota; class Terriglobia; order Terriglobales; family Acidobacteriaceae; genus PALSA-350. The sequence continues at coordinate 13,107 of CAVPKQ010000028.1, read as the reverse complement.
AAGCCTCGCTGAGTTCGAAACCCAGGCCCGGCTTGGATGGCAGAGGAACACGGCCGTCTACCATGCGCATGGCGGGGAAACCGAACCACTCTGCCCAGATCCTCTCTTTATCGCCAGGCTTTACGAAGCTGCAGATCTCCTGCACCAAAAAGTTAGGGCTTGAGGAATCGACGTGCAAGGTCGACAGGCCTCCGATGGGACCCTCGCATGCATGAGGCGCCATCGAAATGTTCGATGTGTTCGCCATGGCCGCTACTTTCCACAGCGCGGAGATGCCGCCCACATGATTGATGTCCGTTTGCAGGATGTCGACAGCTCCCATCTCGATAAGCTCACGGCAGCCGTAGGCCGCAACAAGACGCTCACCGGTTGCAATAGGAGTCGTTGAATGACGGGCGATTCGCGCCATGGCTTGCGGGTTCTCCGGAGGACACGGCTCCTCCACAAAGAGTAGATGAAGCGGCTCGACTTCCTTAATCATGATGGATGCGACGGCAGGGCCCATCTTGGCATGGAAGTCCACGGCGATGTCGATGGAATCGCCCAGGCCTTCACGCACGCGCTGCATATGCTTTACCGCGCGATCGATCTTCGCGTTGGTCTCGATCCATTCGTAATCGTGATCGGGAAGACCGATCTTGAGGCAAGATACTCCTGTCTGCAGCGCGGTCTCGCGCAAGTGCGCCAAATCCTCCGCTGTGCTTATGTCTTCGACATGATAGTAGCCGCGTACCCCGCGTTGATCGTAGGGCCCGCCCAGAAGCTGATAAACAGGAACGTTTAAAGCTTTCCCGCGAATATCCCACAAAGCCTGGTCGATACCAGAGATGGCAGAGCCAATCAGCGGGCCGGCGCGGTAGAACGTGTGAACATACATGGACTGCCAGAGATGTTCGACCTGCATCGGATCGTTACCAATCAGAAAATCGCGAAAGTCCTCAATACAAGACATGGTCCCTTGTGCCTTGCCCTCGAGCGTGCCCTCTCCCCAGCCGATAAGACCCGGCTGGTTCGTCTCGAGCTTGACGAAGACATAGGGCCGATCGGAGTTTGGCGTCAGCGAAACACCAAAGACTTTCAAATTGGTGATTTTGATGCCCGAGCTGAGATCGCGAAAGGCATCGCTCGCCTTGACCTGGCCATTGGGGTTGAAGGCGTACGATCCATCTCTGGCTTCACCCAGAAAAGGATCGCATCCGCAGGAATCCACCAGTTGGGGCCTGCCGCCCACCGCGGCTCCGATTCGCGAGCCGGGCACCGCGGCGGCCATCATCGCTGCCACGCCGAGAAACCTTCTTCGGTTCATACGATTTGTTTCCCTTCGAGGGTTTTTTCGTCGACAGCGATGCCTAGCCCCGGGCCCTTCGGTAACTCGAAGAAACCCTCGTGCAGCGTCGCTCCACCACTTACGCTAGGCGCTTGAGCGATAAAGAAATTGGGAACACTAGCGGCAGCATGCAGCGCGGCGACCGTCGCAATGGGTCCACCTTCATGCCACGGGGAGACGTCTACGTAATACGTCTCCGCCATCGCAGCGAGGCGGCGAATTCCGGTAATTCCATGGGTGAGGATGTCTGGCCGAAGCAGATCGACAAGGCCCTCGCGTAGAAGGTCCTGAAAGGTTCCAGAATCGGAAATCGAGCGCCCGAAGCCCAGCGGGACAACAGTTTCATCCGCAATTTTGTGAATCGTTTCCAGATTGGTAACAGCGCATGGCTCGTCAAACCAAAGTGGATGCAGGCCTTCTACTGCGGCGGCGAGGCTGGCTGCATCCCCAGGCGTCAGTTGAGAACGCGCCTCGAAAGCGAAATCCGCGCCCGGAGCGGCAGAGCGCATCGCCTTGAGACGCGCGACGCCAACACGCACAAAATCGCTGCCCTGGTTGCGCGCCGCCGGAGCCGGGATTGGAATCAGGAAGGCGCGATAACCCGCGGCCAGTTGCTTCTCGAGATCGCGCTGCAATTCCTCATCAGACTCCCGGAGAGTCGGGTAATGGCCCGCGCCTTGTTGCGCGTTGGGCCACCGAGGACGCGATAAACCGGCGCCTGAGTTGCCTTCCCAACGATGTCGAGCAAGGCAATGTTTAATCCCCCTCGCACCGTCGTGGGCACCAAGCCGTCCAAAACCTGGTAAGACGATGCGGCACGTCCGACAACGGCCTGGCTGGTCGCCTTGAGGTCAGATCCAGAAAGTGAATTACACTCCCCGTACCCGACCAGGCCGGATTGGGTTCGGACCTCGAGGATGACATAGGAGTTCATCTGGAATGCGCGTAGTTCCGCGATCGGATGTGGGCTGGTCGCTATTGTCTCTTGGGACTCAGACGCAGCAAAGAGCGTCAACGGTTTTCTTCTATCTAAAAGGCTGGTCATAAGCGGTCTCTCACCGGGCAGGGGAACCTGTTTGCCGATAAAGCGTCCTGCAGACCGCAGTTCATGCCGTGTCCCTGGGAGGATGCACAGAGGTGCGCCGCGTCGCCGGCAAGAAACACCGCCACTGATCTCACAGCCCCAGTCCACAAGCTTTATACATATTCCTCTCCCCCTTATTCAAGAGACATTTTCCTCCTTTGTGCCACCCTGCAGGATTAGGGGGCCAGCCATGAGTTCGGCGCCCATCGGCAAGGCACTGAGAGCCGAAGCTGAAGCGGTGCCCTCCTATCGTTAGGATTTGCGGGATTTGCGTTTTCGGGCGAGTAACCGGCAATCCGGAAACTATCCACTTGGACGTATAACCGGTTTCGCGGAGGTTTGCCCGAGCCGACGGAAAGAGCGAAGCCCCACGGTCAAGCTGACGAGATGCCGACTATTCGGCCGTGTGGAACGCGTACAACAGTCAATGAGTGCTTTGGCGAAGATAACCGGCCAAAAATCTGAATCAACTCTCAAGAGCTGTTCGTAAGAAGCTATATTTTCTTTCAGTTGGATTCTTCAGGAGGCGGGGCTCTGTTTCCAGCTGAGATCTTGGCGGGTCACGCCGGAGCAGAACCCCTGTGCGGTAACGATCCTCTTTGTCCCAGTTTCCGTCTCGCTGGACGAGGCTGTAGCCGGCTGGGCGGAAGACTGCGACGAAATCATCTTACGCCATTGTCCGGTTTGTGAGAGCGATACAATCATCGGTCACGGGCGCCGCCGCAAGCAGGCGCACGACGAGCATCACGACTGGATCAGGATTCGTCGGGGCCGCTGCATCAAGTGCGGAAGGACCTTCACCTTCCTGCCGGTGTACTCACTCCCTTACACCCATTACAGCCTGGTGGGGCGCTGCCAGACATTGCTGCGGCGCTTTGTGGAGCACTGTTCGTGGGAAAGAGCAGTTTCCAAATTCAAGGATGCGGATCGGGTGCCGGATTCCTCGACCGTTCGTCGCTGGTCGAAGGGTCTGGACTGTTCTGAGCCGGCACTTTCGTTTCTGCCCCACACTTTAACTCGCGTGGCTCACTGGCTGGAGCGTGGTGGCGCTGGCGCGCAGAAAGCAGCACCGTTGCCCTGGATCATCTCGGCTCTCGAAGTCCTGTGGCCCATACGCGTATAAAAGATCCGCTCGCCCACCATCCTTGCCTGGGAACCGAAGAGGAGTCGTCCCAGACTGGGTTCCAGAGGCGGAAAAAGAGCATGAGCCAAGATGTCGAGACACGCAGACAGCGAATGTCTCTGCTGGAGTACCTGCGGCAACAGAACTGGATTGGCCGGCCTGCGGGCCGTGGGGAGTATGTGGGTCTCTGTCCGCTGCATGAGGAGAGCCGGCCCTCGTTCTACGTCAACACACACAAGGATGTCTTCTACTGCCACGGCTGCGGGCAGGGCGGCGATCTGATTCGCTTCCTGCAACTCTCGCATCACCTGGCCTTCCACAAAGGCCATGCTTATCTCTATCCAACCGCCACTCGAGAAAAAGATGCAATCGCAGTGCTCGAACAGGCGGCCACTTTTTATCAGCACCAACTGGATCAGTATCCGGAGGCGCTCGGCTATCTCTGGCAACGCGGAGTTTACCATCCTGCCTTGATTCGAGAACTGGGTATCGGCTATGCGCCCGGCGGAAATCTGCGTCGTCATCTCACAGCGCAAGGTTATTCCTTCGAACTTTTGCAGATAGCCGGTCTTATCAACGCACAGGGCGCGGATGCTCTTTATCAGCGCATCGTCTTCCCGTTGCGTCAGGGCGAGCACATCGTCAACCTCTACGGCCGTAGCATCGGCTCTGCCTTCGCCCATCGTTTCCTGCCCGGCTGCAAGGGCGGCTTGTATGCATGGGAAAAGGTGCGCCATTATGACGAAGTCATCCTGGTCGAAGGACTATTCGACTATGGCTCGTTACGGCAGGCCGGTTTTCAGAACGCGACCTGCTCGTTGGGCACCCATCTGAATAACGCCCACTTCCACCAACTGTGTGATGGCCAACGCACCGTCTATCTCATCTTCGATGTCGACGCCAACCAGAGCGGACAGCGGGCTGCAGAGCGACTGGCCCATCGCCTTGGCGCACACGGCATCATGGCTCTTCGCGTCCTGCTGCCACAGGGTTACGATCCAAACTCGTTCTTCGTTGGGGGTGGGAACGCGGAAGAGTTCCGGTCTCTGCTGGAGGCTGCCCAGCCATGAAGTTCCGCGTGATTCGTCAGCCCGCACCATCAGGCGCGCACAGCCCCATTCGCGTGATCGAGCAGAATACCGGTCGGGAAGTGGCGTGGATCAATCAGTATCTCGACCGTGAACATGTCCGCCGGCTGGCCGACAAATCCCTGTACAGCTACGCGCACAGCCTGCTGCACTTCGTGCGCTGGTGGGAGAGCGTTCATCACACTGGCGATATCTCTCAGCAAGACCTCACCGAATCGACTCTACTTGATTACCTGCGCTACCAGTCCAGCCTGGAACGGCGCCCTCCGCATCCACCATCAACGACCGTGTTGCAACTGCCGATCGCGCCATCCGCAACCAGTTCCCCAATGCTCCCTGCCAGGTGGCGCACGGGTTCCACCAACCCTTCCTGCATCGCAGGCCGATGGGTCTGGGACGCCCTCGCTTCGAGCTCAGCAGATTGCGCATCAAGGAACCACGGCTCAACATCGTTCCGCTCTCGGTCGATGAAGTGGCACGCTTCTGGTCCAGTTTTCGAAACGCCCGCGACCTGGCCATCGTCGGTCTGATGCTCCTGCACGGGCTTCGCTCCGTCGAAGTCATGGCCTTGAATCGCGATGATGTGTTGTTATCCGAAGGGCAGCTTAGGGTGCGCGGCAAGGGGAACAAGCTACGCTTGCTGCCAGTCGCGCCGGAAACTACGCAACTGATCGATCACTATCTGCGCGTGGAGCGGCCCGATCCCTGCTCGGCAGCCTTATTCGTCGTGTTGAAAGGGCCCGCTCGTGGTCAACGCATAACACCGGCAGGTTTACGCTCCCTGTTTCGCCATCATCGCCGCACTACCGGCGTCCAGCTGGCCAATCCGCACCGGTTCCGACACACCTTCGCCTCCGATATGGTGCGCGCCGGCATCAGCCTGCCCGCACTGATGCAGTTGATGGGGCATGCCGACATCGAGACCACCATGCACTATGTGAAGGTCTCGCCGCAGGACGTCTACCTGCAGTACGCCCGCGCGACAGCACAGTGCATCCATCCTCAACCGAGGATCCCGTGATGCGCTGGCGCCGTGCTCCACTCCAGCATCCGCTGGCGCCGCTGTTCGCGCATACGGTCGAGTCTCTGTGCACCGCACTCACCCCGTCCAGCAAGCGTAACTACAACATCGTGGTGCGCAGCTTCCTTGTCTATCTCGGCGCAGAATATCCGAAGATTACTCGTCTCGAACAACTGCACCGCGATCCTCATATCCTCGGATGGATGGCGCACCTGCGCGGACAGACTCCTCCTCTGGTCGCGGCAACCTGCATCGGACGCCTCTTTGCTCTGCGCACCATCTTCCATGAACTGGCTCGCACCAGCCATCTCCCGGAACTGGCTCACTTGCTGCTGCGTGAGGATATTCCGCGCTCGCCTCACACTCTGCCGCGGCCGCTCACCGCCGAGCAGGATCAACTCCTCCAGCAGGAGTTCATGCGTCGCAACGATCTTGGCGGAAATGTCTTCCTCCTGCTCCGCTCGACCGGCATGCGTATCGGCGAATGCGTCGACCTGTCCTATGACTGCCTGCGCGCCACAGGACCCAACCAATGGGCCATCCATGTTCCCCTCGGCAAACTCAAGACCGAGCGCATGGTACCCATCGATGCCTTCGGCCGTGATCTCGTCCAACGGCTGCGCTTCTTCCGCTCCCTGGATTCCTCTGCCTGCCGATGGACGGCTTTTGGCGCGCCCTGGAAGCAAAGTGGCTCTGCTCGTTCCACTCCGCGACTACCTTCATCAGGTCTGCCACTCCCTCGGACTCTCTACTCGGATCGTCCCCCACCAGTTCAGGCATACCTACGCCACCGAGATGCTTCGCTCCGGGGTCAGCTTCCCCGTCCTGATGAAACTACTCGGCCACGTCGATCCAGGTATGACCATGCGCTACGTCGATGTCGCCCTCACCGATCTCGAACGTGAGTTCCAGTTGGCTCGCTCCAAGCCTCGACATCTGGCTCCACAACCCAAAACATCTACCGCACCAGTTCGTACAGGCATCGATGGTCTCATCGACTCCTTGGTCGCCGCTCAGCACGTCATGGAGATGTTCCGCCGTTCCCTCCCCAACGGTAATGCGCGCAATCGTCTCCTCAGACTCTCCATCCGCCTCATCAAGATCCTGACCGAGATAAGAAAAATCCAGACCACCTGAGTGAAAATGGGAAGCGATTGGCCGGTTATGGCTATGATGTACTCAATCTCGCTGGCGATTCCGATCGCCACGCTCCAGCTCCGATGTGAGGTTCGCGCCATGTCATGGTCTCCAAACCCAGCTGCGCCGCAGCAAGTCCCGCCTCTGCTTGCGTTGGCCACTAAGTCGCTCAGGGCCGGGCGACCAGCCGATGCAATCGCGCCGTTACGCAAAGCAGCGCTGCTGCAGCCGTCCAATCCCATCATCCAGCACGATCTCGGACTCGCCTGCCTCGAGGTCGGCCTCATACCGGATGCCGTCGCGGCATTCCAGCTGGCCGTCGCCAGCAATCCACGTTACACCGACGCATATTTCCGCCTGGGAATCGCCTTGGAGAAGCTGGGCAACATCGGCGGGGCAATCGTCGCGTACGACCGCGCCAGTCAACTCCTCCCATCCCTGACCGAGGCGTGGTTCCGCGCCGGCGCCCTGGTCTACATGCTGGGCCACCGTGACGAGGCGATCAGCTGCTTCCGCCGCGCGGCTGCGACCGGAGGTAAGACCAGCTTCGGCCGCCTTGGCAAGGCGCGGGCGCTGCTCACCGAAGATCGCAATGAGGAAGCCGAACAGGTGCTGCGACAGACGCTGGCGCTCGATCCGAGGAACGCCATGGCGCATGATCTGCTGGGCAATCTGCTCTCTGAGTTCGGCCGTTTCGACGAGGCCCGCAAATGCTTCCAACGAGCGATTGCACTTGCACCGCTGCTGGCGGGAAGCTACTACGATCTGGTCCGGTGCCGCCCCGTCACGAGGGACGACGGTCTGCTGCAACAGATGGAAACCGCGCTCGCCACGCCGGGACTGGAAGCTTCGCAACGCCTGCGGCTTCACCTCGCGCTTGGTAAGGCGGCGGACGATCTTGGCGACTACGCCCTGGCCATACAGCATTTCGACGCCGGAGACGCTTTGCGCCGGGGCTCTTTGTCTTTCGACTCGGCCGCGTTCGACGTCGAGATCGACCGCCTGATTGCCCGCTGCACACCCGAATTGATGGCGCGGGCGCCCCAACTCGGCAGCTGCGATACGACGCCGGTACTGATCATCGGCATGCCGCGGTCCGGCACAACGCTCGTCGAGCAGATCGTCTCCAACCATCCCGAGGTCCGGGCCGGCGGCGAGTTGTATTTCTGGAACCAGCTAGGGGCGGCGTGGCACGGCTCCGGCGCGGCCGGGACCGAGACGCCGTTCCTCGCAAAGGCGGCGGCAGATTATCTCGGCGTGCTGCGCGCGATCGCGCCCACGGCGGCCCGAGTGACCGACAAAATGCCGTTCAACTTCCTCTGGGCAGGGCTGATCCACCTGGCATTCCCGCGCGCAATCATGATCCATTGTCGCCGCACTGCAGTCGACACAGCGTTGTCGATCCATCAAACTCATTTCCATCCGGGCCTGGCGTTTCCGACCGGAGGCGCCGAACTGGTCATGTATTTCCGCAGCTACCAGCGGCTCATCGACCACTGGCGGAGCGTTCTGCCGGCGGATCGCTTCATCGAGGTCGATTACGAGGAGCTGACCCGCGCGCCCGAACCTGTGATCCGGCGGATCATCGCGGCCTGCGGCCTGGTGTGGCACGACGCGTGCCTACGGCCGGAATCCAATCCGCGGTCGGTGAGGACCCCCAGCAAGTGGCAGGCCCGGCAGCCGATCAATCGCAACTCCGTCGCGCGCTGGCGACGCTACGAACCCTGGCTGGGGCCACTGCGCGCCCTGGTCGACGATCGGTCGGAACTGGAGGCAGGTATCGCCCGATCGTAATTGGGCTGAAGCAAATCGCCTTACCGAAAGACACGGAGACCACGCCCACAAAATTGACTCCCGCTCACCATTGCGCTGCGCGCATTTCTAATTCGCGAGAAAAAGTTCAGCCCACATTACGGAAATGTAATGCGACCGTCACCAGCCCGTCAGAAATCGTTTGGGATACTTGGGGCGAGTTGAAAGGGGGCGCTGACCGCGTTTAAACCTCAATAACTCACGGTCGTTCTCGGGCTCCTTCACCAGTACACGTCCACGATTCGATAACCGCGCTTCCATCTATCTGCATCTCCGGCAGCCAGCAGCGCCAGCCGCATCTGTCTGCTTGTCCCTTGTCCCTAGCCATCGGCCGGAAATAGAGCTTCACATTTCCGTGTCGCCGCTCGGCATTTTCAAATTGCGGGATAACAATCCCGGGAGAGAACAATCGATGTTCAGAAAAACGTTCCGAAAAGCCCCTCGAAATAATTCGAGAATCAACCGTCTGCGTCCGCTCGCCGGCTTGCTGGCGACGGGGCTGAGCATTCCGGCGTTCGCTCAGTCCGTGCCGTACCCGACCTACTCCACCGGCGCGCAGCCGGACGGCTCTTTTGTCGTGAGCAGTGGCCAGATCATCACCCCGGCCGGCAAACAAGTCGACCTCGGCATCCGGGTCCGCGCGAAGGCCATCGCGGTGAACCCCAGCGCCAAAAATCACACCGCCGCCGTCCTCACCATGGGGGCGACGGAGGCCGTCGAAGTGTTCGACACCCGCACCGGCGATGTCCTGCAGAACTACATCGCGCTCGGATCGGATGCGCACGGCAGCTATAACGGTATAGCCTATTCGGCGGACGGCAAGCACCTGGTTTTCAGCCAGGACAGCAGCAACGTCACCATCGCTAATGTCTCTGAAGAGGGCTTGCTGAGCGACGACGCCCAGGTAAAGGTGCCGCCGAACAATTCCTTTATCCAGTGCTTTCCGAACAGCCCGCCGGCCGCTTATGCCAATCCCTGCGGCACGTTTTATACTGCCTCCACTTCTTATCCGGGCGGCCTCGCGTTATCAAGTGATGGCAAGAGCGCTTATGCCCTGCTGAACCAGAACGATACGCTCACCAAGATCGACCTGACCGCGCAGCAGCCGACGCAGGGTGCGCAGATCCGCGTAGGCAACGCTCCGCACAGCATCGTGATCAACAACAGCGGCTCGACCGCCTACGTCAGCAACGAGGGTGGCCAGGTCGCTACCGCGGCGGACTTCCAGGTCAACTCCTCCGGCACTGAAATCGTCGCCGACCCGGTGGTTGGCGCCGCGATCACAGGTACCGTTTCTGTGGTTGATCTGGCATCGATGAAGGTTACCGCTACCATCTCGACCGGTCTGCACCCGACCGGGATGGCGTTCTTTGGCGGTTACCTGTTGGTCGCCAATACCTACAGCGACACCATCTCGGTCATCGACACCACCACCAACGAAGTGAAGAAGACGATCAACCTTGGGCTGCCGATCAAAGTGCCCGGCCAACGCCAGGCGGCCTATGGCGCCGCGCCGGACTCGATCGCCGTCGATGCCACCACAGGCATTGCCTACGTCGCGCTTTACAATGCCAACGCGATCGCGGTCGTCAACCTCAACGCCAACCCGAAGAATGCCGTCATGGGCATGATTCCGGTAGCCTATGCGCCGGCCTCGGTGGTGCTGAACAAGGCCGATAAAAAACTCATCGTTGCCAACGACAAGGGCGTCGGCACGCTTTATTCGTTCGAAACCGACCACGGCGTCACCGACTACAACACTCACCAGGACAATGGCACCGTCAGCATCATCCCCGTGCCGAATAGCGCGACCTTGACCGCGATGACGGCGCAGGTTTTCGACAACAACCACTGGGATCTGACGGAGAATATCAAGTCTGCCGCTGGAGGTACCCAGGATAACAATGCGGTCGCAATCCCGGACAAGATCGGCGATCCGTCGCTGATCAAGCACGTGTTCATGATCATCCGTGAAAACCGCACCTATGATCAGATCCTGGGCGACGTGGCTGCCGGCGATGGCGATAGCTCGTTAGCGGTGTTCGGCGGCAAGGACACCCCGAACGTGCACAATCTGGTGACACGCTTCCCGCTCTTCGACAATTTTTACGACCCGAGCCGCCAGTCTGCCGACGGTCACCAATGGATCACCGAGGGCATGGCGCCCTACGCCGACGACATCCAGTCGCCTGACTGGGTCCGCAGCTATCCAGGCGGGAACGCCGGCGATGCACTCGCCTACCAGAACAAGGGCTTCCTGTTCTCGGAAGCATCTGCGGCCGGTTTGCCAGTGAAGATCTACGGTGAATACGTCGAGAACGATACGTTCAAACAGCCGAACGGATCGACCAAAGAGCCGACCTGGAGCCAGTTTTACACCGACTCGCAGAACTTCGAGGCTGGGGCTGAGAAGACGCTGTATTATCAGAATACGGTCCAGGCACAATCCTCTGTCCCGGCCGTGTCCAACCACCTCGTCACCAACTTCCCGCAGTTCGATCTGGGCATCCCCGACCAGTTCCGCGTCGATGTGTGGCTGCAGGACTTTAAGAATGACGCCGCGGCCGGTACGGTGCCTGCGTTGAGCATCCTTTGGGTAATGGACGACCACACCGGCGGCCCACCGACTGTGGACGCCGAGCAAGCCGATAACGACCTGGCCGTGGGGCGCATTATCGACTACATCAGCCACAGCAACGTATGGTCCTCGTCGGCGATCTTCATTGAGGAAGACGACTCGCAGAACGGCGTCGACCACGTCGACGGTCATCGCAGCCCGGGCTATATCGTCAGCCCTTACGTTGTGCAGAACGGACCCACCGACCACACTTACTACACACAGGTCAATATGACTCGGACGATCGAGCAAATCCTCGGTCTGCCGCCCATGAACCAGTTCGACCTCGTGGCGTCGCCGATGAGGACGGCTTTCGTCCAGGGCACGCCGCCCGCGGAAAACTTCCAGCCGTGGACGCACGTGCCGAACCAGGTCCCGCTGGACCAGGGCGTCACGACAACGACCGCAGCCAACCAAACGAGCAGCCCCGCGGTCAAGGCCCTGAAGGTAGCCTGGCTCCAGAAGAAGAAGCAGATCTTCGCCGGCAAACTGACCAAGCCTGACGCCGAAGACCCGGACACCGTCAACCACCTGAACTGGTACATGTCGACCGGTTTTACACGGCCCTATCCCGGCGAGAGCAAGGTTCGCCCCCCGAGCGAATTTAACAAACCGGCACCCAAGGGTGACCTGGACGACTAAAACACGTTCCGACTGTAAAGGCCCTTTCCCCATAACCGGGGAAAGGGCTTTTGTTTCAGGTATCAAAGGCATTCCGAACAGCGGCCATTGCGAATCATGTGCAAAACCCTTGGTTAAGATTGTCCGATGCACGGCTATCTTTACCGCCTTGGAAGACGAATCGAGATTATCCGGGAGCGATCGCTATGGCACGTGAGCCGGTAATGATGATTGCATGGAAGCATTTCTTCCTGTTCAGTTGCTGTGCGCACAAGGCAGTCTGGCCATCGTTGACCGATTCACAAATCAGACTGTTGGAGGCGGGATGATCGAATTCGCTCTCCGCCGGGCGGCCGATATCCGCTGGCAGGTTTTAGATATCAACAAAGACGCCCGCGCCCGGCAGAAGCTGCAGAAGCCGTTTTGTCTCTGGTTAACCGGTTTGTCGGGCGCGGGCAAGTCGACGATTGCGAACCTACTCGAAAAGCAACTGTTCGCTTCCGGCAGACACACTTATGTTCTCGATGGCGACAACATACGCCAAGGTCTCAACCGGGATCTCGGATTCTCCGAGGCTGACCGGGTGGAGAATATTCGCCGGGCCATGGAGGTTGCCCGCTTGTTCGTAGACGCCGGTCTCGTGGTTATCGTCGCATTCATCAGTCCCTATCGCGCAGAACGCGACCTCGCCCGTTCGCGGTTTGAGCCGGACGAATTTGTAGAGATCTATATCGATGCTTCGCTCGAAGAATGCGAGCGTCGTGACCCCAAGGGGCTTTACGCCAAAGCTCGCCGCGGAGAGTTGGTAAACTTCACCGGGATCGACAGCGACTACGAGCCGCCAGAAGCTCCTGAAATTCGCCTGGACACCGTTGCAAAAAGCCCGGACGAATGCGTCGATCTCATTCTTTTTTACCTGGATTCCAAAGCACTCCACAAGACCGCTGGAAGCGAGAGCTCGAATGGCCGATCCCTACGCTTGTAAATGGCTGACTGAATTGTTGCCGCGCGTCACCGCTCTCGCATGTGAATCCGGGCGCACCATATTGGCCATTTACCAGGATTTAAATCCACAAGTGGAGTATAAGTTGGATCACTCGCCTGTGACTCAGGCCGATCTTGTGTCTCACCATCTCCTCCAGACCGGGCTTGACCGCTTAGCGCCCCATTGGCCCGTCCTGTCGGAAGAGTCTGTTGAGGTTCCGTTCGACGAGCGGAAATTCTGGCGGCACTTCTGGATGATCGATCCACTCGATGGCACTCAGGAATTCCTCCAT
>CAVPKQ010000027.1:0-22009 GCA_963705665.1 uncultured Acidobacteriaceae bacterium | reverse complement strand
CGGCGGGCGGGTCGATCTGCGCCGCGGCCAGCTCGCCTGCGGCGCGCCAGGTGTCCGCCGTCGCAGGCTGCCCGGCGAGGGCCCGGGTGTCCACGGCGAAGGGCAGCGGGCCGACGCCGCCCAGCACGAACCGAGCCGACCGGCACACGCCGTCACCGAGGTCCGCTGACACGGCGGCCGCGACCACCGCGAAATCGCCCTGGCGCTGGGAGAACTCGGTGAGCACGGCCCGGGCGGCACGCCGGGGGAACCAAATCTCGGTGATCATCTCGTCCGGTTGAGCCGAGGTGGTGTAAAAACCCTCGAAGAACTCAGCGGCCGGGACCATGCGCTGCCCAGCCGGGCCCTGCAGCACGATGTTCGCGTCGAGCAGCACGGCCAGCAGGCACCACTCGGCGGCCGGGTCGGCGTGCGCGATGCTGCCGCCGAACGTGCCGCGGGCGCGGATCGGATAGTGCCCGATCCACCGGGCCGACCGCGGCAGGACGGCGAATCCGGCCAGCACCGCGGGGTCGCGGGTGATTTCCACGGTGCGGTGCTGGGTCAGGGCGCCAACGTGCAGGCCGTCGTGATCGGCGCGCAGGTAGTCCAGGCCGGGAATGCGGGTCACGTCGATCAGGGCGCTCGGCCGGGCCAGCCGGAAGTTCATCATCGGGACCAGGCTCTGCCCGCCCGCCAGGATCTTCGCCTCGTCGCCCAGTTCGGAAAGCAGGGCGACAGTCTCCGCCACGGTGCGAGTGCGGTGATAGGTGAAAGGGGCTGGTCCAAATCTCGCCCTACGTGCACCGGCCGCATCTGAATGACATTGTTCTCTACCACGGGTACAAACTGACCGCGGGCCATTGTCAGCAGGCTATCGCCGGAGATCAGGATGCCCGGGGTCGGGGCTTTGTAATGCATCTGCACGGAAGCGAACATGCCCGGCCGCAACCGGTGCTGAGCGTCGCTGACTCGTATCTCGGTGAGAAGCGTCCGGCTTTGTTGGCTAAGAGAATCGCTGCTCCGGACCACCTTGCCCTGGAATGTCTCGCCTGGCAACTCTGAAAAAGTGAGGCCCACAGGTTGTCCGGTTTCAACGAAGGGCGCATCCTGCTCCGGCACAGACACAAACACCTCGAGGCTATCGAGATCCACAACATCGAATAATTCGCCCCCCTGGGCGCCGCCCGTGGACGGCCCGCTGCCGGCGCCAGCGAGAACAGCGGTCAGACCCTGCGCGGCCCCCGAAGCCGAGACCAGATTTCCCACTTCGACGTTGCGTGCTGTGACGGTGCCGTTGATTGGCGAGCGAATTTGCTCGAACTCAGCCAACGCCTGCGCACGTGCCAATGCTCCCTGCGCTCCCTTCACCGAATTCTCCACCGCCTGCAGGTTCGATTGCGCCGACTCAGAAGCAGCACGCGCCGCATCGTCATCCTGCTTGGAAAGAATGCCGTGGAGCACCAACGTGTGCACCCGGGCATAGGTCGCCTGCTGGAGCCGCAGTGTGGATTGCGCCGTCAGCACGCCGTCTTTGCTTTGCTGCACCATCGCCGCCTGCTGCGCTACCGATGCGTCCAGGTCCGGCGCCGAGATCACCCCCAGCAATTGCCCCTTGCCAACCTTATCCCCAAGATCCACGTACCGGGCCTTCAAATACCCCGAGGCCCGGGCATAGATGTGCGCACTCCGGAGCGGGGTCACGGTGCCCGGCAAGGTCAGTTCCTGTTCCGAACGTGCGCTTTGCACGGTCTGCACCTCCACGACCGGCAAGGCATTCTTCTGCTGTTGAGCCCCGGCGTTCGCTTCCTCGTTCCGCTTGCGGTGGGGCAGCCAGCCCGCCAGCAGAGCGAGAATTAGCGCGGCGATCGCTATCAGGATCCATAAGATCCGGCGGTGTTTCCCCTGCGGTTGCGCCCCGTGCTGCTGATCGCCAGGGGTGGGCGTGGATGTTGAGGCGTCGGCGCTCATTGGTGCGCTCCTTGGATCTCGTCCTCTAACCGCTTCTCCCAGTTCACCGGAGGCTGCTTACCCATCAGCGAGTACATCACCGGCACGATAAACAGCGTACCCACCGTTGCGAACAAGAGTCCACCGATAACGGCCCGTCCGATGGGCGCGTTCTGCTCGCCGCCCTCGCCCAGCGACAACGCCATCGGGAGCATCCCAATGATCATCGCCAAGGCTGTCATGCACACCGGCCGCAGCCGCGTCGAGCCCGCGATCAGCGCAGCCTGCTTTGCATCCCGGCTGTCGTTGCCCTCGCCGCGCGATTCGTTCGCAAAGGTGACCACCAGAATACTGTTCGCAGTTGCGACCCCAATGGTCATCAGCGCCCCCATCAGAGAGGGCACGTTGAAGGTCGTCTGCGTGACGAACAGCATCCATACGATACCCGCGAAGGCTCCAGGAAGCGCCATCAGAATGATGAACGGTATGGTCCATGATTGGAAATTCATCGCCATCAGCAGATACACAAACACCACTGCCGCAGCAATCCCGATCTCCAGGTTGGCAAAGGATGTGTTCATCGTCAGCACCTGACCGCTCAGGACGATCTCGACCCCAAGCGGCAGGTGTTGTGAATCCTTTTTCACGATCTTCTGCACGTCGCTGGCCACTCCGCCCAGATCGCGCTGGGCCACGTTCGCGAACACGTCCATGATGGGCAGCGCGTTGTAATGCGAAACGGTCTGCGGCGAAACCTGCCGCTGGGTCGTCGAAACATTGCGTAACAGCTGGTCACTGGCGCCTGTCATGGGTGCCGTAACGGCCGTCTGCTCCAGCGCATCGAGGTTGTTCAGCCGGTATTGCGGCACCTGCACAATCACCGGGTATTCGACCCCGGTCTTAGGATCGAGCCAGAAGTTCGGCGCAACCTGTCCACTGCCGGAAAGCGACAACAGCACGTCATCGGAAACGTCTCTTGCCGTGAGAGCGAGTTGCTGCGCCTTGAGCCGGTCGACATTGATGTTCAGTTTGGGCGCATTGACCTCCTGCTGCATGAACACGTCCACTGCTCCCGGAACATCCTTGATCTGCTCCTGAAGCCTTTCGGCGATTTGCGCCGTGGAGGCCGCGTCTTTTCCGCGCACCTGCACATCGATCGGCGCTGGCAGCCCAAAGTTCAGCGTTTGATTCGTGATGTCGGCGGGCTCGAAGAAAAACGTCTCCTCGGGAAATTTCTGTGCGAAATCCTGGCGCAGAACCTGCATCCATTCCTGCGTCGGCCGGTGCTTGGCCGCGAGCAGCACTAGCACATCCCCATCCCCATTACTCGTTGTATCGCTCGCCGAGTACGCCAGATTTACGCCTCCTGGCGGCAGCCCTATGTTGTTCACCACCGTCTGCAGCTGGTCCGGCGGGATCACGCGTCGAATCTCGTCGTTGACCTGCTTGAACACCTCCGTTGCCGTTTCGATCCGTGTGCCCACCGGCGGCCGGAGGTGAAACTCCATCTGCCCGGAATCCACATAGGGGAAGAAGTCCCGCCCAACCACCGGAATCAAGGCCAGCGAACCCAGGGCCACCACCGCAAACGCAACCAGCGTCATCGGGGCGTGTCCCAGCGCCCACTCCAGCCCGCCTCTGTACTTCTCCGCAAACCAGTCGAACCCGCGCTCAAATCTCTGGTGAAACCGCCAGATGAAGCTTCGGCTCAGCGGTGACTCCTTCTCCTGCCCCTGATAGAGCGGCACCTCCTTCGGCAGAAGGAAGTGCATCATAGTGGGCACCAAAGTGCGCGACAGCAAGTACGAGGCGACCAGCGCCAACACGACATTCACTGCCAGCGGTGTGAAGATGTACTTCGCTGAACCGGAAAGGAGCGTCACCGGCACGAACACGATGCAGATCGACATGGTCGAGATCAGCGCCGGCATCGCTACCTGCTCCGCGCTGTCGAGGATTGCCCTGGCCAGCGGCTTCTTCTCTCCTATTCCGAGATTGCGGTGCGTGTTTTCGATCTCCACTGTCGCATCGTCGACCAGCATACCCACCGCCAAGGCCAGTCCCCCCAGCGACATGATATTGATCGTCTCGCCGAAAGCTGAAGACACTGCGATCGGGAACAATACCGCCAAGGGAATGGATACGCTTACAATCAGCGTGCTTCGCCAGCTGCCCAGAAACACCAGCACCATCAAGGCGGTGAGAAACGCGGCCGTCACCGCTTCCTGCGCCACATCCCGGATCGAAGCTCGCACCAGCACCGATTGATCGAAGATCGGCGTCAGGGTCAGCGCGCTTGGGAGCCCGGCCTTGATTCGCGGAATCGCCGCCTTCACCCGATCCACGATGGTCAGTGTCGAAGAAGCGCCGCTCTTGATGACGGTCAACAACGCCGACGCTTGCCCGTTCTCGCTTACATAGCTTGTCTGCGGCTCGTATCCGTTATGGATCCAGGCCACATCCTTCATCTGAACCACCGCGCCATTCACGGTACGGATGGGCAGAGCGTTCAGCTCCGCGATCGTCGCCGGGCTGCTATTGGTTCCCACCAGGTACTCCCGGTCTCCTATCTTCTCCGTGCCCGAGGGCGTGACCAGATTCTGGTTATTCAGCGCGGCTGAAAGATCTGAGGCAGTCAGGTGATTGGCCGCCAGCTGCAACGGCTCCACGTCCACCATGATGGCTCGCTGCTCACCACCATACGGCAGGGGCACCGCGGCGCCGTTGATGGTCGCGAGCTGTCCGCGAATAAAGTTCTGGCCCAGGTCATAGAGTCTGGTTTGCGAAAGCCCCTTTCCACCCAGGCTGACCTGCACGATAGGAACGCTGGAAGCGTCGTACTTAAGCACATATGGCGGCAGAATCCCCGGCGGCATCAAGCGCAAGAGCGACTGCGCCAGCGCCGTGACCTGCGCAATCGCAAGGTCCACCTGCACACCCGGTTGAAAATGGATCTTGATTACTCCGACGCCGTTGTACGACTGGGATTCCGTGTACTGAATGTTATTCACGGTGGTTGGAAGCGCCCGCTCACATACCGCAATGATTCGCTTGGACATATCATCCGCGTCCATCCCACTGTAGGTCCAGATAACGCTCACGATGGGAATATCGATATCCGGTAAAATGTCGGTTGGCGTCTTTAGGATGGCGCTGATGCCGAAGATCGCGATTAACAACGCGACAATGACAAACGTATATGGCCTCTGCAGAGCAAACCGAACAATCCACATAAGCTCTCCCTTGTTCGCTGTTCCGAAGCAGGCTATCTCTGCCTGCGTGCTCAAGAACAGTCAATCTTGCGTCTGTCGGTTCACATTTCGTGAGATCGCTAGCGCGAGCGGCTATCTCATAAGTACCGGCGTCTTTTCGTGCGCTTTCCCACCGATCTCCTAATCTGTCACGTTTGTGTACACCTTGACGATGAGTCGTGGCAATGGCATCTATTCGTTCGCAGGCGAGGTGTGGGCTACCGTGCTCACTAAAGAGCACGCCATTGGCCAAATGCTGGGGTTCTGTAACTTGCTGAACGCGATGCTCTGCTCTACTTTCCTCTTGATTACGTAAGTTATCCGGTGGCACCTGTGCTATCTGTCATCGCAATTTCTTGTCCGTGAAATTCGACCACACTTGATCCTTTACGGACCGAATCAGCTGTTGCAGCAAATCAAGGCGTCGATATTTCGACACAACCTGTCGGCACAATGACGCTATTGACTTCCACTCAACGACAGGATGATCGATGTCGTGCCCGGGATTCTCGGAGGATTCCGCAAATCTCAACAGTGTCGCAGCTGCCTTTCTTTCCGTCATTCCCGCAGGGAATCTGCTTCTGGTCTCCGGGGCATACGAAAAGCGGATTCCCTGCGGGAATGACAGAAAGAAAGGTAAAGGCCCTGCCGCGATAAAGTCGATCGGCTGGGCGCCATGCTTCTCCGCCAGCCGAGGATCGATCAGCGCAACCGAAGCGACGCCGTGATTAACATGTTACGAATTGAGGTGTAAATCAATTCTGGAGGAAAACGAGCGAGTCTTCGTACTTTTCCGAGAGGCCGATCGCTCCAAACAGACGTTTCATGAAATCACTTCTACTGTTTCTCTTCCTCGCCGGCAGCGCCGTGGGAGCGCTAAGTCAGACGCCTGCGCCCGGCTTTGGCTCCGCCGACCTTTGGCTGCCGGGAACACGTTCCTTTCTCCTTTAAATATGATGGCAAGGAATCCGCACAACTGCTGCCCACCTGGAAGAGCTCACGAGAAAATGTGGCCGGGGGAAGGGGCCAAACTTATCGTTATTCCTATATAGATCCTGCCACCCATCTCAAGGTCACCGCTGAGGTTACCCTCTACCCTGATTATCCCGGCGCCGTGGATTGGGTGCTTAGGTTTCGCAACGACGGTTCCTCTGACACGCCTATCATCGAAGACATTCTGCCTCTGCATTGGGGAATCGCGTCTTCGCCCGGTGCCTGCATCATCCGCCATGATCGGGGCAGTGACGCCAGCGCGCAAGATTTCATGCCGCTGGAGGAGCATTTCGGCCCAGGCGGAAGTGACCACCTCGAATCTCCCGGCGGTCGCCCATCCAGCCGGAATACGCTGCCCTTCTTTAATCTGCAAACCGGCGATCGCGGACTTATCGGGGCTATCGGGTGGACTGGCGACTGGAAAGCGGATTTCACTTATAGCAAAGATGGGAAAACCATCGTCCTGACGAGCGGCATGAAGAGGACGCATCTTTTGCTCCATCCCGGTGAGGAAATCCGCACACCGCGCATCGTGCTAATGAACTGGAGCGGCGGCGACTGGCAGGATGCACAAAATGTTTGGCGGCGTCTTCTCCTCGCGCACTATACGCCCCACGACAATGGCAAGCCGATGAAAGGACCTATCCTTTTCGGTAGTTGGGGTTCGGAGGCGATCGACAGCAAGATCGCCTACATCCGATGGGTGCATGACCACAAGATCCCGGTCGAGGTTTATGCAGTGGACGCTGGGTGGTACGGCGACTCCTTCGGAGCGGAAACCGATCCGACCAATCCATGGTGGAAGAATCGCGGCGACTGGTTTCCCAGTCCCAGGTATTATCCGCACGGTATTAAGCCGCTCGGCGATGCGTTGAAAGCGGACGGCTTCGGCTTTTCGCTCTGGATTGAGCCGGAGACGAGCATGCCCGGTAGGAAGATCATCAAAGATCATCCCGATTGGTTTCTTCATTCCGATCGACCGGCTAATCCCGGAGTTGCGCTGGCGAACCTTGGTAATCCCGCGGCGCTCAAAGGAATCACCGATATGGTTTCCGGTTTCATCACCGATTTCGGGATGACTTGGTACCGTCAGGATTTCAACATCCCGCCGGAGCGCTACTGGGAACTTGCGGATGCGCCGGACCGCGTCGGCATGACCGAAATCCGCGACGTCGAGGGTCTCTACAAGATGTGGGATGAGTTGCTGGCCCGGCATCCCGGCTTGCACATCGACAATTGTGCCAGCGGCGGCCGTCGCATCGATATCGAAATGATGTCACGCAGTTTCATCGTCTGGCGGACAGATCACGGTTTTCTCGACACCCTGGCTGAGCAGGCGCAGACCCAGGCTCTGGCGCCTTGGGTGCCGGAAAATATGGCATTTGAGAGCTATACCCAATCCAGTCCATGGACTAAACCCGGGCCTTACACCACACCGGAGAATTTGTATCTCATGCGTCTTGCTTACGACGCGGGGTATGGAGTAACTCCGGGGGCCGCGGGCGTCGAAAACGCCGCCTGGGTCGCCTGGATCAAGCAGGCTATCGGAGAATATGGCGAAGTACGGCCCTATTTCTATGGCGATTTCTACTCGCTCCTACCCTACAGCCTGAGCGCGGAAACCTGGAGCGCCTGGCAATGGAATCGGCCCGAAAGTAAAGATGGTCTAGTTGTCGTCTTGCGCCGGCCTAAAAGCCCATTTACGGCCATGGAATTGGGCCTTCAACATCTGAATCCCGATGCCTCGTATGAGGTCGAGATCCGGACCACCTACAATAAGGCGCCGATCAGGGAGATGAAGGGCAGCGGCCTGGCTCATCTGCAAATTCACCTATCCGACGCACCAAGCTCCACACTTGTTTTCTACCGGCAGAAATAGCTCTACGCGGTTGGCAAGCTCTCTATGGCCGCCAGGATTTTCGTCAAAGGGTTGCCCGCTATGTGCAACGGGATTTCCGTTGTCTCAAAGCGGATTTTCCCCGTGGTCAACGTCTAGAGGTGGGTAGCCATCCCAGTTACTAGTAAGAAATTACGCGATAGTAGCGCCCTTCCGGCGCAGAAGCGTGTTTCTGCCAGTACGCGCGGCCCCACAATTTATCTCTCAGGGAGTAACTTCGATGACATGCTATAGAAAACCTCTGGCGATCGCCACGGCGGTTCTGGCGCTTCCCCTTTTTGCCTTGGCCCAGAACTCAAATTCACAGAACAGCAGTGATCCAAGCACAACGAACGGTTCGCATCACACAGGCATGCGGGAAGCCGAGCGTATGGTGCCCGCCAATGCCGAGCTACTGCATAACCTGGACGCCAAAGACATGCATCCGGGCTATATGTTCAAAGCGAAGCTCAGCAAAGAAGTGAAGCTGGACAAGGGAACCAAGCTGCCGTCAGGCACAATTCTGCTTGGGCGTGTGGTAAACGACGACATGCAGACTCAGGGTATGTCTAAATTGGCTGTTCGTTTCAACCAGGCTCAATTCAAGGACGGCAAGACGATTCCAGTCAAGGCCACAATTGTCGGTATCTTCAAGCCGGAGGCGACGAATAGCCAAGGCTATCCGGTGGCCGCCGGAAATCAGGTCCCGAATAGTTGGAACGACGGCACCCTGCAAGTGGATCAGCTCAACGTGATCCCAGGAGTTGACCTGCACAGCAGCATCAAGAGCAGAAACTCCGGGGTCTTCGTTTCGAAGACGAAAGATAACGTGAAGCTCGATAGAGGCAGCGAGATTCAACTTGCGCTAGCCGAACGCACGAGCAATCGCTCCACCAGCGTAAGCGGCGGCATGTGAAAGAGTTGAGAAGGAACTGCCCCCGTCTTGAATCCAAAGCGTATCCAAGACGGGGGGCGTCCTGCCGGAACCCAGACTTGGGGGCGCGGGCAAGCGCCGCCACGATACACTTATCCATGTGAGGATTGCTTTAGCTCAGATCAACCCGACTGTTGGCGATTTTGAGGGGAACACCCAAAAGATTCTTCGCTTTGCCGATCAGGCTGCCCAGTCTAACGCGGAGTTGGTGGTCTTTCCGGAGTTGGCAGTATGCGGCTACCCTCCTGCGGACTTGCTGGAAAAGCCGTCTTTCGTGGCGCGCGCCGGACAGGCGGCCGAGGAGATCGCGGCTAAAGCCGATCATTCGCTGGGTATCATCTGCGGCTATGTAACGCCCGCTCCTCCCGGATCGGGGAAGCGGGCGGTCAATTCGGCGGCGCTGTTGCGCGATGGCGAGATTGAATTCGTACAATCCAAGCGGCTCCTTCCTTTCTATGATGTCTTCGACGAGCAGCGCTATTTCGCTCCCGCGGAACGTCAGCAGCTTTGCAACCTTGGGGGAGAGCATGTAGCGATCACTATTTGCGAGGACGCCTGGAATGACAAGCATTTTTGGCCGAGCCGCTTGTATTCCGTCGATCCGATCGAGGATCTCATGCGGGCCGGCGGCTCGCTCATCCTGAATATCTCCGCCTCGCCTTATCACCGCGGCAAAAGGGAACTGCGCCACCGCATGCTCTCCGCCATCGCAAAACGCCACCACGTTCCTGTCGTGATGGTTAATCAAGTGGGTGGAGACGACAGCCTGGTTTTCGACGGCAGCAGCTTCGCGATGGGGCCCGATGGATCTGTCCTCGCACAAGCCCGCTCCTTTGAAGAAGATCTGATTTTCTTTGACTCTGCCGCGCTCACCGGAGATATACGAGCGATCGATTCGAACGAAGATGCCGGCGTTTACGCGGCTCTCGTCCTGGGCACGCGCGATTACGTGCACAAGTGCGGCTTCTCCAAGGCCATCGTAGGTCTGAGTGGAGGTGTCGATTCCGCGCTGGTCGCCGCAATCGCCGTCGACTCGCTGGGCCGGGAGAATGTCACCGGCATCGGCATGCCCAGCGACTACTCCTCCACCGGTTCGATCGAGGACGCGCGCGAGTTGGCCGATAACCTTGGAATCAAGTTCGAGTTGATCCCCATCCGCGATCTCTTTTCGAGCTTCGGCTGCGCGCTTGAGCCTTTCTTCGCCGGGCGGCAACCCGACATTACCGAAGAGAATATTCAATCGCGTATTCGCGGCAGCCTGCTTATGGCGCTTTCCAATAAGTTCAACTCCCTGGTACTCACCACCGGCAACAAATCGGAGATGTCGGTCGGCTATTGCACTCTCTATGGGGATATGGTGGGCGCGCTGGCGGTCATCGGAGATGTGGTAAAAACCGAGGTCTATCAACTCTGCCGTTATGTCAATCGCCGGCGTGTCGTCATTCCTCGGGCTATTCTGGATAAGCCGCCGTCCGCCGAACTTCGCCCTGGACAGAAAGACACGGATTCCTTGCCGCCCTACGATATCCTCGATCCTATTCTCAAAGACTATGTGGAGCGCTATAGGACGCCGGAGGAGATCGCTGCCGAGCACAACTATGACCTTGCCATGGTGCGCGAAATCGTCAAGCTGGTGGAGCGCAGCGAATACAAGCGCCAGCAGGCAGCTTTAGTCCTCAAAGTCACCAGCAAGTCCTTTGGCATGGGCCGCCGCTTTCCCATAGCCGTCAAAGTTCAGGTATAAGCAATGCAGGCCGTTCGGCGGCCGAGGAAATCTGCTGTTCCGATCGCCGCCGCTATCGCCAAAAAGCGATTCTTTCGTCTAGAGGTTTTGAATGCACTTTCGCTTCACGATGCGCTCCTCCGTCTTTGCCGCGCTTGCGGCGCTTCTTACAACGAGTGGCTTCGCCCAGAACACCCCTGCTGCGGGCGGCGCTCCGGCCCCGGCAGGCCACGCGCTTCCGGTCTGCTCCCGCGGCTACCAATGTGAATCCCTTTCCCCCCGCCGATCCGCGGAACTTTACCGCCGCCACTCCCAGCAAAGAAACGGTCGATGCCTTCCTCAGAGCCTCCTGGGGGTACGATCCTAATCGCGTTTGGCAGGTGCAAGCCATTCTCAAGACGCCGGTAGCCAATGTCAGCCGGGTGGTCGTTCTGGTTGCGGAAAAGGGCGGAGCCAAGGAACAAACGCAGCCGCTCTCCTTTTACACGCTGCCCGGTGGGAAGTACATTATCGCGGACGGGGTTTTGCCCTTTGGCGCGAGGCCCTTCGATGACAATCGTCAAGTGCTTCAGAGCCAAGCCAGCGGCCCGGCCGAGGGGGCCTCTTCGAAGGATCTTGAATTCGTAGAATTCTCCGATTTCGAGTGTCCACACTGCAAGGATGCGCAAGCTACCCTGCAGAAGCTTATGACCGATTATCCGATGGCGCATTTTGTCTATGAAAACTTTCCCTTGGTTGAAGTCCACTCTGAGGCTTTCAAGGCTGCCGCCTATGGAGTTTGTGTGGCCAAGGCGTCAGGCGACGCCGCCTTCTTCAAGTTCGCCGACGCGGTCTTCGCCGCCCAGGCCGAGCTAACGCCGCAGGCCTCCGACCAGACCCTGAAAGACGCCGTGACCAAAGCAGGCGGAGACCCGGCAAAGGCGGCCGCCTGTGCCGCCAGCCCGGAGACCAAGGCTACTGTAGACGCCACGCTCAAGCTGGGAGAACAGTTAGGTGTCAACTCCACGCCTACCATATTCATCAATGGGAGGGGAATTCCGTTAGGGGGCATTCCTTATGAGATGCTGCGGCAAATTATCGACTTCCAAGCCCAGGAGGATGGCGTGAATCTTCCCCCGCGGCCCCCCGCACCTGCCGCCCCGTCCCTAAAGGAGCCGCCGCCACCCCAGAAATGATAAGCCGAATACGCCGGGCGCCCCAGGTCCCGATTCTGGGACCTGGGATTCTCGCGGCCAGCTTCCCTTCTGAACGCCATGATCTGGGACGCACTACACTAGCGAGGAATGCCTTCTAACATCCCGCACGAGGAATATGCGCGGCGCCTCGCCAGGGCGCAGGAACGTCTGCGCGAACAGCGGCGGCGCGAAAGATTGATTGGCTACTTCCAACTTGCCTTGGTTTCGGCGGCGATCCTTTGGATCTTGTGGCTGTTGCGGCACTGGTCAAGTTCCGCGTTCCTCCTGGTTGTTCCGGCGGCTGCCTTTATCGTTCTGGCGGCGATCCATGAACGTTTGATCCGTTCCGTTGCTCACTGGTCGCGCGTGGTCCGCTTTTATGAACGGGGTCTGGAACGGCTTGACGACCGCTGGGCGGGGAAGGGCGAGACCGGGGAGCGGTTTCTCGATCTCTCCCATGCCTACGCACAAGACCTTGACCTCTTCGGAAAGGCATCGATTTTTGAGTTGCTCTGCACTGCGCGCACTCGCGCCGGAGAGGAGACACTGGCTCGCTGGCTGCTGGCGCCTGCCTCGATTGACGAAATCATCCGCCGCCAAGCCGCCGCTCTTGAGCTTAAAGAACGTCTTGACTTCCGGGAAACAGTATCCACGTTAGGAGAGACTGTGGGCGCCGGAATACGGCCCGAGCCCCTCGCCGCCTGGGGAGAGGAACACACCATATTTGAATCGCGGCTCCTGCGCATGGCAACCCCGCTGTTGGCGCTGGTCTGGGTGGTCAGCGTTGTTTGCTGGGGCGTGCTGGGCTACGTAGCGTTCGTGGCCTCGAGCACGCTGGTGAATCTGATACTCTCCCAGGTCTATCGTTCACGTGTCAATGAGCGCGCCCATGCAGTCGAGGATGCTGGGCGCGATCTCAACCTCTTGTCGGAGGTCTTAACCGCCTTTGAGCAGGAGCATTTGACCAGCCCTAAGCTGGTCGAGCTCCCAGGCCATGCTCAAGCGCGGGGAAGTCGTTCCCTCGGTTGCGATCGCCGAGCTGAACCGCCGGCTGCAGGCTCTGGAGTCCGGGCACAATCTCTTTTTAAAGATGCTCGATCCGGTGATTTTCTGGAATCTCCAATACGTTCTCGCAATCGAGGCGTGGCGCAAGCGTTTCGGTCCGGCAATCCGCGGATGGATCGAGACTATAGGCGAGCTCGAGGCGCTGCTGGCTCTGTCAGGATATGCCTATGAACACCCGGGCGACGTCTTTCCTGAGTTTATCGAAGAAATAGATTCGGCCGGCTGCTTTCGAGCCGAGGGATTGGCCCATCCGCTGATTCCTTTCGATAAGGCGGCGCGTAATGACTTGGAGCTGGGCCCTCAACTGCGGGTGGTCATCCTCAGCGGGCCGAACATGGCGGGAAAGAGCACGTTTCTCCGCGGCATTGGCGTCAATGCTGTGTTGGCGCAATGCGGCGCTCCGGTGCGAGCGACTAAGTTGCAGCTATCGAGGTTGGCGGTCACCGCCTCAATCTGTGTCTTGGACTCATTGCAAGGCGGCATTTCCCGCTTCTATGCTGAGATTCACCGGCTGAAGCAGATCGTCGACCTAACCCAGGAATCGTTGCCGGTACTGTTTCTATTGGATGAGCTGCTCTCCGGCACTAACTCGCACGATCGCCTGGTTGGAAGCAGATCGATCGTCGAGAAGCTTTTTGAGCGGAATGCAATCGGTTTGGTGACGACGCATGACTTGGCGCTGACCCGGATTCCTGAGACGTTGGGCCCGAGTGTCGTCAACTGCCACTTTGCCGACCGCCTGGAAGACGGGGAGTTGCGATTCGACTATAAGCTGCGCCCGGGACCGGTCCAAACCAGCAATGCGCTGCAATTGATGCGATCCATCGGCCTGGAAGTCTGAGATCGGTTGTTGCTCTCTTCTAGTCCATTTTTGCCTAGTATGCCCAAGAGACCACAAGCAGATTCCCTGCGGGAATGACAGAAAGAAAGCAACTCCACCGTATTCGTCTTTGGTTTTCTTTCTGTCATTCCCGAAGGGAATCTGCTTCTTCCTTTCTTGTCCGTTCTTGCGGGAATGACAGACAGAAAAGCCACTGCGAATAGAGCAGGCCGGATCCCTGGATTTAGAGTAGAGAGTGTGAATGCGCTCTTGGTGATCGATAAGCCGGCTGGGATGACATCGCACGATGTCGTAGCCAAGCTGCGCCGGATCACCGGTGAGCGGTCGATGGGTCATTTGGGGACGCTGGATCCCATGGCGACCGGGGTTTTACCCATCCTGGCAGGCAAGTATACGAGATTGGCGCAGTTTTTCGGGCCCATGGCGAAGAGCTACACTGGAACCATCCGCTTCGGATTCTCCACCGATACCTACGACGCCGAGGGGGAGCCCTCTTCAAACCTGCGGGAAGTATCGCTAACGCTTGAGGAGGTTCGAAACGCGGCCGAGCCCTTCCGTGGAGAGGTAGAGCAGATTCCGCCTCCTTTCTCCGCCAAAAAGATCGGCGGTGTGCCGGCCTACAAGGCTGCCCGCCGGGGAGAACCTGTGGAGCTGCGGCCGGTGACGATCAACATCGAAGAGTTTGTCATTCGCTCGCTCGACTGCCGGGATGCGGATTTCATGATACGTGTCTCGGCGGGCGGCTATGTCCGCTCCGTGGCGCACGACTTAGGGGAAGCGCTACGGTGTGGGGCGCATCTGGCCAGTCTGCGCCGTATTGCGGCCGGGCCGTTCACTCTCGATCAGGCGCGCACCCTGGAAGAGATTTGCGCGCGAGCGGCCAACGGCAGGCTTGAGGAAATGCTGCCTCACCCCCGAACCCTCCTCCCGGAGCTGCCTGCAGCCACTGCGGATCGCTGGACAGCCGGCCGATTGAGAAACGGCATGCAGGTGAACCTGCCGGAATTTTCAGATGCTTCTCTGGTGAAGGTCTTTGAAGGCCAGAGGGATCTGGTAGCGATCGGCAAGCGGGTCGCGGGAACACTGTTTCAGCCGATCACCGTTCTGAGTTGAATTATTTGCGCAGCAGAGGAAGGAGGAGGGGAAGGATGTTGCCGGCGATCATTTGAGCGCCCTTCGCCGTGGGATGGATGCCATCCTCCTGAACAGCGCCTGGAACTCCGTAGACATGGGCATAGAGCATGGGCAGCAGGATGACATGATTTTTCGATGCGACCTCTTGAAAGATGGCATCGAATTGGTGGATGTAGTCGGAACCGTAGTTGGGTGGCAGCGTGATCCCCGCGAGGACCACCTTGCTGCCTGCTTTCCTCAGGGTCGAGACGATCGCATCGAGATTGGCGCGGGTCGCCGCAATAGGAAGACCGCGCAGACCGTCGTTGCCGCCAAACTCGACGATAACCACCGCCGGATGGAGCTTAAGCACCTCATTCACGCGCTCAATGCCGTCCTTGGTGGTATCTCCGCTCACGCCCTGATTGACGATCCGGTATCGATATCCGCGAGTATTCAGATCAGCCTGCAGGTAGTCTGGATAGCTGTGGCCCGGATCGACCCCATGGCCGGCTGTAATACTGTCACCGAAGCAAACAATCGCGGGAAGGGAACCGTCCGGAGCGGCATGAGCAAGCAGCGGGTAAGCCAGCAATGTGGCGAAGAGAGACAGGAACTCGCGGCGGTTCACAATTCTAGTGTAGCAACGGCTTCTGTCTGGAGTAGGCCGCCGGAATACGCTTTCCTGGGGAGTCTGGATGATTGAGGTTCGCGGGCTGAAGAAGTCCATACGCAATGGGAGCAGAACGGTCGACATTTTGAAGGGCATCGATCTCTTCATCCCTGCGGGGCAGTTCGTGGCTATCATGGGCGCCTCGGGCAGCGGCAAGAGCACCCTGCTGGGACTGATTGCAGGCCTGGACCTTCCCACCGAGGGAGATGTGCTGATCGATGGCGTCGAGATCAGCCGCCTGCCTGAAGACAAGCTGGCTGAGGTGCGAGGCAAGAAGCTGGGATTTGTATTTCAGTCCTACCAGCTGATCCCCACCCTGACCGCTCTGGAAAATGTTCTGCTGCCGTATGAACTCAATGGTTCGGGGGATGGCCGGGCGCGGGCTGTGACGTTATTGACCAGCGTGGGGCTGGCGGAACGGCTAGACCACTATCCGGTGCAGCTCTCCGGCGGGGAGCAGCAGCGAGTTGCCCTGGCCCGCGCCTTCATTCTCGATCCGCCGATCGTTCTGGCCGACGAGCCAACCGG
Organism: uncultured Acidobacteriaceae bacterium; assembly: GCA_963705665.1. Lineage (GTDB taxonomy): Bacteria > Acidobacteriota > Terriglobia > Terriglobales > Acidobacteriaceae > PALSA-350. Next base: position 5,908 of record CAVPKQ010000027.1, on the reverse strand, counting down.
CAACCTCGATTCGGCCAACGGCGCTCATGTGCTCGATCTGCTGCTCAAGAGAAACCACGAAAGCAGCGCGACCCTGGTGCTGGTGACTCACGACGCGCAAATCTCATCCCGCGCCGATCGCCGCATTTTGCTGCACGACGGCGCGATCGCCGGAGACGAGATGCAGAGGCTCTAATGGGAAAACCGTCACTCACCTGGAACTCCGCGGCCAAGATCGCTTGGCGCGAGCTGCACGCCTCGAAGGAGAAATTTCTTTTTGTCATTTTCTCGGTGGCGATTGGTGTCGCCGCGCTGACCGGGGTGCGCGGCTTCAGCAATTCATTTGAGGACACGCTGCTGGGAGAAGCGCGCACCATTATGGCCGCGGATCTCTCTGCGCGCATGTTTCGCCAGCCTTCGGCCGGGGAGGAGCGGCAGTTGAACGCCCTGGCCGCGGCAGGCGTTCAGCGGACTGAAGTCACCGAGATGGTTTCAATGGTCTCTTCACCCGCCGACCCGGTGCCGCTGCTAGTGTCGCTCAAGGTAGTCGATCCTGCGAAATATCCCTTCTATGGCGCGGTTCAGCTTGCGCCGGCGGAGAAGCTGGGGCAGGCTCTGACTGATTCGACGGTGGTGGTAGCCGAGGATCTCCTGATTCGGCTGCACACCAGAGTAGGAGCGTCTCTCAAAATCGGCAACGCAACCTTTCGTATTGCCGCCATCGTGGTGCATGAGCCCGACCGCATGAATTCGAGTATGGGTTTGGGTCCACGGGTGATGATGGCTCGAAGCGGACTCGCCAAGAGCGGATTGGTCCAGCAGGGAACCCGGGCCGGGGAGCGCTTTCTCTTTAAGTTGCCTGCCAAGACCGGCGACGTCGCTCAGGTGCGTACACGGCTGGAAGCAGTGCTGCCCGATGCCCAGGTTACCGACTTCCGCGAGAGCAACCCCGCGCTGACCGAGGGCCTCCAGCGCTCCACCGCTCTGCTTAGCTTGATCTGCCTGATGGCCATGGTGCTAGGCGCCATCGGAGTGGCTATGGCGATGCGCGCGCATCTACAGCAGCGGGTCGAAGTACTGGCCATCATGAAATCGATCGGCGCGCGATCGTCCGACATCTTGCGCATCTATTTACTGCAGACGCTGCTCTTAGGGCTCACCGGAGGGTTGCTCGGAGTCCTGTTTGGGTTGGCGGTCGAGTGGGTATTTCCATCGCTGCTGGGCAGCCTGCTTCCCATGCGCGCGGATCTGCATTTCCCTATTCGCGCCGCGCTCGCCGGCTTAGGGGTTGGGATGCTGACCACCGTTCTTTTCTGTCTGCCGCCATTGCTCGATATTCGAAAGATTCGTCCCAACCTGGTGCTGCGCAGATTGGTGGAAGAGGGAAGCGAAGGGCCCCGGCATTCGCTTCCCGGACGCCTGTTGTCCCACATCAAGGAAGACAAAGCGCAGTACATCGTAGTAGTGCTCATTCTCGCGGGACTGGCGTTGATCGCGGCCGCCCTCTCCGACTCGGCCGTGGTCGGACGGTGGTTCGCCGCCGCGTTGTGCGCCTTGCTGGTCTTCGTCCTGGTACTGGCTTCTATCACTCTGCGCATGGTTCGCGCCTTCCTCAAAAGGACGCGGAGCGGCCTCAAATCCTACGTCCGCCACGGGCTGGCGAATCTGTATCGTCCGGGAAACCAATCCGCGGCTGTGCTCGCCGCTCTAGCACTGGGTGTGATGCTGATCCTGACCGTCTTCCTCATGCAGGAGGGCGTGATCCAGCGGATGAAGCAGACCGCGAATTCAGGTGTGCCTAACGTTTTTCTGGTTGACATCGGCAGCCGCGAGCTGGACGGTTTGAAGCATTTATTGTCCCAGCAGCGTGGAGTACAGGGGAACGTGGAAACCGTGCCTGTGGTCTCGGGAAGAATCATGTCGATTGACGGAACGCCGGCGGAGACGCTCAAGCTGAAGAATTATCCCAAGGGTTTGCTTCGCTCGGTTTCTCTTACCTGGTCGCAAAAACTGCCTGTGGGAATTACCGTGGTCCAGGGAAAATGGTGGCCCGTCGGCGACACGCAGTCCATCGCGGTAAGCGAGCGTGTAGCGCGGAGGCTCCATCTGCATCCTGGCTCTAAACTCACGCTGCTATCCAATCAGAGGACCATCCAAACGGAAGTAGCGGCTATTACCAAATCGGACGGGCAGCATGTTTATAGCCGTAGCGAGTTCATCCTGACTCCCAACGCGCTCGCCGGTCTTCCCGTGATCTGGTACGGAGCCGTGCATGTGGAGCCTGATCAAGTAGCCAACCTGCAGCGGGCGCTCTTCAACGCGTATCCGACGGTCACGGTAATCAACATTGCGGATGTAGTCCAGACCATTCAGTCGGTGGTCGGGCAGATAACCGTGGTGGTTCGGTTTCTCGCTGCGTTTTCCATACTTGCGGGCGCGATTATTCTGGCTTCAAGCATTGCCAGCACACGTTTCCGCAGGATTCGCGAAGTGGTGGTGCTGAAGACCCTGGGAGCCAAGCGAAACCACATCGCCGCCGTCTTCAGCGTGGAGTTCGTGGTCTTGGGATTGTTAGCTGGGGTGGTCGGAGTGATCTTCGCCAACCTTTTATCCCGCATTCTGATGAAGCGGCTGGATGTGGCCTTCCACGTGGAGTGGCTAGCGTGTCTGTTGACAATCCTGGGGACGGCGGTGCTGGCCACTGCTACGGGCTGGCTGGCCAGTTTCCGGATGCTAGGCCAGAAGCCTCTCGAGGTGCTGCGCGAAGAATAGGAACGCAACCGTAAAAGCTTCATTTTGCGGCCAGGCGCTTTTTCACTTCGCCAAGATCGGCCAGGAACCAAACCGAATTACCGCGGTTCGATTCATAGATGAGATCGCGAAGGGCAGTGCTGTTCGAAGTAAACCGAGAGAGATCACCGATAATCGCGAGTCTTAGCCCGTAGTTCACAAACTTCTGGAGGATTTCGCCTGCCAGCCCTGTCCGCAACTGAAAGAAATCGGGCGTAAGCCTGTCGGTGGGGATCACGACGAAGTTGGCCGCATGCGCCATCGCTTCTCCAATAACGGCAGCTGCATCTTGAGAGCTGCGCAACTGCGGTCCATCGGCTGCACACTCGAAAAGATGGACTCCGTGCAGATCATAGGATCTCGAGGACATAGTTTCACTCTCACCTTTCTGCTCATCGGGTTGATTGTCTCAGGTGTGGTGCCGCTTCGTGCCCCGAAGCCTTTGACTAGAGCGGTGGTGGTTGAGGCCTGATTCACTTATTTCCTGCTGTTTTCGATCGGGTTCAGCCTGTTTTACAACTTCGTCCTGCATACCTTCTTGGGAGAGATGAGTGCGCGCTTTATAGGGGTGGAAGAGTAGTCCGTTCCAGGTGGAAGTCGGCTTTGCCAGCTTGGGCTACGCCGCCGTAGGTTTCCTGGCGTTCCGTCGCAACTTCGGCCTTAGAGTCGCAGCGGTGACTGGACCGGCGCTGTTCTTGCTTGGCGCGGGCTTGGGCCATGTCCGCCAGATGATTACCACTGGCAACCTGGCCCCGGGAAATTCCGGCGTAATCCTTTATAGGGACTTCCTGATTCCCATCATCGGCTTTGTGCTGCTGTGGCTGCAGTACCAATCGGAGCGGGAACTGCATTCCTGATGGCTCCGCTTGTCAAGCCGACGCTCTTGCTCTTTACGTGGGCCTTCGTTGACCGAAGCCCCTCCTGCTTTTACTATGGATGAGGCAAAGCCTCATTTGCTCTCTGACCGCATTGCCCCCTCGTTCAATGGTAGGACAGCTGCCTCTGGAGCAGCATATCGGGGTTCGAATCCCTGGGGGGCAACCAATACCGAACTTCCCCGCACTGCTTTGAACCGCTCCGAACTCTCGGAGCGTTTTATTTTGTATAACTTACGACGATTTAGCGTTCGCAGAGGTGCGATACGGTTCGGCGGAAGTCGGACTTTCTTGCGGGTACGGATGCGGGTATAGTGGGTACAAATTGCGGGTATCGAACGTACCCGCAATTTGGAGGGTTCTTTATGGCACTCACGATCCGGGAGATCGAGAACGCGAAGCCTGGTGGCAAACCGTACAAAATGACCGATGGCGGTGGACTTTGTTTGCTAGTTGCTTCATCCGGTGCGAAGCTATGGCGCTGGCGCTACTACTTCGAGGGCAAAGAAAAGATGATGGCGTTTGGCGAATACCCACTCGTCTCGCTCAAAGATGCCCGCGAACTACACTTCGCAGCCCGGAAAATCTTGGCTGCCGGTATTGATCCGATGGCCGAGCGCAAGGCGGAAGCTGAATCCAAACAAAAAGAAGTCGAGACCCGGCAGCGCGAAACGGAAAGCAGTTTTGAGAAGATCGCCTGCAAATGGTGGGGGCTGTGGTCTGTTGGCAAGTCTCCGCGCCATGCGAATACGGTCATGCGACGTCTGAAGGCTGACGTTTTCCCAGCCTACGGGCACAAATTCATTGATACGGTAACGGCGGCGGATATTCGGGAACTCATGCTTTCTGTCGCGGGACGGGAAGCAAGGGACGTTGCCAAACGAGTGCATGAGACCACAGGACAAATTTTTCGGTACGCGATTGCCCACGGCATCGCGAGCCGGAACCCTGCTGCGGATTTCAAGCCCCGCGATATTCTGGCCGAGGCCAAAACCGAGAACTTTGCTCGCGTGGATGCCAGAGATTTGCCGGAACTGCTAGCGAAGATGGATGAGTATAACGGGGACGCAATCACTCGCTTCGCCATGAAACTGATGAGCTATACGTTTGTGCGAACTAGCGAACTGATCGAAGCGCCCTGGGTCGAGTTCGATCTGGACAACGCCCGGTGGATTATTCCGCCAGAGCGCATGAAGATGGATACGCCGCACATTGTTCCGTTGTCCCGTCAATCTGTGGAGGTATTGCGGGCGCTGAAGCTTCTGACGGGCAATGGCAAACTGGTATTCCCTGGAGCCAACGACAAGAACAAGCCGATAAGCAACAACACGATCCTGTTCGCGCTGTACAGGCTTGGTTATCAGGGACGCATGACGGGACACGGATTCCGTGGGCTGGCTTCGACCATTCTGAACGAGAGCGGATTTGAGGAGGCGCACGTTGAATTGCAACTTGCCCACATGAAGCGCAACAAGGTCGCAGCGGCCTACAACCACGCGAAATACTTGAAGCAGCGCACAGTGATGATGCAGTGGTGGGCGGATTATCTGGACGGCCAACTCGCCAAGGGCAGGCAAGTGTTAGCTGCTTAGGCGAACTTTCTTGATGAACCTCCTGACTCTGGACGAACGGAATGCGGCAATCGCTTTCCGAGCGGAAGAGCAAGAGCAGTTCGAGATGCGAGAACGCGATTGGCAGCCCACTGCTTCACCTCAGACCTGACCCACGCAACAGCCCTTGGTCCTACTCGGACAGGCGCGGGAAAGCTGTGATCTCGAATCAGGGCGTATAGGCTTGTCTTTGAGAGGCCAGTAACGGCTTTCACTTCCGGCAGGCGAAGAAAACTTACATCCTCCAGATTGGATGGGGTTTCCTTCGCGCTTCCTAAGCTGCTTTGCGCGTTTCCCGCGCCCTCCGATTTGGTTGAGAATCGCGCACTCATACTTACCTCCTGCTCAGCGAATTCAGTTACCGCTCTTAAGGGAACGGCTCCGAAAACGTGTTTATTATCGAGGTTCCACATTCACCGGAAAGTCGTCCAATGAAATTTTGGGTGAGCGTCATGCCTTTTAGGCATGACGCTGAACCGCAGGGCACGTTGGAACGAATGTCAGGTGTGGATATTCGGAGGTAAAATTCTATCCACGATGGGGCACTTGAACGTGCCCAATCTTGAAACACTTGCTGTCCATCCAAAAACTCCCCGGTCTCTGGAGGATACGCATGGTCTTACCAGATATTCGTTTGCTACAGGCGGCGATTGT
>CAVPKQ010000026.1:0-240422 GCA_963705665.1 uncultured Acidobacteriaceae bacterium | reverse complement strand
CGGCAACGCTTTTGAATTCCTTCGCAACGGGGCCTTGAATGCCCGGAACTATTTCGCCACAACTGCTCGTGCGGGTTCAAGCGCAACCAGTTCGGGGGCACATTCGGCGGCCCCATCATCAGAGATAGAACATTCTTCTTCGGCGGATATCCAGGCGCGAGAATCGTAGCAATCAGGGGGGACAAAGCGGTTTTGTGCCCACCAATGTGAATCTGGCGGGTGACTTTTCCGCGATGCTCTCGGCAAGCAACCCCAATAACCCGTTGGGTAAAGTGGTTGCGGATACCGAGCCTCAGACTGGAAAGCCCTTCCCCAACAAATCAGATCCCGGTCAATCGCTTTGATCCTGCTTCATTGGCGATGCTAAAGTATGTGCCTCGCGCGGAGGGCAATGGCATCGTCTTTTACTCGGCCCCAATCATTCAGAACTTTGACGAATATATCCCGTGGAGATCATAGGATTTCGTCGAAGGATCTCGTAGGCCGCTACTACTATGACCGGTTCTTCAACGTAGGGTCCTACGGCGGCAACCTGCTGGCCTACCGGCAGGTTCTACGATCAGTTCGCATAATGCGACGATTCAGGAGATGCATATTTTCTCGCGCATCTGCTGAACGATTTCCGGATTGGCTTTTTGCGTATCGTCTCAATTCGCCAGCCGCCGGCGAACACTCAGACGTTGCAAATTTTGGTGTTCCAATCTTTCAACCCACTATCCCTGCGATCCAGAGCATTTCTATCTGCGGCTATTTCTCCAGGGAGCGAACCCTACGGCCAAGTTTCCGCGAACGGTTTCTCTTTTCTCGACGATCTGCGTTGGACGCACGGCAAGCACAGTTTCGCTTTTGGCGGCATCTTCGAAAGAGACCAGCTGAATATGGTCAATGTGCTGGGTGAGCCCGGGACCTTTACGTTTTCCGGAGATACCACCGGCTCTGCATTGGCCGATTTCATCTAGGGAAGTTGCGTACCTTTGGTCAGGCCAACGGTCAACACGTAAAAAATCGCTATTGGGTAATCAATGGCTATGCGCAGGATTCCTTTCGAGCTACCTCCCGGCTGACATTGAGCTATGGCGTTCGCTACGATCCGTCTCAAGTGTGGCACGATCTTTGCGCAAAATCAGTCTTCTACCCTCGATTATTTTGCAGGGGTCCGATCCGCGACGTTCCCGAATGCGCCTGCGGGTCTTTTGTTCTCAGGAGACAAAGGTGTGCCGGAGGATGGCACCACGGGCGACTACCGAAATTGGCTCCCCGCGTGGGTTTTGCCTTTGATCCACGGGAACGGCAAAACCAGCATTCGGGGCGGATTCGGAATCTTCTACGATTCGCGCATTCCGGCGTTTTCAAACAACGGAGAACTGGGCGCCGCACCCTACAGCGCCACTGTCTCGCTCACCACGCCGCAAGGGACATTCAGCAATCCTTATCTTGGAGTCACGGACCCATTTCCGGCGGTCTTTCCACCTTCGTCGGACGCTCAATTTGTTCCGCCTGTTCAGGTGTTCACCTGGAATTCCAAAACAAGCTCATTACACCCAGGAACTATATCATGAACTTGCGGTGGAACAGGAATTGGGCTATGGCTTGCTGACCCGCATTGCCTATGTGGGATCTCGCGGCCCAACATGTCGGTGACGCTCGAACAAAATCCGGCAGTCTATATGCCCGGAAGCACACTGAGCACTGATCAGCGCCGTTCCTACCAACAACTTCACAAATATCTTTCAGGTCAGCCAGTCGGCCAATTCGTGGTACCACTCAGCGCAATTCAGCCTGTTAAAACCCTTTTCGCATGGATTCACGATATCGGCAAACTATACCTGGTCTAAGAGTACGGACGATCTCCCCGGTTCGGTACAGACGCGGCTACCTTCGGAACGAGCGGATACTACACACTTCCATTGAATTTTCCAGACTTTCGCAGGTTTGACCGCGGCCCATATCCGACTTCGACAAACGCAATGTTTTTGTTACTTCTTATGTCTGGCAGGCGCCAGCCTTCGCAAACACAAATTCCTTCGTCCGGAATGTTATCGGTAAATGGGAGGTGTCCGGGATCGTGAGTGCGCAATCCGGCAGGCCTCTCACCCTGTATGCCGGCAAAGATCAGTCACAAACAGGAATCGGAAAAGATGAGGCTCAAATGGGGAATGGCCCAGCATATAAGGGAGGCAATTGCGGCTCCACGGCCTCATCCTGCATCTCCTGGCTCAACTCCGGTATCTTTTCGCTTCCAGCGGTTGGGACATTTGGCAACGTGGGCAAAGGACAGTTTACCGGACCCAGTTTCTTTAACTGGGACATGGGCCTCTTCAAGGACTTTCCGGTCAGGGAGAGACTGACGGTTCAGCTCCGCGGTGAGTTCTTCAATACTTTCAACCACACGAACTTTTCGACCGATAACACCGGCTCCAATGCAAAGAATCCCGTGCAAACGGTCAGCTCAGCTGGATTCGGCAACATCCTTGCCGCTAATAATCCAAGAATCGTCCAACTGGCGCTTAAGGTCCTTTTCTAATGCCGATTCGATCGCTGGGGATTTGGTTGTTGATGGCTGGGGCGGCGCTCGCCGCCCAGGCGCAGGCCGATCATCCTAAGAACCCATTGGGCACGGGTCCGGATGTCGTCGTAGCGGGCCGGACCTTATTCAATAGGACCTGCACTGAGTGCCATGGCGTGGACGGAGCTGAAGGAGAGCGCGCGCCCGCGCTGGTGGGAGACCGGCGCTTCTTCAGGCTGAGCGAGGACGCCATTTTCGAAACTATCAAGAAGGGCATTCCGGGAACCGCGATGCCCGCTCTTGGGCTGCCGGACGACGACATCTGGCGAATCGTGGTCTTCATCCGCGCTATGCGAGCATCCGCTTCCGATGCGGCCGTTCCCGGCGATACAAAGCATGGCTTGGCGGTGTTCTCCGGCAAAGGAGAATGCTTGAAGTGCCACACGCTTCAAGGGCATGGCGGAACTATCGGCCCGGATTTGTCGAATATCGGAGCGCAGATAACCTTGCAGCATCTACGCGAGGCGTTGAGCCAGGAGAGGCCATTCCGCCCGGATATGCTCCTGTCAAGGTTGTAACCCGAAGCGGCGAAACAGTCGAAGGTATCGCCAAGAACGAGGATGGGTTCTCGATCCAGGTTCTCGACTATCATGACAAACTTCATCTTTATGACAAGAGTGAGTTGCGCGAGGTTGTTCACGGACAACCTCGCTGATGCCGCACAACTATGATAAAGTGCTGACTCCCGCCGAATATCAGGATCTGGTCGCCATGCTTGCTCACCAAGTCACCACCAAGCTGCATGTGCAGCAACAGGGAGAGGGTGAGATCGGGCGATGAAGAGAGTAGCGCTGGTTCTTGTGCTGGGTCTTGCGTCGTCACTCTCCGCTCAGGTCACGAGTAAAGAGTTAGAGCAACCTCCGGCGAGCGATTGGCTCCACTATAACGGCACTTACGATAGCCAGCGGCACAGCGAGCTGGGCCAGATCAAGCTGTCAAATGTAGATGCCCTGGTGAACAAGTGGGTGTATCACATCCCCGGCGCCGGCAACCTGGAGAATGTGCCCATCGTCGTCGACGGCGTGATGTATGTGACCCAGCCCAGTGCCGTTTACGCCATCGACGGCCGCAGCGGACGGCTGATCTGGAATTATCATCATGTACCCGGCGCCTGACGAATGGCCGCACCAATCGTGGCGATGCGAGTGGCCACGCCAATCGCGGCGCAGCGGTTTTTGAAAACAAAGTCTATTTCACCACCCGGACGATTACCTGATTGCCTGAACGCCTCGACCGGCAACCTTATCTGGCAAAGCAAAATCGCCGATGTGAACGATGGTTATTGGTCGCCTGCTGCTCCGCTGGCGGTTAACGGCAAAGTGATCGTGGGCATCGCGCCCAGCGACTGGGGACTCAACGGTTTTCTCGACGCTTACGACGCAACCACGGGAACCCGGCTGTGGCGCTGGGACCCGATCCCAAAGCGGGCGAGCCGGGGTCGGAAACCTGGGCAGGGGATTCCTGGAAGTACGGCGGCGGTGATACCTGGCTCACCGGAAGTTATGACCCGGAGTTGAACCTGCTGTATTGGGGGATCGGCAACCCATCGCCGGATTTTAACGGCGATGTGCGCGCGGGCGACAACCTCTATACGGAATGCGTCGTCGCTTTGGATTTGGATACCGGGAAGCTGAAGTGGTATTTCCAGTTCACCCCCCACGACACAATGGATTGGGACGCAGTCGAGATCCCCGTGCTGGTCGATTCCTCCTATGACGGAAAAATGCGCAAGCTGATGGTCACGGCGGATCGGAATGGTTTCTATTATGTTTTGGATCGGGCGACAGGTAAGTTTCTGCACGGCAGCCCTTTTGTGCACGAACTGAACTGGGCCTCGGGATTGACACCAGAAGGTCGTCCGATTCGCTTACCCGGTATAGAACCTTCTCTGACCGGAACGAAGGTTTGTCCGTCGTCCATCGGGGCGACGAACTGGATGTCACCTACATACGATCCACAAACCAATCTGTTCTATTTCGTCGCGCTGGAGGGCTGCGGCTTGGCAACCAAGAATACGGAAAAGTTCCGCCCCGGCGGCTACCAATATCGCGCGGGAGGCGACGTGCTTCTTCGTGACAATACCTGGAAAGTGTATGTGCGGGCACTTGACCTTACCACCGGCAAGCAGGTGTGGGAACAGGAGCGCGTCGGTTCCGCCGGGCTCGGAGGCGGATTGCTCTCGACTGCAGGTGGCATCATCTTTTCCGGTGAGCTCGACGGAGAATTTGTCGCCCTGAATGCCAGGACCGGCCAGCCCGTCTGGCACTTCAACACGGGCCAGCCAATCAATGCGCAACCGATCACTTATTCCGTGAACGGAACGCAGTACGTCAGCATCGTTTCCCGCTCCGATGTATTTAGCTTTGCGCTCTTCCAGCCTGAGAAGGTGGCAACCAAATGAAAATCAGACCAAGCCGAATCGCAGCTCTGTTCACCGTATTCCTTGCTGCTTCTCTTGGGTTCAGTCAAGAGCGCTACACCGTTTCAGACGAAAATGCCGCTGGTCCCGGGTCGCCTCGAGTGGTGGTCCTGCGGGATACTGTTGGCGGCGCTGAAGCAGCCGTCGCGCCGTCCGAGGGCGGAGAGCTCAGCAGCTACCGGGTGAAGTTCCGAGGCCAATGGGTGGAGTTGCTGTATCATGCTCGCGATTACTCGCCCGGTCCAGGGTTCAAGGGCAAGGCTCCCCTGCTCTGGCCGGCCGTAGGCGCGCAGTATCCGTTAGGAACGCTCCCCAAAACCAGCTGTGGTGACGGTACCTATCAGGTCGCCGGCAAGACCTATCCTATGCCTTGTCACGGCTTCGCCCGCACTCTTCCCTGGAAGGAAGTCAGCCGGAGTGCGGACAACAAGGGCGCCCGGGTTACGGTCGAGTTGCGCGATTCCGACCGCACGCGGACCTATTATCCTTTCGCTTTCCAGTTGGATGCCACGTTCCAACTCGCCAACGGCCAACTCACCATCGATTACACGGTGAAATCGGACCGGTCAAATTCCCAGCCAATGGTTTTTTCGGTGGGCAATCACATCGCCTTCAAGATCCCTTTCCTTGCAGGCACGGATCCCGCCAACATGATTTTCGAAACGCCGAACACAATTCAACTGTTACGGAACTCGGTGGGCGTGCTGAGTGGGGAGCAAAAGTCCCGCTCGTTCGAAGCCCCGGAACGTCTAGGCGATTTCGACGCTCACGTGGCCATACCGCTTGCGGGATATCGTAGCCAGCCTTTTGCCCGGCTGACGGATCCTCAGGGCATGACTCTTCGCATTACCCAACAGGCCAGCTCAACTTTGCCTGAACCGCTGATACGGTTCAACATTTACGGTGGTCCGAAAGCCGGTTATTTCAGCCCCGAGCCATGGTTTGGCATTCAGAATTCGTTGAACCTGCATAAGGGCCTGGTAAGTTTGGCCGCGGGAAATGTCTGGAGGTGGCGGATCGAACTGCAAGTGGAGGGACCTCCGCCGCCTGCGCCCACCTCAGGCTCTGGAGTCGAGAAGTTCGGCGGCAACTTCGCCTTTGTCGAAGGGCCGGTATGGGTGAAGCAAGGATATCTTCTGTTCAGCGATATCTATAACTCGCGAATCATGAAAATGTCCACCGCGAATCATGCGGAGGTCTATCGCGATTACACGCATTCAGCCAATGGCAACTCCATGGATGTGCAGGGACGGTTGTATAGCTGTGAGCGCGATGGACACAGGGTTGTCCGGATGGAAAAGGATGGACGGCTGACCGTGATCGCATCGGAGTATCAGGGTAAGCGCCTCAACTCACCCAATGATGTCGTCGTCCGCAGGGATGGGCAGGTCTATTTTTCGGATCCCGATTCGCAAGCGGTTCTCGATCCTCGTGAACTTGGATTCAACGGGGTCTATCATGTCACGCCTGCAGGCAAGATTTCTCTGATCGCAAAGATGACGCGGCCGAACGGCGTCGCCCTAACGCCAGACGGACGGACGCTCTATGTCGCGGACACAACAGAAAAGAAGATCATGGCTTACGATCTCGATGCGCAAGGAAATGCGTCGCGGGGCCGAGTCTTTATTTCTGGAATCGACGGCGGGCCGGATGGATTGCGTGTCGCGGCCAACGGCAACCTTTATATTGCGTGCCGGGGCATTGCGATTTACACCGCCGCCGGAAAATTCGTGAAGATGATAGAGTTTCCTGAAACTCCGGCAAATTGTTCCTTCGGCGGCCCCGATCTGCGCACGCTCTATGTAACCGCGCGAACCTCGGTTTATCGCGTTCGCATTCCAGACCGAGGGGCCCTGCAATACTAAGAGATTCTTCCGGAAATTATAAATTTGCAGCGTCCAGCACAACCACGATAGAGTTCTGACCTCGGTCGAGTATCAGGATCTGGCCGCCATGCTCGCCCGCTAGGTCAATACCGAGCGGCATGTGGAACAACAGGGAGAGGGCGAGATAGGACGATGAAGATAGCAGCGCTGGTCCTTGTATTGGGTTTTGCGGCGTCTCTCCCGGCCCAGGTGACGGAGAAGCAGTTGGAGCAACCTCCGGCGGGCGATTGGCTCCACTACAACGGCAGTTACGATAGCCGACGCTACAGCGAGCTCGATCAGATCAAGCTCGCAAACGTAGGCTCGCTGGTGAACCAGTGGGTGTACCACGTCCCCGGCGGAGGCGACCTGGAGAGCGTGCCAGTTGTTGTCGATGGCGTGATGTACGTTACGCAGCCGAATGAGATTTACGCGCTCGACGGCCGCAGCGGACGATTGATCTGGCAGTATCACCATATTCTGACCAGGCCGCCCAATCGTGAAGGCCCCAACCGGGGCGCCGCCGTCTTCGGAGACAAGGTGTATTTCGCAACCACGGATTGTATCCTGATCGCGCTGAATGCCGCCAACGGGAACGTCCTCTGGCAAAGCAACTTCGCGGAGTCGAGCACCGGATACCACTCCTCTGCGGCCCCGCTTGTAGTCAAGAGAAAGGTGATCGTGGGCGTGGTGTACGGCGATCGCGGGCAGAACGGCTTTCTAGTCGCCTTCGACGCAATCACCGGACAGCGTATTTGGCGCTTTGATTCGATACCGAAAGCGGGGGAGCCAGGCGCAGAGACATGGGCCGATGATTCGTGGCAGCATGCCGGCGGAGCCACCTGGCTTACCGGCGACTACGATGCGCAGTTGAATCTTCTCTATTGGACTCTCGGGAACCCGTCTCCGGATTTTAATGGCGATGGGCGGTCAGGCGATAACCTGTACACCGATTCCGTCGTCGCTCTCGATCCGGATACAGGGAAGATGAAATGGTATTTCCAGTTTACGCCGCACGACACCATGGATTGGGACGGAACCGAGATCCCTATTCTGGTCGACGCCCCGTATCAAGGCAAAATGCGCAAGCTCATGGTCCAGGCGGACCGCAACGGTTTCTATTACGTCTTAGACCGGGTGACCGGAGAATTTCTGCATGGCAGCCCGCTGGTGCATCAACTGAACTGGGCCACCGGGCTGACGCCTCAAGGCCGTCCGATCCGCGTGCCGGGAATCGAACCCACTTTGACCGGTACGAAGGTTTGTCCGTCGTCGATTGGCGCTACGAACTGGATGTCCCCCACATACGATCCGCAGACCAAGCTCTTCTATTTTGTCGCACTGGAAGGCTGCGGCATGGCGACCAAGAACACAGAGAAATTCCGCCCCGGCGGGTATCAGTATCGCGCGGGAGGGGATGTTCTTCTGCGCGACAATACCTGGAAGGTATATGTGCGCGCCCTGGAACTCACCAGCGGCAAACAAGTATGGGAGCAGGAGCGTGTTGGCTCGGCCGGACTGGGCGGTGGTCTGCTCTCCACCGCGGGCGGGGTGATTTTTTCAGGCGAACTGAACGGGGAATTTGTCGCACTGAATGCCCAGACCGGCCAGCCTGTCTGGCATTTCAATACCGGCCAGAGAATCAACGCGCAGCCGATCACCTATTCCGTAAACGGAAGGCAATATATCGGCATTGCCTCCGGCTCCGACATATTCGCCTTTGCGCTCTTCCACCCGGAGAAGGCGGCGAGCAAATGAAAAGTGCTCTTTGCTGCGTTCAGCTTGGCTGGTGGACCTGATTTGTCATCTCTCCACTCCACTTCGCTTCGGAGGCCTGCTCTGTGGTCTCCCACCCCGGTTACGCAAGGATGGGGCATCCCAAATCTGCTGAAGTATGGATCCAAAGTGGCCACCCATCGAGGGTGCCTCATATCTGGCGCGCTCTTTGCGCCAGATGTGGGAAACCGCAGATCTCTCCACTCCGCTGCGCTCGGATCGAGATGACAAAGTTAGGTGTAATTGCCAACCAAGCCTTCCTCAACCCGATTTTCATCCTCTTGGGTGGGCCGCAGGCCCATGAACACTCCATTCGAGATGACAAATTCGTAAGGGCTTATGGCTTATCATTTTGACAGCATGTTTCGCTCTTGTGAAAAGGAGTAGATGATACATACCGGTCGACACTTTCTACAGATTCCCGGGCCCACCAACGTTCCGGAGCGCGTGCTTCGGGCTATGCATCGTGCCGTGCTCGATCATCGCGGCCAGGAATTTGCCAAACTAGGTTCAGAGGTCTTGGAGAACCTGCGGGCAATCTTCCAAACGGCCGGTCCGGTGTTTATTTTTCCTTCTTCCGGCACCGGGGCATGGGAAGCGGCCATCGTCAATACTCTTTCTCCCGGCGATCGCGTTCTGATGTTCGAGACGGGACATTTCTCAAACCTTTGGCGTCAGGTTGCGGAGAGGTTCAGCCTTCAAGTCGAGTATGTTCCGGGCAATTGGCGCAGCGGGGTTTCCGTCGCGGAAGTAGCGGGGCGGCTGGGCGCCGACGAGCGCCACGGCTTCAAGGCGGTTATGGTGGTCCACAACGAGACTTCGACGGGAGTGGTCAGCTCCATCCCCGAGATTCGCCACGCGATCGATCAGGCGCGGCATCCGGCTCTGCTGATGGTGGATACGGTTTCATCATTGGGTGCCATGGACTATCGCCACGATGAATGGCAAGTGGACGTCGCGGTTTCCGGCTCGCAGAAGGGCCTGATGCTTCCTCCAGGCCTAAGCTTCCAAGCGGTTTCCGAGAAGGCTCTGGCTGCAAACAAGACCGCGAAGCTGCCGCGATCGTATTGGGACTGGCAAGAGATGCTAGGTCCCAATCGAGCCGGCTTTTTTCCCTATACGCCGGCGACGACTCTCCTCTATGGTTTGCGCGAAGCACTCCTGATGCTGCAGGAGGAAGGCCTGGCCAACGTGTTTCGCCGCCATTGCCGTCACGGCGAAGCTGCTCGAACCGCGGTACGGACGTGGGGCCTGGAAATTGTCTGCGAGGATCCTAAGGAATACTCAAGCGCTCTGACCGCGGTGTTCATGCCCCAAGGACATGATGCGGACCGGCTGCGAAGCATCATCCTGGACAACTTTGACATGTCTCTCGGCGCCGGCCTTTCGAAACTCGCGGGCCAGGTGTTTCGCATAGGGCATCTGGGCAGCTTCAACGATCTCATGCTGGCGGGTACTCTGAGCGGAGTGGAAATGGGGCTCAGTCTGGCCGGCACGCCACACAAGGAGGGAGGGATTACCGCAGCCCTCCAATACCTTGCTTCCACGCTAAGGGAAGGTATCTAGCAGGAATGCAGACACTCGCGCCGCTTCCGTTGAGCTCTCACGCGAAACCTGTCGATTCGTTTGCACAGGCAGCCGAGCTGGGACGAGAGTTGAAGAAGGAAGTGAGAGGCGAAGTACGGTTTGACGGCGGAAGCCGTGCGATGTACGCGACGGACGGTTCCAACTACCGCCAGATTCCAATCGGGTTGGTGGTTCCGCGCGATGCAGATGACGTAGCCGCGGCGATTGCGGCATGCAGAAAATATGGCGCTCCTGTTCTGGCGCGCGGAGCAGGCACGAGTTTGGCGGGACAGTGCTGCAACGTGGCCGTGGTGCTGGATTTTACCAAGTACATGAACCGGATCCTGGAGCTAAATCCCCGCCAGGGATTCGCTAAAGTGCAGCCAGGCGTTGTCCTGGACACTCTGCGCAACCAGGCCGAGATCCACCAGCTAACCTTCGCGCCCGATCCCTCGACACACAATCGCTGCACCATTGGCGGGATGATCGGCAACAATTCCTGTGGCACTCATTCCTTGCTGGGCGGCAAGACGGCAGACAATGTCGAAGAATTAGAAATTCTGCTCTACGACGGTACGCGGATGACCGTCGGTCCGACCAAGGATAGGGAACTCGATCTTATTGTTCAGCGGGGAGGACGCCGCGGCGATATCTATACCAAGCTGCGGGCCATTAGCGATGAATACGGCGATTTGATTCGGAAACGATTTCCAAAGATACCTCGCAGAGTCTCAGGGTACAACCTGGACGAATTGTTGCCGGAGCGAGGGTTCAACGTCGCACGCGCGCTGGTAGGGACTGAAGGCACCTGCGCGATGGTGCTGGAGGCCAAGGTAAAGCTGATTCATAGTCCTCAACACCGGGCACTGGTCGGCCTGGGTTACAAGGACGCTTTTCTGGCCGCGGATCACGTTCCCGAGATCCTTAGCTTTCAGCCAATCGGTTTCGAGGGCTTTGAAGGAAGCATTGTGGATGGCCTGCGGAGGAAGGGAGCCGCCAAGCTCGACCTGCTTCCCGAAGGGCGTGGAGTGGTGCTGGTTGAATTCGGCTCCGATGATGCGAGCCTCGCGCGCAGTCTGGCGCTTGAACTTATAGCAAATCTCAAGCGCATCCCCGATCCGCCGAATATGCGGCTTTACACGCCGGCCGAGGCGCGGGATGTGTGGCGCCTGCGGGAGTCCGGCCCGCGCGCGGCGGCTTTTGCGCCCGGAGCCGCGCCTCAGTGGGAAGGATGGGACGATTCGGCTGTGGCGCCGGAAAAACTGGGTGGCTATTTGCGCGATATTCGCAAGCTGATGAACGAATATGGGTACGAAGGCGCATTCTATGGGCACTTCGGCCATGGGTGCATCCACATGCGCCTCACCTTCGACTTTGAAAGCGAAGCCGGCATTCGCAAGTATGGCGACTTTATCGAGCGGGCGGCCGACTTGGTGGTCAGCTATGGAGGTTCGCTTTCCGGAGAACATGGGGATGGGCAGTCTCGCGGCGCTCTGCTGCCCAGAATGTTTGGACCGGAGTTGATGAATGCATTCCGCGAATTCAAGACTGTTTGGGATCCAGGAAACAACCTGAATCCTCATAAGGTCGTGGATGCCTACCTGCCTACTGAGAATCTGCGGCTGGGAACGGACTACAAGCCGCTTCAACCGGAAACCCATTTCAAATTTATCGACGACGACGGCTCATTCGCGAAAGCGGCAGCGCGATGTATCGGCATCGGAGCCTGCCGAAAGCTTGATAGCGGCTCGATGTGCCCTAGTTACATGGTGACCCTGGAAGAAGAGCATAGTACGCGCGGCCGGGCGCATATGCTTTTTGAAATGCTTCAGGGCGAGGTGGTAGGCGGAGGATGGAAGAACGAAGAGGTAAAGAAAGCGCTCGACCTTTGTCTTGCGTGCAAGGCATGCAAATCGGAGTGTCCGGCGAACGTTGATATTGCCACCTACAAGGCGGAGTTCCTCTCGCACTATTACCAAGGCAGGCTGCGGCCGCTACATGCTTATGCTTTCGGCATGATCGATCGGTGGGCCCGGGTTGCCTCCGTGGCGCCGGGACTGGCAAACTTTCTCAGCAACGCGCCTGGATCGAATCACCTCCTGCGGAAAGCACTGGCGCTTGCGCCACAGAGGCAAATGCCGCGGTTTGCCGAGGTCAGTTTCCAACAATGGGCGCGAAAAAACCAGGTGCCTGCCTGCGGCGGAGAGAGCGAGCCGGTTACCGCGGGTGACGGACCTCAAGTGATTCTGTGGGCTGATACGTTCAACAATTATTACCGTCCTGAAACAAGCCGGGCAGCGCTCGAGGTGCTTCAGCGGGCCGGCTTCAGTGTAAAAGTGCCGCAACGTCACCTATGCTGCGGGCGGCCGTTATACGACTTCGGCATGCTCGATCGAGCCAAGGAATATCTGCGGCGCATCTTGCAGGTGCTTGGGCGGCAGATTGACGCGGGACTGCCGATTCTGGTGCTGGAGCCAAGCTGTGCTTCTGTATTTCGCGATGAACTAGGCAACCTGTTCCCGGGCGATCCGCGCGCGGACCGTTTGCGGCAGCAAACGTTTCTCCTCAGCGAATTTCTCGAGCTGCGCGCCCCCGCGTTCCAGCCGCCGCAGCTTTCCCAAAGGGTGCTTCTCCATGGTCACTGCCATCACAAGGCATTGATGAAAATGAACCACGAAGAGTCGATCCTACGCAAAATGGGCGCCGGCTTGGAATCGCTCGACTCCGGGTGCTGTGGAATGGCTGGGCCATTCGGTTTTGAGAAAGATAAATTCGCCGTCTCCCAGGCCGTGGGAGAGCGGGTGCTGTTGCCGGCTGTGCGGCAGGCGGCGCCGGACACGTTGATTGTCTCCGACGGGTTCAGTTGCCGCGAGCAGATATTCCAGGCTACCGGCCGCCCGGCAATCCACCTGGCCGAAGCGATGCAAATCGCGCTGCGGCGGCCGATCTAGAGCATTTCAATTCCCGGCCTGGACGCAGGTGCCGAAGCCGATGCGGATTGAGAGTCTGCATTCGCACCTTGCTTTTTCGATTGCGTAAAGCGCACCTGCTCATCTATAGTTTAAAACCGATTACTGCAATATGGGATTTGCGTGCTGAAAATACCGGAATATGAACCTGCGTCTCTCGTTTGAGATAACAACGGAGGCGCTGCAAATTTTGGGTTTGGCAGGAACTTTCGAACGATTAGGGTGCAAGGCGCGAGTAAACGTTTTTCCTGCGCTCCAGGAACTTCAGTGAGTGGCGACAGCTCCTTTCTGGGCGCGCAGCCTATTACGAGTGAAATTTCGAGGAGGTTTTGTTTATGTCAATGCCAAGAAGACTAGCTGCCGTCAACTGCCTGCTGCTGACGGCTCTCGTGCTGGGCAACACTCCGGCACTGTATGCGCAGGCGGTTTCGATCGCTTCGGTGACCGGCCGCGTTACCGACCCGTCCGGAGCGGTGGTAAGCGGCGCCCAAATCAAATTGACCGCGGTGGATACTGGCTCGGTCCACAACGTCGTAAGCAATGGCGAAGGCATCTATACCCTTCCTAGCCTGCCGATTGGCGCCTATACCTTGGAGGCCAGCGCGCCCGGATTTCAGTCCTATGTGCAGAGGGGCATTACTTTGCAGGTGAACCAGGCCGCTCAGATCAATGTGACGCTGACGGTCGGTCAGGTGACACAAAAGGTCGAAGTGCAAGGGAACGCATCCATGGTGCAGACGCAGCAGAACACTATTTCCCAGGTCATCGATCAACGCCGCATTGTGGACCTTCCGCTCAATGGCCGCGACCCTACACAGTTGATCACCATCTCGGGCGCGGCGGTCAATCACTCCGATGGCACGAATACCGGTAACAAGAGCTTTTACACCTCTCAATCCATCGCTATCGCGGGCAGCGCCGGTGATACCACGAATTACCTTTTGGACGGCGGCGATAACAACGATAGTTTTACCAACGTGAATATGCCGTTTCCTTTTCCCGATGCTCTGGCCGAGTTCAGCGTAGAGACCAGCGTTCTGCCGGCACGGAACGGACTGCATCCGGGCGGTGTAGTGAACGCAGTAACCAAGTCTGGATCAAATCAATGGCACGGTGATCTTTTTGAGTTTGTCCGCAATGGCGATGTAAACGCGATCAACTATTTCGCAACCGCCCAGGACAGCCTCAAGAGGAACCAATTCGGCGGGATATTCGGGGGCCGGATCATACGTGACAAGCTATTTTTCTTCGGCGGTATACAGGAAACCATCGTCCGTCAAAACCCATCCGGAAGCAGCGCCTTCATCCCTACGACGGCTGCACTTAACGGCGACTTCAGTGCACTCGAGGACGCACATTGCCAGACCAACGGCGTCGCCCGCAGCATAGTTGATCCAGTTACGGGAAACCCTTTGCCTAATGATTACATCAGTCCCAGCCGCTTCGATCCCGCGGCAGTCGCATTCACCAAGTACATTCCGGTAGCATCCGCGAACAGTTGCGGCAAGATTTCTTATGGCGTGCCTGTGATCTACAACGCCCGTCAATACGTAACGCGTGAAGATTGGACCATTAGTCCCAAGCATGCGATTTACGGACGCTACTTACAAGACAATTTCAATCAGCCTGCTCCTTTTAGTACGACCAACTACCTGTACACCACAACGTTGGGACTCAACCAAAGGGCGCAAACCTTCGTGCTTGGCGATACATATACGTTCAGCGCGTCCACGCTGAATTCCTTTCATTTCACATTCGGCCGCAAGTATGTCGCCCGTTTCCCAAATTCGAACGGAATCGATCCCGCCAAATTGGGCGTTATGAATATATATACACCTCCACTTGCCCAGGATAACCTGCAGCTCGCGGTCACCAGCAGCTTTAGTACGGGTGGCAGCGGTTTTGCGAAATGGGGGGTCAACTCCTTCCAGGAAGCCGACGACGTTGATATCGTGCGGGGCAAGAATCAGATAGCTTTCGGCGTAGACCTCATTCGCACCCAGAATAATCAGAATGACGAATACAACGATTCCGGAACCTTTAGTTTCAATGGCCAGTACAGCCATGACCCGTTGCTCGATTTTCTTACGGGTACGATGAATAACTTCACGCAGACGCTTCAACAGGACTATTCCTATCGTCAAACTCTTGTTGCGCTCTACGGGCAAGACACAATACGTTTGACGCCCAAGCTGGTGGCCAACGTCGGGCTGCGGTGGGAGCCTACGCTGCCTCCGCACGACTACTTTAATCGCGGCAGTGTCTTTTCCCTAGAGGCTTTCAAGGCAAACCAGGTCAGCTCGGTGTTTACGAATGGACCTCCAGGCCAGTTCTTCTACGGCGATCCTGGCGTCAACAAGTCTTTTACCAGCGACCATTGGTGGAACTTTTCTCCTCGCGTCGGCCTGGTCTACAATCCGGACGGACAAGGGAAGACTACTTTTCGCGTCGGCGGAGGAATTCTATTCGACTCCCTGGGTACGTTTCTGACCTATCGTGTTACAGGCCAAAATCCTCCATGGGGCGTAACGGTCAGCAACACCAGCGGCCCCTACCACTTCGTAAATCCCTGGGGCACTGTCCCAGGTGGCAATCCCTTTCCGCTGCCGCTCTTTCCGCCTCACAGTTATATCTTTCCTCTTTCAGCCGCAGATACATTTATACCGTCGCAATTCCTACCCCCGACCACCGAGACCTGGAATCTCGGCATGCAGCACGAATTCGCCAATGACTGGATCTTTTCTCTCACCTACCTGGGCAATGAGACCTCTCACTTGATGGTGGGGAATGAGTTCAATCCGGCCGTCTACATTCCCGGCACCTGTGGAAATGCACCGTGTTCGACCACCGGCAACACTCAAGCGAGGCGCTTTTTGAATCAGTTTAACCCCGCCGGCGGCAAGTACTATTCGACTATCGACCTGGCAGACAATGGCATCAGCGCCAATTATGAAGGCATGCTGGCATCGGTCGAACACCGCCTAGCGAACAATTACACGATCCTCGTCAACTACACCTGGTCGAAATGTATGGGTATCGTCCCGGTGACTTCTTTGGGCGGCGCCACAATCCAAAATCCTGCCAACCCGCGCGGAGACTACGGTCCTTGCTCATACGATGTCCCAAACATTTTCAACGCCAGCGTGGTTTACTTCAGCCACCTCGGGCGGAGTGGTTTGATGTCATACCTGCTCAAAGACTGGCAGATCGCGCCCCTCATGCGCTATGAAACTGGATTTCCGGTTAACCCTGTATCGGGACTGGACAACTCGCGTACTGGTGTGGGTCTGGACCGGCCCAACGTCGTGCCCGGCCAGTCCCAATATATCCACACGGGTCACACCTCCCAACATTATCAGTGGGTCAATCCGGCGTTTTATACCCAGAATGCGATAGGGACATTTGGAAACGCGGGTCACTACAGCATGCGGACTCCAGGTTACTTCGACATAGATGCGGCGGTCAGCCGTACATTTCAGGTGACTGAGCGCTACGCCGTCCAAGCGCGTGTAGAGGGCTTCAACGTGACCAACCATCCGAACTTCGGGGGGTCAACTCCTTCGACGGGAGTTTCCCTCGGCCAGAATGCAACTCTCTCATCGAGCAACTTCGGCCGAATTACAACGGCAGGCGATCAGCGCATCTTGCAGGGAGCCATAAAACTGGTCTTCTAGGATAGTGTACTTTGTTATGCAGACCCCAGGTGTGAAGACGAGCCACCTCACGCCCGGGTCTGCGCTTTCGCACATTTTGAAGTTCGTTTCTACCCGCAAATATTAAGGACCTTGAGCTTATGGCACCCGATCCATTTGTACCAATTCAGCGCCGAGACTTCCTGAAGCTGGCCGGCGCCACGACGGCCTTTAGTCTCACGCAACGAGCTCTAGCCGGTCCAAGCCGCCGGATTTCTGTCATCGTCGACGCTAACGATCCGATCGCATCCAGTGATCCGGTGAAGTGGGCCGCGGGTCAGCTCCGGAGAGCACTCATCGCAAAGGGTGTGATCTGCGAGATCGTTCAGTCTCCGGAGCAGGCTAATGGCTC
Source organism: uncultured Acidobacteriaceae bacterium (assembly GCA_963705665.1). Classification (GTDB taxonomy): domain Bacteria; phylum Acidobacteriota; class Terriglobia; order Terriglobales; family Acidobacteriaceae; genus PALSA-350. The sequence continues at coordinate 223,217 of CAVPKQ010000026.1, read as the reverse complement.
CAACTTTCACATTCTGGTTGCCGGCGCCGGCTCGAGCGCGGCCAAGGGTTTTCCGCGAGCGGGCGCGTCATCGACCAACCCGGACAGTATCCGTTTAACTCCCGGCGATACGGCGAAGACGCCGTCGATCTGGGTTTCCGCCGCCGGCCAGAGAGGTTTCATCTATGGATTACTGGAGTTGGCGGAGCGGGTGCAATTCAATTCCGATCCTTCAGCCGGATTGCACTTAAGTGAAATAGTCGCGGAAGAGCCCGCGAACGAGATCCGAAGCGTCGGACGTTATTTCTGCAGCGAGGTTGAAGACAAGTCCTGGTATTACGACAAGGATTTCTGGCGAGGGTATCTGGATGTGCTCGCTACAAGCCGGTTCAACCGTTTCAATCTCGGATTTGGGCTCGGATACGATTTCCCTAGAGGGGTTACGGGAGACTATTTTCACCTGCCTTATCCTTACTTAGTCGAAGTACCTGCTTTTAGCGACGTTAAAGTGGTTCAGCTCGCTACCGCTGAGGGGAAAAGGCTCGCCGCCTCTGTTCCTCTGAGCGCTGAAGAACGGGAAAAGAATTTCGCCATGCTGCGTTTTATCGCGGCTGAGACTGGCGCACGCGGACTCCAGTTTCAACTTGGCATTTGGACGCACGCCTATCAGTGGACCGCTAGTCCCAACGCCTATCACAGTATCGAAGGCCTCACACCCCAGACCCATGCGGCCTATTGCCGCGATGCTCTGGCAATCATTCTGAAGGATTGTCCTGAGATTCAAGGGCTCACGCTGCGCGTGCATGGGGAGAGCGGAATCCCTGAAGGAAGCTATCCATTCTGGAAGACCCTGTTCGAGGCGATCTCCGGCAGCGGCCGGACAATTGAGATCGACATGCATGCCAAGGGGGTCACCCAGACGATGATTGATATCGCGGTGGCCACCGGCATGCCGGTCAAGCTAGGAGCCAAATATTCCGCCGAGCACCAGAGCCTCGGCTATAACCAGGCGGACATACGCGAACTGGAGATACCGCGGGCGGACCAAACAGCCACAGGCCCTATGAGCATCAGCAGCGGAGCGCGCCGATTCACACGTTATGGATACGCCGATTATCTGAAAGAGGGAAGTCCTTGTAAGGTGCTTTTCCGCCTGTGGCCGGGAACGCAACGGCATCTGCTCTCTGGCGATCCGGAAATGGCCGCGGCCTACGGACGTACCTCTCACTTCTGCGGCGCCGTCGGCCTGGATATCTGCGAACCGTTAACCTTCAAAGGACGCGAAGGTTCGGGAGTGCCGGGAGGCCGCTGCGCCTATGCGGACGAATCCCTCAATCCGCAAGCCGATTGGAATAAGTTTGAATACTACTACCGTGTTTGGGGGCGGCGTCTTTACGATCCGGATGCCAATCCGGAGACCTGGCGCAGATACTTGAGAAGCAATTTCGGGCCAGGAGCAGAGCCGGTCGAAGCCGCAGTCGCAAATTCCAGCCGTCTTCTTCCACTGGTGGCCTCGGCCCACCTTCCTTCGGCGGCGAATCACTCGTTTTGGCCCGAGATATACGACAACATGCCGATCGTGCTTGGCGGCGAGCCTTCGCCGTACACCGATACACCTGCTCCAAAGTGTTTCGCAACGGTGAGCCCTCTGGATCCCCAGCTTTTTTCTACAATTTCCGAGCATGCCGCAGACCTGCTCGCCGGCCGGGCGAATCCCAAGTATTCGCCTGTAGAAGTTGCCCAATGGTTGGAAGATTACTCAGCAGCATCGGCACAAGCATTGACCAGCGCGCGGATCAAGGCAACATCACCCACCTCGCCGGAGTTTCGGCGAATGGAGGAAGACGTTCTTATCCAAAACGGTTTGGGCCGCTTCTTTGCGGCAAAGCTGCGGAGCGGGGTCTTGTTCAAGGTTTACCAACAAACCGGGAACGCGGGGGCCGGAAAACTCGCGCTTGGCCAATACAAGAGAGCGCGCGAGGCCTGGGCGACCATGGCGCTACGCGCCAATGGCGTCTATCGTTCAGATATCAGCTACGGCGATATTGCCATGCGCCGAGGGAATTGGAGCGACCGCCTCCCGGCCATCGATAAAGATCTTGCGGCCATGCAGGCCAAGCTAGAGGTTCCACCGTCGTCGACCGGATCGGCGCAAAGTTGCGAGCAGGCTATCCGAGCCGCAACCGGCAGACCGGACCGTCCCTCCGCGCAGTGTACCCATAGGCCACCCTCAAGTTTTCACCCAGGGCAGCCGCTTTCACTGTCCTTGGTTATCCCGGGAGTAGTTACGACCTCAGTTCGTCTTTATTACCGGCACGTCGACCAAGCGGAACGCTGGCTGTCAGTGGAAATGCAACGTAGTCACGACGAATACGCTGCCGCCATTCCGGGGGATTACACGAAATCCGATTATCCGCTGCAGTACTATTTCGAGCTGCAACGGGGAACGGATTCGGCTTGGCTATATCCGGCTTTCAATTCGACTCTTTCCAATCAACCTTATTACGCTGTCTCAAAAAGAGATCTTTAGCAGGCCGGCATGGCTTTCGGATGCACCGAAGGCCAGCGTTGTCCAAGAGCTTCGGTTCTCGAACAAGGAGCGAATCCTGTGTTATGAAACTCTTCCTCATACTTACCTTACTTACCCTGCCTTTGTATGCCCAACGCAAGCAGGGCAGCCCGTTGGATGCGCTGCCCCGGAATGTTGAATTGCTCACTCATTTCGGGGAGCGCGCCGACATCTCTCCGGATAACAAGCGGATCGCCTTCATGGATAAGAGCTTTGGCGACGCATTCGTCATCGATCTGAAGACCCGCATCATCCGCTGCCTAACATGCAATGTTCCCGGCGCCGCATTTCTTCGCGTCATGCATTTCTCGAATGGCGATTACCTGCTGATAGGCCCGGCGAAGTTCACCGACATCCATACCAGCCGTACCAGGGATAATGAGCTGTGGTATCTCAGCAAAAAGCCCGGTTCAAAACCGATCTCGCTGGGGAACAAAATGAGCGAGGGTGCGGCTCTTTCCAAGAGGAGCCTGAAGATCTCGTTTTCAGAGACGCCGGCGCAGTTCCCGGAGATGCCTAAGGGATTTTCCCGATTGGAGGTCGCAGACCTGGATCTCTCCGGCGGCACGCCAAGGCTCGTCAACAAGAAGATCGTCTACGAGAGCCACGATACGAATTGCGTTTTGGAGGCGCAGGACTTCTACGACAACGATACCAAAATGACCTTTACATGTTATCGGCCAAAAGGTTTGGCTTCAGTCATGGGCATCGATCTGAAGACCGGGAAGGTCATTGATTTCTCGAAGGCTCCTGGCACTTATAACGAGTGCGAGGGGATTTTCCCCGATGGCAAGTACACCTGCGTCGAAGGCGACCGTCAAGTGGATAAGTTAGGCGGCCAGCACGGATCGCATAACATAGACATCTGGAAGCTGCGGCTCGACGGAACCGGAAAGGATTTCGTGCGCCTAACCCATTTCAACGACTACGAGGGCTGGAAGGCTTCCAATCCGGTCGTCTCCACGGATGGAAAGTTCATGGCTTTTCAGGTGGCGAGCACTAAGGATGAGGCCGGCGTAGGTTACGGGATCGTCTTGTACCATTTCTAGAATATTGTCGGAGTTTTGGTAAGTCTAAACAGAGTCCCTCAGCGGCTAAACAGGCTGCGGAAAAACTACGGTTTTATCACGGCACGGCCTTTGGTGGAAGCCCCCTGCTTTAGCAGGAGGGAGCTGGACTTCAGTCCAGCGGAACAAGCGCCCGACCCTCTGAAATGGGCTTTAGCCCTGGATTTCGCGATTCCAGCGCTAAAGCGCATCATGATCGGAGTCGAACTTCCCGGAGCGCTGAAGCGCTCCTACCCCGCATAAATGCGGGGGCTTCCACACAAAGCCACACTTTTTCCGCGGTTTGTATCCGCTTAATCCGCTTAATTCGCTTAATTCGCTTAATTCGCCTAATTCGCCTAATTCGCTTAATTCGCCTAATTCGCTTAATTCGCCTAATTCGCTCAAGCCGATTTTCAGTCTCAATTCACCGGTTGCAGCTTTGGGGGCAGGGTTCGACGGGTGTCTCTTCCGATGTGAAGGTGGAGGCGGGAAGCCCTGCGCTGTTATACAGGTTAGCTGTCGATGCATTGGCCCAGGCGTAGCGTACATAGACCGGAGTTTTGATTTCTGCCGCGTTTACAACCACAGTCGCGCCGTCAATGCGCGCCTGGGCCGGTTCGAAATGGTGGTCCTGGCCGGCTACCTCGAATCCCTCGAGAGTTGCGCCTTTGGCGCTAAGCCCAGCGGAGTGATTGAACCAGACACGGAGGCCGGCGCCTTCCGATGTCGCCTGACGAAAGAGCGGGCCGGAGTACTCGATCGATTCGCCATAGGCAAGTGCGCGGGCCGCAAGGGCAAGGCGGTGGCTTACGGATTGCTTGTCCGGAGGATGGATGTTGTTCGGGTCTCCCACGTCCAGCGAGACTGCCATGCCTGTGCCGGTCAGCTCGAGCGTGCGCCGTTGCGCGTCGCGGACGACGCCCCAGAGATCGGCGGGATTGGATTTGTAGCTGGAAATCTGTACGAAGAGGAAGGGGAAATTCCCCTGGCCCCACTTCGCCCGCCAGTCGGAAATAAGGGCGGGGAAGAGCTTGGAATACATGGGCGCGAGAGCAGCGGCGGTGTTGGACTCGCCTTGATACCAGATGACACCTTTAATACCGAAGCCGGTTTCCGGCGCGATCATGCCATTGAACAACCAGGCGGGCTCCCAGGATGCGGGATCGGGATGCCACGCGTGCTGAGTTGCTGATTTGGCCGCGGCATCTGCGCGCGATTGCGCCTGAAGCGCGGAAAGGTCCGAGGCACGTGTCATCCTTTGGGCGCGGGCGTTCAAGATGGGTATGAGAGAAGCGCTGGAGGAGTCCAGGCCATCCAAACTGATCCACGCCTCTGCGGGAGTGCCACCCCAGGTGGAATCGATTAGCCCAATGGGAACGTGTTCACGCTGTTGAATCTCACGTCCGAAGAAGTATGCGACTGCGGAAAAGGAGGCTGCCGTTTGCGGAGTGCACGCTGTCCACGAGGCAGCCTGATCGCGGAGCGGGTAGGGCGAGGCTTTTAGTTCCACGTGGAGCAAACGGACCTGGGGCAGGTTGGCTTGAGCGATTTCCTGGGCCGCATTCTTTATGACCGCGGATCCGGGAAAGCCGTTGAGCGGGATTTCCATGTTGGATTGACCTGAGGCTAACCACACATCGCCGACCAGCAGATCGGAAAGGGTGATGGTGTTGGTTCCCCGGATGGTCATTGAATACGGACCGCCCGCATGTTCCGGCATCAGGAAAAGGCTCCACATTCCAAGCGCATCGGCTGTGGCGGATTGCTTCTGCTCCTTGAATGTCACAGTTACCTGTTCTTGAGGAGAAGCCCAGCCCCAGATGTGAATTGGCCGGTCCCGCTGAAGCACGGCATGATCGCTCAGCAGCTTTGGGAGAGTGACTTCGCTCCAACCTGTGAAGGCGCAAAGAGAGAAGCAGCAACATACCAGCGAGCTCAAAACCATTTTTCGCATGCGTACCCTCGAGAACTAGAAGAGACAAGTCAATCGAAGAATACTCTACCGCAGCCGGCTTGTTTGCCGCCGCCGGCCTTCATTTGAAGCTGGTTGAATCAGCGTGGTATGCTCTTCGCCTATGAAAAACGGTCCTCTTTTCTGCTCCCTAATAGCTCTTGCTGCTTTGGCGGGTCCGGCGTTTGGCGCAGGCGCGCCGGTTCACTCCGGGAAGGTGGGCGCGCCGCTGCTGTTGGTTGCCAACCAGGGTGATCGCGATCTCAGCATTATCAATCCTTCTACCTCCGAGCAGGTGGCAACTGTGCTCGACGGTGACAGCGCAGGCCATGCTCATGAAGTGGCGGCATCTCCCGACGGACGCTTCGCCTATCTTCCTATCTATGGAAACTCAGGGGTAGGAAGGCCGGGAACCAGCGGCAGCACCATGTTGGTGGTAGACATCCCCACGCACAAGGTAATCCATACGGTGGACTTCGGCCATCCCGTTCGACCGCATCTTCCAGTCTATGACACCAACACCGGACGGCTTTACGTCACAACTGAGCTGGATAAATCAGTCACCATCATCGATCCGAAAACGCTGAAGATTGTTGGCTCCATCCCGACTTCGCAGGCTGAGTCGCACATGCTCGTTCTTTCGCACGATGGAAAGCGCGGCTACACCGCCAACGTAGGTCCGGGCACCGTCTCCGTGCTGGACATGATGGCGCGTAAGACCATCGCCGTGATTCCTATCTCGGCGAGTACACAACGCATCTCCATTTCCAGAGATGACAGCATGGTCTTTACTTCCGATCAGACCAAGCCGCAGCTCGCGGTCATCGATACATCCACAAACAAGGTGAAGGCTTGGGTGCCGCTGCCCAGCCTTGGCTACGGGACAGCTTCTACCAGAGACGGCAGATGGCTTCTAGTAACCATGCCTAAAGCCAACCAGGTTGCGGTGGTCGATCTTCATACATTGAAGGTAGCGCGCACGATCGACGTTCCTGATGGGCCGACGGAGGTGCTGCCCCGCCCCGATGGCCGTGTGGCCTACGTTGCTTGTGGAGGAGCCCACCAGGTCGCGGTCATAGATTTATCGGAATGGAAAACTCAATCGCCGATCGACGCCGGAAAGGGCTCCGATGGTCTCGCCTGGGCCCGATAGGGTTGTTTTGCCCCCTAGGGGAAGCCGCAGGTCTCCACTGCGCTTCGCCTCGGTCGAAAATCATTTAGGAAGCTCTTGACGATGTTCAGCTTAGCTCGTTCACCCGGTTTAAGGGGGAATGGCCGGTTTTCATCCCCTTGGGTGAGCCGCAGGCCCATGAATACTTCGGTCGAGATGGCAAATCGAGCGGGTGACGGGCGCCCCAGGTTCGCGAAGCTAACCTAAAGCTAACCTGGGTCTTTTTCGAGATTTGTCGAATCCCAGGTCCCAGAATAGGGACCTGGGGCACCCAGGATTTGTGGTCTATCTTTTGGGAAAGCCGCAGATCGAGAGGACAAAGTTAAGCATGGAAGGTGCTTTGCTTGTCTCCTCTTCTGGAAAGAGAGATAATCTGAGAACTGCTCAAATGTTTCCTATGCTCAACAGGCAAAACACATTAAGGCTCACATTCGGGTTCGTGTTCCTGGTTTTTGCCGTATTTGGCTGGGGTTTGCAATACAAGCTGTCTTTATACAACGCTCCGGACTCCGTCTCCTACATTCCGCAGGCTAAGCTTCTCTCTAATGAAGAGAGAGCAGGGCACGCTGCCCCGGTGTTGGCCAGCGATGCCGGTCGGACGAAGGAAACCCTTCCTCCCTGGATGTTTTCTCTGGCCTTAATCTTTCCTTGGATTCTCTTGCTGACCGGCGGCCCCGGCCTGCTGTCGAGGCGGATTTCGGCTTGCTTCACCGGCGAGCCACGCCAGGGAATTCAGCAAGCCAGCCTATGCCCATTCTTTTTCCGGCCTCCGCCGCGCTAGGTTGAGCACTCGCGAATTGTGACGCTTAGGCTCGGATGTTCCGAGAGCCGTCTTCACGCTTTGACAGCGGATTTATCGCGGGTTCAAAAACCGGATTGGCGCACCTCCTTTGTGAATAAGGTGAAATATACATGCGAAAGCGATTTCCCTGGGTAATTGCCGGGATAATCGGGGTGGTCCTGGTTATCGGGATTCTCTCCTGGTCACGGCCTCGTAAGGCTGCCGAGCCGATGGCCGCCGAAACACCCTCTGCTCCTGTTGCCGCGGTCAAGCGGGGATCCATCGTACGAACTTTGAGTTTGGCGGGTCAGTTCCAGGCCTACCAGGTAATCGACATCCATCCCAAGGTCTCCGGGTTCATCCGCTCCATTTATGTCGATATCGGCGACAAAGTCCATCAGGGGGAGACCCTTGCGGTTCTCGAGGTTCCTGAACTTCAGGCGCAGTTACAAGGCACGGTCGCCGAAGTCGCCAGGAGCAAGGATGAGATTATTCGCGCTCAACATCAGCTAGCCGGAGCGGAGTCGGAATACTCCGCCCTGCATGCGGATAGCGTCCGTATGCAAGAGGCGGGGAAGGCGCAGCCGGGATTGATCGCGCAACAGGAATTGGACGATGCGGAGGCGAAAGATCTTGCCGCGCAGGCCCGTGTGGATGCCGCCAAAGCGGCGCTCAGCGCCGCCAAGAATGGCGCCGATGTGTCGAGCGCCGACTACCAACGGGTCAGCGCTCTCCGGGACTACACCAAGGTCGTCGCTCCGCTCGACGGCGTGATCGTTTGGCGCTATGCCGATACCGGCGCCCTGATTCAATCCGGCACCAGCTCCGATGTACAGTCCCTGCCTATTGTCAAGCTTGCCGAGAGCGGCCTGTTGCGGTTGCGTATGCCCGTCCCGGAAGATGCCATCAAGTATGTGCATCCAGGCGAAGAGATGCAGATCTGGGTGGGCGCCATCGGCCGCTCGTTCACCGGCAAGGTGGTCCGCTTTACTCGCAATGTGAATCTGGAAACACGAACCATGGAAACCGAGGTGGATGTCGAGAACAAGAATCTCTCCATCGATCCCGGAATGTACGCCAATACTCAGCTCCAACTAGCGCACGCGGAGAACGTGTTGACGCTTCCCGTGGGAGCGATCGTCACGCAGGGCGGCCAGCAGGTGGTCTACCTGTTGGATAGCCAAAACCGGGTGCGCATCCGGCCGGTCCGCGTGGGCCTTCAAGGTTCGCTCTTGGCGGAGATCCAAGGCGGTCTTTCGGCCGGAGATCGAGTGATTCTCAGCGGCCAGGACGGTTATCACGAGGGCGAGCAAGTTAGTCCGGTGCTACAGCAGACCCCCACTACCGACCAGACACGCCAAACCGGCGGGATGATCGATTTGCACCAGGATCAGAGCGGCGAGCAGGGGGGAACGCAGTAAATGCCGAAGTTTGCACTGAAGTATCCTTTTTTCATCATTATGCTTTGCCTGGTGTCCCTGCTGCTCGGAACGGTCAGTATAGGCCGCATGCCGGTGGACCTTTTCCCTCCAATTGATTTACCAGTAGTAGTGGTTGCCACCTTTTATTCGGGAATGCCGCCACAGCAGATCGAAGCGGACATCACCGATACCTTCGAACGCTTCTTTACGCTCGGCAGCAACATCGATCACATTGAATCTCGATCGCTCACCGGGGTAAGCCTGATCAAAATCTATTTCCGGGCAGGAACCGACCCCAACGCCGCGCTCAGCAATATCGCCAATCTGGCCATGGCCGACCTGCGGCGTTTGCCGCCGGGAACGCTGCCCCCCGTCGTGCTCAGCATGGATGCGTCAAACCAGCCGGTATGCCTGGTGACATTGAAGGGACAGGGATTGAATGAGACGCGGCTCAAGGATCTGGCGCAATTTGAAGTGCGCAACCAGATAGCTAACGTAAAAGGAGCGTCCATTCCCCAACCCTTTGGCGGAACCTACCGGCAGATTCAGGTGTATGTCGATCCTTTGAAGCTGGAGGCGCACAATCTGTCGCTGATGGACGTTGTCCACGCGGTGGACAGTTCCAATCTCATCCTGCCCGCGGGCGACGTCCGCATTGGCACGAAAGACTTCAACATTTACGCCAACGCCCAGTTCCCGGTAGTGAAGGAGATCAATTCGCTGCCCATCAAAACGGTAGGGAACGCTTCCATCCTGGTGGCGGACGTTGGCAGAGCGGAAGACGCCGGGGCGCTGCAAACCAATATCGTACGCATTGACGGCCAGCGCTCGGTCTATATCCCAGTGCTGAAGCAGGGGGGTGGGAGCAACACCATAACCATCGTAAACGGAGTCAAGGCGGCGATAAAACATCTGGTCGATATCCCGGCCAGTCTAAAGACCGCAGTCGTTTTCGACCAGTCGGTGTTCGTAAAACTGGCGCTGAAGGAACTTCTCAATGAGTTGATCATAGGCCTGGCACTCACTGGCCTGATGATTCTGCTCTTTTTGGGGAGCGCGCGCGCCACCATCGCGTTGATGCTTTTGGTGCCGTTGTCGGTGATGGTTTGCATGCTCATTGTCGATCTCATGGGAGGCTCCATCAACACCATGTTGCTGGGCGGTATTGCCTTGGTGTTCTCCCGGCTGATCGACAACGGCGTGGTGGTTCTGGAAAACATCTTCCGCTACATGGAGATGGGTGAACCGATCCGGGTAGCGTCGGAACAGGGAGGGACGGAAGTTTCTCTCGCCGTCCTCGCAGCCACGGTTACGACGTCGATCGTATTCTTGCCCGTGGCGTCTCTTACCGGCGTGAGCAGATATCTCTTCATTCCGCTTGCGCTGGGTGTGGTTATTTCCATCTTTGTCTCCTATGCCTTTGCCATGACCGTCATCCCTCTGTTCTGCGCCACCTTTCTCGGAGGGCATCACGAATCCATCACGGAAAAGAAGAGGTCGTGGTTTCAGTGGATAGTGGAAAAGTTCAACATCTACTTTCAACGCATGCTGGACTGGTATGTCGATGTCGCCAAGCGTTGCATGGCGCGTCCCGGTTTCACTGCAACGGTTATCCTTGCTTGTATCGTGCTGGTGACCATAGGGGTCTTTCCCTTCGTGGGGCGGGCATACTTCCCGCGCACCGATGCCGGTCAATTCGTAATCAACATAAAAATGCCAAGCGGGTCGCGAATTGAAGTCGGCAACCAATATATCGCGCGTGTTGAGAATATTATCCGGCAGGTCATTCCCAAACGCGATCTCAACATGATTGTCTCGAACATCGGGACCACGCCCGATCTCTCGTCTATCTATACCAGTAACTCGACGATGGATACCGCCTTCGTCCAGGTCAGCTTGAACGAAGGCCACAAAGTCGGAAGCTACGAGTATATGGATCGCGTCCGGGCGAAGCTCGCGCGCGAGATGCCGGAGCTGACCACCTACTTCCAAGGGGGCGGACTGGTCAATGCGGTTATTAACCAGGGCCTTCCCGCCCCGATCGATGTTCAGGTCAGCTCAAACAATCTCAATAGCGCCTACGCTCTGGCGCAAAAGCTGGCGGGAAGGATCCGGCAGTTGCAGAACGTCAGCGATGTCTATATCCCTCAGGATCTCAACTATCCTGGCCTTGCTCTCAACATAGATCGTGAGCGAGCCAGCCAAGTCGGCCTCACCACTCAGAGCGTAGTGGATAACGTCATCACGGCCCTGACCTCCGATGGCATGGTTGCGCCCAGTTATTGGATCGATCCCAAGACTGGCAATAACTATATGGTGACGGTCCAGTATTTCAATCGGCAGATTCAAAACATGAGCATGGAGGATTTTGAGAATATCCCACTGCGCGGAGATCACGCCGTTGGCTACACTCCGCTGCAATCGGTCGCCGATATCCACCAGATCAACACGCCAACAGAAGTAGATCATTATCAGATTCGCCGCGTCATCGATGTGTATGTCGCCACAAAAACCGAAGCGCTGGGCGTGGTCGGAAAAAAGATCGACAAGCTGGTTGCTGGCACAAAAACCGGTAGAAATACCCGCCTGACGGTGCGCGGCGCTGTTGTGAGCATGAACCAGGCTTTCCTGAGCTTCGGGCTGGGACTTCTGCTGGCCGTCGTGCTGGTTTATCTGGTTCTGATGGCGCAGTTCAGCTCCTTCATCGATCCATTCATCATCCTGATGGCGGTCCCTCCCGGTCTCGCAGGCGTTGTCATGGTCTTGTTCTTTACCGGCAGCACGCTCAACATCATGTCTTTGATGGGCACGATCATGATGACGGGGATTGTCGTCTCCAACAGCATTCTCATCGTGGACTTCGCGGGCATCATGCGCCGGCAGGGCATGCAGTTGGTTGATGCTACGGTCGAAGCCTGCAAGTTGCGTCTGCGGCCCATTCTGATGACATCGGTGGCTACGATCCTAGGCATGATCCCGATGGCTTTGGGGATCGAGGCCGGAAGCGAGCAGTACGCTCCGCTGGCGCGAGCAGTCATCGGCGGACTGGGCGTCTCGGTGGTGGTCACGATGTTCCTGGTCCCAGCGGTCTATCTTGTGATCCATGCGCGGGATGAGCGGCAACTCGCGGCAGGCGTGGAGGGAGAGGCATGAGAAAGACCTGTATGCTTGTTGTTCTGTTTTTCTGTTGCGCTCCGCTTCCTGTTGCGGCGCAGTCAGCGGTGGCAACGGTGAATTTGCCCAGCGCCCCGGCTCCGGGTTTGAATCTCTCCCCGCAAGCCGCTGCTCCGCAGCCGGCCGGGGGATCGGCGGCTCAGCCGCAGCGGCTTACCCGCACTCAGGCCGAACAACTCGCCATCCGGAATAATCCGCGCATCACGGCAAGCAAGCTACTCGCGTTAGCGCAGCACCAGGTAGTGCGCGAAGCCCGATCGGCCGATCTGCCCACTGCCTATGGACAGATCTCCGCGATAAAGGCGCACGATGCCGGCCGCATCTCCGCCGGATCGCTCACCTCGTCCCGGCTCTTGACGCATGCTGGAGCAGGCGGCGGTTTCACTCAGCTCCTCACCGACTTCGGCCGGACCCATAACCTGGTGCTGGCGCAGAAGCTTGAGGAAGAGGCAGCCAACGCCAACGCCCTGGCCACGACGGAAGACATCGTCCTGGCTACCGATAGCGCCTTCTATAATGCGCTGACCGCGCAAGGCGTCCTCCAGGTCGCCAAGCAAACCGTGGCCACCCGGCAGACGACGCAAACGCAGATCAACCAGATGACTAAGAACAACCTGCGATCCACTCTCGATCTGAGTTTTGCGGATGTCAATCTATCGCAGGCGCGATTGCTGCAACTGGACGCGCAGAACAACGCCGATGCAAGCATGGCGGCGCTGGACGCGGTGCTTGGCCTGGATCACGAGACGCGCTATGAACTGGTGGATGAGACATCACCCCTTACACCTCCGCCCGCCAGCCCCGATGCGCTGGTTCGGCAAGCACTCCAACAGCGGCCCGATCTGCAATCGCTCAATTTTGACCAGCAGTCGTCTTTGAAGTATGCCCGCGCCGAGCGCGAGCAGATGCTGCCTTCGATCACGGCGGCGGGAACCGCGGGCAGCGCGCCGGTTCGCACAGACCAGTACTACAGCACGAACTGGTGGGGCGCAATCGGCGTGAACATGAACATTCCGATTTTCAATGGTTTCCTCTATACATCCCAGGCGAAGGAGGCGGAATATCGCGCGAATGCCGTCTCGGAGCGATCCCGCGATCTGCGCGACCGGATCGTTCGCGACGTGCATACCGCATGGCTTAATGCAAATACCGCATATCAGCGAGTGGGGGTGACGGCTCAGTTAGTGAAACAGTCGAACATGGCTCTACAACTCGCGCAAACCCGGTACACGTTGGGCTTGAGCTCGATCGTCGAGCTCAGCCAGGCGCAGCTCCAGCAGACGGGCGCCGAAATCGACAATACCGAAGCGCAATATCAGTACCGGTTGGCATTGGCGACGCTCAACTATCAGATCGGAGCGACTCCATGATGGGAACGATTGGGCCGTCTCCGGACAGCAACGATGGCTTGAAGCCGACTTCAATTGTGTACGCAACGGATTTCTCAACCTGGTCGCAGAATGCCGGCTTTTACGCGGCGCTCTTCGCCAAATACTTCAAAGCCAAACTTTTCGTCGCTCACGCCTTCACACTTTCCCAGGCGGCAATGGAAGTGGAGATCGAAAAGTTATCCATCAGCCAGCAAAGGAGGGATCTTCAAGCATTTCTCTCCACCAAGGCCGCGATCCTGACGTCCCCCTCTGTGGAGGCAGTGCCGAAGCTAGTGGAGGGAAGACCGGAGAAAGCTATTCCCGAATTGGCGGACAAGCACGCGCCTTCGTTGATCGTATTGGGGACCCATGGCGGAAATTGGGTGGAGCGAGGCATCATCGGGTCTGTAGCAGAGGGAATATTGAGGTGTACCCAATGGCCCTGTGTTACCGTTGGGCCCAAGGTTCGATCTGCTGCCTTTTCCACGAGCCTTCCATTCCGCCGGATTCTCTATGCCACCGATCTCACCCCGGCTGCCGCTCATGCGGCCGTCTACGCAGTCTCTTTTGCGCAAGCCTTTGGAGCCGAGATAGATGTGCTCAATGTAATTCACGGATACAATGTGGAGCATCCGGATAGATTGAGCGAGCTTACCAAGCAGTTTTACGACGTTCTGGACGGCCTTGTTCCCGAGCACGCGAGGGAATTCTGCGATGCAAAGAGCTTTGTGGAAGTTGGGGACGCCCACGAGCGAATTCTCGGCCACATTAAAGACCGGGCGATTGATCTTCTGGTGTTGGGAATCGAAAAGTCATCTCATCTTGGTCTGGCGGCACGAAGGTCCGGAGCGTTTCACTTGATTGTCCATGCGGTTTGTCCGGTGCTCACGGTGACAAAGTAATTAGCTAAGAAGCGGTCAGCTAAAGGCCGGTCAGCTAAGAAGCGGTCAGCGGGTATTGTAGGTTGAGGAAAGCTGGGGAATCCCGCAAACATTGGCTACGAAACGAATCAGGCCTGTCCAAATTGGAGCCTCTTCGTGCCTGATGCAGAACCGAATCTCCGGGCTCGCGAAGCTAGCCGAGGGCACCTGGCTCTGCACCAGGAATAAAATCGCCTGGCTGGCCTATATCAACTAAGCCGGCGGCTGGTTGACCTGCTGATTCGCCGATTTGCCGGCTTGCCGGCCGGTTGGCGTGGCGCCGCCGTGCTTTGGCGGATGATCAGCTCCGGCCGGATTCTGTACTCCTGGCCTTCGGCTTCTTTCTCTTGGCTGGCGGCGAAGAGAGCGCGAAACGCCCGCTCTGCGATCTCCGTGCGGGAGAGCCGAACCGTGGTAAGCGCTGGGTGGATAGAGGCGCTGATCTCAATATCGTCGAAGCCTACGACGGATAAATCGCCAGGCGCTTCCATGCCGTGCTGGTGGATCGATCCGATGGCGCCAATCGCGGTCAAATCATTGGAGCAGAGGATGGCGGTGGGGCGATGCTTTTCTTCAAGCAGCCGGTTGGTCGCGAGGCGGCCGCCGTCGATGCGGTGATTGCCTTCCTCAAGGAAGCGCTTACGGATGGTAATGCCGTTGCGCTTGAGCGAATCGAGAAAAGAGTTGCGGCGGATACGCGCCGAGGAGAGCGTCATCGGTCCGGAGATAAAGCCGATGAGTTCATGGCCCAGTCCGGCAAGGTGAGCGACCGCCGCATCGATGCCGAGAGAGTAGTCGATGAGGATGTTGCTCATCGCCGGTCCTATAACTCCCGTATCCAAGAAGACCATGGGAATGCGGCGGCTGCTGAGCAGCTCGACCAGGTGACTTCCCATCTCCGAGGTCATGATGGCCACGCCATCGACCTTGCGCTCCAGCATACGTTGAACGCAGATCTCGGTTCGTTTGGGATCATACCCGGTGTTGGCGACGACCACTTCCTGGCCATGCGCAACTGCCACATCCTCAAAGCTCCTCACCAGCTCAGGAAAGAACGGGTTGGTGATGTCGGAGATAATCAGACCGTAGAGCCGGCTGCGGCCCGAACCAAGCGCGCGGGCGTTAGTATCGGGAAAGTAGTTGAGTTCTTCAATGGCGCGACGAACGCGGTTGGCCGTTTCCGGCGCTACCTTATCGGAGCCGTTGATGGTTCGAGAAACGGTGGCAGTGGAGACTTGAGCCCGCCTGGCGACCTCTTGGATGTTCATTCGCTCGCTCTTCCGCTCCCGACGTGTGGGTGAATGGTAATCAGAGAATACAGCCCGTTGCTATGTTCTTATTCCTTATAGTCGCAGAATCATGGCCACAATCGATATGAAGCAGAAGAATATGCAGTTTCCACATCGGCGGTTCGATCCGTTGCGCGGCCGCTGGGTATTGGTTTCGCCCCACCGCACCGAGCGGCCGTGGCAGGGCGAGGTGAGCAGGACCGAGGCTGGTCCGACGCTCCGTTATGATCCCCATTGTTATCTTTGTCCGGGAAATACGCGCGCCGCAGGCAAGCAAAACCCGGTATACAGCGGTGTATTCGTCTTTGACAACGATTACGCCGCGCTGCTGCCGGATTCGCCCGTCATTGCGCCGGAGGGAACACACCCATTGTTCCGCGCGGAGAGCGAGCACGGCATTTGCCGGGTGCTATGCTTCCATCCCGATCACAGCTTGACTCTGGCGCGTATGGAAGTGGCGGAGATCGTGCCGGTAGTTGAGGCTTGGACTGCGCAGTGGAGCGAACTGGGCGCCAGGTGTGAGATCGGCTATGTGCAGATCTTCGAGAACCGCGGAGCGATGATGGGCGCGAGCAATCCCCATCCTCACTGCCAGATCTGGGCGACGGAACACATTCCCGACGAGCCGGCGGCCGAATTGACCAATCAACTTGACTACCGTGCGCGGCACGGCCGCTGCTTGCTTTGCGATGCTCTGCGGGCGGAGCTTGAGCAGGAACAGCGCCTGGTCTGTGAAAACGACGAATTTGTGGCGCTGGTTCCTTTTTGGGCGGTTTGGCCCTTTGAGACTCTGCTGCTCAGCCGGGCACACGTGAGCGCCATGGACCAATTCAGCCCTGCGCAACAACGGGGCTTGGCCGATATTCTCAAGCGTTTGACCACGCGCTACGATAATCTCTTCCAGACCAGTTTTCCTTACACGATGGGCTTTCACCAGCGGCCGGCAGATGACGAAGAGCACCCGGAATGGCATTTCCACGGGCATTTCTATCCTCCCCTCCTGCGCTCAGCCACGGTGCGGAAATTCATGGTCGGTTTCGAGATGCTGGGAATGCCTCAACGGGATATCACTCCGGAGAGCGCCGCGCAGCGGCTGCGTGAATCGCCCGAAGAGTTTTAGCTTTTACTGTGAGAAAGGCAGACCTAGCTGCGAAGAGTCTGAAGACGGCGGTGTGCCTGCTGACACTATGTCTTTGGCGCGCTTACCTGAGCGCTGCACCTCCGGATAATGGGGTTGCCCAGGAAGGAAAGCCGTATGTGGTGATGGTGTCGCTCGATGGCTTCAGTCCTGACGATACCCGGAAATATGACGCGACCCACTTGCAGGCGTTGGCAGCGGCGGGCGCTACGGCACCGGAGGGAATGATTCCGTCTTACCCGGCGTTAAGTCTTCCCAACCTCTACACGCTGGCAACCGGCCTTTATCCTGAGCACCATGGGATTGTGGCGGGGAATTTCTACGATCCGGAACGCAAGCAGTATTACTCCAATCGCGACCCGGCGGCGGACGGGGATGCAAGCTGGTACGGAGGCGTTCCCCTCTGGGTGCTGGCGGAGAAGCAGGGCATGCGCTCGGCATGTTTCCTGTGGCCCGGCTGCCAAGCCCAAATTGACGGCGCGCGGCCCTCTTACTATCACAAACAGGACAACCACTCCTCCGGCGAGAAACGAGTCGCGCAAGTCATAGCCTGGCTGCGCCTACCTGCCCAAGAACGCCCGCATTTCATTGCGCTCTCCTGCCCGGTTGTCGAACAAGCCGGCGATGCGTGGAAGAAGCTCCCAGACAGCGGATGCAGTACAAGCGGCCGATAAGATGATCGGCACTCTGTGGGCCGAAATGGAGCATCTCAAATTACCCATCGACCTGATCGTTGTATCCGGCAACGGGGTATCCGGCAACGGGACGGCGCGCGAGCAGGGAAGCTGGATCGATCTGGACAAGTATGCGGATCTCTCAAACTTCATCACTGTGGGACCGCTCCTCTATCCCAACTCCGAAGCTGCGGCTGAAAAGGCCTACCAGCAACTTAAGATCGTGAGCGATACATTCACCGTTTATCGGCGTAAGCGAGTTCCGGCTGGACTCAACTACAACGTCAGTTCCCGGGAGGGGGATCCTATTGTGGTGCCTAACGGCCCTTATGCCGCCCGGGCGCACGCTCCGCGGAATGGAGGCGCTGACAAGCCCCCCAGCCCTGACGAGCTAGGGTACGGTTCCGACAGTGTGAAATCCATGCGGGCAATTTTTATTGCCGCCGGCCCGGATATCCGGCCCGGCTCAACCCTTCAGCCCTTTGACAATGTGAATGTCTACCCATTGGTGGCCCGGATCCTGGACCTGGATGCGCCTAAAGCGGATGGCGACGTCAACATACTCTCGAAGATTCTCAAATAAACTGAATAGAGATGGTTGACAAAGCAAAGGCACAACGCCGGGTTGGCATTCACCTGGGAACGGCGGGCGGGGTTTTCAAGGCGGCGGAGCGCGCCCGCGAAATTGGCGCCAATACCTTCCAGATCTTCTCTTCGAGTCCGCGGATGTGGCGCGGCAGCCGGGTGGCCCCTGAGGCTTGCGTCAGAATGAAGGAACTACGTGCGCTGCACGACTGTTCACCCCTGGTGATCCACAGCAGCTATCTGGTCAACGTGTGCAGCCAATCCGCCGAGGTGCGGGCCAACTCCATTCAAGCATTTCGCGGCGAGATAGAGCGGGCGCTCGCCCTTGGCGCTGAATATCTGGTGCTTCATCCGGGGTCATGGAAAGGACTTGTCCGCGCGGAGGGCTTACGGCTGGCTACCGAATCCATCGAGCGCGGCCTCGATGGACTGCCGTGGCAAGACTCCGATTTCACCATTCTGATCGAAAACACCGCCGGGGCAGAGTTTTCCTTTGGCTCCTCGCTCGATCAGGTGGCCGAGCTTATTACCTTGCTGCGAGCAGTCGCTCCGGTTGCCGCTTGTCTCGACACCTGCCACACCCATGTTTCGGGATACGACATTGTCAGCGCGGAGGGGTATGAGGAAACTGTGCGGCAGATCGAAAACGTGCTCGGCCTGGAGACGGTGCGGGTATGGCACATGAATGACGCCAAGGCGCCTCGCGGCTCGCGCCTCGACCGGCATGAGCACATTGGGGAAGGGACGATCGGCATCGCGCCTTTTCGCCGCCTGCTGAACGATCCGCGCTTCACCCATGCCGCCTTTATTGCCGAAACTCCTGTCGATGACGATGCGGATGACCTGCGGAATGTGAGCCTGCTCCGTTCGCTGCTGGCGCGGCCGGCTTAACAGGCTGAGGTTGAGCCCTAGGGGGATCCAGCTTCCGGGAGGGCGAAAAGTTTTTCCCTCAGCGGCTAACCCGCATTTCTCATGAGGTGTAGGCGAGGAGTAACGGTGGGGCGAAGAAAAGAGTAGCAAAAGGCCGCTGTTTTCAGGCATAACTGCGTTGTCTATGCGTAGTTGAATGCCCTGAAAAGGAGCAGCCTTTGATGACAGAGTGTACCCAGAAAACGTTCGCATTTACAGCCCATTTTTCGCGTCGCGTGGGGGCCGGGTTCACGGCCGGACAGGTTTCCAGCGATGGCGGAGCGCTGCTGTTGCGCGAGGTGGAGCGCAAGATCGACCTGCTGGGCCGGCTGGCCGGCTGCTTCAGCGACCGCCGCATGCCGTTGCTGGTCAAGCATCAACTGCCCCAGATGCTGGCGCAGCGCATCTATGGTCTGGCGCTGGGCTATGAGGACCTGAACGATCACGAGCAGTTGCGCTCGGATCCGCTGCTGGCGGTGCTCAGCGGCAGGCGCGAACTGGATGAGCCGCTGGCCGGCAAGAGCACGCTGAACCGGCTGGAGTTGACAGGCCGCAGCGGCCGCTACCACAAGATCAGCTACTCGCCCGAGGCGCTGGACCGGCTGCTGACAGACTTGTTTCTGGAGTCGCACGCCACCGCGCCAAAGCAGATCGTGCTGGATCTGGACGCGACCGACATCCCGCTCTACGGCCATCAGCCAGAGCGGTTCTTCCACGGCTACTACGACAGCTACTGCTATCTGCCGCTGTACATCTTCGCCGGCGACCAGTTGCTGTGCGCGCGGCTCAGGGCCGCCAACCAGGACGCGGCTGCCGGTTCGGTCGCGGAAGTCAGCCGCATCGTAACTCAGGTGCGCCAGCGCTGGCCCGAGGTACGCATCGTGCTGCGGGCCGACTCCGGCTTCTGCCGCGAAGAACTGATGGGCTGGTGCGAGTCCAACGATGTCGATTACGCCTTGGGGCTGGCGCGCAACCAGCGGCTGCGCAAGATCGTCGGCGCTGAGATGCATCAGGCTCACATCCTGCACCAGAGCAGCGGTGAAGCGGCGCGGGTCTTCACCCAATTCAGCTATCAAACCCACAAGAGCTGGTCCCGTCCGCGCCGCGTGGTGGCCAAGGCAGAGTATCTCGACAAGGGCGAGAACCCGCGCTTCGTGGTTACTTCCTTAACGGCTGACCAGTGGGCCGCGCAGGATTTATACGAGAAGTTCTACTGCGCCCGCGGAGAGATGGAGAATCGGATCAAAGAACAGATGTGCCTGTTTGCCGACCGGCTCTCCACCGGCGAAATGAAGGGCAACCAACTCAGGCTTTACTTCTCCGCGCTGGCCTACACGCTGCTGGAAGCGCTGCGACGCCTGGGACTGAAGGGCACTGCCTGGGCCCAGGCCCAGGTGGATACGATCCGCCTTAAGCTGCTCAAGATCGGCGCTGTCGTCAGGATCAGCGTGCGCCGCGTGCTGCTCCAACTTAGCTCGGCCTATCCCTGGAAAGACATCTTCGCCCAAGCTCACCACGCGCTGCGCTGTTGAGCAGCCGCCGCTGCTTGCCCCAACTCAGCTTCCACACTGGCCCAGGTCATCGCGCCTGCGGTGCCATGCGCAAAACCGCGCCGGCAAACTCCAACAGGCCATGACCCGTTGGAAATATCCCGACCGATCAGATCCACCACCCAAATCACCGCCCCGGTTCGTAAATCACACGCCAACCCGTCCTGCAAAGCAGTGCGTGTGAGAAATGCAGGCTAAAGCCGATCGACTTTTCAGTCATTTACGGCCCGGCTGAAGTCGTGCCCTGATACAAAACCATCGCTTTTCCGCAGCTTGTCAATGCAGACCCCAGGCCGTATGTGATAGTTGAGCGCTGAGGGATCCCAGGTCCCAGAATCGGGACCCTTCGACAGGCTCAGGGCAAGCTCTGGGGCTCCCGGGCAGCGTAGAAAACTACAGTTCTGTATCAGGGCACGACTTCAGTCGGGCCGTAACCCATTGAAATCTGATCGGCTTTAGCCGCTGAGGATTTGTGGTACTGGCCGCCTTGGTTACAATCAAGAGAGTATGCCATCCAAGGCGAGAAAAAGGGATGCCGTCGTGGCCGCGGCGCCCGTAACGGCCCCGGCCCATCCGATGGGCCGGTCCGCGAGCCGCGCTACGATCCGGCCGAACTTGAAGTGCGCTGGCAAGAACGGTGGGCAGCGCAGCCGGAACTTTATCGCGCCGAGAGCGCGGCAGCCGGCAAGCCCAAGTACTACGTGTTGGAGATGCTGCCCTACCCCTCGGGACAACTGCACGTGGGGCACGTGCGCAATTACGCCATTGGCGACGCCCTGGCGCGCTACATGTGGATGCAGGGCTACAACGTACTCCATCCTATTGGCTGGGATGCCTTCGGACTTCCTGCGGAGAATGCGGCGCTCAAAAACAACACGCCGCCTCGCGACTGGACCTTGGGCAACATCGCACAGATGCGGCGCCAGATGCAGAGGCTCGGCTTGGGCTACGACTGGGACACCGAACTGGCGACTTGTCTGCCGGACTACTATCGCTGGAACCAATGGTTCTTCCTGCGCATGCTGGATCGCGGGCTGGCCTATCGGAAGAAGAGCAAGGTGAACTGGTGTCCGCAATGCGCCACTGTGCTGGCCAATGAGCAGGTGATCGACGGATGCTGCTGGCGGCACGAGGATACGACGGTCGAACAGCGCGAGTTGCAGCAGTGGTTTCTGCGCATCACCAATTACGCGCAAGAATTGTTGGATGGGTTGGACAAGCTTCCCGGCTGGCCGGAGAAGGTGCGCACCATGCAGCGCAACTGGATCGGGCGCAGCGAAGGCGCGACGGTGGAGTTCGCGGTAGACGAGACTGTGACCGAGACGGAAAACGGCTTTGGCCGCCGGTATGGCAAAGTCACGATGCCACCGGCTGAGGGTTTTTCTATCGATGAGTTCAAGCGAGCGAAGACCAAGGTGCGGGTATTTACCACGCGCCTGGACACTATCTTCGGCGCGACCAGCCTGCAACTTGCTCCTCAGCACCCGCTGATCAAACAGTTCGCCGAGAACGATGAGCGGCTTCAATCCGAAGTGGCGTCGCTGATCGAAGAGCAGCGGAAAGCACGTGAAGCCGATGAAATTGGCGGGATAGATAAGCGCGGCGTCTTCACCGGCCGGTATGCGATCAATCCATTCAGCGGCGAGCGGGTGCCCATTTGGGCAGCCAATTACATTCTGCTTGAGTATGGCGAGGGTGCGGTGATGTCGGTGCCGGCTCATGATGAACGCGACTACCAGTTTGCCGAGAAGTATGGGCTCGAGATTCGCGTCGTGGTGTTGCCCCGGCGGACGGAGGAGCCGGCCGGATCCAACCATCCATCCCCGCCGGTGCTTCCTTATACCGAGGAAGACAGCCTGCTGATCAATTCCGGAGACTATAACACCTTAGGGTGCGCGGAGGCGCGGCGGAAGCTGACCGACTTTGCTGTGCAGCATGGATTCGGCGAGGCAACGGTCACCTTCCGCCTCAAGGACTGGGGCATCAGCCGGCAACGGTACTGGGGCACGCCGATCCCGGTGCTCTATTGCGGACGGGACGGCATTGTCCCTGTGCCCGAGGATCAGCTCCCGGTACTGCTTCCGGAGAAGGTGGAGATTACCCAGCAAGGCGGCTCGCCCCTGGCGAGAGTTCCCGAGTTCGTGAACGTGGTATGCCCAAAATGCGGCGGCCCGGCGCAGCGCGAGACAGATACCATGGACACTTTCGTCGATTCCTCCTGGTATTTCTATCGCTACGTCGACGCCAAGAACCAGAATGAGGCGTTCTCTACGGAGAAGATAGCCTACTGGTTCCCAATCGATCAGTACATCGGCGGGGTTGAGCATGCCATCCTGCACCTGATCTATTCGCGTTTTTGGACCAAGGTGATGCGCGATCTAGGGTTAATTAGCAACGATGAGCCGGCGGAGCGGCTCTTCACCCAGGGAATGGTGATTAGAAACGGCGCCAAGATGTCCAAGTCGAAGGGCAATGTGGTCTCTCCCGACGAGATGATTGCTCGCTTTGGGGCGGACGCTACACGGGCCTATGCCCTGTTCGCCGCACCTCCGGACCGCGATCTTGACTGGCAGGAAGATGGCTTGGCCGGCGTGAGCCGCTTTCTCAGCCGTGTCTACCGGCTGGGAATGCGCTATGCCGGTCAAGTGCGCGGCGCCTCCGGCAGGCAAGAGGAAAGCGCTTTGGCGCTGGTTTCGCCAACGTCACAGAAATTGCTACGCAAACTGCACCAGACTATCCGCAAGATCGGCCAGGACTTCGCTGCGCGCTGGCACTTTAACACCTCCATCGCCGCCCTGATGGAGCTTGTCAATGAGATCGTCGCGGCTGAGCCGCGGCTGGCGGAGATGGCTCCGGGGGATTCCGCCGAGTTGCTGTCAGCGCTCTTGCGTCCTCTCATTTTGCTGCTGGCTCCCTTCGCTCCTTACCTCGCCGCCGAGCTGTGGGAGCAGCTGGGCGAGACCGGCCCGTTGCTTCGCCATCCATGGCCGAAGTTTGACGAGAACCTGGCGCGCGAGGATGAAGTGGAGGTGCCGGTACAGGTGAATGGAAAGCTACGGGCTGTGGTGCGCATCCCACTGGGTGCGGACAATGAAGCGTTGCAGAACTCCGCTCTGGCCGAGGAAAAAGTGCAGGCATCCATCGCCGGCAAGCAGATCGTCAAGGTTGTGATAGTACCCGCCAAATTGATCAATATCGTGGTGAAGTGAGCCGTATGACAGACAACGCGGCCGCCGATATGACGGAAAGCCGCGCGTCTATGGGAATCCGGCCGGCAGTACGCGGCACGCAATCGCTGGTGCACATGATCGGCGCATGCTGGCGCCGGCCGGGGTTGCTGGCGCTGGAACTGCTGTGGCGCTGGGGCTTCGCAATTCCTGCGCTCGCTATCGTAGGCTATGAGGGTGCGAAGGTGCTAGCCCGCGTCCCGCTCAAGCAGGCCGGCATCTTCAATATCTCTCTTCTTGATCCCTTGGGGGCGGCGCAGATTGTATCGAATGCCCTGGCCGTGCTGCTGCCCCCGGTGCTTGAAGTTGCCCGCTGGCTGGCGCCCGCTTTGGCGATTGCCTGGGCCATCGTTTCGGGACTGGGCAGGAGCCTGGTGCTCAAACGGCTGGATCCCGCCATGCGTTTTGCTCCGGTAACTCTTATCCTGCTTCAGTTGCTGCGCATCGTTGCGTTAGCCGGAGCACTGGCCGGCTGGTGGTTTGCTCTTCGCTGGGCTGCGAATTCCACTTTGAGCAGCGCCGATCCCAACCTGATCGGCTATTCCGCCTGGGTCATTTGCCTCTCGCTCGGCATCTTTACGCTCTGGGCGATGGTGAGCTGGATTCTATCGATTGCACCAATGATCGCCATGCTGGAAGGCGCGGGCGTTCTGCGCAGCCTGACGCGCAGCCTCCGCCTTGGTCCCCTCGCGGGCAAGCTGGTCGAAGTGAACCTGGCGCTGAGTATTGTCAAGCTCGCTTTGATCGTTTTAGCCACTTTCCTTTCCGCCACGCCGGTGCTCTTTTCCGAATCCGCTGGTGGGACACCACTCTACCTCTGGTGGGCGGGCGCGAGCGTGCTTTATTGTGTCGTATCCGATTTCTTCCAGGTAGCCAGGCTCGCGGTCTTTGTTCAGCTTTGGCGGATCTACCATGCTTAGCGAGTCGGCAAGTCAGCGAGTCGGCAGGACCCCGCTGACTCGCTGACCTGACTTGCTGACTCGCTGAAACCCTGAAAGACTGTACCGTGCACAATCCTTCGATCGTCGTTTTGGATTTTGGCAGTCAATACACACAGTTGATCGCCCGCAGAATCCGGGAGCAGAATGTTTTCTCCGTGGTGCTTCCTTGCACCGTCTCCTTAGACGAAATCCGCTCGCAAAACCCGCTGGGGCTTATTCTCTCCGGGGGCCCGTCGTCGGTGTACGACTTGGATGCTCCGGCGGCCGACCCGGAGATGCTGGCTCTAGGACTGCCCATCCTTGGTATCTGCTATGGATTGCAATTCATTACCCACCACCTGGGAGGTAAGGTGCGCCCGGCCGACAAGCGCGAATATGGCCACGCGGAGGTCTCGGTCACCTCCCAGGTTTCGGACACATTGCTTTCCGGATTGCCCAGTTCGTTCGCCGCCTGGATGTCCCATGGAGACGAGGCTCTCGAAATGCCGTCCGGCTTTGCTATTACGGCGCGGACGACGAACGCCGTGGCCGGCATCGCCGATCCCCAGCGCCGCATCTGGGCGGTGCAATTTCATCCTGAAGTGCACCACACGCCCCAGGGAAGATCTCTGCTCTCGAATTTCCTCTTTCGCATCTGCCATGCCCAGCCAGACTGGACACCGGAACACTTTATCCAGTCGGCAGTGACCTCTATCCGCGAAAAGGTGGGCGGCGGCCGCGCTATCTGCGCGCTCTCCGGCGGAGTGGATTCGTCCGTGGCTGCGGTGCTTGTCGCCCGTGCCATCGGCGAGAGGCTTACCTGCATCTTCGTCAACAATGGTGTGCTGCGCCTCGATGAGTTCACCAAGGTGCAGCAAAACCTGCGCGATAAGCTGGGGCTGAATGTGATTGCGGTGGACGCCAGTAGCCGCTTTCTCGAGACGCTTTGCGGCGTTACCGATCCAGAGTCCAAACGCAAGATCATTGGCCGGGAGTTCATCGCAGTTTTCGACGACGAGGCTAAGCGGATTCTCGAGCAGGGGCATAGTGAAGATGAAGTCGCATGGCTGGTGCAGGGCACGCTCTACCCCGACGTCATCGAGTCCTTGTCAGTCAAGGGCCCATCGCAGACGATCAAAAGCCATCACAATGTAGGCGGTCTCCCCGACGACATGAAGCTAAAACTCATAGAGCCTCTGCGCGACCTATTCAAGGATGAAGTGCGGCGCATAGGCCGGGAGTTGCAGATGCCGTCCGATATCCTGGAGCGGCAGCCCTTTCCCGGGCCGGGACTAGCTGTGCGGATTCTGGGAGAGGTCACTTCGGAGCGCGTGGCATTGTTGCAGGAAGCGGACCACATTGTGGTTACCGAGATCAAGGCCGCCGGCCTTTATACCCAGGTCTGGCAATCGTTTGCCGTGCTGCTGCCTATCAAGAGCGTCGGAGTCATGGGCGATCAGCGCACCTATGCCTACACTTGCGCCATTCGCGCCGTAGAATCCGAAGATGGCATGACTGCCGACTGGGCCCCGCTGCCCTACGATCTGCTCAAGAAGATCTCCAGCCGCATTGTCAATGAGGTCCGCGGCATCAATCGCGTCGTCTATGACATCACGTCCAAACCACCGGGCACCATCGAGTGGGAGTGAAATGGCTGGTCGTTTAGGATTGGAGAATCCCAGGTCCCAGAATCGGGACCTGGTGCACCTGCCGCCGGGGACCGGAAAGAAGTGACGAATCGAAGCGGATCGGCCTCATTTACTCTTCAGGTTTCCATATACATCGCGGATGGTGATGCCGCTTCCGAGGAACTTTCGCTTGGCTTCGGCAGTCAATGCGTTGCGTTCATGCTCGGGGATCTTGCCGATCTGCGCGCAGACCGCCTCGGTCACCTGAGCAGTCGTGGCGATGCCGCCCAGATCGCGGGTGTGCAAAGCAGGGTTGGCGGTGACATCTTCGATCGCCTTCATCACACGCGCAGCCGCTTCTGCTTCGCCCAGATGCTCCAGCATCATCACGATCGACCAAAAGGCGCCTACCGGATTAGCCCAGCCCTTGCCCATGATGTCGAAGGCTGAGCCGTGGATGGGTTCGAACATCGATGGAGAGCGGCGTTCAGGGTCGATGTTCCCGGTGGGTGCGATGCCTAGGCTCCCAGCGAGCGCGGCAGCCAAGTCGCTCAGGATGTCGGCATGAAGGTTGGTCGCAACGATCGTGTCGAGCGAGCGGGGACGATTGACCATGCGCGCCGTGGCCGCGTCTACAAGCTCCTTGTCCCAGGCGACATCGGGGAATTCCCTGGCGATTTCCGCTGCGATTTCGTCCCACATCACCATGGCGTGGCGCTGGGCGTTGCTCTTGGTAATTACGGTCAGGAGTTTACGCGGGCGGGATCGGGCAAGCCGGAAGGCGAAGCGCAGGATGCGCTCGACTCCCGCGCGGGTCATTAAAGAGACGTCAGTGGCCGCTTCGAGGGGCAATCCCTGGTGAACCCGGCCGCCGATACCGGAATACTCACCCTCGGTATTCTCGCGCACGATTACCCAGTTCAGATCTTCCGGTTGGCAGCGCTTGAGCGGCGCGTCGATTCCCGGCAGGATGCGCGTCGGACGCACATTGGCGTATTGATCGAGTCCCTGGCAAATCTTGAGGCGAAGGCCCCAGAGGGTGAGATGGTCGGGAATGTGGGGATCGCCTGCGGAGCCGAAGAGAATGGCATCCTGGCCACGGAGGGCATCGAGTCCATCGCGCGGCATCATCTCGCCGTGCAGACGGAAATAATCCCCGCCCCAGTCGAAATTCTCAAATTCAAAGCTAAGCGAGGTGTCAGCGGCGGCAAGTGCTTCGAGAACCTGCCGTCCAGCCGGTATGACTTCCTTGCCGATACCATCGCCGGGCACGGTGGCGATGCGATATGTCTTCACTTGCGCGGTCCTTGCTCTTGGGAGAATCCCAGCTCCCAGAATCGGGACTGGGGCACCCGGCTCTCCCGCTTTATTCCGGATCAGATGGCCGCGACTTCGGCCGGCGTAACTCCAACCTTATCAAACCATGAATGGGCGGCCTTAAGACTTTGGTTGACGTTTTGGATGTTCTTCACGCCCTGGTCTTTAAGCCAGCTCTCGAAAGCTTTAGCTCCATGCTTGGCGTAGATCGGGATGCCGTCCTTCCAGGTAGCGCGTCCGCAGAGCACCCCGTTGAAAGAAACGCCGCTCTCCGCCGCCAACTCCAAAGTCTCCGTGAACACAGCGTTGCTGACTCCGGCCGAGAGATAGATGAATGGCTTGTGAGTGGTGGAGGCAGCATCCCGGAAGTGCTGCAGGGCTTCGGCGCGCGTGTAGGCCGCTATTCCACGGAAGGCCTTGACCCCCTGAACAAACTCCATTTGCACCGGAACCTCGACCTTGAGCACGTCCACGCCATAGCGGCTCTTGCCGAACTCAGCCATCGAGCCGGCAACAACTTGCGGCTTTTTCTTGGCATATTCCAAAGAATTCTCGCCGTGGCCCTGCACATCATAGCCGACAAATTCGAGGAAGAAGGGAATGTCGTTGGCGATACATTCGTCGCCGATGCGCTCGATGAAAGCTTGCTTGTGGTCGTTGATCTCGCTCTTCTCGAAGGGCGTGTAATAGAGCAAGACCTTGATGCAGTCCGCGCCCTCCGCTTTCAGCCTCTGCACCGACCAGAGATCGAGCAGATCGGGCAGACGTCCCGGTTGATCCGCATCGTAGCCGGTCTTCTCGTAAGCCAGCAGCAGGCCTTTTCCATGGCGCTTTTTGGCCGCCGTCAAACCGAACTCAGGGTCGAGCAGGATGGCGGAGGCATACTGGGTCAGAACGTCGGTGACCAGTTCCTTGAACTCCACCAAGGCCGAGTCGGGAAGATCCGCAATCCCTTTTTCTCTGGCCAGCGATTTCTTAAGCGAGCCCCGCTGGTCCATGGCGGCAGCGGCAATGACTCCGCGGGCGTCGGACACGGCCTTGAGTCCCGCCAGTTTTCCGGGTGTCAAGTTCATTGTGACTACTCCTGAGTTTCTCGAAATTGGATTTCCAAAAACCATTCTAGAGCAAAACTCAGCCGCGAAATTCGGTGCCGTGGGTTCTACTGGGCGGCCAAGACGGATTTCTGCGCCTGGATGAGTTGGACGATACCGATCTCGGCCTGATCCATCATTTCCAGCAACTTGGCGCGAGGAAATGCGGAACGTTCCGCCGTGGCCTGCACTTCAACCAGGCCGCCGCCTTCTGTCATGACCACATTCATATCCACCTCCGCCTGGGAGTCCTCTTCATAAGCGAGGTCAAGCAGGGTCACTCCTTCGACGATACCGACGCTGGTGGCTGCCACCAGTTGGCTGAGGGGCGATTTCTTGATGGTTCCGGCATCGACCAGGCGCTTAAAGGCGATAGCCATGGCCACGCAAGCTCCGGTAATTGCCGCGGTGCGCGTTCCGCCATCGGCTTGCAGCACATCGCAGTCCAGGATGACGGTGCGCTCGCCGAGCGCCTGCATATCGACGACAGAACGCAGGGAACGCCCGATCAGCCTCTGGATCTCATGTGTCCGGCCGCCTACTTTACCGCGCTCCGATTCTCGCGGCGTGCGCGTCAAAGTGGCGCGGGGCAGCATTCCATATTCGGCGGTCACCCATCCCCGCCCGCTATTTTTTAGCCAGGAGGGGACGCCCTGTTCGATGGTGGCATTGCACAGGACCCTGGTGTGGCCCACTTCGATCAACAGCGAGCCTTCAGCCATAGCGACGAAGTTAGGGGTCAAATGCACCGGACGAAGCTGGCCGGGAGGCCGATTCTCCGGCCGGAAGAAAGACTTCGTGGATTCTGCCTGGTTGGTCATTCGACTATTGTATGAGAGCGCTGACCCGCTCCGCGGGGTGCGCCCGGCTGACGGGGAAGGCCGGTTACGGATGGTTCCGGCGTAAATTGTCGATACAACGGATGTGGGGCTACCACCTATATCCAGCTACAGGGAAACTGCATAAAATGACAATCGCTGTTCTTATTTGGGCCCAATGTTGACTCCTTCTCGACCGCCAGCAAGCGCCGGCAAGCTGCATCTTCTGGTCACCGACGAAGATCCCGTAGTGCGGGCGGCGTGTTGCGAAATCGCGACCGACCTGGGCTTTATTCCGCAGCAAGCATCCACCATCGCGGCTGCTCGCGCCTTGCTGCTCGGACAGGCCATTGACATTCTGCTGCTCGACCTGCGCCCGCCCGCCGACGAAGTCCTGGAGCTCCTGGATGAGATCACGACCGTCGATCCGGATCTGGCAGTGGTGGTGATGACAGCTTACGCTTCGATCCAGTCTGCGGTGGAATTGATGCGCACGGGAGCCACGGATTACCTGGCCAAACCCTTTTCCATGGATGAACTCGCCGCTATTTTGGAGCGGGCCGCGGAACGCCGCAATGTGAAAAGCGAAAGCCGCCAATTGCGCGAGCATATGCGCTCGCAGCAGGGTCTGGGGAACATTATCGGCCGCAGTCCGGAGATGGAGAAGCTCTATCGCATCCTGGCCAAGGTCGCGCTGGGAACCCATCCGGTGCTGATCGTCGGAGAGAGCGGAACGGGCAAGGAGACTCGTCGCACGCGCGCTGCATGACCATGGTCTGCAGAAGTCGCGTCCGTTTGTTACGGTCGACTGTGGCTCCCTGGTCCCGGCGCTCTTAGAGGGCGAGCTCTTCGGATACGTAAAAGGAGCGTTCCCGGGCGCCAACCGTTCCAAGGATGGTTTGCTGACGGCGGCGGAAGGGGGAACAGTCCTGCTGGACGAGGTTTCAGAGCTACCGCTTGATTTGCAGGCCAAGCTGCTGCGCGCGCTCCAGGAGAAGGAAGTCCAGCCGGTAGGCGCCCAGCATCGGGTTCCGGTGAAGGTCCGCATTCTGGCCGCCACCAAGCGCGCTCTGGTTCAACTTACGGAGGCGGGCCGCTTCCGAGGCGATCTTTACCATCGGCTGAATGTGGTCAATCTGCGCATTCCGCCCCTGCGTGAGCGTCCCCAGGATATTCCTTTGCTGGCGGCGCACTTTCTCGACCGTACTGCCCGCGAAACCGGCATCAACCATACGTTGAGCGACGAGAGTCTGCGCACCATGATGGAGTACCCCTGGCCGGGAAATGTGCGCGAACTGGAAAATACCATCGAACGCGCGTGTACCTTGTCCTCCGGTCCGCTTTTGCATTTGGGCGATCTGACCACGCAGCTGAAGAACTTTCACCTGGCAAGCCGTCGCGCAGTTGGGGCAATTTCGGCCTCCGAGCGGGAGCCGGCCGCCGGGAGCGAGCCGGTAGTCTCGTTAGCCGAACTCGAAAAGCAGGCGATCCTCGATACCCTACGCAAGTTCGACGGCGATAAACTCGAGGCCGCTCGCCTTCTCGGCATCGGCAAGACCACACTCTACCGCAAGCTCAAGGAATATGGGATCGGCGACGGGAGCTTTGAGGTACATTGATCCCGGTCTGCACGGCCGCGCGGATGCGGACAATGTAAGGAGATGTTCGTGAGCCAGAGTGTCCTGATCGTCTCCGCCATCACTCAAGCGGCCGATTGTGCTGAGACCCTCGCCCGCGACCTGAGTCTCTCCGTGGAAGTGGCGGCCACGCGCAAGGAGGCGCTACTGGCGCTGCGCCGCCGGGAGTATTCGATCGTGATCATCGACGACGCCATGGCGGAAGGCGACCCTGCGGGCGCGGAACTATTTTGCAAGCATTCCGGTTTGGCGGTGCCATTGCAGGTCAATTTCGCTATCTGCGGTGGTCCGCGGCTGGCGCGCGAGACACGAGCCGCCCTGGCGCGCCGTACTCAGGAGCAGGCGATCGCCATGCGCGCGGCGGCCTGCATGCTGGAAAGCGAACTCAAATCCACGGTCGCCGGGCTTCTTCTGCAATCGCAACTGGCTCTCGCCGAGCCGGCCCTGACGCCGAGGTTGGCAGACAAGCTCAAAATGGTTGTGGAACTGGCTGGCACTCTGCGCCATCAACTGGAGCGGCCTCGGTCCTGAGCCCTTGCGGCGTTACCGATTTGTACCCCCATTGGGGCTGTTTTCACGCTATCCGTGCGGGACTTCACAACTGAATGCACTTAGTTCCGGGTATTCCCCCAAGAGGCCAAAGCCGATCGGGGTTTTCAGTCACTTAAGGCGGTCAGGGAGTCGTGCCCTGCTCTGAAAATAGCCGTCCCGCTGCGGAGGTTTGTGGTTTCCCACATCTGGCGCAAAGTGCGCGCCAGATATGGGAAACCCTGAATTGGCGGAGGGGTTTGGATCCTTAAATCCCATGTCCGAAAATTTGCGTGTGGGGCGTCACGGATCGTTTGAAATAGGAATTCGAAACCGCCATAAATCCAGAGGGCATCCAAATCTTATGGGCCCAATTTCCTGGGCCGGGTGGTACGGAACTGGGTACACTAGGCACAGATGTTGGCAGAAGGGAGAAACTCATGATTTCACCGAACGCGAGGAATCCAATCCCGCGGCTCATGTTGATCGGCGCCGCTGGTCTGCTGCTACTCGGCGGATGCAACAGCAAGCCGGCAAACAACACATCGTCAGCACAGCCGGCGGCGGCTCCATCCACCGCTCCCGGTACTCCTGGCTCAGCCGCTCCCGCCACGCCGCAGGCTCCAGCTCCGGCACCCCAGCAAACGGCCGCCGCGCCGCCACCACCGAGTGCGCCGCCGCCAGCAGCGAGTGCACCACCACCAGCGGCCCCGCCAGCGCCGAGAGTCTACACTGTACCCGCAGGCACCAGGGTCAGCGCCCGCCTCTCAGACTCGATTAGCGCCAAGAACGTCAATGTCGGCGACAGCTTCCGAGGCACACTGGCCGCATCGATCCGCGTCAATGGCGTGACAGTGCTGAGAGCGGGAACGCCGGTGACAGGCACCGTCATAGCTGCAAAGGGCCGGGGAAGATTCAAAGGCGCCGGAGACTTGGGAATCGAGCTGAACAGCATCGGCTCCCAGCAGGTGTCCACATCGGCGTATGAGAAGACCGAGTCAGGCAAAGGCAAGCGAAGTGCCGGCTTTATCGGCGGCGGCGGCGGCGCCGGAGCGCTGATTGGGGGGCTCGCCGGCGGCGGCAAGGGAGCGTTGATCGGCGGCCTGTTAGGAGCGGGCGCGGGCACAGCCGGCGCTGGGCTTACAGGCAACAAAGATATCGTGATCCCGGCCGAGTCGGTAGTCTCCTTCACCCTCAGAGCGCCAGTGCGGGTCACGAGAACAAGCGAATAGCAAAGTTCTAATCGCAAAAGCAGAATGCCGAATACGGCGAGGTGGAACCCCGGCCCGGAGTTTATAAATCCTTATCCGCCAGGTAACGTCTGAGTTACCTATCGGGGGGTGACAGCCGAGTCCATTTCTTCGTATCATCTAGCTGTAGCCCATTGGGAAAAGGGCAAGCAAAGGAG
Organism: uncultured Acidobacteriaceae bacterium; assembly: GCA_963705665.1. Lineage (GTDB taxonomy): Bacteria > Acidobacteriota > Terriglobia > Terriglobales > Acidobacteriaceae > PALSA-350. The sequence goes on along the minus strand of CAVPKQ010000026.1, from coordinate 190,113 downwards.
AGAGAAGGATGACTACCAAGGGGATAACCCCCGCTACCCCGAAACCCCGCAAACGGACAACCAAGAAAGAAGTGACCTCACCCTCAGCGTCACCCTCGCTTTCACCCTCTCACGAAGAGATAGCCCGGCTGGCGGAAAAGTACTGGGCTGAGCGCGGTTGGCCGCAGGGTTCGCCAGAACAGGACTGGCTCCGCGCCGAACAGGAACTGAGGGGGAAAGCCTCGTAAGATCTCCTGGTAGAGGCCGGCTCCGTCCTCGGTTCAGGGGGCGCCGGAAGCTGATTTCTGCAGCCGTGATGCTGTATTCCGAAACGATCTTGCATAGCTCAGCACCCGCCATGCTGGGCTATTTTCATGCCCTCTTTCAGGGCTCTTTTGGCGCCAATTGAGTTGGGATACGCCGCTCTCGGAGCGGTGGCCGATTGCTCTACACCCGAACGGTTAAACTTTCGTGATGTTGAGTCTTATCAGAAGCGTCCCCCATACTGGTTCCTTAAGAAAGACTTTCTTGGTCGTTGCTTCCTTCTCTGCCATCTGAGTGAATCATGCCGGATGAATTATTGGACATATTGATTCTCGGCCTCTTCGTTGTGTTGTTCACATCCATCTATCGCAAGCGCGCGAGCAACAGGCTGCGCTTCTGGGTGGCCGGATGGTTATTGGTTGAACTGCACTTCGCGGTCGAACTGGCTCATCCGGTTTCATTGTTCTACCGCAATCTCGATCTCAGCCTTTGCATCAGCGCGCTGATCATCGCCGGACTGTGCTTTCTCTTCTCCGCTTCGCCGATTGCCGAAGACGGTTGGCTCGGCGCGATGACGGCCGCTTTCATTGGCATTCCCGCCCTTTTCTATACCAACTACGTCGTTTTCGGAGGGACTGGCCATCTCGTGCTGTATGCCGCGGCGTCGGCCGGCGCGGCGGGAGGCACCTCCCTGGCGTTGATTGTCTTCCGCCGGCGCCTCAAGCTTCTGCTATTCGTCACGCTCAGTTTTGCCGCAGGTGAGTTCTGGATCTTTTATGCCATTTCGCACCACCGCGCGGAAGACGGTATATCAGCCATGCTTGCGGAGATCTTCCTGACCTTCGCTTCGCTCTATTGGTTCGATTTCCGGCGCTTCTCCGCCGGCGTGCTTACCACCGCGACCGGGCTCCTGGCCTGGGCCTCGGTTTTCCCGATTTCAGTGCTTTGCAACTACTTGATTCCCGGCGCGGCTATCCCCAGCGGTTTGTGGAACGTGCCCAAATACGTGGTTGCTTTCGGAATGATTCTCACTCTGCTCGAGGATGAGATCTTAGCCGCCGGGAGAGCGAGCGGACACTATCGCCTGTTGTTCTCGGCCAGTCCCCATCCAATGTGGATTCACGATCCGCAAACGCTGCGTTTTCTTCGGGTTAACGACGCTGCAATCGAGCACTACGGATATACGCGGGAAGAATTCATGTCCATGACGTTGCGCGACCTTCGTCCCAGCGAGGATATCGAAGCCATACTCCGGGAGACGGCAAAAACCGATTCCTTTACTCTTTCCGGTCCGTGGAGGCACCGCAAAAAAGACGGCTCCGAGATTCAAGTGGACGTGGCGGCGCATGTAATTGACTTCCAAGGCCATCAGTGCCGGTTTGTCCTGGTGCAGGATGTCACCGAACGGCAACGCCTGCACGCGCAGTTAGTGCATCAGGCGCATCACGACAGCTTGACCGGCCTACCCAATCGCCTTTTGCTCGAAGATCGCATGCGTCAGGCTTTCGCTCAGGCCGCACGAGATGGCCGGCGGGCTGCGGTTATCTGTATCGACCTGGATCGCTTCAAGCAGGTCAATGACACCTTTGGCCACGCCGTGGGTGATCTGTGTCTGCAGCGGGTAGCCGCACAGATCACCGGCCGCTTGCGTGCGGTCGATACCGTAGCCCGCACCGGCGGGGAGGAATTCGTCGTCGTCCTGGGCGAGCTGAGCGCGATGGCCGATGCCCTGGTGGTTGCTCAGGACTTGCTTGAGAGCATTCGCCAGCCCATCGACGCGGATGGCCAGGCAATACAGGTTTCCGCCTCTCTCGGCGTTGCCCTCTATCCGGACGATGGAAGCAACTCGTTTGATCTCTGGCGCGCGGCCGACAGTGCGATGTATCGCGCCAAGCATTGCGGAGGCAACCAATCGCTCTTCGTCTCCCCGGAGATCAGCTCCTCGGCGAACGAGGCGAGTGAGCTTGAACATTACATGCGGCGCATGCTCAAGGAGGGTGGATTTGAGCTTCATTATCAGCCCGTCTACTCGATGGCGGGCGCCCTCTGCGGTATGGAGGCTTTACTGCGACTCCGTCATCCGCGGCTCGGCATGGTGCTCCCCGAGCGGTTTATTCCAATTGCCGAAGAATGCGGCTTAATTATTCCGATCGGTCAGTGGGTGCTCGAGGAAGTCTGCCGCCAGAGCGTCCAGTGGCAGCGGCAGGGTCTCAAACCCCTGCGCATCGCGTTCAATGTCTCCCCTTTGCAATTCATGCGGTCGGATTTCTCAACCGAGGTGATGCGCGCGATTTCGCAATATGAGCTGGACCCGCTCTTGCTGGAGGTCGAGGTCACCGAAACCACGCTTATGTCCGACCTTCCAGAAGTGGCCCGGCAGATGCGCAGCCTCGCTTCTTCAGGCGTTCATCTCTCTGTCGATGATTTCGGAACGGGCTACTCCTCGCTGAGTCACTTACATCAGCTTCCCATCAGCACACTCAAGATAGATCGTTCTTTTGTGGAGCGCGTTTCAGAGGTCAATGGGACTTACTCGATCGTTCAGGCGATCGTGGCTCTCGGCCACAGCCTGAGTTTGCAAGTAGTGGCGGAAGGCGTTGAACGCAACGATCAACTGGAGAGCCTGCGTAGAATAGGCTGCGATTTTCTTCAGGGATATCTCTTCGCGATGCCTATGCCTGCGTCGCGCATGCCCAGGTATCTTAAAGTAAGCAGTTTGTCATTTGCTCAGAGCGCGGCCGCCGGCAAATAAGCCAGGAATCAGGGGCGTATACATTTGTGGTATCCCACCCTTCGCACGGAACAGCGGCCGTGCGAAGGATGGGGCACCCTAAATCTGCTTGAGGTATAGATCCAAAACCGCCGCAGGTTTCTCCACTCCGCTTCGCTCCGGTCGAGATGACAAAGGAAGGTGTAGTTGCCAACCAAGCCTTCCTCAACCCGATTTTTCATCGCCTTGAGTGGGCGTTTAGGTGCGGCTCGCGGCAAGCAAACTCTGCCAACCTGTTTTGCTCATCTTCAAACGATGTCCATTCGCGAGGAGAACCCAGCCTTCATTGCGTCCTTCGCGAAGGATCTCGCGTACGTGATCGATATTTACGATGGCAGAGCGGTGCACGCGAACAAATTTGCCCGGATCGAGTGTGTCCGCGAGATGCTTGATGGTTTCGCGAAGCATGAAGTTCCTCGCGCCGACGTGCAGGCAGGAATAATAATCCGCCGCTTCGATCCACTCAATCTCTTCCACCCTGACAAACGAATCCTTTGTTCCATTATGGGCGATCAACCGCCGAGGATAATCTTCACGCTCGACTGATCCGCCGTTCAGAACGTCGAGCACAGCTTTTAATTGCTCTTGTGCCGCCAGCGCCGCCTGCGAAGCAATCCGCTGCTTGACGTGCTCAAGAGTTGTCCGCAACCTCCCCGGCTCGACAGGTTTAGTCAGGTAGTCCAGCGCATGAACCTCGAAGGCCTTCACCGCATAATGATTATGCGCAGTCACAAAGACAGTGATGGGCATGTGCGCCACACCAATTTGATCAATAATGTCAAAGCCGCCGCTTCCGGGCATCTGGATGTCAAGAAAGAGCACGTCGTATCGCTTTTCCTTGAGCGCCGCGGCTACTTCCTTTCCATTGCGGCATTCGCAGGCAAGCTCGATCTCCTTGTCGTGAGAGAGAAGAAACCTGAGCCGCTCGCGGGCCAGCGGTTCGTCGTCGGCAATCAGGGTTTTCAAGTTCATTCAACCACGCTCGTATGGAATCGTGATCGCAACCTCGAACCCGCCCGTGCTCAGCGGCTGCGCCGTCATATCGTATGCCCCGTGATAGAAATGCGCGAGCCGCTCTTTCGTATTGCTCAGCCCAATGCCATGGCCGGTTGTGGCGCGGCCATTCACACCTGAACCGGTATCGCGAATCCGCAAATGCAATAAGTTTCCGTCACGCCGGGCGGATGCTTCCACCTTCCCCTCGTTTTCGCAATGTGCGATGCCGTGCCGAATGGCGTTCTCCACGATGGGCTGCAAAAGAAAACAAGGGACGAGGCCGTCCAGAGCGCCTGGGTCCACTTTGACCTCAATGCGCAGGCGATCGGCAAACCGGACCTGTTCAATCGCCAGGTAGTTCTCAATGATCTCCAACTCGTGTGAGAGTGGCACCTTCTCCGGCGTTGTTCTCTGCAGAGTGCTCTTAAGGATGGCGTTCAGATGATTGAGCATCTCTGCCGCCTCGTTCTGCCTGCCCAACTCTACCAGCGTGGTAATCGCATTCAGCGTGTTGAAGAGGAAATGGGGCTCCAATTGCATTTGCAGCGCTTGCAGGTGAGCAGCGGAGAGCTGTTTTTCCAACTCCAGCGACTTCATCGCATCGCGCTGCGCCCGAACCTGAAACTGGACAATCCCGAGAAGCCCGAAGATAAAACCATAGATGAGCAGTTCAATCCCAAAGCGGTTGATGTTGAGCATGCTCGTCCACACGGAAAATGCGCTGCCGTGCAGCCTCCATCCAGCGTTTGTAAATCCCAGGCTCCCCAGTAGAAGGAGGTGCAACACGCCAAGGGTTATACCCACGAAGAGATGAATCGCAATTGTTGCCGGGGAGAATCTCAGGGTTGAGGGCAACCGTGGGCCGAGCTTCCACAGAGTGCTGGCGATGCAGCCCCACCAACCCCAGAGCACGAAACCATACAACAGCGAAGGGAGATAGGTGATGGAATGGCATTCACTCGCAGTGGCAAGCGCGAGGGCAGCCGAAATCGAGGCGATGACTACCAGGCTATTGAGACGAATCCTCGGCCCCGGCGTTCCCGAGACAACAGGCTGCCGTCCAGGCAACGCCGGAAGGTCCGTATGTGTGGATGTAGCCATAAGGGAGTTCACTCGCAACCACCTCCTGCTGCTTGGCATTTTGCCGAGGCCTCGATGCACTCTACCTGGATCGAACGAAGATCCGGGCCGGATTCGAAACACCCCACTATTCTATTGGTCCAAATCATACGGCCGTGGGGCAGGGTCTTGAAAACTGCTGCACCCAAGCTAAAGCGGAGGAAATCATCGAGAATGAGAGATGGCGCTCGGTTGAGACTGGTCGCTCATGCGGAGCGGCAATTTACGCAAACGCTTTCCAGTTGCGGCGAAGACCGCATTGGCAACTGCGGGACCGGCGTGCGGAACCCCGGCTTCACCGATTCCGCTGGGGTCGAGATGGTTTTGCACGAGGTATACCTCGATACGAGGGGATTCGGGCATCCGGACGAGGTCATATCCGTTGAAATTGGTTTGCTGCACTTGTCCCTCGACGATGGTAATTTCCCCTTTGAGCACCGCGCTCAAAGCGAAGATAATTGCGCCCTCGATCTGCTGGCGTACGCCGTCCGGGTTTATAACTTGTCCGCAATCGACGGCAGCTACAACCCGGTCCACTCGTATGTTGTCGTCCTGGACCGTAACTTCTGCTACTTGTGCGAGATAACCATATGCCGTGCCACAGGCGATACCTCTGCCCTGGTTCTTCTGCATAGGCGTGCCCCATCCGGCCTTTTCTGCTGCGAGATCGAGAACCGCAACCAGGCGGCCGAGATCGGAACCTCCGCTTTTTGTGTTCCGTTCAAGGCCTTCCGAGAGAAGAGCTTTGCGAAAGAGATACGGGTCCTGTCCTGCGGCAAGGGCGAGTTCATCGACGAAGCATTCTACTGCGAATTCGTTGAACGAGTGCTCGACGGAGCGCCACCAGCCGCGCGGCACGGCGCTATCCACGGGAGTGTAGGATAGCTTGAATGCCGGAAGGGGATAGGGTGGATTCACCGCTCCTCCGATCTCTGCGCTCTCTGGCTTTACCTTCGCAGGAGCGTCCCATTGCACACGGATTGATGTCGAAGCAATATGGTGGGACCACGCTCGAATTTCCCCCTTTCCATTCAGAGCGCCTTCGAGTTTGTGGCACGAAGCGGGGCGGTAGAAGTCGTGCGTCATATCGTCTTCTCTGGACCACACCAGTTGCACAGGACCATCGACATGCCGGGCGATTTGTGCGGCCTCTGTCGGATAATCGCCGATGTACCGGCGTCCAAATCCTCCGCCCATAAATGTAGCGTGGACGATAACCTGCTGCTCCTTGAGTCCGAGTTCTTGTGCGATTGCGCGGCGGGCCCAGTCGGGGGACTGTGAAGGACACCACACTTCGCATCGATCGCCCTGTAGGTGGATTGCCGTGTTCATCGGTTCCATGGTGGCGTGGGCCAGGAATGGAAACTCATAGGTTGCGTCTATCTTTTTAGTAGCGCTGGCTAATTCAGTGTCAGCGTCCCCGCCGTTACGGACAATCTTTCCTTCGGTGGAGAACGCTTGATGCAACTCTGTGCGCAGTGACTCGGAGGACTCGTTGCGATGCGGGCCATAATCCCATCTAATCGACAGGGCTTTACGTCCTTGCATTGCTGCCCAGGTCGACCGGGCAACAACAACTACTCCACCTGCTGTGTATATCTGAAAACCGCGGGGTTCGATCTCGAAGACCTTCAAGACGCCGGGCACTGCGAGTGTTTTGCTGGCGTCGTAGGTTTCTACCTTTCCTCCGAACATCGGGCAGCGTGCTACGACGGCGAAAACCATTCCGGGACGGCGCACGTCAAGGCCGAAACATGCCGCGCCCATAACTTTGTCCGGAATATCGAGCGCCGGCGTCGCATGTCCGATAATCTCGAAATTCGACGGGTTCTTTAACGGCACCCGATCGGCGTCCGGCAGGGGATATTTTCTGACCTCGGCAACTAATTCACCATAGGTAAGGTTTCTGCCGGAGGCTCGATGAATGATCTTGCTTTTCTGTGCAAAGCAGCTTTCCCTGGGCACATTCCATTTGTGAGCCGCAGCGGCGATCATGGCTTCGCGCACAACAGCTCCTGCGCGCCGAAGTGGAAGATAACTTCCTGATGTGCTGCCGCTGCCTCCGGTGCCTGTGGAATCGAGCGACTGCCGGACGGTGACACTCTCCCAATCCAATTCCGCTTCTTCCGCGAGGATCATCGGCAAACCCGTGTAAACCCCCTGGCCCATCTCGCACTTTTCAAGTATGAGTACGCTTTTTCCATCTGGTTCGAGATGAATCCAGGCGTCGAAGGGGTTCTTCTTCGGAGTACTGTTTTGAGCGGCCTCCGACCATCCATGGAAGCGAAAGCCGATCACCAGCGCTCCACCGGCTGCGGCAACCGAGGAAGCGATGAATCTCCGGCGGCTCATGCTCACGATTGCATCTCCTGCGATGCTTGATGGATCGCTTTGCGAATGCGGTAATAAGTTCCGCAACGGCAGAGGTTGCCAGCCATGGCTTTATCAATATCCGCATCGGTGGGCTTGGGGTTCTTAGAGAGCAATGCGGCCGCTGACATTATCTGACCGGGCTGACAGTAGCCGCACTGCGGCACTTGTTCGGCGATCCAGGCGCGTTGCACCGGATGGGGACCATTCTGCCCGAGTCCTTCGATTGTGGTGATCTGCTTACCAACAGCGTTCGCTATCTGAATCTGGCAGGAACGCGCCGCTGCACCATTCAGGTGTACCGTACAGGCCCCGCACAGGCCGATTCCGCAGCCGTATTTGGCGCCGGTCAGACACAAGAGATCGCGCAGAACCCATAGCAGAGGCATTTCCGGCTCTGCAACCACAGTCTGCTGTTTACCATTTATCTGAACTGTGAACTGAGCCATCGCTCCAAGCCTCTACTTGAGCTTTGTACATGCCACCCGCAGTTACCAATCTTTTGCAGCCATGGGCCAGGATTGTGCAGGCAGTGTTCGCTCCAGTGCAGGGAATGAAGGCGGCCGAAGACCCTTGGTTCTTTAATCAAGACCGTGGGACAACGGATCGCCTGTAGTCGGGAAAAAGACCCAGGCTTGCTTCCCACCCCAGCGCGGCGCGAGGTCGAAGCGTCAAGAGATGAGCAGTTGGCTACACCGCATGGGACGGTTAAAGGCGGGGGCGCCAGATAGGTATCGCAACCTAAGACGTGACCAGGTGGACGTCGAGAGCTGCTCGCTTATCATGCCGGGATAATCGCGCTAGCAGATACTCGATCTCGCCTATGGCCTCGGGAGTGAGCTTTAGCCAAGGTTTGCGTTGAGTATCAGATGTAAGAATACCGCGGCGCTTGAGTACATACTTGCGGACCGCCAAACCAATATCCTTTTGCTGTTCGTAACGCATCAGCGGAAGGTGGGCGTCAAAGAGGTCATGAGCCGTCCCCCTCCGGCCCTCCTTCGACAGACGGATGGTGTCAACAAGCATTTCTGGAAAAGCATAGCCAGTCATCGCTCCATCGGCGCCGCGCTCCATCTCGAAATCCAGGAACAGGCCTCCGTTACCAACCAGAATCGGAATGGGCCGCATCTTGCCTGAGCGCTGGAAGCTTCTCAGCTTAGAGATCTTCTCCAGCCCGGGCCAATCCTCATGTTTCAGCATTACGCAAGAGGGTATGCTTTCGATGATACGGCGGATGACATCCGGTGTCATGATTACGGTGAGGGTCAACGGATAATCCTGGAGCACCCACGGAACGTCGGGTCCTATCGCTTCCGCCGCCTGCTCGAAGTAGCCGACAATCTGATCATCCGTCCGGAGGGAAGGCGGAGGCGCAATCATTACTGCGGCCGCGCCGGCTTCCATCACATGGTGACTCAGTGAGCGCATGGCGACAAAGCCGGGGGCTGAGACGCCGACAATAACCGGCATGCGGCCCGAACGGCCGATTACCCGCTTGGCCACTTCGAGAGCCTCATTGGATTCGAGTTTTGAAGCCTCTCCCATAATACCGAGCACTGTAACCCCATTGCATCCTGAAGCGGCATAAAAGTCGGTCAGCCGATCGAGCGATACATCGTCGATTTCGCCGTCTTCCAGAAAGGGGGTCGGCGAAATTGCAAATACGCCTCCGGCTGTCTCATCCAATTTCATCTTCGACTCCTTGTAGATTTGAATATTGCCATCAAGCGTCCGCGCATCAAGTTGATTCGGTCGATTCTTCCTCCGGATCCTTCCGGTTCTGTCTAAATATATTATTGGTTAGCGGCCAGAATCCCGGAGAAATTCTCAATGCATAAGAAAGTAGGTATCAACCTCGTCGCCGCAATATCGGCTATAGTCGCACTCGCTTTGATCCCGGGCCATGCCGACGCGGGGCCGGAGAATGCTCATTCTGCAAAGGCAACCGGCAGCTATTTTGCGTACATCGGAACTTACACCGAAACTGGCGGGAAGCCGACCGGAAGCAAAGGCATCTATCTCTCGCACTTCGACACCAAGAGTGGACACTTCACTCCTCCGGAGGTGGCGGCGGAAGGGATCAAAAACCCCACAGCCCTCACCACAGACCCGCGGCATCGCTTTCTCTATGCGGTTGAGGAGATCGGGAATCTGAAGGGATTGAACGGCTCGATATATAGCTTTGCCATCGATTCCAAGAGTGGGGCGCTCAAATTTCTCAATAAAGTATCGGCGGAAGGAGGCAACCCTGCCCATCTGGTGGTTGACCGGACAGGGAAGATGCTGATTGACGCGAACTACATCAGTGGAAGCGTCATCTCGTTCGCCATCAATGCGGACGGCAGTATCGGCAGACGCACCGGCTTTGATCAGCATCATGGTTCGAGTATCAACGCTCGGCAAAAAGGGCCTCATGCCCATGCGGTTGTGATCTCGCCGGACAACCTCTTCTTATTCGTTCCCGACCTTGGTCTCGACAAGGTATTCATATATCGGCTAAACCCGGCAAAAGCCACATTCACACCCAATAACCCACCATTTGTCTCCGTGAACCCGGGCCTGGGACCACGGCATTTCGCCTTTGGCGCCGGGGCCAAATTCGCATATCTCGTTTGCGAGATAGGATCGAGCGTTGTCGCCTTCTCGTATGATCACTCGACCGGGGCTCTCAAGGTGGTGCAAACCGTCTCCACCTTGCCTCCCGGATTCTCGGGATTGGATACTTCGGCGGAGATTCAAGTTCACAAATCGGGACGATTTCTTTACGCTTCCAATCGCGGCAACGATAGCATCACGCTATTCCGGATCAATTCCGAAGACGGAAGGCTCAGCCAGATTCAGGTAATACCGACCCAGGGTAAGACTCCACGCTACTTCGCAATTGATCCGAGCGGAAAATATCTGATAGCCGAAAACCAAGACTCCAACAGCATCGTCACTTTCACAATCGATCAAACTACCGGAAAGCTTACCCCGACCGGCGACGTCATAAAGACGCCAGGACCGTGCTGGATCGTGTTCGTCCGACCGCCATCATAAACAGCTCTGAACCATCTGCTTGCCATCGTTTAGTTCATCTTCATCCCTGGCATTGCGGAGTGGTCCATATTGTCGTGTCCCTGGTCGTCGTCATTGATAGACCAGATGTTCTTCGGGTCTGTCTCATACGGGTAGACGTGGACCATCCATCCGAACACATGAGGATGAAACTCACCGCCAGTTGCCTCACAAGCTTCTCGGGTAGTGATGGAGCCTAGCAGGCCGAACTTTGCATTGGGGCCGAGGTAAGCGGCCTTCTCTCCTACAGGCGCTTTACAAAAATTGATGTGCTGGTGCCAGCGCGCGATGCTGAGTGGAATGCGGTCGTTCAGCTCTTCCTCACTTGCGTTAACCCGATCTGTATACATCGCTCCGACGAGCTTGTATCCGCCATCTGGCGTTTTCTTGTAGAGCAGCGAAGTCGGCTTGAGCGGATCGAAGTGCGAGCGTGCCTCGCGTGCGTATTCGTGCTTGGTAAAGTGATATATAGGTTGCGGGACATTGGGAAGAAAGATCACGTAGCCGTCAGCCAGGGCCTTGCGGTAATCCTGGTAGGGAGCCATAGCCTGCTTTGCCGCAGCCACAATTGCATCTGCCTTCTGCAGGTCGCCGGGTTTGAGCGGTCTGAGCGATGTGAGGTACATGTGCCCTGACATGTGCGCCATTCCGCCATCAGGAATGTTGGCCGCGCTCGCATTCTGCTGGACGGCCTGTGCAGCTTCGCCAGCCGATGCTGATGCTGTTCTTCCAAACAAAGCGATGGTGAGACAGATGAGCGCGGCTAGCTGGGCGCTTGAAGAGAATCGGAAATCCGATGAAAGTTTTGGCATTCGATGTACCCTCAATGGTTTTGTTTTACCGGCGGACAGTTCTTACTGCTGCGCAGCCACTCTTCGGTCGTCATTTGGCATAATATCCATCCCTCGTGTCGACGATAAGATGGCGGTCTGTCGTGGTCAGTTTAATTTTGTGATATTTTCCATCGGGTGGCTGCGGCGGAGTATAGCCGATACTGTATTGACTGCGAAGTGCATCTTCGATCTGTGAGTAGATCGAGTCTATCGTTTGCTTTTTCGTAACCTCGTAATAAGCTCCGCCGGTCTCCTTAGCCATCCGCTCCAAGCCTCGCTTGCCGTCTTCACTCGCCGCCGCTAGAATCGCGGTTCTGACCGGGCCGCGAATTGGAAGAGGGCCGGAGAAGCGAATTGCGTAGATGATCGTGTCCGCCCGCTGTGCCGCCTCGATTGCATCTCCGAGCGACGCCGGATCCTTGTACGCTACGCCGTCCGTAAGCAGAATAAGGGCCTTGCGGCCCGGGGGCCGCTTCCCGGTGAAATCTTCTGAGGATTCCTTGATCGCGCTGTGGAGCAGGGTGGCAAACTCATCGGGAATGCCCAACTGTCCGAGGCCCGAGACGAGCTCCTTATGCGAAGACGTCAATCCCTGTAGAGTCTCGACGCGTACGTCGAAGTGAATCACGAACGCCTGATCTTTGCTCTCACGCAGGACTTGATCGAGAAATGTTTTACTTGCGCTCAGCTCCCGCTCCAGGACTTTTCGCTGGCTCCGGCTTGTATCTATCAACAGCCCAATGGTGAGAGGAAGGTCAGTCTCTCGCGAGAAATAACGGATCGTCTGCTGGACACCATCTTGTTTGAGAACGAAGTCGTCGGGAGTCAGGTTGTTGATGATGCGGCCAGCGTGATCGTGGACCGTCGCCAGCAGCGAAACGACATTGACGTTTGTCGAAAAGGTGGGCACCTGTTGAGCCCACACTGCGGCGGCTATAGTCATCATCAGAATTAGCGACACGCTCTTCATAAGGCTACGCAGAATCGAAAAATACGGCGCCAAGCTCCGCATATAGCGAATACGACGTTCCTCTGATGCAGACGGTTATCCGGCTCCTATTGTAGCGGTGGATTTGTCGTCTTTTGTCGCCAAAGCAGAGCTCTCAGCTCTAAGCCGGACGCTCACGCTACTCCGGTCATAAATTTGTCGGGAAATGTCGTGCAGCCTTTCCAGGCAGAAACATTCGTCTTGCACCCGCCTTCTATGTAAGAAAGCTCTGCCGGTAAATAGCGAACGCGCGTGTCTGCAAGAACGGCGCGTTCGTCCGCAAAATGACCCGCCTCCTCAGGAGATAAAGAAGTCACGATGAATAATTCCACCGTCTCACGTCAACTCGTATGGGCCATGGTTCCGTTTCTAGTGACGTGCGTATCGCTTGCGCAAACTCAGCAGCAACCACAAACCCTACAAAAGAGGATGCAGCAGATGCAGCAGGCCATGGCTACTAATAAGCAACGGCTCCGTAATTATCAATGGATCGAAACCACGACCATCACCGTTGACGGTAAACCTAGACCACCTAGGCAGTCCATCTGCAAGTATACGGAGGATGGGACCTTAGAGAAGACCGGGCTAGGGCAACAGGAGGCGCGAGCGGAAGCTCAGAGGGCGGCTCTTCCATTACGCGGCGGTCTGATCAAGAAGCTCATGGCAAAGAAGAAGAAGGGCGAATTTCAAGAGGACCTGAAACAAATACACGCGCTTACTGAGTTGTACATGCCATTTGACCGGGCAAAGTTCAAGGAGGCGCTGGCTGCAGGTCAGGTGGATCTTGAACACGACGGGACAACTGATGACGTTGTCATCATCAACAATTACGCCAAGAAGGGCGATCAATTGAGGCTTACGCTCAACCAGGCCACAATGCAAGTTGAGAGGATCTCCGTGAAGACCTACTTCGATAAACCCAAGGAGGTATTGACGGCAAAGGTGCAATATTCCACGTTGGGTGATGGCACCAGGTACACAGCCGTCACCACGATCGACGCTCCATCGAAAAAGCTGTCGGTCGCGAGGGTGAATTCAGATTTTTCCAAACCGGCCTCGTGATTCGACGTCAAGCACTCTGTGCTCGTGCTTCCCTCATGGTGCGCTGCAGGTCTTCCTCGCCGGCTGGGGTTCTCAACGGTAATGTGATGGAGACCTGCAAGCCGCCGCTCTTTCGGTTTTGAGCGGTAATAGTGCCATCGTGTAACCGTACCGCTTCGCTCGCGATCGCCAAGCCGAGACCTGTTCCGCCGCTACTGGCCTCCCTTCCAGGGGCGGTGCGGAAGAAGGGCCGAAAGATATCGGACAGCATGGACTCGGGAACTCCCGGACCGCAATCCAGAACTTCCAGGACCACATGTTGCAGCTCGTCGTCGACCTTGCAATCAAGACGGATCTCGGTTCCCGCCGGCGCATAGCGGATCGCATTGCGGAGAACATTATCGACGGCCCGGCGCAGAAGCTGAGGATAGGCGAGAAAAGTTATATCCTGGCGTGAGCCTGTGACTATGCAATTGGCATGTGCCGCCTCGAAGGCTGCGTCTTCGATGATGCTTTCGCATATAGACCGGGTTGAGACCGCCGCCAGGTTCTCCGCCGGACACGATCCGGCTTCGAGCCCGGCCAGGAGCAGAAGCTGCTGCACCAGAATGCTGAGCTTGGCTGTTTCGCGCTCGATTCTCGCCAGTTCGCCATTTTTGTTTCCCGCGAACTGCCGCTGCAATAGAGCCAGCGCCAGATGCATTCGTGTGAGCGGCGCGCCCAGCTCATGGGAAACGTCTGCAACAAACCGCCGCTGTGCGGTCATCAACGATTCAATCTGCGCGGCCATGGTGTCGAAGTCGCGGGCCAAATCTCCTAACTCGTCCCTGCGAGCGATTCTGGGGGGAGCGGCACGAGCACTCAGATCCCCGCTAGCCAGACGCTGCGCCGTCGCTCGCAATCTGGTAATCGGGCGAGTGAGGTAAAGCGAAAGCAGCATGCAGACAAAGGCCGCGAGCAACATCGCGACCGTCAGATTGAACCAAAAGCGCAGTCTCAATATCCGTTTCAACCACCGGTTCCCCGGATCGGAAACCGTTAAAACAGCGGCATAGCGGCGTCCGCTCGCGCTGCGCACCGGACAGGCGAAGACCATACGTGATCCCAAACGCAACAATTCCGAATGACCGCTTTCGAGCGCGCCGTTAGCCATGGGCGCGTAGAACATCGGCGGTACGCCGTCCTTCACCAGTACTTTGCCGTCCTGATCAAGAAGATAGAGGGTGCTATGGCGGATGGTGGGAAGGGAGAAAGATGCGGCGGTACCCTGCTGTTCGTAGGCATTGACCGTCTTGGTTAGAGCAGCCGCAGCCAAATCCGGCTCAAACACCATGTCGCGATCCCCGGGAAATCTCACCGGCCAGATATCATTCACGACGAGCACGACTGTGATCATCAGGATCGTGGTGAGCCAGAAGCTCAGGAAGATTCGCCAGAACAGCTTCATAGTCGTTGCTCTTGTGACGCCGGACGGACGTGATGCAAATATACGTACCCCGTGTTGCGAACGGAGCGGAGGCGCTCCCGTCCATTTTTGGCTGGGCCGAGCTTCTTTCTCAGCGCACTAACCAGATTATCGACTCCGCGGTCACCGAAATAGGGCGAGCGTCCCAGAGCGATGCGGGTGAGATGTTCTCTGGTAACTACTTCACCGGCAGAGGAAGCCAGGGCATGCAAGACATCGAATTCGGCTGCCGTGCAGTCGATCGGTTTGCCGCGGCATTCGACCGTCCGTGATCCTGCGTCCAGAATCAGATCGTCGACGGCAAGGAAGGAACTGCCGAAACGCGAGGGCTGGCCGCGGCGCAGAACCGTACGAATTCTCGCCAGGAGTTCGATCGGCGTGAACGGCTTGGGAATATAGTCATCGGCGCCAGCCTCAAGACCGCTCACTTTATCTGATACGGCGGCCCGTGTCGTGAGCATGATCACCGGAATACGGCTTCTCTGCCTGATCTCATGAAGCACGCTGAAACCGTCGCGGTCAGGCAGCATGACATCGAGAATGATCAAGACGATGCCACCTTCTTTTGCGCGCTCCAGGCCCGCCTTGGCGGTGTACGCGAGATCGACGGCGAATCCCTCCGAGCTGAGATATTCCGCCAACATTTCACCCATATCTTGGTCGTCGTCAATCAGCAGAACTTGCCGCTTCGACACTTCGGGAGACGACATCTGATTTAGCGAATTATCGGAGTGCGGCGGCATGACAGCACCTTATCAAAGAATGCGTCTTAGCGGATCGAAGGTCAATCGCTGGCCGGGACTATGAAACCTTCCGCAGAAGACAATAGGTTGGCCCATAGAGTAGTTTGCGGTTTGTCGGGTTTTGTCGTCCCGGAGAGTTGAAGCGAAACACTTGGATGAAGAAAACCATCCATTCAAATGAGCTGCACCCGGATGCACGGAGGAGAAACAATGAATCGGCGTTGGAAGTACGCAGGTTTGGGCGCTCTGGTTGTGATTCTATCGTCCGCTATCTGCATCCGGTTTTTTAGCCAGGCCGTCCCGGAGATGAACGCAGGCGTGCGCGCGGCTCAGCAACGCGATGCAGAACTAATACGGATTCCAGGTGGCGCCGTTTACATCGGCGATAACGCCGGTCCGCCCGACGAGCGCCCAGTTTTCTCCTACACTTCACGCGGTTTTCTGATGGATCGCACGCCGGTCACGGTGGCGCAATTCGCGGGATTCGTGAAAGACACGGGCTATAAGACCGACGCCGAACGATACGGCTCTGCCGGGGTTCTGGACGAGAGACAAGGCGCCTGGGTCGCAATCAAAGGCGCGACCTGGCGGTATCCAACTGGACCGGGAGAGCCGGCCGCACAAGCGGATCATCCAGTCACCCAAGCGAGCTGGTACGACGCGAATGCATTCTGCCGCGCTTACGGCATGCGCCTTCCTACGGAATCCGAGTGGGAACGCGCCGCGCGAATGGGGCAGACACCCGATGGGCATGTGTTCAAGATCGGAGACACCATCGAGCGCAATGGAGGCTATCTCGTCAACGCGTGGGAAGGAACCTTTCCTCTGCTGGACACCGGAGCAGACGGCTACCGTGGCACGTCGCCGGTGGGAGTATTCGGGACAGCTCCGTCGGGCCTGACCGATATGGCGGGCAATGTCTGGGAGTGGACGTCATCCTGGTACCTGCCTTATGGGGCGCCGCAACGCGAACCTGCGGGCGGCCACGCCGAGCGTGTCTCGCGAGGCGGGTCGTTCTTATGCTCGCCGTCATTTTGTGAGGGCTATCGCGCCAGCGCACGCAATCACACTACGCCAGATACATCGCTCGAGAACATTGGGTTTCGCTGTGTAGCGGATCCCGGGCGTGTTACAAGTCTCGCTGGGCGCGCCGTCATGCATCCGCCCACTTAGGGAAAGATGACCCACAATATGAGATGGAAGGGAGCTTTCAAAATGAACGCAGCCAAGTGGATTGCTGTCGCGAGCATCAGCCTTGCGGCCTGCTTACCGGCCGCTCTGTGGTTGACTCAGCGCCAGGCGCCAGCCGTCGCTGCTGCCCCGCGGCCGAATATCATCGTGATCCTGGCCGACGATCTCGGATATGCCGATATATCCGCATACAATATCGATCGCTTCCAGACTCCAAATATCGACCGGATCGGCATCCAGGGCGTGCGCTTCACCGATGGCTATGCCACCGCCCCGGTGTGCGGCCCTTCGCGCGCAGGTCTGATGACGGGCCGCTATCAGAACCGCTTCGGATTCGAATACAACAACGGCGGCGCCGAACGCGACCTGGCACAAGGTCTCGGGCTTGCGGTCGGCGAAGTTACGATCGCACAGCTATTGAAAGAAGCCGGCTATCACACCGGCATGATCGGCAAGTGGCATCTGGGCAGCCAGAAGCAGTTCTATCCGATGAACCGCGGCTTCGACGAGTTTGTCGGCTTTCTGCCAGGGGAGACCAGCTATATCGACCCAAAGCAGCCCGGCGTGCATGTTTCTTTTGGCCCCCTCGGCGACAATGCCATAAACATCCAGGCGCCATCGACGGTTAACGATGACGATCGCAGCGACAGACTTGGCAAAATAGCCGATACATTTCTGCGCGGGCCGCTGAACCAGATCGTCGAAGGTCCGAACCGTCAGGTCGTTCACAATCAGGATGAATACCTTACCGACTATTTCGGCGATCGCGCCATAGATTTCATTCAGCGCAGCTCGAAATCAGGGAAGCCATATTTTCTCTATCTCGCCTTTAATGCGGTGCACTCCCCGCACATGGTGACAGCTAAATATTATGACCGCTTCCCGCAGATCAAAAACCATCAGCAGCGTGTCTACGCGGCAATGATCGCTTCACTGGACGATCAGGTCGGAAGGGTTCTCGACGCCGTCGATGCCTCCGGTCGGGCAAATAGCACGTTGATCTATTTCGCTTCGGATAATGGCTGCGCCATGTATTTTCCCGGTTTGTGCAGTTGTACGCCGCTGCGTGGGGGAAAGCTTTCCTATTACGAGGGCGGCATTCGCGTACCCTTCATGATGCGTTGGCCGGGACACATCCGGGCACGCTTGGTGTATCGTGACGTCGTTTCGCTGCTCGACGTGCTCCCTACGTCGGTGGCTGCCGCGGGCGGCAAGCTGCCGGAGGACCGCGTCTATGACGGCGTCGACCTCATGCCGTATTTGAGCGGTAAAAAAAGCGGCTCGCCGCATAATATGCTTGCCTGGCGTGCCCTGCCGCTCTTTTCTATTCGCGAAGGCAATTGGAAACTGTGGGAGTCCGTGGACGATAAGACGGGCAGATATGGTGAATACAAGCTCCTTTTCAATCTGAAGGACGACCTCAACGAAACGACCAATCTGGCAGCCAAGGATCCGCGGAAGGTCAAGGATCTCGAGAGGCTCGTCAATCAATGGGCGAAGATGATGACCGGTCCGAAGTGGCCGACCAAAAAGCCGGCGACCTACAGCGTCTGTGGGACACCCTTTACGCTTCCAATCTGACGCGATGAATCCTGGCCGCGGCTTAAAGCATTCGGGCTTGGTTTGGAAGCAAATTCTCATTGCTTTCCGTCTGCGGAGCGCTCCGGGAAATTGACAATGTCGAGGTTTAGGGGAAACTGTCCGTGGCGCAGGCTCGCGCTGGCGAACAGACTGCTGTTCCAACTTCCTTCTACGCTGTCGGACACTGCCGGGTCCTTTTCCGCGGGAATCGTTCCGGCTAGAGCGAAGCTGTCGATGACGTAGGGAATTCCATTGGACCCAAGTACCGAGGCGCCCGTCATGAGATGGAAATGCAAATGGGGCGCCGTCGTGTTCCCGGTATTGCCGAGCTTGCCCAGTAGCTGGCCCCGCTTCACCCGCTGACCCACTGCGACCGGGATGGAATCCTTTCTCAGGTGACCGTAAAACGCATAGACGCCACCGCCAAGATCGAGGACGACTTGATTCCCATCGACATTGGCTAGGGTGATCGTGTTGACGTCCGGCAGTTTGCCGGGTGGCTGGTCGTCCAAAGTATCGAGCACGGTTACTACTGTGCCGTCGGCCACGGCGAGCACATCCGCATCGTAATCCGCGTAGTTGCGCACGTCCGCAGGGTCACCTTTCACCAGGCGCCCGGCTTCATCCAGGCGCATCCAGTCGATGGCGAAGCGCTGCCCAAAATAAATTCCACCATTCACCGATTGGCCGCTTCCCCGGTGCGCTCCACTTAGGCCGCAGCATCCGTTCATCGCCACCCAGCGGTCGCCGGCAAGCGGAGGCCCAATCTCCAGCGGCTGCGGATGGAGCTCCAACGGCGCGATGGTATAGCTCAGCGTGACTGGAGTAACAGGCACGGGAGCAGGCGTGGGAGCGCCCAGCAGCTCAAAGCGGTGCTGCAATTGGGTTGGTATCTGAGCGCGAGTGTCGAACGTAAGATCGATCAGAAAAAGCCGTGTTCCATTGAATTCAATCTCTGGAGTGCCGGCCGGAGTGCTGGCCAGCGTTCTTAGCCGCGCCAGCAACGCCTCGCCCTGGTAGGTGATAATCACCGCCGACGGGTCGCCGGCAGGTTTGCCGGCGTCGAGCACTTCGATTTTCTTCAGCGTAGCCACAGTCGGCTTGCAGTTCGTCACCAACAGTTCATAGTCGACGTGATATTTGCCATCCGTGCCGGGAAACGGCTGCGTGCTGCCGGTGAGGGGCGCAGCAACCACCGGCGTGAACTGGTCAGGCCGCGATTTTTCTCCTGCGGCCGGAAGAGCCAAGAACAGCAACGCGATCAGGCATGAAGCAAAGGCCTTTGAGCCTCCGCTCTCGGCGGACACGAGGGGAACGACACGCATCGACACAGCCATAGTTGGCACCTGCCGTTTCTACAAGCTTCTACATTTATCACGCGCCCGGGGTCGTTGAGATTCTATCCGATGCAATGTCAAATGCAGCAGAAGTTTCTTTCAGCAAATCCTGGGTCCCGATGGACAGCGTCGCCCCTCTCGCGGGGCAAGAGCATTAGTCCTAGCTCGGAGAAAAGACTGAGGGTAGCTGCGCGAGCCTGGGGCACCCGGCCTGCACCAGGAGTGGTTTCCGCAGCCCGCCAGATGACGGGGCAGAAGATAGAATTGCGAGTAATCGTCTTTCTTGAGGAAATAAATATGTCTGCCGAACTCCTACTGCGAAGTCTAGCCAAGGCCGAGGGGCCAGCCTATTGGTTTCTGAACAGCCTTAACGTCGTCAAAGCTCCCACCGATTCCACAGGTGGTGCATTTTCGATGGTCTACCATACCGCTCCGCCCGGCCATGCTACGCCTTATCACCTCCACCACATCGAGGACGAGGCATTTTATGTGCTCGATGGGGAGTTCACGTTTATTTGCGACGGAAAGAAGATGGTTCTTGGTCCGGGCGGATACATCTTCTTGCCGCGCGGTATTCCGCACGGAATTCGATGCAGCGGTTCGGCTCCCTCAACCATGCTTATTCTGGCAATGCCGGGTACCGGCTTCGTTGG
The DNA here is from genome assembly GCA_963705665.1 of uncultured Acidobacteriaceae bacterium. Classification (GTDB taxonomy): domain Bacteria; phylum Acidobacteriota; class Terriglobia; order Terriglobales; family Acidobacteriaceae; genus PALSA-350. The sequence continues at coordinate 169,726 of CAVPKQ010000026.1, read as the reverse complement.
GATGATGTTGGAGATGGCAGAGCCGGCCACGGAGCGAGTCTTGCCGTCACCGACAGCGCCTGATCTTGAAAAGTTGAAGACGCTTTGCGCGAAGTACAAGATAGATATTCTAGGCCCGCTCCCCGACTGAACTCCGAATTGAACTGTATCTTGCAAACCGGAGTAAGAGAACATGGCAAAACAAGTGGCTGAGATATTCATCGAGACACTCGTGAACGCCGGCGTAAAACGCGTCTACGGAGTAGTTGGCGACTCGCTGAACGGGTTAACCGAGATCATACGGAGAACTAAACAGATCGAATGGCTGCATGTAAGGCATGAAGAGGCAGCCGCGTTTGCCGCCGGCGCGGAGGCCCATCTTACAGGAGAGATTGCGGTCTGCGCAGGTAGTTGTGGACCGGGCAATCTTCACCTCATCAATGGCCTCTTCGATTGTCATCGGAATCGCGCGCCGGTACTTGCGATTGCGGCGCAGATCCCGAGTTATGAAATCGGAAGCGGGTACTTTCAGGAGACGCATCCCGAGCATCTGTTCAAAGATTGCAGCCACTACTGCGAACTGGTTTCTCAGCCCGAGCAGATGCCGAGAGTGTTAGGCATAGCTATGCGCACCGCTCTTGCCAAACGAGGAGTCGCGGTGGTCGTCATGCCGGGAGATATCGCGTTGCGCCAATGTTCCGCACCGGCGCTTTCGCTCGGCATCGGAAATTCGGCCTCGCTCCATTTTCCATCGGAGAGCGAACTTCGTAATGCCGCTGAAATTCTCAACAACGCGCGAAAGGTCACCATTCTTGGCGGCGCGGGTTGTAAGGGTGCTCACCAGGAGCTGATTGCAATGGCCGAGCGGCTGCAGGCGCCGATTGTCCATGCGCTGCGCGGCAAGGAATTTATCGAGTACGACAATCCTTTTGACGTCGGGATGACCGGGCTGCTTGGCTTTTCTTCCGGCTATCAGGCCATGATGAACTGTGATGCGCTGCTCATGCTGGGAACAGATTTTCCCTATCAGCAGTTCTATCCCAGAAACGCGAAGATCATTCAGGTGGACCGGCTGGGCGACCAGATTGGACGGCGGACTCCGGTTGACCTTGGCCTTGTCGGAAACGTTAAAGATACTCTGGGGTTGTTGACTCCGTTGATCCGGAGCAAGACCGACCGCTCCTATCTCGATATCTGCCTCAACGATTACAGGAACGCGCGCAAGGGTCTGGATGATCTCGCGGTGGGTGAGCCGGGCCGAACCCCGATTCATCCACAGTACGTCGCAAAGGTTCTGGATGAACTCGCGGCGGAAGATGCGGCTTTTACCTGCGATGTAGGCACGCCGACGATATGGGCCGCCCGCTATCTCCATATGAACGGCAAGCGCAGCTTGCTAGGCTCGTTTTCTCACGGCTCGATGGCGAACGCTCTGCCACAAGCCATTGGTATCCAGGCCAGCCATCCGGGAAGGCAGGTTATTACTCTCTCCGGCGATGGCGGCCTGGCGATGCTGCTCGGAGACCTGCTGACGCTCCGCCAGCTCAACCTGCCTGTCAAGCTGGTGGTTTTCAATAACAGCTCACTCGGCTTTGTCGAACTGGAGATGAAAGCCGCCGGACTGATCGATTACGGCACAGAGCTGGTCAATCCGGATTTTGCGAAGCTGGCCGAGTCGGCCGATATCTTTGGCGTTCGCGTGGAGAAGCCGGAAGAGCTTCGCCCGGCTCTAAGCGAGGTGCTGAAGCATGAAGGCCCTGCGCTGATCGAGGTGTTGGTGAATCGGCAAGAGCTATCTATGCCCCCGACGATCAGTCTTGAACAAGTTCTGGGTTTCAGCCTCTACATGATTCGCGCAGTGCTGAGCGGGCGCGGCGACGCAGTAATCGATCTCGCCAGGACGAACCTTATGCGCTGACCAACTCCGTCAGCATAAGAAGATCACTGCTTAGGAACCTGTGGCAGCCGGAGGAGCGACAGGATCAACAGCAGGCCCAGGATGGCCGCCGGTGCGATCCATGACAACGCGCTGGTCTCGCCACTCGGCATCGATTCTGAAAGGCGCCGGTCCGGCGGCCGCAGCGCCCAAGAGATGACAGTCAAGACAACCATGACAGCCGAGCCGATGTCAGGCCGGTCCCCTGCAAACAGGTGCGAAACGAAGGCTGACGAATAGTTGAAGAATGCACCTGCGTAGGCCCATTCTTTTACGCGTGGAAGGCGCGGCGCAAGTAGGGCGGCGGCGCACGCAAGCTGCCACGGGCCCAGGATGTAGCTGAAGTACTGCGGGTAGCCGAGATGTGCCAGCATCACGCGCAGGTACTCGAGTCGCAAGAAGACCCACATCGACCCCGAGGCATTCTCAAACGCCACGGGGAGAGTAAACGTCCAGTAAGCGATCGGTACGGATCCGATCAGTTCGATTGAAGATTGCTTGAGTTTTCGTTCTTGCCTCCATGGCTGCCGGTGCTTGCAGGCTCTTCACGTCACATACACCGGGTTTCATCCGTCATATTCATGACGGATCGCAGCGAGGGAATGTGACAGATGAACGACCGGGAATGGTTAGCGCAAAGATTTGAGGAGAAGCGGCGTCACCTGCGGGCGGTTGCCTACCGCATGCTCGGCTCGCTGAGTGAGGCGGACGATGCCGTACAGGAAGCTTGGCTGCGCCTCAATCGCTCAGAGACGAGCGCCATTGAGAACCTTGATGGCTGGCTGACGACGGTGATCGGGCGGGTTTGCCTTGATGTGTTGCGCTCGCGCAAATCGCGGCGAGAGGAGCCCCTCGACACGCAGGTTCCCGACGTGATTGTCAGCCGTGAAGATGGAATGGATCCTGAACGCGAGGCGCTGATTGCCGATTCGGTAGGCCTCGCGCTGCTCGTGGTTCTGGAAACGTTGGCTCCGCCTGAGCGGCTTGCGTTCGTGCTGCACGATATGTTCGCTGTACCGTTCGAGGAGATCGCTCCTGTCGTCGGGTGTTCCCCCGTTGCGGCGAGGCAACTCGCCAGTCGCGCCCGCCGCCGGGTGCGCGGAGCGGCCCCTGTTCCCGATGTTGACCTTGAGCAGCAGAGGAAGATTGTGAATGCATTTTTCGCCGCGGCGCGTGGAGGCGATTTCGACGCGCTTGTTGCGGTGCTCGACCCCGATGTCGTAGTGCGCAGCGACCACGGCACATTGCGGGAGATCCGTGGGCGCCGGATGTGGCGAAAAACGCGCTCATGTTCTCTCACCTCGCCCATTCGGTTCAACCGGTGCTCGTCAACGGGGTCGCTGGAATTGTATCGTGGCTTCCTGACGGACAGGCTTTTTCGATCATGAGCTTTACCGTCAAGGGCAACAGGATCGCCGAAATTGATGTGATCCGTGACCCGGCTCGTTTGCGGCGACTCAACCTGGCGGCTCTCAACGGCTGAAAAGGGGCAGCCATCGTGCGCGCCCGCCTTCCATCAGGAGAAGCAAGGAAGAAGGGCAAAAATGGACAAGAAGGAAGCAAAAGCAGATTCCCTTCGAGAATGACAGAAAGAAAAACAAAAGCGAACAAGAAGGGGAGCAGATTGCGAAGAAGGGAGATTGAGAATTATGGAAGCACCGGTGAAGGGCCTAACAGCACACTTTCAAGATGCCTGGGGACCGGGGAAGTCATTAACGAGCGTCCGCACGGCCGCTTATTGGATATTCACATTCCTCATTGCCTTTGAAATGATGGCTGGAGGAATTTGGGATCTCTTGCGAATCGAGTACGTTCGAGTAGTACTGGCCCATCTTGGCTATCCCATGTATCTGCTTTCTATCCTGGGCACCTGGAAGATTCCGTGTGCGATAGTATTGTTTCTCCCAGGCTTTCTGCGACTCAAGGAATGGGCTTATGCCGGGGCTGTTTTCAATTACAGCGGCGCGGCAGCTTCCCATTTTCTCGCCGGCTACCATGGGTGGATCGGCCCCCTTGTTTTAACGGGTTTCACGTTAATCTCGTGGGCACTGCGTCCACTGTCACGCCGCCTACCGGAGTCTGAACCTTCTCCGGAGTCTTCCCCGGAGATTTCCAACGGTCGGCGCGTTGCTGCATGGCTTGTTCCAAGTCTGGTTCTCATTGTGATGTTCATTCTTGCGCTCGTTACTCTGCCCAAAGGGCCGCCCCCGGAGTAAGGAATATGGCTATTGCTCGACCGATGGCGCTCGACCGGGCGAGAGAAAATCAAAGTCGCAGCCTTGGTTGGCCTGAGTAACACGCTCCCGGTAAAGAGCGAGGTACCCGCGTTGTTCCGCCGGGACCGGCCGCGCCCATTCGGAGCGGCGCTCTCAAGTTCTGCTTCGGGCACGAGGAGGTCCAGCTTGCGTTGCGGAATATCCAACGCAATGGTGTCACCATTCCGGACCAGGGCAAGCGGGCCGCCCACGTAGCTTTCAGGAGAAACATGCAGCACACACGTGCCATAGGACGTGCCGCTCATGCGCGCATCGGAGATCCGGACCATATCCCGCACGCCGCGCCGCAGTAGTTTTTTGGGGATGGGCAGCATTCCCCACTCCGGCATGCCCGGACCGCCTTGCGGGCCCGCATTACGGAGAACGAGAACCGAATTCTCATCGACATTCAGTTCTTCGCAGTCAATGCGCGTCTCCAAATCTCGATAGTCCTCAAAGACGACCGCGGGACCCGTATGCTGCCAAAAACGCCGATCCGCTGCGACAGTCTTGATGACTGCTCCGTCCGGGGCGAGACTTCCGTACAAAATTGCCGTTCCCCCACTCTCCATGAGCGGTGCTGTGCGTTCCCGAATCACCTCGCGGTTGAGTACGCGAGATCCTTCGAGATTCTGCCCCAGTGTTTTGCCGTTTACCGTGGAGCAATCGAGATCGAGAAGGTCCGCGATCTCGGCCATCAAAGCGCGTAATCCTCCGGCATAATAGAAATCCTCCATGAGGAATTCGCCCGAGGGCCGAATGTTGGCAAGCACTGGAACCCGGCGCGAGATTTCGTCGAACAGAGGAAGGGGCAGGTCGAATCCCCGCCGCCGGGCCAAAGCAACGAGGTGAATGATGGCGTTCGTCGAGCCGCCGATGGCCATATCGACGGTGATGGCGTTGCGCAAAGCCGCAAGCGTCAGAATATCGCCGGGCTTCACATCCTCCCAAACCATTTCTACGATTCGCCGCCCGCTATCCATGGCCAGCCGCACGTGATTGGAATCTGCCGCCGGAATGGAGGATGCGCCGGGCAGAGTCATACCCATGGCTTCGGTCAGGGCAGTCATGGTGGCGGCGGTGCCCATGGTCATGCAAAAGCCGGGGGATCTCGCGATCCCGCTTTCGATGCCGTTCCAATCTTCGTCGCTGACCCCGCCGGCGCAACGCTCCGCCCAATACTTCCAAAGATCGGTGCCGCTGCCGAGCGGTTTTCCGTTCCAGTTGCCGCGCAGCATCGGGCCCGCGGGCAGGAAGATCGCAGGCAGATTCATGCTGATGGCGCCCATGAGCAGGCCGGGAGTTGTCTTGTCGCAGCCGCCCATCAGGACCGCACCGTCGATCGGCAGGCTGCGCAGCGATTCCTCAGTGTCCATCGCCAACAGATTCCGGTAGAGCATCGGACTGGGCTTCATATAGGTCTCGGTGATGGAGAACGCGGGAATCTCGACGGGGAAGCCTCCGGCCTGCCACACTCCACGCTTGACCGCCTCCGCGCGTTCGCGCAGGTGGGCATGGCAGGGATTGATTTCGCTCCAGGTGTTCACGATCGCAATCACCGGCTTACCGGTGAAGTCTTCCCGCCGGTAGCCAAGCTGCGACATGCGTGAACGATGGCTAAAGCCGCGCATCGTATCCGGGGCGAACCAACTGTAGCTGCGTAAATTCTCAGGTTTCATTTTGAGGGTCATTGTGTGGTGCTGCGTTTGAAGCGTAAGAGCCGCGAATCTGAGTGGCCAGCGCGCCGGCCAACAGCATACACCCGGAGAGGACCCACAAACCCGTATCGTACTGTCCAGTGATCGTCTTCAGATAACCGAAGAGCCAAGGTCCTACGAATCCCCCCAGATTGCCCAAACAGATCAGACCAACCGCGGTGGCGGCAGCCGACTTGCCCAAGAGTGTGGTGGGCAAGGTCCAAAAGGCGGGGAGGTATGCCTGCGATGTGAAGCCGGCCAAACAAAACATGCCCAGCGCCAGCCAAGCCCGGTCGCGCGCCAGAACGGTGAGCCCTAGCGAGACCCCGGTTGCCAGCACCGGCAGCGCTGTATGCCAGCGGAGTTTGCCTGTGCGCTGGGCCCATATTCCGTTGATCAGGATGCCCAACGCGCTGCAGGCATAGGGCAGGCCGGGACCCAGAGTACGCATCGCAGAAGGCATGCTCTTCATGTTATTGGTGATTGACGGCAGGAAAAAGATCAGCGCCTGATTGCCGGTGACAATCAGAAAAAAGATCGCGATCAATAAGAAAGTTTGCGGGTAGCGCAGAGCGTCGATGACGCGCACGCGGTGTGCGGAGACCTTGCCTGCCTCGTCCGCTTTCAGTTCGGCTATCAACCATTGCTTTTCATCGTCGGGAAGCCACTTGGCTCTCCCCGGCCGGTCGGTGAGATACCAGAGGGTGACAAAGCCCATCAGCAGTGGAGGAATCCCTTCCAGAATGAAAACCCAACGCCAGCCGGAGAGGCCGCCCCAACTAACGTTTTCTAAGATCCAGCCTGAAAGTGGGATCCCGACGGCGATCGCAATCGGCTGCGCGAGCATGAAGTATGCTTTGGCTCTAGCCCGGTCCTGGGGCCGGTACCAGTGCGAAAGGTAGACGATCACGCCCGGGAAAAAGCCAGCCTCGGCGATGCCAAGCGCCAGCCGCAAGCCATAGAACTGGGTGACCGGAGGCAGGGAGCCGAACAGCCGGGCGCCCAGGAAGCCCATCGCCGCCGCGACTACGCCCCATGAAATCATAATGCGGGCAATCCATTTGCGTGCGCTCCAGCGTTCCACAATGAGGCTCCCCGGAATATCGAGCAGCAGATAACCCAGGAAAAAAATGCCCGCGCCGAGGCCGATTACCGAATCGTTGAACCCCATAGCCGCTTGCATCTGGAGCTTGGCAACTCCCAGGTTGGCGCGATCCAGATAGGCTAGCGAGTAGATGAACATCAGGTAAGGAATCAGGCGCCGCGTCACGCGACTTCGCGTGCGAACCGGCAATTCCTCGCCGGGGTGGCCGCTCATCTTCTCTTGGTGCTCCAGTTGGTTTACGTGGTCCCGCGGATTCTGCACAGCCCCTAATATATGGTATGTTCGTCCCGTGTCGATAAGCGGAGTTCTTGCCCCGATCTGTACGCCGTTTGAGGAGAACGGCGAGATCTATCACGATGCGCTGCGACGTAACATTGCCAAGTACAACCGCGCTGGATTGAAGGGGTTCGTAGTCGCAGGATCCACGGGCGAAGCGCCGCTGCTCAGCCGTGATGAGAGGCGCAAACTGTTCCAGACCGTGCGGCAGGCAGCCGAGGACAGTGTACTCGTGGCGGGGACAGGAGCCGAATCTGTCCGTGAAACGCTCGCGCTGATCCACGATGCCGCTGATTTAAATTACGATGCGGCACTGGTCCTTACGCCGCATTATTACCGCGGCCAGATGGCGCGGCCGGAAACGCAGACGGCATTCTTTAGTGCCGTGGCCGACTCCTCTCCACTACCGGTCCTGATTTATAACATTCCCCAGATGACGGGCATCGATCTTCCACTGGACGTGGTTGTGCAACTGTCGGAGCATCCCAACATTATTGGCATCAAGGAAAGCTCCCCGGATCTCGAAAAAATCGGGAAGCTTACATCCGGGTTGCCGGCTACATTCGACGTCCTGGTCGGTGCTTCCCCCAAGTTCCATGAAAGTCTCTGTCTTGGTGCGGAAGGTGGAATTCTAGCGATTGCCAATGCGGCGCCGCGTTCCGCTCAGCTCATTTACGAGCGCTACGAGTCTGGTGACGTTCCGGGCTCGCACGCATTACAGCGGCAGATTGCGGAAGCGGCGGGCGTCGGGGCGCGATATGGTATTCAAGGCCTGAAGTATGCAATGGACCTGAAGGGCTATTTCGGCGGAGCGTCCCGCCTGCCGTTGCTGCCGCTCGACGCCCAACAGAAGAGCGAAATCGAGCTGATGTTTCGCAATGTCGAGGACGAGCGTGAGGCTCCGGTCAAAGCTGCGATGTGAGACCCGCTCGATTCACGGGAGCTATTGTGAAGTTCCTTAGTTTACTTCTTATATTTTGCGCGCTGTTCTTGGCGAGCTTACATGCATCCGCACAATATCACTATCCGTTTCAAAATCCTAACCTGCCGGTCGACGAGCGCATTACCGATCTCTTGTCTTCATTGACACTCGAGGAAAAGATAAATTTTTTGGGTGAGTCGTTGAACCTGCCGCGACTGGGAATTCACGCGTCAGGGAAAATGGCAAGTATTCCGGGTTCGAATGGCCAGATTGAAGGTTTGCATGGTGTAGCCATGGGCGGCCCTGCCCTGTGGGGTAAGAAGTCGCCTGGCGGTCCTGGTGAATGGGGTGGATTGTCGACGATTCCAACCACTCAATTTCCGCAAGCTGCCGGTCTGGGAGAAACCTGGGACCCGGCCTTGCTTCAGCGGGTGGCGGCGGAGGAAGGATATGAAGCCCGGTACATCTTCCAAAGCTTCGATCGTGGTGGATTGATCTGTACGCGCCCCTAACGCGGATTTGGCGCGAGATCCCCGGTGGGGACGCTCCGAAGAGTCCTATGGAGAAGATCCGTACTTGACAGGAACGATGGCCGTGGCCTTCGTAAGAGGGCTACAGGGAGACAATCCTAAGTATTGGTTGACGGCATCGCTGCTCAAGCACTTTATGGCGAATAGTAACGAGGATAACCGTGACAGCTCATCGTCAAATTTCGATCCACGGTTGATGCAGGAATATTATTCTGTGCCTTTTCGCATGGCGATTGAGCAGGGAGGGGCGGATGCCTACATGGCGTCGTACAACGCGGTCAATGAGATTCCTATGACTGCAAGCCCGCTGCTAAAGAACTTGACCATGAAGCAATGGGGCTTCAACGGCATGATCGATACCGATCGTGGAGCTGTGACCTACATGGTGACCAAGCACAAATATTATTCCAGCATGGATGAAGCTGTTGCCGGAGCAATCCATGCAGGTATCAATCAATTTTTAAATGACTATCGGACGCCCCTCGAGGAGGCATTACAGAAGAGGCTCATCACAGAAGCGGAGATCGATCGAAATCTACGCGGCGTTTTTAGAGTTCTCATTCGCCTTGGCCTGCTCGATCCACCCGCGACGGTTCCTTACTCCAATATAAGGGCACATGGGGGAACGGCGCCGTGGAACCAAGCCGCCAGCAGGGAATTGGCGTTGCGAATTACAAGGGAATCCATCGTTTTGCTCAAGAATTCACATGATCTTCTGCCGTTCGATTTGACGAAGATAAAGTCCATTGCCGTACTTGGGCCGCGCGCAGATGAAGTCGATTCCGATTTCTACGGCGGCACACCGCCGTTCGCCGTGACCCCCCTGCAAGGCATTCGCAACAAGGTTGGCGATAAGGCTGAAGTCCGGTACAGCGCAAATCGGGAAACTGCCCTGCAGATGGCAAGGGATTCCGACGTAGCTGTCGTTTTGATCGGGAATCAACCAACATGTGGGACGAAATTCGGTTCTTGCCCGGACCCGAGCGAAGGCAAGGAGGCTATCGACCGGCGGCAAATCAACCTGAATCCTGAACAGGAGAAATTAATCCAGGACGTATATGCGGCAAACCCCCGAACTGTTGCCGTCCTGATCTCCGGCTTTCCTTACGCCATCGATTGGACGGAGCAACATGTCCCCGCCATTCTTCACATGGCGCATAGCAGTGAAGAGGAAGGCAATGCCCTGGCCGACGTACTCTTCGGAGACTATGATCCGGCCGGACGTCTGGCAGTAACCTGGCCGCAGTCCGTAGATCAATTGCCTCCGATGATGAATTACAACATACGCGACGGACGCACTTACATGTACTTCAAAGATAAACCTCTCTACCCTTTTGGATATGGGATGAGCTATACAAAATTCAAATATGCCCATATGCATCTTAGTGCCCGCAGTCTTTCACCGGTTGGCAAAATTACGGTCAGCACTGAGGTGACCAACACGGGGTCACGAGCCGGAGATGAAGTGGTGCAGATGTACGTGCAGTACGTTGACTCGAAGGTGAATCGTCCACTGGAAGAGCTGAAGGGATTTGAGCGAATAACTCTAAAGCCTCGCCAGATGAAAACTGTCCAATTTCAACTTTCGGCGAAGGCTCTTGCCTATTGGGACGACCAAAAAAGTAAGTGGACGGTAGAACAAGACCGGGTGCGCGTAATGATAGGCAGCTCGTCCAGTCAAATCAAAGAAAAGAGGGAAGTCATGGTCGGCCAATGAGCTGAGGGCATTTCAACGGGTTTCACTGTTAGGACGGACGAAGGGATTTGTCATCTCGACTGGAGTGTTCATGGGCTCGCGGCCTACCCAAGGGGATGAAAATGGATTGAGCAAGCCTAGGATCGGGATGACAAAGTTAGCTGTAATTGCGAACCAGCCTTCCTTATCCCATTTCGTCCCCTTGGGTGCGCCGGATACAGTGAAAACACCTCCTACAACGCAATCCAACCAGCGCGTATGGCCCAAAGTGTTCCCACGGCCATGACCGCCCATAGCATCACGCCCTGCAGCATCGGGCGTACGCCAACTTCGCGCAATGTTTTGCGGGTGAGGCCGGCGCCGATAAGAAAGAGCGTCACGTCTAAGCCGTCCTTTCCTAGCTTGGAGAGCGCTGGATACAAATGCCTGAGCGGATGCACGTAGGTATTCATTACCGCGGCCAGTACAAAGTACAAAATAAACCACGGCCACTGAATCCGGACCTTACTTCTTTTCATCGATGCAGTGGCGATCACCAGCGGCACAATCCACAGGGCGCGGGCCAACTTGACAGTCGTAGCGATCATCAGCGCGAGCGCCCCATATTTGGCTGCCGCGCCCACTACAGAGCTGGTGTCGTGGATCGCCAATGCGGCCCACAATCCGAACTGCGTCTGGGTCAGGTGCAGCTTTGCCCCAATGAAGGGGAAAACCAGCAGCGCCACGGAATTGAGCACGAAGACGGTGCCAAGGGAGACCGCCATCTGTTCATCGTCGGCATTTACGACTGGGCCAACGGCGGCAATTGCGCTTCCGCCACAAATCGCTGTTCCGGTGGCGATGAGGAATCCCTGGGTTCCCTCCACGCCGAACATTCGCGCCAATAACATTCCAAGGCCCAGCGCAAAGCTAATGGTGATCGCCGTATAGAGGAAGCCGCCGCGGCCGGCCCGCACCACCTCCTGCAAGTTCATTCCAAAGCCGAGAAAAACGACAGAAGCCTGCAGCAGAAATCGCGTGAGACCTCTACTCTCACTCTGAAAAGGATGTTCCACGCTGAGTCCGTACGCCAGCCCGAGGACCAAAGCGAACACCGGAGAAATCAACCCACTGGCGGAAATGACAATGCCAATGTAAAACAGGTTTTTTGCCATCGGCTCAGTATCTCGAAACCTCTGTCGTCAAGGGATCAAAAAACCCCAGGGTAGCTTCGCGGACCTGGGGCAATCCGGCTTCGTTGCGATGTCCAACCTAAGGGGGGCCAACGACTTCGAGTTTAATCTATGGCTATCTATAATTATAGATTGACAATGATTTTCTTGCATGCTTATAATCGCGCCCCGAGATACTTGTGGCCGAAAAATGACGGTTTTGAGGACAACACGGCGGCAAATTGTACATACATTTGCCTCGTTGACAGCCGCTGGCGCATTGCCATCGCTAGGCTTGTCCTCGATATTCGGCGAACTGGCCCAAAATCCAGCGGCCATCCGGTTTGGCGCCCAGACGAATGCCTGGGCCATCGATCCCAAGCGTTTCGACACCTTCCTTACTGTGCTCGAGCAGATACGTCAGATTGGTTTCACGGGCTTTGAGACTGGCTTTATCAATGTCATGAATGAGTTTCAGTCTGCCGAAAGGGCGCGCCAGCAGATTGAAAAAACCAGGCTCGCCTTTTTTGGTGTTCACGTATACCTGCCCGGCCAGCTCTACGATCCTTCTACAAAAATCCCGCCGCCCTCTGTGTACGAAAAAATCGCCCTGGGCGGAGCCTCCCTCGGGGCGCGGAACCTGATCTTCAGCGGCGCGCCGGTTGAAGACGCTCAAGAACTCGGGCGCAAGATCGCAGGACTGAACGCCGCAGGCAAGTACAGCAAAAGCACCGGACTTCGTCTGGCGTATCACAACGAAACAGCGCAGGAATCGCAGTCGAAGCTGGGTGAGCTGGAGGCGCTTTACGACCGGACCGATCCGCAATATGTGTCCTTTCTGCTCGATTGTGGCCACGCGTACCAGGGTGGAATGGATGTTCCTGCATTCCTGCGCAAACATCATTCGCGCATCATTGGGCTGCATCTGCGCGATTACAAAAATGGAATGCAAATCACGCTCGGGGAAGGAACGTTTCCCCTCGCCGAAGTTGCGGGCACGTTGAAGCAGGTTGGTTGGAAGGGTTGGGTGCTCAACGAAGAAGAGCGTCTGGATGGCTCAAAACATGGCGCCGCGTATATGCGGCCAGCTTTCAAAGCGATGCAAGGAGCATTTTCCGCATGAATCGACGTGAATTTTTGTATTCGGGAGCAGCGGCAGCCGCGACATTGAGCGCCCGCTCATACGCCAGCATCGTCGGGGCTAATGGCCGCGTTGGACTCGGCGTCATTGGATTGGGACGCCGGGGAACGATCGTGAGCAGAGGATTTCTTGCCGACCCACGCGTCCAAATCGTCGCCGTCTGCGACATCTACGATGTCCAGACCACGAAGTTCCTATCCCAGCTCCCTCACGGCTCGCACCAGCCCCATTGCTCGGTTGCCTATCAGGACATGCTGGCGCGGAAGGAGGTCGATGCGGTTTTGATATCTACCCCGGATCACCTGCATGTAAGCATCGCCCAGGCAGCACTGGCGGCGGGAAAAGACGTATATCTGGAAAAACCGACACTGCATCACTGGAGAGAGCGCACGGCATTGCTCGAGGCGGAGGAAAAGTACAAACAGGTCGTACAGTGCGGCATGCAACAGCGAAGCGGCGCTCACTATATTCGCGCCAAACAGGAGATTTTCGGCGAACAAAAGCTCGGCAAGGTGGTCTTTGCCCGCGCCGTATGGCACAACTTTCCCTGGCAGTGCCGTCACATCGTCAATAAGCCTAAGCCGCCGGGCCTTCACTGGGATCTATTCGAAGGACCAGCGCCACACGTGCCGTATGAGACGATCCGCTACACCTCCTGGCGTTATTTCCCCGATTACGGCAATGGCCTGCTGGCCGATATTATGACGCACTGGGTCGATGTGGCCCAATGGATGCTCGACGATGCGCGGCCGGCGACCGCGACGGCGCTGGGAGGAATCTATCGGCTTCACGATGGCCGGATTAATCCGGATACGGTAAGCGCGATCGTTCAATACGATAACTGGAACCTGAACTTTGAATCTTCCGTGCTTCCCATCCGTAACGATCATCCTTCCGTGTTCTTTGAAGGCACGCAGGGAACGCTGGACTTGGCCCGCGATGGCTATACTTTCACTCCCAATGAAGGCGACGCGGTACGGGTAGATTCAACCGAGAGCCTGGAGCGCGCACACACTAAAAATTTTCTCGATGCCGTCGTTTCAGGAAGCAAAGTAAATGCTCCAACCCAGGCAGGTATCGAAGCTTCGCTGCCTGTACAGATGGCGCTACGTTCTTACTGGTCGCACAAGATTATTTCCCGGAAGGAATTGGTGTAAGCCGGAGGGATTGTTCCGGCAAGACCTGTGTTGAAGTTTGGTCGTGTGAAGCCCACTTACTCGGAGTGCCTAAAGTCAGCATCTATGTGTTCACTGAACCGAAAGGATACTAAGGAATATATGATTTCTACAGTGCACAGGTTTATCGTTGCCATCGTTGTGTTGCTTTTGCTTTCCGGCGCAGCAACCCGGTTGCTTGCTCAAGCCGTGGGAAGTATTCGCGGCACAGTCACGGATGCGAGCGGCGCGGTAATTACCGGAGCGTCCGTTACAGCTACCAATAGCGCCACGGGTTTAACCCGTACCGAGGCGACTAACCAGGACGGAATTTTCGTCTTTCCGGATTTGCCCATCGGAACTTACGCATTGGACATCAGCAAGGCAGGGTTTGAAACGCAGCATAGGCAAGGCACCGTCCTGCTCACCGGACAAAGCCTCAATCTGCAGATATCGCTGGCTGTGGGATCCTCTACCCAATCCGTAACCGTTACTTCACAAGCGCCATTGATCCAGACTGCGTCTTCCAGTATCCAGACCTCCGTGGACCAGAAGCAGATGCAGGCCCTTCCGTTGAATGGGCGTAATGCTCTGCAGTTGACCGCCTTGACTCCCGGCACCCGGCTCACCGATGTCGGAACCGAGTCCGGCCAACAGGATAATACCGGACTTAGCGTAAACGGCTTGCGCACCACGCAAGACAATTACCAACTGGATGGCGCTATTTACACCGACCGCTTCTTTGACTCTGTTCCCATCCTTCCTAATCCGGATGCGCTTCAGGAGTTCACCATCCAATCGTCAAACTACAGCGCGGAATACGGCGGCGCGGGGGCTCTGGTGCAGCTATCCACGCGCTCCGGAACCAATAATCTTCACGGGTCTGCATATGAGTTTTTACGCAATACCGTGCTCAATTCCAAGAACTACTTTCAGCAAACAATACCCCCTTTCAAACTGAATCAGTTTGGCGGAACAGTTGGCGGCCCGATCGTCAAGGACCGAACCTTCTTTTTCTTCGCTGCCGAAGATCTGCAGCAGCGCTCCTCGCCCAACCCTATCTCCATCACTGTTCCAACGGCGGCGGAATTGAATGGGGACTTTTCCGCCCTTCTTGCTCAGAAGATCGCTATCTTCAATCCGGCCACCGGCGTTGCTTACCCCAACAACAAAATTCCCGTGCCCATCGATCCTTTGGCCGGTAAGCTTGCCCAGAAATACCTCGTGCCCCTTGCCTCCAACCCAACGACAGGTGTATTCAACTCAACCTCTAACTCAAACATCGACAGCACGCAATATCTTGCTAAAATCGATCACGTCGTCAATGCAAGCAATCACCTGAGCGGACGGTACTTTTATAATCAGGACAACTTCCAACGGCCGTTTTCCACCGCCCCGTCGGGCTTTTTCGCCGCAAATTTCTTCCGCAATCAATCGGCAATTATTACCGACACTCAGGTCTTCAGCGCAACCTTCACCACCACATTTTCAGCCAGCGCCGGCCGCTTCGCGCGCACCCAGATTCCAGAAGCGCCCGGCCTGCAATCTTTGCAAGACCTTGGGCAAAACGTGCCCCTCGGCAGTCCTGGCGAGTCCATCTTTCCCGGCATCCGCGCCAATATTTCCGGCTTTGTCAATATCTTTTCCGGCGGAGCGCTCACCCAGGATTCGACATCGTTTGACTACAAGGCGTCCGCAGTAAAGGTTCTGAACGCGCACACTATTAGCTTTGGCGGTGAGTTCGAGCGCGACAGAATCGATATGGACGATTACTCCTACACGCCCGGAGATAATACCTTTAGCGGTGTACGAACCGGGGCGCCTGCAAACGCCGCATTACCCGCCGGGACTACCAAAAGCGGCTCCGCGCTGGCGGACTTTTATCTTGGACTGGACTCCCAATTTTTTCAGGACAATGGCCGTAAAGCCTACCTGCGTGAAAACAGGCCTTCCTTGTATGTCCAGGACGACTGGAAGGTCAATAAGGAACTCACCATCAACGCGGGCCTGCGTTGGGATCCGTGGCTTCCACCGAACGATCTCAATGGAACGCTGGTAGGGTTCATCCCTGGATTTCAATCGGCCATTGCGCCGGACGCCCCGCAGGGTCTTGTCTTCAACGGCGATAAAGGACTGCAAGCCTCAGTTTACAAGAAGAACTGGAAGGACTTTGCTCCGCGCATCGGTTTTGCCTGGGATGTTGCCGGCAACGGGAGAAAGGTAATTCGAGCGGCCTATGGAGTCTTCTACGGCTTTCCTGAGGGCCTGCTCTACCAGCGAACCGACGCCATGCAGCCGGTCGATTTATACCTGAATATCCCGGCGCCGCCGGCCTGGGACAATATTTATGCCGGCTACCCTGGAGGGACTCCGTTCCCCCGCGCTCATATATCTCCAAGCCAATTCGCCAATTACAAGTTCTTGCTGCCGATTTCCGGCGGCGTGCTCGATCCCAATTCTAAGGTGAATTACACGCAGAACTATAACCTTACATTCGAGCAGCAGCTCGGCGCTAAGATGGCCTTTTCGATTGCCTACGTGGGCAATCGTGGTGAACACATCATGGGGTCGAGGCAGTTCAATCCCGCGGTTTATATTCCCGGCCAGTGTGGATCCCAAGCATGCTCCACGGTCGGCAACGAAAACTCCCGCAGGATCTACCCCGGACTGGGCGCTGTGGAGCTTGCCCAATCGTATGAATACGAGCAGTTCAACGCGCTTCAGGTCAATGTAACCCGGCGCCAACAAGATGGGCTAACGCTGCTTACCAACATCACTTGGTCGAAAGACATCGACAACAATTCGGCGGCAAACGAAGGCAATAACGGACCGCACAATCCTTTCAATCTGCAAAGCGGCCGCGGGCCAGCGGATTTCGATCAAACCATCCGGTACAACTTGTCGGCCAATTACGTGACCCCGCGTTTCAATGTTCAAGGATGGAAAAACGCAATCGTCAACAATTGGCAAGGCAACGCCATTGTGAGCCTCCAGACCGGGCTTCCGTTCAATGTTGTCAGTGGCACCGACCGGTCGCTGTCCGGCATTAACAACGACTACGCCGATCAAGTCGGCAATCCGGCGCGGCCCCCTAACACTAGCAAGGTGAAAGAATATTTCAACACTGCCGCCTTCGTTCCGGCCGCGACCGGGACCTTTGGCGACGTTGGCCGCAACAGCCTTCGGGGCCCTGGCTACGCGGATGTGGATCTGTCGGTCTTCAAGGATTTGTTTCGCTTCGACCGGTTCCAGTCCCAGTTTCAAGCCGAGGCGTTCAACGCATTCAACCGGGCGAACTTTGCAAACCCTCAGAACTCGCTATCTTCAGGAACTTACGCACAAATCACAGGAGCCAGCTCTCCGCGAGTCTTCCAGTTTGCTCTAAAGCTGACGTTTTGACGGACTCAATATGCAGCTGAAATATGTCGGCTTCAGAGTCTTTTCGAGCGGTAGAGCGAAAGAACGTGATTCGGCAAGTTTGTGGCCTGCGGACAGAGTTGAGTAATGGTGACTCTTTGTTTCTGAGCAGAGTCGGGTGCCCCGGGCTCGCGAAGCTCGCCTGTGTCTTTTTCTTCGAAGTCGAGGCAATCCTTTGTATAGCGGGCGTGATCACGGCACTGTCGATCGAGAATTTTGGAATCCCATATCTGACGCAAAGAGCGCGGCAGATATGGGGCACCCATGGTTTGCGACAAAACGAGCCTCAAAACCAGAAGTTATTAAGAAATGATGAGTATTTCCCGCAGCCTGAGTTGCAAGAAAGGTGGAGGCAGCTATGCAGACGAAATACAGCGTTAACCCACAAGTCCTCTGCGGTGTGGGAATCTTGGTCCTACTCGTTTCAGCGACAGTTGTTTTCGCGCAGGAGCCTTCGCCAAACTATCGCTGGATTATTGCTGCCGATGCGCTCAGCAATATTCAACAACTCGATCCGGAGCTGGCCAACACCTATTTCAACAGCAGCTCCACCTTTGTCCAGAGCGTTACCAGTCCTCCTACCAACCAGGTCCCGTCCGGGTGGTCCGCAATTCCAAACGGACATTACACGAGCTATGAAAGCTGTGGGACGGCGGGAGGATGCACCTCACTTGAAACGGATATCGGCAATGCTGCTATTAATCCGGCAGTGATACCAACTGTGATGTTCGATGATGAAAACTGGAGCAAAACGCCTAAGAATGAGCAACAAAACCCAGTCGAGTATATAGATGAGTTCGTTCAACTGGCGCATGGCAATGGCTTTACAACTATCATGGCCCCGGATCAGAATCTCGCCAGTCCGAAGAACGGGATAACCGGATACCAGGACGGCGAAAGTGAGAACTGGCAGACGTATCTGCGCCTGGGTCTGGGAACGAAGGCAGCAGCCTCGGGCACAGACGGATATCACATCATGGCCCAATCTTTCGAAACCTACTGGTGCGGCAACCCGGAGGGCAATTGCCAGGGATCGGAAGCGGACTTCCTAAACTATGTCACGCAGGCGGCCTTGCAAGCCGGGGCAGTAAACCCAAACCTCAAGATGACTGCCGGATTGAGCACCAATCCGAGATATAACGCGACTCCCCAGGCTCTCTACCAGGATACGCTCGATGCCAACAATGTGTTTCCGGCCTCAAGGCATCTGAGCGCTTCCCAGACGGACGGCTACCAGGATTCTCCCCATGCTGACAGCGCGGTGCCGTCCCCAGGCTACTGGCTCAACGTTCTGGGCGGGGCCGGCGCCGCGGTCCAATATCTTGAGCTGCTTTCAGGGATGATGCCGCTTTATCCAAGTGTAGGCCAAGGGCTCAGTTCTAACTTCCCTCTAGTATCAACGCAGGGTACGTTTTCGCTTTCCACGGGAGCATCGCTGACCTCCGTCAGCTCAAATACATTTCGCTCCGGTACAGTGATTCCTGCGGGCGAGTACAAGTTTGAGCCCTGGACGGATGGAAGCGGCGGCTCAGATGTCCTGACTATCGATGCCGGCTACTGCACACCGCCTTCCTGCGCCAATCCGGTTTCCTTTCTGCGCAATCCGGGGGAAGCCAACAACGAATCGCCTTGGACCGTGAATGTCGGCGCGGGCGACCCTGGAATCACCAGTACGTTTACAACTTCCTCTCCGACCAGGTTACCCGCCGGCGGCCCTTACAACATTTACTTCAACATCACAGTGCAATCGTCGACAAACACGTTCAACTTGCTTTACAACGCTGTCTCCACGCCCACTAACCTGGCGCTGCCAAGACCGTCCTTGTTGGCCGCCATGCCGAATACTACCGTTTTGTTCGCCGGCCACGACGGCCGTCTGGTTCAGAATGAGCCCTCTCCCGACAACTCCTCGCAGTTCAGCTTAGACCAGGCTGGCTCGGTACTTTCGTTTACGACTCCGAAAACCTTCGCGGCGGGACAGATCATCCCTTCCGGAGCCTGGGAGTTCCAATTCTGGACCAGTGGAACCTCCGATGGCCAGGCTACTTTGAAGCTGGAGTTTGGGTACTGCGTTTCATCCTGCACCCTTAAAACAGCAATCATCAATTCCAGTGCCGGGTGGAACCCGACGATTGCGGGAGGATCGAGCGGGGTTGCAACGCAAAAAGGAGCGTTCACCACTGCGTCCTCTACCACACTCCCCGCGGGAGGGCCATACCAGCTTTACTTTACTGTTACCGTGCAGAACCCAGGTTCGTTCAATCTCCTCTATGGCTCCGCCGCCACGCCAACCAATGTAGCGACTCCGTTCGTGATTCCGAATCCCCATTCAATCGAGAAGGGACCTTTATGGTAAATGTGAAACCCACTACTATCGGCTCAACCTTTCGTGCCTTCCTCTTCCTGCCGGCGATCCTTATCGGATTGGCCACAACGCCGGCGCGGGGAGCAACCGCGTCAAGTGACGACGGCGTGAAAGCAAAAAATCCAGCGGACGGCCTTCGGGATTATCTTCTATCTCATTGTCCTGCCGGGCGTGAGTTCCAGAATTCGGATGAAGCCGGCGCGAAGGGGGCAGGCGGGAAGTCGGCCCTGTCTTTTATGTTGAATTCGCAACTATACCTGGCTGGAATACAGCAGATCGATGCGGCCGTTGCAGATCACTTCTTTAATACCGATCGGGCAGTTCTGTTTACTTTGAATAATAATGTCAACCCTATTCCAAGTGGGTGGAGATCCACGGGCGGAATGAAATTCTCGTCGTTTGCAGATTTCTCGGCTGCGATCTCCAACGGGGGCATCGATCCACATGTCTCAATAGTCATCTATGACAACGAAAAATGGAACAATTCAGGGATGACGCCTCACGACGAGCAAATCGCCCCGGCCTCATTCACTGCCCAGTTTTCCAGTATCGCTCACCATCATTGTTATCTCTTCATGGCGACTCCGTCGAGAGATCTCGTACAAGATCAATTGGACTACGTCGGAGGACCCCTGGACTCGTACTATTTAGCAAACGGGCAGTACCAGGGTTCAGGGGAGAATTTTCCACCCTGGGCCGCGGCCTCTGGCGATGTCTTTGACGTTCAGGCGCAAGCCCATACGATCGATGGCCAATACTTATCATTTACTACAACTGCAGCGGCGCAAGCGGTTACCGCAAATCCGTCGATAAAGATCCTGGTTGGGATCTCTACCAACTATGGAACCGCTCAGGATATGTATAATGCGGTGCTTAGTACGTACACTCTACCTAACGTGATCGGATACTGGATAAACGTCACTAACACGCAAGCCGCTTACCAGCAGGTCGTTGACTTTCTAAATATGCTTAAGGACGACGGATTCTAGGGAATTTAAGCTGACCCAGGGCGTTTTCGGGAGTTACGGAATCCCAGGTCCCAGAATCGGGACCTGGGGCACCCAGAATCTGTGGTTTATGTTTGGGGAAACCGCTTCGCTCTCTCGAAAATCAGCCCGGGAACCTCCCGAGGATCAGTTTCTAGCCACTACCATAACCTTGTCATCTCGACCGGAGCGCAGCGGAGTGGAGAGATCTGCGGTTTCCCACATCTGATTGAGTAAAGCGGAGTGAAGGGGATCAGCGGTTAGGTAGCCACAAACCGCAGATTTCTCCACTCCGCTGCGCTCCGGTCGAGATGACAAAGTTAGGTGTTGTTGCCAACCAAGCTTACTCAACCCGATTTTCATCCCCATGGGTGGGCCGCAGGCCCATGAACACTCTGTCGAAAATCATCCTGGCTCCGGTCGAGATGACAAATTAAATAACTGCCAACCAAGCCCTCCCCGTTCGCTTTTAATTCCTCGGTAATTTGAGGTGCTCCGGCCTTCTGTCTCCGCGGTTGCTTTTCTGGTCTCTCATTCCTGCAGGGAATCTGCTTTTGGTCTCTCGGGGCGACAAGAAGGGCAGAAGCAGATTCCGGTGTTATCTTAACGCGATGCGGTCTCCTCTTTTTTACTACGGAGTTTGCCGGTAAAAGCGTGCCCATTTACGGCATTTTGTGCAGGCTTTCCTTCCAGCACCCGGGCAATGTCCTCGCAGACGGCCCTGGTCACGCGTTCCTGTGCTTCGTGGGTAAACGCTGCAATGTGGGGAGTAAGGATCACATTCGGCAGAAGTTCCAGCTCTCCTGCTGGAGGAGGCTCCTGGGCGCGGACATCCAGCGCTGCCCCTGCAATCGTTTTCTCCTTAAGTGCCTGGAGCAGATCCGCCTCGCAGACTACTTCTCCTCGCGCCGTATTGATGAAATAGGCCGTGGGCTTCATCTTCCGGAAGCGAGCTGATTGAGCAAGCCAATGGTCTGCGGCGTTGCAGGCAGATGGCAAGACACGATATCCGCCTGCGAAAGCAACTCATCCAGTTCTACAAGTTCTGCATTCAGTTCGCTCAGAAGAACGTTGTCCTGGCTTAGAAACGGATCGTAGGCAACAATCTTCATTCCAAAAGCCTGCGCTCGTTTTGCGGTCAGATAGCCAATTTTTCCGGCGCCACAATTCCCAAGGTCTTCCGATAGAGTTCCATCCCGACAAATTGCTGGCGATTCCAATGGCCGCTTTTTGTATCTTGGCTGGCGGAGGGAATTGAGCGCGCCAGCGATAACATCAAGCCAATGGCAATTTCCGCAACACTGATTGCGTTCTGGTCCGGAGTGCAGGTGACCAGGATGCCGGCTTTGCTCGCATAGTCTACATCGATATTATCCAGGCCAACCCCTGCTCGCCCTACAACCGCAAGGTCCTGTGCCGCGGCCAGGAGTGTGGAGGTAACAGGGGTCTGGTTGCGGACAATGATGGCGCGAACGTGCTTGATCTGGGCCGTCAACGCGGCCGGATCTTTCCATAGCTCCGGCAGAAATACTATGCCAAACTTTGCGCCGAGCGCATCGACGGCGGCTCCACGAATGCTCTCGGTGATTAGGATGTCTCGCATATTTTAACTGGCTGCCTCATGGCGCTCGAAGGGAACATTCAGGCGGATCGACCATTGCTGAAGCTCCTCAGAAGTTTCTTTGGAGAGTGAAATGCCTTGGGTGCTGTTCCTATGCGCATTCCTGGAAGAACGCTCGCCGGGAACGAGGATTTCTTCTGTTCCGGGTCGCTTTCTCGAAGCTTTGATGCTGTCGATCGTCCGGTCGATACGCTGGATAAATTCCTTGAAATCGATAAAAGCGGCGATATTGAGCAGGCAAAAAAAATGGCCCACGTCCTGCTTACGGTCTAAGTCCTTATACATAGAACCAATCTCAGGACCGATGGCTGCCCCCGATAAAACACTGCTGAAAATCTCCACCATCAGCGCAAGAGCATAGCCCTTATGTCCAGCCATGGTAAGGACCGTGCCGAGCAGCGCCTCCTGGGCGTCGGTCGTGGGCTTACCATCACGATCGAGCGCCCATCCTAGAGGAATAGCGGCATTCTTCTTTTGCGCCGCAATGATGTTCCCTCGGGCGATGATAGAGGTCGACAGGTCGATCTTGACGGTGAACCCTTTCCCGGTAGGAAATGACGCAGCGATGGGGTTCGTGCCGAAGAATGCCTGGCAGCCCCCCTCCGGTGACATTGACGGTTCGCAGTTGGTCATGGCGAGAAGGATGTATCCTTGTTCCGCGGCCAGGTTGCAGTAATACGACAAGGCTCCGAAGTGCTGCGAATTTCGGATGGTGGCGGCCGCAACTCCGTTCTTTCCAGCAAGGGGTAACAAAAGATCCAAGGTCTTTCTGGCCTGGACTTGCCCCAGGCCATTGGCGGCATCCAGCGCCAAAATACTTCCCAGCTGGCGATCTACCTTGAGTTTTGCATCAGGCGCGATTAACCTTTTCTGAATTCGCTGCAAATAGATACTCAGCCTGGAGAGTCCATGGGTAGATATCCCCTGCATCTCCGCGTCGACGAGAGCCTCGGCAAAAATCCTGGCATCGTCCGCGGGGACACCGGCGGCAACCGCCAATTTTGCGACCAGCGTTTCCAGCTGCTCTTTGGAATAACGATTCATGAATAAATTGCCCGCATGCAGCCATGTAGCTTCGTTAGGAGTCGAGTTATGCGCTTCGATATAACTTTGTTAACACAAACTCACGATGTCCAAGGGCTTCGGCTGCAGTCAGGCGGCCATTGGCGGTCCGGACAACCATGTCGATCAAAGCATCTCCCGCCTGGTCGATGGTCATCTCACCCTGCAGGATTTTAGATACATCTAAATCAATGTGTTCTTTCATAGTGGCGACCGTCTTGGGATTACCGGATAGTTTGATAACCGGCTCAATCGGATTGCCAATCACATTTCCCTGCCCGGTGGGGAACAGATGAACGACCGCCCCCGAAGCAGCCCACAGAGTCACTGCTTCGGCTGCCGCGCTGGATGTGTCCATAAACCATAGACCGGGACTCGCAGGAGCAACAGCTGGTCTTAAGCAACCGACAAACTTGGTTCTTTTGCCCAGTTTTTCCACGTTTCCGAGCGCCTTTTCTTCAATGGTTGTCAGGCCGCCTGCGATGTTGCCCTTGGTCGGCTGAGACTCGGAAAGGTCATCCTTTTTCTGGCTGAAGACCAGGTTGGTGTAGTCCTCAAATGCTGCGAAAAACTCTTTTCGTACGGCCTCGTTCGCGGCTTTGCCTGCAACGATATGCTCTGCGCCCGTCAGCTCGCTCGTCTCGCCAAAGGAGGCCATCCCGCCAACCTCGCAATGCTTGTCAATCACATTGCCCACCGCCGGGCAACTGGCAAGTCCTGTCGTAGTGTCGGACTCACCGCATTTCACGCTGATATACAACTCGCTAAGATCGCATTCGCTTCGCTGAAGCTCCGATGCCCATTGCACGTATTCCTTGGCTTGATAAGAGGCCTCAGAGACGGTGCGAATATCTCCCTTGCCTTCAATCGAAAAACCTGTAACTGGTTTTCCAGTCTTGGCGATACCGTCGACGATCCGCTGCGTCCATCCCGGCTCGATACCAATCACCACGGCGGCCGCGACATTAGGATTGCTTCCAGTGCCAATCATCGTGCGAAAAAACAAATCCAGGTCCTCGCCAAATTGCAAGCGGCCGTATGCGTGGGGCAATGCCATTGTTCCTTTGATATTGTTGGCTACGGATTCACACGCCGCATTGGAAATGTCGTCGACCGGAAGAATGACAACATGGTTGCGAATCCCGACTCGTCCATTCTCGCGTCGATATGCTAAAACCTTCTGCTTGGCCATCGTTATGCCCACCTTTTGGTCTTGAGATTATGAACGTGAACGAGCTCGCCCCTCTTGATGGGTTGAACGACCCTGCCGATTTCGCAACCGTATTTTGTAACCGAATCGCCAACTGCAAAGTCTTTGAGGGCGAGCTTGTGGCCAAGTGGAATTTTCTCCGTGGCCTTTGCCTGTAGAGATTGACTATTTGTCAGATTGCGTCCGGAGCAATCGGAGCCTGCGGCAATATCCGCGACGGCTACCCCGACATTGTCCGATGCATCGTGCACGAGAAAATGGATCATATTTTCCGGCCTTCTTTCTTTTTATTACAGATGATTCAATCTTCAGACGCCGCCAATGGAAACATGCTTGGTTTCTAAGAAGGCTTCCAAGCCCTCAATCCCAAGTTCACGTCCCCAGCCGCTTTGCTTTACGCCCCCGAACGGGCTTTGACTAGTGGAAGGCGCCCCATCGTTGATTCCCAGTGTCCCGGCTTCGATCTGCTCTGCTACGCGGAACATGCGTCCTAAGTCGCGTGTCATGGCATAAGCGCTTAGACCATACGGGGAGCGATTGGCGCGTGCGATGGCTTCCTCTTCCGTAGCGAAACTGCTTACAGGCGCAACCGGGGCAAAGGTCTCCTCCGTCATACATAAGGCGCGATCGCTCATCCCCTCGATGACCGTAGGTTCCAGAAAGTATCCAGGGGTTCCAGCCAGGCGCTTGCCGCCTGCTAAAATCGTGCCCCCATGCTTCACTGCATCTTCAATCTGAGACAACGCGCCATCCAAAGCCTGCTGGTTCACCAACGGCCCCACATCCATGCCTTCTTCGAGGCCGGGACCTGTCTTCAGCCGTTTTACTTCGCCGACAAACTGATCGAGGAATTTCTTGTAGATGGTCTTCTGCACATAGATGCGATTGGCAGCGATGCAGGACTGGCCGGTATTGCGAAACTTAGCGATGATTGTCTCCCGAACCGCTCGTTCCAACTCGCAGTCTTCGAAGACCAGCAAAGGTGCTTGGCCACCTAATTCCAGTGACAGAGGCTTTACCTGCTGGGCAGCGCCCCGGATCAGTTCCTGGCCCACCTTGGTGGATCCGGTAAAGCTAATCTTTCTGCAAATAGGATTGCTTAGAAATGCCTCCCCGATCATGGCCGCATTGCCAATGACCAACTGGAACACCCCGCCCGGGATACCGGCAGACTCCATACACTCGGCCAGCGCAATCGCACACAGCGGAGTCTGCGATGCGGGCTTCAAAATCACCGGGCAACCCGCAGCCAGCGCTGGCGCCGCCTTGCGGACGGATAAGACAAGCGGAAAGTTCCAGGGAGCAATGGCCCCCACAACGCCTATGGGAGTTTTGACGGTCAGATGCCGCTTGCCCTGCACCTGCTGTGGGATGGTTCGTCCGTAGGAGTGGCGTGCTTCTTCAGCAAACCAGCGCAGGTGATCCTCCGACATGTCCACTTCGCCCTTGCTCTGGGCGAGTGGTTTGCCATTTTCCAGCGTTATCGTGCGGGCAATCTCATCCCGGCGTTCTTTCAATTGATCGGCAACGCGATGGAGCAGCGCTGCACGCTCTTTCGCTGTGCGTCCCCGCCAGGAGGGGAACGCGGCCTCGGCTGCCTCTAGGGCCAACTTCATATGTTCGCCGGCGATAGACGACACCCGGGCAAACACCTGCTCCGTAGCAGGATTGACAACCTCTATCTGATGGCCGGTTACGATCCATTGACCATTTAAGTAGGATCCGTATGTCTTTTCCCGATCAATGCCCATTCTGTGACCCAAACCGTACTTTCCTAGCAATAAGAGCGTCGATATGATGCGCCTGAGGCTAGCCCACCCACTTAGGGACGAACTTACCTTGCTTGGCCTGGCTTTCAATCATCTGCCGCGCCCCGGCTACGTGTTGACGGGCGATCCGTTCCGCCTCATCAGCGGAGTTATGTTCGATAGCTTCAATAATGCTCAGATGTTCTTTATGGATAATCTCCGGCTCGCGAGAAGCTCGAACTGTCATGCCTAAGACCCGATAGGTCTCGGTTAAACGCAACAATATTCCGTTACGTGATAGTTCAATGATATGAAAGTGGAGCTTGCGATCGAGCGATCCCATTTCTTCCGCTTTGTTTTCATGGGCGAGTTTGAAAATGTCATCCGCCATAGTCCGCAACTCGGCAATGTCTGCGCGCCCGGCGTGGTTGCAAGCCAACCGAGCCGCCAGCCCCTCCAGGAACTCCCGAACCTGGTAGGCTTCGCAGATTCGAGAGACGTCGAGATCGCCGACGAATACGCCTAAATGGTCCACCGACTCAACCAGTCCCAGCCACTGTAATTCGAGCAGGGATTCTCTCACCGCGCCCTGTGCGACCCCAAGCTCCCTTGCCAGGTTCTGCTGGCTTAACCTCTCACCGGGCTTGCTTTCACCCGACAGAATCCGGCGTTGAATTTCTTCACGTACATGATGCCGTGCGACGCGGGCCTTCATCAGCACACCTCGCAGGAAGGAAGTTTTCTGAATCTACACATAGCGTGCACCATCGACAGGTAAAATTTGCATTCTTAATTGACTCTAAACCATCGTATTCGATAACCACCAAGGCCGCTGCCGCCGGTACGGCGCCCACAGAGGCCTATTCGTGCCAGTGGACATGCAGCAGTCTAGAAAGCCGGCGAAAGACCTCTGCATGGTTTCCAAAATGAAGTAAGACATGGTGCGGCATACCGGCATGGATGAGTCTGTCGAAACGCCGGGGAACATCGTGGTCCGCAACCTCGACCAGCATACTGTTGCCAGTGACTTTACGCCGAGGCTGGATGGACGTTCCTTCAAACGCAGTCATGTGATACTCGTTGTCGCAGCTCCACACACGTGAGACTGTGACCGGCTGACCGGACTGAAGCCGGCCATCCACAACAAATGGCTTCACCACATTAAAATGCGCGCCTAAGGAGGGACCCTCCTCGCTGCCGATTGCGTGGCACATGTCCAAGGGCGCCATGCCCGGATGCCAGAAGAAAATTGTGGATGTATCGTGTTCCAACCAGTCGGTTAGAAAACCGGGGCCTATGCCGAGAGACGAACCCATCAGGCTGCCGATGGATCCATCGACGTCCCCTTCAATGGCCACGGCATATCCATCCGAACTCAGCCGGGAGACGGCCAGGTAGGGCCATTGGCCAAGCATATTCGGGATCTCGGGCCAGCACTGCAAGGCGAGCGCCTGCAAACTTTCTTCCTGCATTAGGTCGAGCATGGCGAGATAGCATCGGGAATTGATGTCTAAGGCTTCCTCAGTGACATTCACGGCCGGCAATCCCAACGCGCGGACTCGCTGAATATCCTCTTCGACGGCTTGGCCGGGAATAGCACGGACGCGATCCATATATTGCGGAAGGCTGAGCGGATGAAGCTGAACGCCAATGGTGCGGCGTAATAGAAAAGGGTCCGCCGCCAGGTCGATAAATCCCGGCGCATGGGCGCCGACGACACCAATCTTGGCGTGCCGCAGATAGCCATAGGTACGGCAGAGAGCGATCGCTTGCGTCAAGTCCGCGCGAACCGCGTCATTCTCTCCGTCTCCATATACGAATTCAAAAGGATGCCCGGCCTGGCGCAAGACAGAGGCCCATAGATGCTGGCCAACCAGAGAACAGGAGCTTACCTTTCCATCTCCTGGCCGCTCCGGTGTGGCCCACAGCACGACCGGATCGGGCCAGTGCTGGGAAATAGTGAGCGCCAGTTGGCCGTTTCCGATAGAGGGCTGCAGTACAAGAAGAACCTTGCACTTGGCCTGATGAATTTGCTGCATGGCAATGTGGAGGGTCTGGTCGTCAACTACCGGACTGTCGGCTCCAACCTCGGTAAATCCGAGGCCCTCTAACGCCGCAAGGCTGCGGCGGCACATGATCTGGTTCCAATCCTGGTCAAAACCGGGGCGCTTGCGCCCGAGGATCAGCACTCCAAGGCGGTTGGAGGCATCGAGTTTGAGGGAGCTTTGCATTTTAGGAAACACCAAATGTATCCAGGCTGAACCTGAACCGCGAATGATACTGCATCAAGTTGCCGATGAGCGGGCGAACGTACTCGAGAAAGCCTTCATTGACGGAGGTGGCAGCGTCTGAAAGCCACCTCGCGGGAATGGGCCGTTCTTTTCCTGCAACGGCACTGAACGGAACCAAGTCATACCCAGCATTTTCGGAGGCGCGTAAGGGACGAAGGGAAATCATCTTATTCGTATGTCCGGCAAGAAGAGCGCAAACGCCAGCCCGCCCCACCAGTCCCGCATCGCGGAGATCTTGAGAGGAAGCATGGAGCATAGAGGACCTTCCGATCAGCCCCGGTTTTTCCGAGCGGCAGCGAATCTTCAAGCGCCGTGCAACCATCCCTGCCAAAAACTGACCGACACCGCCAGTCAGCGGGCGTTGGAGAGCATCGGCCTGCGAGGGGTCCGCAGTTTCATAGAGAAGATCTCCGGTTTGGCTGCGAAGACCTTCCGACACGACCACAATTGCCCAGCCTAGCTTAGTGACCACCCGGTCGAGATCGGAGAGAAATATCTCCGGGTCAAAGGGCCGCTCCGGCAGGTACACCAGATGGGGCGCATCATCTTGGTCCAACTTTGCGGCCGCCGAGGCGCCGGCCAACCACCCGACACTTCTCCCCATAGTTTCAAATATCGAGACAGGCTGGGGAAGTGAACAGACATCCATTCCCAGGTCGCGCGTGGATTGCGCGACATAGCGCGCTGCGCTGGCATAACCGGGGCATCGGTCGGTTACGGCAATGTCGTTATCTACCGTTTTTGGAATTCCGATCACTTGAATCTCGTAGTCGACATCCTGGCAGTACTGGCTAACCGCTTCGGCGCCGCGCATGGTGCCATTCCCGCCAACGAACAATATGCGGCGCACAGCGAGACGCCGCAAACCTTCAACGATAAGCTCCAACTGGGTCTGCGAAGATTTAGAGCGGGACGATCCCAGGGCTGCGCCTGGACTCATTCGAAGCCGGTCCAACTCTGTACGGGATAATCCGCTTAGATCGGCTATCTCTCCCCGGGCGAGGCCTGCAATGCCGGACTTCGCACCGAAAATCCGTCCGATTCTGCTATCTCCGTAGCCTTCCTCCAAAATGCTGGAGAGGGTAGCATTGAGGACTGGAGTGGGACCTCCACCCTGCACCACGAGTAGATTTTGTGCCTTCATTCCGTTCGTCCTACTTTGAGACCCATGCGCCAATGCCATGAACTTCAATGCTTTCAGGACGGATATCAGGGATTTTTTGTTCCCCGGCTGTCCCCCGCCTCAGCATATTGCAGGCTATAATCTATTGTTATCGATTGTCAAGCAATCGCTTGGAAATTAAGCAAGATACGGGATTCTAGCTGCCCATTTCCATTGCGCAATCGTTCACAATCGATTGACATCTATCTTGGGCTGTCCATATATTCATCCCTGTAGTTTTTGACTGTCGCGACACAATCCAACCGTGTATAGATGTCGCGGGAAAAAGTAGGAGAATAAGACTATGCCGCCTGCGTTAACCCCCGGGAAAGTCGCCGGATTAAAGGCCGTTTCGGACAAGCGAGGTGTGATTGCAGCAGCCGCCATGGACCAGCGGGGTCTGCTGAAAGCCATGCTGGCGAAGGAAATGGGCGTGGAGGAACCGCCGGAATTCATGATGGTGCAGTTTAAGGAATTGGTTACTGCGGCGCTCACCAGGCATGCCTCGTCAATCCTGCTCGATGTGCAATATGGATTGCCTGCGACAAAATGCCGGAATGGTAAAGGGCTGCTACTGGCCTATGAAAAGGCCGGGTACAGCGCCAGTGCTCCCGAGCGGCTGCCCACGGCAACGGAAGGGTGGTCAGTGCTTCGTTTGAAGGAGGCGGGTGCGGACAGCATCAAGATTCTGCTTTACTACACACCGTTTGAGAAAACCTGGATCAATCGGCAAAAGCACGCATGGGTAGAGAGGGTTGGCGCCGAGTGCCGCGCGCATGACATCCCATTGTTCCTTGAGTTTGTAGGATACGACGTGCATGGAGAGGACGAGAAAGGGGCGGCTTATGCCAAGCGCAAACCTGAAATCGTAATCCGCTCGATGAGGGAATTCAGCCAGCCAAGATATCTAGCCGACGTTTTGAAGGTAGAAGCCCCGGTGCAGATGCAGTTTGTAGAAGGCAGTCAGGCGTATAAAGGAGAGAAAGCCTACACTCGTTCCGAAGCCATGGAATACTTTCGGCAGGCTGCCTCTGCCACACACTTGCCATTTGTATATCTGTCTGCGGGGGTGAGTAGTCCGGTCTTCATCGAGACCCTGGAGTTCGCGCTGGAGTGCGGAGTGGAATTTAACGGAGTGCTCTGCGGACGCGCGACGTGGCAAGATGGAGTGCCAATTTATGTGAAAGAGGGAGCTCAAGCCTTTGAGAATTGGCTGAACACCAAGGGCGCTGAAAATATCGAGAAGGTGAACTCTGTGCTGAAAGGGGCCCGGCCATGGTATGACAAGCTTGGGATGGGAGTACCGGCCTTGTCATAATCTCGCGGGACCTAACACCTTGCAAAGCCTGCAAGTTATTCCTGGGTTTAGCGGTCAAGCAGCAGGCGGCAGTACGCTCAAAGAAATGGGCCGTCGTGGCCGTTCCAATGAGTTGAGCTGGAGGCATGATTGCGGGGAAGTAAAACCACAACCCAGGAGGACACGATTTATTCAGTCCCCGAGCAAACTTCCCGGCGGCGATGGGTCATTCTTGGTCTCATTTTTTCCATTACAGTCGTAAATTTTATCGACCGGCAGACACTGTCTGTGCTGGCGCCCGTGCTGCGAGCGACTTACCATCTCTCCAACGAGGCTTATGGGAAGGTTGTCGCAGCGCTGCAATTCGGCATGATGTCCGGCGAGTTTCCAATGGGCTGGCTGATGGACCGCATTGGAGCGCGTCTCGGGCTTACTGCCGCGGTGCTTTGGTGGTCGGCAGCGACAGGATCTCAGATTTTCACCCGGACGGGTACACAGCTTGGGATTACCCGCTTCTGGATGGGAACCGGAGAATGCGGCAATTACTCCGGCGGAATGAAGGCCGTCTCCCGCTTCTTCACCCAGGAGCAGCGGACACTCGCCATCGGCATCTTCAATAGCGGAAGCATGATTGGAGCCACGCTCGCGCCTCCGCTCATTGTATTTTTGATGCAAAGTTACGGGTTCCGGACCGCGTTTTTAGTTCCTGCGACTCTAGGGGTTATCTGGGTGCCTCTATGGTGGTTTATATATCCCCGCCATAAGTCTTCACTAGCAACCGGCCGCGCTATCCAGACACCCCTCAGTGTTTTGTTGAAGCATTCATCCGCATGGGCCGTCATGATGTGCCGATTTCTGATTGGCCCAGTCATGCAATTTTATTGGTATTGGATACCAAGCTATCTCTACAGCGTGCGTCACATGTCGCTTACTCAGATTGGGTTTCTTGCTTGGATCCCATTTTTCCTGGGAGATGCCGGTGGAGTGCTTGGAGGCTGGACTGCGGGATGGCTGCAGTCGCGAGGAGTCGGGATCTATAAGGTCCGCCAAATTACCATGTATGGCAGCAGCCTGCTATGCGTCACCAGCCTGATGGTGCCCTACCTCAACAATGCAGTTGCTGCTCTATTTATGATAGGCATCGCCACCATGGCGGACAATTTCCTTTCCGCCAACATGTTTGGCGCAATCACAGACTTGTTCCCAAACAATGCAGTCGGACGGGCGACCGGACTTACCGGGGTCTCAGGTGGTCTCAGCGGTCTGCTGTTTCCGTTGCTCACCGGAGTTCTTGTAGATCGCATATCTTACAAGCCCGTATTCATCCTGGTTGCGTTCATGCCCCTCTTAGGCACGATTGCGTTGTTTATCTTGGGCAAACAATATCGGTCTCCAGATTTCGACTCGGTAAATACATAATGCATTGATGGGCCATGATGAGGAAGCTAACATGCTATTTCCGGCAAGCGAACGCAAGGCGGAGCTTGCT
Source organism: uncultured Acidobacteriaceae bacterium (assembly GCA_963705665.1). Taxonomy (GTDB): domain Bacteria; phylum Acidobacteriota; class Terriglobia; order Terriglobales; family Acidobacteriaceae; genus PALSA-350. The sequence goes on along the minus strand of CAVPKQ010000026.1, from coordinate 137,236 downwards.
TTGTTGCTTACTCAAGCCAATACTTGGTAATTCAACAGCTTGCCCTATCATAAACGATTGAATAGATTGAATTTTTCTTTTTTTGCCGAGGCGATGTGCCTAATGCCTATTATGACCTCTTCCTTCAAGCCATCTCTGTTCGCCCCACTCCTAGGAATCTTCCTTGGAATGACCCTCGGCATCGCTTCTATCCGCACAGCAGCGCAGCAGCCTCCAAAAGAACCTCCACCTTTGTTGTTAGGCGCGGCGTGGTATCCGGAGCAGTGGTCTCCATCGCGTTGGAATGCCGATCTGGATTTGATGAAGAGAGCCCACATGCATATGGTGCGAGTGGGTGAATTCGCCTGGACTGCTCTTGAGCCCCAAGAAGGCAAATACGACTTCGACTGGCTGGAGCGCGCCATCAATCTTGCCGGACAGCACGGAATCTACGTCATTATCGGCACGCCCAGCGCAGGCCCTCCCGTCTGGATGGCCACAAAGTATCCGGAGATCCTGGTCACCGAAGCAAGCGGAAAGCAATACACGGGGTCGACGCGCAATCACTATAACTGGAACAGCGACCGCTACCGCCGCTTCGTCCGCGAGATGGATGAGCGCCTCTCCAGGCGCTTCGGCCACAATCCCTACGTCATCGGCTGGCAAATCGACAACGAGTACTCCAATCAATCGTTCGACTCAGCCACGCAAGCCCAGTTCCACATCTGGTTGGAGCATCGCTACGGCAGCATCGACAAGCTGAATCAAGCGTGGACGACCGCGTACGACAATCAAACCTACTCTGCGTTCGATGAAATTCCCATTGTCAACGGAACCAGCGACAACAACCCCGGCCTCTGGCTCGATTCGAAGCGCTTTATTAGCGAGTCCCTTCGCAGCTATCAAAAGGTCCAGATTGACGCCATTCGCAAGTATGCTGACCCACGACAGAAAATTACCACCAATATGATGCGCTGGTACGACCTATACGATCACTACACCGTCGGCCAGGATCTTGACATCATCAGCCTGGATAACCCACAAGTCTCAGGGAGCTTCAATCCCGTCCTGATGGCAGCGCCGCAGGATCAGATACGCGGTATCAAGGGCCAGAACTACTGGATCATGGAAACCACTGCGGGCCCTCGCGGCGGCGGCAATGCCAGCGTCCAGCTCGACAAAGGCGCCATGCGCGCCTCCATCTGGGCCGACATCGGCCTCGGAGCTGATCTCGTCAGTTACTGGCAGTGGCGCGATGCCCTCAACGGAGGCGAGCAAAATCACGGCGCCCTCATCGACGTTGACAGCGAACCCGACCCCATCTATACCGAGTACTCGCAGGTCGGCAGCGAGTTCGAAAAAGCCGGCCCCGTCATCAAGGGAACCTCACCCGTCGCAAACGTTGCCATCCTGTACTCGTATCCCAGCCGCTGGACGGTTAACTGGCAAAAGATGAACCCCGCTTATGACGCGATCAAAGAGCTCATGAGCTACTACACGCCTCTCCATGAGCTTGGCTACACCGTTGACATCGTCCCGCCCGACCGCGATCTCTCCAAGTACCAGCTTGTCATCGGTCCAGGCTTGAACGTTCTCACGCACTCTGAAGCCGACAATCTCACCCGTTATGTCAGGCAGGGCGGCCATCTCGTTCTAGGACAGCGCTCCGCGATGAAAGACGGAAACAACTCCCGCTGGCCGCAGCGGCAACCCGGCCCGCTCGCTTCTCTGCTCGGTGCTCGCGTAGAACAATTCACGGCCGTCGATCATCCCATAGATACATCAGGCGCATGGGGCGAGGCGAAAGATCAGCTCTTCGCCGAGCAGCTTGCGGTGCAAGACAAGGATGTGAAGGTGCTGATGCGGTACAACGTAATCCGCTCCTGGCTCGACGGCCAACCGTCAGCCGTCACCCGCAAGATCGGCAACGGTTCCTTCACCTACGTCGGCGCTTGGCTCGACGATGCCGGAATGAAGCGCGCCGTGGAGTGGATGCTCACCGAAAGCAGCCTGAAGCCGGATACCTTCCCTGCGCCGCCGGGCGTAGAAATCTATCGCCGGGTTGGCGGGGATCACACTGTTTTCATCGTAGAAAATGACTCGACCCAAGCGCGGATCGTTCCGTTGCCCATCGCCATGAAGAATGTCCTGACCGATGAGACTGGCCAGTTGGTAAAGTTGCCGGTTTACGGAGTGGCAGTCCTCGTCCAGGAGAAGGCTAAGTCGCCCGAGAGGTAGTGGAGCTTAGAGAGTATTTCTCCTGATGGCGTAAGGCGAAGGGTAGAACTATATGTAGCCATTCCATCGAAGAATGGCTACATATAGCTACATCAATACACGCGATTTTGGGCTGCTCTACGCAGTGTGCAAGCCACGCAAGGCGCTTTCCCAAAGGCTAGAGATATAGAAAAATCGCTTAATTCGCTGCAACGGTATAGGTGAAAACTCAATATTTGCGATACGCTTGGTTGAACTTGCTATGAGGCTTGCTATCGATGTATGCAGCTACATCATAAGCTTCCTGAGCCGACAGCGTGCCCGGACGATTTTGTGGCATGTTCTTTATAACGAATGCAGCCATTTTTGGAACCTGGTCCATGCCTGCACCATCGTTGTAAGATCCCGGACCCCACAGCGGCGGGAATACAGGCGGCATTCCTGCACCGTCGCTGCGATGACATGCCGTACACTGTTGTTCGTAAATCACTTCACCGTGTTGCGGATTCCCAGTGAGCGGCGGGAGCTTCACCAATCCCCGGTGGGCAAGCACCTCTTGTTTGGGATGGCCTTGTGAAAGCCAGCGTATATAGGCGAGCAACCCCTGCATTTCCGGACTATCCAGCGGCGGCGGTGTGCCATTTTCGCTACGGACAAAGCACTCCTGTAGCCGCTGACCCAGGCTGATGACATGTCCAGCGCGTTGGTTGTACTCCGGGAAAAGCTCGCTGAGACCGGTCATCGGCGCGGCTGTTGGCGCGGTGCCCCCCTGCATGTGGCAGTCCGCGCAACTAAGCTGGTTGCCAACGTAAGCCGCGGCATATTTTGGCGTCTGATCGAAAATATGACCGCCCTGGCGAATGATATCGCCTTGTTTTCCCGCTGGAATGGATGAAAGATCGGGCTGGGTAACTGGCGATTGCTTCGCTGTTTCCTGCGCTGCGTTTCGGGTGTATCCGCTCAGGGCGGTGCTCAGCACCATAGCCGCCAACAGCAATTCTTTCCGTAGTTTCATTTTGCGTTTCCTGCAATGGATTGAAAGCCGTAATCTTGATATATGTTTTGTGCTTCTGGTGTCGTGAGGTACTGTACCCATGCGCGCGCGGCGTTTATATGGGGCGCGCTCTTCAAGACCCCGGCGGCATAGATGGCCGTGCTGTTTTGTGCGGCTGGGATCACAACTCCGGTGATCGGATTGTGAATCAATTCCTGAAAGCGCACCTCTGAAGCCCAGGTTACGCCGGCGTCGGACTTACCTTGCATAATCCGCATCGGTGTCTGGCGGTGATGAATCTGGGTGAGATAAGTCGTCCCATCGGCGGCTTTGCTGACGTAGACCGTGCGGTACAGCGCATCACCGCCAGCTTTGCGCAATGAAGCTGCGATCTGACGCGCTACGCCTTCCCAGGCGGGGTTGGGCATCGAGAGCCGCAGACTGGGCTGGCCAAGGTCCTTCAATCCTACAATGTGTTTAGGATTCCCGGCAGCCACCATGATGGCCAAATTGTTGGTCGCGTAGTGAACGGATTTCTCCACCACTCCCTGCTGCACCATTCCATCTACTACTTGTGCTCCGGCTTCATATGCATCCGGCACAACATGCAGTGTGAGGTTCCCAAGAGTCAATGTATTGTCGTTGGCCATCTGACGGCGCAAAATCCCAGGGGGCAGCGTCTCGTAAAAGATGTGCCCACGCAACTCAGGATGCTGGGCTTCAAAGCCGGCAATCAGCCGAGGCAGCACAAAGAACTGATTGCCGCCGATAAACAGGACCAGCCTGGCGTCCGCGGGATTGCCGTGCAGATCGGGCACATCATCGATCGATCCCACTTGAAATACGTACCCCTCGGCAGTTGCTGGATCGTTGTGGCCTGCACTCCATGGCGGATCGGTTTGAGCTGCCGCGGCGGCCGCCAGAGAAAGCGTGACCGCAACAACCGGCAGCGTCGTCCAAATCTTGCGCATGACTCGTCTCCCAGCCATGGATTAGACTGTGATGTAAGAGTAGCGGCCCTCGCATTGCAGCACGGCAATCGCGGCAACCATCGAGGCTACAACGAGCACAGCGGGAATGGTATGGGCCTGCCAATCCTTCACAATTTCATCCGGCGTCATCGAAAGACGCAGACGTCGAATCAGGGCCCGCGATTGTTCTTCGCTCGCAGTGTGGCAGCTAAGAAAACGTACGCCTCGTGACTGTAGGACCTCGATGCTGGTGCTCTGATAAATCGAGTCTTCGCTCTCAGGGTCCTGCGAAGCAAAATGCGGCATTTGGCTGGAATAAAAGATATTTCGCATGGCAGGTTTTCCGGTCTCTGGGTCGTCTACCTTGAGCCATTCGCCGATATGGTACTTCTCCCAGACATAGTCGTCATAGTTCATCAGGTTAGTAGGACCGTGTAACGCAGCAACCACTTGGATCTGATTCGTAGGAAATCCAAACCCGAAGTGAAGTCCGTTCAGCGAGTTTTTGATGTTGTTCAGAAATTTTCCGCCCCCGATTGCTGTCACGTCATAGACCTGCTTTATACGAGCAGAGGTCTCGACCAGACGATGAAACTCTGAAAGCTTCCAATCGCCTGTCTTGTCTATGAGCTGCGCGTGCAGAGACGAGGGTGCGGCGGTGAGTGCAGCGAACCCGGCTGCAGCGGCAGCGCTGCCAACAAAATTGCGGCGCGAAAGATTCCTCATAGATTTTTCTCCCGATCATGAGTGGATTTTGAAGTTGCATCCTTGAGTGCCTCCGAGACGCAGGGACAGCGACAAAGTTCGACACCAGGAACGTAAACCAGCCAAGACGATGGCTGGTGTTTATGCGCGTCAACCCCGGGAGCCATTGCCCGCTACCTCACAATACGAAATTAGCTCCGGATTCGAGCAAAGAGAGATTACAAATTCTTATGACTCATTACAACAACGTATACCGTTCCGGACTAGCAGGGGTTTCTCTGCTGCGCGGCGAAAGCTCAAGCATCCTGCCACATCGTGAATAGAATATACGGGGATTCTCGATCTGCCGCCTCCTGCACAGTTCAGAGCTTTGGCGCGCAGGTAGATTCACGAAGGACAAAGCGCGTTTTGTACTCATAGTCGGTCTTGTTCCTGGCCCCGTCAATTTCCTCCAGCAGCGCGCGGAACGCGAGGCTGCCAATCTCACTCGGGGAGAATCGAATCGTAGTTAACGATGGCTGGGTAAATCGGCATATTGTGAGATCGTCGAATCCTATCAACGCAATATCTCTTCCAGCCTGAAGACCCTTGCCATGTAAAGTTTTGAGGGCTCCGATTGCCGCAACGTCATTGCAGCATAGGACTGCGGTCGGCGGCTTGGGCAGGTTCAGCAGACTTGTCATGCCCAGCGCGCCGCCGTCCCAGGTATGGTCGCATTCCGCAACCAACTCCTTGTCGAAGCTAATTCCAGCTCTCTGACCGCCTTTCGGAACGCTTCAAAGCGGGTGCGCATGCTGCTCCAGCTTAATTGGCCGCTGAGGTATCCAATGCGCCGATGGCCGAATTCCGCCAGATGTTTGACCGCGTCACGCATTCCGGTCAGATAATTGATCCGAATATTCCGAACATGCCGAAGCGTGTGGTCGGCGCCGGCATAGACCATAGGCACATCGATCGCGCAGGTCTCGAGATGCTGCTCCATGCCGAAGGTCAGGACGGCGATGCCCTCGACTTGCCGTTCCTGCATTCGCGTAGCGCATACCGCGACGTGGTCCGGACGAATTTCGGTATCCGCAAAACTCACCAGGACCTCGTAGCCCTGCTCGACGGCGGACCTCTCAAAGTAGAGGATAATCTCCGAGAAAAAAGGATTACCGCCGCTCAACTCCGATACGATCAGCCCAACCGTATGGCTCCTGCCGCGGGCCAGGGCGCGGGCCTGATAATTAGGCCGGTAGCCCACCTCCTGGATCACAGCTTGCACGCGGCGAACGAGCCTGGGATCGACAGTTTCTACGTTGTTGATCACTCTAGATACTGTGGAATGAGAGACCCGCGCGCGACTTGCAATTTCTCTGATGTTCAATACATTCCCTCACGCTGGCAATCGGGAACGCGAGCTCGGGACGACAGATACCGGTCACTTTCCTCTGAATTCATCTCATTACACCACAGAACATTAGGCAATCTCCACTTCTCCTTGCCAGCGCACATGGGCCCAACAACGGAGCCTGTAAAGAACCCCGACCACGATGAGCGGGATGCCCCGAATGATATTGGGCAACGCCCATGCATAAGTGCAGAGACCGCTCTCTTGACAAGCCCGTAGTGGCAAGCCTATATTGCCTTCCGGTAGTCCGTGGTCCATTCCAAAATATTGTATTCACTAATAATTGCTTTCATTGGAGGCGTTTGCTTGTGAACCGAAGAGAAATAAACACCGGCAGGAGTCGTCAAGGTGCTGAATTGAAGATTCGTGAGGCAATCTGGTTTCTGTTGATGATGGCCGCCTTTTGGCTATCTTGTACGGGAACAGTGGCATGGGGGCAGGTTGATCAAGGCGCCATCACGGGAGTGGTGCAGGACGCCACCGGCGCGGTGATCTCGGGCGCGCAGGTGACTCTGACCGATGCGGATACCGGTCTGATACTAAAAGGTAAAGCAAACCGCAGCGGCGTTTATGTATTTTCCCCGGTCAAGCAAGGCAACTACAGCTTGGGCGCAACGGCGCCCGGGTTTCAGACTACTGTCCAGCAGAACATCCATGTGGACATCCAGCAGCGGTTGAACGTCGTCCTTACCCTCCAACCTGGTGCAGTGTCGCAGACGGTTACCGTTTCGTCGGCTCCGCCGCTCCTTCAAACGCAATCCGCCTCTGTGGGTCAGGTTATGAGCACGCAGTCCATCAACAACACTCCGCTAGCCCAGCGAAATTGGGTTTACATGGCGCAACTGGCTCCTGGCGTGGTGCCATCGGGCGGAACTCGGGGAGGCGGCACTGGCGACTATGAGTCAAACGGCCAGCGCGCAGAACAAAATAATTTCGTTTTGGACGGAGTGGACAACAACGTCAATATCGTTGACTACGAGAACGGAAGCAGCTATGCCATCGCTCCCCCACCGGACGCACTCTCTGAATTCAAGCTGGAGACGGCGAATTTTAGCGCTGAATTTGGCCATTCTGCGGGCTCGGTCCTTAATGCCAGCATCAAATCCGGTACGAACCAGATCCATGGCGACTTATGGGAGTATTTCAGAAATACCAACCTGAGCGCGAGGAACTGGAACGCGCTGACGGTCCCTCCTTATCACATGAACCAGTTTGGCGGTACGTTGGGCTTTCCGATCATTAAGAATAAATTGTTTTACTTCGGAGACATCCAGAACACTCGCATATCCTATGCGGCGGCCAATACCTACTCGACGCCGACCCCGCTGATGCGGCAGGGGAACTTTACGGAGTTGCTGAACACCGGCCTGACCGGCCAGGCAAAACCAGTTCAACTTTATCAGCCGAACTCCGGCGGCGGCCCGGGCGGCACGGCGACGCTCTCCTGCAACGGCGTCAATAACGTGATGTGTCCCAATCAGATCAACCCGCTAGCCCAGAAACTCCTCAACATGTACCCAGCGCCCAATGCGAATGGCGGGAAGACATTCAACAACCTGGTCGAAAACCTTCCCACGCAGTACGATCCCATTCAGTGGGACCAGCGGATGGACTGGAACATCAGCCCTAAAGACCAGGCGTACGCGAGATATAGTTATGTACACATTATTCAGACCAATACGGCTCCTCTGGGACCCGTTCTCGATGGAACGGCAAATTTCATAGGGCGAAATGACAGTTATCTGACAGAGAATTTCATGCTCAGCGAGTCGCACGTCTTCAGTCCCAGCCTAACCAACGAGTTTCGCTTCTCCTACAACTGGGGGAAATTCAGGAACCTCCAGGAGAACTACAACGTGAACATTGCGGCAGCTGTGGGGATGGGTGGAGTGCCTTTTGGCCCGGCTTACCCGAATAACGGAGGCCTTCCCAGCGTCTCCATTACCGGGTTTACCAGTTTTGGCGCTCATGGCAACGACCCCTCGGACGAAGGGCAGAACATCTATCAGATCCTGGACAACGTAACCAAAATCGTTGGCAACCATTCGCTGAAGGCTGGTGTCAATGTCCAAAAGATACGGGTACTCTTTTTGCAGCCGCCTACTCCACGGGGCAACTACGGTTATAACGGCCTTTATACCAGTATCCCCGGGCAGAGCTTCACCGGGTCCGCCGTGGCCGACTTTCTTGCCGACCAGATGAATTCGGCGCAAATTACCAACGAGCCGGTGCTGAACGATGAGCAGGGGTACACGGCAGCCTACTTTGAGGACAACTGGAAGGCGACGCAAAAACTAACTCTCAACCTTGGCTTGCGCTATGACTACTTTCAGCCATACAAGGAAATGGCCGGCTTCCAGGCAAGCCTTGTACCTTTGACTACGGGGATCGGAACCGGAACCGGGATCTATTTAGTTCCGGAGCATAGCCGGAATATAGTCCTTCCACCGGCGTTTACCAAAATTCTCCAGCAGGACAATATCACCCTTCAGTACACAAATAACCCCAGGCTGGCGAATGCCCAAACGACAAACTTCGCTCCGCGGCTTGGTGTTGCATATCAGCTAGATCCCAAGACGGTTGTGCGCGCGGGCTACGGCATCTTTTATGGAGCCATTGAAAGCCTTGGTTCGAACGGGAACCTAGGGGAAAATTATCCCTTTGTAGTCCACGCCAGCCTGGTAACACCGAGTTGCAAGGCTGATAACCCCTGCCCATCTCTGGGATCGCAGGGCGCGACGCTCGAAAATGGACTTTCAACGCAGCTCGCGCAAGGAATCCGGAATTTCGTTTCCACTCCGGCGCTGTATGGCATCGATCAGACGGTTCATACGCCCTACACGATGAGCTGGAACTTCACCGTTCAGCGCTCCCTCTCTGAGAATATGGCCGCAACTGTAGGGTACGTCGGCAACGTCTCCCGTCACCTGATCACCAACATCAGCTCCGATCCTGCGGATGCGCTCATAACGGCGGGATTGAATCCTATCAACGTGCAGCCGTTTCCTCAGTTCACCAACTCCAATCATCTCGCTTATATTGGGGAAAGCAGCTACAACTCCCTGCAGGCCACGCTGGAAAAGCGCTATGCCAATGGCTTGAATTTCCTGGCGACCTACACTTGGTCGCATGCCCTGGATGACTCCCAGGATCCACTAGGTGGAGGGATCAGCGATCGCAATACGAATCTGATCCCGATCTCCGATGAATATACAAATTCCGCCTATGACGTGCGGCATCGTTTTAACTTCAATGGCTTTTACCAACTGCCTTTTGGTATCGGGCGCGCGCATATGAATCAGTCCCATCTCACCGATCTGGTTGCAGGCGGTTGGGCGGCAAGCCTGACTTTCGTCGCGCAGACCGGTTTTCCATTCACGGTGACTCCCAACATCACTACAGCCGCGGGATCCGGTACGACGAGGGCGACCTTGGTCGGCAAACCGTTCGCTCAGGGCGGCGTTCCTAATTCGACAAATCCTGGCGTAACCTGCGCTGCACAGACCCATACTAGAGCGAACTGGTATAACCCATGCGCATTTGCAAATCCTCTTGCGGGCAATACCATTCCCTCCGGCGCCTATGTAACTAATTATTCTCAGGTAGTTGCATATCTCGGTGGATTGGCCAACACTATACCCGGGCCCGGGTTTGAACGTATCAATATGTCGCTCTTTAAAAATTTCTCAATTTGGCGTGAACAGTATCTGCAGTTCCGTGCGGATGCATTCAATGTTATGAACCACGCGAGTTGGGCGAACCCCTCCACCACGAATGACAACTCGAATGGCGGAGCGATCACAGCGCCGGTCTCCTTTCAAAACGTCACGCCGGACGCCAGATTCTTTCAATTGGCTCTAAAGTACGTTTTTTAGAGGCCGTTCCTTCTATAGAAGAAGCCAAACAGCATCCGGAAAGGGTCATTCATACATTCACAAGAGAGTGACTCATTTTCAGGTCTCGCGCTTGACCAGAACAGGGAGTGATGAACAGGAGAACATTTAATAAGCTGGCTGCTGTTGCCGGTTTCGCCGCTTTTACGGGAGAAAAGAGTCTAGCAAGGCCGGCTTTGTTGTCGGGCGCCGATGCCGCAGGGGGGCGGGCCCTTCAGCGGCAGGCCCTCTCCGGCGGCAAGGCGGAGGGTGGAAGCAGCCGCCCATGGAACCATTATTTTTTTGGAACCGCATACTATCCCGAATGGTGGGAGCCATCGGAGTGGGAAATAGACTTCCGCCAGATGAAGGAACTGGGTATTAACACCGTCCGGATGGGAGAGTTTGCCTGGGCGATCTTCGAACCGGCGCCTGGACAATTCGAGTTTTCATGGATGGACCGGGCTATAGCTCTGGCAAACCATCATGGCATTGACGTTATTCTCGGCACGCCGACAGCTTCTGTGCCGCCCTGGTTATACCAATTGCACCCGGACGTTTTGAGCGGCAATGCGGCTGGTCCCTATACCTACGGAGGGAGGAAAGGCTATTGCACCAGCAGCCAAAATTATCTCGAGGCATGCGCACGCATCGTTAGTGCGCTGGCGGAACATTATGGGCGTCACCCGGGAGTAATCGGCTGGCAGCTTGACAATGAACCGGGATATCCCTTCCAGAGCTACGATCCGGAGTCCAAACGTGCATTTCAGGTGTGGCTGCAGAAGCGCTACGGAACGCTTGATGCGCTGAACCGCGCCTGGAACGGAGCCTTCTGGAGCAATAAGTATTCCGACTGGTCGCAAATCGATTTTCCAACGAATTCCGCGGAAGGTGGTTGGCAACCGGCAATCAGCCTTGCTTATCGCCAATTCTTCTCGGATTCGTTCTTGAATCATCTGCGGCGGCAGGCGGTAATCCTGCGAAAGGTGATCGGGAATCAGTTCATCTATACCAACTGGCCCGATGCTACATGGTCTGTGGATGTGTTTGCCGCGGCAGAGTTTTTGGATGCCGCAGCCTGGGATAACTATGTTAGCGCCCCAGGACTGAGCCCGTTTGAGCGTCAATACATCTCCGGATTCAATCATGATTTCTGCCGGTGTGCAGGCCCGCGTCAGCGATTCCTCTGCGCCGAGCAGATCGCCTACCTTCCCCCGAACGCATCAAAACAAGGATTGCGGCTACAAGCCTACATCGATCTTGCGCACGGAAGTCATGGTCAGCTTTACTTTGAGTGGCGGCGCCCGCTGGCGGGCGGCGAGCAATACCGGCCATCGTTCATAAAGAACTTCGACGGTACGATCAATCCTGAAAAGGCAGTCTTCGAGCGTCTCGGCAGAGAGTTTGCCCATCTCGGGCCGCGCCTAGCTGGAGCGATTACCCACGCGGATATGGCTCTCATCTATGACTTCACCAACCAGTGGTCGCAGGGATTTTGGTCGGTTGGCGACAGGCACGAGCGTTACGACAGCGCAGCCATGCGCTACTACAATGGTTTCAAAGTCCTGCAGTGTAACATCGACATTGTTCCCATCTCTGCGGATTTCTCAGCTTACAAGCTGATTGTCGCGCCGAATCTGCGCCTGGTTGACGACTCCACAGCAAAACGGCTGCACGCATTCGTGGCTGGTGGCGGGACGCTCGTTCTCAACTACCGCGCGGGCACGCAAAATATGGACGTTAGTATGCGGCGGGTGTTGCCTCCCGGATTGTTCGCCGACATGGTTGGCGCGATCGCAGAGTCCAGGCTGGACCTGGTGGAATACAGCTCGCAAGGCGGCCAACTTGATAAAAACCTGCTGGATAAGCTCGCAATCACATTCTCCGGAGACTCTGCTGTTTTTCGGCCACAAACGATTCTGGAGTCTCTCACCCTTCATGGCGCCGAACCTATCGCCATCTTTCGCGGAGGCAGGATGGCGGGCCAGCCGGCGATAACCCGCAATCGCCACGGAAAAGGATGGGTTTTCTATGTGGGGACCGATTGCGCCGAAGTTCGCTTCCATGAGGCTCTGGCGCGTGCCGTCGGCATCACGGGCAATCTCTCTCCACTGATTGCTGCGCCCTATGGTGTGGAAGTAGTCAGCCGGGAGGATTCCGAGGCTACCTTTTACTTTCTCCTGAATCTCACTGAAACGGCGCACAACGATGTCGGATTGCCCAAGCCAATGGACGATTTGATTGCCGGACAAACTGGTTTGACAAAAGTATCGCTTGACCCGCTTGAAGTCGCGTTGCTGGCGTCATCCAAAAATAAGAGATAGAGGCCGAGATTCTGGATCGTTGATGGATTGAACCAAGTGCATTACCTTTAGACTATAAGAGTTTGTGCTTAGAGGATTGATATGAGGAAGTAATGCGCTTCGACAAAAAGAAAGCATTGAATATCGCGATGGTTGGTTATGGGTTCATGGGACGGGCCCACTCAAATGCCTTCACCCAGGTCAATCATTTCTTCGACACGCCGTACCAGTTGAACTTAAAAGTTATTTGCGGGCGCAATCGAGCGGCCCTTGAGCCGATGGCGGCCCGCTGGGGATGGCAGGAGATCGAGACCGACTGGTCGGCGATTATCAAACGGCCGGATATTGACATCATCGATATAGCGGCGCCAAATTACTTGCATTTCGACATCGCAATAGCGGCTGCACGGGCGGGAAAAATTGTGTTCTGTGAGAAACCATTGGCCATTTCCGCTCAGCAAGCCGAGGAGATGGCGCTGGCGGCGCGTGATGTGCCCAACCTTGTTTGGTTTAATTATCGCCGCGTCCCGGCGATTACTCTGGCCCAGCGCTTGATTGCTGAAGGCCGGCTGGGTGAAATATTTCAATATCGGGCGACATACTTACAAAGCTGGGGACCTGGAGCCGACGACCAAAAGTGGAGATTTCGCCTCTCCGATGCTGGATCCGGAGTCATGGGTGATCTTTTATCCCATTCCATAGACATAGCTCTTTTGCTGAATGGCGCTATCGAATCGTTAGTGGGAATTAAGCATACGTTTGCTTCCGGCAGAGAGGTCGACGATGCTGTGCTGGTTCTGACGCGCTTTGCAAACGGCAGTCTCGGATCTTTTGAGGCAACGAGATACGCCATTGGCTATGATAACCGCAACGGTTTCGAGATTCATGGCTCACTGGGGATGATTCGCTTCGATCTGGAAAACCTAAATCATCTGCAATTCTTTGACGGGTCGATTCCAGCCCACTTGCGAGGCCTGTCTGACGTGTCCGTTACCCATGCGGGACATCCTTACGTGGAAAACTTTTGGCCCCCCGGACACATCATCGGATATGAACACACCTTCATTGCTACATTGGCGGACTTTTTGATGGCGCTCGCTACGGGTGAGCCATTCCATCCTGACTTTGACGATGCTTTCGCAGTACAGCGAGTGCTTGACTGCGTTGAACAATCATCTAGTCTTAGCAGATGGGTGAACGTTTCGCGCGCCGCAGGCTCAAATGAGGGTTGAACCGCTGGATCAATCGTTATCGACTAAGCGATAAGTTATGCGCTCCTGCGATGCTCAGTGTTACGATTTCATGAAGATGAATGGCGAACTCGAAGCCGTTAGTTCCCACCAGCGATAGCGGCTTAGCCCCTTCTTTCAACAAATCCTGGGTGCCCCATATCCGACGCGTCTTTTGCGTCAGATGTTGGATTCCACAAATCTCGATGTATAGTGTCCTAATCACGCCTGCTGCGCAAAGGATTGCTTGTAGCTCGAGAAAAAAAGACCCAGGCTAGCTGCGCAAGCCCAGGGCGCCCGGCTCTGCACCGAAACGAAGAAGCTTACTTTGGACAGCCCCGATTTTCTTGCTGTCCCTATGGGGCTCGACGACTGATCTTCACCATTCCGAGTTTTCGGCCACCCATTGAAAATACGTTATTGATCCGGCCTATAAGCAATGGAGTCAAGCCGCATAGACGACATCTTTCTGAGCGAAGTATTTGCGGACGCGAGCGGGTTGTTTCTGGATGCTGCGCATAGTCCGGGATGCGGTGTGGGTGAGAGCCTGTTTGGTTCGCATGGGCGCTCTGGTGGTGACGGCCCGTTTCAAATCGGCATTGAGCAACTCATCGGGGTTCAACTCCGGCGAGTAACTGGGCAGGTAAAAGATTTCGATTTGCTCACCATGGAGGGCCAGCCATTGTTTGACCAGCTTGCCGTGATGGACTCTGAGATTATCCAGGATCAGAAAAATCTTCCGTCCGGCATGGTGGATCAGCCGTTTTAAAAAATCGATAAGGATGCGGGCATTGAGCGCCCCGGAAAAGATGCGCCAGCGCATCTGGCCCTTATTGGTGACGGTGGAAATGATGCTGAGCGATTCATGCTTGCTCTTGATACGCACCCGCGGCGTTTCCCCTTTCAACGCGTAGCCGCGGCCGCGCACATCGTTGGTGCGCAGACCGGTTTCATCGCCCCACTGGATCTCGGCACCCTCGTTTCTGGCTCGCTCGGCGATCGCTGGATATTGCTCGGTGAGCCACTTGCCCACTGCAGCGGGGGATTGTTCAAAAGCCTTCTTGAGCGGTTTCTGCGGGGTAAAGCCCCAGCGCGCTAGATACTTGCCCATGGTGCGAACCTGCAGCTTGATCTGCCAGCGTCCGGCAATCCATTCGCTCACTGCCTGCCGGGTCCACAACGCGTAAGCCATCTTGAGTTGGTCCGGGGTATGGTCGCGGATGATGCGCCGCACCTCCGCTTCCTGTTCCGCGCTGAGCCTTCTGCCCGAGCCCACCGGGCGATGCCCACGCTTCACCCCTACCGCTTTCCATCCCCCTGCCAGATAAGCCTTGTGCGCCTTGATCACCGTACCGATCGCCATTTCGCACTGCCTGGCTGTCTCGCGCACCGTTGCACCTCCCAGCCGCAGCTTCACCGCTCGCCGCCGCCGCTCATTGATCGCCTCTATCGGCAAACTCCGCGTATCCACTCGTTCCATACACTACAGATGTTTCCATCTCAGAATAGATCCATTACTTATAGGCCGGATCAATAGCATCGCGACCAACCCGGTTGCCCCAGATTCGCGAAACTAACTTGGAACCTACGGCTGGCCGGCATAGAATTTCATTCCACTCCCACCAAAGTCGCTCCAGCCATTCCAGCCACCGCTCGCCGGCTGCCAGTCGGACCAAACATCATAGGGAGGGGCCGTCGAAACTCCCAACAATTGGATGCGGTTATCTGCGGTGCTACCTACCACCAGTTGAGGGTTCATGCCGGCTCCGCCCATATCCGTCCAGCTCCCTCCAAAGTTATCGCCGGCGGCCCATTGCTGCCAGATGTTCCAAACATCGTATGGAGAAGCCGAGGCAACTCCAATCAGCACCAGCCGGCCGTCCTTGTGCTGCCCGACCACAAAACCAGGTTGCAATTGCTTTCCTGCTATCTCGGACCATCCATTCCAAGCGCCCCCAGGACTGGTCTGCCAGTTGTGCCAGACGTTGGAACTATTGTCCACTCCAAATATTTCCAAACGCCCGTCCAGGTTCCTTGCTACAGCTAGCCGAGGGTTCAATGATTTTCCCGATAAGCTATTCCAACTGCTCCATGCGCCATCGGCTGTTTGTGAGTTGCACCAGACATTTCCGCTGCTGTTGACGCCGAACACTTCCAGTAGTCCATCGAGGTTCTGACCAACCGCAAAGCCTGGCTGAATCTGTTCGCCGCTCAGGTCGGTCCATGCAGACCAGCCGAGGCCAGGGGCGCTTTGACTGGCGTACCATGTGTCTCCATTGGACCCAATACCAAATACACTCAAACTGCCATCCGCATTATTGGCAGCTTGAAGATTCGTGATACCGTTGCTGGCGCTTCCCATATCGCTCCAGCCGCTCCAGCCACCGCCGGGAATAAGCTGATAATTGGAATAAACGTCTCCATCGTGAGCGGGGATGAAAATTTCCAGAGTATTGTTGAGATTCTTCACGACCGCTATACCACCCTTGGATAGAACTCCTCCCCGGAGATCCGTCCAGCCATTCCAATTGCTCAACGGACTGTTGGGTACATCGGCGGCGATTTGCCAGTTGTGCCACGTGTCGCTCTTAGTTGCGGTACCGAAGACTTCAAGGGCGCCGTTTTGATCGATCTGGACAGGCCCGGCATATGCGCTTGCGCCGCGAATTCTCACGACCGCCGCAGTTGTCGCTGGCACAGTTACCGAGCAGCTACCGCCGGTGTCTGGACTTAACGGCGTCCACTGCCCAGCCCACCGGGCGTTGTTGGCTATGGTTGCGCCGCCAAGCGTCGCAGTGTAGCTTGTAGCATTGCCGGGATCACCATCGGTAAGAACCAAGGACGAGCAGCTGGCGGCGTGAAAACCGCTTGGCTGAATGGTGACAACCGCATCTGTGATGTCATTGGTGGATAAATGTGTCTTGTTGATGATGGTGACATACAAGTCCTGCGCACTCCCCACGGCGTAGGCAGTCAGATTGATATTGTTGGGATTCGAAATGGCAATCGGCTCCACGTAGCCATGGCCACCCAGATCGAATGCCTTCATACCGTATCCTTTAGGGGTTGTCTGATAGTTGCCGCAGGTTCCCACGCAGGGATTGGGGTTGGGAACGATGGTATCTGTGTAAATCCACTGTTTGTTATGAAAATTGACGCCTGCGGCATTATGCGCCGCCCACCACTGCATGTAATCCAACGTCCATAGCGCTGCAGCATAGCCGTTGCTCGCGCCGCTCACCCCGGTGAGAAAGTCGTTGGACTCTGTTAAGCGATACGGTAAACCCAATGCCACCACAGGCTGCAGGTTGTTCGTGTAAAGCCATGGATAAGGAGTGAAAAGGAAGTTAGACTGTGCGCCAGATGGCTGATGCGGTTCTGGAAGATCTACCCCTGTATTGACCACCCAGTCCTTGGATAACATATTGTCGATCGCTTGCTGGGTGGTTAAGGAGTAGAGGACATTATTGACAGTGATCGATGGACTATGGCCTACATAAAAGTGCTGAAGAGCAGCCGTGAAGAGCGGCAAATTATCCTGATTCAGCGCGCTCTTTTCATCGTTGACAAAAGCTTGCGTCCAGGACGTTCCATTGTAATAGGTTCCAGTATCGTAAGAGCCAGTATCCGGGCCGGAGAATGCCGCAGTCGCAGCGGACGCGGAGTTGACGATGCCGCCGGCGAAAGTGTGCCAGTCAGAGAGGTAGGACGGATATGCTGACCCGGGGACACACGGCGTTGATTTCGAGGGATAGTTTTCCTCGTAAATGGCCGGATTTACAGTCTGTGCAGATTTACCGCTGCAGGGTTGGGAAGTATGGTAGGAATGCCAATCAGGCTCGTTGCCAATGGCAAAAGAGTAGAGGCTTTTCTGGTAATTGTTCGTATAAATGTATCCGGCTGTAGTGGCGTCGCACGAAGCGCAGCCATTGAGCAGGCGCAGGGAGTAAATCACTTTCACACCAGCGAGCGGGGCAAATTGAAACAGATTGTCTATGTCGGAATCGCTAGGGTTGTAGTTGCTCGACTCGACTGTGCCGCCGCCCACGCGAAGGTTCTTGATGCCGAGGTTCTGAAAGAGGGTAATAACTTCCGTGTTCATAGTCGGGGAGAAAAGATTTCCGGAGATTCCATTGTTGCCGGACATGATGGTTGAGGTTTCGACACTCAGCCCACTGAAATCGATTGGGATTGCATAGCCATTAGAGGCCGACACAGGAGTTGTGGTAATGGTCAAGGTGACCGGCGCCGTTGGGTCCGATGCCAGGGCAGGGCCGCCCGAAAGACAGACGGCGCAGATGGAAAATGAAAATCCTAGCATTATTTTCATCGCGTTGTTTCGGCTTTCGCTGTTAGGCTGGCCATCCGATTGGCTAGAGCTAAAAAATTAGAAATTGAGCTTCAATGCCAATTCCCCGATACGCGGGTCCTTTGCACTCGTAATCTGGCCAAACGTTCCAGCGCCAAAACTTGCGTTGGGCGCATTCGGGTTGGTATGGTTGAAGACGTTGAAAAACTCAGCGCGAAATTGAAGCGCCGCTTCTCTATAGATTGGAAAACTCTTATAAGCGGCCATGTTAAAGTCGATCAGGCCCGGACCAAGCAACGTCCCATTCCTCACACTTCCATAAAAGCCAGGAGCTGGTTGGGCAAAAGATCCTGTGCCGAACCACTGCTTATAGGTTTTAGGGTAGGTCACCGGAGCAATCTGGTTCGGGCGGGTCGCGAGGCCGATGTTGGCAATGCTTAGCCCCATCGATGCGGATGAACCGCTTTGGATTGTCGTCATATCGGAATATTTCCATCCGCCCAGAACGGAGCGTTTCCATCCAGAGGACGCCCCGAGCAGCGGCAGACTATAGATCAGGCTAGCGGTGAAGACCTGGGGAGCATTTGCGTTCGCCGTGGAGTTCCCATAGGCCATCTCGGGCTTATATGGATTGATCCACCCGCCGAGGTTGTCCAAATTATGCGACCAGGTATACGCGACTGTCAGGTAGAGATTCTGGCTAACTGGGTGTTTGAGACTTGCTTCTAGCGCCGACCAGTTCGCCTTGAAAATCGAATTGTAGATGCCCACGCTCGCATAACCCGGAAAAGGAGAGAAGTAAGCATTGGCATAGTTTCCGGTGTTGATCAGCGGATTGAAATCATAGGGTGGATCGGGGCCTGGCTGGCCGAGGGGAAAGATTGGTCCAGCGGTGCCGATTGGTTCGTTGCGGGTGATAGCACTTGCCCCCGCAAGCATCATGATCCAGTCCGACCCGAATTGCTGTTGCACACTCAGACTGAAGGATTGAACCTGTGCCGCTTGGTAATTCTTCAAATCTACCCCGGTCGTTCCGGGAGCGGTGAGAGGCGTCGAAGCTCCTCCCGTTGGGTTGCTGAAGTTGGTGTTGATCAAATTGACAGACTGCAGAAGCGGGGGGTTGACGCATCCCTGGGCACAGCCGTCCTCGGTATTCTTGTTATACGTAATCCCGTAGCCGCCGCGAAGGGCTGTCCGCCCGTTTCCGAAGACATCTAAGGCAAAGCCAACCACGGGCGCGAAATAATAGTCGTGCGCATGCGTGAAATTCCTCGGAACTCCGTTTTCTCCATTGAGAATCATGCCGTTCCCTGGATCGTAGTTGGGGGTCGGTGTAATGACGCCTTTCGTCGAGACAATCGGGGCCTTCCCCGGATCGAAAAGAGCCTCGTCGAAAGAGGAGGCGGTTCCCGCCTGCGTATTGCTCCAGGGCATATAGAACCAGCGCAGGCCGCCGGTGATCGTGAGACGCCGCGTCGCCTTCCACTGATCCTCAATATAGGGCGAGACTAGCGGGTAGTGCATGTGTCTCCGAAAGGCCGTGTTGCCTTGTCCGAAGCTGTTTGTATCGCCCAAAAGGTAGTCGGCCATCGGGTTGCCCGTGAACTGGCCATTGAAGCTGAAATCCCCGTTGCTGAGCGGCCCGCCGTTATTCCACTGGCGAGTGTTTGCAAACAGGATGATAATGCCGGCCTGCAGGAAGTGCTTCCCTAGCAACCAGCCCCAGTCGTCCGTCACCGTATCGAACAGACTCGTGAAGCGCGGAACGATGCAGCACGAGCTGGCGCCAAATTGCGACCAGCCACCCGAAAAACTCACATGCGGAAGATAGTTCTGTAGAAACCCACCCGTATAAGGGAGAGGCTGTCGGAATCCAGGTAACTGCGAAAGCAGCCTCAGACCTCCAAAATCGTGGGTCTCCACCAGATTACTCATGGCAATGCTGGTTTGATTGGTCATGGAGGGCGAGAGGATCTGTGTTAACCCGACCCGTGCGACCTGGTCTGTGGAATCAAACGTATCGTAGTTCGTCGAGAAGGGCGACCCCATCCGCGAAGCGTTCGCACTGTCACTGGTATTTCCCTCGTAGAAGTATTCGCCAGTCAAACGAAAATTTGGCGAAAGAGTCTGGTCCACCTTAGCTTCTATGTCCATCTGGCTGGTGCGGGTTGGGTTGTTGTTGACGTAGTTGTTGAAGGCGCTGGTCTGGTTGTTCGGTAGCGGAGCCAGGGCGTTGAGAAGGGTAAGAGCATTCTTGTCGATTCTGTTTGCAGGAATCTGATTGCCTGGAAAACATGCGGCTTGAGATGTGGCGCTGCAGGCGCCGCTTTTGCTGGGATCTTTCAGCCAACCGCCGTTTGCGGTGGTCAGATAAGGAGAACCGGAACCCGCCTTGGGAAATCCGCCCGAGCGTATCAACGCAGTTGGCGTCGCGCCCGTTGCAACGCCCTGCTGCTTCTGGCGTACCCATTGCTGATTGAAATAGAAGAACGTCTTCTTGTTATTCGGGTGGTAGAACTTAGGGATGAAAAGAGGACCGCCTAGATTCCATCCAAAGATGTTCCACTCCTCCGGAGAGACACCGCTGCTAACAGGAACAAAGTAGTTGCGAGTATCCAGTACGGTATTGCGAAGAAATTCCCAGGCGCCTCCATGGAATGCATCCGTCCCGCTCTTCGTCTGCACCATCACTACGCCGTTCCCCATCAAGGTGTACTCGGCACTGTAATTGTTCTGCAGCACCTTTACCTCGGCAATCGCGTCCGGATTGGGAATGACGGTGTTCTGGGGATGTTCGCCGGTGGAAAGGTTCCATACTCCGTCAACGGTGTACAAAGATCCACCCGTTCCCGACCCGTTGACGTTCAGGGAGTTGTTTGTAAGATAACCGCCAGTGCCCATGGCGGCTACGGGCGAGGTGTTGATCACGCCTGGCATGAGAGAGCCGAGCCCCTGATAGTTCCTTCCGTTCAGTGGAAGGGCTTCCGCCTCCATACCGGATATTGTGCTGGAGATTTCGCTGGTAGTCGTTTGTACCTGCGCCTGACTCCCCCTGACCGCGACGGTGGTGGTCACTGCGCCGGGCTTCAGCGCTACCTTGACGGTATAGGTACCAGTCGGTTCCAGATAAATGCCGGTTTCTTTGAAGGAAGTAAAGCCCGTGCTGCTCACCGTCACGTCGTAGTTTCCCGGCTCCAAACCGACTTGTGAAAAGCTGCCGTCGGAATTGGAGACAGTTTGGGTGAGTGTTTTCGTTCCTACATCCGTGATCGTCACCTTAGCTCCGGGCACGACCGAGCCGGATTGGTCTACAACGGTTCCGTTGATGGTTCCTGTAGTCATCAATTGGGCATGGCACAGCGGCATCTCCATCCATAGCCCAATGACTACGAAGAAGACGATAACCTTGTTGCGTCGGGTGTGGTTGGCCATTGAGGGCGTGAATTCTCTCTGCTTCATTGGGCCGTTTGCCTCCAAAACATTGAAGTTTCCCGGTCTTCCTTCTTTCTTGCCGGGAAGCCTTGAACGGGGTGCGAATAGGGGGTCCTTGACCGGGTGCAAATATAGTGTTAAGCAATTGAATCTGTCAATAGATAATAATCGATTGGCATCATTTTGATCGGATATGACGCTCGATACGGGATTTTCACGCTCATTATGTGAGTCAAAACGGGTGTAACGATCACAAAGCCCGCATCTATTTGAATTAAAATGGCTTGCCTTCTATGCGTGCCACCCGGTTCGGAGGTGGCGAGCGCATCGCCAGGCTACGATCCGGTTCTGTTATCCCGGCTGAGTCTTTGGGGAGACGGATTTCTCGGCTATGCTCACATTTGCATGATTGAGAGAGCGAACAATCTGACTGCGCGGCAGACCTTAATCTTGGATCGTCTCCAGGCATCTGAAGCTGTATCGATAGGTGAGCTGTGTAATGAACTGAAAGCTTCAGTAGCCACGATTCGGCGCGACTTGCAGGACCTGGAAAACAAAGCCCTTTTGCGGCGCACACGGGGTGGCGCCGTTCTTATCGAACCTCTTTTCTATGAGCCGTTTCGCGATGATCTGTCATTTCAAGACCTGGTTGGCAGCTTTGCGGAGGAGAAACGCCGCATCGCCCGTGCTGCGTCGGAGCTAGTGCAGAATGGAGAAACGGTAGCTCTAAGCGGCGGCACTACCACAACGGAAGTGGCTCGCAGCCTCCGGCTGCACACTGGAATTACTGTCATTACCAACACCGTCAACGTCGCTATGGAGCTTAGTACGCGAAAAGACATTGAAGTGATTGTCACTGGAGGCTCGCTTCGGGGAAATTGGTTCACACTGGTCGGCCCGCTCGCAAATAACGCGGCGCAAATGCTCTTTGCAGACATCATGTTCATCGGAGTGAATGGGATACATTCCGCCCAGGGATTGACATGCCTCCACCCACAGGAAGCTGAGTTCCTTAAGATCATGGCGCAGCACTCTAAAAGAAAGATAGTTGTCACAGACCATAGCAAAATCGGCGTCACGGCAAAGTGGCTGCTTTGCCCGGTGTCAGAGATTCATATGCTGATCACCGATCCGGGTGCCAGCGACGAGATGATCGCGCCATTTCAAAATCTCGGAATTCAAGTGCTCCGGGTATGACACACTCTTGATGACGGGGCGTCGAGCCCGAGCAGCGGCTGGTGCGATGAGTTTGATTTGCGCAGTGTGATCTCCTTAGGCAAACACGAAATGAAATAACCCAGTCGTTAGTGAGTCAAGGCGGAATTTTTATCCCTTGAAACGAGTGTTCCCCGTTTCAGCGCCCGCTCTTTCATCATCACGAAGAAGACAGGTACGAGAATCAGAACATGAACGGATGAGGTGATCATTCCGCCAACGATAGGGGCGGCAATTGGCTTCATGACATCGGAGCCGATGCCGGATTCCCAGAGAATCGGAACGAGGCTGGCAAGGACAGCGCAAACGGTCATGAGCTTCGGGCGTAAACGCTGGACAGCCCCTTCGATAGCCGCGGCTTCTACATCGGCGCCCGTCAAAGGTCTGCCTTCCTGCAGCTTATGTTCGAGGGCTTCATGGAGATAGACGACCATCACGACGCCGGTTTCGACGGCAATACCAAAAAGCGCAATATAGCCGACTGCCACGGCAACGCTGAAGTTGTATTTGAGCAGCCACTGCAGCAGCAGCCCTCCGCTCATGGCATAGATTGTGGGAAAGATGAGGACAAGCGCTTCTGTTACCGAATGAAAGACGAGGTACAGCAATAGAAAAATTACAAAGAAGACAATTGGAAGAATCAGTTGTAACCGCTGCTTGGCGCGTAGTTCTAGCTCGTACTCCCCGGACCATTGAAAAGTGTAGTTTGCCGGCAGCGCAATTTTCTGGCGAAGTAGCTTGTCCGCATTTCGAACGAAGCCGCCGTAGTCGGTGTTCTTGAGGTCGATGTAGATATATCCCGTCAGCGCACCGTCCTCGTCGCGAATCATCGCGGGACCACGCGTGAAGGAGATGCGGGCTACTTGCCCCAACGGAATCTGACTCCTGACGGGGTTCCAATCAACACTCCGCGCATTTTCTCAACGTTGTCGCGGAAGTCCCTCTGGTAGCGGACATTGATAGGATATCGTTCTCGGCCTTCGATATTCTCCGCGATATTCTCTCCGCCGATGCCCGACGAGACCGCAGTTTGAACATCCGCGATCGTGAGGCCGTAACGGGCGGCCTCTTCCCGATCGACGTCAACATTGATGTAGAATCCTTGCGCGACCTTCTCAGAAAAGACAGACCGCACTTGCGGCAATCCTGAGAGTACCTTCTGAATACGCGAAGAGAGTTGCTGGATGTCATCGACGTTCGGCGCCTGTACCTTCATGCCCAATGGAGTCTTGATTCCGGTCAGTTCCATATCCAGGCGATTTTCGACGGGCATCGTCCAGGTATTCGAAAGTCCAGGAAACTGGAGTCTGTCATCCATTTGTTGAATCAGTTTTTCGTAGGTCATCCCAACCGGCCATCGCTCTCGCGGCTTAAGCATTACAGTCGTGTCATACATATCCAGAGGTGCATTATCCGTCGCGCTATCCGATCGCCCGACTGTGCCGAACACGCTGGCCACTTCCGGGAAACTGCGAAGAATGCGGTCCTGCTGTTGCAGCAGCACCTTCGCCTGCTCAATGGAAATGCCCGGGAGAGCGGTCGGCATATATAAGGTAGAGCCTTCGAAGAGTGGAGGCATGAACTGACTACCCAAGCGCCATGCGAGCGGAAATGTTACAACCAGGAAGATCAGATTAACTGCAATCGTAAGCCAACGGTGACGCAGGCAAAATCGAAGGACTGGCAAATAAACTGCCTGGGTGATGCGTGAGATTGGATTCGCTCGCTCTGGTCGCAGCCGGCCGCGGATCAGCATCACCATAAGGACCGGCACAAGCGTGATGGCAAGGATGGATGATGAGCCTACTGCCAGTGTCTTGGTCCACACCAGCGGGCGGAACATGCGGCCTTCCTGCGCTTCGAGCAGAAAGACCGGCAGGAAGGAAACGACGATGATCAGCAGTGAGAAAAACAGTGCGGGGCCAACCTGCTTTGCGGCATCGATGAGAATCTTCTGCCGTTCCGGCTCGCGCACCGGGGCTGCATCCTGCTCTTGCCGCTCCGAGAGATGACGGTAGCCGTTTTCGACCATCACGATCGAGGCATCGACGAGAACGCCTATGGCCAACGCAATACCGCCGAGCGACATGATGTTCGAAGTGACTCCCAGCCAGTAAATTGGGATGAACGAAACCAGCACCGCGATAGGCAATGCGAGGATCGCAATCAGGGCGGAGCGGAAATGAAACAAGAAGATAGTGATGACGATGCTAACGATGAAAGCTTCCTCCAGCAGATCGCGCTGGAGAGTCTTGATGGACGCGTCGATCAGACCAGACCGGTCGTATCCGGGCATAATTTGGACGCCAGGCGGAAGCGACGGCCCAATCTCGCGGAGCTTATGCTTGACACCGTTGATGACGTTCAGCGCATTCATGCCCTGACGCATGACGATGATTCCGCCCACCGTCTCACCCTCACCATTCCACTCCGCGACCCCTTCACGGATGTCAGGACCAAAGCTCACTGTTCCGAGATCGCGTAGCAGGACGGGTGTTCCGTTCTTGCTGCCGACCGCAATGGTTGCAAGGTCGTCCAGTGAGCGGAGATAGCCGAGGCCGCGGATCATGTACTCCGCGCCGTTCAGGTCGAGCACGCGACCGCCGACTTCATTCGTGCTCATCTTTACCTTTTCGATGACCATTGAAAGCGGAATACCATAGGAAAGCAGCTTGTTGGGATCGAGTTGCACCTGGTACTGGCGGACGAAGCCTCCGATGCTGGCAACCTCAGCAACACCGGGCACGGTCTCCAGGGCATAGCGCAGATGCCAGTCCTGCAAGCTGCGCAGGTCGGCAAGACTGTGTTTTCCGCTCTTGTCGACGATGGCGTACTCATAGATCCAGCCTGCGCCGGTTGCGTCGGGGCCAATCGAAGGATGCACGTTCTCCGGCAAGCGGCCGCTGATCTGTTGCAGGTATTCGATGACCCGCGAGCGAGCCCAGTAGAGATCAGTGCCGTCCTGAAAAACTACATAGACGTAGGAATCGCCGAACATCGTCTGCGCGCGCACTGCCTTCACGTGAGGCGCAGCCAGCAGGCTGGTGACGATCGGATAGGTCACCTGATCTTCGATGACATCCGGCGGCTCGCCGGCCCACGCTGTATGGACGATCACCTGGACATCGGAGATATCGGGCAGTGCATCGAGCGGCACATGCTGTAGCGACCAGATTCCGGCAAGTGTAAGCAGTAAAACAGCGGTAAAGACCAGAAAGCGATTGTGTGCGCAAACTTCGATGATTCTGGAAAGCATCACATGCCTCCCGTCGCGTTCACACGCAACTGTTTCGTTGCGATCATCTGACCGTTTTTCTGAACAGAGATAGTGACCTGCCAGGTACCGCCAGAGCCTAACGAACCGCTGCCCTCATACAAGCCGCTGCCTTTCTCGGTGAGCTTGGTAGTCGTGTTCATTGCAGCCATGCCCATCGCCGGCATCGCGGCCATATAAAACGTGACCGTTACGTCCGCACCTGTAACGCGGCGCATTTCCAGAGCCGGTCAGATGCACACGGAAGGTATTAGCTCCCTTATTCGGCGGACTCGGATCGGTGGTGAAGTCGATGTTCACCTGAGCAGCAGGTGCATTGGCGGCGGAGCGTTGCTCCCTGCGCCCGGCGGCGGCGGTTCGAACGAACCTGCGGCAGCCTGCAACTGACTTTCGGAGTCGATCAGGAAGTTGGCTGAGGTGACGATCGACTGATGTGGCTGCAGCCCTTTGAGGACGATGAAATCATCGCCAACACGAGGGCCGACAGTAATTTCCTTCGGCTCTAAACTGCCGTTTCCATGATTGAGGAATACCAGTTGCTGAGTGCCGGATTGAAAAACAGCCGATGCAGGAACGACAAGCTGCCGTCCCAGGTTGGACTTCACATCGACGTTCACGAACATGCCCGGTTTCAGTTTGAGTCCCGGATTCGCGATCGCCAGCCGCACACGAACGGTGCGTGTTGCCATATCCACTTGCGGCAGGATCTCCTCGATCTGCCCGGAGAATGTCCGGCCTGGATATGAATCGACAGTAATCTGTGCCATATCGCCTGGTTTCATGCGGCCAATATCGTTCTGGAATATCTGGGCATAAACCCACACCCGCGATAGATCGGCAACAGTGTAGAGTTTGGTCGAAGGCTCCGCATACATATTGGGCAAAGCGTTTCGCTCGGTAATGTATCCCGCAACCGGCGAGTTGATGGTGAGATCCGTAACCGGTTTGCCCGTCTCCTTGAGCTTTGCAATCTCGCTCGGTGGGACCTCCCATTGCTCCAAACGCTGTTCCGCTGCGGCTGAGAGCGAGTCTGCCCCGGATGCAACTCCGTCCACGGTGCTGGCGCTCAATGCCTTCTGATTCTGCCGTGCCAGCAGATATTCCTGTTGTGTCGCCACCAGGTCTGGGCTGTAGATGGTAAAGAGCGGTTCTCCTTTACGGACGTACTGATAGGTGGCGTTGGCAAAGACCTGGCGGATGTAGCCGGGAAAGCGCACCTGCACATAGGAGAGGAGACGTTCATTGATGTCCACCGTGCCGGTCGCGCGTATGTCGTCGCTCAGTTGTTTGTACTCGACGGTTCCCGTCTTCACGCCAATGCTCTGCATCCGCTCGGGAGTGAGTTGGACGGGAACAAGCGGAGTTTCCATCTTTTGTTCTGGCATGGATGATGCTGACTCTTTGCTGGCTGGCGATGGACCGGCAGCCACGGGCTGAACGTCCCCGGACATCGGCATGTTCCTCGCCGTCGGCTGTTTCGCCCGATGGGAACGGTACGCCCAAATCCCTGCGACAACTGCCAGGACAGCGACCCAAACGAGAGAGGTTCTCAAAACATATTTATTCATCGCAGTGTCGCTCCTGTCAGTGTTTCAAGGTGGGCTAGAGCCGTCTCGTGATCGACGAGAGTTTGCGCGTATTCAAGCTTTAGATTGAGAAGGTCGGTGAAGTAGGAAAGGACATGGATGAACTGCTCACGATTGGACGCATAGGCACTGAGCGTCGCCCGATACGCCGCGTCGGACTGAGGGATCAGACCTTCGTGATACTCCTTCAATAGTTCTTCATCACTGGTTGCTTTCACGTACTCTTCCTGAACCTCCGCGAGTTGTTGCTGCAGATGCGCGTCAAGTGCCTGTTGTGATTCGGCACGTTGCTCTGCAGCCTCTGCAATCTCAGCATTCACGCGCTTTTTGCGGGGAAAACGCAGATCGAAGGTGAACATGTAGTAGTCCCGATACTTGCGGTCCGTGTTCTGGTACATATAGCCAATTGCGAAATCCGGCTTCCCCTCGCGTTTCGCGGAGGCTAATTGCGCGTCCTGTTTCCGAATGGAACTCGCATCGGCCTGGATCTCTGGGTTGTTCCGCCGGACTGCCGCGAGCAGTTCACCGGAGCTACGTTTGAGCGGAGTTTCGATCAGGTCTTCCGTAACGATATCCGCCGATGCCTGGTCACGATTGAGCAGACCCTTGAGATGTGCCTGCAGTTGGCCCATCTCTTGATGGTGCATTGTGATCTCTTTCACGATCCTCGTTCGCTTCACCTGGGCCTGAAGGATATCCTGCTGCATCCCTTGACCGACCTGATAGTGAGCCGTCGCATCCTGAATCAGTTGGTCGAGGACGGCTTCGTTTTGCCGCAGGATGCCAAGCGTCTGTTGCAAGTACGCCAGTTGGAGATAGTCGGTTTTTATTGCGTCGGCGATGCTGGATTTCGTGACTTCAACCTCGGCTTGCTTGGTGTCGGCATCGCGTTCGGCCACTTTTCCCCGCAGCGCTAACTTTCCTGGATAGGGCAGCTCCTGTGACGCTCCGATGCCAATGTAGGCAAAGTTGCTGTTGGTATAGCCAGCAAAGGGCTTCGGGCTGCCAACGCTGAATTGCTGATAGGTGAACCTCGGATCCGGCAGCGTAGTCACCTGCGGCGCCATTTGCCTCGCGGCCAAGGCCCTGTGATCGGCCGCGGAAATTTGCGGGTTGTTCGTCTCGGCCTCAGCCACAAGCTGGGACAAGGGTGCAGGCGTACTTGCCACGGGCGTCTGAGCGAAAACAGGCAATGCAATGGCCAATACACGCGCGGCGGTCAACAAAGAGACCACGTTCATACGGAAACTCCAATCTCAAATGCAATTCCAGGCGTTCGCCATTACGCGCAGACATTACGTGCGCGCTCGGCTGAAACTAGAAATGAGAGAGAGGAACTGGCTAGATTCTTAGAATGGAAATGGTCGAGGGCGGAGACTTCGGAGGCGAGGATTCGGGGTGTTCAACCCATCCGATGACGGAAGAAGCTGGATTGACCAACTGGGAAGCAGCCAACCAACTGACAGGAAGTATGACCGGGTTAAATGCCACTGTCTTAGTGTCAAGTGCGTTATCGCGAAAGCTGCGCAGAATCTTCTGGCAGCAGCCATGCGACCCTGGCATCTCCATCTGTCCGCATTGGTTTTTCATCACGCGGCAGCAGTCGCGCTCTCCAGGGCTCATCTGCACTTCGGGGACCATGCAGGCCATTGCCGGAGCCACGCAGAAGACCAGCAACAGAAACAGGACACCGAATTGCCGCAATGCCTTCATCCGTGCATACAGGATACCTGAAGGAACGGCCTAGCTGCCAATGGCAAGCCGCATCCGCAATAGGATCCCCGCTTTGGGAGACGAAGCGGCTGTGTCGTGGGCAGCGGAATGCGCTCTCCGGGAAGACTTCTAAACTATAGATTGACTCCGTTTAGCATCGTTGAGGTTGACGCCTACGTTGAAGAAGAGACCGGCGATGAACAGAGGCCAATGCTTCGACGGCAAGCCCTGGCCCCTCAAGTTCTCTTTATCAGGGGCTGCATTTTCTCTTGACAAGCTATATCATGTAACCGTATGGTTACGCAATATGCGTCGCCGTTCGGTTACATATTCGCCGGAAGCTACCTTCAGTGCGTTGGCCGACCCAAGGCGCCGCGCCGTGCTCGACCTGCTGCGGCAGGGAAGCCACTCCGCCGGGCAGATCGCACGTGCGTTTCCCGTCTCACGTCCGGCCATCTCGAAGCATTTGCGCCTGCTGCGCCGCGCACACCTGGTACAGGAGCACCGCGAAGGGCGCCACCGCTTTTATCAACTCAATGCCGAGCCGTTGAGGGCGGTAGATTCCTGGCTCGACCAGTATCGGATCTTTTGGCTTGCCAATCTCACTAGCCTGAAGACTTTTGTTGAGAGCAAATCTGCAAACGAGACACCTGGACGCAAACGAAAGAAAACTGGATCACGAAAGGAGAATTCGCAATGAGTGTCATAACAGATCGAGATGTGATCGTCAGCGAAATTCACATCGCGGCGCCACCGGAGCGGGTTTTTCAGGCTCTTGTCGATCCTAAGCTGGTGCTGCAATGGTGGGGGCAGACCGACGTGTATCGCTGCACGAAGTTCGACACCGATCTTCGTGTTGGCGGGAAGTGGCGCAGCTCCGGCCTGGGGCCGGACGGCGGCAGCTTCGAGGTTACCGGGGAATATTTGGAAGTTGATGCACCGCGCCTACTGGTCTACACCTGGGTCGCGAGCTGGACGGGTGACGTAAAAACTTCGGTTCGTTGGGAGTTGGCCCCGATGGATAGGGGCACACTGGTTAGAATTCTGCATAGCGGGCTCGCTGCTCATCCTGAGATCGCCAAGAGCTACAGAGGATGGCCGAGGATGCTTGGGTGGCTCCAGGCTCTCCTGGAAAAGGGCGAGACTGTAGACACACGCAAGGCATCGTAAACGAGCAGAGAGGGCAGCAGGAGTTAGGACTCCGCGATCATGCCGATTCTTACCCTAAACGCAATCGCGCCTGCGGCGATCGACCTGTCGGCCGATACAACGTATACACCGCGACGCCTACGAGTGTTTCAGACGGCGAGGTACGACTCGACGAATAGCAGCACGGCGCCCACAAGGCCGCTGGCATCAGGACGCGTCGCTGGACGCGATGAAACAGTTTGGGATTAAGACCTCACCTCAGGTCGAAACACATCGATGAATCGGCGATCGCTGACCCCTGCCTCCCTCGCCAATTTGCGCACCACTGCGGGGCGTTTTTGAAGCGGAGGCCATCTAGCGCCAAAGATACTGCAAGGTGGTGTTCCAGCGTAGGACGCAGTTGCGATAGCAGCGCATTTTCGAAAGCGACAGGTGCAAAATCAGACCAGAAACCGGCAATTGCGCAGGCGATCGAGTGCAGTGCCGCATTTGGATCGCTTTGAGTGCCCGCTGCGGAGGTAATGCGATCAAGTGGCAACGACTCCCAAGCAAGCGCGAAGGTGGCGTCGAAGAGGGCCTTTTTGTTCTTGAATTGCCGGTACGCGGTCCTGCGGCCAGCCCCCGACGCTTCGGCAACCGAATCCATGCTCGTTCGTTCGAAACCGCGTGACAAAAAGAGCTTCGCGGCAGCCTCGAGGATGGCTCT
Source organism: uncultured Acidobacteriaceae bacterium (assembly GCA_963705665.1). Lineage (GTDB taxonomy): Bacteria > Acidobacteriota > Terriglobia > Terriglobales > Acidobacteriaceae > PALSA-350. Next base: position 106,192 of record CAVPKQ010000026.1, on the reverse strand, counting down.
TCGCTTGGGGGAGCATCCAGACGACGATGAACGTGTATGGACAGGCCATGACATCGTCCAAACGGGAAGCGAATGGGAAGGTTGTGGAGATGGTGCTCAGGCCGGTGAAAGCGAGCGCCTGAACCATGACTTTTCTTATTGGGAGTTTATGGGAGTCTGTCGGTAGTACCGGATTCTCAGAAGTTTTTGATTCTTTGGTTGCGGGGGCTGGATTTGAACCAGCGACCTTTGGGTTATGAGCCCAACGAGCTACCAGGCTGCTCCACCCCGCAGCTTGATGATAGCAATCGGTGCAGGCAGGGTCAAACCACGGAAACTAGCGCCAATCAAGCGTCCGCGTCGGTTGACAGAGCAGGGAATTGGTGTGTTGGCGCCACTTAGAGAGCGGGCATTTTTCGCGGGAGCGCGTTAAGCGCTTCCAACGGCTCAGGGCGGACGCGGAAATCCGCATGAGCTTCGGCAAAGAGCACGGTCCTGTCGGGCGCTACGATATAGGTCGCCGGAAGCGGCAGTTGCCAGTCCTGGGCGCCGTTCATCAACGGAATGTTGACCAAAATGCTGCGATAGTGCTGCCGAAGGTACCGGGAAACGGTGTAGGACAGGCCGAATTGGCTGGCCAGGCTGCATTCAGGGTCGCTGAGAACCGGAAAGCTAAACGAGTGCTGAATAGTCAGGAAATCGTTTTGCCGGACGGTCTGCGGTGAAATTGCAACCAGGAGGGCGCCATGCCGCCGCACCGCCGCATATAGGTCGCGCCAGGATTCAAGTTCGGTGACGCAGTAGGGACACCAGCGGCCGCGGAAAAAATCGACCACCAGGGGTCCGAGGGCGAGCAGGTCGCTGCTTCGGATCAGGCGATTCGATGCATCGCGCAGCGCGAATTCAGGAGCTTTTGCCCCCACAGGCAGGATTCGGTTCTCGATGCCGGAAGCATAGAGGTCCGCAATCGAGCGTTCGCTGGTTTCGAGCCTGTCCGGCGGCACAAGGCTCCGCGTATTGGCCGTGATCTCGTCGAGTTGGTCTTGCAATTGCGGCAAAAAAGAACTCCAACGGGAGAAATGCCTTAACGTCCGCCCATGCCGCGCATCCCGCCGAGAGTATTCATCAATCGGCGCTGCATGCCGCCGCCCTTTGCCGCGCTCTTGAACATCTTGCGCATCTGGGCATATTGACGCAGAAGTTGATTGACCTCTTGGACAGTGGTCCCGGAGCCGCGGGCGATCCGCTTGCGCCGGCTTCCGGAGATAATCTCATGGTTGTCGCGCTCTTGCTTGGTCATCGAGTTGATGATGGACTCGACACGCGAGAACTGGGTTTCATCGACGTTTTCCGCCATCTGCTGGATTCCCTGAAAAGGGCCGACAGAAGGCAGCATTTTCAGGATGCTCTGCATGGAGCCAAGCTCGCGGATCTGGCGTAACTGATCGCGAAAGTCTTCGAGCGAAAAGCCGCTCCCGGAGAGAGCTTTCCTGGCAAAGTCCTCTGATTTTTTCCGGTCGAGCTTCTCCTCGGCCTGTTCGATGAGCGTCATAATGTCGCCCATGCCCAGGATGCGGCTGACGATGCGGTCGGGATGGAAGGGTTCGAAGGCGTCCGGCTTTTCGCCCACCCCGATGAACTTGACCGGCTGGCCGGTAACGTGACGGATGGAAAGCGCCGCCCCTCCGCGCGCATCGCCATCCATCTTAGTCAACACCACGCCCGTCAATGCCAGTTGCTTATGAAAGTCCTCGGCTGAACGCACCGCATCCTGACCGGTCATGGCGTCGGCGATGAAAAGAATCTCCTGCGGGTTGAGCAGCGATTTAAGCTGCCGCATCTCCTCCATCAGCTCCGAATCGATGTGCAGGCGGCCGGCGGTATCGACGATCATCGTATCGCAGCCGGAATTGATAGCCTCACGGCGAGCTTCCTTAGCTAAGCGCTGGACCAATGGAGTCCCCGGGGCCTCTCCCTTGATCTCGCCCTCATAAATATTAGCTTTGATCGAGTTAGCGACCACCCTAAGCTGCTCGCGGGCCGCAGGGCGGTAGACATCGACTGAGACCAGTAGAGGCCGGTGGCCGCCCTTTTTGAGCCAGGCGGCTAGCTTGCCGGAGGTGGTGGTTTTGCCCGAGCCTTGCAAGCCGGCCATTAGAATAATAGTGGGCGGCTTGGACGCGAAGTTGAAGCGAGCCGTATCCTTACCCAGCAGCGCAATCAGTTCGTCGCGGATGATCTTGATCACCTGTTCCGTAGGTGATAAGGCGGTCATAACCTGCTGACCGAGAGCCTTCTCACGGATGTGCTCGACCAGTTCCTTGACGACGTTCAGGTTGACGTCGGCTTCGAGCAAAGCAACGCGAATCTCCCGCAGAGCGTCACCAATATTTTCGTCGGTAACGACGCCCTGGCCGCGAAGGCTCTTAAAAGTCCGCTGTAGTTTTTCCGATAGATTTTCAAACATAGTTGCTCTACAAGTCTAATTGAGGACTGCCCCCAATTGGGCGAGTAAGGCAGCTATCGTTCGGCTTGGGCCAATTTCTTCTCTTTCTCCTGCTTGTGGAGATCGGGGGGATCGATGCCCAGGGCGGTGGCCAATGCAATCTGATGGTCCTGTTCTTGCATGAGGATCTCCCGAATATGCTCGGCCATGGCGTATTCACTGAGCGCATCGCATTGCCGTATGCGGGCCCGGTACTGCCGGATGGTCTCATTCTCGTTATCCAAATCGAAGCGAAGCATCTCCTCGGCTTTCTCCGAGGTCTTGACCGGCTTAGGCGTAACGCTCGGCATCCCGCCCAAATAATCGATTTGATTGGAGATGATCAGCGCATGTTGAAGCTCTTCCGTCGCGTGTTTTTCGAGCTCTCCGGCGATGTTCATGTATTGAGCGCCCTTCAGCACCTGTGAATAGACCACATAGGCAATGATGGCCTGGTATTCCCGAGAAAGATCTTCGTTGAGCAGATCGATCAACTGTTGGCGCGTTACGGTGGGGCTGCTGTCGGGGGTGGAATTCGGGTTCGGCATTGATTCTCCTGTTTTTATCGATATCCGGATCACCCCTTAGGAGTCGGGAAAAGCGATTGGGGTTGCTAAAGCATGTCCTTTCCAGCCGACGCGGCTGAGTCGAGAAGCTGGAAAACGAATGCTTCCCGAAGCGGCGGATTAACATCGAAAGGATTGTTTGTAAATCATCTAGCCGGCGCGGCTGCAAGCGAATCGAGAGGAGCAAGATATTCCACCTGGTGCGTTCCACGGGGCAAAAGGGCGGGCGGATACCGGAGTGTTCTATGCCTGGCGGGCATTGAGACACAGGAATTTCCAGTTGTATGTCTCCGGGCAGAGTATTTCGCTGGTTGGCACCTGGATGACGCGGCTGGCCACCAGTTGGCTGGTCTACCGGCTGACCGGATCGGCGCTGTTGTTGGGCGTGGTGGGGTTTGCCGGGCAAATCCCCACATTTCTGCTGGCGCCGTTCGCTGGAGTTTGGGTAGACCGGCTGAACCGCAGGCAGGTCTTGGTGTGGACTCAGGCGCTAGCCGCTTCCCAGTCACTGGCCCTGGCTGCATTGACGCTCTCCAAGCGAATCACCTTCCATGAGATTTTGCTGCTCAGCGCCTTCCAAGGATTGATCAACGCCTTCGACATGCCGGGGCGGCAGGCTTTCCTGGTACAGATGGTCAAGGACCGGCAGGACCTAAGCAACGCCATTGCCATCAACTCATCCATGGTGAATGTGGCGCGCTTGCTGGGGCCCTCTCTGGCCGGACTCATCATCGCGGGCTTTGGAGAGGGCTATTGTTTTCTCCTCGACGGTCTGAGCTACTTCGCCGTCATCGCATCGCTCCTGCTGATGCGGGTCGACGCTTCGGAGGTAAAACGGGCCGCCTCCTCCGTCCTGGAACAACTTAGGGAAGGCTGGACTTACGTACGCGACTTCGCTCCGGTACGAACTATCCTGCTGCTTTTCGCCTTGGTCAGCCTCATGGGTATGCCGTATACGGTCCTGATGCCGATCTTTGCCACACAGGTGCTGCACGGAGGCCCGCATACGCTTGGTTTCCTATTAGGCGCGACCGGGGTGGGCGCTCTTGTCTCGGCAGTGTCGTTGGCCGCACGCAAGAGCGTCTTAGGATTGGGCCGCATGATTCCAATTTCTGCGGCTATCTTTGGCATAGGGTTGTTTCTGCTGGGACTTTCTCACGTTCTCTGGATTTCCTTGGCTATGATGTTGTTGACCGGTTTTGGAATGATGCAAGGCATGGCATCGAGCAATACCATTATCCAGACGGTGGTGCCGGAAGACAGGCGCGGGCGCGTAATGAGTTATTACACGATGGCTTTTGTGGGCATGGCGCCCTTTGGTAGTCTGCTGGCCGGGGGGCTTGCGCATTGGCTGGGTGCGCCCCGAACGGTGATGATTACAGGCAGCTTCGTGTTGGCCGGCGGAATTTGGTTCTGGAGCAAGCTGAAAGGGATCCGCGCAGCAATCCGGCCGATCTATGAGGAGATGGGTATCCTGTCGTCGCGCCAGCCGGTCGACGTGGAAGATGCGGCGAACACCTCGGCCACTCTGTGAGGTCATTCCAAGGCAATCCGGCGCGACATTACGGGCACGCGGGGGTTGAAACTTTAGGAACTTGATTTCTTCCGGGGAGCTGTCAAGGCTATGCATCTTTCTTCCCGATCTTCCGTCAGCCTTGTGACTCGCTTTTGGGCGAGCCTCCTGATCCTGTTACTCATCCAAGACCCAGCGGTCCTGTTGGCCGAGGGCGCCCTCTCCAGCCACAAACACGCGGCCCATCCGGCGCCGCTGACTGCCCAGGAGCGCGCTCGACATGCGCTCAACCGGCTGACCTTCGGCCCGCGGCCGGGAGACGTCGAGCGAGTGAGCGCCCTCGGCGTGCGCAAATGGATCGAACTGCAGTTGAATCCGGAGCGGATTGACGATAGCGCGCTGGAGGCGCAATTGCAGAACTATCCCGCCATGGAAACGCCTTTGCGGAGCTTGATCGAAGAATTCCCCTCAGGCGCGCAGATTCGCAATGCAGCTGATGGCCGGATCCCTCTGCCCCAGGACCGCGTTGAGCGCGCGATTTATCAAAACCAGATTTGGGATTACGAACAGAGAAAGCAGAAGCAGGCGCAGGAGGCGGCTCGCCAGCAGACCTCGCCTGCTCCCTCCGGCGCTCAAGAATCAGCGGCCGTAAACCCGCAAATGGGAGGTGCAAATCCTGCCCGGAGTTCGAGCGGAAATAGGCAGAAGGTTCAAGTTAAAGATGATGGTGCCGCCGATGCAATGACGCTCGAAGACGTGGCCCGGTCTCCTTCCATTCAAGTACATGAGCAAAAGCTATATGCGGATTTGGCTTCGACTTCGATTATCAATCTCCCCGCGGATCAGAGATGGAACAGATTGGTGAGCATGAAAGCGGAGGAATTTCGGGGATTCATGAAGAGCCTGACTGGCGAGGAGCGCCTGCAGTTGACGGAAGGGATGAGCCCCCAGCAAAAAGAAATGGTCTACGCGTTGATCAACCCCACCCTCGTAGTTGCCGGGGAATTGCTGCAAACGCGCTTGCTTACAGATATCTACAGCCAGCGGCAACTGCAGGCGGTGATGACGGATTTTTGGCTCAACCACTTTAATGTGTATGCGAAGAAGGGACCTTTTGCGCCATGGTACTTGATTGATTATGAACGAAACGCAATTGAGCCCAACGCGATGGGTAAATTCGAGGACTTGCTGGTGGCAACGGCCAAGAGTCCCGCGATGCTCTTCTATCTCGACAATCAAACCAGCATAGGTCCAAACTCGCTCGCGGCAACTCGCGCGCGGATGAATCCCAGGAGCAAGAATCAGGATCTCGGGCTGAACGAGAACTACGCGCGTGAGTTGATGGAGCTGCACACCTTGGGCGTGGACGGCGGCTATACGCAGAAGGATGTAACGGAAGTCGCGAAGGTCTTTACGGGCTGGACGATCGGGGAGCCGCGCCAGAACCCCGGCTTTGCCTTCAACGAGCGCCGGCACGAACCTGGACCGAAATATGTCCTGGGGCGGACGATTCAAGAGAACGGTGAGCAGGAGGGGCTTGAGGTGCTGCACATGCTGGCAACCAGCCCCGCGACCGCTCATCATCTATCTCAGCAGCTCGCCGTTCGCTTTGTGAGCGACAACCCTCCGCCGGCGTTAGTCAATCGGATGGCAAAGACGTACCTCAAGACAGGAGGCGATATTCGGCGGGTACTGCGCACCATGTTCAACTCGCCGGAATTCTGGTCCAGGCAAGCCTATCGCGCCAAGGTGAAGACGCCGGAAGAGTTTGTGATCTCGGCGGTTCGGGCGACGGGCGGCGAGGTGATACGTCCAGTGTTGCTGCTGAACGCGATCAACCAATTGGGAATGCCTTTTTACGGCTGCGCGACTCCCAACGGCTACTCATGGACGGAGGCTGCTTGGGTAAACACCGGGGACCTGCTGGATCGTATGAATCTCTCTCTAGCATTAGCCAACCACAGGATGGGTACGCAGATTGACCTGGGTGCGCTGATGAAGATACACGGGCAAGGCGCGGAAACGATTGCACAGAAGGAACAAGCGCTGGAGACCGCACTTCTCAATCAGCCGTTGGCCCCGCCGATACGCGATGCCGTGCTTCGGCAGGCAGGCGACGCCACGGAAACAGCAAAGATACCTCGACCCGCGGCCAAGCAGACCGGGAGTGCCCGGGAGAGTAGCGATGGTGCAGATGATCGACCTGCCGCAGCCGATTCCCGGACCGGTGGACAAACAAGCGGCGATTGTCGCCGGTCTATTGCTAGGTTCGCCGGAGTTTCAAAAGCGATAAACCGGCATGAAGGCGGCGCTACGGCAGTTTATAGCGTTTTCACAATCGGTGTATCCCGAGAAGCAACACTCCACGCAGGCGTTCCATCAAAGAACGCCTGAGCAAATTGGAAAAGACCACAGTATTTCCTAAACTGCCTTAATTTTTCCGGCGCGATAGCGGCGGTCGACCACGTCTCCTTCCGGGGCGATCGTTCCGCATGAGTAAAAACGCAGTGCCGTGCTGCCTGTCTACAGCTTCAAGCTCGCCGGGGGACTGGCTTCGCGTGCAAAACCTTGAGCGTGCCAGAGTCCGGCGTGGAACGCAGCAGAAGCGCCAACAGCAGCATGAGCATGGCAGCGGCAGCCGGTACCAGGAAACCGATGCGAAGAGACTGGGTGCTGGACGAGACGATCCCGGTCAGCCAGGGCAGAACGGCGCCGCCGAAGCCAGCGACCGCGAAGATCCAGCCGGTATTCCTTGGTTGGCCCGCCTTGGCCATGAATAGAGACAGAGTTAGTGGGAAGATGGGAGCCAGGCTCAGTCCTGAAACGATGGTGCCGAGAAGCAAAAGCGAGACGCTATGGGCAGCCATCAACAAAAAGGCGCCGATGGCTGTGCCGAATAGGGAAAACAGATAGAGCTTCTGTTCGGCTACGCGGAGGAGAATGGCCGGAGTAACGGCGCGGCCGAGCAGCAAGGAGGCCCAAAAGCAGGCTGTTATCAACGTGCTTCTGGTGTAGTTCCCAGCGGCTACGCGCGAGGCGTAGGTGCTCATCCAGTTGCCGGTTGCCGACTCGATTCCTACGTAGAGGAAAGCGAGCAGGCCAAAGTAAGCGATAGCGGCGGTTGGCGACTCGCTCGGAGTGCGGATGCGCTGATCGTCTTCGACGACTTGCTGAAATCTACCCAGGAACGGAACTCCGATAAGGAGAGCCGCGAGCACAGCAATGGCAATGCTAGCGAATTCGATAGAGAGATGGTCGAATTCCCGCGCTATTAGCAGTGGGGAGAGGGTGCGCGCCAATGCTCCAACAGAGGTTGAGAAATGAGAGCGCGGAGCCTCTTCGCTCCGTGAAGATGCGCCCGACCAGCATACTGTTCGAGGTCATCACCAAGCCCAATCCCAAACCATAGATTGCAACGGTGGAAAGCGCAAACTGCTCTGGCAGGGTGTAAAACGATACGGCCGCGAGAGAAATGAGCGCGTATCCGCGCGCCAGGGTTCGATGGAAATTGCGGCGCACGAGAAGAGCACCGCACGCAGAACAAGCAAATTGGACCATGAGGAGGGCCCCTGCATCCTTATCCCGTAAATGATGGAACGCGGAGAGCCTGGGCAGAATGCAGCCGAGCAATACGGTCGACGCCCCGGTTAAGACCGATCCCAGATAGAGCAGGATAATCGCCAACAGGTGACGTTTTTGGGAGACTCGAATTTCGCCAATGTCAGACATGTTACCTGGTCAACTTGGCCGAACTTCCTTTACCGGTGCTCTTTCTTGCCGGACCGGTAGACTCGCGGATGATGAGTTCAGGCTCCACCGCGATTTCCGGAGGAGCCGTGGCGGCGTTAGATCTGAGCCTCCCGAGTAGAATCTGGACAGCCAACTCGCCCATGTGATGGAGAGGCTGCCGAATCGTGGTGAGGCTCGGTGTCTGGTAAGCTGCCTCCTTGATATCGTCGAATCCGACCACAGATACATCCTGGGGAACACGAAGCTGGGCATCGTGAAGCGCGCGGATGGACCCGATGGCGGCCATATCGTTAAAAGAGAGAACTGCAGTGAAACTGCGATGATGAGCCAGCAGTTGCTGAACCACTGGATAACCTAGTTCGGGCGAAGTCAAATCTTTGTCCAGCTGGATGGTCGATTCGGATCGGATGGGAAGCCCGAGATCTCTTGCCACTTTCACAATGGCCCGCCATCTTTCTTCGGAGTCGGAGCTATAAGGTTGGCCCCGCATGAAAGCGATGCCGCGATGACCGAGATCGTGAAGATGGCGAAGCGCCAGTTCCGCCGCCCGGCGATGATCGAGGACCACGTTCGTGATCCCGCTGATTCGCCGATGGCCCGCGACTGCAACCACTGGGAGGGGAAGCTCCTGCGTTAAATGCGTATCAATCGTAATGAGACCTTCCGCACCGCGACTTATGAGCATGCGGGGATACTGCTCGATAAGATCAGCACGGTGGCGGTGATGGGCTATGAAGTAGAAATATTTCTCCTCCAGCAGGCGATCTCCGATTCCGGTCATGACCTCTGCGTGATATCCATCGGCGAGTACCGGAACCAAGATACCAGATCGTCATGGTGCGCCGATTACGCAAGGACCGGGCAAGAAAACTGGGCTGGTAATTAAATTTGAGCGCGGCTGCGCGGATACGTTCCCGCGTAGCTTCGGGAATGGAGCGCCCGGGCACCTGATTCAGGACGACTGAGACAGTAGCTGGGTCAAGCTTGAGGTGAGCCGCCAGAGTCTTGAGGCTGACGGGTTCAGCAGGGACATTAGGTTCGCGCTTCGGCTTGCTCATGGTGCTGCTGTGACCTCACGCATATTGAGCGGGCGGGATCTGCACAACTCAGCTTCGGCTGTCCTCCCCGCTCTTGACTGTTTCCCTGTTACTTTGTTCTGTTTAAGAGAAGTTATGTGCAGCTTCTCTTAAGGAAAAGCTGCGTACGTATGGTCTCCCCGCTCTAAACCAACAGTGAAAACGGTCTAAGTCCTCGCATGGCAGAGGAATTCCTCGCGGGAACGACGGTCTTGCACAGTTGACCTATAATCTCACTTCCCATTCGCTAGACATATACGGATCTCAAAGGAAAGATTACTGCAAAACAATTAACGGGGGGAATCGCAAGAAAATAGGAAGAGCGGAACCTGTGGAGCGGCTCAGAGCTTTCCATCGAAGCTTAAGAGCGGTCGCCCAGGGGCTTGCCGATTTCCCAATGGTGTCCGAACGGATCGACAATTCGTCCGATGCGCCAACCATATGGTTGATCGCTGACGGGCCAAATAACTGTAGCTCCTGCGGCGACGGCCCGTTCGAAAAAGGCATCCGGAAGTTTAACGATCATCACCATTCGCACAGTGGTCCCGCCGAGAGACTCGGGACTGAAGTTGAGGTGCTCGGGAGACTCGTCGGCAACCCAAAATTCAGCTTCACCAACGGACAAGGGAGCGACCACCGCTTCACTCTGGGCGTCGATGCGGTACAGTTCAACCGCTCCGAACGCCGCCTTGTAGAACTCGATCGCTCTCACGCCATTCCGAACCGAGAGCATCGGGGCAATAGCCGTGCTCTGATCCTTCAAGCTTCTCGACTCTTGGCCCATCTGAAACTTCCTCTCTCAACGACCCGAATCCCTGCTTTCGGAACATCGGGGATTTTCTAACAGACCCTCCCGGCCATCATCAGTGTGAACTACATAGCGAGAATGATACAAGCATGGCGAAGCACACGATCGCAAGAGCGGAACACCGCCAAGCGAATGGCTGGGACGGCCGGCGTCCGCGAAAACAACCGATTGTCTAAGGGCTAACACGCCAAAGTTTCTACTTGACAGTGATTGCGGGGAGGGACTATCTTTCCGGCTGCCACGGGATTCTACCCGTGTCGAGCGCGTTTACCAAGCGGCATCCAAGGTCAACCGCTCGCGCAGATCGCTTTCATCGGGCCGGTAACTGTCGCGGAAGGATATTCATTTCGCGGTCCTTTGGGGAGGTGGTAAATGAAGGAATCAGTTCGCATCGCGTTCGCATGTCTTCTTGCGCTATGCATGGCCGGCGCCGGCCGCGCGCAAAATACGAACTCCGTTGACATCCGTGGCACAGTGACCGACTCCACAGGGGCAGTCGTGCCCGAGGTGACGGTGACGGTAAGAAACGACGATACGGGTGTGAGCAAGCAGTTCGTCACCAATGGCGAAGGCATCTACGACACGGTTTCGACCCTGCCGGGAAACTACACCATTACTTTTGCCAAAGCAGGTTTTGAGAAGACCGTGCACGGTCCGGTCCCGCTGCTGGTCGGAGTGGTGACGATTGACGGCAGATTGAATGTCGGTTCGGCGACCCAGGAAGTTGTGGTCTCATCCGATGTGCAGTTGCTGCAGACCGAAGCGCCCGAGGTGGCAAACACGTTGACAACTACGGCCCTGGCTTCTCTGCCCAATGTTACCCCAAACTGGCAGAATTTTATGAAAATCCTCCCCGGCGCCTCAGGCACTCCTGCGTCCAATGCGGGAGTATCCAATCCCGGAGTGGCGATGGCCATCAATGGGACCATGCCGTACTACTCCAGCTACCTCATTGACGGAGGCACAATCAGGCTGCCGCATAGCGCCAATATCGATACCCAGATCACCGAATCCATAGCTGAAGTCAATGTCGTTGCAACGTCATTCTCCGCCCAATATGGCAGTGGAGGCAATGTATTCAACCTGATCAGCAAAACCGGTTCCAGCCAGTGGCACGGGGTCGCCTACGAATACTTCCAGAATGACGCCCTGAATGCGAGAGACTACTTCAATTCGGGAGCCAAGGCGAGAGTCCGTTTCAACAATTTCGGCGGCTCGGTGAGCGGTCCGATCCTGAGAGACAAGTTGTTCTTCTACTTCGATTACGACCAGATCGTGAACCCAACCCAAACGACCGAGATTAGCACTGTGCCGACCGATGCCATGAAACAGGGCTATTTCGATCCTGCGGTCTTCGGGGTAATAACCGATCCCAATACCGGGCGGCCGTTTCCAGGCAATCAGATTCCGTCATCCCGTTTCGATCCGGTAGCGGTCGCCATTCAGAAGTTCTATCGCGAGCCGAATATCCCGGGTCTGGTAAACAATAATTTCCGTTACCTTCAGGTCGGCAGCAATCCTTCGCGCATGGAGTTTGGCCGGCTGGATTATAACCTGAGCGAAAAAAACCGGATCAACTTCACCATCCTGGAGCACACGACTCCCGGGCATGGCACCCTCAACACAATGGATCCGATCGATACTCAAGAAAATACAGGCGAGGGGTATTCAGCCCAAATTACAGACGTGTACACCTTTAACCCAAAAATAGTAAACGAACTGCGCTATTCGTATGTCAGGGGAGGCAATTGGTTTCTCCCTGGCAGCCTGAACAAGAATTATCCCAGCCAAATCGGCTTGGAGTTTGCGAAAGTGAATATGTTCCCCAACATCCAGATCAATGGGGTGGGCGGCGTCAATGCGGCCGGCAGCAGTAATGGGGCTCTGAACCCTCAAACCAACGCAATCTATATCCAGAACGCCTTTGATCTGTCGGACGTAGTGACGATGGTTCGAGGCAAACACATCCTGCACTTCGGCGGTGACATTCTATTCGAACAGGATAACTCTACACCATGGGGAAACCTCAACGCGGCAAGCCTGACGTTCAGTGGCCAGTACAGCTCCGCCAATTCCAATGTAGGCTATTCGGATTTTTTGCTGGGAGACGTGCAGCAGTGGTCTGCCCTGGACCAGGGATCGGAGGGGATGCGATCCAAACTTCCAGCACTGTTTGTCCAGGATGATATCAAGCTTTTACCGAATCTTACGGTGAACCTCGGCCTACGGTGGGAGATCCACGGGGGGTTTAGCGAGCAGAATAACAAGGCGGGCAGCTTTGATCCAACAATTACGAATCCTATAACCCATACGCTGGGAGCCATTTGGTTTGCCGGCAACAATGGACGAACCCAGGCTATCGCGACATCCTATAACAACGTTCTGCCACGCTTTGGGTTTGCCTGGTCGCCGAGAGCCGACTGGTCAGTGCGGGGCGGCGTCGGCGAATACGCCACGTTATGGAGCATGGACGTTGACGGTTCCCCGATCGGCTTCGGCAGCGCCAGCACGGGAAGTATCTCCGCCAATCCAGGCCAGGCGCCAGTGGTACAGCTTTCTGGTTCTGGCGCCAACCTGCCTTATATCGTCGGACCGAACAGGAACCCTGGCGCCTACAATGGCCAAGGGGGCGGGAACATTCCTTACATGCCTTATCACACCCCTGTTGGCCATATTTGGCAATGGTCGCTAGCCATCCAACGGCGGCTGCCCGGCAATATGGTGGCTGAGGCGGGCTACATCGGCAGCAAAGCGAACGGATTACAATTCCAGGCAGACATCAACCAAGTGCCCGCAAATAAACTCGGAGGCGGTCAGGCCGCACGGCCATACCCGCAGTATCTGGGCATCGGGCCATCTGTCCCCGGCGCGTTGAGCGGTCTGTACAACAACATTTCGAATTACAACTCCATGCAACTGTCCCTTAGAAAGCAAACCGGGCACGGGCTGATGGCCGAGATCAATTACACCTGGAGTAAGATGCTGGACGACCAGGATACGTCGGGTTGGGGCAGCCACTACGGGAACGCGTATTATCAGGATGCTTATAACCCGTCAGCTAACTATGCACCCTCGAATTTCAATACGCCGAAGATGTTTAAAGGGTACTTGGTGTATGCCCTGCCCGTGGGAAGCGGACACCAGCTCCTGAATCACGGAATCGGAGATGCGGTGCTGGGCGGTTGGAAGGCTTCGTCCATGTTCCTTGCCCAATCGGGTACTCCATTTACCGTGATCATGGCCTCTGCTACCAATGCCGGTGCTCTGGACGGGAACTGGTACCCAAATCGCGTAGGCAATCCCCACGTCTCGAATCAGTCGATTAACGAGTGGTTCAATCAGCTCGCTTATGCGACCCCAGCGAACAATACCTTTGGCACCAACGGACGGAACTCGCTCTACGGACCGGATCTCACCGACATTGATCTATCTCTGGGCAAGACCTTCGCTGTCCCCGGGTGGGAAGGCGCGCACTTTGAGATTCGTATGGATGCCACGAATTTCGTAAACCATCCAAGCTTTAAGCCCCCGAATAATCAGCTTAGCGCGGCGGCTCTTGCATCGGGGATTGCGAATCCAAGCGTAGGTCAGATTACGGCAACCACGAACACCGGCCGAACAATGCAGGCCTATGGCAGATTCTCCTTCTAAGAGAAGCCGATGCGAAAGCGCGTTGTCTGAAAACTAGAAGGACGGCGGCGGCGGCCGTTCGTGCTCAGTGCCTGCCGGCATGCGATGTCCGGCTCTATCATTGGTAATCGATGAAGACAAAAGAAGCCATTCGCCGGGTGGCGACCATTCTTTTTTTCCTGGGCTCATTGCAGTGCGTGTGTCAATCGGCCCCTAACCTCCAGCAGCAAATTGAGCTACACGGCCGTCGTGCTCAGGAGCTTTTAAAGGAGAACAGGCCTGATCTGGCGGTAGCAGAGTTTCGCGCCATCGTTTCGCTCGACCCGGACAACGTGGATGCCCGCGGCAATCTAGGGGTGCTGTTATTTTTCCAAGGCCACTATGCAGAAGCGATTCCTCAACTCCGGACCACGCTTAGGCTCCGTCCCACTCTATGGAAAATTCAGGCCCTCCTGGGTATAGCTGAGAAGCGCACGGGTATGAGTGAGAGTGCTCGGGCGGATTTGGAAGAAGCGTTCCCCAATTTGCAGGAGCAAAAAGTCCGGATAGAAGCCGGGATGGAGTTGATTGAGATTTACTCCACGGCCGGAGATCTGGACAAAGCAGCGGCGACGGCCGGCGTTCTTCGCGGTTTGTACCCCACAAATACCGATATCCTCTACACTTCCTACCGGATTTATTCCGATCTTGCCGCTGAGTCCATGCTCAGCCTATCTATGGTGGCTCCTAACTCTGCCCGGATGCATCAAGTCATGGCCCATGAGTTGGAGAGGCAGGGAGACACCGAAGGAGCGATCAAGAACTACCGCGAAGCTCTAAAGCTTAATCCTCAGCTCCCCGGACTCCATTTTGAATTGGCCGAGGTGTTGCGTGCCTCGTCGGTTCCCGCAGAGAAAGACGAGGCTGAAGGGGAGTACAAAGCGGCTCTTGCCGTGAGCCAATTTGATGAGCAGTCCGAACGCAGGCTGGGTGATATAGCCGCCCGGAGGAATGATGAGAAAGAAGCATATGAATATTATTCGCGGGCCGTACAGCTTCAACCCAATGACGCAGAAGCCAACATTGGCCTGGGGAAAACATTGATCTCAATGAAGCAACCGCGAAAAGCGGAGGCTCTTTTTGAAAGAGCTATTCAACAGGATCCGACGATTGCTGTAGCCCACTACCGCCTAAGCCTTCTATATCGGGATGCGGGACGTACTGCAGACGCACACCGCGAGATGCAGGAATTTCTGAAATACAAGCAGATGAAAGACAAACTCCGGGACCTTTACCTCGAGATGCGCCTCAAGCCGGTCCAACAGGAATCTGACGAGACCGATGCACCAAAATAGGCAAATCTTTGGCGTGATTACCGGTTCGACTGGCGATCGGGATCCAGTGAGAAATGCCGGGTAAGAAAGCAAGTCAGTTGGCAGCGATCTGACTCACTGTGGCACAGTTGGGGAGGAGCCGCCGAAAGGGCTTGTAGGCGCAGGGGCCGGCGTGGGTGAACTACCGGAGCCATTGGAACTGCCATTGTTTCCAAACCCGGTTGAAGGACCGCCCATGCCATTTGAATTGCCATTGATGCTGTTGTTCGAACCCGGTTGTTGTGCAACGCCGGCTCCGGTTTGGCCCATGATTCCACCCAAATCCTGACTGGGATCGTAGATAAACTCCCATTTGTTGTAGTGGTCTTGCTTTTTGAGGATTTTGATCGAGGCCTTGGTGCTGGGAAGACCAACGCCGACGATAGGCGCTCCGCCGAGAGTTGCTCCTGGTGTGCCGAAGGCGCTCCCTCCTGTGGTTCCCGTGCCACTGGCGCCGGTTGAGGAAGTGGAACCGGAGTTACCAAAAGATATCCCGGAGGAAGACGGCGAGCTGGACGAATTGGAAGAGCCAAAGGGGGATGCGCCGGAGGAAGCAGAGGAGCCAAAAGCAGAGGAAGAAGGAGAGCCAATGCCGGAGGAAGCAGAGGAGCCAAAGGCGGAGGAAGAAGGAGAGCCAACGCCAGAGGAACTAGAGGAGCCAAAGGCGGAGGAGCTGGAGGAGCCGGTGGAGCCGAAACTCAAGCCGCTGTAGCTTCCACTCCCCGCGGCGGCCGTTCCATTGGCGCCATTATTCGTGCCGCTGGACCCGATGGGCGTAGAGCCGGGAATAGTGTTGGTCATTGTCTGCGCTTCGCCGAGATGGATGAGACGCCAGTCGTCCTTTCCGGTGAGCGGATCCAGATAGCGCTTGCGCAGAAAGCGCTGGTTGTCGGTATTGATCAACTGGTCGATGGTGTTTGGATAACGACCATACTTGCGGTAGTAGATGCGGATGGCGCGCGCATACTGCATTCCCCGGTGGATGGTTTCCTTCTCCTTGTCGCGGCGCAGTTCGGTGGTCACCTTGGGCGCCGCTATCGACAGGGAGATTAGAACCAACAGAAGCATGAAGAGCACGGCTAACAGCACAAAGCCCTCATCTTGTCTGGCAACAGGTCCGGCGTCGGGAGTTTCTGAAATGCTCAGCATGGGCGCTCACTGCATCAATGGTAGCGTTTGTGTGTTGTGGTAGGGAAGGTCTTCAACCTGAACGGAGGCGGCGTTGATTTTGCCAACGCGATAGCGGCGATCGACCACATCTCCCTCCGAGGCGATGAAGATGTCGTCTCCTTGCAGAAGGAAGATTTCCTTATGGCCATTATTCTGCGCCGCATAACCGTAAAAACGCAGATTGATCGGGGGCGGAGGCGGCGGCCCAATCGGCGCGGCGGGAGCAGTCGAGGGGCGGGCTGAGGCAATCGCCTTGGGAATCACTGGGGGAGCCGAAAACTGTGAAAAAATGTTCCGGCCGCTACCGGTATACGCAAGAGACTCGGCTTGCCGCATGATTTCCGGGTGTAGGGTGGGATCGAGCGAAGAGGCAGACGCCACCTTAGAAGCTTCGTGGGCATAGGGCTCTTCAACCGCCTCGGAGGAAGGCCCCGGGGCGGAAACGCGGGGCGCAGTGACAGTGGCCGCGGGAGGCTGAGCTGCGGGGGTGGACGGGCCAAAGGTCTGCCACAGGAAGCGCACCAGCAGGATGAGCATGAGAACAGCCAGACCTGTAGCAAGATAGACTTTCTTCTTATCTTCGGCGCCGACGCGGAGAGCCATTAGCGGTTGTCCTCTCCTGCCGCCTCGTCCGCGCCCTGTTGGTCTTGCGGCGGAGCAATGCGATCGACATTCGCGGCATGCAGATAGGTAGTCAAAACAAGACGAAGATTCACCGAGCCGCCCTGCTGTCCGGTAAAGGTGAGGCCGTTGATCAGAAAGAAAGTCTTGCTTCGCTCCAGGCCGTTAATGAAGTGCATGAGCGGCGCATATTCCCCGCTGAGGCTGGCGTCCATGCGGACCTCGGCGAGACCGGGACTTGACGGCGTCTGGATGTAGGAAAGGCGTGTAAGCCGGACGCTGTTTTTTCCGGCGAGATCGTAGATCGCGGCTGAGATGGTGGAATAAGCGCCAGGGAAGCGCCGGTCATAAAACTCCTCGGCCTGCACCCGCGCTTGGCTCACCTTTTGCGGGAGTCCAAGCAGGGGAAACATCTGCAGTTGCAGGGTGCGGTAGGTGGTCTGCTCCTGGGCGACCTGCTCCGGCCCGGACGCGCGCAAGGTGTGCCAAGACACAAAGAAGCGGAGGCCGAGCACCAGGATGAGCACGGCGAGCAAGCCCGCAGCCAGGATATGAAGGTTAAGAATGCTAAAGATCTTCGAGCGGCTCGGCTTCATTGCGGGCCTGCCTTCCGCGCGGGCGGGAAGAGTGGGGTGTTGCCGAGAGCATGGGCCGCGTGCTTGCGGGTTGATTTCCGGACGGCAGTCTTCGTGGACCGCTCTTTGCCGCTCCCAGCCTCGCTTTTTGTCCGGCTTTTGGATGCAGCAGTTTCGCCGGAAGTAGGCAGCGGATTGTAGTCGGCCAGGATGTCGAAGTTGACATCGCCCGAGCTTACCTGTTGGAAGCCTCCGCGGCCGCTTTGAGCAGTTTCGGCAGTTTCGCCCGCCAAACGCGGATAAAGGAAGCTTCGGGAATGCTCCAGATTACGGACAAGATCAACCGCGCGATCATGCTGTCCGTTGACGCGAAGATGAATGGTCACATTGCCGTTGCGGGCAATTACAGGGTCGATATTCTCCACCTGGACGCCGCCCGGCAAAACATTCTCCAGGTCCATCATGACCGCGGTCCAGGAGAATGCCTTACGCTGGAACAGCTGATTCAGAAACCGGGACTGCTGCAAGACCGAGGCGTTTTGCGGCTGGCGCATATCCGATTGGTAGCTCTGCTGAGTATTCTGGAGCGCCGCCACGCGCTGCTGGGCCGCGGCCAGGCGGGCATGCGCCGCTTCAGCTTTACGCGTTTCTACCCGAGCTGACAGCCAAAGCGAGAGAGCCAAAACTGCCAGCGCCACGATCAGGATACGCAGGCGCAAATAGATCGGGCCGAGCTCGACGTAAGGATGGGAAGCGAGATTGAGTGAGACGCGCATCAGCTTGCCAAGGCTCCTACAACACCTGCGAGAATGCCGCGCGGCATGAAATCCGCTCCGCTTCTCGGGAACCCGGGAGTTGGCACCAGGTCGCGCGCAGGGATGGGGATGTCACCGAGCAGGCGCCCGACTCTCCCGCTCCGCCCAATCCGCAGGCAAGAAGTTGGCGCGGCGGGGCGGAGAGCGAGTCCTCAAAGTAGGCAATCGCGACGCTGATCGATTGTTGCAGTTCTTCCATCGAGTGCCGCTCGTTCTCTTCGGGCAGCCATCCTTTCTCCGTTAATTCGAGAGTGCGGTGCAGGAGTAATTCATTCTGCCGCGTGATGGCGGTGGTGACGGAGTTCGCATTGCGATTGATCACCAGTGATGGCTCATCGCCGGCCACTGCCGCCAGGGCGGCCAGCGTGCTGGGAAGCACGGCTCCCGGCTCGTAACCGGCCTCGCGAACCGCGCTTTCATATTCGGAGAGCACGACCGCGGGAGAGACGGCGACAAGGGTGCGCACTGTGCCATCCTTCGCCGCCATCACTTGATAGGTGACGGCGGCGTCCTCCACCTCAAAGGGAACAAGTTTGCGCAGGCGAAAACGAATGATGGGCAGCGTATCGGCGGCTTTGGCGGGTAGGCTGTCGAAGTCCAGCAGCAAGACACGCACTGAAGCATCGGGAATAACAACCGTGATCTTCGTGTCACGCTGCCGGATTTCGTCAAGCGCTTGACGAAGGGCGCCCGAGATCGCGGCGCGGTCGCTGAAGTTGGGTGTTTTGATTCCAGCCGAGAAGATGCCGGGACGCAGGGGCGCGAACGCGGAAAGGATCTCCCGGTCGGCTGCGCCGGGACGGGCGGCGACAACGCCAGCAGGGGTAATTTCGCACGCCAGACGGGGACGTAGAGCAGCGGCCTCGGAGGGTAAAACACGCTTGCCGATACTCACCAACTTATTCTTCACTCTGCTCTATCCTGGTTGCAGCCGGAAGGGCTGATTACGTTCGGGTGTGGTTGGCTGCGCATCCGCGCAGGACCAAAAATCTAGCGAAATGCCTCGACGAAGGTGACCTTGTTAATCTCTTTCAGCGTCGTCACGCCGAGCCGGACGCGGTCGATGGCCGACTCGCGAAGGAACTGCATGCCTTCCTGCTGCGCCAGCCGGCGTACCTCCGAGCCTGGCTTCTTGAGTAGAATGATTTCGCGAATCGGATCGGTCAGCTCGAGCAGCTCATGGATCGCGGTGCGGCCCCTATATCCGGTTCCGCCACATTCAATGCAGCCCGCGCCCTCGCGAAAGTCGAAGCTGCGCCACTCGGCAGGATCCAGTCCGCTATTGCGCAGAGTCTCTTCATCGTAGCGCACTGGATGCGAGCAGTATTCGCAAATGGTGCGGACCAGCCGCTGCGCCAGAATGCAGTTGAGCGCGGAGATGAAGTTATAGACCTCAACGCCCATATTGAGAAAGCGGCCTAGCACGTCGAAAACGTTGTTGGCGTGGACGGTGGTGAAGACCAGGTGGCCGGTGAGGGCCGAGTTGATCGCGATCTGCGCGGTCTCCTGGTCGCGGATTTCGCCAACCAGAATCTTGTCCGGATCGTGGCGCAAGATAGAGCGCAAGCCACGCGCAAAAGTGAGTCCCTTTTTCTCGTTGACGGGAATTTGCGTGATGCCGCGGATCTGATATTCGACTGGGTCTTCAATGGTGATGATCTTATCTTCATCGCTCTTGATTTCGTTGAGCGCGGCATAAAGAGTGGTGGTCTTACCCGAGCCGGTGGGGCCGGTGACCAGCACCATGCCATAAGGCTCGCGAATATAACGGCGGAAACGGCGCAGGTCATCGTCCGCGAAGCCCACCACTTCCAGAGTAAGCTTTTGGAACTTTTCGCTCATCGATTCTTTGTCCAGAACGCGAAGAACGGCGTTCTCGCCATGCACCGTCGGCATAATGGAGACACGAAAATCGATCAGGCGTCCTTTGTAGCGGACCCGGAACCGCCCGTCCTGGGGCACCCGGCGTTCCGCAATATCGAGCTCGCTCATGACTTTAATGCGGGAGAGGATAGTCGAGTGGTGCTCGCGGGCGATCGGCGCCATGGCGGCCTGGAGAACCCCGTCGATGCGGTACTTTACCAGCAGCGAATCGTCGTAGGTTTCCAGATGAATGTCGGAGGCGCGCCGCTCCAGCGCGGTGAATATCGTGGTGTCCACCAGGCGAATGATGGGGCTGATGTCTTCTTCCGAGGTGAGCTTCTCAATCGAGATGTTCTCGTCGGGATTCTCTTCCGCGGAGATGACATCGAAGGTAAGCCCCTCGGAGGCTTCGTCAAGCACGCGCTGCGATTGTTCGGTCTTCTTCAGCAGGTCGGTAATTTGCGAAAGGGTAGCGACTCGGGTAATCACCCGCTGGCCGAGCAGGCCGCTGATCTCGTCCAGCACCATCAGCCGGCTGGGATCGGCGACGGCGATGATAAGCCGGTCTTCGAGCTGTTCCAGGGGCACGAAGTTGTAACGGAACATCATGTCCACGGGCACGCTGCGGAAGAGCTCGTGCTGAATGCGGAAATTTTTGAGATCGACAAACTCACAGCGATAGCGATGGGCGAGCGCCCGGGCGCGCGCGTTCTCGTCGAAATCTCCGACGTGCGGCGGTACCAGTACAGTGTCAGCCATGGAACCTCCTGTCGGTTATTGGATCGAGCTGCCGGGATGGACGTAAGCGGGTCAATTGAATCCCTCTCATCGGCCTCCCATGCTGCTGGCTTGCGACAGCGAGAATATGGGCAGGTAGAGTGCAATCAGGATGAGGACGACGACAACACCCATCACAATCAAAATGGCCGGCTCGATAAGCGCGAGAGAAGCGGTCAAAGCGGTCTGCACATCTTCCTCAAAGAACTCGGCCACGGAGTTGAGCATCTGCGGCAGCGCGCCGGTCGATTCGCCCACATCAATCATTTCGACGGCAAGATCGGGAAAGATTCCGGTCTGGTCCAAACTCCGCGCCAAGCTCTTACCCTCGCGCACGCTGCCTACGGATTGCGAGACGGCTTTAGCGATGATCTTGCTGGAGATAGAGCGCGCCGCCGTTTCGAGTGACGGAACCGGGGGCAGACCGCCGGTAAGCAGCGTCGAAAGCGTGCGGGAAAAGAGAGCAACCTGGTACTTGCGCCAGATATTGCCAAATACCGGCATGCTGATTCGTATACGATCGATGCGGGCGGCGCCGTCCGCTGAGCGGCTGTAGCGAAACAGAGCGAAGGCGATGACCGCAATGGCCGCCAGTACCCAGAGAATATAGTGCTGAAAGTTGTTGCCGACCGTGAGCAGCAAACGGGTAGCCATAGGAAGGTTATTGCCGATCTGTTCGTAGAGCATGGCGAAGCGGGGCACGACGAAGCTGATGAGGAAGATGAACAGCGCCGTCACCATAACGATAAGCAGGATCGGGTAATAGAGGGAAGCGGTCAACTTCTTGCGGAAGGTAAGCGAGATGCGTTGGAAGTCAAGAAAGCGCCCGAGGACGTCTTCCAGATGGCCGCTGCGCTCTCCAGCCAATAGGGTCGTGGTGTAAATGAGCGGAAAACCGCCCTGCGCTTCAAAAGCGGAGGAGAGGGATTCGCCGGTGCGGACCCTCGCCGCGACGTTTTCCAGTTGAGCGCGGAAGTTTATGTTCTTCTGCCCTTTGGCCAGCATTTCAAGCGAACTGAGGATGGGCAGGCCGGCGCGAATCAGGGTTAGGAACTGCTGATTGAAAATAATGAATGCCTCGAGATTGGCGCGTTTGCGGCTGCGGCTTCCGCCTATTCCGCGAGCGCGGACCGAGTAGACGTAGTACCCCGCCTGAGAGAAGCGGCTGCGCAGTCTTCCGCCGAACCCGCCACCTGGATCTGCTCCTGGATGCGTCCCCGCTCATCGGCCAGCTTGATGACAAACTCCGCCATGGTTCAGTACCAGCCTAAGAACATCCTTTAAGGGGAATATAGTCCTACTTTAACGATACCAGCTTGCCTGTCCGGCCTCACGGCTCGCGGTTCAAGGTATAGGTAAGGGGATAGGGTCGCTGGATGGACACTGAGAAGACGTTCCCAGGGTCATTTCCGCTCACTTGCAGCTGCGCCTGAGTGTAAGTGTAATGGTGAGAACCGGAAAGTGCCGGATGGTCTTGAAGAGCTAGCTAGGATTACCGGACGATACGGGTGCCCCAGGTCCCGATTTTGGGACCTGGGATTCTCCGACCTTACACCGGGGGTAGAGCATCCACCACGGGAATGCCCTCAGGCGGATGAAAGACAAAGTCCGCTGCCGGGGCAGGCGCATTCGGTTGAATGTCCGTGAAAGCGAACGTGGTACGCGCCCCATCGATTTCCGTGATGGCGATGGATTGAATGATGCCTTCCGCAGTAATCCCCAGAACAACTTGGGCGACTCTCTGCTGCATGCCTTTGGGGACCCCGGAGAGCTCGAAGCCAGCGGAGGTGGTCGACAGGTGCAAAGTGTCGAATTCTTTTTCGAGGTGGGTATGGCCCAGCAGAAATCGCAGCGGAGAGCGTAGGTCGTCCAACTGGGAGGCCGCGATGCGATCGGCCTGAGCGTCACCGGGCGTATAGAACCAACCGTACTTGTTGTCCAGAATGAAGAGCTTTCCCGGCGGCTGGGCATAATTCCAGCGCATTCTTGCCGGCTTGCGCAAGACGAGCGTGCCCCGTTCCTCGCGGTAGATGCCCATTCCCTGATAGCTCTCGCTAAAACCCGCGCGCAGCGAATGGAGTCCGTTGTAGAAGGCATCGACCCGTTGGGCAAGCTGGTGGGCGGTGATTTCCTGTTGGGGAAGCTCACCTGCTCTGGTGACTGCGGAGGCGGTGAGTAGAAAGAACGTCAGCAGCGTGAATGCTCGCGGTGCAGTCCTCATCACTCCTCATCCGGCACTGATTGGAGAGGCTGGGTACAATGATCGCCGCCGGCAGGATCGAATGTGATATTGCCGGTCTGATCCATGCAGAAGCCGT
This sequence comes from uncultured Acidobacteriaceae bacterium, assembly GCA_963705665.1. Taxonomy (GTDB): domain Bacteria; phylum Acidobacteriota; class Terriglobia; order Terriglobales; family Acidobacteriaceae; genus PALSA-350. The sequence continues at coordinate 82,894 of CAVPKQ010000026.1, read as the reverse complement.
GGCGTCCGGTTTTTCCGACGACCTGTGGAACCGCCGTGACCTTGAAGGAGGTGACAAGGTTTGGATTTCTTGGGTCTTTGCCGCCGCAGCCAACGATTTTGAAGGTGTAGCCGGACTCCTCTCCGGTCGGTAGATCGCCCGGCAAAACCTCCGCGGCTTGCGGCGTCGGCGGACCCGAATTCGGATCACCGCCCAGCGCGCTCATGGAACAGGCAAATCCATACTGGGGAAAGTTGGTCTGATACTGGCTCTGTGCCTGGTAAATAGAATGCAGCGATTGGATCGCCGAAGTCTCATCGGCCTCGGCTAGAGTAGGCATGGGCTTTTTGTGTTCATGGGAGAGCAAGACTATTCCGGCAACGACTAAAAGAAAGATGGCAAGAGACAATTTCCAAGCAGATCTGCGCTTCGCTGGCTTTGGAGCAGAAATGCTCATTGGACTGGCTGGGTGCAATTGGTGCCTCCGGCCATGTCGGCCGTGATTCCACCTTTCGCATCCATGCAGAAGCCGCGATGGCCGGATTTGCCAACGGCCTGGGGAACCGCGGTCGCCTCATAAGAGGTATACATGTCGTGGTTGTTCACTGTTACTTTGGTGCAGTTTACGATGTTGAAGGTATAGCCAGACTTTTGGCCGCTGGCCAGATCGCTCTGAAGAACCTGCGCCGCTTGGGCCGTCGGCGGTCCGGATTTCGAATCGCCGCCGAGCGCGGCCAACGAGCAGGCGAATCCATTCGCCGGAAAATTGATCTGGAACTGGATCTGGGCCTGGTAGATGGCGCGCAGGGATTGCATGGCTGAAGTCTCGTCCGCCTGGGCCTTCATGCTGATGAAATTCGGGATAGCGATCAGCATGAGGATGATCATGATGGACATGACGATGAGCAGCTCCATTAACGTGAAGCCGCTCTCCAACCCAACCGATGGTTTGCACAGGCGAGGCCAAGTCGAAGTTTGACGGCAATTTTCGATACGGTGATTCTGGGTCATGGGTTTACCGGATTTCCTGTGACAAGGGACATATCGTTGCAATTGACTGCAATCTGGCGCTTCAAGTTTACCAAGAGCGCGCGTGTCTGTTTGGATTGCTGTTCCAACAGACGAAAAACTGGGAGAAACGCTCGCGTCAGGTTTTAACAGTCTTTAGCAGGCAAGCTGGCTGCGGGTGACCTTGAGACCGTTGAGCCGGCCGAGCAGCGTGACCGCGACCTTTTCCGGAGAGAAAAGGAAATTAGCCATTTCCATCACCTGCTCGCCGGAGACATTCTCCACCTTTTCCATGATTTCGTCGATGCCGAAGAAGTGATCGAAGTACATCTCCTGGCGGGCCAGATTGGACATGCGCGACATCGAACTCTCCAAGCCGAGAACTATATTCCCCTTGAGCTGGTCCTTGGCGCGCCGGAGCTCTTCGTCGGGAAGCGCTTCGGACTTGAGCCGCTGGAACTCGGTCATGATCAGGTCGATCACCTGAAGACAACGGTCCGAAGAAGTGCCCGCATAAACGCAGAGCGAGCCCGTATCGCGATAGGGATTGAGATCGCTGAAAATAGAGTAGACCAAGCCGCGTTCCTCGCGCACGGTTTGGAAAAGCCGCGAGCTCATGCCGCCGCCCAGAATGGTGTTCAGCACCAGTGTCACATAGCGAAGCTCGTGCGCCAGGGGCGGCGATGGCACGCCTAAGCAGAGCTGCACTTGCTCCAGAGACTTCTTGTTGCGCAGGCTGATCTTGGCGATTGCTTGTGGCGTAGTTTCAGGCAGCTGATCTCCCGGGCTCGGCAGATGATTCGCGAAGCGGCTTGAAACCAGGTCGACAAAGGAGTCGTGTTCCAGGTTACCGGCGGCGGAAAATACCATATTGCCGCCCGAGAAACACTTGCCATAGTAGTCGAACAAGGTCTTCTGCTCGAAGCTTTCGTACGGTCTCCTTGGTTCCCAGGATGGGCTTACCCAAAGGATGATCCTTCCAAAAGCTTTGAGTAAAGATCTCATGCACTAGATAGTCGGGATTATCCTCGTCCATCTTGATCTCTTCCAGGATGACTCCGCGCTCGCGCTGAATGTCTTGATTGTCGAAGACAGGATTGAGAACCAGATCGGAGAGGATGTCGAGAGCGGTGGGGACGTGTTCGTCGAGAACCTTGAGGTTGAAACAAATAGTTTCTTTACCGGTGAACGCGTCCAGGTTTCCCCCAATCGCGTCGACTTCCCGAGCGATGCGCTGGGCTGAGCGGGAACGAGTACCCTTGAAGACCATGTGCTCGACAAAATGAGAAACGCCATTCACCTCAGGCAGCTCATGGCGAGAGCCGGCTTTGATCCAGACACCCATGGCTATGGAGCGAATGTTCTCCATGCGTTCTGTCAGGATCGTGAGGCCGCTGGGAAGGATCGTGCGTCGGATGCTGCGTTCTGTCACCATTTCAGTGTATCGGCTTTCCGCAAGTCCCTGGGCGCGCCGGCAGAGTAGCTTCGGCGCATTGCAGTGCTATCTTTGGGAAGAGAGCTTGTTTGGCCCCCAAATGATGCCCGGCAGGGAAAAACTTGTCGAACTATTAGACGTGCCCGCACCCCTCGCCGGCAAGAATCTTTTTGGCCTTTCCCGTCAACAACTTACGACGCTAATGCAAAGTTTTGGACAGCCTGCATACCGGGTTGACCAACTATTGAAGGCCATGTTTCGCCAGCGCATCGGCTCGCTCCAGGCGGTAACGGTTCTCCCTCTAAGACTGCGCGAAGACCTGGCGGCGCTCGGCTGGTTTATAGCTATCCCTCAGATTCTGGAGACTTTCCGGGCTCTGGACGGGACAGAACGCTATCTCATCGCAGGCGGCGACGCACAGACGGTCGAGACGGTCTGGATGCCGGGAGGGGACGGTGGCGAGCAAGGCGACGGCAGTGAGGAAGAGGCGCCGGAGATTCACAGCCAGCGGGCCACCATCTGTGTTTCCAGTCAGATTGGCTGCGCGGTGAACTGCCAGTTCTGCCTCACGGCCAAGCTGGGACTGCAGCGAAACCTTACGCCGGGCGAAATTGCCGGCCAGGTAATCTCTGTGCTCGACCGCCACGCGGTAGAACTTGGCCGGGACAGGATCAATCTGGTCTTCATGGGCATGGGAGAGCCGTTCCTGAATTATGACCCGTTCATGGCTGGTGTCCGGCTGCTGGTCGAGGAAGCAGGGCTTGCCGAGTCGCGCATGACAGTTTCCACCTCGGGGATCGTGCCTGGGATTCTGCGCTTTGCGGGCGAGCCAATTCGCCCAAAACTGGCTATCAGCCTCAACGCAAGTAATGACACAGTGCGGGAGGAGATCATGCCGGTTACCCGCAAATGGAAAATTGAAGATGTGATTCATGCCGCCTCGCTGGTTCCGCTGCGACCGAGGGAGCGCGTGACTTTTGAATATGTGCTTTTAGGCGGCGTGAATGACAGCCTGGAAGACGCGGACCAATTGGTCAGGCTGGTGCGGCGCGCGCCGATGGCCGTCAAGATCAACCTGATTGCATGGAATCCAGGTCCAGGGATTGGCTATTCCATGCCCCAGGCTTCCTCTGTGGAAGCATTTCAGCGCAGGCTCAAGGATAGCGGAGTTCCGGCATTCCTTCGCCGGCCGCGAGGCCGGGAGATCTACGCCGCCTGCGGACAGCTCAAGCGCACCACATCGCAATAGCTGCGGAGAAAGCGTCACCGCAAATCTCTCCGCTCCGCCTCGCTCTTTCTCGAAAATCATCTCAGGATGACGGTCTGTCATGAAGAAGTTGGAATAAGGGGGGATTCCACAAGAATGCTCCGAGAGTAACCGGACTGCGCGGAAATCCTGCTCATGCAAAGACCCACGTCCGAAAATCCGGACGTGGGGCACCCGATTTTCATAGCCTTGGGAGGCCGCAGGTCAATGAGCACTTCGGTCGGGATGACAAATTATCTGAAAAAGCAAGGTTCTGTATCAGGGCACGACTTCAGTCGTGCCATAAATACGCAAAATCACTTGGGCTTCAGCCCCTGCCGCCTTCTTCAGGCTAACCGCGCTCAGATGGCCATTCTTGCCGTGCTTGGCCGGCCGAGAAGGCCAAGGCTCAGGATGGCTTGGGTGACGCGGTCTGCCGCGTGGCGGAGGACATCGCCCTCGGCGGCGAAATTTCCGGTCACGCAGCGAACTCCCAGCGCTTCAATGCGGTCGATGTCAGCTTCAATAGGCGCAGCGCCTTCGCTAGCGTAGCGGTCGAGCAAGGACTGCGAAACCGGAGCGGTGTTCACCAGCGCGTAGTCGAATATAGGCCAGCGCGTGTGCTCATAGATACGCTCGATGTGCTGCGAGGCGGTCAGGTTAAGACTTTCGTTGGCTTGAGTCATAAGATTGCAGACAAAGATGCGGACTGCTTGCGAAGCCGCTAAGGCCTCGGGGATCCCATTGACCAGAAGATTTGTAATCAGGCTAGTGTAGAGCGAGCCGGGGCCAACGGTTATCAGGCCTGCGCGCTCAATGGCTTCCAGCGTCTCAGGCAACGGCTCCGCTCCAGCCGGATCGAGCATAAGTTCGACGATGTGCTTGTGGCTGGCGGTGATGTTGGTTTCGCCCTGAACAATGGTGCCGTCATCCATGCGCGCGGCGAGCGAGACGTTGGCGTTGGTGACCGGATAAATATGTCCCCGAGTAGCTAGAACCTGCGAGGAGAGCTTGATCGCCTGAGCGAAGTCTCCGGTAATCTCCGAGAGTGCAGCGACGAAAAGATTACCGAAGCTGTGGCCTTCCAAACCTTCGCCGGCGGTAAAGCGATGACGGAAGAGGCGGGAGATCAGGTGCTCATCTTCCGACAACGCCACCATGCAATTGCGCAGATCGCCAGGCGGCAGCATGTTAAATCCCCGGCGCAGCCGCCCGCTCGACCCCCCGTCATCGGTAACCGTGACCACGGCGGCGAGATCGGAGATGAGGCAGGGCGCGGGTCCGCAGTCGGCAAGAGGCTGGCTGGGAGAGGCGACGTAATGGCGCAATCCGCGCAGCAAAGTGGAAAGGCCGGTGCCGCCGCCGATGGCGACGACACGAACGCCGGAATGAGCATTGCTGGATTGCTCCGCGATTTTATTTGCTTTAGAGCGCGTGGACGATACGGATCTCACCATCGAAACAGCCTGGGGTATTTCTCCTGTTGCCGTCCCTTTCAAGACAGGTTAGGTGTAGGTAAAGCGGACTTCCTGTTGCTCATGGAACTTCGGGATAGAGCAATTCGGTAAACCGGGGATCGTCAGCCATGTCCTGAAAATCGGAATCGCTCCGCGCCTGGATGCGGTTTTTCGGATTGAGCTCGATTCCCTTGGCCAGATGCTCCAGGCAGGGCTCCGCTTTCCCGGTCATGCTTTCCAGGATGGCCAGACCGTAGTATGCATAGTCCGCCCTGGGGTTCATCTCAAGGATGTTTTCGAACTGATACCGGGCTTCTTCATAGAAGCCTGTATTCAAAAGCGAAATAGCGTAGTCATATTGTTCCTCAGTGTTGTCGAATGTAAGTCCGCCCCGGCGAACATTCCGTTCGCAGGCGGCCAGATACACACGAACGCGCTCGAGAACCTCGGCCGGTCCGTCATGGCTAAGCCTTTCAAAGACCGGGCGCGCTTTCTCGAATTTTCCTTCCTGCATCCACTGCAGGGCGGTCTGGTATTCGTGCAAGGACTTTTGTTGCGAGGGATTGGACATGGGGCGCGTTTTTCCTGCAATGGTGCGGGGATTACGGCGGCCGCCTGAGCTCTGGCCTATGTTTTGCATATCCACTCTTCTTTCTCCTTCGGGGGATTAGGAGCAGACACCCCCAAGGTGCAGTCAAGGAACATTATCCTAAGGACCGCAGCCAAGGACAGCAACTAGGCGACCAGCGCTACATTTCGCGAAACACCTTTTCTTGTCCGCCAGTCACGGCTGGCAAACCGCTGACGACAGGATACGTCAACCGGCGCGCCCGTAACAGCCTCGCAGAGAATGTAGCACGCGGGACCCTGTCAGGAGCAGGACCCCGTTTGCGAGGCGTAGACCGCCGGGTTCAGTGCGGGGTCATTGTACATCTTGAGCTGCCGGTATAGCTTAAAGCGGCGTTGCCCGGCAAGGACTTGCTGCCAGAGCCGGTCGAGCGCCCCAGCCAGGTCATCGCGCTGCTCGCTGAGAATGAGCAGGCGCTCCCGGTTGAGGACGATGTGTCCCGGGGGTGGGGCCGCGCGTTCGATCTCCTGGCGCGTATGGAAGAGCTTGAGAGAAAGGATGGAGAGCCGATCGACCATCAGACCGGGACTCTCGGAATGCAGTTCCGCGGCGGGAGAGGGCAGATTTTGCGCCGCGAGCCTCGGTAAGGAGGAGAGCATCGCATTGCTCGGCAAGGTTGTTACGGCGCTGGTTGGTCGCATCAATAAAACGTTTGATGCACGCCAGCTCCCGATCGGTCGCCCCCGGAGCGCGGGCGGAATCCTCTGCGTGCCAAAGCTCAAAGTTCGCGAGGTGCTGCTCCACCACGGCCCGCTCCAAACCTGCCAGTGAGGCCGGCGTCACCGGAACTTCACGATGCCATAATTCGGTATGGCTATCCTGCCAGGCCACGAGTTTAGCCGCGTTATTTGCGAAGGCGCTAATGTGAGAGGCGCTCGGCATGGGCGTGGTGAGCTCGCTGGGAATCGAACCCAGGACCCACGCATTAAAAGTGCGTTGCTCTACCGACTGAGCTACGAGCTCGTTTCCGCTTATGATTCAAAAGTAACACAGCGAACGTGGCGGCGAGGCCGGTCTGTTGCGGCGGTCAGGATGCAGCGGTGAAAACGGTATAAGCCATAGAATCCGCGAACCCGTCAATGAAACAGCGTAGGGAAAAGCACCTCGGTAATACACATTGGAATCCCAAATCCAGTTGTGGAGGTAAACGTTCGCATTTAAGCTATCCCAAAGCTATTCATTGCACGGCTGCTCGAGCATTACTCTTGCCGCTGGGTACTTTTCAAGCCATGTTAACGGGCAGCTTTTCTTAGACGGAAAAGCTGTGCACGGCGATCTCCTTGATTGGAGATTCGTAAAGTCACTCCACTCCCCTTGCACAATTTTTGCCTTCCGGTTCAGAAACCATTCGACCGGCGCGTGTCCTCGAGGCGGGCGCGCATGATGAATGTGTTGCCTGTGAAGGGAATGCGATGACAGACAGCGAGCACGGCCCAAGTCATAGTCAGACGCGCGAAGAGAGCGCGACGATCTATTCTTCGGTGGGCATTCAAGGCGCTAAATATCGCGATTTTTCCGCTTCGCGCCGTGAAGTGCGAGCGCAGCTTCGGCAACGGACGCCTGGGGGAGGAGCTGAACCGGGGCGAATTGCAGCGCAGCAGGCTCCGGCAGCAGTCTCGGTAGCCGAAACCGAGCGCCAACCTCAGGCCGAGGCGCGGACCCCTGGCCATTGGTTTGCCTTGCAAGGGATATTCGCAACTGGCGGTCAAACCGCGGAAGCGGCGGGCAGCGCACGCCGGCTGGAACGGGCCGTTCCGGCGGTCACTGTCTTTTCAGTTGCCGGAGGAGTGGGAAAGAGCAGCCTGGTGGCAACACTGGGCCGGGTGCTCGCAGCCTACGGTGAGCAGGTCCTGCTGGTGGAGACCGCGTCCTTGGGACTGCTGCCGCTCTTTTTCGGCTCCCGCGAGTTCAGGCCTGGTTTCAATCGGGGCGCGGTGAGGACCTTTGCTCCGCCTCCCGGCAGCACCGATGCTCCAGTCCAAGCCGTGATGCTGGATGCAGAGCAGTATCTCCAGCAGCGCGATGAAAAAAACCTCTTGCCCGAGGTGCTGCTTCGCCACGCACACGCTTCAAACCGCATCTTGATTGACGTGCAAACGGCTTCCCGGGCGGTAGCGCAATCGCTGCTTCCTCTCGCCGCTACAGTCCTTGCGCCGCTGCTTCCGGATATGAACTCCGTCGTGAGCGTGGCTTCGGTGGAAGCAGTTTTTGCCGGGCGGGGAGATTCGACTGGTCAACCGATCAAGCCAATTTATCTGTTAAACCAGTTCGACCCGTCCGTAACCTTGCACGGGGACGTGCGCGCGATTCTTCAGCAGCAGCTTGGCTCCCGGCTTCTGCCCTTCGTCTTGCGCCGCAGCCCGGCAGTCAGCGAGGCGCTGGCGGAAGGCATGACAGTGATGGATTATGCGCCCAACTCTCCTCTGGTGGAAGACTATGTTCAGCTAGCCAACTGGCTGGGGAGCGTTTCTCCGGTGACGACAACCGGTTTCAGAAGGGTCCGCTGGAGCGAGCGTTGAAACCGATGCGGGTGTCCAGGTTCATGCCGGTTGACGGAACGTGTCTCCGTCTAGATCATTGCGGGCTTCCCGGGTGGAAGTGCTAAGCTCGCGGGGTAACAACTGTCAATTCTGAAAACACTTCAAAATCATCGCTATTGAAAGTGTAGATTCGCTGAACGCCATTGGCCTGCATGGTCGCGACAATTTGCAAATCGAATACGTCTCCACCAGTAACGGGGTGACGCTGTAGCAGCGCCATCCATCCCGCCACCGCGCGTGCCGGGGTCGGCATCACTTGCAAGCCAGGAAGGGCCAGCAGAGCCGACATTATGCGCAATGCTTCAGTTGGAGAAGAGACAATAGCAACGCGCCGCGGGTTGGTTATAAGAGAATAAAACTCACACAGTATCTGTGACGTGACGTAGAGCGTTATTGAAGGGTCACGGGCGGTTTCAAGCAACGTACGTGAAGCCGTGTGCTGCGGGGCGTCTGCGTTGATCGCATAAGCTAGAATATTGGCGTCGAGTATTCCCGGTTCAATAGACATCGTCGTAGATGTCGCGCCGGTGGAGGGCGCCCATCGCGCCTAGGTGCAAGATCGGCAATTCAGGCGCGGTAGGATGAAGCTGGACCCTATCCTCAAGCAGGCGCAACACAACATCCTTGACCAGATGCTCGGGCTCGGTCCCGGCTTCGGCAGCAATCCGCTCAATCTCCGCTTCCTGCTCGGGCGTGAAATGTACTTCCATGCCCTTCAAGGTACGGGAAACCCGGCTAAGAGGCAACCGGGGAAGAGAGCAGCCGCTCGAAAATCCGACCACAGGCTCCTATTTTTTCCTGCTCATGGGGACTACCTGGACGGTGGTATCGCGGACCTCGGCGAGAAACCGGTTGATGACTGAGCCGCGCAGGAGAATGTCCATCCGGGTGCGGGCCGATTGGCCGAAGATCACGTGCGAGATATTTTCCTGTTGCGCGAATTCGATCAGCGCATCGGCGATTTTCTTGTCTTTAAGGATTACCACCCGTGCGCCGAGGTCGCGGGCGAGACGCTGGTATTCTTCGATGCGTTGAGCGTCTTCAGGGCTGCTGTGGTGGGCGTCCTGGTCCGGGTCTTCGACCCTCACGGCGTACCAGTTGGTCGCGAGGCGGCCGGCGATACGGGCGCCGATGCGTAACAGGCGCTCGGTTCCCGAGCGCGAAGAGATGCAGACCATCACTTTCTCCGGCATCGGAGCCTGTTCGAGCCCTTGACTCCGGCGGTACTCGGCGGCGCGCGAGCCAACCTCCTCGGCCGTAGTGCGCAGGGCAAGCTCGCGCAGCATGTTGAGATTGCCTTTGCGGAAGAAATTGGCCAGCGACTGCTCAATTTTCTCCGAGGAGTAGATTTTGCCTTGCTTGAGCCTGGAACGCAGCTCCTCCACGGTGACGTCGACGTTGACCACTTCGTCGGCCCGCTTGAGAATGCTGTCGGGAACGGTCTCGCGGATGACTGTATTGGCGGAACGCGATACCGAGTCGTTGAGGGTCTCCATGTGCTGAATGTTGACGGCCGTCATGACGTTGATGCCAGCATCCAGTAATTCCAGAACGTCCTCATACCGCTTGCGGTTTCGCGATCCCGGCACATTGGTGTGGGCAAGCTCATCGACGATGCAGGTCTGGGGATGGCGCTTGAGTATCGCCTCCAGATCCATCTCCTCCAAAATGACGGAGCGGTACGGTATGGCGCGGCGGGGGATGACTTCCAAATCCGCTATCTGCGACTCGGTCTCTTTGCGCCCATGGGATTCGATTAATCCAATAACGATATCGACCCCTTGTTTCTTTAACAGATGGGCATCCTCCAGCATCTGGTAGGTTTTGCCCACTCCGGGCGCGGCGCCGAGATATACCCGCAGCGTCGCGTCTTCATGCGGCTTGTTGGCGATGGCGAAGGAGAGGTCCGTCATGTCGAAGTTCAGCCGATCTCGATAGGATGACGTGTGTCGGTCGTGGTGGCGACCGGCAGGGTAAAGCTGAAAGTAGTTCCATGACCCAGGCGGCTTTCGACCGAGACTTGACCTCCCAACAATTCGACCAGCCGGCGAACGAGAGCGAGTCCCAGGCCGGTTCCCCCGTCGAAGGAGGTATTGAAACGGCCAAAGATGGTAGGCAGGCGTTCCGCCTCAATTCCACGCCCCGAATCGCGGACGAAGAACTGCACCTTATCCTTATGTTCCTGGGCCTGAATCAGGATGCTTCCTCCTTCAGGGGTATATCGCAATGCATTGCTCAGCAGGTTATCCATGATGCTGCGCACAGCCCGCCGATCGCCATTGACATAGGAGAGGTCGCTGAAGGCCTGAATCTCGACATCTATGTTTTTCTTGCGCGCCGCGTCGCGATGCCGCATGTAGGCGTCGCGAAGGATGTCCACCGGCCGCATCCGATCAATGCGAATTTCCCGCCGCCCGGTCTCAAGTTCGGAGACTTCGATCAGGTCGGTCATCAGGTCGTTGAGACTTTCCGCTTCCTCCTCCGCGCCGTGAATCAAGTCGGCTTGTAAAGGCCGCATCTCCCCGGCGAATCCCCTGGTGAGCGTGTACAGGCTGAGGCGAAGATGTTCCAGGGGCTCACGAAGCTTCTGCGAGGCGACGGTGAGGAATCGAGTCTTGAAGCGATCGATGTCCTGCATCTCTGTAATGTCCTCGAGTACGCTGACGGCGCCCAGCAGCTTTCCCTCCGGATTGCGCATGGGCGCTGTCCGCAAACGGTAGCTGCGCTGCGCCTGCCCGATTTTCATCGGCAGCAAGGCTGCTTCGCCCTGGGCCGCTATCGGTTGCTGCATGGAGACCGCCTCGCGAACGGCGTCGAGAATCTTTTCTCCGCCCGGTGTGTTGGTCAATGCCATGCGGTCGCCGGCAGCTTCGCCCAGGATGTCGCTCGCGGCCCGATTGACTTTCAACACGTGTCCGTTGGCATCGGTTACGATCACCGGTTCAAAGATGGACTGCACCACGGCGTCTGAGAGCTGATGCTCCAGCTGCTTGCGGCCGGACTCGGTGTCGCCAAGATCCCGGAGTTGGACGGCCATGCGATTGATTTCCGTGGCGATGGCGCCCAAGTCGCCCTTGGTGCGCCAATCCACGCGTTGCGCGAAGTCTCCGTGGCTGATGCGCCGCGCGGCCTTGGCTACGTGGCGAATGGGACGGATGATGCTAAAGACAAAACCGGCAGAGATCAAAACTCCCAGGATGGCGCTCGCAGTCACCAGGAGCGTGTTTTGCCGGGCCAAATGCAGAAGTGTTTGAGACGCAGGGCCGCCTGGAGAGACCATCTGCCGATTCAGCGCCGCGGCTCTGTGCAGCGAAACGGAACCATGCACCCCAACGCCCACCAGCAATGCCAGAAGCAGCAGGTATCCGAGAATCAGCCGCTGGTAGACGGTCAACATAGAGGGTATCTACGTTTCTATAGCATTCCTAGAGATGTTGGTAGTGCGGAGCAAGGCTGCAGACTTTGACGGCCGCGTTGTGATACGGACATAGGAGACTGGTATTCGCCTTCGCTGGCAGCACGATCCAGCTTGCTCCGAGGGGGACGAGCCGGGCCACCCGCTCGGCATCCGTGGTACGGTTGAGATTTTCCGTCGCCTGCACTTGCCGCCACCAAATTTCCTGGGCCGCGGGAAACATGGCGGCGATGCCCCCATCCTTATACCAATCGGCGAGGGCGCTCCTTTCCGCTGTCGCGCGGAACCCCTGGGCGTCTTCCCCGGCGCTTTCGATGTAATCGGAATCCAGGGCGAAGACGGCATTCTTCGGCGTATTCGCACTGATCCACAGGAACGCCTGCTGCCAGTGATTGCGCGGCCTCAGTCCAGGCCACTCGACCGGGTCCGATGCAGGATAAGTCAGGCGCTGACCGGCAAACATTACCAGGAGCACAGCAAGATAAACGCAGGCGGCTATCCCGAGCCGCCGCTGGGCAAGCCGGCCAAGAAGGCCGCCCAGAAGCAACGTGCCCACCAGATAGATCAGATGAAAGACACGCAGCACCTGGAATCGGGCCAGCATCAAGCTCCCGGTGCTGTGAACAAAACAGAGAGAGGCAATGAGCGCGCAGCTCCCGACAAAAGCCCCGGTGATCGAGAGATCGGCAGCAGCGCCTTCTCCGCGGGTGCGCCATGCAGCGAGCAGCAACAGAAGGAGCGGAGCGCCCAGGCCGGGATACTCATACCATTCCCAACTCGATAGGAAGAAATAGGAGCGGCTCAGCGCGGCGCGACTGGAAGCAAGGTCGAGCGGCACGTCGTGCGTCGCCATAAAGATGGCGGCGCAAGTGAGCAGGCCGAGCACGCCGAAAACCGCCAGTCCGCGCCACATCCGGCGCTTCACAAGCACTAGGGCAACCAGGAAAATTGCCGCGAAGCCGGCCATTAAAGGGTGCAGCAACGCGGCAATGAGCAGCCATACTCCCGCCTCGGCCCAAGCTTCATCCAGAACCGCCGCAAGCGCCAAGAGATTGAGTGGCGTAGAAAACGATCGTGCGGTCAGGTAAGGGTCCATGATGAAGAGCGAAGTCCCGGCCACAGGCAGAGTAAAGCAACCGGCACCGAGCAGGACCGCTCCCCACTGCGAGTAGAGAGAGTCGAAGACGCGTATGGCCACCTTCCGGCACCCCAACAGAAACAGAAAAATAGACGTCAAATGGCAGGCCAGCAACAGGACGGGAAGCGGTATGTGAACGTACTTAACCAGAGCGGCGAGGACGTGGGAGAAAATCGAAACGCGGGCATTCCACAGGACGAATACGGCATCCGGCCGATAGAGATCCGGATGAACCAGCTTCTTGATTCCCGCCACGTAGACGGCGCCGTCATCCGCCAAAGGATGGTAGCCGTGGACTAGAAGCACCAGCGGCGTAAGGAGGGTTATGGCCAAAACGGGATGTTTGGCAAGCAGACGGCCCTGGCTCGTCATTGCGTCCCGATCTGCGGTTGTTTGGTTGAGAACGGGTCAGTTCCTTTCAGGGGCAAGTGATCAGGTTAGCTTCGCGAACCTGGGGCACCCGATTCTGCACCACGCGGAGAGCCTCTAATCTCTAGCGCCGCTGATAGCGGCGAAGCACGTCTTCGAGCGTGACCATGCCTTCCAAAGTTCCCCGGCTGGCGCGATTTTGGATAGGCAAAACGGGCCACCGCGACAGATAGGGAATGGCGCTGTCCAAAGGGAGATCCGGAAAAAGTGTCGGCGTTCGCTCGGGTTTTAGAACGCTTGCCAAAGGCGCTTCCGCGTTGGTTGTTGCGGCAGCGGAGGTCAGTTCATCTCGTGTCATCGCATACCAGGAACCGTCCCGTAATTTAATCAGCAGCGCCGGAACCTCCTGAACCGAAAATTCGCTCAAGACCTTACCCAAACTCTCCGTGCCGGAGAAAACCGGGATGGTGACGGGCCGCAAAGCATCTTCGAGGTGGAGAACACTCTCCTCCCGTTGCTCCTCCATGGAAGGCAGCTCGAGTCCGTCCTGATGAGTGAAGGTTTCGAAGATAGGAACCGGCTGCAGTGACCGAGAAACCAGATAAGCGATGGTATTGGCCAGGATAACGGGCACAATAATGCTGTAGTTGCCGCTGACCTCGAGAACCATGAAGACAGATGTGAGGGGAACGCGGAGAAATCCGGCGAACAGAACGCCCATCCCGACCAGAGCATAGGAACCGACCGGCACGGAAAGATGAGGGAAGAAGACCTTCTCGAAGGTTCCTATCGCGGCGCCCAGCATCGCTCCAATAAAGAGCGTAGGCGCGAACATGCCGCCGGGAGTGCCGCTGGAAAACGAGAGGGTGGTGGCGAGAATCTTAAGCAACGCCAGTGCGAGCAGGAACTTCCATGCGAATTGGCCGTGCATGGCTTGATCGATGGAACCGTATCCTGCTCCCAGAACTTGGGGAAATCCAAAGAACGCGATTGCCCCGACGGCGAGTCCAGCGATTGCCGGTTGGCAAAATAGCGTCCAGCGGGGAAGCTGGCGAAGGCGCGGGCGAAGGTAGGCTAGGGCCTTGGAGAAAATCAGCGCGGACCCGCCGCCGACTACACCGAGAGCGGCGTAAGCGAAAAGGTCGCCAGGCCGCTGAGGGCTGGCCGAGGGGATGCGGAACATTGGCTGCGAACCCCAGAACGAGCGCGCGACCACAACGCTGGAAACGGCGGCCAAAACAATGGAGCCAAGCACAGCCGCACTCCAGTTCCCAATCACCTCTTCCACGACAAAAAGGATGGCGGAGATGGGCGCATTGAATGCGGCCGCCAGCCCGGCAGCGGCGCCAATCGGGGCGAACATGCGCAGCCGCTCGCGGGAAAGGCGTAAGCGCCGGCTGATCATGGAAGCCACTCCCGCTCCGATCTGCAGCGACGGGTCTTCGGGTCCCAGGGAGAACCCTCCGCCGATAGCCAACGCGGAGCTGATGAACTTACCGATAACCGTCCTGAAAGAAATGAAGCCGTTATAGATGTAAAGCGCGGCTTTGGTCTGGTTGACGCCGCTTCCGCGCGATGCGGGGAAAACGAGCGTGACCAGAGGGCCGATCAGAAGGCCGACCGCTGCGGGTACGAGAAGCAGCCGGAACTGGCCCGAGTGCGGGGCCGAGCCTAGCGTAAGCACCTGAAACCAGCCAATGGCCATGCGGAAGCAGACCACCAGCAAGCCAGAGATGACTCCGATGAAAATGGAAAGCACTAGGAACAGACGCTCGTCGCGGTTCGGCGCCAGCTTTTCTACATCGGGCGGATTCGGGGTATAAGCCAGTACCGGCTCTAAGGCTTCAACATCTATTTTTGGCTTTTCTTGCGTCTCGCTCATTCCTGTTCCACGGCATTCGGTGCTTCGGCGATCTTCAGCAGGAGGGCATCGTCTCCGCTCGGTGGCCCGCACACCTGCCGGGTCACCTTTTCTGTGTCATAAATGAGCTGAATTTCGGACTGGACGAGGTCCGGGTCGCTTTGCAAGGTGGAGAGAGTGATTTTGGGTGGTTCTTGCTTCCAACGCGCAGCCAAAGCCGCCATAGCGACGGAGGGCGATTGACCCCCAAGGAGGGTGCTTTCCGACGGTTTGGCCGGATGTCCCCCGAGCCGCGAAGCCAGATTTTCCAACGAATTCTTAAGAGTGCTTGATTTGGAAGCCGCAGAAGAAGCAGAATCGGTTGCGCCGGGGGTCAGGGTAAGGGGCGGAGCCGGCGTGTCTTGGGTCGTCGCCAAGCTCGTCACGCAAGAGTCGAATCGGGCCTGCGCAATTTGCCGATCCTCCAGAATACGCATGCTTTGCGCGCGCAGGCTGAGCTGCGAGGATGGGTAGAGCAACAGCAGGCGGGTGGCGTCGCGAAGCATATCCCGCGACTGCTCAAAGGCTTGCGGTGATTCGCGGTTGGCGTCGGGAGTGTTTATGACGTGCTGGAGGTACTGTCTGGCTTCGCGAAAGTGGCCAAGCTGGAAGGCTGTGCGGCCAGCTCCCTCCAACGCTTCCACGGAGGATGGGTGGCGCTCGAGGATGGTCTTATAGATCCTTAAAGCATCCGCGGGAACGAAGGCTTTTTCCATCGTCTGGGCAATTTGCAGCAAAAACGAGAAGTCATTATTCGGCGCATTTCCCGCACCTACCAGCAATTCGTTGCGAGCCTCTGAGTAGAGTTTCCGCGAAATGAGGAAGTTGACGAGCTCCATCCGCACCTCTCGCCGGCGGATGTAGCCGTTCCCTTCCCAATTGCCGTAAATCGCCCGGTGGTAATAGTCCAAGGCCTGGGACACATTGCCCTGCCGCGCGGCCAACCGGGCCAGTTGCAGATTGATCATGCCGTTTCCCGGCTCGCTTTCCAAGAGGGTGTTGAAGTAGGAAGCAGCTTCCTGAGTGTGGCCGGCGGAGGCCAGCGCTTCCGCCAGCGCAATCTCGACATTCCGTTGTCCCGGCGCGTCGGCCAACGCCGAGCGGAAGGCGTCGATAGCCGCTTCGGGCTTGCCATTGCGCATGGCCAGTTCCCCACGGGCTGCCCAGCGTTGGGCCAACGCGGCTTGGTGGGCGGTGTACGATTTATAGAACGCTTGGGTTAATACGGCCAGCAGCGCGGTGATGACGAACAGAGTCGCGAGCGATATCGTATCCGTAAGGAGGAGCCGGCGCCGCTGCACACGCTCTTCTGCGTTCAAAGCCGGTTTGGTTGCGACTGCGTTCATTCTATTCCAGTCTAGCGTAGTGAAATGCGCGGTCGAAATCCAAAGAGACTGGCCGCGGCGCCACCTGCAAAGGACTCCTGCGACAATTACTGAGAAGCGCCGGGAAGTTGGCAAGCTGTATCAAGATCCGGATAATCCTGCATCCAAAAGGAGGGGGAGAAAGGGAGGAGGGAAATCATGAAGCGTCGGGAGTTTTTGAAATCCGCGGCATTAGCAGCTCTCTGCGACAGCGGCCAACCAGCCGGCTACATCGTATGCGGCTGCCGGTAACCAGATACCCTATCGGACACTCGGACGCACCGGCGTTAAGACCTCCCTGGTTGGGATTGGGGGCTATCACATCGGCGTCAGTTCCTTGTCGGACCAGCAAGCGATTGCGATTGTGCGCAAAGCGCTCGATTCCGGGGTGAATTTTCTGGATAACTGCTGGGACTACAACGGCGGCAACAGCGAGGTGCGGATGGGTAAGGCGCTTCGCGATGGCTACCGGCAAAAAGCCTTTCTGATGACCAAACTCGATGGGCGCACCCGGGCGGCGGCCCAGAGCCAACTGGAGCAATCCCTTCGCCGGTTACAGACCGACCATCTGGATTTGATCCAGATTCATGAGATTATCCGCATGGGCGATCCGGAGCGTGTCTTCGCGCCCGGAGGCTGCCTCGAGTACCTGGAACAGGCGCGAAAAGAGGGTAAGGTGCGGCACATTGGATTTACCGGTCATAAGAGCCCGGAGATCCACTTGCACATGCTTGAAACGGCCAGGCAGCATCATTACACCTTCGATACGGTGCAGATGCCGTTGAACGCCATGGATGCGCACTTCGATAGTTTTGCCAAGAAGGTCGTGCCGGTTGCATCGTCATTCAACATGGGTATCCTGGGCATGAAGCCGATGGGCAGCGGCGTTCTTTTGCGCAGTAATACCCTAACTCCGGTGGAATACCTTCAATACGCGATGAATCTGCCCATCACGACGGTAATTACCGGATGCGATTCGATGCGGGTTTTAAACCAGGCTCTAGATACTGCACGCAGCTTCCGGCCGTTGAGCCAGGCGCAATTGGCTGCGATTCTGAACAAGACCGCGGACGTAGCCAAGGCAGGGCAGTACGAGCTCTATAAGACATCGCACACCTTCGATGGGACCTATCAGAATCCGCAATGGCTGGGATAGAAAATGAGTTTCGCATGAGTCTTCAGGACAAGAAACAAGCGCTGGATGCAAGACTGCTAGAATTAGGCAGCGTGATTGTTGCCTATTCCGGCGGCGTCGATTCGGCTTACCTGGCGTATGCCGCGCATGCCGTATTAGGGTCTGGCATGCTGGCGGTGATCGCCGACTCGGCAAGCCTGGCGCGCTCGCAATTGAGCGATGCGGCGCGGTTTGTGGAGGAGCAGGGCATTCCGTGGCGGGCGGTGCGGACGCACGAGCTGGAACGTGAGAGTTACGCGCAGAATGGAGCCGATCGCTGCTTTCATTGCAAAGATGAGCTCTTCAACGTGCTGGAGCAGGAGCTGGAGCGGGGTGGATTCCGCACGCTGGCTTACGGATTGAATGCCGACGACAAAAAGGACTTTCGTCCAGGACACAAGGCCGCGGCGCAGCACCAGGTAGCCGCGCCCCTGGCGGAGGCAGGCCTGACCAAGGCCGACGTCCGGATGCTGGCTCAACAGGCGGAGCTGCGTATCTGGGACAAGCCCGCGTCGGCGTGCCTTTCCTCCCGCATGGAATATGGGCGGAGAGTTACGCCGGAGAATCTGCGCATGATCGAAGAAGCGGAAGAGTCGCTGCGGCGATTGGGATTCAGGCGGTTTCGCGTTCGTCACCACGGATCGGTTGCGCGCATCGAAATTGCCGAGGAAGAGATGGCCGCCGCACTCGCAGTCTCGAAGATGAAGGAGATGGCCGCTGCTGTTCGCGCCGCCGGTTTCCAATATGTAGCTCTGGATTGCGAAGGATACCGGACAGGCTCCATGAACGAAGTGCTTCCGGTTGAAATCCTCACCGGGATGGGGCGCCGGTGAGCAAGATGCGGATCGGCTACTTGGAGTGCTTCGCCGGAATCAGCGGCGATATGCTGATGGGCGCGTTGGTGGATGCCGGCGCGCCCATTGGCTTGCTTGAGCAGACAGCGGCCTCGCTCGCTTTAGGTGCGGAGCTGCGTGTATCCAAAGTCATCAGGAGTGGCATTCAATCGACCAAGATCGATGCTCTGGTCAATGGGGCCCTGGGCGAAACTGCCGCTGCCAGCGGGCCGCGCGAGGATTCTCATGCTCATCCTCACGAGCACGGTCCAAGCGGGCATCACCACCATGGCGATCACGACCATCACGATCATCCGCACAGCCATGGCCGAAGCTTTCCCGAGATACGCAGCATCCTGCTGAACGCGCCTCTCAGTGCAACAGTCCGGGACCTGAGCTTGACCGCATTCGAACTCCTGGCTAAGGCGGAGGCCGGCATTCATGGGAAAGCGATCGAAGAAGTTCACTTCCACGAAGTCGGCGCCGTGGATGCGATCGTCGATATTGTCTCCTGCGCTGCCGCTGTGGACGCGCTCGCATTGGATCGTTGGCATTGCTCCGCGGTGAATGTTGGCGGAGGCTTTGTCGATTGCGCGCATGGGCGCTTTCCCGTGCCTGCTCCGGCGACAGCCGCCCTGCTGCTCGGCATGCCGGTTTACTCGTCTGGTCCCCAGGTTGAAATGGTCACCCCCACCGGCGCGGCATTGCTGCGGGCGCTGAACTGCCGCTTCGAACCGGCCGGCGTCATGCGAGCAAGCTCCATTGGTTACGGAGCGGGGACACGCGACCCGCAGGGGTTTCCAAATGTGTTGCGCCTGACCATCGGGGAGACCTGGGAAGCGGGAAAACCGGAGGAGGAGAAAATCGTCGTGATCGAGTGCGCCATCGACGATTTGAGTCCGCAGATTCTCGCCCGCACTGCCCAGGTCGCCATGGAGCGGGGGGCTCTCGATGTCATGAGCGCGCCGGTAACCATGAAAAAGGGGCGGCTGGGAACGCTGTTTACCGTCCTCTGCAAACCAGGTGATGCGGATCGTCTGGAGAAGCTTCTCTTTCGCGAGACGACCACCCTGGGGATGCGCGTGCGCCAAGAGAGCCGTCTCTGCCTGGACCGTGAAACCGTGCCGGTGGAAACAGAGTTTGGCATTATCAGGGTAAAAGTAGGCTCTTGGCAGGGGGAAGAATTGAATGCAGCGGCGGAATTTGAGGACTGCCGCCGTGCCGCCGACGCGCTGGATGTGCCCTTAAAGACCGTGATGCAGGCGGCACTCGACCAATGGCGCCGAGGACTGGAGAAGTCCGTGGCGAGAGCAGAATGATAACCCGGCAAGCCATCCTGGAGATGCTGGAGCGCGTGCGCAGCGGCGATCTTCGTCCAGAAGAGGCGGTGGGACGTCTGGTGAGCCTTCCCTATGAGGAAACCGGCTTCGCCAAGATCGACCATCATCGTTCGCTGAGAATCGGGTTGCCGGAGGTGATCTATGCCAGTGGCAAGACGCCCGCGCAAACGGCGGAGATCTTTTTCCGCATGGCTGTGACGGGCGTGGGAGTGCTCGCGACGCGCGCGGATGAAGCCGTATTTGCCGCGGTGAAGGCGCTGGTTCCCCAGGCTGAGTACCATTCGACGGCGAGGATCGTGGCCCTGCGCCAAGGCTTCCAGGAAGCTCTCGGCCCGCTTGCCGTTCTCTGCGCGGGCACCAGCGATCTGCCTGTCGCCGAGGAGGCTGCGGTGACAGCCGAGTGCATGGGCGCCGCGGTCGAGCGAGTCTATGATGTCGGGGTGGCTGGACTCCATCGCCTGCTCGCCCATCGGGAGGCATTGCAGGAGTGCGATGTCGTTATTGTCTGCGCGGGAATGGAGGGCGCTCTGCCCAGCGTGGTCGGGGGCATGGTAGGTGCGCCCGTCATCGCCGTGCCGACCAGCGTTGGCTATGGCGCCTCCTTTGGCGGGCTGGCTGCGCTCTTGGGTATGCTGAATTCCTGCTCGCCGAATGTAATGGCGGTGAACATCGATAACGGATTTGGCGCCGCCTATGCCGCTTCCATGATCCTGCGCAGAATTCATTTGAACTCCGAAAGCACCCGATCCGTTACCGGCGACGCGCATAAATAGCTGATTTTTCTCGTGAAAAGGCGTAGCCTATTTTTCCGGCTATCCCTCTGACGCTCGCGGGCCCCTGCTCCCCGTTGGGTAGACTCGAGGGATACATCAGACTAGAGAAGCTAGGAGAGCCATGGCATCGACTGTTTGGAAGGGATATATATCGTTTGGATTGATCTCGGTGCCGGTGCGCCTCTTCGCCGCCGCGCGCGAGGAGCACGTCAGCTTCAATCAGATCCACCAGCCATGCGGCACGCGCATCAAGCAGCAGATTTATTGCCCGACTTGCGAGCGCGTGGTTGAGCGCAGCGAACTGGCCAAGGGCTATCCCGTAGACAAAGACACCTATGTGCTGGTGAGCAACGAGGAGCTGAAGGAGCTGGAGGCGGACTCATCCGAGGTTATGGAGATTCTGCAGTTCGTCAAGCTCAGCGACATCGATCCTATCTACTACCAGACATCGTATTACTCTGTCGCCGAGGCTCCGGGGACAAAAGCCTATATGTTGTTGATGCAGGCTATGGAGAAGCTGGAGGTCGCCGGGATTGCCAAGGTCACTCTGCACCAAAGAGAACAGATCGTCCTGATTCGGCCATATCACCACGGCATTGTCCTGCATACTCTTTACTACGGCTCGGAAGTTCGTGAGATCAGCGAGTACGGCAAGAATGAAGATGTAAGCATGCAAAAGCCCGAAGTCCAGTTAGCCGAGCAGTTCATTCAGCAGCTTACCGCCAAGTTCGATCCCGAAGCTTATAAGGATGAGTATCAGGATCGCGTGCTCAAGCTGGTGGAGAGCAAGGAAGCCGGGCATGCGGCGGTAAGCGGTCAGCCACAACGCCGCAAGCTGGCTCCGGTGATCGATTTGATGGACGCGCTCAAGAAGAGCATCGAACAGCGAAATGCGGCGCCCCAAGCTCCCTCTGAGGCCGCAAGCGAGGCCGGCGGCAGAAGAAAGCCGCCGCAGAAGGCAACCGGCACGGAAGGGAAGCCGGCACGCAAGCGCAACGAAGGCTAGGCCTCAGTAGAATCCCAGTACTCGTCAGCATTTCTCACCAGAGTTGAGAAGACGGGTGCCCCAGGTTCGCGAAGCTAACAAGCTAACCTGGGTCTTTCGTCCAGGGTCACGCACCGTAGGTAAAAAAGCGACCAAAAATGGAGCAGACCACCCCATCGCGAACCGCGCTCCGCGTGGCCCTGCGCCGCGCGGCGCACCAGCTCCACGACTTGCCGGTCGTCTTTGCCGATCCTGTTGCGGTTCCCATTCTTGGGCCGGAGTATGGCGGCGAGCTGCAACGGACGCCTCTGCAGGATCGGCCATTCTCCGTTGCGCTGCGGGCCTTTCTAGTCGCTCGCAGCCGTTATGCAGAAGACAGTCTAAGCCGAGCCGTTGCTGCGGGCGTGAAACAGTACGTTTTGCTTGGCGCCGGCCTGGATACGTTCGCATATCGAAATCCATATCCCGAAGTTCATGTCTATGAGGTCGATCATCCCGCTACCCAGCAGTGGAAACGTGATCTGCTTCAGCGAAATGGCATCCTGCTTCCCAGTGGTCTCACTTATGTTCCCGTCGACTTCGAGCGGCAGACGTTAGCTATGGGCTTCCAGGCTGCGGGCTTCAAGCAGGATCTCCCTGCTTTTTTCGCTTGGCTGGGCGTGGTTCCATACCTCACGCTGGCTGCATTCCGGGAGACGCTGGGCTTTATCTCCTCCCAGCCGCGGGGAAGCGGGGTGGCTCTCGATTACGCGCAACCACGGGACGCGCTTCCGGATCTTGAACAACTCGCTCACGACTCTCTGGCGTCGCGAGTCCAGCTCGCGGGTGAGCCCTTCAAGCTCTTTTTCACCCCGGCCGAAATCGCCCATGAGTTCTCCGCCTTTACTAGCGTGGAGGACATCGGATCGCCCGAGATAAACCGGCTCTACTTCAGCGGCCGCAGCGATCAACTTTGGGTGCGCGGAGCGGCCGGCCGCCTTTTGAGCGCTTGGCTATAGAGCGTTTCGCATCCAGGCGGGAAGCGATTGGACTACTCCGATGGGATGGCAAAGTGCCGGAGGACAAGATCGCGAAGGTTTGGCAAAGCCGGGTTGTCATTTTCGGTGCGCCAGACAAGGAAGAGTTGAGCAAAAACCGGGGACCCCGCCATCTCCCGGAGTACAGCTCCTTCGAAATGGAGTTTTCTCGCCGTTTCAGGCACGAGAGAGATTCCGATACCCGCACTCACCAGTGCGACGATGGAGTGAACCTGGCTGACGTGCTGCACATATTTCGCCGTAATCCCCGCCGTACGGAACATCCCTTCGATCAGCTCATAGAAGTATTTCCCGTCTACCGGCGAGAATGTGATGAACGGCTCGTCAGCTAAATCCTGCATGGATGGCGCGGGACCTGTGGCGAAGCGATGATGGCTAGAGACCGCCAGCAGCAGCGACTCTCGGGCTACGCATGCCACTCCCAAATCCCGCCGGTCGATTGGAGGCCGCACCAGCCCGAAGTCGATCCGGTTAGCGTGCAGCGCCTCCATCTGCTGTCTGGTGACCATCTCGTTAAGCACCACTCCCACGCCGTGGTAGGTCGCATGGAATTGAGCCAGCAGACGGGGTAGAAAGCTATAGCTTGAGGTAGCCGTGAACCCCATCCGAATGAGTCCGGACTCGCCTTTGGCGATTCGCTGTGTCGCGCCGGCGGCGTTCTCAGTGAGAGCCAGGATGCGGCGTGCTTCGGGAAGGAAAAACCGTCCGGCGGGGGTCAGCCTTACCGAGCGGCTGCTGCGCGAAAGCAACTCGGTTTTAAGCTCCTGCTCGAGCATCTGAATCTGGCGGCTCAGCGGAGGCTGAGTCATGTTTAAATGTTTGGCGGCCCGGCCAAAATGCAGCTCCTCGCCCACCGCGACAAAGCAGCGAAGTTGCTTTAAGTCATACATTCATGCGCCTCCGGTATCAATCAATCCAAAATATATTTCAAGCGAAGATGGATCTTGGACTATATTTCTCTCCGGTTGAAGATTTGGCAACCGAAGCTAACTGAAGGAGTTGAAGCGTATGAGGTTGTTGAACGAGAAGCTCTCAAGACGAAAGCTGGTTCAGCGTTTTGGCCTGGCCGCGGGCGCCGGTCTACTCGGGCTCGGAGGCGATAAAAGCGTTCGTGGTCAATCGGCTGAAGTTAGCCGGGCGGGGCAAGCCGCGCGCTTTGGCTCTCATCGGAGATCGATTCCATAATCCCGATTACATTCGCGTGAGTTTGGATAAAACCTTCAAAGACTTGAATATTCCGATAGATTACACAATCCAGTACGACCAAATCTCGCGCGAGATGCTGAGGAATTATCAGTTGTTCCTCATTTTGCGAGACGGGATGATCTGGCCCGGTGGTTATCTCGGTCCCGATGCTTGGTCGTTTTACGCCAAAGATCTGGAAAATGCGAAGGACTTTCCCGATACAAAGCCGGTACGGTGGATTACCGAGGACCAGGGCGCGGCGATTAAGGAGTTTGTCAATGCGGGCAACGGTTTTTATGGGCTGCACAACGCCAGCGATATAGCCCTCAGCTCGAAGGACTATCGCGAAGTTTGTGGCGGCGCTTACGGCGGCCATCCTCCGCTGCGTCCGTTTCAAGTCCGCATCTCGGAGAACAAACATCCCATTACTCAGGGCATCGAGAATTTTATGGTGAACGACGAGCAGCACTATGTGACCTACGACAAGGAACGGAAGTACGTTCTCATGGACGCGGTGAACGTCGACGGATTGGATTTCAAAGGCCTGGGACCGCGGTCGGTGTCGGGGTGGGCGTACGACTTCGGCCAGGGACGGGTGGTATTCACTGCGGTGGGCCATACCATACATGCAATGTGGAACCCGCAATACCTCGAAGTGCAGAAAAGGTCGATACGCTGGCTGCTGAAGCAGATCTAGGGAACCAGCCAGCAGGCTGCGATTTGGGTGCCCCAGGTCCCGATTCCGGGACCTGGGATTCCACAGATCTCAATCGACAGTGTCGTCGCTTCGGAGGGAAGAATTCTGAATGATCAAATTGTGGACGCGGCGCGAGTTCACTGCGCTGGCCAGCATGGCTGCCACCGGGCATGCGCTTGGTGCGAGGTGCTCGGAGCAAGGGCTCAAGACGCCGTACAAAATAGGCAAGCTGGTGCTCAGCGCTTCTTATCAGAAGGGCGCTTATGACAGTCTTAGCGTCGATTGTCCTTTTGTCTTCTCACACGAAGAAAAGTTTTACATGACTTTCGTGGCATTCGATGGGATTGGCTATCAAACAGGGCTGGCATCCTCCCGCGATCTGGTGAGTTGGACGAAGGAGGGGTGCATCCTCAAACGGGATCCTTCAGTTCCGTATCTGAAGTACAACGTCGCCATGAACTGGATTGTGAGAGAGAACGATCTCGATTCAAGCGGATGCTTGAAGAAGATTGGCGGCGGCTATCTGGGTGCATACCACGCCTACCCATCCGAAGGACTTGAGCAGGGAGCGGCGATTATCGGCTTGGCCAGGAGCAGGGATCTCCATAGTTGGACGGTTGGTCCTCCCGTATTGCGCCCGGAGGATGGCGCGCCGTGGGAGCGAGGCGGCCTCTACAAGCCGTGTTTGCTCGAGTACCGGCGAACCTACCATCTCTTCTACAACGCGAAGAATCACACGACCGGTCCTTGGCACGAGCAGACGGGCAGCGCCAGCTCCAAAGATCTCAAGCTCTGGAAGCGACTTCCTGAAAACCCGATTATTGCAAATGGGGGACCGGGCTCGCCCGACGAGAGGTTTGCCAGCGATCCGTGCGTGCTGCGCAACGGCGCCGAGTGGGCCTTCTTCTACTTTGGGCTAGACGCGAAGGGCGTGGCTCGCGACTTAGTTGCCACCGGAACGACGCTTACCAAAACTGTGAAGTGCCCGGAACCTTTGGTCGATGTCGGCCCTCCCGGCTCAGTCGACTCGAAATACGCCCATAAGCCCTCTCTGATTTTTTACAAAGGCGATCTATATCATTTTTACTGCGCGGTTTCCATCGTGAATGGGCGAGAGATACGCGGAATATCTGTTGCCCGTTCGCGTCCTTGGTGACATCCAAGCCAAGTAGTTTGCCCTTAGGTGTTGGCGCACGCATTTGGAGTTGTGTCAGGAGTAAGGAACGTTCCGTCTGTCCCCGAATTACTTGTCCCCGAATTACTCGAATTACTTCCCGAATTACTTGTCGAAGTAGGAGAGTGAATGCGCGAAAAGAAGTTTACTGTAGGGGATCGAGTGCGGGTTTCTTATGACTTTTTCTGGGCACGCGGTGCAAGCGGAGTGATTTCGAAGCCGCCAGATGAAGTTACCGCGATCTCTGGATCGTGGGACGGAGATCTCACCCGGCAAGAGATAAGCGCATTGGGAACAAATATAGTTTACTGGGTCTGGTTCGATGAGCCTCAATACGATGCCGACGGGGACGGTCCGTATCGAGGCGGATCAATCTGGGAAAATGCTTTAACGACTCTCAATGACGATGAATGATTGCTTCAATTGCAGGGTGTTCCTAAACGCGGGGACAAAACGCGGGGACAGACGGAACGTTTTCCGATAAAAGCGATGAGCCGTGGCACGCTTAGCCCTCGTCGTTGCCATTGATATACCTCACCATGTCACACAACGTGGAATGCGCGGCGATTTATCTGGGATGCTGACGCCGATCGCATGATTTATCGGTTGTGGTCTCCCACCCTTGCTGCGCAAGGATGGGGCACCCTAAATTTGCTTGAAGTATGGATCCAAAACGGCCGCCAATCGAGGGTGCCCCATATCTGGCGCGCTCTTTGCGCCAGATGTGGGAAACCGCAGATCTCTCCACTCCGCTGCGCTTCGGTCGAGATGACAAAGTTAGGTGTAATTGCCAAACCTAGGCTTCCTGAATCCACTTTCATCCCGTTGGATGGGCTGCAGGCCCATGAATACTCCGGTCGGGAAACGCGGGGGGAAACGCGGGGACAGACGGAACGTTTTCCGATAAAGTGATGAGTCGAGGCGTGCTTGGCTCGCGTGGTTGCCGTAGATATGCCGCACCATGCCACGCAACGCCGGAATGGGCGGCGATTTATCGGTTGTGGTCTCCCACCCTTGCTACGCAAGGATGGGGGCACCCTAGATCTACTGGAAGTATGGATCCAAGACCGCCACCAATCGAGGGTGCCCCATATCTGGCGCGCTCTTTGCGCCAGATGTGGGAAACCGCAGATCTCTCCACTGCGCTTCGCTCCTGTCGAGATGACAAATCAGGTGCAATTTTCAGCCCCTTGGATGGGCTGCAGGCTCATGAATACTCCGGTCGAGATGAACTGAGCGGTTAGTTGCTAACTCCCACGATCTTCCGAAGCAGCGAGTCTTGCGTTGCGGCCTTCACAAAGTAGTACGCTACGTCGGCTCTTGAAATCTTGAAGTCAAAGCGAGGAAGATGGCCGATGGGTACCCAGTATCTCCTTGTGGCAAGCCCTGTCGCGGAAGGACACGACCATCTTCCCATACTTGTCATGCCTGTCGCGTGTATTTTAGAAATGTACGACCTGTTTCAGGCTCTTGAAATAGCCGTTGTGAAAAAACCCTTTCTGGAAGTAGGGGCCGGGGCTTCGGTAGTCGGACATTGTGGGCAGGAGAACAGGACTCCATTAAACAGCAGAGAGAGGTCCTCGCGAGAAGCCCCAAGGCGCGGTCTCGAGATCGTAACCGGCAGCGGTCACTTAGTCCCGATCGACGAGCCGGATCAACTGGCTTCGGCCATTGCACAGTTTGTCACGCAACTATAACTCTTTTCCTTTCAGATCTAACGGTAAACTGTAATTCCTGAGCCCTGACTCCCAGTGCCTCTTCACTGATTCCCGACAGCATCGTTAGCCGCTTCATAGATGCTGCCGTAGAGAAACTCATAGTCGTTCCAGCCCGTGACCGTGTGATCGGCCGAGGTGTTGGTAATCTCCATACGAAGTGCATCGTACATGACTCCCTGGGTGCGATTCACATTGAAGGTAATGACGTTGTCCATACCTGGGGGATTGAGTTGGCTTGTATTCCACTGGAACACGACCCACTGATATGTGCCCGAGAACCCGCTGCGGACCGCCGCATCGGCATTCTTTAGGTTGAAGCCATGCCAGATCAGCGGATTCCCGTTCAGCGAGACCGTCATGCTGGCTTCCGTCGCAGCCAGTCCGACAGATAAAACTACATAGTGACCCTGCGCCTGCTGGTCGGTGGAAGTTGTGACGTGAACCTGCCAATCGGGAACCATTGCTGTTTTACAAGCTCCAAAAGGTCCCACATACGATGGACAGATGTAACTGTAGCCGTCGGTGGAGGTATCTGCGGAGTTGTAGACGCCGGCATAGAGCCCGGGGCTGAAAATCTGCCACTGGTTGTAGTTCCATTTTGCGAGGTCGTCGGTCGCCGGAGTCGACCCGACAGGCGTGGCATAGTAATTTACCGACCCGTTGTTATTCGCAAAATCCGCCCAGTAATTCCAATTACCCCAGTACTCGCGATCGTCTTGAACGGAGTTGCCCAGACGCGCAGTGTACTCATCCGCGTAATTGGGATCGAGGTCCACCGGATTGGTGATCTGGCCGTGCAGGAACTCGTGAGACGAGCGGTCTGCTGTGCCAATCGTCCAGATAGCCGGAAACGAACCGAAGTTCTCCCCGGTAAAGGTTATCGAGGCTTGTGTAGTCTGATTCGCGTTGACAGTTATGCCGTCCTGCCGCAGTTCGCCCCATTCACCTAAGACATACACCGAAAGCCGGTATGTGCCTGGAGCTACATCGTGGAAGTTGGCGATGCCGCCGGGATTAATGCTTACCCAATATTCGGGGCCGGCGTGAGAGTACTGAAAGTTCGTGTTCGCATCCGTCAACACCGCCCAGGCCTGATTCAGATCAAGCCCCTTGGCGCTCTTGATTGACACATGAACTTCGCCGCGACCGGTCGATGGCGCGTAACCGTTGTTTAACAGTTCGGTGTCGTTATCATAGGCCGGCTTCAATTGCTCCGCTGACGCCAGCGCTTCCTGATACAGCGAAGCGGCCGTGGGATGTGCGGCGCTGAAGGCATTGAAGTGGAGATAGAAGGGACCGTACAGCCGGTGCATCACGGCGTCTTGAGGCACGGGGAAGCTGATCTGATTGTCGAGATGGTTGGAGTAGGCCTCCATAATCAAAAGATTTCCCGTAAAGATCAGGTCCTGTTTGGTTGGTCCGCCCGTCAGAGATTCCTGGCTGGGGACCACCATCCAGGCGGCCATGGTTGAGCCATAAACACCTTCCGCTTGATGCAGGTATTCGTAACTCGAATAGTCATACTTGGTGTAAAACTCCCGGCGATAGCCCTGCGGGAGCGGTAACCCGTGCAGATCGCTGGTCGCATCCTGAACATTTCGTCCGGAGACGAGGCCGGTTCCAAACAAGACTGCGTCCGGCATCGGCACAGCTGTCGGCGACAAGATTGTCGAGACCCGTATTCACGGAGTAAGTGTTGGTGAACTGCGTCAGGTCGCTTCGCAATACCCATTGGATCTGGCCGATGCCGCCTGCGATGTCCCTGGCGCCGTGATCCAGGACAAAGTAGATGTGAATGCCTGGATCGTTTGCGAAAAGAATGTGATGCTGGGACCAGGTGAATGCATTGCCGGCGCCAGCCGGAAAAGTGTTCCACCAATCGATATAACGACCGTTCGGGTCGAGGTAGTAATTGTTGGTCGGCGTGCCGCCTCCAGGCCCGACATTATCCATATAGAAACCTTTGGGTCCGTTGTGGTCACTATTGGTTTGATCGATGATCTCCTGATTGGGAAA
Organism: uncultured Acidobacteriaceae bacterium; assembly: GCA_963705665.1. Classification (GTDB taxonomy): domain Bacteria; phylum Acidobacteriota; class Terriglobia; order Terriglobales; family Acidobacteriaceae; genus PALSA-350. Next base: position 53,483 of record CAVPKQ010000026.1, on the reverse strand, counting down.
CGCCACCCAATGAATGCTGAAGATGCGCCCGTCGCCGGGCAGCCAATCTACGGTGATCACGCCGTTGCTGATCTTCCAGTCTGTGGCGTTGCTGGTGTCGATGGTGATTTGCGCCGGTGACGGCAGAGCGCTTCCGAGCAGGACGAGCGCCATAACCGAGAGAAGGAGAGGTTTCATCTTGGTAGCCTCCAGCTTTGAGAAGAGCGGCGGTCTGACCACAGCTCTGATTTAGCAGGGAAAAATCTTAGGCTCAAAAATCTGGAAGCGTCAATGTGCAAATCTTTTCAAATGACACGGCTGGATTTGTGCAACCTGGAACAAATTGCTCCGGGTGGTCTCAGGCCTCCGGCTGCTCCATATCCGCGTCTGCTCGATGCGGCTCCAGAGAACCAGAAACGGCCACCCGGTTGGTTCCTGAGGGCGAAGGCATCTTAAGTTCGGGGTCGAATATGCACGTTCGATTCGCGCAATTTCAGCTGCCTCAATAGTTTCATTAAGCATATAATTTTCCCTTGACAGCTGGTGCGACCACTCATTACGATGCTGCGGAACATAAAGAGAGGGGAGATTCAGAACGCAGCTTCATTTGGAGGCGCAACATGACGGCTTCAGTTGTAACCGTTTACTCGCGGCGGCTTCTTGTCGCTTTCCTATTGCTCACATTCCTCTTTCTCAGGAGCACCAGCCTTCGCGCACAAGGCTACGCATCGATCGCCGGAACCGTGACTGACCCAAGCGGGGCGGTGGTGCCTTCCGCGACGGTCACCGCGACCCAAACCGCGACAGGCAGAATAACCACAGTGATCTCGGGGAAGGATGGAGCATTCGTCTTTCCCGCACTTCTACCTTCTGACTATTCGATATCGGTTTCCATGGCGGGCTTTCGCAACTACACGCAAAGCGGCATTGTTCTTGAGGCCGATCAAGCGCTAACCGTCAATGTCCAACTGCAGGTTGGATCGGCCGCGGCGGTCGTCACCGTTAACGCCGCTGCGCCGCAAGTGGATACCACGACCGGCACATTCTCCCAAGTGATCGACCGGCAGCGCGTGGTGGACTTGCCGTTGAACGGCAGAAATGCGGCTTCGCTGGAGACGCTGGTTGCGGGCGTAGTCGACGCAACCCACGAGGGCAACGGAGTCAACCAGGGCAATGGGAAGACCTTTCCCGCCGCCGTGGTAACCAGCGCAAACGGAACGCTGCCCAACCAGTCGAATTATCTTCTAGACGGCGGCAACAACGTGGATGAGATGACCAACGTGAACGGGCCGTTTCCGTTCCCGGATGCGTTGCAGGAATTCAGCGTTCAGACCAGCAACTACAACGCGGAGTTCGGTCAAAGCGCAGGCGCGGTTGTAAACATCGTCACCAAATCCGGAGGAAGCAGGTTCCACGGCGACGCGTTCGAGTTTCTGCGCAACGGCTATTTCAATGCGAGGCCCTATTTCGCCACTGTGGCCGATAACCTGCACCGCCACCAGTTTGGGGGCACGATCGGCGGCCCGGTAATTCTCCCGCATCTATCGACCGGGACTCGCACCCAGTTCTTCTTCGGCTATCAGCACACGCTCTATCACCAAAACTCAAACGCCGCTACGACAACGGTTCCGACCCTCGCTGAAGAAGGGCGCGCTCCCGGCATACCCTATGCCGACTTTGGCAACCTCTGCACCGCTGGTTACAACTCAAACAACATCTGCAACTCTGCAAGCCAACGGATTACCAATCCATTCACGAACGTGGCGTATCCGTTCAACCGGATTCCTGCCAGCGACTTCGATCCGGCTTCCGTTGCGTTCGAGAAGGTCTTTCCCACATACTCCGGCGTGGAAGCGCCCGGGAAGATCGGAGGGACGGTCAACTTCTTCCGGCCCACGACTCAGTCCTATAACGAGTATCTGGGGCGTGTCGACCACACTTTTGGCGACAACGACCACCTCTTTGGCCATTATTATTCAAACTACTTTGACCAGGCGCCGATCTACAACCCCACAAACCTGGCAAGCTACACGTCGTACTTCAACACCCGCTACCAGAATGCGCTGCTTTCCGAGACGCATACGTTCACCAAGAATCTGCTGAACAGCCTGGTCCTCAACTATCAGCGCGAAGTGGCGCTGCGCGGCGGGCCCCCGGGAAGTCCCGACATTACCGCTTTTGGAGTAACAAACATCTGGCAGCCGGCGACCGGGCCTTACTTGGCTGCTACTATCACCGGCTATTTTGGGGCGTCCTCGTCGGCGTATGCGGGTTGGTTCCGTAACAATTACACTTTCAACGACGACCTGCATTGGGTGAAGGGAACGCACAACCTCGCATTCGGCGGACACTTTGAGCTGAGCAAGTTCGATGTGACCAACGTATTCAGCTCCTACGGTGGCTTCACCTTCAACACGGCCACTAACAAAATCGGCGGCACAACCTATCAATACCCCAATGCGATGGCGAATTTCCAGTTGGGCTTCATGACCGGATTTAGCCAGGGGAACTACGAGCTCGTCAACGACCGCAACCACTTCCCCGGCATCTACGCCCAGGATAGCTGGAAGGCGACTCGCCGCTTGACGGTGAACTACGGCCTCCGCTGGGAAGCTTTTGCCCCGTGGGCAAACAGGATTCCCTATCAGACCGCATTCAGTCCCGCCAACTACGCGGCCAACACGAGTACATCGAAGTTCAGCACTCTGCCCGCCGGCATCTTGCTCTCCGGCGATCCCGGCATGGCGCCAAACGGCGTATACAGCCAATACAAGCAGTTCATGCCCCGCCTTGGTTTCGCCTACGATCTATCCGGTAAAGGCACGACCGTAATTCGTGGAGGTTTCGGCATCTTTTACCAGGATCGCCTCCCCGGCTTCTTCAACCTCAATCAGTCCGGCCTTGTACCCAATACCATCTCGGTAGCGCTGACCAACCTGGGGATGAAGGGCGCCTCACCCGGCGCCAACCCGGGCGGGCCTTTCAACAATCCGTATTGCACCGGATGCGCTGTGGGATCGTACCCCAATCCGTTCCCCTACACTCTGCCGTTCCCGTCCAACAAGGTCTTCCCCAACGCATTTCAATTAGTCGAGTATGACCCATCCGGACACTTCCAGGTTCCGGTTACCTATGACTACAATCTGATCGTTGAGCGCCAGCTATCCTCAAGTTGGGCGGCTCGGATTGCCTATGTCGGTTCCGGTTCCCGCCATCAGTTTGTCAATCTGGAACTGAATCCGGCGGTGAACACCGGCTCGGGACTGAGCACAAATGCGCGGCGGGTCTATAACACCGCTCCCACTGTCGGACCTTGCACAAGCTCCAAGGGCTGCGCCACCAGCTACTCCAATATCACCCTGGCCAGCATGAGCGGCAATGCGCACTTCAACTCCTTGCAGGCCACGCTGGAAAAGAGGATGCAGAATGGTCTGTCGCTGCTGGCCAACTACACCTGGTCGAAGTCTTACGATGACCTGCCGCAAGCAACCAGGGTCTCGAACACCGAGGACCTGAATGCAGGCGAATCCTATGTGTATCCTCTCTATCCCACAGGCGCGACAGGGATACCGGCAGCCTCGTATGTACCGGACATCAAGGCGCTCGACCGCGGGATTTCGGATATCGACCACCCCCAGGCAATCTCGGTTTCTTACGTGTACGAGCTTCCGAAGCTGCATCGGGGATTCCGCGCAGTCCAGGCAGTGGCAAACGGCTGGCGCACCAGCGGACTGATCCAGCACCACTCCGGAGATTCCCTCACCGCATACATGGGAACAGATATCTCTCTGACCGGCCTAGGCCAGGACCGAGCGCAACGCGACTTCTCCAGGCCGGCTTACTCCCGGCGGAACGGCGGTGCGGGCAATTGCCCGGCGGGCAGGTCCTGCGTCAACTGGCTAAATAATGCCGCTTTCTCGGTTCCCGTCCAGAACGGCCCGGGTACCGGCTTTGGCAACGTGATGAAGGGTTCGCTCCGTGGCCCTGGATATACAAACTGGGATGCAGCCGTCATTCGCGTCTTCCCTGTCTACCGTGAGACGAACTTGGAATTCCGTGTCGAGTACTTCGACTTGCTCAATCACACGGAACTCAGCATTCCGAATGTCTCTAACCCCATCGCCAGCAGCACTTCCTTTGGGACCATCACGTCCACCCAAGGAGGCCCGCGCATCGCGCAGTTCTCGTTGAAGTACGTCTTTTAAGATTAAGCTGGCGAGAGATGTAGCAATCATCGTTGCACCTTCTCGACTCGTCCGAAGAGCAACGCCAGGGCTGGCAGTACAAGCAGGTTCAGTGCAGTCGAAGCGCCGTCGATGGCCGTCCGGTACCCCCACGCTCATGCCTCAGTTCTGATTCTTAACGCTCGGTGTGAATTTGCGCAGAACGAATTCCTGGATGATGCCGTTGGCTACATTGGCGCTGAAGTCCACAGCAAAAGTGCTTAACACCAATCCCGCGCCGCGATTCGGCTGCGGGTAATAGGCATTCGCAATGGCGCCCGAGGCCAGGTAGCCGCCGAGGCTGGAAATGTTCGGCTGCCAGCGGCCGTTGTCCCCCTTGCAGATGATAGGGCTCGAAAGCGCATGCCGCAGGCGGGATTTCGTTGTGCCCGTGCCCTGATAGAAGTAGCGCGGATCCTGGTGCAGGATAGCGGGCAAAATCGCTCCACCAATCATGATGTCCGTGAGGTCATTGGTATAGACAGCTCCAAATCGCTGCCCGTAACCCTTCATTCCTTGAACGTACTTGGGGTAGTCGCTGGCTTGATTGGAGGCGGCAAGAAAACTTGTGCCGGCAAAGGTGATCGGATCGATAGAAATTTTCAATGCCAACTCAAATTTCAACTTAGCGGTGAGCGGCACGGCATTATGGTCGTAGACCGTATAGAAATTGGGGATAAAACCAAAGACCCGCTGTTGCTCCTCCATTTTTACCTGCGCGGCGGCTATCTCTGCGCGCGAGGCTGTCACAATGACCGAAGCGTTTTCGCCTTGCAGCCTGAGCTTGATATCGGTGAGGTGTGAGACCTGGCCGGGCGTGAGGACCAGGGTGTCGGATCTCCAGTCTGCGAAGCCCTGGGCGCTCACCGTCACATGATAAGGAACTCCTGCCTGGACGTTGTCGAATTCAAAGACTGCGTTGTCGTTCGCCACGACTGAGCGAGTATCCTGCTGCCTGGGTCCTTCAAGAGCAGCGGTCGCGCCTGGAATGAGCGCGCCGCCCACGTCGGTTACAGTTCCGCTGATGTGTCCCGGCTGCGGTTGAGGCGCAACCAAATCCTGGCCCGGCGCCGTTAACCCGGTCCCGAAACAGATCGAAACTGCAAAGAAAAATAGCTTCAATCTCATCATGGGTGCATTCCTCACCCGCCATTCACCCGCCATCGCGTTTGGACGGCTGGAGAAGATGCTTGGATTAACGTCACGCCTTGCGCTTCGGAGACTTTCTCGTTCCCGTTTTAGACGAGACGGCTATCACCATCGATGCAAACTTACGATAAGAATTTTGCCGTTTGCCGTTGAGAAGAATCTATGAGTCTTCAAGGGTAGATACCGCATCGAATTTGGTTTAATGCTTAAGGATGAGGGTGGCTTTAGACCCCAAGAATTAGCCGGATCTATCGCTCTCCGAAAACCAAACTTAGGCGACGCGTAGTTGGGTTGAGGTACCGTCTCAGAGAACCGATTGTCTTGCGCTGTGACGAAAGACCGCCTTTCACGAACTCTTCGCTAGTCAAAAGGCGATATCAGGGTTTAGCGCGTTTCCAGCGTCGACCACCTTCGAAACGCGCATCGGCGATTTTGCATAAACCCAAAGTCACGGATTCCCAACCCCTGCAGATAGGCGGATATTAACAACAAACTGAACGATCAATTACTCACTCCCACGATCTTCCGAATCAGCGAATCTTGCGTTGCGGCCTTCACAAAATTGTCGGCCACGTCCGCTCTTGAAATCTTGAAGCCAAAGCGAGGAAGATGGCCGATGCGTACCCTGTACCTCCCCGTGGGAGGGTTGTCGGTCAGTTGAGGTGGGCGAACGATCGTCCAGTCGAGCGAACTCTCCTGAAAGATATGCTCTAACGCAGCCGAATCTTTCACCACGCTGGGAAAGAGCAGCTGTCCGAAGAGATAGGTTGGCGGGATGATAGAGTCCTTGAAGAGAAAAGCGGTGGATATGACCACGGCGCGGCGCACGTTTGCATCCTGCATGGCGCCGGTTAGCGCGGCTGCAAAATGCTCGAGAAGATGAGCGTCCGATTTCGCGATCGGCAGTCTGGGGCCAAAAGCCGATAAGACCGCGTCATGGCCCCGCAGGACTTGCGTTAGATCCTTCCGGTTGAGCAAATCACCTTGTACGATATTGATTCGATCTTCGAACTCGCTCAATCGTCCGGGCGATCGGACGAAAACAGTGACCGTATGACCGTGGGTGAGAGAGCTCCGAATCAGTTCCAGCCCCGTGCCGCCTGTAGCCCCTAGAATTACAAATCTCATCGTTCCCTCAGCTCCGGCAAGTGAGTCAGCTTTTCCGGATTGGTGATCACATAGATCGCACGAATCTTGTCCCCCTCGACATCAATCGTGAGTACGGAATGCGGTTTCCCATCGAGGTAGTTCACCAGTCCCGGCTTCCCATTGATTTCCACCCGCCTTCTGATCAGAGTCTTCGGCACGAAGCGTTTCAGGCCACCAAAGACGCCGCGGGCGACATTGGCGGGCCCATGAATTTCGTTGGGCACCCCGATCGCTTTACCGCCGCCGTCAGAGCGCAGAACAACGTCCTTAGACAGGAGATCGACCAGTCTATCCATCTCACCGGTTCCGGTAGCTTCGAGGAAGCTCTCCAGCAGATCGTCTCGCTTGTGTCCCACTGCCTTGAAGCGGGGCCGCATCGCGCTCACATGCTGCCGCGCGCGCCGAAGGATTTGCCGGCAGTTGACTTCACTCTGCCCAAGAACAGATGCAATCTCCGAATACGAATACTCAAAGACTTCGCGAAGGAGGAATACTGCCCGCTCAACCGGTGTAAGGCGTTCGAGCAGCACCAGGAATGCCATCGAAAGCGATTCGTCCACCCGGATGATGCCGAACGGATCGCCTGCGGGACCGGTGACGATCGGTTCAGGCAGCCATTGTCCGACGTATTCTTCACGTTGTACGCGAGCCGATTGCAGGTGGTTGATGCAAAGCCGGCTGATGACGGTCACCAGGAAGGCGCGGGGCGAGCGTATGTCCTTCTCGCCGGACTGCTGCCAGCGGATGAACGCCTCCTGTAGCATATCTTCCGCGTCCGCTACGCTGCCCAGCATTCGGTACGCTATCGAAAATAGGAGGCTGCGGTACTGATCGAATGTGGCAAGATGGATCGACAGCTCAGGATCGCTGGCTCCTTGCGGCGCCACTGAGCTGTTGTTGCTTTTAGTCATGCTTTGGTCTTTCCGTCTTCTCATCGCAATCCCGGGCGGGCGGCCTAGCCTACCCCGGGGCCCGCTCCCGGAACTACTCTATGAGACCGGTGGCCGCTCGTGCGTGTGACATTGGGAGGATTCGGGCCATCGTGAGCGCTCAAGAGCAATGAAGCGGTTGAAAAACGCTATACCGATGCGTCTTCGGCATCAATCAATCCAAACTATAGTTCACAAGAAGATCAGTCTTAGGCTATATTCTTCTTCGGCCAAAGCTTTGGACGCAAAACGTCCCTGAAGAGGGAGAGGCTTTACTTCCTTTGCGAGCCCGCAATACGAATTGGATCGAACGAGGGATAATCATGGATCGCAGGCAGTTCCTTTCCACCGGCGGAGCAGGATTGCTCCTGGCCCGCGGCTTCAGTCCGGATCGCGCGGCGGCCGATGCTTCACCCCGGCGCGCGCTCATGAAGCTTGGAGACCAGACCAGCCCTACCAACGATACTCATCTGAAATACCTGGCTCGCTATAGCGTCCGCCATATCTGCGGCTATCCGGAGATCGAAGGAGACCGTATCTACGCCACCGTCGACGAGCTTAACCGCATGGTGGATCTTGCCAGGAGCAACGGTATCAGCGTCGATTGCCTAGGCCCACCGTTTCTCACTTCGAGCTACATCGACCGGGAAAAGCATCCGTCGATCATGCTGGCCCAAAGCCCGGAGCGCGATCGGGACATCGAATCCATGCAGACCTTGATCAAGAATTGCGCTCAGGCCGGCGTCCCAGCGATCAAATACAACATGAGCATCCTGGGTGTGCTCCGCACCGGCCGCACGCCTGGCCGTGGCGATGCGCAGTACAGCACATGGAAACTCTCCGAAGCACACCCTGCCACCCCGCTCACCAAGGCCGGGCACGTCGACGCCGACATGTTTTGGGAGCGGATTACGTACTTCCTTGATCACGTGATCCCGGTGGCGAACGAATACAAGATCCGCATGGCCTGTCATCCTCAGGATCCAGGTGTGCCACCGGAAGGGTATCAGGGAGTGGATCGCGTGCTGGGCACGGTCGATGGACTGAAGAAGTTCATCACCATCCAGGAGAGTCCTTACCACGGGCTGAATTTCTGCCAGGGTACGGTCTCTGAAATGCTGCAAAATCCGGGCGTCGAGATCTTCGACGTCATTCGCTATTTCGGTTCTCGCAAGAAGATCTTCAACGTGCACTTCCGCAACATTCGGGGTCATCGCAACGACTTTATCGAAGTGTATCCGGACGAGGGGGACGTCAATTTCGTCAAAGCGATTCAGGTGTACAAGGAAGTCGGCTATCCTTATATGCTCATGCCGGATCACGTCCCGCTGGCGCTCGACGATCCACATGGTCTGCAATCGTTCGCATTTTGCTATGGCTATATTCGCGCGCTAATCCAGTCTGTGGATTCCATGTGCTAGCTGGTGCTTGCTTCAGCCGGGGGGGTTCGACCCTGACCCGCCGCGAATTAATCGCCGGACTCGCCGGAATGGCAGCCTCGCTCCACGCGTTAGGCGCCGGACGGCTCCGAGGGCCGATCGTGGACAGCCATGTCCATCTATTTTCCGATGACCCGAAGCGGTTTCCGTTTGCGCCCGACGCTCCGTACCGGCCGGCGCCTCTGCCGCTGGAGGAGTACGTCCGCTTCGCTCTCTCAGTGGGAATCGATCATGCGGTGCTGGTGCAGCCCGAGCCCTATCAGGACGATCACCGCTATCTCGAATACTGTTTCGCGCACGAGCCTTCTCCAAATTTTTTCAAGGGGACCTGTCTCTTTGATCCTCTTGCGCGTGACACGCCGGACCGGATCTCGGCGCTGGTTAGGACCAATCCAGGCCGCATAGTCGCGCTGCGCATTCACGAGGTGCGCAAGCCGGGGACTCCTCCGCTGACGAAAGGTCCGATCAAAGACCGCGATCTGCGTTCCCCCGAGATGAAGGTTACCTGGCGCCGCGTCCACGAGCTAGGGCTGGCGATTCAGATGCATTTCCTTCCCTACTATGCTCCGCAGATCGGTGTGTTGGCGGAGCAGTTCAGGGAGACGCCGGTCATTCTGGACCATCTGGGCCGTGTGCAGGAGGGGACGTCCGTCGATTTGGAGGGCGTTCTAAATCTCGCCAAGCTGCCTCGCGTCTATATGAAATATTCAAACGTAAACAGCCCTTCCCTCAAACCCACGGTGCAGAGGATATACGATGCATTCGGACCGGATCGAATGATCTGGGGATACTTCGGGCATGACCGGGCGAGCTTCGACAAGCAGGTGGCGCTATTCGATGCGATGTTCGACTTTGTAAGCCAAGACGACCGCGAGAAGATCCGGGGGAAGAATGCGCTGAAGTTATTCAAGTGGTCCAGCTAGACGCAGGGCCAACGCTACGTGTACGAACATACAACGAGAGGGCAAGCTATGAGGCTGATGGATCCCGGGGAGATGGCAAAAAAGATCGGCGAAGGTCTTCTTTCTTTTCCTGTCACGCACTTTTCTAAGAACTATGATTTCGAGCCGGGCGCCTATCGGGAACATATCGCCTGGCTGCTCGGGCACAAGCCGGCTGGCCTGTTTGCCGCCGGGGGGACCGGTGAATTTTTTTCCCTCGCTCCTGATGAATTTTCCTCGGTAATCCAAGCCGCTGTTGCTGAAACCGCGCATCGCGTGCCTGTTCTGGCGGGTTGCGGTTATGGCACGGCCATGGCGAAGCAGTTTGCCAAATCTGCCGAGAAGGCGGGTGCGGACGGCATCCTGCTTTTGCCTCCCTATCTCATGAACTCGGAGCAGAAAGGGCTAGCTGCGCACACCGAGGCGATATGCGCCTCGACGAAACTTGGGGTGATCTTCTACAACCGCGACAACCAAGTCATCGACGAGGTGACGCTCGCGCGCTTGTGCGATCGCTGTCCGAACCTCGTTGGGTTTAAGGATGGGGTTGGAGACATTGAGAGGATGACGCGAATTTATGCCAGGATGGGGGACCGGTTGACCTATGTTGGCGGGCTGCCCACGGCGGAGACCTTTGCGTTGCCCTATTTGGAAATGGGCGTCACAACCTACTCCTCGGCAATTTTTAACTTCATGCCAAACTTCGCCCTGGAGTTTTATGCCGCGGTGCGGGCACGCGACCGTGAGGCCGTTTTCACCCAGCTGCGCGAGTTCGTGCTGCCCTACATTCAAATCCGCAATCGGCGAAAGGGGTACGCTGTCTCGATTGTTAAAGCCGGTATGAAAGCAGTCGGGCGTCCGGCGGGGCCAGTACGTTCACCACTTACAGATCTCGATCAACACGAGTTAGAGGAATTGACCAAGCTCATCGCGGGGCGCTCCTGATGAAATTGGACTCATCCCCGATGCTCGATACCAAGCAGACGCATGTTCGTTACCTGATTATCTCCATACTCTTCGCTGTTAGCTGCTTCAGCTATGGAGACAGAGTGGCGCTTTCCATCGCGGGAACGGCAATGTCCAAGGACATCGCCCTGAACGCGGTGAAACTCGGCTACCTGTTTTCCGGATTCAGTTGGGCCTATGTGCTTGGACAGCTGCCTTCCGGCGGTCTGCTCGATCGCTTCGGATCGAAGCGGGTTTACGGGATCAGCATCATAATCTGGTCGGTATCCGCGTTCCTTACGGGATTCGCCGGGTATCTAACCGCGTCTCTCGCATTTACCGCGATCTTTATCCTGAGGCTGGTCTCGGGCTTTGCCCAAGCCCCGGTGTTTCCTGGTAATGGCCGGATTGTAGCTGCCTGGTTTCCCACCTCGGAGCGGGGGCGCGCTTCCGCGATCTTCAACTCATCGCAGTATTTCGCCCTGATGGTCTTTGCCCCTATTTTGGGATGGATCATTCATGCGGCCGGCTGGAAGAGCGGTTTCTGGTTCATGGGAGCTTTGGGCTTCGTCTTCACCTTGCTATGGTTCAAGACCATCTATGGTGTCAAGGATCACCCACGCATCTCGAGCGCCGAGGTCGACTACATCGAGCAGGGCGGCGGACTGGTCAACACCGACCGGGGAAACACCGGGAAGAAAAAGGGCAATCTGCTTACCTGGTCCGCAGTCAAGGAGTTGTTAAGCCATCGCATGCTGGTCGGAATCTATCTCGGCCAGTATTGCATTACGACGTTGACCTGGTTCTTTCTTACATGGTTCCCTATTTATCTTGCGCAGGCCAGACACATGTCCATTGTGAAAGTCGGGTTTGCCGCCGCTGTACCTGCTCTCTGCGGTGGCACGGGAGGCATTCTCGGCGGAGTAATATCCGATCGTCTGCTGCGCGCGGGGCACTCTCTTACCTTTGCCAGAAAGGCGCCCATCGTGGCTGGAATGTTGTTGTCAGTGACCATGATTGGATGCAATTATGCCCGGGCGCAAGGCGTTATGCTGTTCCTGATGTCGCTATCCTTCTTTGGCAAGGGCATTGGAGCGTTAGGGTGGACGGTGATTTCCGACACTTCGCCGAAGGGAATGGTCGGCTTGAACGGAGGGCTGTTTAACCTTATCGGCAACCTGGCCGGAATAACAACCCCGATTATTATCGGGTATCTGGTCAAGGAAACAGGTTCATTTGACGATGTACTTATCTTTGTTGGGGCGACGGCGCTGCTTGCCATTGTGGCCTATCTGCCGATTGTGGGCGAGATCAAGCGAGTTGAACTGAAGCTGCCTCTGGCCGAGTCCGCCGGTTGATTTTGGTGAAAGGATGAGCATGGCGCGCGAGCAGTGTCCCATCGTCAGCGGTATGCGTGTGATTCCGGTGGCCGGATATGACAGCATGTTGCTGAACCTGAGCGGAGCCCATGCTCCCTTCTTTACCCGGAATGTTGTTCTGCTCACCGACAACGCCGGCCATACGGGAGCGGGAGAGGTTCCGGGCGGCGAGGGGATTCGCCGGATCCTGGAAGAAGCTCAGCCTCTGGTTCTAGGTCAATCGCTTGCCCTGCGGAATGAGATCCTGAACCGTGTGCAGGAGCGATTTGCCGAGCGGGACGCGCAAGGCCGCCAACTTGAATCCCGCGGAGTTGAAACCTTCGATCTGCGGACTACGGTTCATGCAATCACTGCGGTCGAGAGCGCGCTCCTCGACCTGATGGGGCAATTTCTAGACGTCTCCGTAGCATCTTTACTAGGCGAGGGACAGCAGAGATCGAGTGTCGAGGTGCTCGGCTACTTGTTCTTTGTGGGCGATAGAAAGAAAACCAATCTACCCTACCGCAGTGGAACAGAAGGGACTACCGACGATTGGCTGCGCTTGAGAGACGAGGCGGCCCTCACCACAGAGGCCGTGCTGCGCCTGGCGGAAGCAGCGCAGGCACGCTACGGCTTCAACGATTTCAAGTTGAAAGGCGGAGTGCTGGCGGGGGCGGCGGAGATGGAGGCGGTCACGGCTCTTGCGGAGAAGTTCCCCCGTGCCCGGATCACCCTCGATCCGAATGGCGCCTGGTCTCTGGACGAGGCAATTGACCTTTGCCGTAACAAGCATCACGTTCTTGCTTATGCCGAAGATCCCTGTGGAGCGGAGCGCGGCTATTCCGGCAGGGAAATCATGGCGGAATTTCGTCAGGCCACCAGGCTGCCTACAGCAACCAATATGGTCGCCACCAATTGGCGGGAACTGAAGCACGCCGCCCAGCTCAACGCGATCGATATCCCCCTGGCCGATCCGCATTTCTGGACCATGCAGGGATCGGTGCGCGTAGCTCAGTTCTGCCGTGAATGGGGACTGACCTGGGGATCGCATTCGAACAATCACTTCGATATCTCGCTGGCTATGTTTACCCAGGCCGCGGCCGCGGCGCCCGGCAAGGTAACCGCCATCGATACGCATTGGATCTGGCAGGATGGCCAACGCCTGACCAAAGCGCCGCTGCAGATCGCAGGCGGTAAGATTACCGTTCCCGAACATGCGGGACTTGGCATCGAAATTGACATGGAGCGGATCGAGCAGGCGCATCGACTCTATAAGAAGATCGGCATCGGCAACCGTGACGACCGAAGAGCGATGGAGTTTCTGGTTCCAGGGTGGAAGTTCAATCCCAAGCGCCCCTGCCTGGTTACCTAGCCGCGGGTTGCTTGCGGAGAGAAGGCGAGAAGTATGCGCTGGCACCCTGCGGGACTCCCCGACTTACCAGCCGTACTCTGCTCTCAAAAGAAGCCCGTCCCGCCGCCGAGGGTTGTGGCTTCCGACATCTGGCGCGAAGAGCGCGCCAGATATGGGGCACCCTGGATTGGTGGAGGGGTCTGGATCTTCTAACGCTCTAATACGCGGCGGCGCCCGCCTCCGCTACGGCTTGGTCCTGTGCTCCCATGCCGCCGCTCACACCGATTGCGCCCACCACCTTGCCATCTTTTTTGAGTGGGATGCCTCCAGCGAAGATCATGATCCTTCCGCCATTCGAAGCATGGATGCCGAAGAATTGACCCCCTGACTGCGAATGTGTCGCTGAGATCCTTGGTCGAGATGTCGAAAGCCCGCGCAGTGTAGGCCTTGTTAATCGAAATATCGATGCTGCCAATCCATGCGCCATCCATGCGCACGTGGGCGACTAAGTTTCCGCCGCCGTCAGCAACGGCGATGTTCATGGGTTGACCTATCTGCGCAGCCTTCTTCTCCGCGGCGGCAATAACCCTGCGAGCGTCTTCAAGATGAATCACAATTCCTCCAAATTAGGGTTCGTTCCTGGGAGGCCGCCTGGCTAAGCAGCCTTAAGGAGTTGGTGAGGATCGAGCACAAACTTCTTGGCTACGCCCGAATCGAAATCCTTGTAGCCCGTGGGCGCATCCTCCAGCTTGATCACCGTTGCATTCACAATCTTAGCGATGGGCAGCCGGTCATGGAGGATCGCCTGCATGAGCTGCCGGTTATAGCGAAGTACGGGGGTTTGACCGGTGGCGAAGCGATGAGATTTAGACCAGCCCTCGCCAAGTCGCAAGCGCAAGTTGCCCGACTTCCCAGCCTCGTCTTTCGCGCCGGGATCCTCGGTGACATAAAGACCGGGAATTCCGATCGACCCGGCGGGGCGGGTGATGGTCATTAAAGCATTCAGGACTGTTGCGGGCGCCTCGGTTCCTGAGGCTGTGCCGTGTCCCCGCGCCTCGAACCCTACCGCATCGATTGCGGCGTCTACTTCTGGAACCCCAAGCACGGCTGCGATGAGATCCCCCAGCTTATCGCTCTTGCTCAGATCAATCGGCTCAAACCCGACAGACTTGGCATGGGCAAGGCGATCCTTATTCATGTCGCCGATGAGGACGACGGCAGCTCCCAGAATCTGCGCCGCAGCGGCTGCGGCTAAGCCGACTGGACCGGCGCCCGCGATATATACAGTTGAGCCGACACCAACTCCTGCCGTGACCGCTCCGTGAAAGCCGGTAGGGAGAATGTCGGAAAGCATGGTGAGATCTCTGATCTTTGCCATCGCCTGCGCTTTGTCGGGGAACTTAATCAGGTTGAAATCGGCATAGGGAACCATCACGTAATCCGCTTGGCCGCCCACCCAGCCGCCCATATCGACGTATCCATATGCTCCTCCGGCCCGGCCAGGATTCACCGTGAGGCACACTCCGGTATCGCCTGCGCGGCACGCTCGGCATCTGCCGCAGGCCACATTGAACGGCACCGTTACGAGGTCGCCAATGTCGAGCATTTCGACATCCTTGCCTTTTTCGATAATCTCGCCGGTAATCTCGTGACCCAGGACTATGCCCTTCGGGGCCGTGGTGCGGCCGCGGACCATGTGCTGGTCCGAGCCGCAGATGTTGGTCGAAACCACTTTGACGATTACGCCATGATGAATTTCCTTTCCCGCAGGATTTTTCATAACCGGATAGGCGATAGACTGCACCTCGACTTTGCCCGGTCCAAGATAAACCACACCGCGATTGCTAGCCATATCCTGCTCCTCTCTGAAGTTGGGATGCATATTCCAGCAGGGGCGAAACAGCCACGGAGGAAATCTGCTCGCTGGAAATTCAGGCCCTGATTTCAGACCTTGGTTTGAATGCTTGCGATCGGCGGAACCCTATATCCGAAGTCTCGCTCGACGGCGGCGGCAATTGTCAGCACGGCCTCATCCGCAAAAGGACGGCCGGCGATCTGCACTCCGATGGGCAGCCCATCCATCGAGCTTGCGATCGGTACGACGGCCGCGGGCGACCCGAGCAGATTGAACCACTGCGTATAGCGCATGGCATCCCAGTAGTTGACTCTGCTGCCCTCGATCAGCCATTCGCGTTCGCCGTGCCGGAAGGCGGGGACGGCGCAGGCCGGACAAAGGAGCATGGGATAGTCTTTGAGTTCAGCCAGCAGCCTTCCTCGAACCACGTCGCACTCCGCCCAAGCTTGCAGCAGGGAATCAGCCGTCAAGGGCGGCTGGAGGCCAGCCGTGGCCAGAAAATCGTGGAAAACGGGACTCAAGCGCTCTTCGTGTCCCTGAATCATGGGCTTGAGGAACATGGCGCCACAGCGCACGAAGAATGTGTGCCACAGCTTGCGCGCGGCCTCAAGAGATGGTGGACGAAAAGGCTGGAGCTTGAATCCCTGTTTAGAAAGCGATTGAACGGCGTCACGCACCGTCTGTCGCGTCTCCGGAGTTACCGGAATCAGGCCGTCGTCTTCAAACCAGCCGATAGGAATCCGCTTTGCGTCGTCAAGCGAGATTGCCCGATGGGTTACCGGCGGACTGGTTGGGTCCAGCGGATCGTGATCCGACAATGCCCGAAAAAGAAGCTCAACGTCCGATATTGTGCGTCCCATGGGTCCGACTGCGCCGAGGACCGAAAAAGGTCCCACACAAGGCGGGATGTGGCCCCGCCCGGGTACCCGTCCGGGCGTAGGCTTCAACGAGCAGATGCCGCAAAAATGTGCCGGTTCGCGCACCGAGCCCCCGCTGTCGCTGCCTAGGCCAAGCGCGGACATCCCAGTGGCAATCGCGGCCGCCTCGCCGCCGCTCGATCCTCCGGCCGAATGGTCCAGGCTCCAAGGATTGCTGGTCCTTCCGTAGAGCAGGTTGTCGGTCTCATAGGCCATGAGGAATTCGGGACAGTTCGTGGTTCCCAGTAGGGTCACGCCCGCGGCTCGCAGGCGCGCCACCGCTTCAGCGTCTTCCTTCGGGCGGAAACCGCGATGCAGCGTAGCGCCAAGCTCGCATAGATAGCCCTGCACGGCAATCGATGCCTTCACTGTTACCGGCAGGCCGGCGAGAGGCCCGCGAGTCGTCTGTCGAGCCTGCGAGCGAATTCGTTCGGGATCAAAATCTACGATGGCATTCAGCGCCGGATTGAGCCGTTGTATCTGGCGGATGTGTTCCTCGGCCAGTTCGATAGGAGAGATCTTGCGCTGTTCGAGAAGCGCGAGCTGTTCGATGGCGGAAAGCAGCGTCACGCTCATGGCTGACCGAATTATAAAAGATGCCGGGACTAACCCAGGTTGGCTTCGCCTAGAGCGGTTCTCCTTCAGGTGTGTACCGAAGCCAAACGACTCAAGTCTCCATTTCCTTAAGAAATGGAGACCCTGTGTGTTCTGGGTGAGGATACATCAGAAGGAGAACCGCTCTAGAATCGTGAGGGGGTCGTGAATATCGAGATGCCAGAGATAGGCTTTCAGGGATTACGCGTGCTTGCACTGGAGACCCGGCGGCCCAAAGAGATAGCGGCGCTGATTCGCAACCAGGGCGGCGAGGCGGTGTTGGCGCCGGCGCTGAAGGAGGTCCCTCTCGAGTCGAACCGTCCCGCTCTCGATTTTGCCGCGGCTCTGATCCGAGGCGAGTTCGATCTGGTTATTTTTCTCACCGGGGTGGGAGTTCGTGCGCTGGCCGGCATCGTGGAAAAGCAATACGATCGCGAAGCCTTTCTGGACGCGCTGCGCCGGGTCAAGGTCGCCGCGCGGGGTCCCAAGCCTCTCTCCGCTCTGCGAGAGATCCAAGTCCCGGTCGCTGCCGCGGCCTCCGATCCCTTCACCTGGCGAGAGCTCATGGCGGCGCTTGAAAGTGAGCCAGGTGTAAACCTTGAAGGTTTATGCGCCGCTCTCGTCGAATATGGCGCTCCAAGCCCGGAGTTGGTAACGGCTCTCACCGGACGCGGCGCAATTGTCTCACGCGTTCCGGTGTACCAATGGGCGCTGCCGGACGACCTCGAACCCTTGCGGGAAGCCGTCCTCGCCATCGCGGAGGGCCGGATCGACCTCGTGTTGTTCATGAACGCGGCGCAGGCCGATCATCTTTTCAAAATCGCCGGAGAGATGGGCTATGAAGATAAGCTGGCCGAGGGTCTGCGATCGACTATTATTCTCTCCATAGGTCCCACCACCTCCGAGGAACTGCATCGCCTTGGCATTGTTCCCGACTTCGAGCCCTCCCATCCCAAGATGGGTTTTCTGGTCAATGAAGCGGCTCAGGTCGCGCACCAATTGGTCAAGCAGAAGCGAGATTCTTCCGCGCGTCAGAAATCAAGCGGCTGATCCGGCTGAGGCAGAATGGCGACAGGATTGGCTCGGCGGCCCCGATAGGCAAATACGCCAGCACGCTCGATCGCGCTCTGCGGCCAACGCCTACGCCAATGCATGCCGAATTCACAGAGGCATATAACTCCAGCGGCAAAGATTGCAGCAAAGATGAAGAGGCCGGCGCCGTAGCTTCCGGTCAGACCCCGAATTACGCCCAGACCCGAGGGCAAGAAGAAACCGCCAAGTCCTCCGGCTGCGCCAATGACTCCGGTCGCGATGCCGATCTCGCGCGGGAAACGTAGAGGCGCTAATTGGAAAACCGCGCCGCTGCCCATTCCCAGCATGCCCATGGAAAGGAAGAAGAGCGCCAGCACCAATGTTGCACTTGGTAGCGTGCTGATGGCTCCAAGACAAATCGCGATCAGGCTAAACAAGAGGAGCAGCAGGCGGTATCCGCCCCACTTGTCCGAGAGCCATCCGCCCAGCGGCCGGAGAAAGCTTCCGGCGACAACGGCAATGGTCGTGAAGTCGCCTGCCTGCACCTTGCTGAGATGGTATTGATATCGAAAGAAGAGGGTAAGAAAGCTGGTTAGACCAACGAATCCTCCGAAAGTGAGGCTGTAGAGAAAGCAAAGCTGGAACGTGTCCGCCTGGTGGAGTAACTGGGAGTAGTCGCTCCATACCGGGGGCTTGGCCTGGCGCGGGCTGTCTTTGGCGAGTAATGCGAAAGCAATGAGAACGCATGCGACCGGTAGCGTGGCTATGCCAAAAGCAGCGTGCCAGCGCGGCTTCAACTCTTGCAAATAGTACAAACTCCAGGCTGCCGGAGTTAGAAGCTCTCATCCGAAAGGTTGATGTTCGCGTGGATGAGCTGTGTTACAGCTATTACACGGTAGCACTGGTGACACCCGGAAGTGTCATTCAGAAGCGCCCTTGAGAATCCTCCCGCTCATTGCCTGAGCAATTCATGCCTTGCATGTCTAAAATTGCTAATTTCTCCAATACACGAACGCACTGCTCGCGACACGGACGATTTCCATTTTTGTTGAGGACAGACGCATATGAAACGTGCCGTATTCTACTTGTTGTTTTTTTTCATCGCCGCTCCCGTTCTTTTGAACGCGCAATCGGCTCCGAATCTTCCCGTGAGCATTTCAGTCTACGACCGTACACGCGCGGACGCATGGCAGTGGTTTGCCGCTCCACCTGAATCTGAAACCTATGGATATGTCGAGTCTCTACTGCGGCTGGGCGTTGCGCAGCGCGTCCAGCGCTGGGATTGGCAATTGGAGCTTTCGCAACCGTCAGTCCTTGGTTTGCCCAAGGATGCGATTTCGCCCGTTACCGTCCAGGGACAACTGGGGCTCGGCGGGACATATTATGCATCAGGCGGTAGTAACCCGTATCCTGCTGCTGCCTTCCTGAAGCAGGGTTTTTTACGATACCACTTCGATAGCGCTGACAAAAACCTCCGGGTCGGCCGATTTGAGTTTGTCGAGGGTCAAGAGACCAAGCCCAAGAATGCAACACTCGCCTGGTTGCAAACTAACCGAGTCGCAAACCGATTGGTTGGCAATTTTGCATTTTCAAATGCCCAGCGTAGCTTCGATGGCGTCGACGGACACTATGGGGCCGGCGGTTGGGACTTGACGGCCGCGGCTGGGCGGTCTGATCAAGGCGTCTTCAACATGAACGGCAACCCCGAGCTGAACGTCGACTTTCAATACCTTGCCTTCAGTAAGTCCGATTTGAATCAACATGTACTGTGGCGCATTTTTGGGATTGGTTACCATGACGGGCGCACCGGACTCACAAAGACGGACAACCGCGCCTTGGCGGCGCGGGCAGCCGACCACAAAAATATCCGTATTGGCAGCTACGGAGGTGACTTGCTTGCCATCCTGCCTGCTGGGCCGGGCCAATTTGATTTTCTGTTTTGGGGCGTGCTGCAGAATGGGAACTGGGGAACGTTGAGTCATAGCGCGAATGCCGCGGCAGTCGAAGGAGGCTACCAGCTCACCAAGGTAGCCAGCGCTCCCTGGCTGCGGGCAGGATGGTTCCAGTCGAGCGGCGACAACAATGCCAAAGATAACCAGCACAATACCTTCTTCCAGATATTGCCGACACCGCGTATTTACGCGCGCTTTCCTTTCTACAACTTGATGAACAGCAGCGACGAGTTCGTGCAAATCATGGATAAGCCCATCAAACAACTCTCCCTGCGTAGCGACCTGCACTGGCTGCAACTGACCTCGGCCCAGGACCTGTGGTATTTGGGCGGGGCGCCTATGACAACAAGGTTTTTGGCTATACCGGGCGCGCCGGCAATGGGCGTTCTTCGTTTGCATCCGTTGCCGATGTTAGCGCCGATTGGCAGGTCACTAAGACCGTGGCGTTCAATTTTTACTACGCACATGCCTGGGGCAAGAGCGTGGTCTCGACTATCTATCCGGCGGACAAAAATGCCCAGTTTGGCTATGCGGAATTTGTTTATCGTTGGGATATTGCACAAAGGGCGGCGAAGAAATAAATAGGGAAGAAACAGAGCCGCCCAGTAAGCTGCAATTGCTGCTTGCGTCTAGACCGCGAACGACAGTATCATCTAAGTCGTTGGATGTCGTTGCCGCTCAACTGGTGCGGCACGCGACGCTCGGAGGCTCTGTAGCGGCCCTGATGCCGCGTATGGTGATCCAAGCGACTTGCCAGAAGCCTGGTGGCATGTCGTCCTGCCCGGCACCCCGGAGTGCCCCTCGAAAGCACAAACTTAACCGCTCCTCGACGAGCGCCAGAACCGCACCTTCGTGCAGGGCGGAAGGTCGATTCTGTTTCCGTGCATTCCGTTTTGCAGCTTCAGAATCGGATGCTGGGATTCGCATAGGCTCGTACATCGGTAACGGAGAGGTGAGCCGCATGGAGAGGCTGGTCCATGGTTGGCAACGGGATGGCGGGTATCGGTTGCCTTGAGCAGATCCTAAAGCACGCCCGAAAATTCGAGATCACCGTCTTCGGCGACGAGACATATGCGAATTACAATCGCACCCTGCTCTCCTCCGTGCTCGCGGGAGAAAAATTGGCGGACGGCATCGTTCTGAACGAGCTGAGCTGGTACCGGCGCCATGGGATTACGCTCCGTCTCGGCGTTCGCATCGTCTCCATCGATAGCGCTCAAAAAACTGTAACCGGAGACGATGGCAGCGTGACGCCGTTCGACAAACTCATTCTGTCAAGCGGAAGCTCCCCTTTTATTCCGCCGAAGGCTCCGCGCAGCGGACACACAAAAGAACGTGGCCGATGTGCTGCCATCTGCCCTCCGCCGTAGTCACCCAAGGGCGTGATTCCCAAGGAGGCCGATGGCGCGCGTGCTGGGTGTGACCACAGGCCAGATCGGCGATCCAGTCTCCCAGATCGTCTTGATGAAAGCCGACAATTGCCTGCGGCTGAGCTGAATTTCGCATCTGTTTTGAAACCCGGTAGTTTTCGTCTATGCTCTCCTCCGAGAATGGTTGGGCTCACCGCCCTCCATGGAGTACCGGACATTTCGATCACAAAACCACGACAACTCTCATCTTACGAATCGCGGAACAAAACAAACAGTCGCAATCAAGGCCGACGTACCTTCGTGTAGTCAAATTCGGCGCGGAAGGTTGCCGCAGGCTATTCCGGGAGGATAGCTTGAAGAAGAGCGTTTTCAAAACCTAAAAGAGGGTCACAGGGGCAGGCATGGGAAAGCCGGGCGAAGGACGAAGGCGGGTTGTCATTGAAAACGTGGAGCCGGAGTTGGATTGCGGGCGATTTCCCATCAAGCGGGTGGTGGGAGAGATGGTTCGCGTAGAGGCAGATGTGTTCGCCGATGGACACGACGGGGTGCGGGCACGGCTGCTCTGGAAGCGCGAAGGCGAGAGCGGCTGGAAGACAATCGAGATGGCGGCAAAAGGAAACGATCGCTGGCAGGGAGAGTTTTGTGTCTGGCAGATCGGCCGCTACCTCTACACCATCGCAGGCGAAATCGACCGGTATGGTACTTGGCGCAGCGATCTAAAGAAACGCATTGAAGCCGGGCAGGATCTCGAAATCCCGCTCCAAACCGGCGCTCTTCTGCTCGAGCACTCGGCCCTTGCCGCCAGCAAGAAGGATGCGGCTCAACTGAGAGAGTGGGCAGCCCGGCTTTACCAGGTGGGCGGCCATTCCCCGGCGGATTCCGCTGCGGCGATGGCAATGCTCGAAGGCGAGATCGGGCAGCAAATCGAGAACACGATCAAGCGCTATCCCGATCTGGCGCTGCAAACGATCTACGGACGGGAACTCGGCATTGTTGTGGACCGGGAAAAAGCGGGCTTTTCGACATGGTATGAGCTTTTTCCTCGTTCCTGGTCCAGCGTTCCAGGCAAGCCCGGCACGCTGCGCGATGTTGCCTCCCGCCTGGAGTATGTCGCCGAAATGGCCTTCGATGTCCTCTACCTGCCGCCCATCTTTCCCATAGGCACGAGCTTCCGGAAAGGTAAGAACAACGTTCCCCAAGCCGCTCCCGGAGACGTGGGTAGTCCCTGGGCCATCGGATCGAAGCAAGGCGGACACACCGCGATCGCTCCCGAGCTAGGCACCATGGAGGACTTTCTATTGCTGGTCGAACGCGCCCGGGAACTGGGCTTGGAGATCGCGCTCGACGTCGCCTTCCAGGCCTCGCCGGATCACCCTTGGGTGACAGAGCATCCGGATTTTTTCAAGAAGCGGCCGGATGGGACAATCCAATACGCGGAAAACCCTCCCAAGAAGTATCAAGACATCTATCCTCTGGATTTCGAATCGTCTGACTGGATAAAGCTCTGGGACGAGCTGAAGGGAGTCTTCAGCTTCTGGATCGACAAAGGGGTATACATTTTTCGGGTCGATAATCCGCATACCAAGGCATTTCCTTTCTGGGAATGGGTCATCGACGAACTCAAAGCTGAACACCCGCAAGTGCTGTTTCTGGCAGAGGCATTCACCCGCCCGCGGGTGATGGAACGATTGGCGAAACTTGGCTTTTCTCAGTCTTATACCTATTTCACCTGGCGCTACACCAAGCAAGAGTTAACCGAGTACATGCGTCAACTTACGGATTCTCCATTGCAGGAGTATTTGCGGCCAAACTTCTGGCCGAATACGCCCGACATCCTGGCCGAGAGCCTGAAGGCCGGCGGCTTGCCGGCATTCAAAAGCCGCCTGGTGCTAGCCGGCACGCTCGCGGCAAACTACGGGATCTATGGGCCTGCATTCGAATTGGGGGAGAACACGCCAATCAAGCCGGGCAGTGAAGAGTACCTGAATTCCGAAAAATATGAGATCAAAAGCTGGAATCTAAATGCGCCCGACAGTCTCAAGCCGCTCATCGCCAAGTTGAACCGGGCGCGACTGGACAACAAGGCTCTGCAAACCAATCGGGGGCTGCACTTCCACTCTATCGACAACCCCGAACTCATTTGTTACTCCAAGCGAGCGAGCGGCCGGAAGCAGACGGACGGGGTGATAACCGAAGAAAGCAACGCAATTCTGGTAGTAGTCAACCTGGATCCCGTATTTGTGCAGTCCGGCTGGGTGACTTTGGATCTGGATGTACTCGGCCTCGATGCGAGCGATCGATTCGAGGTCGACGATCTTCTCGCGGATCGGCAATATCTGTGGCAGGGAGCCAGGAACTATGTAGAGTTAAGGCCGAGGGAGATTCCCGCACATCTCTTCCGCGTGCGAAAACGCATCTGAATGGAGAACGATGTCGATGATCAGGGGAATCTCACAGTTATCGCGAGGGCGAGATTCGCTCTCCGTCTTACATCAATCGCCGGATTGCTCTACGCTTAGATTCGCGATAGGGGCTCGAGCCTGGAGGCAGGATTGAAGCGATCGGGAAGCACGACAGACCCGCTGTGGTACAAAGATGCGATCATTTATGAGTTGCACGTCCGGGCTTTTATGGACAGCAACAACGACGGTATCGGGGATCTGCAGGGCCTGACCGAGAAACTCGATTACTTGCAGGACTTGGGTGTGACCTGCATCTGGCTGCTGCCATTTTTTCCCTCTCCCCTGCGGGATGACGGCTACGATATCTCGGACTACCTCAACGTCCATCCCAGCTATGGGACCATCGCCGATTTCAAGGAGTTTCTGGAGCAGGCGCACAATCGCGGCCTCCAGGTGATGATCGAATTGGTCATCAATCATACTTCCGATCAGCATCCATGGTTCCAACGGGCCCGCCGGGCGCCGAAGGGCTCGCCGGAGCGCGACTATTATGTCTGGAGCGACACCGATCAGAAGTACCCGGGTGCGCGCATTATCTTCACCGATACCGAAAAATCCAACTGGACTTGGGACCCGGAGGCGCAGGCATATTATTGGCATCGCTTCTTCTCCCACCAGCCCGATCTGAACTATGACAATCCACTGGTGATCGAAGAGGTCATCAAGATTATGAGGTACTGGCTGGATATGGGTGTGGATGCGCTGCGCATTGACGCCATCCCATATCTGGTGGAGCGCGACGGGACTAACTGCGAGAACCTGCCCGAGACGCACGCGGTCATGAAGCACATTCGCGAGGCGATCGATCGGGAGTATTTTGGGCGGATGTTGCTGGCTGAGGCCAACCAGTGGCCGACCGATGTGCGTCCGTATTATGGAGACGGCGACGAGTGCCACATGGCGTTTCACTTTCCTCTCATGCCGCGTATCTATATGGCGCTGCGTCAGGAAGATCGCCTGCCCATCACCGACATCATGGCCCAGACGCCGGATATTCCCGAGAGTTGCCAATGGGGGTTGTTTCTGCGCAATCATGACGAGCTGACCTTGGAAATGGTCAGCGATGAAGAGCGCGATTACATGTATCTGGCCTACAGCGCCGATCCGCGAATGCGGATCAACATCGGCATCCGGCGCCGGCTGGCTCCGCTGGTGGATAACAGCCGCCGCCGTATCGAGCTCTTGAACAGCCTGCTTTTTTCCTTTCCGGGTACGCCGCTTATCTATTACGGCGATGAGATCGGGATGGGAGACAATATCTACCTTGGCGATCGCAACGGAGTGCGCACGCCGATGCAATGGAGCGCGGACCGCAACGCCGGCTTTTCCCGCGCGGTTCCAGCAAAGCTGTATAGCCCGGTAGTGATGGATCCTGTGTGGGGTTACGAAGCGGTGAACGTGGAGGCACAGCAGAGCGACCCCT
This sequence comes from uncultured Acidobacteriaceae bacterium, assembly GCA_963705665.1. Classification (GTDB taxonomy): domain Bacteria; phylum Acidobacteriota; class Terriglobia; order Terriglobales; family Acidobacteriaceae; genus PALSA-350. Next base: position 28,415 of record CAVPKQ010000026.1, on the reverse strand, counting down.
CCTCGCTCTTGAGCTGGATGCGCAATATGATTGCCCTGCGCAAGCTGTTCCAAGTCTTCGGACGGGGAACGTTGACCTTTCTCAATCCCACGAACCGGAAAGTCCTGGCGTATATCCGGGAATATGAGAATGAACGGGTGCTCTGCGTGGCTAATCTCTCGCGCTTTGCCCAGCCGGTGGAATTGGATCTGGAAAAGTACGCAGGGTTGGCCGTGGTGGAGATGCTGGGTTATGTCCAATTTCCCCCCATCCGCAAGCAGTTCTATCCCCTCACTCTCGGCCCTTACGGTTTCTTGTGGTTGGAATTACAGCAGCCGGTGGTGGGAATCGAGAGCGCTCAGAGCCTGGTGGAGCCGGAGATCGAAGTCCACGGAGCGGCCGATTGGAAGAGCGTGCTCGAGGGCAATGGCCAGAGGGAACTCGAAGAGAAGGCGCTTACCAACTTTCTGCCCCGCCAGAGATGGTTTGGCGGCAAGGCCCGCACCATCAAAACTATAAAGATTCAGGATTGGGCCGCGTTTAACGACGGCTCGAGCGCGCTGGCCTTTGTCGAGGTTGTCTATACGGCAGGCGACCCGGAGAGCTATCTGCTGGCGCTCGGATTGATGTTTGGCAAGGCATCCGACGACCTGCGCGCCGCCTATCCCGGCGCCGTGCTTGCCAGAGTAGACTCCCCTGAAGACGAAGGCGTACTGCACGACGCTTTCTTCGGCGATAACTCGAGCGAGGCGCTGCTAAACCTGCTCGCCGAAAGTGGTCAAGTGCCCTCGCGCAAAGGAGTGATTCAAGGCGTTCCGAGCAGAATCTTCGACAAGCTGCGTGGCGACGAGGCCCTGGTTCCGCGGCTTGGCTCCGCGGAGCAGAGCAACACTTCGATTATTTTTGGCGACAAGCTGATCCTGAAACTTTTCCGCCGCCAGCAGGCTGGCCCCAATCCCGACACCGAAATCGGCCGCTATCTTACAGAGGAGACCAATTTCACCAATGTCGCCCCATTTGGCGGCTCGATCGAATACTTGAGCGAAGGGCAGCATACCTCGACAGTGGCCATGCTCCAGGGATTGGTGGCCAACGAAGGCGATGGATGGCAATGGACGCTGGAAGAACTGGACCGCTACTACGAGTTGACCGCTTCGCGGAGCCTTCCTGCGGAACACTTGCCGGAAGCGCAGCCCAGTCTGCTCTTCATGAGCGAAGCGGAGGAGTCGATATTTGCCCGCGAACACCTGGGAATTTACCTTGAGGCAGCGGGACTGCTGGGGGTCCGTACCGCGGAAATGCATCTGGCGCTGGCCCAGAAGACGGAGGATCCGGCGTTTTCTCCCGAGCCGACGACCCCTGAGGATCTTGACCGATTGCGCGAGAACCTGATCGAACACGCCGCCGCAGCGTTTGACGCGCTTAAGGAGAACCTCTCCCACCTGTCTGACAACGCGGTAGAACTGGCAGGCCTGGTCTTAAGCCGCCGCCGCTTGGTGCTCCACCGTTTGCGCCAGTTAGCGGGGGGAGAAATTCACGCCCTGCGCACCCGTATCCATGGGGACTATCATTTAGGACAAGTTCTGCGGGCCAAGGGAGACTTCGTTATCCTCGACTTTGAGGGTGAGCCGGCGCGGCCCCTCGAAGAGCGCAGGGCCAAGCAATCGCCGCTGAAAGATGTGGCGGGAATGCTGCGATCCTTTAGCTATGCGGCCTTTTCAGCGATGATGAAGTACGCTTCGCGGCGTCCGGAAGATTACGAGCAGTTGGAGCCATGGGCGCGCTTATGGGAGCAGTCGGCTTCGTCGGCATTTTTGCGCCGTTATCGCGAGGAGATGAGCGGCGCTTCCGTACTGCCGGCGCAACCGGCGCAATTTGAGCGGCTTCTGGAGATTTATATGCTCGATAAAGCCCTCTACGAGTTGGTGTACGAATTGAATAACCGTCCGAACTGGGTGCGCATTCCGCTGACGGGAATTCTGGCGCTCCCGATGGGACGATAATCCACATGGCGAAAATCGAAATTCCGGAAGAGATCAAAAAACGTGCGCAGGATGCAGGCACAGCCGACCTGCTCATCGCGATTCCCACCGCGGTGAATGTGGAGGAGTTGCGAGCGGTGGCTACCGAGACTGTGCGGCACATGCCGGCCATGGCTGAGCCAGGCGTTGAGCGCTCTCTTTTCCGGCCTGCGCGCCGCAGTGGCTTATCCCGGCGTCAGTGGCGCGCGGGAGACAGAGACGGATGTATCCGTGCATCTCGATCCGGCGGGGACTGGGAGCGAGCTACGCTTCCTTCCTTTTACGTTGCAAGGCGATCCAGCGGTTATTCCATCCCTGGGGCTTGCTACAACCTATCGGGCGCTCTTTGCGACGGCCCGCGAGTTGGGCGTCGGCGCCTGTGCCGTGGTCGCTTCCGATCTGGCTATGTTCAAAGCCGATCTGCTGATGCAGCTGATATCTCCGGTGCTTGAGGGGCGCTGCGACCTCGCCATGCCGGTATATCCCATGGGCAGGTTTGAGGGCTTACTGAATTCCTCGATTCTCGCGCCATTGACGCGGGCGCTGTATGGAAAGCGGGTGCGCTTTCCGCTGGCCCCGGATAATGCCGTCTCCGCGCGCTTGCTGCCCGAACTGGAACAGCCGTCGCAGCGAAATTTGTCCCAGACGCAGACGCTTTTCTGGCCGGCCACGGAAGCGGTGCTGCACGACCGCAAAATCTGTCAAGTCTATACCGATGTCCGCCATCCTACCGCTACAGAGGGTATCGACCTGAGTACATTGTTGACGCAAACCGTGGGCCCATTATTCGCTGAGATGGAGGCGACCGCCGCGGTGTGGCAGCGCGTTCGCGGCTCGCAGCCGGTGGAGACCCTGGGCGCCTTGCCCACGGCTCCAGCGGACAGCGCGACGGTGGATGTGCGGCCCATGTTTGAAACCTTCACTCTGGGGTTTCGCAATCTGCAGGAGGTGTGGAGTCTCGTATTGCCGCCGGTCACTTTGCTGGAGTTGAAGCGGATGACGCGCATGGGCGCGGAGCAGTTCCGAATGCCCGACGAACTTTGGGTTCATATCGTTTATGACTTTGCCTTGGCCCACCGGCTACGCACGCTTAGCCGTTCTCACTTGCTGGGAGCGCTCACTCCACTTTATCTGGGATGGGCTGCGTCGTATCTGCTCGAAGTAAGTCACATGCGGGTACACGAGGCGGAGCAAAGAGTAGAGAAACTGGCCCGCGCCTATGAAGAAGGCAAGCCGTACTTGCTATCGCGGTGGCGTTGGCCAGACCGCTTCAACCCTTAGGGCCTGCAAGTATCACAGCGGGGTCTGAAGCAGGAGGAACGATTATGTGGAACCAAGTACTACAATCGCTGAACGACTCGATGGCCCGGGTGACCAGCCGGATTGCCATGCTGCTTCCCGGGATTCTGGCGTTCATCGTGGCGATCCTGTTCTTTTTGGGGATCGCCTGGCTGTTAGCCCGCCTGGTAAGGACATTCTTAGTTGCGGTGCGCTTCGATGAGCGTTTCGCGCACGGCACCCAAGCCATCGCGGAGTGGTCGCCCACCTACACCCCTACTGTCTTGATCACCCGCATTGTCTTCTGGTGCGGTATTTTGCTGGGGTTCCTGGTGGGCCTGGAAGCATTTGGAGCATCCTCCGATGCTTTCGTCTCCGGGCGGCTTCTCGCCTATCTGCCGAATGTCGTGGGAGCCGCGGTCCTGCTTATCCTGGGCAACATCATCGCGCGCTTCTTGTCGCGCAGTGTGTTGATCGGCGCCGTCAATATGAATCTTCAATACGCGCGTTTGTTGAGCCAGGGAGTAAAGTGGCTGGTGATCGTGCTCACCATGGCCATGGTTCTCGACCATCTGCAGATTGGCGGGGCGATCGTGGACCTCGCTTTTGGCATCCTCTTCGGCGGCATTGTTCTGGGCTTGGCGCTGGCTGTGGGCCTGGGTTCGCGAGACCTGGTCAGCCGCTCGCTGGAGCGCGAAACAGCAAGGCCCAGCCCTGAGACAATTCCGGAAGAACAGGTTCGCCACTTTTAGAAGAGTTCACAACCGGCTCTACATCACGTTTCAAAAAACGTTCCAGATCGGTATTAGAGAATGAAAGAATGCGTTTGCCTGCAATGACGAATCGTGAAGTCGCTGGGCGCCGGGTGAAGGTTGCCATTTTAGGTTTCGGTACGGTGGGCAGTTCGCTGGCCCGCATACTATGTGAGCGCATGCCGCAAGATGTGGAGTTGTGCTCGATTTTCAATCGCGGAATTGAGCGCAAGCGAGTATCGTGGGCGCCCTCTTCGGTGCTTTGGACGGAGCGCTTTGAAGATGTGCTGGCAGCGGGACCGGAGATCGTTATTGAAGCGGCTGGAGGCCTGGAGCCGGCAGGAGAGTGGATACGAAAGTCTTTGGCTGCGGGCAAGTCGGTTGTGACGGCAAATAAAAAGCTGATCGCGGCTCATGGCCCGGAGCTCGAAGATCTGGCGCGGGTGCACGGCTGCCAGCTTCTTTATGGCGCGGCGGTTGCGGGAGGTGTACCTGTCATCCCCGGAGTGCGCCAGGGATTGGCGGGAGATCGTATTCTCACCCTCCGTGGGATACTCAATGGAACCTGCAATTTCATCCTCAGCAACATGGAAGCGGGCCTTAGCTTCGATTCCGCGCTGCAGCAGGCGCAAGCCCACGGCTACGCCGAGGCCGATCCCACGGAAGATGTCGACGGCTTCGATGCCCGGGCCAAGCTGGTCATCCTCTCCAGGGTGGGATTGCGCGTGGAGGTGCAGCCGGAGGAGATAGCCTGCCGTACCATCCGCGACCTGGCGGCAATCGACTTTGCCTACGCGGCTGAACTGAATTGCACCATCCGGCAGATTTCCCGGGCGGAAGTTCGCCATGGAGAGCTGATGGCAACCGTCGGGCCGATGCTGGTTCCACGGGGCTCGCCTCTCTACTGGTCGCGCGGCACGGAAAATATGGTGATCTCGGGCGGCCAATATGGCGGGGAGACAGTCTTCTCAGGCCATGGAGCCGGTGGCAATCCCACCGCGGTCGCCGTCCTTTCCGATGTGCTGGCGATTGCCCATGGCGGCTCGCCGGTAACGATTGCCAGCAAGCGAGCCAAGGTAGACTGCGACTTCATTGTGCCCCATTACATTCGCTTCGTGGTTGACGATCGACCCGGAATCATCGCCCGCATCGCCGGTCATCTTGCCGATCAGCAGATCAATATCCATGCGATTTTGCAGAAGCCTGGCTTTGACAAACTACGCCTTCCCTTCGTCGTGACGGTTGAGCCGTGCTCCAGCTCCGCGCTGAAAGTCGCATTGACCGAGATAGCGAAGCTGGACTGCCTTGAGGAGCCGCCGCTCGACCTTCAAATGCTGGAAGAAGAGCCAGTCAGTATCTAACTTGTTTCATTGGCTTGGAGGCGGTGCGGCTGTGATAGTGATTGGAAGCGCGAAGGTATGGGCTGCGCTGATAATTGCACTTGGATTGATCGCCGCGCCTCCTACAAAATTCGGCTCATAAAATTCATTGAGTTGGGAAGACATCATAACCACATAGGTGCCTGGGGGAGCCCCATTCGATGCCTGAATATTTATTGACTGTGGGTTACAGGGATCAAGAGGCGCCAAGAAATTCAGGTAAGGCAAGAGTGAAGGCGGCATTTGGGCCGTCAAGTTAAAGTAATATGAAATACCCGGATTTTCATTTTCAACCGTGTACTTCCCCTCATAAAAGGGAGGTCCGCAGTATTGCATGTATCCGTTCTCCGCGGGTATCGTCGGCGTGGCGGTATAACCGATTGACACCGACGCGATCCCACCCGAAGGTATGCTGAGGCTTGTGGGCGTGAAGTTTAAAGAGAAATCCGGAAGCGTTTGATCAAACGGCAAAATAGCGTACTGCTGGCCGCCGCCAAAATCAGCCGACAAAACAAGCGTTCCGGAGTCGTTCGTGTCCGCTGACTCCGTATTCGGGGTTTGCGAGTCGACAAGCGCGATGTTGACTGGCGAGCAATTCTGATCGCTGGTGTTGCCCCCACAAGTGGTGGTGACAGATCCCTTCCCCAGCTGAGATGGTACATAGCCCAAGATTCCATTCGCATTCGGATCACCCAATGCCGTGACTTGGCCGTAGGTGCCGGATGTATATATCTTAGCTACGCCCACCCCGGAAAACATGTTTCCCGTAACCGCCAGATCCCCGGTGAAGGATCCCGGAGAAACGGCAACCTGCGTTGAGTGGTCGAAACCCCCTGAAGTAGCATCTACAGTCAGCACGCCTCCCGCCGAATAGCTCTGGTCCGTCGTGAGCGTCACACTTTGCGAACTTCCCGGATCCAAGCTGAAGGTTTGCGGTGAAGCTTGCAAGCCGCTGGGTAAATTGTTCAGGCTTACGCTCACCGGAGTGGAAAAGTCATTGACCGCTGACGCGCTCACGGTGAATGCTTGCGACGCCCCGCTGTTCAAAGCAATCGTTGCGGGCGTTGCTGCGATACCGAAGTCCGTGAATGGAACTACCTGCGCCGGCACTGAGAACGTCTGCGAAGTATTGTCAACGCTGAACTGGAACGGCAGGCTGATCGTTCCGAGTGCTGCATTTGCGGCGGCGGAGATGCTCTGGGTATCGCTTCCCTGGATTCCCGTATAAGTTACCCGTTTGAAATTCGGTTCCGCCGGGTAGGGATTCAGCCAGAAATTCTGCGGCCAATTCGGCCCCAGGTAGAGTTGCACGCCATTTTGCGATGTGCTCGCTACTTCATAAAAGAGGCTTGCCGCCGAACCCTGTCGAATGGTAATCGGAGCGATATACGCAACGATCGACGGTTGAGAAACGATATGGATTGGCAGGTCGACTTCGTGATCGACTTGGCCGCCTGTGAACACCGCCTTCAGAACACCAGTTTCGCCAACCGCACTGGGCGTAGTGGTAATGGTAAAGCTGGCAGGTCCGGGGTTCCCCGAGGAGTCCGCCGGAAAAGTATATTGGCTTTGATCCAAACTCATCCCAGGAAGAAGTCCGGAAAGCTGCACAGATGTACCCACGCCAGCACCTGGGGCGCCCGCACTTTCTAGAAAAATCGCGAAACTAAACGTACCTGGAGCCAGAAGCAGGCCGGGGCCGATTGGCCCGTTCAAATTCGGCTGCAGGACATCCCCTTCAATATCCTGAGTTGCCGCGTAAACAGTGAGGTTCACCTGTGCGGAGTGCGTGATGCTTCCCGCAGTAGCAGTGATGGTAATCGCCGATTGCCCAGCGGTCGCGCCGGAAGCATTCAACTGAAGCGCCTGCGGGATGTCCGCGAAAAGTGGCAACGGGGGAAACTGGAGTGTGACCCCCGCCGGCAATCCGGAAACCGTAACCGTAGCGGCATCGTTGAAGCCATTCAGCGGAATGAGCGCAATGGTCAACCGTTGATCTACAAGGGGCGAAAGGTTCAGCGTCGACGGGCCGGCAAAGAGCTGAAAGTCGGGTGACGGCGCCGCCACTGTCAGAGACAAAGCGGCGCTATGGCTTAAGCCGGCGGAGGCACCCTGGAAAGTCACCGAGGTCTCTCCCGCAATCGCGCTGCTAGCCGCCTGCAGGCTGATCGTTTGCGCGCTGCCCGGCGTCAAGGTGAGGGCCGAGGGGTTCGCAGTCACCCCCCCAGGCAGCCCCGCAAGAGAGACACTCACCGGCGAGGTGAACGCCCCCACCGCGTTTGCCGTGACACTTATCTGCAGCGCCGCTCCCCCAATGGACACAGCGGCGCTGGCAGGATCGATGGACAAGCTGAAATCCGGCGCAATCGGTTGAACAGTTAACGACAGTTGGGCGCTGTGTGCAATCGCGCCCGAAGTCGCCGCCACCGTGGCAACCGACGTTCCTCCAGGCGTGGTCGAAGCCGCATTTAGGGCAATTTGCTGCGAGCTGCCGGGACTAAGAATCAGCGTCGCCGGAGTGGCGGCAACTCCGTTTGGTAGCCCGCTTAGATTGACGTTTATCGTGCCTGTAAAACCATTCAATGCGGTGGCAGATACGGTAAACGGCTGCGCAGTCCCACCGGCCTGCAAGACAAGCGTAGCAGGCGTAACCGAAACGCTGAAGTCCGGCGGCGGCGGTGCTGCGGATACCGCGAGCGAAAGCTCTAGATTGTGCTCAAGATTTCCTGAGACGCCCTGCAAGAGGATGGTGGAGTTTCCGGATTGCGCACCTTGCGCTGCCGTCAGCGTAACCGTCTGCGGCGTGCCTGGCATGACCGTAATCGAAGCAGGAAGCGCGGTCATCCCCTGAGGCAACCCACTCAACAAGATATTGACTGGACCGGCAAAGCTGTTGAAAGCCTCCGCCGAAATGCTCACCGTATTCGACGATCCTGCTGCCAGAGACAGAGTTGGTTGTGGCACGGTCAAAGCAAAATCCGCTCCGCCGGTCGGGGTCATGGCGCTGTGCGCGATCGACCCGGAAGTCGCTGCGACCGTCATGCTGAGCTGACCGGCAGTGGTATTTGGGCCAGCCGTGATCTGCACCGTCTGCGACGACGAGGCGGAACCGCTCTCCCTGGTGTCTACGCCGGACGAGGAGGACGCTGCGGGCGTGAGTGTAAATGCGGCTGGAGATGCCGAGACACCGGACGGCAGACCGGAAAGAGTGAGGCTGACCGCATTGGAAAAGCCGTTTGTACCACTCACTGAGATGGAAATCGACTGCGCGGAGTTCGGCGTGATGGTGATCGAGGCGGGAACTGAAATTGAGAAGTCCGGTTGAGGAACGGGTGTCTTACTCGAACCGGTATTTCCTGAACCGCCGCCGCAACCGGGGATGGAAAGCAGCGGAGACACTAGGAGAACCCACCATACCGGTCTCAGTAGTCGAACCATAGAGAAAACCGGGAGATCGTTCAACCTTGGGCATCGTAAACTTGGCCCATCGCTACGAGGAAATTGGACGGAAGATTGATCGTATCCTAGTGGATAGGTCGAAGCGCGAGCAAATCAAAATAGTACATATTGACACCAAAGTAACCTGGGTGCGCTCCGCACCAAATTTGTTAGGAGAGTTGACGCCAAGCTGGACTGCCTGTGAGGCGCGGCCGCTCGACGTCCAGATGCTGGAAAAAGAGCCGGTCAGTATGTGATTTGTTTTCAAAAACTTAGAGGCAGAATAGCCTCCCCGAGTCAGGCTCGGCGGCTAAATCGGTTACGCGCTTTGGCGGTGATGTTCGATCGTGGTCACTATTTGCCTTGCAACTTCGGCCTTTTTGATGCATCTTAAAAGAGTAACAAGCAGGGTTATCTCTGCTAAGCCCAAAACCAGGGACATAGTATGGTGAGAAGAGGCCGCCTTTGAGCGGTCTCTTCGTTTTATGGCCATAATTATATTAAGATCTCCCGTTCTGAGAAGTGTTGTCGAGGAAAAATGGTGATTGGCAATCTTTTCTTGCCACCGTACCCACAAATCAAAACCCTATAGCGGGTGCGCGATTCCGAACCAAGATTTCGGATATAGGCATCGCCAGGATTTCCCTTAGCAATCGGTTGCCAGTTCGGCACGATCATATCGGGATGTTCCAGAAGGCTCCTGGCAAATACCAAGTCCTTGGCCCGCTGTAAGCAGAAGTTGCCGGGCGAAAGCCTACTCCCATGGAAAAACTTCAATTGACCGGACTTGATATTTGCTATCGCCATGGCGCGGTTCTTCGGCTCGCGGCCATACCGATCCACAAGCTTGATTAAGTGGATGAAATCTTCATCGCGAAACAACACGCGATAGCCTCGACAATCCCGGAGTCCCGGTTGACACAAATTGCGCTTGTACCAATTGAACAGATCGAGCATTGACGTGAGCGGAGGGTACTCCCCAGAATCCGCGGGCATGAGAGGTTCTTCTTCGTCAACCCCAACAATATCTTCCTCACCCGCCATCGATGCTCCTCGTTGTTTGCCGACGTATGCACCAATTGCAGTGCGTGTAAAGGAGCCGGGCTTATTCGGTCAGACGGGCGAGGCTTGTAGTTCTTGCAGCCCCTCTTTCACAAATGCTGGGTGGCCTATATCCTACGGTTTCTGCGGCAGAGGTGGGATTCCACCGTGCAAACGATTGCCTGTAATTCGGGGAAAAAGACCCAGGTTAGCTTCGCGAACCTGGGGCACCCGACTCTGTACCGGAAACCAACAGGCTCTAATTTGGACAAGTCTGATCTTCGTACCGATTCACCGTCTCCTAACATTCTGGGAATACTCTTCCCGCTGTATGCCTGCTCATCTTAGGCGTGCACATGACTCAAGGAGACCTATGCCACGAATGCGTATCTTTACACCGTCTCTGGTGCTGCTGCCGTTAGCAGCTCTCGCGTTGACCTGCGCGGCATCCGCGCAGGATCAATCCTTCCGGCCACAAAACCGGCTTTATCCCGGAAACCTCGTTGTCAGCCGCAGCGTTTATGACAACAACCCCGGGAACGTTTCTGTCGGAACGATTCTTCCGCCGAACTGCGCTGCGACCACTGGCGGCTGCTCCGCCAGCTCCGGAGCTATTAACGACGGAACTTACCCCTATGTGTGGAACAACGATCAGTACGACGGGAGCTTCGGCATCACCTCGAAAATCTACCTCGATCAGATCACCCCTTTCGGGTTTCCCATCAATAGCATCGAGGTTCCCAACAGCCAGCAAAAGGGAATCAAGGACTCCAGCGACCAGCTAGTTACCAGCTTCAGTTCTAAATCGGAAATCGCTCTGCACCTCTCAACCGATGGCCGCTATCTCACATTCATGGGCTATGTTGCGCCGGTCGACACCCTCGACGTCTCGAACTCCAATACCCCCGCCGCGGTCGATCCGACCAATCCCGTCGGTGAGAACTACCTGAGAGCCGTTGCGCGGGTTGATTCCCAGGGAAGGTTCACCTTCACCGAGACCAACGCCTACAGCGGCAACAATGGCCGCAGCGTCATCCTGAACGATGACAACGGGGCAGACATCTTCTATACCGCCGGCAATGCCGGCAATGGCTCGAACCCTCAGCCCAACGGCATCGTTCTGGGCGCAGGTTCTCAATTCATCCCTGAACTGAATCAGCCGGAGTCTACACAAAACCCTGGAGAACCCACTCCCCTCGCCAGCTTTTCGGTAACCCAGCTTGGGGACAAGGCCGATAAGATCGGCAAAGACGACAATTTCCGTGGAATCGCAATCTTCAATAACGTTGTCTATTACACCAAGGGCAGTGGCAGCAACGGCGTTAACACTGTATATTTCGTCGACACAACAGGCAAGGCATGCCCCAACGGGGTAGGTCTCCCTGTCGCGGGCGCTCCTCTTCCCACGATGCCACTGGCCTATGATCCTTCCAAGCTGCAGACCACTGGCCTTCCCAGCAATATGTGTATCCTTACCGGTTTCCCCACCGCGCTTGCTAAGAGTGCCAATCCGCTCAGCTATCCTTTCGGTCTCTGGTTCGCAAACAAGGATACCCTCTACGTGGCCGATGAAGGCGATGGTTACACCGGTGGTACAGACCTTTATACTCACGCCGCTGCACAAACCACAGCCGGACTTGAGAAATGGGTCTTCAATGAGACGACATCCACCTGGAACATGGTCTACACGCTGAAGACCGGACTTGACCTTGGCGTGCCTTATACCATCCGGAATTACCCCGCGGGAAACAACCCGGTTGGCAACTTGCCTTGGGCGCCGGCCACAGACGGTCTGCGCAACCTAACCGGCTACGTTCTTGGCGGTCACGTACTCATCTGGGCCATAACCTCGACAATTAGCGGGAATGGCGATACTGGAGCCGACCCCAATCGCCTGGTCGCTATAGTAGACACGTTATCGAATACCGATCCGTCGGTGGCCGCGAACGAGAGTTTTTACACTCTCCGCCAAGCGAAATTTGCTGAGGTTCTTCGCGGCGTCTCGTTTACCCCCGGCACATTACTCTCAAACAGCGATCGATAGAGCATAGCAATGGAAGAAATGCTCTGATCGCTCAACCTTACATCTGCGGCGGGAGGAATATTCCCGCCGCATCCTCTTTCCGAGGACGACATGATCAATCGGCGTAAGTTCATAAAAGCGGAATGGCCGTGCTTCCGCTCGATACGTTGGGGTGGCAACGAACCGGAGTTTTTATCGCACAGTCAAAACGCGATAAAATGCCTTTATCTGCGGCGAATCTTCCGCGGGGATCGCTTTGGTCGAGGAAGGATTACTCAATGTTTGAAGTTGCTGGAGTCATGATCATATTTCTGGTGGCGTTTGCCGCCCTGATACTCTGGGCCAGCGGGGGATCCACGGCAGGGCATACCGACTAGCGGGTAGTTGTGCAGCAGCGGCAGCTAGGAGTGAACGGGCAGCATAATGATGAACTCGGTTTGTCCGGGCTTGGAGTTTAGCTCGATGCGTCCACCAAACTGACCCACTACGATGCGGCGGACAATATCGAGCCCCAAGCCTGTACCTTCGCCCACCGCCTTAGTCGTATAGAACGGTTCAAAAATGTGGTTGTGGTTTTCCGGGGGGATTCCGGGTCCCTTATCGGCAATTCCTACACATACGTGCGCCCCATCCGTCCAGGTCCGCACGGTGATCGTGCTTTTCTGGGGCGCGGCGTCGATTGCATTGTCCAGCAGATTAGTCCAGACCTGGTTAAGCCCTTTGCCGCAAGTAGAGACCGGCGGAAGCTTTGCGGAGAATTGCTTTGAGATAGTCAGTTGCTTTTCCCGGAATTTGTGGCCCAGGATCACGAGCGTGCTTTCAATACCGTCATGAATGTCGATCTCGTGGCGTTCCGCTTTGTCTTCGTAGCCGTATTTCTTGACCGCTCGCACCAAATCCGTTACCCGGGAGATACTCTCCTCGATGGTGCCGACAAGCTGAACGCTGGAAACCAGTGCTTCGACCCAATTCAGTGGATCCGACAGGGAACTGCCCTGAAATTCCTGCTGTGCGCACTGTAGGGCGCCCTGATCCAGGCCAATGGCGGTCAGAGTCGGCGCCATTTTCCAGGCATTTTCTACTCCTTGGGTCTCCAACCACTCCGAGAGCTTTTCTTCGGCATCGGATTGCTCAAGAGAACTCATCGCTGTGGGTTTGCCGGGGGCGAACGCCTGCTCCTGAAGCTCCCGCAAGCACTGCATTTGTCCCGGCGTCTTGCGTTCGCCGCTGCACAGGCGAAGGCTAATCGCTTGCAGCCGATTCAGATTCTCTCTTAGCTGCGAAGCCGCCCGCCGCGCCGCCGCGCCAGGATTGTTCAACTCGTGCATCAGGCCGGCAGCCAGGGTACCCAGCGAGATCAGCTTTTCGCGGTGTATCGCCTGCGATTGATACAACTGAAGCCTGCGCGCCATATTTCCCAAAACGGAATCGCGAACCTGGGGACAACAAAACATGAGCTGCCAGAAAGTGTCTTCTTTTATATGAACAATGGTGCTTGGCCCGAGTAGCGTCCCGATCACACCCTTTGGCTCTCTTCCCACCAGTAGCGGAACTTCCCCAAAAGTGTCCCCGCTTGTCATGTTGCCAAAAGGGGTGATCGAGCCATCATCCTCGCGCTTCAGCATGCTGATCTCGCCTTCGAGCAAGACCCAAAAACCGCGCCTGACTCCCGCTGTGTCAAAAAGATCGGCATCCTTCCCGGCATGGATCACCAGGACATCCCCGAGCGAGCGGAGATCTTCGGCTCCCACTGTCGCCAGCGCTGCTACTTTCTTGAACTCACCGGCCAGATTGATGGCCGGCATCGTTTCCACTCTCCCGGTTTGCTGAACTTCCGTCGTTGTTGGTTTCATGTTTTCTTGAAAAAAAGCCTACAGCTTGGATAGATACTGATGCATGAACTGTACCGAAATAGACCCCTCGCCGACCGCTGAGGCCACCCGTTTGATTGAACCATGGCGCACATCTCCCGCCACAAAGACTCCCGGGAGACTGGTTTCAAGCAAATACGGATCGCGCGACTGAGTCCAGTTCTTCGGCAGCTTCCCATCGATTTTCAGGTCGGAACCGGAAAGCACGAACCCATTGGGATCGCGCATAACCGCTTCCGGGAGCCAATCTGTGTTGGGCGCGGCGCCGATAAAGATGAAAAGTCCTGTCGCCGGCGCGATTTCCTCGCCCCGAGGACCGCACAGGCGCAAGCACTCCAGCCGGCTCTGGCCCATCGCTTCCACGATACGGGAATTGGTTTTCACCATAATGTTCGATGTTTCAGAAACCTGATCGATTAAGTATTTCGACATGCTCTTTTCGAGCGAAGGGCCGCGAACCACAATGCTCACCTGTTTGGCGTATCTGGCAAAGTACATTGCCGCCTGCCCAGCGGAATTGGCGCCCCCGACAATGTAAATATCCTCGTTTCCGCAGGATCTTGCCTCCGTTATGGCTCCCCCGTAGTACACCCCTGCCCCGGTCAGGCGCTCTACCCCGGGGGTATCCAGCCGGCGGTAGCTGACCCCAACCGCGATCAGACATACATGACACGACACTTCCCGGCCATCTGCCAATTGCACAAAGTTGTAAGTATTTTCCGAGCGGAGTCCGGTCGCCTTCTGGTTGAGGAATTCGGCCCCAAATCGTGAGGCTTGGGTGTAGGCCCGCAGGCCCAGGTCTCCTCCGCTGAGTCCAGAGGGGAAACCAAGGTAATTCTCTATATTGGAACTCGAGCTGGCCTGCCCTCCGGGGGCGACGTTCTCCACCACCAGCGTCCGCAAACCCTCAGACGCTCCATAAACGGCCGCAGCCAGCCCGGCCAGCCCGGCCCCAATGATCACCAGATCGTAAAATTCCTTAGCCGCTTCCGTGCTTAAGCCTATCTTTCTGGCAAGATCCGGCTGGCCGGGCTGTACCAGGGACGACCCATCCGGGAAGAAGACAACTGGAAGCTTGCGGTCGTCCAGCTCGTGTTTATGCAGCAGCTCCAGGGCTTCGCTGCTCTGCTCCGGGTCCAGCCACTGGTAAGGAACATGGTTACGCGCGAGAAAATCCCGCACCTGGTGGTCGCGGAGCGTATACCGCGGACCGACCACCCGTAGACCCTCGAAGGGAGGCACATAGCCCTCCTTCCAGCTCTGCAGCAGATCGTCCAGCACGGGATAGAGGCGCTCTTCCGGGGGGTCCCAAGGCTTGGTCAGGTAGTAGTTGATTTTGGCAGCGTTGATGGCGCGGATAGCCGCCTCCGTGTCGGCGTATGCGGTCAAAAGCGCGCGCTTGGCGTCGGGGAAATGGGAAATGGCCTTGGACAGGAATTCTACCCCCGACATTCCCGGCATCCGTTGATCGGAGAGAAACAACGCCACCGAGTCTCCCCGTTTTTCCAATTGATCGCAGATATCGAGCGCCGCCTGGCCCGAACCGGCGCGCAGGATCCTATAATTCGCGCCATAGCGCCTGCGCAGGTCCTGGACAACGGTTTCAAGGACGCTAATATCGTCGTCCACCGCGAGTATGACTGGCTTTACCATGCCTCTCTAGTCTATTTCGTCCCCGCCGCCCTGTCTCCGCCCTTCCCCTTCAAACGTCCAAAGCCCGTTGCGACAGCAACTTGCGTGAGCGAACCTGCCACTTTCGTGGAGTTTTCTTTCCTGTCCGACTCGCTAGGCTGGAGTGCAAGGAAGATCATTTCTGGCGGCGCTCCGGAACAGGAAACGTACCGCAGTTGTTGCAAATTACGACACTTCAGATTCACCGGCAGCCGGCGGCCGATAGTGTCTTTGGACGTTGACTCTGCCTGTAAATGCATTCCCTGGGAGCAACGCAGGCTTACGGATACGGGACTGAGAGTGGCTTAGCGGCCGCGACGAGCGGACTCCTGCCGCAAAGCAGTAACAGGAGAAATGGGATCAGAGGCAGAAGACAGCTCAATGAATAAAATTATCCTCGCCGACAATCAGGCAATCTTTCGCGCAGGCATTGCCAAGGTCCTGGCCAGCGAAGAGGATTTTCGCGTAGCCGCCCAGTGTGCGGACCTTGAGCGCCTGATTCTCTCTGTCGATGCGTACCGCTCCTCTATCGTTCTCTTTGCCTCCGGGCTCAGGCCCGATTATCAGGACCTCATCTCTCACGTAAAGGCCGCCGGCAGCCGGGCCGTGGTAATCGCGGAGAACGGGGAGTCCTCGCAAGTCTTCACCACCCACGACATCCGCGGAGTGGTCTACCGGAACACCACCGGACAGGCGCTGGTGGAGTGCGTTCATCGAGTCATCAAAGGCTTTTCGTCGATTCAGCGTCCGGTTGAAGTTATCGGCTCAGAGGAAGAGGATTCGGTCGGGGCCCGGGTTCGTGACCGGCTTACTCCGAAAGAAATGAAGATCGTCGCCCTTATCGTGCAAGGTTGTAAGAATAAAGAGATCGCGCTGCGGCTAGGCACTACCGAGCAAGTCATCAAAAATTATCTGCGCAGCGTGTATGACAAGACCGGCGTCTCCGACCGCCTGGAGCTTGCGCTTTTTACCATCCACCACCGGATTTTGGCTGCCGCAGCCGCTGAAGCGGGCACCTCGGTCCAGATCCGCACCAGCGCTTGAGGCAACGTACACGCTCCCGTTAGACCCGTCGCGCCACGCAGAGCCCTAGAAATCAAGGCTCTAGCGGCATCCGGTCTTTTCCCGGACAATTGTTCCGAATAGAAAACAGGGATATAACTAGTCACCGAGGGGACAGGCCAACCGCGAAAACGGTATATTGGCGCCAGATGTGGGAAACCGCAACCCTCCGTCCGCCGCTCCTCATCCCCGGCCGTGCGCCAAAGGCGCATGCCATCTTCAGGCAAATCAGCGGGCGCCGGAACCTCCTCTGCTTGCTGCTTTTCATTTGCAGGGCGTTTCTGCCGGCGAATGCCGCGTTGAAACCTGAAACCAAGGTTGCGTACGAAAAAGAAATCGCCGCGATTGAAGCACGCCTGGATGTGCAGAACCATCGGCCAAGCGGCTTCCTGTGGATTGACAGCGACCCAAGCCGGCTGAAAATGGTCCAGGGTGGGGGCATCGCCATCGCGCAGGTGAAGTCACTGCAATTGCCCGGCGAGGCTATGATCCAGCACTGGATCGGGGGAGAGTTTCTGCCCCAGGTTACGCTCGCCGACGTGGAGCGGATCGATCAGGACTATCCGGCCTATGGTCAGATGTATGGACCCGACCTGAGCCGTCCAAAGGTGCTGGCTAAGAACGGAAATCACTTCATCGTCGCCTATAGGATCACGGAAAAGAGGATCTTGACGGCTGTAATGGATACCATACAGGCAATCGATTATGAGCCGCTTGGGCCGGGAAGGTTGGCGATCCGGTCGGGCAGCGAGTCCGTGCGCCAGGTCGAAAATCCAGGTACGCCGTCAGAGCGAGTGCTGCCCGAGGGAGAAGGGGACGGACTGCTTTGGGCTATGAACTCATACTGGCGCATGGAGCAACGCGACGGCGGAGTCTACGTCGAGTGCGAAGCCATTACCCTTAGCAGAAACGTCCCATTTGGCTTGGGGCCGCTGGTCGATCCGATCCTTCGGTCTTTCGCGGAAGACTCCTTGAAGAAGACTCTGGCCGCGAAACGGAAAGCAGTCGAATCGAGGAAGTGAATGAGGTATTTCCATGGATGGCGCGGATAAGCCGCTTATAGCGGATGTGTTTGAGGATCGTCACCCCTCCGGTGCCGAGCGGGCATGGGCCGAGACTGAACTCGCCGCAGCGCTCAAGAAGGCGCCCGAACGTCCTCTCGGCGCTTTCAGCGGTATCAATCGCCAGAGTAATGGCCGAGCCGCTTTCACCAGCATCTCGGGGGTTCCGGTGCGGCGGCTTTACAGCCCGGCGGACTTGCCGGAAGATTGGGCGGTGTCGGAGCCTGGTCATGTGGGGTTGCCCGGAAAGCCTCCATATACGCGCGGGATTCACTCGTCGGGCTACCGGGGCAAGCTTTGGACCATGCGCCAGTTCTCCGGCTTCGCTACTCCGGAGGAGACCAACGAACGTTATAAGTATCTGCTTGAGAATGGAGGCGGCGGTTTATCTGTCGCCTTCGATTTGCCGACCCTCATGGGCTACGACTCCGACGACTCGGAGAGCGAAGGCGAGGTGGGCAAGTGCGGGGTTGCCATTGACTCACTGGAAGATATGGAGATTCTTTTCAAAGGCATCGATCTTGAAAAGACCACCGTATCGATGACCATCAATTCGCCGGCCAATGTGTTGTGGGCCATGTATCTGGCCACGGTCGAAAAACAAGGCGGCGACATAGCAAAGATCTCCGGCACTCTGCAGAACGACATCCTGAAGGAATACATAGCGCAGAAGGAATATATCTTCCCGCCTGCGCCGTCCATGCGACTGGTGGTCGATGCCTTCGAGTTTGGCTCCTTCTACACACCGCGCTTCAATCCCATTTCGATCAGTGGATATCATATTCGCGAAGCCGGTTCAACGGCTTTGCAGGAGCTCGCCTTCACTCTCTACGACGGAGTCGAATATGTGGAGTGGGCATTGCGCCGAGGGCTCCAAATCGACGATTTCGCCCCGCGCCTGAGCTTCTTCTTCAATTCCCACAACGATTTCTTTGAGGAGATTGCGAAGTTCCGCGCCGCCCGCAAGATTTGGTACCGCCTGATGACGGAGCGATTTGGAGCCCGCAAAGCACGTTCGCAATGGATGCGGTTCCACGCACAAACGGCAGGGGTTTCGCTGACCGCGCAGCAATCCAAAAACAACATTGCCCGCGTGGCTATTCAGGCTCTGGCCGCAGTTCTAGGCGGTGCACAGAGCCTGCACACGGATGGCTTCGATGAGGCGCTTGCCTTGCCCACGGAGGATGCCGCGCGTATTGCGCTGCGCACCCAACAGATTCTTGCCTATGAATCAGGCGTGGCGAATGTAAGCGATCCCCTGGGCGGCTGCTACTTCGTCGAGCGGCTCACGCTGGATCTGGAGAAGGGCGCCTTCGACTACTTCAAGAAACTCGATGCCATGGGCGGTATGGTCTGCGCGATAGAACAGGGCTTTCCCCAGAAAGAGATTGCCGAAGCCAGCTATGTGTATCAACGCGCCGTCGAGAATAAAGAGAAGATAATTGTCGGGGTAAATGAATATACCGCCGAAGAGCCATCCCCCCAGGTTCTCTATATCGATGAGTCGGTGCGCGCATCGCAGTCGGCAAAACTCGCGCGCTTGCGAGTTGCGAGATCGAATGAAGCCGTCGAACGATCCCTCAACGCACTCTGCCGCGCCGCGGAGCAGGAGCAGGGATCTGCGAAGCACCAACTCTCCAGCTCCAATACCATGCCCTATCTCTTGGATTGCGTGCGCGCCTATGCCACAGTGGGTGAAATCTGTAGCGCGCTGCGCAAAGTACTCGGTATATATCAGGAAGTAAGCGCCGCCTAGATCTTATTTCGTTGGGGACGAATTCATGAGCAAAATCGGCAAGGTATACCTTCTTCCGGCGCTTTCTTTGGCGTTCGTCATGGGCCTGACCAGTTGCCGCGGCAACCAAAATCAAAGCGCAACGCAGGTTCCAAGCGAGAGTGATCCCGCGGCTGCGAATCTGGCCCCCGTTAGCGCACCGGAGCAGGGCGCGGCGCCGGCCGCCGCACCCGTGCAGAGCGCGGGAAATCCTGCGCCTAATCCGCCTCCACCACCGCAGAATTATTCGCCCAGTTCATCCTATTCTCCGCCTGCTGATTCAGCTTCCTACGACCAGAGCGGGTATGACCAGAGCGGAGGCTACGACGACACCGCGGATGAGCAACCGGTCTACGCACCTGAGCCGCCGCCGGCTTTGCCCGATTATGAGCAGCCGGAATGCCCCGGCGATAACTATATCTGGACGCCCGGCTATTGGAACTATGCTCCCGCCGGCTACTACTGGGCGCCGGGAGCGTGGATACTCGCTCCCTATATTGGGGCACTCTGGACGCCAGGGTATTGGGGCTTTGCCAGCAACCGATACGCGTGGCATCACGGCTACTGGGGGCCACACATTGGCTTCTATGGCGGCATCAATTATGGCCATGGCTACTTTGGGAATGGCTACGAGGGCGGCTACTGGAATCGCGGAGCCTTTTACTACAACCGTTCCATAACCCGGGTGAATGTAACTAGCATTCGCAATGTTTATGTGCACAACGTGACTATCGTGAATAACAACCGCGTGAGCTATAACGGCGGACGCGGCGGCCTGTCTTATCGGCCCACCCAGTCGCAGCTTGTGGCTGTTCGTGAACGACGCTTTGGAGCCATACCGGCTCAACGCGAGATTGCGCGCCAGGCGCAGCAGAATCGCTCGCAATTCGCGAGTGTGAACCGGGGCGTCCGGCGCAGGCGGCCTGGACTCAGCCTGTGAATGGCGGCCGCAAAGCTCCGGCAGCCCGTCCGGAGGAGTTTCGTCCTGCGCCTGCAGCCCGGCCCGCAGCGAGCGTTCGTCCTCAAAACCAGCCCAATCGAGAGAGCAGGCCGGCTTCAAACAACAAGCCTGGAGCGGTAAACAACACCAGGCCGAGCGCCCAATCGTCCAGCGAATGAAACTAGGCCTATGCAGAACCGGCCCGTGGTGGAGAATCGCCCTGCTGTCACTCATAGGCCATCGGTCCAGCAGAGGCCTGCGCAACAGGCTCGGCCAGTACAGCAGAACCGGCCCGAACAGATGAATCGCGCGCCGCAGCAGCGGCCGCAGCAGGCCCGTCCGGCGCAGCAAGTTAGGCCAACGCCGCAGCCAAGGCCGGAAAGCCGCCCCCCTCAACAGCCCCGTCCGATGCAGCAGCCGAGGCCAGCTCCACAGTCGAGGCCGGCTCCGCAGCAGTCCAGGCCGGAAAGTGGAGGAGATAATCGCCGTCCGAAGTGACAGCCGGGTGCCCCATACCTGGCGCGCTCTTTGCGCCAGATGTGGGAAACCACAAACCTCCGCAGCGCGACAGCCTATTTCGAGAGTAGGGCACGATCTTCAGTCGTGCCGCAAGCTACTCACAAATCGATCGACTCCATCGCGGCAACTGCGACACTATCGAGATTTGTGGAATCCCACGTCCGATAATCCCGGACGCGGGGCACCCAAGATTGGTTGGGTTTTTGATATTGATGCAGTTTCAAAGCGCTCCTACCCGGCATGAATCTGCCCTGCCACGAGACCTTGCTACAGATAGGCGACGCGTATAACTTCATCTAACTTTCTCGTTAGGTTCTAACCTGGAAGTTACTTAGCCATCTTCGGGAATTCAGCCCCCATTTCTCATCCCTTTTTTCAATTCTGGTAAGAAATGCTGGGCAGTCGCGGCGCAGCTTTTCCTCGTAAACTAAAGTAACCACGTCATTCATGGGTTGAGCTTGAAGGGCTTCCCGGGCCCTGGAGGGACTGAAGCGCTTCGACAGGAACAGTCTGCTGCGCGGCCACGCGAAGGTTTAGCCAAAGTTTATTCAAAGGCCCAATGTTTTCTTAATTTAGAAATTTATCTTGACAGTCGTCTTATTGCGGTTCTATATTGGTGACGAGCACCCCTGACCTGGAGATCAATTATGATGCCTAGAGTAATTGTGGCTACACTCGTGTTGTCCCCCTTTATGCTTCACGCTCAGGTAAATTCGCCTGCCCAAACTCCGGCCAGAAGTAACCTTTCTGTGTTGGAATCCGAGCTCCGCCAGCCAAATCAGTTATTCGCGGCAACAAATCTGGGCATTCCCAAGACTGCCGCTATTGCCCAGTCCACCGGAGTTACTCCTCCCAAGTTGATTCACTCCGTCAATGTAACAGCGGATTCCATGGCGACATGGCGTCTGGTAGGCAATAACTGTAAGTTCGTCGTCGGGATGGTCGTCGACACGACGGGTAAACCGTCGGAGCTAAAGATTCTCCAGTCGCCGGCCAGCGAGTTGGATCAAAGTGTGCTCGCAGCGGTGCGCCAATACCGCTTTATCCCCGGAATGGTGAGCAATCAACCAGTTGCATTTCCTTTGAATCTGGAAGTCGTGGTAATAAGTCCCATTCAGTAGCTCTATCCCCTCGCCGATAAACAAAAGAGATCTATTGGCGGGGGGGGAAATACCAATTATTAGTTGAAAAACTACTTAATGGCTGCGCCCTGCGCCAGTAGCCTTGGTCTTAGCTGCGCTCGGCCTAGATGGTTTCTTTGGTGGTTACCATCTATCGCACTCTGGGCTTCTGGTTGCTGCGAGGAATCGCGCTGGGCGAGGCTGCGGCGCAATGCTTCCATCAAATCGATGACCTTGCCGGGCTTCTTTTCAGGCGCGGGCGTGGCCGCGGGCACGTGGTTGATCTTGGCTTCCACCAGCTCCCGGAGCGCATCCTCGTAATGATCCCTGAATTTGCCGACCTCAAACGGCTGCGTGTAAGCGTCGATCAATTGCTTGGCTAAGCCAAGCTGCGCAGGGTCGGCCTTCATGTGTTCCACATCCTTGAAATAGTCATGAACGTCGCGGAGCTCTGTGGCAAAGCGTAGAGTGTATAGCATCATTCCTGGTTGCTCCGGATCGTGAGGAGGCGCAAGAATCATCAGGTGCTGCCGTCCGTTAAAAACGATTTCGCCGACTCCAACCATGCCGGTGTCGATCATGCCTTGCCTAACGACGGCGAAGGCTTTAGCCTGCGGACCGTCCTTTGGCAGCACGAAGTATGGCTTGTCGTAGAGGACGGGATTGATCTCCGTTGCCCTCGCGAATTGTGAAATTTCGACCGTCTTCTTGCCGGCGAGGCGCAGGTTCTTCAGCTCCGCGGGCTCCACGATAGCGTATTTGCCCTTCTCATATTCGTAGCCTTTGACGATATCGCCCTTCTCGACAGTGTGCTGAATTGCGTTCTCCGCAGTCTCCGGAGCAGCTTCGTGCTCACCGGCCCGCGCAGCAATGTGCAGCGATGTCTTGTGCTTCGCCGAGGTATCCTCAGCGTCTTCTCCTGATTCCTGTGCAGGTGCGGGAGCCGCCGACACCTTCTGATGGTGAACCCGGCTCAAGGTGTTCCGGTCGACTTCGTGGAAAGAGATCGGCCGGGTGGTGCTGGTCGCGGGGTAAATCTCAACCGCAAACCCGACCAGGGAAATCTGAATGGTTCCTGACCACAAGGGACGCGCCATAGGGACTCCTTTTCAGCGGGAAAACCAGCGATGAGATGAACACCCCCGTCGCAATTAGGATGCTTTGCAGGGAAGCAGAGAGGGCTATTCCCGAAAACGTTAATGCTCAATTTCCGTCAACATATCCCGGGTGCCCCATATCTGACGCGTTCTTTGCGTCAGATGTGGGAATCCACAAATTTTGATGGACCGTGCCTTGGTCAGCCTGTGCTATCGGGTCGCAGAGATGAGCCAGTCTATTACTTGCTAGAACTAGTATCACCTGTGCTGTAGATTGGACGGCAATGGACCCGAACTTATCCAGGAGTCTTGAAGAGCAGGTTAACCAACTGCGTTCGCGAGTGCGCCACCTGGAAGAGGCGCTGCATAGCCAAGGCATCGTCCTGCGAAATGAGGAAGCCCGGTCTCCGGCCGAGAAAGCAGCCGCAGGTGCGGCGAGTCCGCCCGTTTCCGGATCCGCGTCACAGGCAGTTACAGAGACGCCGATGCCCCCCCAAAGCGCTCCCTCCGGAACTGCCACAGGTGAAGACAGCCGCTCCCTCGAAAGCCGGATCGGCTCGCAGTGGTTTAACCGTATCGGCATCTTCGCGGTACTGATTGGCATGGCGTGGTTTCTCAAGCTGGCCATCGACAATCATTGGATCGGCCCTTTGGGAAGGGTGCTGATCGGACTTGTCGCGGGTGCCGCGATTATTGCCTTGTCGGAACGCTTTCACCGCCGCGGGTATGGGGCTTTTGCTTATTCCTTAAAAGCGGTGGGCAGCGGCATTCTCTATCTGTCGCTCTGGGCTGGGTTCTCGCTCTTCCATCTCATCCCTGCGGCAGTAGCTTTCGCGGCCATGATTCTGGTCACCGCCTTCAACGGATTCTTGTCATGGGTTCAGGATTCGGAGTTGCTGGCCGTCTACGCTATCGCGGGCGGTCTAAGCACGCCGCTGCTGATCTCCACAGGCGAAAACCATGAAGTCGCCTTGTTCAGTTATCTGTTGGTCCTGGACGTCGCCGTGCTAATCCTGGTTGCCCTGCGGCCCTGGTCGCGCCTGCTCTTTGCGGCCTTTGCCGGCACTGTGCTCTTCTTTGCGGGCTGGTGGATCGAATACTATTCCGCCGCGCAGTCTGCGCGCACCGCGTTCTTCCTCGGATGTTTCTTCCTGATCTTTGCCTTTGCGCCTCGCACGGTCCGGATAGACCCGGAAAACGATGCGCATCCGTCCAGATGGAACAGCCTCGCCCTGATACTGCTCCCCATCGCCAACGCCGGCCTCGGATTTCTGGCATTTTACGCAATCTTCGATTCTTCGGGAGCCAGTTGGGCGGGACCATGGCTGGCAGTCGGTTTTGCCGCCTTTTACCTGGCGCTGCCTCGTCTTCCAGCGCGAGGAATTTTGCGCGGAATCCCTGCTGTGCTGCCGTCGCTGGATCTCACCGCTGCAGTCGTCTTCCTTACTCTCTCGATTCCGCTCAAAACGCTCCGCACTACGACTATGCCACCCTATTCACGCCAAAAGCCGACGCATCACAGACGGCGGCCGGGCCGGAGAAACGGAATCCGGAATACCAATCCCGCCCCGACGAGCGCCCCTTCACAGAGAAGCATCCGGCTCTGCTGTGGGTGGCGCTGATTATAGTGCTCGTCCTGTTGGGATCAATTGCGCTGCAGTCAGCAAAACGGACGATGCAGCCGCCGCAATAGGGCGGAACACGGAGCTAAGCACCAGCGGTTGAGTCGAAGCTGGCCAGAATGGTGACGATCTGCGTGTAGGGAATAAAAAATGCGAGCCCCGGCGACGAAGGTTTGACCCGAAAGTTGTCGAAAATTACGTTGGCCGCTCTTTCGCTCTCGATCCAAATGCCGGCTTCCTCTACGCCCACTAGCTTCACACTCTCAAGCTTCTCCTTGTCGAGGAAGCTTGGCCCAATAACAATAATTTTGTGATTGATCAGTTTATTGAGCTGGATATCCATTCCTTATCCTGACGTTTTCCTGATGGGTGGAGTTGCAAGCCGGGCGGCCCTAATTTTGCGATCGCACCCTTGTGTATTTGCATCTGCTTTTCTGATCTGTCATTCCTGCGGGGAATCTGCTTTTGGCGTCTCGGGGCATAGAGAAAAAAAGCCCGGAATGACAGAAAGAAAGGCAAAAACATTGAATGGTCTTGTCGTTTGATTCAGCGTGCATAAGTAAATGTGCCGCACAGATCAGTGGAATTCATGATTGCTTCGGGTGTAAAGACCGGCATCTTCTGTCCTGAGAAAAATGCAAGATGCAAATAATGTCCTGCGACGTAAGTTGCCATCCACTGAGTATCCTCAGCTCCACACAGAGTATTCCGATGCAGGAATTTTTTTGAAGCCGGTATGCTCAACCGATAGAGGCTGCCGGTTCCACCAGCACTGTACTCTGCATCGAAAACTGCGCTCATCTCGCCTTGCTGAAGAGCACGTATTCGGGCGATCGGAAAGCTTGAAAAGTTGATCGAAATCTTCGCGTCAGACAGCGCCACGTCACCCGTGATGGATTGGGCCGTGGAGACTCACCGCCGGCCACATTCCCTTTTCCTGCGCCATAGCCGGCACGCAGCAGGCCAGCACCGCGCATAGTAATCCTTCTCGTCTCATGCATCGAGAATGACATTCAAGGTATATATTGAGCAAGTTAAGTTCCACCACGCGATGGTCTGGAACCGCAATCTTGAGGCATCATAAGAAACGATGAAGCTTATCCTGGCTCTCGATCAGGGAACGACCAGCTCCCGGGCCATCCTCTTCGGACACGATGGCAACATCGTCGGTGTCGCGCAGCACGAATTCAGGCAGATTTATCCCGCTGTCGGTTGGGTTGAGCACGATCCTTACGACATCCTCAGCTCGCAATTGAGTTCCACAGTCGAGGTGCTCGGCAAGGCCGGAGTGCGTCCGCGGGATGTGGTCGCGCTCGGTATCACCAATCAGCGGGAGACCACCATTGTGTGGAATCGCGACACCGGCAAACCTGTTTATAACGCCATCGTATGGCAGGATAGGCGCGGCGCTCCTCTTTGTCAGAAGCTCGCCGATGATGGAGCCGAGGACAGCATCCGGAAAAAGACTGGACTGCTGATCGACCCTTACTTCTCCGCAACCAAGATCGCCTGGATTCTCGACAATGTGAAGGGCGCGCGAGAGCAGGCGGAGCGAGGCAAGCTCGCCTTCGGCACCGTCGACTCCTGGCTGATCTGGAATCTCACCAGCGGCAAGCGGCACATCACCGATCGCACCAATGCCAGCCGCACCCTGCTTTACAACATCGTCGAGGATCGCTGGGACACGGAGTTGCTGAAACTGCTCAACATTCCGGAAAGCATGATGCCCGAGGTGATGTGGTCGAGCGAAGCCGTCGGCCAGGTCACAACCTCGCTGGGATTAGGCGATGTGCAGATTGCCGGGATTGCGGGCGACCAGCAGTCGGCGCTTTTCGGGCAGCTCTGTGTCTCTCCGGGCGACGCCAAAAATACGTATGGCACCGGCTGCTTCCTGCTGCAGAACATCGGCGACAAATTTACCCTTTCCAAACAGCGGCTCATCACAACGCTCACCTGCAGTCCGGATAAGAAGCCCGAGTATGCGCTCGAAGGCAGCATCTTCGTGGGCGGCGCTGTGGTGCAGTGGCTGCGCGACAATATGCGATTCTTTTCGGCGTCTCCGGACGTCGAGGCTGTGGCGGCCACCGTCGCTACGACGGATGGCGTAGTTTTTGTTCCGGCATTCACCGGGCTTGGGGTTCCGCACTGGGATCCTTACGCCAGCGGCCTCATCATCGGCATCCAGCGCAACACGCAGATCGGCCACATTGCACGCGCCGCCATCGAGAGCATTGCCTTCCAGGTTTCCGACGTGCTGCATGCGATGAACAGAGACACACAGCAGCCGTTCCGTGAGCTGCGCGTGGATGGCGGAGCGGCGGGCAACGATATGCTGATGCAGTTTCAGGCAGACCTGCTGCAGCTCCCTGTGCGGCGGCCGGCGGTATTGGAAACTACGGCGCTGGGGGCTGCCTACCTTGCGGGACTGGCTGTCGGTTTCTGGAGTAGCACAGAGGAAATCGCCAAGCTGCGGGGACCCGATACGGTCTTTGAACCAAAGGCGGACCGGAAAGAGATGGAGCGCCGCCAGGAGAAGTGGCAGGATGCGGTTAGACGCGCAGGCGGCTGGAGCCGCGACCGCGGCACAGATGAAAAGGAGCGTGCATGAATCGCGATGCGATGCTCACACGTCTGCGGGAGCGGCGGGAGCCTTGGGACATCATTGTGATCGGCGGCGGGGCCACCGGAGCGGGCATTGCCGTGGATGCGGCTACGCGCGGCCTCTCGACACTTCTGTTGGAGCGTGAGGACTTCGCCAAGGGAACCTCCAGCCGCAGTACGAAGCTGGTGCACGGCGGCGTGCGTTATCTGGAGCAGGGCAATATCTCTTTGGTGATGGAAGCGCTCAAAGAGCGGGGCATTCTGCGTCGCAACGCGCCGCACCTGGTGCACGATGTGCCTTTTGTGGTTCCCAATTACTCCTGGTGGGAGACTCCGTTCTACGGCATTGGCCTGAAAATCTACGATTTGCTCGCGGGTCAGTATGGATTTGGCAAATCAAGGATTCTTTCTCGTGAGGAGACGCTGGAGCGACTGCCCAATTTGCGCCAGGATGGGCTCAGGGGCGGAGTAATTTATCACGATGGGCAGTTCGACGATTCGCGTCTTCTAATCCATCTCATGGAGACGGCGGCAGATCATGGGGCGACCGTGCTGAACTATGCTCCGGTGGTCGAGATCCGCAGGGGCGCGGACGGCTTCGTCGATGGTGTGGTCGCTGAGGATACGGAATCCGGCGAGCGCTTTTCGCTGGAAGGGCGCGCGGTGATTAACGCAACCGGCATCTTCTGCGACGAGACCCGGCGGCTGGCGGAGGAGAAGATCAGCCCGATGATTGCGCCCAGCCAGGGAGTCCACCTGGTGCTCGACCGCTCGTTTCTGCGCGGCGAGACAGCCATCATGGTTCCGCATACCAGCGATGGCCGCGTGTTGTTCGCGATTCCGTGGCACAAGCACACGGTGGTGGGTACAACCGATACGCCCATCGAAAAACCTTCGTACGAGCCGCTGCCCTTTGCGCAGGAGATCGAATTCATCCTGGAGACAGCCAGCGAATACCTCAGCCGGCCGCCACAGCGCGAGGATGTGTTGAGCGTCTATGTTGGGATTCGTCCGCTGGTGAAAGCCGCCGGATCGGACAGCACCAAGACATCGTCTCTTTCGCGCGACCACACCATTCACATTGATGAATCCGGTCTGCTCACGATCGTTGGAGGCAAGTGGACCACATATCGCCGCATGGCCGAGGATGCGGTCAATCATGCAA
>CAVPKQ010000025.1:0-18272 GCA_963705665.1 uncultured Acidobacteriaceae bacterium | reverse complement strand
ACACACAAGATGATCTGCTGGCAGACGCTGCCCAGGACTCCAATGTAGACAGAGGCTCGATAGCCTAGGTAGTGCGGAGCCGTATGGAAGCGCGGCAAAGGAAAAAGAACAAAGATGCCGTACAGAATGGTCAGCGCTGCAGCGCCGAACCGAAGACTCCTTCGCCGCAGCATCGCTGCACCGCCTGCGATCAGCCAGACGGCAGTGACGTATCCAATGATCTTCATGCCGGGAATGTGGTCGCCCCAGGCCTGAAGTGGCTGATGGCCGGGGTCGAGCCTCACCCCAAATGATGTCCATGATGCCGGCGGCGACTGACGCCAGTGCAAACATGTAGACACCGATTCTCATCATGGATCCACCTGGTACTCGAAGGCGCCAATTCCAATCATAGGCCCCAAAATGCTCAGAAGGTGTATCTATCAGCGTCTATATCGCCGTCAGCGATCTGATCTATCAACAACACCTCTCGAAAAGCGCGACTGCCAAATTTGGCGGCGACTATTTTCTTCTTCCATCAGCATGGACTTTTACAACTACGGCGGTCGCGCTTGGCACGGTCACCGCAACCCCGCCGTTTTTAAGCTGGCCTAGGGACGTCCATTTGCCGCGCCACGGTGCGTTGTTCGTGATCGGAGCACCGCCCAGGGTCGCCGTCATCAGCGCGGCATTGCCCGGATCGCCGTCTGTCATCACCATAGATGCAGCGCTGCCGGAGGCAAAACCGGCAGCATGAATCACGACCGCCGCATCGGTTGCATCGTGAGTCGTGGTGTGCGACTTGTTGATGATGGTGACGTAGAGATTCTGCGCGTCACCTACGGCGTAGGCGGTCAGATTGGCATGGTGCGGGTTGGAAATCGCGACCCGCTCTACATACCCGTGGCTGCCGAGTTCGAAGGCTTTCATCCCATAGCCCTTCGGAGTGACGGTGTAGTTTCCGCAGCCTGTAGACGGACAAGGGTTGGGATTGGGAACGATAGTATCGGTTGGAATCCAAGGGTTGTTATGAAAGTTAACGCCCGCCATGCCATGTGCCGCCCACCAATGCATGTAGTCCAGCGCCCAAAGCGCGGCAGCAAAGCCGTTGCTCGCTCCCTGGACTCCGTGGAGGCAATCGTTCGCTTCCGTCATTCGATAAGGAACGCCGTAGGAAGCCAGGGGAGCTAGGATGTGTGCATACACGAACGGGTAAGGGTGAAACTTCGCCGTGCCGCCATTATGTGCGGGCTGCGTACCGATCGATGTATCGGCGCCCCATGCGCTCGACAACATGTCATCGATCGCCTCTTGCGCGGTTGTATCTCCAGGACTTCCCCAAACGTAGTGATGCTGAGTTGCTTCCGATAAGGTTCCGGACGCCTTTTCATCTTCAACGAATTGTTGCGTCCAGGACACTCCGCTGGATGGATTCGGGGTATAGCTGCTCGTGCTGGAAACGGCCGTGTCCGGTCCGGCAAATTTAGCCTCGGGCACGGACTTGAGGATGGCGTTCGCGATGTGCCGCCATGCGGCGAGATAGGATGGGTAAGCCGATCCGGCAACCCCGGGAACTGCTTCATAGATCGCTGGATCTACCATGTGTCCCGGATAACTGTGGAAGGAACGAACGTCGGGCTCGTTGCCAATCGCAAAGCTGTCGAGGTTCCCCCGATATCTGCTCCAAATGTATCGAGCGATCTTCGCATCTTCTGCGGCAAGCTCCGGATTCGCGCAGGCAGCTACATTCAGCAAGCGCAGCGAATAGATCACCTTTATGTCCGCCACCCGGGCGAACTCAAAGAGATTGTCGATATCTCTATAGGTTGGGATGGGAGTGACACAATGTTCTGCCGCGCCGGAACCGTCGACTGTGCCTCCGCCCACGCGAATCTCCTTCACGCCGATGTTCCGGAAGAGCGTGATCAACTGCGTGTTCGATGGAGCAAAGAAGTACCCCGGAACCCGATAGTGATTCGGCAGCACGCTCGCCGTCTCAAAACCCAGCCCACTAAAGTCAATCGGAATGGCGTAACCGCGTGAGGTTGTATGCACGGTCAAGGTAATCGGAGCGGATGGCCTTGGTTGCGCCCTCGTCGCGTGACCCCAAAAACAGACCGCGCAGATCAGAGCAGAAGCGCACATTCTTATCTTCATTCGCCCTCAGCGGCTAAAGCCGATCGAGTTTTCAAGCAGTTGCGGCACGACTGAAGTCGTGCCTGATACAAAGCCATAGTTTTTCCGCAGCCTGCCAGACAGACGAAAGGACCTCAGAAGAACAGCTTTAAAGCGAGCTGCCCAACCCGAGGGCCATTCCGCGTTCCAGTGATTGCGCTGAAGGCCGTAGTGTTGGTGAAATTCACTTGGCCCGGGGTGCCAAGTTGCAGGTTGTTGAACGTATTGAAGGCCTCCGCCCGGAACTGCAGCGAGGTTTCCCCTCCGGTTGCGAAGTTCTTGAATATCGACGAGTCCAAGTTGTAGAACCAAGGCCCTCGAACCTGATAGGGCTTGCCCCCAAGAGGCGAAAAATCGGTCTGCCCAATGGAGGTCGCAGCTGGCGGCTGCGCAAATGCTTTCGGGTTCAGCCACTCGGTTTGATTATGTGGACCAGCGTATGGATTTTGCTTTGGAAGGATGGTCGCGTTGCAGCCGAAATCCGAGCTTGTCCCAACCGGGCACCCAATGTTAAAAGGCTGACCGCTCTGATAGGTGAAGATGTAGTTGAACTGCCATCCTCCGATGAGCGCATTGACCCATCTGTTGCTATTGCCCAAGAACGGCTGTCCTCGTCCGACAGGCAATGCATACTGTCCCGATACGTGGACCAGGTGGGCGGCATCGCCAGTACATAAGGAATAGTCCGGCCCAATGCCGAAGCCAGGCAGCCATTCCGCTCGATATCCGCCGCCAAGCCCGGACTTACCATTATCGTCCGACATACATTTTCCATAGGTGTAGTTAGCAAGCAGAACAAGATTGGTCTTGAACTGGTGCTGGTAGGTTGCCTGCATGGAGTTGTAGTTGCTGGCCGCTTTACTTTCCAAAAATTGCGAACCATTCGCTAAACTGGGGATCGGAGCATAGGGCTGCGCATTGACGCCTGGCGGCAGGATTTCCGTGGGAGCATTGTGGCTCCCGAAGGTATCGAGGCGCCTTCCGAAGGTTCCCACATAGCCGACCTGGATCGAGTCCCGATTGGTGAACTGGTCCTGAACGGTGAGGTTGATACTTTGAACCAAAGGACTCAAGTAGTTGTATTGTTTGCCGAAGATGTACATATTCTGAACGCTTACCAGAGCGGGGTCAGAGAGATTAATAGCAGAAAATGTGTTCTCGATTGTAGCTGTGGTGACACCGTCCGGCAGTAACTCGGGAACTTGCGATGTGGTGCTTGGAGAGCCGTTGGTGTACTGGAATGGATAGTTGGTACCCAGAGTGTTGCCAAACCCAACACTGTCAAATG
The DNA here is from genome assembly GCA_963705665.1 of uncultured Acidobacteriaceae bacterium. Lineage (GTDB taxonomy): Bacteria > Acidobacteriota > Terriglobia > Terriglobales > Acidobacteriaceae > PALSA-350. The sequence continues at coordinate 14,830 of CAVPKQ010000025.1, read as the reverse complement.
CGCCGTAGGACATGCCATAGCCTCCGCGTATTACGAGTGTAGGCAGGATGCGGTATGCGAATCCAAATCGCGGAGCGAAGTTGTCCTTCTGCGCCTGGTTGACGCGGAGGCCGGATACACAATCGATCTGAATGTTATTGCTGGCGAGTAACGCATCGAACGCCGCGGACCGCGGCACTGCGCAGCCCTTTTTCGGAATATAGTAGATGCCTGAGGGTCCGTTCCCTCCGGCCAGGCTGAGGTTCGATTCTCTGCCATTCGATTCGCCGTAGGGTGAAAAATACTCCCACCGGATCCCTAGATTCAAAGTTAGGTTTGGTGTTGGCCGCCAATTATCCTGTGCATAAGCCGCATAATAGTCGCCGAAATAAGATGTCTTCGCATAATTCGATCCATAATAATTGCTGGCGCTGCCGAGATTGCCGATCGGAGTCACCCCGGGAGATGGAGTGATGCTGGACCGAGTGGGCACGAGCAACATATCCGCCACGCCGTTGATGCTGCTGTTCTTGTTGGGAATATCCGAGTATTGTCCGCTGAAGGTGAAGTGGCACCTGGGACTCGCAGGCTGAAGAATGTTTCCCCGAATATGATTGAAGTCGAACCCCACATTGAACGCATGACTGCCGTGGATGATCGCCAGGTTGTCCTGAAACTGCAAGCCGCTGTCTCCATTGAGCGTGGGCCTGTAACCATGTCCTCCAAATTCGCTGATCCCGTTCACGACAAAATCAGGAAGACCGCCATTCCCCGCAATCTGCGGAATACCCTGAATGCCATACTGCGCCGGCAGGCCTAACGTTTGTGCGTCAGGTTGTTGTAGATTGGTCACCAGATGGGCATATCCGCCGGTCATTTCATTTTCCATCTCCGATGAAAAAACATGAGTATAGTGCAGGGAGATGTTATAGTGCGGGTTGTTCTGAAGCTGAGTTCCTAATGCGTCTCCGATTGGGGACGGAAACGGCTGAGCGGCTCCGCTGCTGAACTTGCTCCAGTCAAATACCCCCCAAAGCAAGTCCTGCGGCCTGAAGTTTTCATCGATTCTCACGTCGTACTGGTTTGTGTTGGAACTGTTCGGGGGAGTGACATAGTAGTTATTGTGAAGGCCAGGCGATGTTTGGGCGGGTAACAGGCTCAACAATTTCACAGCGTTTGGATCAATTCTTCCTTGGGGGACGATATTCAGCCGCGAGGTGAGGCCAGTGAAGTCTTGTATCCCCGCGATGCTTCCCCCGGTATAGAACGGATCACGGACATAAACCGTGCTGCCGGAAGTATTCGTCAGACCGGAAACAGGATCGACCGTATGCGCTGCCACGGCGCGCGTGGTCGCGGGATCGAGAATCGTGCCATGAGAGAATTTGCGCCCCAGAGCATCGGTATTCGAGCCGCTGTTGCCGGTGATCAAATCCTGCAGGTTCGTGAAACCGGTGCTTCGCATCGTGTTGGTTGGCACAGTTTCCGTGTACGAGGACTGTTGTGTGACCCCGGTGTGTTGAAAATCGAAGAAGAAGAAAGTCTTGTCTCTCCCGTTGTATAGCCCGGGAATATAGACCGGTCCGCCGATCGTCCCGCCAAACTGATTCTGACGATATTTTTGCAGTGGAGTATGGTGTAGGTCGTTGAAGTAGCCGTTGGCATTCAATACCTCATTGCGCCAATATTCCCATAAATCTCCGTTGAAACGGTTCGTGCCGGATTTGATCTCGGCATTGATTACGGCCCCGGCAAACTGGCCGAATTCGGCGTTGTTGTCGCCGTCTTGTAACTTGAACTCCTGGATGGCGTCCGGAACGGGAGCAACATTCGATCCGCCGAACACTTCGTTGTTGTTATCCGCTCCATTCAGCCGGGTATCCACTTGACCGGGCTCGACAGCATTAGCAAATATGGTCGAGCTCCCGGGAGCGCCTATCGAATAACTGCCGGCCGAAAACTGCGCCAACGATAGCCAGTTGCGGCCATTCAGGGGCAGATCGTTGATTTGCGCGGAAGGAAAGGTCTGGCCCAGAGAAGCGTCTTGGGCCTGCAGCAGCGGCGCAGCCGAGGTGACGGTCACTTGCTGCATAACGACGCCCGGCGCCAATGGAATGTCGGCGGTCACCGTGTTCTGGATGTGAATCTGGATGCCGGTGACCACATAGGTTCGAAATCCCGGCGCATCCGCCTTCAATGTATAGGTGCCGATTGGAACCGATGCGAAAACATAAGTCCCGGTCGAGGTGGATTCGGTCGCCTGCGTGACCTGGGTCGCTTCATTGGTCAGCGTGATCTTTGCTCCGGTCACGACTGCTCCAGTGGGATCCTTGATGGTTCCCACAACTCCACCTACCGTGAGTTGGGCCCAGACCCGGGTGGATGCGAAACCTAAAAGCAATAAGACGCCAACCAGCAGCATCAGGTCCTTGCCGTGACCGCGCGCTGCCGTTCGGGTCTTTCGGATGCTTTTTCTGAAGGTCGTTTGTCTAGTGTTCAGGCACGAAATCACGACCGTGAAATGTTTTCTCACTGGTTTTCGCTCCATAATCAGCCTTCTAAAATATCAGATTATTTTACGCACATATTACAATAGGTTGTCTACATATCACAATCGATTGAAATGTGTCAATGAGATTGGACGACGAATGTTTGGCTGAGGATACCTTTCAAAAAAATATCAATGGATAAACCAGAAATGTCTGGAGGGAGGGACGATGAGGTTTTCTATCGTCTGAGACGGCCGCTGCCTGCTCTTTGTCTCGGGCGGATCGCCCTCAGAGCGAGTTCGTACAGGGAAACATGCGATTCGAGCAAGTGAGGTCTATAGCGTTTTCAGGTAGGCTTTTTTCCCTGCCGCCGACAACTCGCCGGAAGGCGCTTGCGACATCGCTCGGTTCCATTTGGCAAGGTAGGACTCATCCATGAGTAAAAAGCGTTCGAGACTTCGCATGAGCTCCTCAAGCTTATTGTGGAGGTGTTTCCGCATAGCCTCATCCGCGGCTTCTTCAGATCCTTCGGCCAGCGAGTGCGCCAGCTGCTCATGCCAGTGGGCAGGCAGCTTTCGGCCGCCGTAAAGCTGATGATCATAAAACCAGTTGAAGACCAGTAGTTGATTCTTCTCTATCTGCTGCGCCAAAAACGGCAAGTTCGTACACTCGGCGATGCGTACGTGGAACCGCATATGCGCGCAGCGCCACGGATAGAGCGCCTTCGGGTCGGGATCATCTGAACTCGTTGTGGACTCGTGCAGAATGTCGAGTTGCTTGCCCATTTCGATGAGTTCTTCACGCTCCTTTCTGCTGGCCATGCGAGCATAGAGCCGGGCCGCTTGTGTCTCCAGCCCTTCTCGCACAGCCCAGAATCCCCGGATTTCCTGCGGTGTCGGTGTCCTCACTTTTGTGCCCACCCGGGGCGAGTTTTCAATCAGATACTCATCCTCCAGACGGCTCATCGCTTCATTGACCGGTACCAGACTCATGCCGAATTCTGTTGCGAGATCCCGACGGGAAATGACAGTTCCGAAGCTGTAATCACCCGTTAAAATACGATCGCGAACCCGTCGATATGCCTGTTCGGATAAATCATCGCGCCTTTCGCTTTTCTCAGGCTCCATCATGCCGACAACGTTAACACAGGTTGAGATGTTACATAAAGAAGCTGATATCTAACAATCGGGGATGATTTCGGGAGCACGGGAAGGCCCTAGGTCCCGCCTGCCTGGCGGGGCTATGCACTCGGCGCGGACAAGGTTGCGGTATGCAGCCAGTGCGGAAAAGCTTACTGCTCGATGATCACGGCTGCGGAACGCGCTGGAATCTTCAACGTGCCGGTTGCCGGCTCACCGTCCGGCTGCTCCGGTGTGGCTACGATAAGTTTGCCCGCATTCGGCAGGTTCACTTTGGCGGTCATCGCTTTGCCGGACTCCTGGTTGACGACTACCACCGCCCGTTTACTGTGGGTAGCGACGAAAACGGAATAACGAAACGAACCATCGGCGATCACATCGGCGCCGAGTGTATCCCTATACTCACCATCCCAAAGGTAGGCTTTGTATTTGCGCCGCAGCGCATCGATTTTTTTCCCGTAGGCTAAGGTGAGCGGAAAATCCCTCAAGTGGCCTTTGTAGTAAAAAGGCTCGTGCTGAATAACGTATCGATATAGGAGTATCAGGTTAAGCCGATCTCGATCATCGAAGCCGCTGACCCCGGCGAGCAACAGGCAATGGGGATCGATATACTGGCAAATCGGAGTCGCACTGACGCCGGTCTCGGAAACAGGAAAATACTGCATCAACCAGTCCTGCGGACCTTCGCCGGAGAATACGAAATCGGGATTGACTTTATCGGCGGTGGCGCGGAGGTGCGCGGACAACGGCAGGTCGCCGCCATAGATATAACCCGGCGGAAGATATCCATGATTCGGAGCGAAGTTATATAGAACCGGGCCGTGGTGGCATACTTCATCCCAAAGCCAGCCTTCGGCGCCCAGCGCCAGTATCTTTTGAAACTCTTTGGTCGCAATCTTTCGATAGGTTGGGTCGAGAAAATCCATCACCGCGCGCCGGCGATTATTGATTCCGGCCAATTGGGTGGGAGTAAGGTAGCTGTAACCGCCGTGCTGGTAGGGAATACCATACGGATCCGTTGCCTGGTATTTGTATAACTCATCTCTATACCAGGTTGTTGTTAGATCGGCCCAGTTCAGCTTGCCAAACAAGATGACCTTTACGCCCATTGCCTGGACTTTCGCAATTGCGTCATGGAATTGCTGCCAAGTGCCTAAATGCGGTTCTATGTCCATGGAAGGATCATCGCGGTCCTGGCCGCCAAGATTCCAGCCGACCAGTTGAACCGCTCGCACATCGTTGCCGGCATATTCGTTGCCGTATTCCACAAATTTCGTATAGGGAATGGAATAATCTTCCTCCGGCGTATTCATCCGCAGCATGGTCCAGGAATGGACCTCCTTCGCCCAATCGGGAAGATGCGCGGGTTTAAACCAGGTGGCGCGCCACTCTTTGTAAAGGTCAACGCCGGCGTGCCAGTCACCCTGGTAACCACGCATGACGACCGGAGCCAGCTTCACGGCCGAATCGGGATGGGCAAAGATAAAGTGACATGTCCGAAACTTCAAATGCACTGGGAAGCCTGAGATTTCAGCGGTCTCCGGCACCGCGTTGCCGTAAAGCAGGCCAGGATGTTGCTCAAAGGTATATTCCAGATAATAGGGCAGCGCCGGATCGGACATTTCGACGTAAAGCCCTTGGCGCGGAGCTTGGATCAGGCAAAAAAGGCTGCGCTGCGAGCCGAAAGTCTTGGTCGGAAAATCAACTCCCCAATAGCCTTTTTCGTTGCGAAAGCTGGGATAGATTTCGTCGGAGCCAAGGTTGCCGTACCACATCGTGCGGGCAGACATTGGTGCGCTGGGCGCGGGCGGATTGAGGTCTCCGAAGTAAGGATAGTCAATCGTTTCGACTACCAGCCGCGAATGGTTTTCCAGGACGGCGTTAAAGGTGAGCCTGCCATTCATCAGGCCCACAACCGCCTTCATGGTTATCGGCAGCACCCCGCCGTGCTCGCTGAGTAGATTCTCCCATCGCAGTTCAACTTCGTGGTCCGAGGTCTTCGTAACCGCAACCGCCTTTTGCTTTTGGCCAAGAACGAAATTGTCGCGGCGCCCGGGCAACGGCGCAAGCAGCCGGAATGAGGCGCCGAGTGCGGGCCGCCGCTCCATCGTCCAATGGGTGGGTTTATATTCCATCCGCGTCAGAGCGCCGGAAGCTCGGTCGAATGCAACAAGAAGCTCGCTGTCTTCCAAAACAACCTCTGTGGCTGCGGCGGCTTGCTCCGCACTGAGATTCACGTCCGCCGTAAAGGCGCCTATGGTCGCAAGACCGGCTAATTTATTGAATGCGCGTCTGTCCAACTTCTCCTCACTTCTTAGGGTAGAGCATGTTTCAGAAAAAAAGGCTTGGCGTATCGGAGCGCGTGGCCGGCGACCGAAGACGAACCTGAATCCAAGGCGTAGCATTTTTTCATCACAGCTTCAATGCCCGGACATTCGCGCACAAGAAAAAAGAGCGACTGTGCCGACGCAGAGAAGATAAAAACCTACTTGGGCGTGCTCTGGCTTCCCAATTTATCCCATGCTAGCTTCTCCGCCGTGGTTAAGGCGTCAGCAGCGCTGACCTTCACATCGGGTTCTATGCCTGTACCTTCCCAGTCACCTTTGGTGACAGGGTTAATAGGTCGACCGAAGGGCACACCAATGGTGAAGTGGTCGCCAGCGGACATGGCTCGGACGGGATGGGCGCCCCCGCCCGTGGTCTCGCCTACGATAGTGGCGCGTTTTTGTGTCTTCAGATCGAAGGTGAACTCTTCACCGCCAGAGAAAGTCTCGTGCGAGGTGAGGACGTACACGGGTTGATCGACAAAGCGTGGCCCCGGAATCCACGGGAGAGTCCAGTATTGGTGTGTCTCGTTATCATGCCGGTTAGTAAGATCGTTGATGTGAGTAGGTTGCCGGAAAAGATAGGAAACCATGAAATCAACCATGCTGGGATCGCCGCCATGGTTCTCGCGCAGGTCAAAAATAAGGGCATCGGTGTGGGCCAGGAAGTTCATCGCAGCAACCACAGTAGGTCCGCAGATATCCGGATCAGGGAAGGCGCCAAATTTAATGTATCCAATGTTGTGATTGAGGACTTCGAGCTTGGAGAAGGTACAGTTCTGATGCTGAAGCATGGTGCGGAAGCGCGCCTCGTCAGCAGGGCTTGGCTGGCGCGGTCCCGAAGAAGAACCGGGCTGCTCGGGTAAGGTGAACGGATTGTATGCGACGAAGAGATGTTTATCATGGCTGACGGCGCGCAGGTCGCGGCTGAGGTCATCTGCGAATCGGTTACCATCCGTTATCGAGTTGTACTCGCCTTGTTTCTGATGTTCATGGACAGCCTGGATCATCTTCGCGGCCACATCAGGATACACATAGTATTCGGTCAATTTCGAGCTTATAGCGTCGATGGCCTTCTGCCGGGTGGTGTCGTCAAGTTGGATATCATCGAGCTTCGAACCAGGAGGAAGCGCACGGATACTGAGCCGCTTGACACGCGGAGGCGCAATGCTAGCAAGTTGCAGGACTCCGTAGGCTTTGACGTTATCTCCGCGACCGTGGACAAGAAAGGTGAGCCTATCGGGGGTGCTGTGCAGAATAGAGACGAGTGTGAAGCCGCCGGTTTGGCCGCTGAAGGAAACCAGCCCCTCGGCGTTGTTTTCCGGATCGTACTGCTTCACGTAGGCGGCGATCCGGTCATGATCCCCACTATTAAACGCGTCGAGAAATGCTTGCAATGTGCGGCCAGCTGAGGTGTCAGGGACAATTACATCGGCGCGTGCACAAAAGAGCACGACCGCAAAAACCACGAAAAGGAGCGCGCCTTCAATGAAAACGGGATTTCGTCTTTCGGTTCGAAGAGATTGGCAGATCATCCTGGCCTCCCTTCTTTTGAAGGAACCAGTATGTCTAGAAATCGAAATGCTGTCCAGCAATGCCAGAGACTGCAGAAAACCGGCTTAGCTGAGATTCCGTTAGCTGGCATAAAAACCCAAATGAGAAGGAGAGGCGGATCATGAGGCTCAATCTTGATATAGCCCCCCTTCTCTAAAATCTTAAGGGAGTCGAGTTGTGCCTCTTGCGGCAAATCCTGGAGCTTCCATGCGAATTCTTCTGGGCTCCAAATAAGGTGATTGCGATCAATGGCATCTTCATAAATCGCACGCAGCATCCGAGTGTCCGATGGGTGTAACCCTGGAATCGGACGCTCCTTTAGGTAATCCGGGGCTTTGCCTAGGGCAGGCTTCTCGAGGTGGCCGAAGATCGCGGCTACGATACGGTCAAGCGGAGCACTGAAGTCATTGATATCTATTATCGGTTCCCACACGAGAGATCTTAATGCTTCCGGTACTTCTGCCTTATCAAGAACGATCGGAATTACCTTGGTTTGCCGGGTGATGCGATTGACGATAGCCGTATTGATCTCCTATCTAACCCAGGGTTTTTCGACACTGACGGCGGAGACGACTATAAGAACCGCTTGCGCATTCTTGAGACCTTCCTCGAAGAGCCTATCGACAAGGCTGTCGCCTGGAAGAATCTCCCATTTATCGAGCCAAACGTCAACGCCTTTTGCCCGTAACGAGGTGGCAAACGGAAGAACGAAGCGCTGCTTATCCTCGCTTGCATGGCTGAGAAACACCTTTGGCGCCATCAGGCCGGCATCGGACATTTTAAAACTCCACGTTTCTTGGGAGATACGATTATCTAAAAGAATAGTAACGAGAGACGCGCTCCGCGGAAACAGATGATCACTACCGAGAGTGCGAATTTCTCGATACTTGTCCAGTGTCGCTGAAGAGCGGCGATAGCGGATCGGTGGCTATCGAGGTGAGCGCGCTTGTCTCGGACGCAAGCGAGGCGCGCTCATCAAAAGGTCGTCTTCAGACTGGCAAGTAACTCCTCGTCGTTCAAGGCAGCCGCATAATCTAAAACAGCCTGAAGGAAATCCCGTGCATAACGTTGGGTCGGACTGGTATAGAGATGCTCACCAATATTCATGAGTTCTAGCCGTTCAAGCCGAGCGCGTGCTTCGGGATGCGTGTCCATCCGCGACCGAACCTTGAGGCGCCCGCCTAGTCTGTCACGCAATAGTTCCCCGGCACGCTGAATGAAATCCATAAAAATAAAAAGCGAATACACTGCGCAGAGCCCTTGATGATACTGGTGGAGCGAGGCGGTCACCTGGTCGACTGGATCATTTTCCGTCCCTGTTGGTGTGGAAATCGTACTTTTGGCACGTACTTTTTTGACCAACCTTGAGCGCATCAAGCCAAGTGCAAATAGATCCGCGGCAAACTCGAACTCGTGACGTAGAGTTGTCGGGTCGCGCCCCGTTTTGCTTTCCGCCCGGAGCCGGCCGGGATGATCGAGCGCGACATGGCCGAGTTCGTGCATGACGATGAACTCGATCTGGTCGGCGGTCAGGTGGTGAGCCATGGCCGCCGTCTCTTCATCGAAAAGAATCGTCGGGGAGCGCGTCAACTCGGTGACGGCCACGTCTGACCAGAAGTGCAGTACGGTCGGCCCGATACCTGTCCAGGCGCGGCTGAGACGATTCGGTCCCGCCATTTCCTCGGTCGAGAAGTAGTGAAGTGGATATCGATTGAAATGCTTTAAGATCGGCTGGAGCGCATAGTCCATTCCAATTACCGGGCCATTCTCGAGCGCGAACGTGGTCGCATTGAGCTTTGCTCTTTTCAATAACATGCAGACCACACGATCAAGCCCGAACCTGGAGATATGCTCCATCGGAAGGTCGCCCATAACCTTGAGGAAAGCACACCGTCCCCAATAGGGCAGAAGTGCCTCTGGCGCAGTGAATCGCTTCGCGAGATCAAGCGCGGTCTCGGTCAGGATGCAACTGAGCGCATGATCATACGCAGCGGCTAATCGGACGTCGCCATTGCTTGTGGGCAGAGGCCAGCCGAACTCGAACAGCGATCGGAGCGCCAAGAAGATCACTTCCTCGGGCCGAATTGGCTCTCGTGTATGCAGTCCGGCCATTAACTGCCGCTGTTCTTCACTCACACCCTCGAACGCGCTGTAATCGACGACCTGAAGCTGCTCCAGATCAAGATACCTCGAAGGCTTCGGGACGACTCCCATTGTTTGATAGACCCTAATTGCCACTTGCTCCCAAATAGCATCGAGCCCATCCCTTCCGATGACGGGTAGGCTCAAGTCAAAATCAGTCAAGAGCCATCGGGAATAAAGGTTCTCAGTCATTGGTGATCGGGTCAATTGTATGCTGCGGGTCTGCGGAATGTGGGTCAAGTTTAAGGTCGATTATCACCCACAGGACCATTGGGATGAGCAATCCTCTGATCGTTAGTCGGCGATCTGAGGCCAACTCAGCCTGAGAGGCGGCTAGTCCTTACTGAACAAGCTTTTCTTCACTTGGCCGTATAGTCGGCTTGTCGGACAAATGGCTTCCGAGCAGCCCCTCCGTGTGCTTCCGCGTCTCGAGGCGGTGCCGGACATTCCCGGCGCCGGGTACTAAAAAGGATCTGGGGGCAGGGAGAGACGAAAGCTCACGCAATGGCCACTTTTGAACTGATGCTGGAGCTTACGGTAAGCCAGTTCGACAGTCCGTGATGAGCGCTTGCCAACGGACTCGCCTCTAAGCTGATCGAACGCGCTGCCGACGTAAGCTTCAAGGAGCGTCGTCGGCTCATTCATCTTCGGTTCAAAAGTTGCAGACTTAAATGGACGGAGAAGTTCCTGGGCGCGTGCCACGTCAGCTTCGCTGCCTCCACTAACAAGCTGCCCAATCGCGCGGCAGCCATTTCGGATCTCCTCATTCGCGTTAAGCCAAAAATCGAGATACGCTCGCTTATATTCCAGGACGATTGCTTCGCACTCTTCGCACGACGTCTTCATCGCGCCCCCCATTGCTCAACCTCTCTCGGTTTTAGCCTATCTCGCCTTTTGCGCAGCAGCAATCCTTGCCCGTCCCTCCGCGCTGATCTTCCTGCGTTTCTGAGCCTTGGAGGTGGATTTGGAGATGAGGGACCGCTCGCGCCTTGCTGCTCTATCTGGCCGTTCCGCCGCTCGTAGCAGGCTGCTGCGTCCGCTGTCGCGGGCGCCAGGTGAGGCGCACTCGCTCCGCACCCGGAGAAATTTGCTGCACGGAAGCGGTGGTCCTGGAGATCTCAGGTCCGCTGAGAATATAGGTCAGTCCCGGCGCATTATTGCCCTCATAATCACCACCCTCCGTAATAAAAGCGATGCCTGAGGCACCCCAGCGAATCATTTGGTTGGGATCGCCGATCACATTGGGAATCACAATAGAGTCGAGCAGAGCGTAAGACTTAATGTCATAGATTTGCAGCGTGAAAGGCCTCGTGCCTGCCGTGGAACCTCCAACCTGGGTCTGAGTCTGCCCCAGGAAGTAGGCGAGGCCCGACTTCGAGTCCGGCACCATAAGTCCTGACGCGTTGAAGTTACCAATCTGCGACAGGGTTGATGGCTGAACCACACTCCCGCCGTCGCTATAGATAAGCCCCGTACCGGCATCGAAGTGCGGTCTGTAGCCAAGGTAAATGTCCGCGGTGGACGACTTGTCAAAAGCCACGCCGGTGCGGGAGACAGTGAGGCTTGAGATTGGCTGCGGTGTAATTCCGTATTGTCCCAGAGCATATATCGCTGTCGAATCGGCGCCCCACGTCAACTTACTGAAGTCAAGACCGGTCGACGTGTATATGCCGGGATTTACAGGCCGTGGTGTGGCTCCGTCGATCACCACGGTCGCACCACAAGCCAGTGGTTCGAGCTTTGGACTTCCCTGTGCCACGGCGATCGTGGTGTCCGCGCCTGGTGCCACGTCCATCGAGACAGCAAAGTCGCAGCTTTCCGTCCCTCCCGTTACGTACGTAGTCCCTACCGATTGATCACCAATTCCAAGTGGAATAAGCAAATCAGGTGTGAGACCGGGCAACCCATATCGTTGCACGCCGGCATAGTTCCCGAAGCCTGCGTACAAGTACTGGTCATCTCCTGAAATCGACAACACGAACGGGTTCGCGCTCACCGGGAGTGCCGAAAGGATTGTGCCTGCGGCCGGGTCTACCGTAGCAATCGTTTGTGGATGAAGCGAGTCGATATTGGATGCTGCGACGTACAAAAGATTGTTAGCTGCGTTCCACGCCAGGTCGCTGCCCGATAGATTCAACGTAGTCAACTGCATGCCCGCACCCAGCTTCGGCAACACAGAGAATGCAAGCACATTCGAGATGCCCTCTCCGGGGCTGTTCTCCACGTAAAGAGGCGCTGCCGTTGGTGCACTTAAGGCCGCCGCCGGAATCGTTGCCTGCACCTCGGTATTGTCAACAAAAGTAGTTGCGAGATTATTGTTGTTCCAGCTCACCGTTGTCGCCTGTGTCAGATTCTGTCCAGTGAGTGTAATCGTTGTATCTGGGCTGCCGGCCACCACCGACTCCGGGCTCAGGCCCGTGAGCTGCGGAGTGGGCATCGCATATGTACCCACCGAGGAGGCTCGGCAGGGCTCCAGGCGTTACAAATGGACCATCCAGGATGTAGATATTGTTCCCTTGAGAAAATGCGAGACCGGCTGTTCCCCAACGGATCAGGTTCGCACCACCAGCATTTGCCGCGCTATCGGCCACGCCCGGGAGAAGGATAGTTCCTTCGCTCGTAAATCGGTCTTGATCGTACATCTCGATCGCGGTGGTGAAATTCGCACTATTCACTCCGTCGGGATAAGGCGATGTTGCCATGAAGTAGACCCGGCGCTGCGAGGAGTCGATGGCAAAGCTGTTTGAGCTTACCGAGAAGGATCCCAGCGATTTGCCTGTCGCTGAATCGACCACATCGCCGTTCGGATCGTAAAGACGTTTGTCGCTACTGTCGTAAACGAACTGGGTGTCAAAGCCGGTGAATGCACCCAGGTTGGTGCCGGCTAGAGTCGCTCCTTGAGCGTTGATCGAGTAGATGAACTCCGGGCCGCCCGATTCCTTGTCTTCGGTGCCATAGATAGTGGAGGCATCTGCACCCCATTGGATCACGTTCACATAGCCGATCGGCTGAATGGCTCCACTCCCAATTGTCGGCCGCATGACACTATCGTCATAGATTGCAAGCTCAGTCGCGCCTGTCAAATTGGCCTCTTGTGCCACAGCGATGGTATGCGGAAAGCTGGGAGCGACGTGCATGTCGACGATTGCGCCATTATAGTTAGAGCTGGGAATAGGGCCAACGCTCCATTGAATATCCGGCGCTAGCGCTGGCAGCTTAAGGCGCGCGATGGTTGCATTCACTGACATTGCTACATATAGGTACTGCTGATCTCCAGAGATGGCCAATAGGTTAGGCTCACCAGGCATCTGTATCGAGGCGACGATCTTTCCGCTGGCTGGATCAATAGCTACTACGTTGCTTGCGTTGGAGCTTGAACTGGCCGGGATCGCCGCATAGATTACCTGCTGCTGTGAATTCCACACAAGCGCGTTTGCCGGAAGGTTCACGCTACGCAGATAGTTGCTGCCTGCGATCACATTGAGTGTGACGGCATTCGATGTGCCACCGCCTGGGGCGGGATTTGTCAGAGAAATTGAGATTGTCCCGGTTTGCGCCAGCAGGTTAGCCGCAATTCGCACCGCGATCGATCCGGGATAGGTAGCGGAGGAATTAGCGACAACTCCGCCGTTCACATTCACCTGCGTGTTGCTCACCAGGCCTGTTCCATAGATCGTCAGGATGAAGCTTGGAGAACCTGCCGAGACTGTTGGATTGGATAACGATTGGATCGCCGGCACGGGATTCAGCACCGGCAGGGCGAACACATTCGAAGGGGACCTTCCACCTTCCACAGTCAGATCGACCGGTCGCGCATATCCCAAATCCGAAGCCGGGACCGTTATATCGATCGCGGTTGCTGTCAGGGATGCCGGCGTTTGAGGAAACCCATTGACTAGGACCAAAGAACCTGGCACAAAGCCCATACCCATAATAGTTATTTGCGTGTCCGGCGAACCTACCAATAAAGAGGCTGGCGTTGTCCCGGTAATGACCGGAGGGGGCGGATACACATTGAAAGTGGCAGGCGCCGAGAGGCCGCCTCCGGGAGATGGATTCGCGATCGTGACATTTATCTGGCCGGCTGTCGCGAAGTCCGCTGCCGTCAAAGGCATGGTTAGCTGAGTTGCACTCTGCACAGTTGTGGTGCGGGCGTTGCCTGCAAACAAAGCGACGGAACTCTGAACGAAACCGGCGCCCGTGACCACCACATCTGTGGCGCTGGCCCCCATCGTGACCGATGATGGAGAGAGCGAGGTGATTGCCGGCACGTCGTTATCAACCACCAGGCTGGCAGTGGATGAACCTGATTTCTGACCATCCGGATTCGTAATTGCAATTGCGGACGTACCGCCGCTCGCTACCAGTGAAGCGGGCACCGCTGCGTTCAACTCGATTGCGCTCACATAGGTTGTGGTCAGATTGGTACCGTTCCACGATGCCACGCTGCCAGAGACAAAGCCACTGCCGTCTGGAGTGTGAATGCCGCTGAGCCTGCCGGAACCGTTGCTGGAGCAATAGAGGTGATCGTGGGAGTGCTCGGAGCGGCCGGGGCTGTGCCTGCGACAGTACCACCTCCGCAGCCAATGGCGACGCCGGTGAAGTAGCAGGTAGCAAAAAGACACAAGAACTCAAGAAGCAGAACACGGGGCTGCCGGTAAGCCATAGTTCCTTAAGGTGGGGGAAGGCGCGAGTAGAAGCAGATACAGAGTAGAGTCCGTCTTTCTGAATATCAAGCAAAATCGGGAACACAGGGTGCAAGCATACTTGTTTCACGCTGACCCTTGGTCATCTCGCCTGAAGTGAGGCGCAGCGGAAAGTAACCCGACGTTAATCAAGGACTCGAAGTGAAAATTGCTATCCGATCTTTTACACGTCACGTCAGAGCTTGGAGACGACTTGCTGGACCGGGCATCATCGGCTACCAGATGAACCCCGACTTCGGAAGCCGCAACCTGTTCCGACCGGCCAGGCAGCGCGGCGCTGTTGCTTTTGCGTGGCGAGACTCGCGCCACTGACCGAGTGTTGACGGAAAGCCGACATGGGCTTGCAGGCGACTTGACTTTTGGACGGCTGTCCTTCCACCAGTTGGCGCACTGCGCGAGCATGCCTTGGGGCAGTAGAGATAAAAATCTGAGATTCCACCGCGCTGGCCGACTTCCCGTTACCAATCTGGGCTCGATAAGTGCATTGGCGAAATAAC
>CAVPKQ010000024.1:0-29662 GCA_963705665.1 uncultured Acidobacteriaceae bacterium | reverse complement strand
GGAGATATCCACCAGGTCGCGCAAGTAGACGGGGCTTTGCGCGGCGGAGGAGGATGAGCCGATAATCACGTCGCCAATCTGCCGCGGACTGGTGAATTTGCCGGAAGGGTCGATTTGAATGTTCTTGGGGCCGGCCTCGATCTGGCCGCCGGGAAGCGTGATATTGCGGGCGCCCAGAATGTCTTTCAGGTTGGAGGGCTTCAAGCCATACGCGGCCAGGCGCTCCTGTGAGTAGTCTAGGTAAATCTGTTCCGGGAGAACCCCCTTGCGATCGATCTTGGCGACTTCCGGCGCTCCTTGAAGGGTTCTTCCGATCAGATCGGTGTAGTCGTCCAATTCGCGATAGGAATATTTGTCTCCGGCCACGGCGGCGAGGCGGGCTTCACTATCCGCTGGATCGCGGATGAAGGCTGCAGCCCAGGCGTCGGGATGAATCTCGGAGCGATGCAGATTCTCCTTCACCAGGCGATCGCCCAGGATGCGCAGCTCGTCGTCGCTCAAGGGCGAGCTGACATCCACGCCGATAAAGCCGCTGCCTTCGAAGAAGCGGAGATCGGAGATGAACTTGCTTTCTCCCGCGAGGCGCATGACGGAAGTGAAGGAATCGCGAACCAGGCCGGCAGAGACCGACAAAGGAAAGGCATAAACGATGCTGACCCGCGGCCGCGGGGAATTCGCCCTCTCCGACGCGCGGGTTGTTTCAATGGCGCGGCGAATGGCCCGGGCGCGCAGAGCGATATCCACCTCGCCGGCAGGGGGACTGGCCACGGTGAGCATCAGGGCGGCGGTATCTCCAAAATCGCTGTTGAACTGGATCGGTCCGGCGCCCTGGGGCAGTCTGTCGTTCAGCGCATTGAGCTTCAGGTTAATGTCGCTGAACTGCTTTTTAGGATCGTTCACCGTGTCGTCGAGCTGAACGTAAACCAGGGAGAGTCCGGGGAAGCTTATCGAGCGAATGGCAAAGTCGGATGCAGAGGGTGGCTTGAGAAACGCATTCTGCGCCATCATCTGCTCGACCGGCCGGGTTACCAGTTGCTCGACCTCCTGCGCGGTTGCTCCCGGCCATTGCGTGGAGGCAACCGCGACGCGCACGGGAATGCTCGGGTCTTTGCGCTTGGGCATGTGCTCGAAGCCGTACCAGCCCCACAGGCAGACTGCGATCAGCAGAACGATCGAGACCTGGCGATGCTCGGTGAAGAAGCGCGCCGTGTTGTGGGTCGAGGCGATGTACTCGGCCTCAGATTTGTGGCTCATGATAGTTGTGTGCGCTCCAGAAGCCGACTATGCCCGAGAGATCAGAAGCAGATTCCCTGCGGGAATGACAGCCAGAAAAGCAACCGCCAGCACTGCCTCTGCTTTAAGGGGCGTTATGGGATGGGGCGAACCCGATCGCCATTCTTGATCAAAGTCACTCCAGTTGTGATCACCCTTTCTCCAAAGTTGAGTCCGCCCTGGGCGGCGATCATATTGCCGTAGGTATCTCCCAGTTCTACCGGGCGCAGGCGCGCGGATGCCATATCTCCATCTCCTTCAACGATCATGACGGCGAAGCCATTGGTGCGCCCGGGATCCCGAATTACCGCCGATAAGGGAACAGCCAATACCGAATGAGGCAACTGCTGGCCGCTCAAAGTGAGAGAGGCAATCATTCCCGATTTCAATTCGTTTTTTCGATTGGGAATGGTGACTTCGACAGAGAAGACACGGCTCTTGGGATCGGCAGCGGGCGAAATAGCGCTCACCCGCCCGTCCAGCTGCTGAGGAAGGGCATCGGTCGAGATGGCAAGATGCTGGCCCAGCTTTACCCGGTTCATGGAAGTATCGGGAACGCCGAAGACCGCTTTCACCGATTGCGTATCGGCGATAGTAAAGCCGTTGGTCGCCGGTCCAACCAGGCTGCCAAGATCGACATTGCGCTTGACCACCCAACCGTCAAATGGCGCCTGCAGGGAACAATAGGCCAGCGCTACTTGGGCCTCGCCGATCTGCGCTTGCGCTCCGGAGACAGAAGCGCTCGTGCTATCCAGCTGCGCCTTGGCGGAGTCGTAGTCGGGCTTGGTCGCGCTCTCCGCCGAATACAGAGCGGAGACCCGGTCGAAGCTCAGCCTGGCTTTTTCATATTCCGCCTGGGCGCGCGCCAATTGCGCCTTGGCCTGGTCGAGCTTGTCCACATAACTCTGTTGGCGAACGACGGCCAGCACCGTTCCCTTGCGCACCCAGTCGCCTTGATCGATGTTCCGCATGCCTCCGCTGGGGTTCTTCACCTGGAGCAATCGATCGACATAACCGGCCGATTGGAAAGAGAGGTCAACCTGAGCGTAAGGAACAATGCTGGCCGAGTATCTGGCCTGGTTGCCTATGGCGATGGTCTGCGCCGTTGCCGTGTGCACGGGCAGAGGCAGAGTTGCGGCCAGGTTCTCCTGTTTGCAGGCTGTTGCCGCAAGCAGGAGAGCACCGGCAAGGGCGGCAGCCCAGATGGATTTCAGCAAGGCCAGGCGATTCATAGTTTTCACTCTTCCCCAAGAGCTTTCTCAAACTCCGCCTTCGCATTCCAGAAGGAGAGCAGGCTTTGCTCGTAATTACTGTCGGCATTGGCCACGGCGGCCTGTTGCTGTAGCAGGTCGCGCAGGAGCACGGCCGATTGCCGGAATTGATTGCTGACCTCGCGCATTTTCTCGTTGGCTGCCTGGCTCGCGGCCTGCGCGACGCTAAGCAACAAGCGGCTCTCGGCGAGTTTGCGGAAGCTATTGTCTACGTCCAGCAGAACCTGGGAGCGGGTTTCCTGCAGCTGATATTGGCTTTGCTTGAGGGTGATGTCTTTTTGCTGGACCTCGTCTCTTCGCCGGCCCCATTCGAAGGGCTCCCAACTCATCTCCACTCCCGCCGAGAGAATGTTCTCAGGCAGGATCTGAGTATTGATGGGGCTGAAGTACTTGAGCGCCGCGCCCACCGCAGGAATGTACTGGGAGCGGGCTAGCTTGCGATCATAGCCGGCACGGCTTACATCGATTTCGGCTTCCTTGATCTCCGGGCGCTGATCGAGGGCCTTCTGCCGGGCCAGCTTCAGGTCCATCTCTTCCAGGGAGACAGGCGGTACGGGCTCGGTGCGGAAGGGAATATCGAGATCGCGGCCTAGAAGCTCGTTCAGGTGTTCTTTCTGGGTGTCGAGATCATTGCGTAGCTGGACGATCTGATACATGGCTTGGGCAAGTTTGGCCTTCACCTCCAGGCTGTCCGACTTGAGGACGGATTCTGTGCGACATACTGTAACGCCACCCGGTCGGTTTCCTGATATTGCTTAACCATGGCCTCGGCGGCCTCGGTGGCACTTTGCGTCTGCAATAAGGCGTAGTAGGCCTGCTTCACATCCGCTACGACCGACTGCCGCTGGGCTATGTATTTCTGGCCGGAGAGATCGGCGGCCAATTCCTGCTCGCGGACGGCCAGATGGATCTGATAAAGCTGGGAGATCGGCTGGGCTATCTTTGCCACTGCGTATCCGGTTACCCCTTGGGCGAGTTTGATTTTTGTATTGTCCGAGGGGACCAGGCAGTTCGGTGGGACCGGGCAGTTGTTGACGGGTCCAAAGATACCCTTTGGGAAGTTGAAGGTGGGCGAGGTCAGGTTCTCCGACGCGAAGAGATAGCTACTCATCTTGGGAAGGCCGTTGGTCTTGGTCTCAGAGACTAGCCACTTGGATTTGGCAACGTCGAGCTTGGCGATCTCGACCAGCCGATTGTTTGCAAGAGCTATGTCGATTGCTCGCGAGAGTGATAGCACCGGGAGGCTGTTCGCGGGCTCCTGCGCGGGCAGGGAGAGCCCGCCGGCCAACGCGGCCACAATCAAGATGCGGCTTAAGGTCCTCTTAGCTTGGAGAAGCGCTTTCACTGGTGGTTCCAAGGGGTTGGTTTAGGTTTGCGGTTTCCCACATCTGGCGCAAAATGCGCGCCAGATGTGGGGCACCCGGTTTGGTGTTGGTTCTACAGGCTGCGGAAGAAACTCGGTATCAGTGCACGACTTCAGTCGTGCCATAAACCACTGAAATTCGATCGGCTTTAGCCGCTGAGGGACCATGTTTGTCGTATTTCCCTCAGGGGCTGAAGCCCGTTTGATTTTGCCCTCACTTGCGGCACGATTGAAGTCGTGCCCTGATACAGAGCCGCGATTTTTCCTTTCCCTGGCCTTGTGGCGGTTGGTTAAGAGCGGCCTCTTCTCAGGCCGCCGCCCCCTTGCGGTCCAATGTTGTTCAGGTCGTCGAGCACCGCCTGGCGTTCCTGGGGACGGAATGAACCGGCGTTCATGGTTTCTTCAATTTGAGACTTTGATTTTTTGAGGGTCATGAAGGCCGCCAGTTTCCCTCCTTGATCTGTCTTGAGGCTTTGCAGGGAGTTCAAACTGTCCTGCAGTTGCTTTACTTGCGCCTCGGTTGGATTGCCGTGCATGACGGCGGAGAAGATATCCTTTCCGAGCTTCGCGCCGGCGGTCGGCGGATCGGCGGAAGCAGTTTTTCTGCTTGCCATGACCGCCTGGAGATCCTGTTGCAGGGTTTCGCGGTCCGGCTGCTTTACCGTTGCCATGACCGCCTTCATCCTGGAGACCGCGCCGTAGGGTGTCAGCAGATCGACAGGCGCGCCCGGCTGTTGCTCCGCCTTGGCGTTCTTCAATATCTCAACATTCGCCTGCAACTCCTTGAGCTGAGGGATGGTAATGCTGCCGTTCAGCACGGCCGCCTTCATATCCTGTTGCAGCTTTTCGGTGGCGGGGTTGGAGGCAAGTGTGTCAGCAATGGCGCCGGTAACAGTGACTTGCGCCAGCCCCACGAGGGTGAAAGATATCAAGAGTGCGTGTAGAAGACTTTTCATAGTTCCTGCTTCCTGATCTAGATTTCAGAGCGAGCCTGTTACTGAAGCACTTTGCCCTCGTCGTCTGTCTTGATCCAACCCTGCCCGGCCATCGCCTTGGTAATTTCCTTCGCGGCCTCGTCGGCTGTCTTCGAGGCGTAGCTGTTCAGGGTTTTCTTACGGTCGGTCACCGTCGACTTGGTGACCGCCACGGCAGGGTTTAAGCCACCGGCCATGGGAACTCCGGCGCCGAGATTCTTGGCTCCCCGGGTTTCGGTTTGGAATTGGGAGAGCACCACGTTCTCTGTGGGTGTCTTCAGGCGCACATCGACCTTGGCCTCAAGATCCGCTGAACCGGTTCCCATGCCGATAGCGACTCGTTCCGTCTTATGACCCTCTTTGAGCGAGACAAACGATCCTTGAACGACAAGGTCATGGTCGGACGGCACGGTGCCCGGGGCGGCATGCTCCACAGGAATGCCGGTCTTGGCCAGCGCCTTGACCAGTTCCGTGGAGAAGGTCTTGTTGGCGCTTTTGGCGATTGCGTCCGCGCTATTGTCTCCTGTAATGAGGTGCCGGGGACGAAGAGCTTGTATTTTGTCCACCTGCACATCATCCGGATTGGCGGCAAAGTCATAGACGAGAATTTTTTCCGGTTTCGGCAAGAGGCTGCCGCTGTAACTCGCCAGCGGAGTGACCGTCACCTTGGCGGCGAGCGGACCCTGAACTTGGGCCGCAATAGCAGCCAGGCCGCCCGCGATGGCCCATAGCAGAGGAGTTCCAAGAGAACGCAGGAACGGGGTCGAAGTGAATCGCTTGTTCAGAGGTATCTTTCTCTCCGCGGGCAAGAGTGCGGATGAGGATGTCATAGTAAGAGGGGCGGCCCCGGTCAATACAGGCGATCTAAAGCTTCCGTCAATCGATCTAAATTCCATCTAAAGCAGTAAGTGGCGCTAACTCTGAGGGATGCGCTAATTTTCAACTTGTGTATTGATCGCTCGACGCTATAATGAGTTCCGTTATCGGGGCCGCGCGGGGCGCCCTTCCCTTTCAAGGAGCCACGAAAAACGCACAGTTACTACGCTGTGGCGATTGGCTTTCTTTCTCCTGAACACTTGAGGTCGTCCCGTGGCCGAAGTACCCATCTGCTTTGAAGAATTCGAGTTGGATCTCGAGAGCTATGAGTTGCGCCGCTCCGGCCGGCCGGTAAAGCTGGAACGGATTCCCATGGAGCTGCTCATTCTGCTGCTGGAAAACACCGGGAAATTGGTGCGCAGAGACGTTATTCAACAAAGGTTGTGGGGAGAGAATGTCTTCGTTGAAACGGAGCATAGCGTCAATACCGCCGTCAACAAGCTGCGGGCCACCCTGCGCGACGACCCCAGAGAGCCGCGCTTTGTCCAGACGGTAGTTGGGCAAGGCTATCGCTTCATAGCGAAAACCACAGTCATACATCCTTCTGAGGGGGTGCCTGCGCCAACCTTAATTCCTTTTCCTGCCGCCGGCTCCTGCGCGGAGGAGAGCCAGTCATTGGTGCCGGGCAATGGACATGGGCGGGCGCCATCGCACAATGGACATCGCACTAGCGGCGAAACATTGGGTGCTCCCCTGCAACTGTCTTCCGTGCCTCTGCCGGCTTCTCCGCAGATTACGGTAGATGTTTCGCGGAAGCGGCGCTGGGTTATCCTCGCCGGGCTGGCAGCGGTAGGGATCCTGCTCGTGGCAGCCGCCGCAGTTTACCTGCTGCGCGGTTGGCAGCGGCCCGAGCAGGCAAGCAGCGCCGAGGAAGGATTTCGTTCCATCGCGGTATTGCCGTTTGTTAACCTGGCGCAAAACTCAAATCAGGATTACTTGGTGGATGGAATGACCGACCAGTTGATTACCGACCTGGCCGGCGACACCTCTCTTCGCGTCATATCCCCCACCTCGGTAATGCAATACAAAGGAGTGCACGCGCCCTTGCCGGAGATAGCCCGCATGCTCAATGTGGGCGCAGTGCTCGAAGGTTCCTTCTTCCACAACGGCAAGCAGATGCGCATCACGGCCCAGTTGCTGGACGCAAAAACCGACCGGCACCTGTGGGCACAGGTTTATGAAGAGAGCGGCGACGACCTTCTGACCATGCAGGAGCAGGTGACCAAGGACATCGTGCGCGAGGTGGCTCTCGCCCTGGGGACCAGCCTTAAGAGTTCTCAGTTGCAGCCTATTAATGAGAGCGCCCGCGAGGCTTATCTCCGCGGCAGCTATCTGTGGAACAGGCGGACGCTGAATAGCCTGAACAAATCGATTCGATACTACAACCAGGCGATCCAGGCCGATCCTAATTACGCAGACGCCTACGCTGCTCTGGGACGCGCTTATGTGCTCTTGAGCAGTTATGGCGGACCGGGCCCTTCCGATCCGCTGGTGAAAGCGCAGGCTGCCGCGGAGCACGCCTTGCGGCTGGATAGCGGTCTGGCGGAGGCGCATACCGTATTGGGTGCGGTGAAGACCGAGCAGGATTGGGATTGGCATGGCGCCGAACTGGAGTACCGGCACGCTTTGCAATTGAATCCCTCCGACCCAACGGCCCACCACTGGTACAGTCTTCATCTTTCGCGCATGGGCAGGCGGCCTGAGGCTGAGGCGGAGATCGAGAGCGCGATAGCCCTCGATCCCTTATCCCCGATCATCAATACGGATGCGGCGGAAACGGCATATTGGGCGGGCAACCCCTCTCTGGCCGAGGAGCGCGTCCAAGAGGTTCTGGCGCTCAATCCCGATTTTGCCGAAGCTCACCTGGTCCTGGGAAAGGTTCGCGAGCAGCAGGGGCGATATGAGCAGGCGCTGGCCGAATTCAAAATCGCATACGGACTTTTTGGCGGAGGCGCAAATGTGGAGGCTTTACGCGGCCACGCGTTGGCTTTGGCCGGAGCCAAGGAGCAGGCGCTGGAGATTGCAAAGGAACTGGAAGCGGAGTCGACCCGCGAGTATGTCTCCGGGGTTGATATCGCGGAGGTTTATTGCGGGCTTCATCGGACCAACGATGCGATGCGCTGGTTGGATCAGGCCTATCAGCGCCGCGACAAGGGTATAAACATGCTGGGGGTGGATCCGATTTTTGATGGCTGCCGCGGAGATGCGCGCTTTCAGGATTTGCTTCGACGGCTGAGACTCATTTCGTAGCCTGCGCTAAAGCAGAGTCGAACTTCCCGGAGCGCTGAAGAAAGACAAGAAGCAGATTCCCGAAGGAAATCTGCTTGGCTTCCACCCAAAGGCTCCGCGGCAGCCTGATGACAGGTCTGCACTATAAAATTTGTCATCTCTCCACTCCGCCTCGCTCCGGTCAAGATGACAAAGTTAAGTGTAGTTGCCAATCACTTTGCTTCTAATGAGTAGGGGAAGGTGAAGCGTCCGAGTTGGATGAGCGGCTTGGTTTGAGGAGGCCAGATGCGGAATTGCTCTACCCGCGTGATCGAGAGGTTGCGCACCGCCTCCACCTCGGCCATTGGCTTGCCCGTGAGGGCTTCGTAGAACGTAACCTTGAGACTGTCTTGCCCACGAGTCCAGCCAATGAGGTATTGGCCAGGCTCGAGCAAAGTGCCTCCAATCTTGAGCGGTGCCTGAGAGATGAAATAGTGGGAGTACTTACCCTCAGCCGAGTAGCCGGCAGTAATCAGGACTACGCCGGCTATGAAATGGCCCTGGCCATCGGTGATGCCGGAGGCCGCGCGCAATTCCGTTTCGATGCGTTCGCTGACCACCGGCGCGCGGGCTGGAATCAGGGATTTCAACTCGTCGGCTGTTGCGCTGCGCCAGCCGCTGCTTCGGGCTGGTCGCGCGCGCAGGAAGGGCAGCGCGGTAAAAAGGAGCGCTGCGAGGAGCACCCGGGGCAATCCGCGGTTAATCAAGGTGGGCAAGCCCTCTTTGTAACGCGGTAGTGGCTGCCTGGGTGCGGTCACTCACTCCAAGTTTGCCAAACAGGCTGTTGATGTGCGTCTTGACCGTGGCCTCGGAGATGTAGAGCGCGGCCGCGATCTCTTTGTTGCTGTTGCCGCCGACGATGAGTTTAAGCACCTCCGTCTCGCGCTCGGTGAGGGCCGTCCCGCTCACGCGCTCCGCGAGACGTTCGGCGACCGGCGCCGGAATACGCGATTTGCCCGCATAGACTGCGCGAATGGCAGCCATCAACTCGTCCGCCTCCATCCCCTTGAGCAGATATCCCCGGGCGCCTGCCTGCAAGGCGCGGTAGATATCTTCGTCACCGTCAAAGGTGGTCAGCACGATGATGCGGGCGCCGGGTGAGTCTTTGCGAATTTTGGCGATGGCTTCCACGCCATTGACCTTGGGCAAACGCAAATCCATCAAGGTGATGTCAGGCTGATGGGCGCGATAGAGATCGACAGCTTGTTGGCCGTCGGCGGCTTCGGCGACGATGAGAAATTCAGGCACGGTCTTCAGCAACGCCGCCAAGCCCTGGCGGACGATGTTGTGATCTTCGACGATCATGATCCGGATGGGATCGCTCATGCCTTTTCTCTCTCCCGTGAAAGCTCGACCGATACTCGCGTGCCTTCTCCTGGCGCGCTTTGAACCGAGAACGCGGCGCCAATCCCGGCGGCTCGCTCGCGCATGCCTTGCAGTCCAAAATGCCCGAGCGGAGCGGCGGAGTTTCCTGCAGTGAAGCCGCGGCCGTTGTCCTTGATATTCAGGCAAACGCCGGCGCCGTCATAGCTCAACTCTACGTCGATCCGGGCGGCTCCGGCATGGCGAATTGCGTTCGTAACCGCTTCCTGGCCGATGCGCAGAAGCTCGTCTTCGACCTCGCGCTCAAGTGGATGGAATGTGCCCTTTACCTGAAGGTACACCTTGGCCGGGGAGGCGACCGCGGCGGAGCCGCAAAACCTGGCAAGACGGCCGGGCAAATCCTCGGCATCGCTTTGCGAACGCAGTTGCCAGATCGAAGTGCGCGCCTCGGCGAGCGAGGAGCGAACCAGCTCCCGCGCGCGGTCCAGTTGCTCTCTAGCGGATTCCTCCGAGGTTGCGAGCAGACGCGCGATCAGTTCCAACTGCACCGAAAGTCCGACGAATCCCTGGGCCAGGGTGTCGTGAATCTCGCGGGCCAGACGGGTGCGCTCCGCCAGGACGGCGTTCCATTGCGACTCCACCTGGCGCACACGCCATCGGTAGGCGCAATAGGCAAAAAGCAGGCCGGCAAGGGCGAGGGCGGAGTAAAACCAGAATGTTTGGTAGAAATGCGGCTGGATGCGGAAGCCGAAGGACGCGCCGGACTGATTCCAAACACCGTCGTTGTTGGCGGCGAGAACCTGGAAGCGGTACTTGCCGGGCGGCAGATTGGTATAAAAGGCGGTGCGGCGAGTTCCAGCATCGATCCAGCCGCGGTCAAAGCCGCTGAGCCTGTAGCGGTAGCGTACCTTTTGCGGGGCCACGAAGCTCAGACCGGCATAGTTAAATTCCAGGCGAGCGGCTCCGGGCTTGACCGTCCAGTTCGATGGCAAACCGCTGGATGCTCCGTTGAGAGAGTGGACGTTCCCATCGACGGCGAACGATTCGATCACCACCGGCGGAGGCAGCCGGTTTTCCGGAGCGCGGGCGGGATTGATGGAGCTGACGCCCTCGAGAGTGGCGAACCACAGGCTGCCATCGGTCATCTTCCATGCGGCCGGATGGCCGCCGCTGCTGCACTCGCGAATTTTCATGCCATCCGCGGTTCCATAAGACGAGACGGGGATGGAATGCGCTGAGCCGTCGGCGTAGGCGTTGAGCGCAGCCCGGGAGACAGCAAAAATCCCGGTCCGCGAGCTGAGCCAAAGATCTCCGCTTGCATCTTCCAGGATGCCGTAGATGTTGCCTGGCAGTGTTCTCGAGTTAGCGGGGAAGAAGCGGATCGACGCCTTGGAGCCGCTGCCGGGAAGCAGACGATTGAGGCCGCCGCCGTTGGTTCCTAGCCAAAGTGCGCCCTGCGCATCCTGATGGATGGCGGTGACGACGCTGTTGGAGAGGCCGTCTTTGACGGTGTAGTTGGTGAAGGCGCCGTGGTGCAGGCGGGAGAGGCCGCCGGAGGTGCCGATCCAAAGATCGCCTTGAGATGCATTCAGAATGGCTCCGACCAGGTCGCCGCCCAGGCCGTCCAAGGTGGAATAAGAGACAAATTTGCTTCCAATCATGTGCGCCAGGCCGTGCCGCGTGCCGATCCAAAGAGTGCCGTCAGGGCCGGTGTAGAGAGAACGGATGAAGTCGTCGGGGAGACCGTCTGCAGAGGTGAATTTTTGGATATGCCCTTGATCGAGAAGATCGAGACGATCGAGCCCGTCTGGGGTGCCGATCCAGAGGGCGCCGCCGGAGCCGCCGGCCAAGGCAAGGATGATATTGCTGGAGAGACCATCCCGAGTGGTGAGCACGGCAAAGCCATTCCGGGTGCGGCGATCCAGCCCGTTGCCGTTGGTGCCAATCCAAATATCGCCTGCGGCGCTTTCAAAAACGCAGCGAACCAGGTCGCCCGATAAGCCATTGGCAACCGTGTAAGTGGTAAATTTTTGGTCGCGCAGCACATTGAGACCGCTCGCATCCGTACCCAGCCAGATATCGCCTTCGCGATCTTCGAAGATCGCGAGCACACTGGCGCTGGCCAG
Organism: uncultured Acidobacteriaceae bacterium; assembly: GCA_963705665.1. Lineage (GTDB taxonomy): Bacteria > Acidobacteriota > Terriglobia > Terriglobales > Acidobacteriaceae > PALSA-350. The sequence goes on along the minus strand of CAVPKQ010000024.1, from coordinate 18,189 downwards.
CTTGGACCCCGGTTGGAAAGAGTCAAGCCTGCCATCAACCAGCCGGGCGGCGCCTTGGGCGGTGGCGATCCAAAGCGCGCCCTGGCGGTCTTCAAAGAGGCTCTCGATTCTTGGGGCAGGAAGAGCTTCGCGGGTGTTGACTATCGCCTGGTTGGTCTCGTGGGCCAAGCCGGCGGCCGTGCCTACCCACAATCCGCCTTTTGCGTCCGAAGCGAGCGAGGTCACCTCGGTTTTTGCCGCCATTCCGGGGATGGGAACGGCGGTGAGAACTCCGTGCGAGTAGCGCTCCAGCCCTTGGCGAGTACCGATCCAAATATCGCCCGGGATATCGCCCGCGGTGCCGATGGCGAGGGCGTCGCAGGCAATTCCATCCAGCAGGTGAAGGCTGAGCCGGGGATTGGCGTTGCCATGCGCGGAGGTGTCCAAGGCAAACAATCCGCCGGCGCTGGCCAGCCAGATGGTTCCGTTGGCATCTTCAACTAGGGCGCTACGGCTCTCCGGGGCCGCTGCCTGCATTTGCGGCACAGGGTGAAATTGCTCTCCGCGGAGGTAGGCCGGTCCGCCGGCGGTGATCGCCCACATCCGGCCTGCGTGGTCCTGATAGCTGAACCAGACGGCGTCCGCGGGCAAACCACTTGTTGTGGTGAAAGCCTGGAATGAGCCGGCACGATAACGCACCAGGCCCGCGGATGTGCTGATCCATAGGGCTCCCGCGCGATCCTCCAGCAGATCGTAGACGATGTCGCTTTTGAGCTGGGGAGTGTTTTCCGAATCGAAGGTGACAAAGCCGATGCCGTCGAACCGGACCAGCCCACCCTCCGTTCCCAACCACAGGTATCCGTCCCTGGTCTGGAGAACGGAGTGGATAGTGTTTTGCGGCAGGCCGCTATCGGTCTGCCATACCTGGTGGCCATACTGGTCGAGGGCGCGATGGGGATCCAGACCCAGGGCTGCGTGACTCAAGGCCAGCAGCAAAATACACAAGCGCCATGCGAAGGCAGACCGGATCATTGGCTTGCCTGACATTAAAGCACGCGCCGGATGTGATATAGATTTGTCGAATCCCAGGTCCCAGAATCGGGATCCTTCGACATGCTCAGGGCAGGCTCTGGGCACCCCGGTACCCGGCCGGAGCAGGCGTGACCACAACGCTGCCCATCGAGATTTGTGGAATCCCACATCTGACGCAAAGAACGCGTCAGATATGGGGCACCCAGGGTTTGTTGAAAGGGGAAGTGTCCGAACCAAAGCCTCAAGCGCACGCGGAAAAAAAAGCGCCCTTGGCCAGGGCGCTTTTGGAGAGTCTTACCAATGCCGTGCTTGATACGAAGACAAGAGTAAAGAGGGAACCAGGCGCGGTCACGGACCCGCGGGAGGAATTTGTCCTGCAACTTTTGATGGAGGAACGCTCTACTGCTTTTCCCATAGAGAGGTTTGGGATGAATCGCCGGGAGAGTTGCCGGCCTCGGTCATGGTTTTGCCATCGGCAGAGACAGTGTAGTGGGCGGAGTAGATTACGGCGCCATTGACCTTCTGCACCATGCGAAAGCTGGCCGGCCCGATGCGCAGCAGCGCGATGGTGAGTCCGGAAGGAATGTCGGGGCCGACGGGAGCGACATCCTTGCCGTCGAAGTTGGCCAGCAGAGAGGCTTTGAGAGAGGCAATCTTGATGGAGAGTCCGCTCAAGCCGTAGGCCGCGATGGTAAGCTCGCCCGGCGAACTGAGCTGGACCTTGGTGCTCTTCCATGAGCCGATAAGGCCGCTGGTGCCCGCGGTTCGGGCATAGGTCGCCGAATCGGTGAAGTTTTCGCCGTCCGGCTTGGTTCCGGTAGTCACCACGGTCAATGTTTTGCCGTCGTCCGAGAGCTTTAGTGTATCGGTCGCGAGCGGCTTGCCATCCGGCTTCCGGTATTCAGCAGTCCAGCTAGAGGGGTCAACCTGCTTCCATATGGCCAGGTCGCCCGCGGCCATTCTGTAGGCCTTTCCGTCGATGCGAAAGGAGTAGGCGGTGCCGCCGGCGTTGAGTTCGATGGCGTCACCACTGGCCGGGCCGAAGGTCATAGTGTCACCGGCAAGGTGACTTTTTTCCTGATTGAGCTTCCAGACACCGACGAAAGGGTTCTGCGCAGCGGCAAAGCTCGCCATACCAAAGAGCATCACCGACCAAGTCAAAAGGCACTTCAATTTCATGGAACTTCTCTCCCCCCGGAGTGAAAGCTTCAGTCCCTCGAAATTCTACGCTGTTTCAGGCAGGCGCTCGTGGGCGGGAGCCGGAGGACGATGCAGGGGGAGACGCGGCTGATGGCTTATTGCTTGAACGCAGGAGAGTGTTTCAGATGGAGCGCCCGCTCAAGATCGGAGCCGAACTCCTGAACAATGTTGCCGAGAAAGACTTCGCCCATTTCCTCGTGACCGAACTGGAGTCCCTGCACCAACGGGCTATAGGAACGGTGCGGGTACCAGTAGGTGGAGACCATTCCGGAACCATAGGCGCCGGCAATCTGGGGTACGTCGAGGGTAGTCCGGCCGGTGCGGCTGTAGGTGGTGAAGGTCATCTTGAGCGCGTGCCTGGTGCGCTTGGCCGCTCCGCGGCAGTTGCAAGGGATATAACGCGGGTCCAGGCCGGTTGCGCCGGCTAAGCCCTCGTGGACTATGTTGCGGGCGGCTAACTGACCGTAGCTGCTGGCAAAACGCCGGGTATAGCCATTGCCGTCGGTGCTCCAAACAGCGGGAGTGTTCGTGATCTGGGCAGTCAGCGCGCTAATCGAGAGCCCCAGAAAAGCTCCCGGAGAGTTGTAGGTGTCGTCCCAGAAGAGGAGGAGACGCTGGCTGCCGGTAAGCGGCTGCCAAGCGGGCGAGCCCGAGTCCGAAGTCGCCACAGGCAAGGGGTTTGCTGGAAGAACGTCGTTTCGCGATGCAGCGATAGCTTGACCACGCATTGCGGTCTCTGCGGTCAAGCAGAGAGTCACCAGGAGAAAACCTCGGCAAAAGCATTTCATAGGGCCCTTTGTTGCGATTGTTTCTCTGTTCAGCATGCACAGGATGACAGCGGCGCTGGGGCGATGCAAGCAAACATTGCGTCCGACCCCTTACTAAAGCAAGCGCCGGGTAGCACCAAGAGCCCGGGGAATACCACTTATCAGGGATCAGGTGTCAGGGGTCAGGAAGTCGTGCCCTGTTACAAAACCATAATTCTCCGCGGCCCGTAAAGCCTGACGCCTGACCCCTGTTAAGGAAGTATTTTGATGGTCGCGTGGTACATGCGGTACTTCGAATAAGCATGCTGCTCTTCAAAATTGAGGCCGGCATTTTCTACGCTGACATCGACTCCTATGGGCAACCACAGTTTGAGATTGAGCTGCGATATGTCGACCGGGCCGAATAGAATCATCGCCGTCTGCTTTTGTAATCCGACCTCCAGCTGCGGCGCGAGGATGTCGGTTCTGAGTTGGAGGATGCGGAAATCCTCCTGGTCAGCCCAGGCAATCCCCTGGAATAGGATTGGGGTGGTCCTGCCACCGTTGATCATTAACCCCGGCAGGTTCACCGCGCCGGGAATTTGAGCGAAGGCAATCACGAAAGTTTTTTTCTTGCCAAGCTTTTGTTCTCCCAGGTAGCGGAACCGCGATTCGTCCTTATTGTAGGGAGAGAAGGCGATCCACGAGCCTACGAAGCCCTGAAAGCTAGGCGCTCCCGCGCCCTGCGATTCAACCGGTTGATCCTGCTCGTTGGTCCGATACTCTTCCAGGACGCGTCCGTCGTCGGTTTGGCGGGACAGAATGATGTAGTGATATAGCTTTTGAGTTCGCGAGCCGGAGTTGGGCGCACAGCCGCTGCGCGACGCGCAGGCAGCCTGAAGGCCGGTTTGCTGGATCTGGATGACTTTCTCGTCCGAGGTCAGGTCCGGCACCTTATCGATTAACTCGTCAACTTTGGCGCCGACCTTGAGCAGGAGCGCGGATACATCCTCATCGCCGGAAGAGTCCAGGCCTTTGAGTTCCGGAATCCTCCTTTCCAGATCGAACTCGGAGTCGTCCAGGTAGGGCTGCGCGTCGGAGTAAAGCCTGGTTTCCTCATCGCGAATGGCGGCGTGCCGGCCTGACGATGGCGCAACCTGCGAAATCGCCGCGGACAGGGCGCCCGGGATAAAGCACAGGAGAACGAGACGGCGAAGGAGCTTGCTAGAGGGCATCGCTGCAGCCTCCTGGCGGCCGAGGTCCGGCCGCGTTGGAGCCTTTTTGCCGAGCGGCGCCCGGCCGCTCTACCAGTTGGTGATCGAACCATCCGGCCGGAAGTAGGTTTGGGCGCGAGCCGTGACTGGTTCGGTAATTTCCGCAATCTGGGTCAGTTGCTTGAAGTCGACCTCAACACCCAGACCCGGACGTTCATTGGGATATAGCTTTCCATCCTTGAAGTCAAGGCACTGGGGTAAATAGGATAAAGTACGTCCCTGATAGTTGTACTCCATGAGGAGCGGTCCTGAGAACGTGCCCAGGCTATTGACCAGGGCGGCGGTCGCGATCGGTCCGGTGAAGTGGGGAACGATGCCCACGAAATGGGTCTCACAGATAGCGGCTATCTTCATCATTTCAGTAATCCCGCCGACATTGGGCAGGGTGGCGCGAACGAAATCTATATCGTGATCTTCCACCAGCTTGTTGAAGTCCCAGCGGTTACCCCATTCCTCTCCGGCGGCTAAAGGAACGTTGACTTTGCTGCGCAGGATGGGAAGATCCTGGGCAAAGGCCTCGGCGCGAACTGGATCTTCGACAAAAAAGGGAGCGAGATCCTCGATCTCCTTGCAGCCGCGAATGGCGTCGGGAAGGTCGAAGCGCTGGTGGAAGTCGATAACCCAGTCGGCGTCCTGGCCAACTCCCTCGCGCACTTGCGCGCATTCGTCGTGTAGATGCGTGATTACGTTTCTGGTGTTGTAAGTGGAGTAGACGCGCACATCCATGGGAGTGAAGCGGAAGGCGCGATAGCCGGCTGCAATGGTGAGCCGGGCGCGGTCCTTGAGGCCCATGCCCCTGGTGACTCCGGGGATGATGCCGGCGGTGTTGTAGCACTCGCAATAGTTGCGCACCATCCCGCCCAACAACTCGTGCACGGGCAGCTTCTGCACTTTTCCTTTGATGTCCCATAAAGCGAGATCCAGGGCGCCGATGGCGTCGGTTCTCTCCCGGCCAGCGGGATAAAAGAAGGCCCGGTTCATGTCCTGCCACAGGCGCTCGATATATTGCGGATCGCGGCCAATCAACCGCCCCGCGGAAACGGAAAGAGTATCCTTAGCGCCGCCTTCGCCAATGCCCGTGATTCCCGCATCGGTTTCGACGGTGACCACCACGTCGCTCTGGTTGAAGAGCGGATTCGGATGGGGCGGCAGGTAGGCGCGCACCCGGGTGATCTTCATCTTGGGAAGAGAAGCGAAGGCAGGCAGAGCGCCGGCAGCGCTCGCAATCGCGGCGGTCGCCAAGGAACGGAGGAAAGCCCTTCTTTTCATGGGTTGGATATCTCCTTTTGACACATATTCTCAGGGTTGGTGCACAGCCGGGCGCCGCAGAATCCCAGGTCCCAAAATCGGGACCTGGGGCACCCGAGATCCCTTTTAGTCGTCACGAGTGCATCGCTACCCTGCTTTCCTTGCTTGCTCTACCGCGGCCACGAGAGCTTGCGCGTTGGCGGCCACGGTGCGGGCGTCGTCGCCCGGCTTGTAGATAGCTGAGCCGATGCCAAAGCCCAAGGCTCCGGCGGCCATCCACGCAGCGATCTGGCGGGCGTCGATTCCTCCCACGGGAATGACGATTGTCTCTTTAGGAAGCACGGCGCGCATTGCCCTCAGCATGGGCGGTCCCAGAATCTCGGCCGGGAAAAGCTTGATGGCGTCCGCGCCTGCTTGCAGTAAAGCGAAAGCCTCGGTGGGATTGAAGAAGCCGGGGATAGCGATCAGGCCGCCGGCCTTAGCCGCGCGGACGATCGCGGTATCCGCGTGCGGAGTGACAATCAGACGGCCTCCGGCCTGGGACACTTCCGCGACTTGCGCTGGCTCGGTTAGGGTTCCGGCTCCGATGAGCATTCGATCGCCGAAATGCTGCGACAGGATGGATATGCTTTTGAGTGGCTGGGGGGAGTTGAGAGGCACCTCGACAATGCGGATGCCAGCCTCTTCTAAAGCGGCGCAGATGGACTCAACTTCGGCCGGCTGGACTCCGCGCAAAATGGCGATCAACGGGCAGCGTTCGAGCCAGGCGGCTAGCGTGTTTAGCTCCATGCCAACCTCCTGCCGATGGCGGCAAGCCCGCGCGCTGCCGCATCCTCATCTTCCAGGTTGGAGGAGCCTGCGCAGGCGGCGATGGCTTGCGCGTAAAGTGAACAAAGCGCAGAGGCGCCGGCGAGATGAACAAGGCTTCCCGGGGGCATCGCCGCGCGAATCTCGTGGCCTAGCAGCAATCCTGAGAGATACGAAGGCGAAGCTTCCGGACTAAGCTGGTCCATCAAAGCGAGAGTGCGCACCCCGAAGAGATGGTGCAGCAGGCCGCCGGAATCAGCCGAACGCGCTACTCCGCGAAGGAAGGCGGCATTGTCTGTAGGGGAGGCGGTCTTCATGGTGCGCTCGAGGATGGTGCATTTCGACAAGGCCTCATAGAGTTCGCCGGTCATGCAGGTGATGAAACTCGCGATCTTGCCATCGCTCAGATGAATCCACTTGGAGTGAGTTCCGGGAAAACACACCACCGCGGCGTCTCCGCAGGTATCGAGAATGCCCACCGCCTGGGTCTCTTCCCCTCGCATTACTTCCGGTGTCCCGCAGGCATCTTGTCCTTTGACTCCGGGAACCAATCTTACCTCGGCGCCGGGGAAGGGGATTGGAATCACGGAATTCGCCAGATCGGAAATTTCAACCGGGCAGGGAAGATACTCGGCTTCTACCCAACCCTGCCGGCTGCCGATCATGCCGCAGAGCAGGATGTGCTTTTCACCCTCCGCCAACCAGGAGCCAACCTCGCGGCGCAAAGCATCGGCGAAGCCTCCGCGATCGACCCGAAGAATGCCGCAGGATGAGGATCGCCTGGCCAGGATAGCGCCATTCGCGTCGAGGCGAAATGCGCGGAAGTTGCTGGTGCCCCAATCAACGGCTATCAAGATTTTTGCTCCCAAGAGATTTGGAGAATCCCAGGTCCCAGAATCGGGACCTGGGGCACCCGCATTTTGTAACAGGCTTACTTGGCGGGGTAGCTTTTTGTCTGCTTGGTCCGCGAGTTGAATATCTTGAAGCTGCCCTTGGGGTTTGCCGTCAGCAGGAAGTAGTTGCCCGCTTCAGTACCTTGGGGATTGGCGATGTATTCGGCCGCTGTATTGTGCTCCGCGCCGCCTTTGGCGGAGTAGTGAAGCTGCCATAGAGTCTCCAGACCGGGCGCGTGCTGGATGGTGTCGATGACCTGGGGCATTCCTCCTTTGGTTTCTCCGTTATCCATGATCGCAACCCTGGCCTGGATGGCATCGACCAAGGCATGGCTGGAGCTCGGAGTCATTCCATGATGGGAGACGATCAGGATGTCAACCTTGCCTAGCCGGTTCACCGGACACATGAACTGCATCTCCTTGTCCCAGGTGAGATCTCCCAGATCGAGAATCTTGAGTCTTCCGAAGTCGATGAAAATGCCCAGCGAGCGCGAATTTTCGCTGTGGTCCATGGGCTTGGTTTCCGGAATATTGCAGTACTTGTTGGTTTCGCCGCCTCCCGGCAGAGAATGATCGATTACGTCGCCGTTGCTGCTGATGACGGTGACCTTCATGCCGCGAATGGGCAGAACTTCGCCGGGGCGGGCGATGATGTGCTTGTATTTTCCAGTGGCGAGTACCTTTTGGTACGCCTCCCAGACTTGCTCGGTGACTCCGGGTTTGGTCTCGGTGTTGGGTCCGTGGTCGATGAAGGTTCCTACCGGAATGCGCTCGACCAACTGAGGGACGCCGCCGCTATGGTCGACGTGATAATGCGTCAACAGCACATAGTCGATTTTGCTTAGGCCCGCGTCCTTGGCCGCGGCGACGATGCGGTTGGCATCCCGGCCCTGGTTGTCCGACCATCCTGTATCGATCAGCAACGATTGTCCCGCGGGGGTCACGAACAAGGTGGACTGGCCACCCTCGACGTCGATGATGTAGGCCTGGAGCACGCCTTTGGCTGCCCATGCCCGGGGCAGTCCGGCGATGGCGAATCCCAACAACAGAGCGAGCAAAAAGAATGTCCGCCGGGGCGTTTGTGCGAGGAGAGTCATGGTTATTCCTTATTAAGTGAGATCCCAGGTCCCAGAATCGGGACCTGGGGCACCCGAGATCTCTTTGAAGTATGGATTCTATCTTGGTCTAAAAGTCGATGCGAGCTGAGGCTTGCAGATTGCGCGCATTGCCGACAATGCTGCTGATCTGCCCTGCCTGCGCGGTTCCTATGGTCGAGTTGGGATATCCGAATTGGGGATGGTTGAAGATGTTGAAGGCCTCCACCCGGAACTGCAACACGATCTGTTCGCGAATGGGGAAATCCTTAAACAGCGAGAGGTCGAAGTTGGTTCGTCCCGGAGCCACCAGCGAGTTGCGGCCTGCATTGCCATATGTGTATTGAGCCGGAGTGCCAAATGCCGATGGGCTGAACCACTGATTCAGGGTCTTAGGATAGCTGACAGGGCCGATTATATTGGGACGGCTTGAGGTGCCGGTGTTGGTGGTGGATGTGCCTAGAACCGGTGAGAACCACAAGCCGCTCTGGGTGAAGAGGATTCCATTGGTCTGCCATCCACCAAGAACCAGGTTCTTTACCCCGCCGGTGTTGAGAAACCTCTGCCCCTTGCCGAAGGGCAATACCCATAGATAGCTCAGCGTCAGACGCTGGCGCTGGTCGATGATCGAATTGCTGGTTTCGTGTGGGAAGCGGGGATCCTGCGGGTTCGGCCCCGCATCGCCGCCGCCGAACTCCAGTGGAACATCGTCTATAGCGTGAGAGAAGGTGTAACCCAGGAGCGCGCTGACCCCCTGGCTCAAGCGCTTCTCCGCAGTGAACTGGAAGGCAAAGTATTCAGCGAAGCCGTCGGAGATGTAGTAGTTCACATCACTCAAATTGGGGTCGATGGCATAGAGGGGACGGCGTGTCTGCGTCGCCGTCGAGCCCGGTATGGGCTGGTTGGCATTCCAACTGTCTTGCAATTTGCGGCCTAAGTTGCCCACCCCGGCGAACTTCAACACCATCTCGAGCGGAGTAATCTCGTGCTCGACTACAGCGTTGAACTGCTCAGCATAGGACGGGCGGAAGTTCGGACTGACCGCGGTAAAGAGACCGTTGACCGGGGGAGGAACGACTATGGGTGGCAGGGCAGGAAAGCCTTGGCTCACCGTCGGGCCTACGGTGACATCTCCGGGCGAGGTCTGTGCGGTCAAGCCGAAGGGAAGGTTACGGGCCAGGCGCATGTTGCCCGCTTCGCTGCCGGAGGCGTTGTAGAAGAGACCGATTCCGCCGCGAAGCACGGTGTGGGGAAAGGCCTGGTAGGCAAAGCCGAAGCGGGGACCGAAGTTCGGCCAATAGCGCAGCACGCCGGCGGTGATGCCGACTCCGTTTACGCCGGCGATCTCGACTGCGCCGGTAGCAACGTTGAAATTCGACCAGCGGTTCTCCACTTCACTGGGAGGGCTGAAGTAATCCCATCGCAAGCCATAGTTGAGAGTGAGCTTTCGGGTGACTCGCCAATCATCGGCAAAGTAGAGGCCAGCTTCGTTGAGCCTGATGCCGGGAAATTGATAGTTATAATCGTGCGCGTCCAGAGTCGGGTAGCCAAGCAGGAAGCTGGCCGCGCTGTCACCACCCTTGCCTGCGGGATTGCGCGAGTCGGTGAAGGCGGGCGAGAAATTAAAGCGGCCGTTGCCTTCGTTGGTTTGATAAATGGTCAACTGCCGGCGGCGGAAGTCCACGCCTATCTTCAGAGTGTGCAGGCCCTTGGTCCAGGTAAGGTTGTCGAGCTCCTCGAAGGTGTTCTCGCGGCGGTAAAGCGGAAGAGAGCGCGTCTGCCCGACGCCCAGATAAGTGGAGGGTGAGAAGATAGGCAGGTTCTGCTCACGCGGGGTTACGTTGGAGTTGGCAATACCGAGCTGGTTCCCGAGACCCGCGCCCGGAGCAAAGTCGGCGGGTACGTAATCCAGGCGGTAACGGTTGAAGCCTACGCGAAAGTCGTTCACGACGGTGGGAGAAATCACCCTGACATAACTCGTCGCCACGTGCTGGGCCGGCTGCAATGAGGTTCCAGCGAAGGAAGCTTCGTCACTTAGATCCACCGGCTGCGAGATCCCCGGAATCGTAGTCGTAGGGTAAGTGCTGGGAGAAATCGTGATGGTGTTTTGAATTGAATAACGGGCGAAGAACGAATCCTTGGGCGAGATCTGTTCGTCTACCCGAATGTCTCCCTGATCCCAGTTCTGCGTCTGGATTCTGGCCGCGGAGTAGTTGAGGAAGCGGCCCGAACTGGTCGGGACCGGGTAAGCATTGATCATCTTATAAGAGATAGGGTCGAAACGGGAGACGGGAATCTGGTTGTTAGGGAACGGCGTCCGTAAAAACGCGCCGGGAATCGTAGGGTTGGGACGGGTTGTCAGCGGATCGTAAATGAGAGTAGCAGGGAGGAGCTCGCCGAAATCTCCCTGGCGCTCCCGCATAGTCGGGATGTTGCCGTTTATGAAGGTTTGCGTGCTGTTGCGGAAGCCTTCGTAATCCATGAAGAAGAAAGTTCGATTTCTGCCGTTATAGATTTTGGGCAGGACCACGGGTCCGCCAAGGGAGCCGCCAAACTGATTCAGCCGGAATGCGGGGAAATTGGTCCCCACTTTATTGAAGTAAGTGCGCGCGTCCACATCCGAGTTGCGCAGGAACTCAAATGCGCTGCCGTGCAATTGGTTGGTTCCCGATTTTGAGATCACATCCACCACCGCGCCTGAGTTGCGTCCGATGTCGGCGCTATAAACACTGGTCTGAATCTTGAACTCGCGCACCGCGTCCACCGCGGGACGGAGGGTGATGGATAGAGTAAGCCGCTCGTTGTTATCTATGCCATCGTAAAGAAAATTGTTATCTCCTTCGCGGTTGCCGTTGGAGAAGATCTCCGAGCCGGGACGGCGGTCGTCCGGCCGCGTTCCGCCCAAAATAGTTCCCGAGGCGGACTGTCCCACGCCGTTTACGCCGGGGCTGAGGGTCGCCAACTGGACGAAATTGCGTCCGTTCAGCGGCAATTGATTCACCATGTGCTGATTGATTACCGTGCCCAGAGAGGAAGACTCGGCCTCGAGCAGCGGCGGATGCCCGGTGACCTGGACCGTCTCGGTCGCCTGACCGACCTGAAGGGTCAGGTTCACCTTGGCCTGCTGGTTGATCTGAAGACTCACGCCGCTTTGCACCAGCTTGCGAAACCCGGAGGCATCCACGCTGACCGTATAGTCGCCCGGAGGAAGATTGGAGAGGACATAGTCTCCACTCGCCTCGCTGACCGTACTGTGGGCTTCGTTGGTCGCGTTGTTGGTGGCTGTCACCTTTGCTTTGGGAACGGCAGCGCCGGAGCTGTCGAGAATGGTGCCGGTTAACTCCGCCGATGTGACTTGCGCGGAAGACCGCGGGCAGATCGACACTACCATCGACGCCATTGCGGCCAGGAAGCAGAGTATCCTGGACACTCGCACTATCTGAAGCATCCTTTTCTTAGTCACTGAACTAACCTCCAAAATTCGTGCGAGAAGAAGCTATATCATCGCCAAGCAACCTCGCGCAATGTCTTTTGAGTGACATCATTGCCCAGGTTCCAGCTGGAACTTTCCTGGTTGAATCTAAGAAATGTTTTGACGGTGTGGGCCACGGGCTATATGCTTCCGCGTGCGAGGAAACGAGATGATTCGACGTATCTGCCTGCTCTCGATGCTCCTGTTTTTTGGGGCCGCCCCATTTCCGGCTTCGGCGCAGCAACCCCTGGCGCAGCGAATCGGCCATACGGATCCGAGTAAGTACACGCGCAGCCGCTCCCACAACAGCGCCGGAGATATGGCCTGCGAGCTGCTGGTTCCTCCCAGCGCGATGGACGTAAACCTCAATTTCATGCACCGCTGCGAAATCATGCCGGGTGGAGGCGTGGGCGCTCATTTCCATAACACCAACGAAGAGATGTTCATCGTCTTCGACGGCCAGGCGGAGTTCACCATCGACGGGCGAACCTCGGTGCTCAAAGGAACGGCCGTGGGCGCTCCCTGCCGCATGGGGCACTCGCACGGCATCTATAACCCTTCCGACAAGCCGGTGGAATTCATGAACATCAATGTGGCGGAGGTCAAGGGCCACTACGACGCTTTCAATCTGAATGATCCGCGCATCGGCGTGCCCAAAGATTCGATTCCCGTGTTCATGACCATGAACCTGGATAAGAGTCTGCTTCGTCCTATTACCAACTATCACGGAGGAAAAGGAACTGTAGAGTACCGGCGCGCTCTCGATTCGGATGTGTTTCTAACCAATTGGGCGTATGTGGATCATCTTCTGATTCCGCCCGGCGCCTCGGACGGAATGCATTACCACAAGGGTGTCGAAGAGATTTACTACGTCCTCAATGGGGATGGGAAGGTCGAGGTGAACGGCGAGACCGCGCCAATTCACAAAGGAGACGCGGTCCCGGTGCGGTTCAACGAAGCTCACTCATTCATGAATGATGGACCGGCGGATTTGGAGGTCATGGTGGTGGGGATTTCGGCGCAAAAGAATGTGCTCGATACAGAGTTAGGGCAATTCCCGAAGCATCGTTGATGGGATAGTGGATCCTTTGCTTTTCTTTCTGTCATTCCCGAAGGGAATCTGCTTTTCCTACACGAGAGAGCAGAAGCAGATTCCCTTCGGGAATGACAGAAAGAAAACCAACTGCGAATACAGAAGGCCCGAGCATCCCAAAATCGACGGAAAGAAACCGCAGATCTCTCCACTCCGCTTCGCTCCGGTCGAGATGACAAATGTAGGTGGAGTGGCTCGGTGAAGCAAAGGCAACAGAGAGCAGAAGCAGATTCCCTTCGGGAATGACAGAAAGAAAGGCAAAGACAAGAAGGGCGGAAGCAATTTAGTGGGCGGGGTCGGACTGCGCTCCGCTCTGGGGCAGCGAGTGCAGGGAATCCGGCGCAGTGAGAAGCTTCTCCAGGAACTGCAAGGGGATGGTAGCGGTGGCGATAGCGCGGTCCTTGCTGCGCTCCACCTTGGCGGAGTTGAGCAAGTTGCGAAGATCGGCGTTGGTCATGGTTGAAGGCAGATTGTTCTCCGCTACACGGCCAAGGGTGAGGAAGGCGTTTAAGGCATCGGCCGAGGCCTCGGCGGCCATTTCGGTGGGAGCGATCTCCTCGATTCTCAGGTGGAGCGCGCCTGCCCAACGCAAGGAAGCAATGAAGGTGGTGTCCACAGCCAGAGGAAAGTGAAAGCCCAGCAGGTTGATCCCGCCCTGCTTGAGCGGGAAGCTGAGTTTTCCGATGCCCCACGCGAGCGAAAGAAGGGGCACCTGCGAATAATGCTGAGATAACAGCGAGGAGCCGGAGAAGGGCAACGCCGCGGTGCGATACCGGTCGAGCATGGAATGGATCTGCTCGGCAGTGGGTGTGTTCGATGCGGCGACGATGTCATAGCCGAGCAGGGCGACGCGAACGGTGCGGCCCTGGCTGGGAATCTCGTAGATGGTGTGCCCGGCGTAATCTTCCCTGGCGGCGGCGATGGACGCTAAATAGCGATTCAGGCGCTTTCCGTCAAAATGGCCGATGAAGACCTCGGAGAAGGCTACCGGCCCATTGGGGCCAAGGGGATTCGGCATGCGATGAAGGGCGAAGGCGGCCTGGTCGAGATCGCGCTCGAACTCGAATCCGGTGGCGTCGATGAAGCGCTGATAGGCGGGATCGTGGGGAACGGAGTGGCGGTCGAAGTGGGTATAGGCGCGCAGCGGTCTGAGATTGAAATAAACGATGCCGTCGGATTCCGGGAGCAGACGGGCTGCTTCAGGAGGGGCCTTCTTGCGGAGAAGCGCAGCCAGCGCGAGCAGCAGGAGGATGGCGAGAACGGTGAGGACGGTAGCCTGGGTGCGCCTTCGCATGAGTATCGATCGGCCACGAGTCTTTCGCGGGGGCATGGGCTGCGGCAGGCTTCTGAAGTCCATGTGCGTTGAGCCGGAAGGCCCGCAGGATCTGAAGAGAATCATAGCATCCGGTCTTCGGGAGTGATTGCCTGGGGTTTCCCGGTTGTGATAATCTCGATTCTCGTGACTGCGGCGCGAAGCTGACTCCTTCGTGTCTTTTCGGCGGGAAACAAGAGTGTTTTTGGGCTGGCGTAGCTCAGCTGGTAGAGCATCTGATTTGTAATCAGACGGTCGGGGGTTCAAGTCCCTCCGCCAGCTCCAGTAGCCGAGCCAACCGGAACTCTTCCCGGTAGTTCTTCACCGCAATGACTCCCAACTTACCTCGCGTTCTTATTCCGCGTATGGGCGGGAGAGTGTCCGCGGAGAAGAAGCCGAAAGAAGTGCTTTTTTTGGATTGTGCACAGGTGGCCGAGCGGTTAATGGCAGCAGACTGTAAATCTGCCGCTCCTTGGAGCTACGGAGGTTCGAATCCTCCCCTGTGCACCAGTTATTTGAGGACAGTATTGTTGGACGAGGAAAGAAGCCCGGCGCGGAAGTGGATTGCGCTGGCATTGCTGGCCGTGCTGGCTGGGCTGGCGTGGAAGACGATTGGCGCGGGAAGGATCCGCACGGTGGTTCTAGTGATATTGGCGGCGTTTGGGCTGCGAATCATTCTGACTGCCTCGGCTTCGCGATAGCATATAAGTGCATGAGTTTGGGCTGATGTAGCTCAGTCGGTAGAGCACTCCCTTGGTAAGGGAGAGGTCACCGGTTCAATCCCGGTCATCAGCTCCAGAAAATTTAGAGTGAACGATTTAGGGGCGGTTGGGGAGATCCCTGGCGGATGTGCCGGGCGGGAGTAACTCAGTGGTAGAGTCACAGCCTTCCAAGCTGTTGGTCGCGGGTTCGATTCCCGTCTCCCGCTCCAGAATTCCTGGCGAGTGCGAATTGTATGTTTGAGCAGGCGGTGCTACCGGTCGAGGACAGCGTGCATTTCGGCCGGGCGAAGGCTGTTCTGGAGCGGGTATTCGCCCCCGGCAATATTGCCGGATATCTGGGGCGGCTCAAGAGTTCCAAGCTCCGGGTGCGGGACTTTGAAGGGGCGCTGGGGCGCGGTCTACTGGGCAAAGAGATTGCCCAGGCGTACGAGGTGCTGGGGCAATCGGACCGGGGGCAGGTTCGCGAACTGTATCTGTCTCTGGTCGAGCGCGTGGCTCCCGAATTGCGGGCCAAATTCCTGGGGCTGTACGCGTATTACTGAGCTCGCGCAAGTTGCTGTAGGTTTGTGCATTTATTGAATTCAATTTTCAGATAGGAAGCAGGCAATGGCGAAGGAGAAGTTTGACCGGTCGAAGCCGCACGTAAACGTAGGGACGATCGGGCACATCGATCATGGGAAGACGACGTTGACGGCGGCGATCACGAAGGTATTGTCGAAGCACAATCCGAAGATCGCGTTTCGCTCGTTCGATTCGATCGACAATGCGCCGGAGGAGCGGGAGCGGGGGATCACGATAGCGACGGCGCACGTGGAGTACGAGACGGCCAACCGGCATTATGCGCACGTGGATTGTCCCGGGCACGCGGACTACATCAAGAACATGATCACCGGGGCGGCGCAGATGGATGGGGCGATCCTGGTGGTGGCGGCGACCGATGGGCCGATGCCGCAGACCAAGGAGCATGTGCTGCTGGCGCGGCAGGTGGGGGTGCCTTATATTGTGGTGTTTTTGAACAAGTGCGATGCGGTGGAAGACGAAGAGCTGACCGACCTGGTGGAGATGGAAGTGCGGGAGTTGTTGTCCAAGTACAACTTTCCCGGAGACGATGTGCCGGTGGTCCGGGGCTCGGCGCTGGGGGCGTTGAACGGGGAAGCGCAATGGGAAGCCAAGATCGATGAGCTGATGGAAGCGGTGGATAAGAACGTGCCCTTGCCGGCGCGGGCGATCGACCAGCCGTTTCTGATGCCGATTGAGGATATTTTCTCGATTTCCGGGCGGGGCACGGTGGTGACGGGCAGGATCGAGCGGGGCAAGGTCAAGGTAGGAGAAGAGGCGGAGATCGTAGGCTTCCGGGACACGCGCAAGACGGTGGTGACCGGGGTCGAGATGTTCAAGAAGCAGTTGGACGAGGGCTTGGCGGGAGACAATGCGGGGCTGCTGTTGCGCGGTATCGCCAAGGAAGATGTAGAGCGGGGAATGGTTTTGGCCAAGCCAGGCTCGATCACGCCGCATACCAAGTTCAAGGGCGAGATTTACGTATTGAGCAAGGAAGAGGGCGGGCGGCACACGCCGTTCTTCAACGGCTACCGGCCGCAATTTTATTTTCGGACGACGGATGTGACGGGGACGGCGAAGCTGCCGGAAGGCACGGAGATGGTGATGCCGGGAGACAATGTGTCGCTAGAGATCGAGCTGCACACGCCGGTGGCCATGGAGAAGGGCCTGCGCTTCGCTATCCGCGAAGGCGGACGCACGGTAGGCGCGGGAACCATTACCGACATATTGAAGTAAGGACTGCCGTCCGGGGCGCATGCGCCTGGACGGCGTAAGACCGTTTTCCCAACGGCGCCCAGGTGAATTTTCCAGGAATCGGTTAGGATAGAGGATACGATGCGAGAAATAGTGACATTGCAATGCCCGGAGTGTAAGGAGCGCAACTACTCGACGACGAAGAACAAGAAGACGACCACTGGCCGTCTGGAGTTCTCGAAGTTCTGCAGGCGCTGCCGCAAGCACACGGCGCACAAAGAAACGAAGTAGTGCTGCGCGCACGGCGACATGCGCCTTCGGCGCAAAAGGCAAGGGAACGAAATCTTTGAAGACAAGGATATCGCGAGGGTTTTAGGGTGCGGAGCGAGCCAGGATCGGCAAGCGAAGTCCTAGAATTAGGGGCGTAAGCTCAACGGTTAAACTGTCGGTCTCCAAAACCGAACTTGGGGGTTCGAATCCCTCCGCCCCTGCCAGTTGAGATGTTTTTAGTTTGGGGCTGGACGAGGCGGCGGCAGTTGGGCCGGGACGCCTGGAATGAGAAGGTAGCACAATGGCCAAGTCAGCAACAGTGGTTCGCGACACGCAGCCCGTGACCGACAAGGCGGCTAAGCTGGTAAGCAAGGCCGCGAACAAGATCGAGAAGCAGGGCGGGGCCGGGCCGGTGGGTCCTGGCGGAAACCAGATCACTGGATTCTTTACCAGAACAGTAGATTTTTTGAAAGACGTGCGCAGTGAAATGCGCAAGGTGGTTACACCTTCGAAGGAAGAAGTGCGCACGACGACAACCGTGGTGATCCTCACGGTTTTTGCCTTCGCGGCGTTTTTCTATGTAGTGGATGGGGTTCTTGGCCGGACTGTTCAGGCCTTGTTGCACTGGTTGGGCGGCACCCAATAAGCGCCCGAAAGAGAAATCGATGACGCAGGAAAACAATCAAGCGGCTCCCGTGCTCCCCCCTGGGGACCACCCGGGTCAACCTGTGCAGGAAGGGCTGACGCCGCCTGCCAACGAGAGCTTCAAGTGGTATATCATCCACGCCTATTCGGGATTCGAGCGCAAGGTGAAGGAGTCGATCGAGGGCCGGGTGCAGGCGTTTGGGCTGCAGAACAGGATTGGCCGGGTGATGATTCCGACCGAGCCTGTGACTGAGATTTTCAACGGCAAGAAACGTACCGTGGAGCGGGTTTTTTTGCCCGGCTACGTTCTCGTCGAAATGGATCTGGACAATGATTTATGGCATGTGATCAAGAACACGCCGCGAGTGACTGGGTTCTTGGGGACCGGCGACAAGCCGGTAGCTTTGAACGAGGAAGAGGTGAGCTCGATTCTCTTCCGCAGCGACGTTTCCAAGGAGAAACCGCGGCTCAAGATCAAGTTCGAGAAAAACGAGTCGGTGCGGATTACCGACGGCCCGTTCGCCAACTTCAATGGCGTGGTCGATGAGGTCAATGAAGATCGCGAGACGCTGAAGGTGATGGTGACCATCTTTGGCCGGTCGACACCGGTGGAGTTGGAATTCGGCAAGGTAGAGAAGGCGGTTTAAGGG
>CAVPKQ010000023.1:0-59039 GCA_963705665.1 uncultured Acidobacteriaceae bacterium | reverse complement strand
GGTCGCCGATCATGTCGACGGCGCCAACCTGCACCTGTCCAATCACGATGTGACCTTCGTCGCTGCCTCGCGAGCGCCGCTGTCTGTGCTTGAAGCCTTTAAGAAGCGCATGGGCTGGGAGTTCCCATGGGTATCGTCCGATGGCAGCGACTTCAATTTCGATTACCACGTGTCGTTCACCGAGAGCGACCTGGCGAAGGGCGAGGTTTATTACAACTACAGAATGACCAAAGCCTCGATCGAGGAGCTCTCCGGCATCAGCGTGTTTTTCAAGGATGCGAACGGAGATATCTTCCATACGTATTCGAGCTATGGACGAGGCAATGAGGAGGTGCTCGGCGCCTATATGTATCTCGATCTGACGCCGAAAGGCCGCAACGAGAACGGCCCTGGCCACAACATGGGCGACTGGGTGCGGCATCACGACAGGTACGGCGCCGGCGGCTTCGTCGATCCTTATGGCGGGTATATCGCCCCCGAACAGCCGGATTCATGTTGCCATTCAAAGCAAGACCACCAGCAGGGAGGAAAATCATGACCACGACGGCATCCGCAGTTATCAGCGAAGTTGAGATTTTTCGCCATCAAGCCCGCATCGCACATAACGTTGTGAAGACTAACCTCAACGGCTTGACTCACGAGGACAGCTTGATACAACCGCAGCCAAATGGAAATTGCTTGAATTGGGTGCTGGGCCACCTGGTTTGCGTTTATGACAAGGTGCTTCCATCGCTACAACAACGGCCGGTGCTCGGAATGGAAGCCTTGAAACGATACGACCGCGGCACGCCTCCGCTTCAGGATTCGTCCGAAGCTATGGAGCTTCCGGAGCTTCTGGCTGCGTGGAACCAGGCTGCGGAGCGCATTGACGCCGGACTTAGCAATCTCAAGCCGGAGGTCCTTGACACTCCTGTTCCGCGCTCTCCCACCAAGAATCCCAATGAAACCGTTCGCTCGCTTTTGAGCACGACCTTCTTCCACCAGGCTTACCACGCCGGGCAAACCGGCATCCTGCGCAGGATTGCGGGGAAAGAAGGCGCAATTCCTTAGGCCCGCGCTGCGGCGAGCAGAACGCACAAAGCTACTCCTTCCGCGGCCTGCGCAACTTCACCCAGGCCGGGGAAGGTGGGAGCAATACGAATCGGTACCGATCCTCGGGATCCCTTCCGTATGGATGCGTTGCTCCAGCTGGAGTCAGCGCGATTCCTGCTGCTTTGGCTAGCGAGACGACCCGCTGAGCGCAACCTTGGGGAACCTGGAGAGTGATGAAGTAGCCTCCCTTGGGCTTAGTCCAGGTGACGTTTGGGAGATGGGCAAGCTTCTCGGCAAAGGTATCCAGTACTTTCTGGAACTTGGGCGCAATAAGCATTCTGTGCTGGTCCATCAGCCGCAGAATGCCTGCCTCATCCTTGAGAAAACGAACGTGACGCAACTGGTTGATCTTGTCCGGACCAATCGTCCGCGTCGCAAGTCTCGCGAGCAACCACTTGAGGTTATCCTTGGACGCGGCAAAGATAGCCAGGCCGGCTCCGGCCAGAGTGATCTTGGAAGTCGAAGCGAAGACCAGCGGGCGGTTCGCATGTCCGTGGCGAGCGCACAGTTCCAGGATGTTAGCGATCGCGATGCGTTCATCGGTCAGGTGGTGCACGCAGTAGGCGTTGTCCCAATAGAGCCGGAAATCCGGGGCGGCTGTCTTCATCGCCGCCAGACGCTCGATCACCCCCTCCGAATAGACCGTACTGGTGGGATTGCTGTATTTCGGCACACACCACATCGCCTTAATGGAGGCGTCCTGAGCAACCATGCGCTCAACCTCGTCCATGTCCGGACCGTCTTCTTTGATCGCCACGGGAATCATACGGATACCGTAGTCTTCGCAGATCTTGAAGTGGCGGTCATAGCCGGGAACCGGACACAAAAACCCGATCTCTCCCTGCTTCGACCAGGGCATCGGGCTGTCGCACGTTCCTGTGAGCAGAGAGTAGACCAGGGTGTCGTGCATCAAAGCGAGACTGGAGTTGTTGGCGACCAACACCTGTTCCGCCGGCGCGCCCAACATTCCCGAGAATAATCTGCGCGCTTCCGCCAGACCCTGAGGTCCGCCATAGTTGCGGGTATCGACCGCGCCTTCGGCAATATAGTCCGAAGGGCCGGGAAGCATCAGCAATTGATTGCATAAATCGAGCTGTGCCGGGGATGGTTTGCCTCGTGTCAGGTCGAGTTTGAGGCCCTTCGATTTGAAAGCATCGTAGCTTTCCTGGAGTTGCTGGCTACGCTCTGTTGTGACTGTCATTTTGTAGTGAACCTGTCTTTATTATCGCGGATTTTCAATCGGTGGAATCCCAGGTCCGAAAATCCGGACCTGGGGCACCCGGGATTTCTAACCCGTTTCAGAACCAACGGTTCACTTAGCGCCACTCATCCGCACTCGGCCCATAGATCGCCGGAACCTTGGCTTCATTGAGCCGCAGATAAACGGTCAATTGTCCGCGATGATGGGCCAGGTGGCTCAACGCGCCGTCCGCGATCATGGTGTAACGCGGACCCTCGCTCACCACCTGGTTGCCCATCTTCAGCCGCCATGGCTTCATCATGTGCTCTTCCGTTGTGTTCTCGAGCGCCTTGCGCGATTTCTCCAAACCCTCGTCCAGGAGCCGCAGCAGCTCCGATCGCGTCTCCACGGCCTTGGTGCGGAAGGTTGCACCCTCAACACTGTCCAGATCCAGCTCGTCCCGCTCGATCATCAGGGCTAGCCATCCGGGCATCGTGGCCACCAAAGCCGCCAGATATCCCAATTCCATCGACTTCTCATGCGGCTTCCACCCGTTCTGCCCTTCAGGCGTCCGCTCCACCGCTTTGCGAGACGAAGCCGCCTCACGCTCCAACTGCTCCAGAAAGAACCTCTTCATTTCCATAACAACTCTCCTTGCGAAGACCGTCAGGCCTCACAGCAAGCAGTCTAAGGAACGATATATGACAGCTAATGTCATAATTTTTATCCGTCTCGCTCTCTCGAAAATTATCCTGGAAAATATGGGAAACCGCAGATCTCTCCACTCCGCTGCGCTCCGGTCGAGATGACAAAGTTAGGTGTAGTTGCCAACCAAGCCTTCCTCAACCCGATTTTCATCCCCTGTTCTGCCAACGGTTGTGGTCTCCCACTCTTCTATGCGAAAGTGCTCCATGTTTCTGAAGCGCGCGCCGAACGCCGGCTCACACTCGTATTGCACAAAGGCTTCATCGCCGCTGCCCACAAGCTTCTCGATATGAAAAGCCTTCACCTGGGCGCTGAAGGGCCAACACCGCCTGATGTAGGCCTCCTTGTCGATTCGGTTATCGCGTGGGCTGCTGAATGCGAAGTCTCCACCCAATAGGCTGCGAATCTTATCTTCGTCTTTGGCTTCGTAGGCGGCGAAGTATTCGCGGACAAGCTGAAGCGTATTCGTGCCATCCATAAGCATCTCCGTTATTGAATTCCCGGGAAACTGATTGCATTATGCAATCAGTAGGCAATACTAGCCTAACCGATGCCATAACGCAACTGGTTGCAGATGCTTTTTTTAATAAAGATCTACCGGGAGTTCGTGGGCCAGAGCTCGTCCAGCGTATCGCCGTCGTAAAGCCGCCCATTCTTCATCACCGCGCGGATGGAGAGCGTGTTCTTGATATCGATCAGCGGATTGCGGTCCAGAATGATGAGGTCGGCCAGTTTACCTGGCTGAAGCGTGCCGATCTCGGCGGCGCGCCCGATGGTGGCGCTCGATCCAACCGTGGCGGCGTGCAGCGCCTCCCACGGAGTCATACCTCCCATGACATAGGCCTGCAGCTCCCATTGATAGCCTAGGCCGGGCAGTTCTCCGTGGCTGCCGACACCGACCAGACCACCGGCCCGCTGGATCCGCGCGGCACTCTGCGCCACATCAGGGAAGGCGTACTCGGAGGGCAGAGCCCACCGCAGCCTCTCCGTCTTTTGGTCGATGAAGTAGTGCGGAGTAAAGCGGTTGAGCTTGCGGTCGTCGTGTGGCGAGACAGTGGTAAAGAAGAACTGCTGCCCAGGGAGCCCTCCCGCATTGATCTGCAACGTGGGCGTGTAGCTCACGCCGGTTCGCACGAAGAGCTGGATAACATCGTCGTAGAGCGGCAATGCCGTCATCGCGTGTTCGTTGCCGGGGAAGCCGTCTTGAATCTGCGTCAGATCCAGCTTCATGTCCAGGGCTCCCTCGCAGGTAGTGAGAAGGCCAAGCCTCCGGGCCGATTCGACCATCCACTCGCGGACACGCCGGTTGCCGGTTCGATATTGCTTAAGGTTGTAGGTGCGGTAGTCCCTGGGATAGCGGCTCAAGACGTCGGTGACGGCCTGCTGCGACGCAAAGTCATTGTAGGAGAAAATGGCCGGCCCGGTGCTGTACACCCGAGTGCCCACCATCTGTCCATCCTCGATCAGATCCTGGTAGGCGAGCATATCGATACTCAGCGGCGACGGGTCCAGCGCGGTGGTCACGCCGTAAGCCAGCGTGGCGCGAAATCCCCAGTCCTTGAGATCGAGGACACCGCGGCGCACTTCGCCCCAGTGCATGTGGGTG
Organism: uncultured Acidobacteriaceae bacterium; assembly: GCA_963705665.1. Taxonomy (GTDB): domain Bacteria; phylum Acidobacteriota; class Terriglobia; order Terriglobales; family Acidobacteriaceae; genus PALSA-350. The sequence continues at coordinate 54,456 of CAVPKQ010000023.1, read as the reverse complement.
TCGACCAGGCCCGGTATAAGGTATTTCCCTGTTTCATCACGAAGGACCGCTCCGGCTGGGATGCGCACGGATCCGCGCCGCCCGATCGCGCTGATCCGGTTGCCGGTGATGACCACGTCGGCGTCGTGTATCAGCTCTCTGCCGCGCATAGTGATCGCGGTTGCGCCTCTCAGGACCAGCACGCCGCGCGGGATATCGCGCGGAGCTTCGATGTCGATGTTTGTGGCCTCGACCCCTTTGCGGGCGCGGTCGGGTATCTCGTAGGAAATCGGTTTCCCGAGCCCGATTGCGGAGAGCGGACGGCGGTAGAAGGTAGAACCGAGCGCCCAGGTGATGGTCTTGCCGTCCGCTGCCCAGTCGAAGAAGTCCGCCCCCGTAGCGGTGAGCCGGGTGACTTCGGGAGACGGCGGGTCAAGCGTGACCGGCTTGTCCGGAGCGGAGGGAATGCGAATGAGATAGAGTTGCTGGACAATCTGCGCGAGAGCCCAACGGCCGTCGGGGCTGATCTTTACATCGTCAGCCGGCGCCGGGCCCTCCTGAAAATAGAACCCCGGCCCATTCGCCTGCAGCACGCGGTTGCGTCCTGAGCCGTTCATCGCGACCGCGTACAGCCCATCGTGGAAGTAGATGTAGACCTTCCCCGGCTGGGCGGTGAACTGCGGTGTTCCGCCGATGACACCGGACGCAATCACTGTGCTCTTTCCGCCTTCCGCGGGGATGCGGATCACGTTGGCTTCACGCGGGCCGAACTCCAGGAAGGTGTGCATGCGCTCGTAGTTACTGGACTGGATTGCGATGATGCTCTTGGAGTCGGGAGTGAATACGGGATGGGTGTAATAGGCCGATTCTGCCGTAAGCCGGATCGGCGCTCCTCTTCCGTCGGCGCTCGCCCGCCATACGTAGCCGCCTTCCGCGGTCCAAGTGATGTACACGATCGAGCGTCCATCGGGCGACCAGGAGGGTTGAAACTCCGGCGCCTTGCTGGTGGTGAGCCTCCGTGAACTGCCGGTGGCGAGATCGGCGATGAAGATATGCGCCAGTGCGGAGAAGACCACCTGCTTCCCGTCCGGGCTCATCCGCGGGCATTGGATGAGCCGGGCGCGCACCGGACCGCTCTCCGGCGGCAGTGTGCGAGAGAACGCGGGACCGGCATCGAGCTGCACATGGGCGAGGAAAGGAACAGTTTCGACCCGGCCTGTCGCAAGCATCAACCGGTGAATCTTGCCGCCATAGTTCAACAGAATCGACCCTCCGCCGGGAGTGAACGCATAGCGCGGAAGAAGATCGCGTGAAGAGAGACCCTCTTGATTGTCGCGTTGGATGGGATAGAGCAGCCGCCGATCGTGGCCGTTGACGAGGTCGCGCATGCGCAGTCTCCGTCTGCCCCTCGAACCGGGTCGCATAGACCAGCGACTTGCCATCGGGCGAAAGAACAGGACGGAAAGCGCTCCCCTGTGCGGTCACGATGGTTTCTTCCTGCCCGGTCCGCAGGTTGAGCCGCGCAATATGCCAGAGGGGAAAGACAAGATCATCCGCGAAGCCGAGGCCGGTCTTCTCTTCAAAATAGAGGTAGCGGCCGTCGGGAGAAGCAACCGCGCCCAGAGCGTTTGAGCGGGACTCCTTTGGCGTATCGGGCGAAGATTTCGCATGTGTGATCTGCTGCGGAGCCGAGCCATCGAGCGCGTACCGCCAGATCTCGAAGGCATTCAGATCCGGTTTGAAGCGCGAGACAAAGATGGACTTGCCGTCGGCGGCCCATGCCGGGGAGATAAACTCGCTGTTATCGTCGAGCGCCGAAATCTGCGCGGGACTCGAGCCATCCGGATTCGCGATCCACAGATTCTCGTTGCCAGACCGGTCGCTGATGAAGGCTAGGTGTTTACCGTCGGGAGAATAAGCGGGCTGCGAATCGAAGGGCAGGCCGCAGGCAATGCAGCGCGCTGTGCCTCCGCTGCTATCCATCTCATAGAGGTCGCCGAGAAGTTCAAAGACGATGGTCTTCCCGTTGGGCGAGATGTCGAGCGAGACCCAGGTGCCTTCGCTCTCGTCGAAGCGCAGAACCCGGCCCGGCGTTAGTGGGAGCGTATCTCCCAGAGTGCCTCGAAGTTCGTGATGGCCGGTTGGCGTTTGCGCGGGCAGCAGCGGCAGGCAAAGCAGTGAAGCTGCGAGGAGGAGACAGCAGTGCAGTTTTCGCATGAGCTTGATCCTTCAACCAAGGACGATACCTTTTGTCATCTCGACCGGAGCGAAGCGAAGTGGAGAGTTCTGCGGTTTCCCAAAAGATGACCACAAATCCTGGGTGCCCCAGGATTCCACAATCCACATACAAGGTCCGCGGTTGCACACGCAAACCGCAGATCTCTCCACTCCGCTTCGCTCCGGTCGAGATGACAAAGTTAGGTGTAATTGCCAACCAAGCTTTCGCAGTCCGATCCACATCATCCATTGTTGCGATCCTCTGCGCTTCTGTATTCGCAGTTGCTTTTCTTTCTGTCATTCCCGCAGGGAATCTGCTTTCCCGAGAGACCAGAAGCAGATTCCCTGCGGGAATGACAGAAAGAAAGGCAAAAACGGACGAGGAGGGTTGTTACCTTCTGAGCTTCTGCCATTTCTTTTTCAGCACACGGTTCCACCACATCAGGTAGCCGGTGATGGTCAGCAATACCGGAACGAGGCCGAGGACGGCCCAGGCGATCTTCACAGGCATCCCGCCGAAGTCGCCAAAATGCACGGAGTAGATACTGACCGATAGCCTCTCTCCCGCCGTCCAGTTCGCGCTGCTGATATTGGACAGAATCTTACCTGTCGCCGGCTGAAGGCTGACGACATCTTCGCGAATCGGCAACGGCAGCCCCGGATCGCTCGAGAGAAAGACTTTGACCACGCCGCCCGGACGGTAGACATCCATGAAGAGATAGGCGAGCTCGTCATGCGGATAGAGCTTCATGGCTCTGCCCACGAGCGTGTCAACCGGCAGCACGGGATCGCCGGGACGCCAGCCGGAGGGAGTCTCTTCGAGATGCTTCATCGAAGAGAAGACCGCGATCAGATGATTAAAAGGGCCGGGGAAGATGAAGTACGCTCCGCTGAGGCCCCACATTGCGACAAATAGAAGAGACCAGAAGCCGAAGGCGCTGTGCAGATCCCAGTTGAGCCGCTTCCAGCGCGCATTCCATTTCACCTTGAGCGCGCGCTTCCAATTTTTTCGGCCGGGCCACCAGATGACGATGCCGCTGCCGGCCATTACAAAGAGGAGTGCTCCGCCGGCGCCGTTCCACTGCGCACCTTTGGCGCCTGCGGCCAATTCGTTGTGCAGGTCTTCCGCAAGCGTCAGGAGCGCATGTCTGCGCTCAAGGATTCTCGTCTCCCACGATGCGCCCCGTCTCTGAGTCCACATAGACGATGCGGTCCAGCCCGTTCTGCTTGAGTCCTACGGAGACCACGCGGCGGTTGGCCGTCCGCATGTCGATGTTGTCGAGCACGCTGCCCTGATAGCTGCGCAGAGCGGCGGCAGCCATGCTGCCATTGCTGACCGGACCCGCCTGAGCGTCATTGCCCAATCGCGGAACGTCGTCCTGCAGGTCGCGCTGAAACACCAGCAGGCTACCCGTGAGGCTGATCAGAATGAGGTACAGGCCGATGACGGCGCCGATCCAGAGGTGTACCTGAAACAGCGCTTTCCTCCACCAGACGCTCTGCGGACGATCGAGGAATGACATGCTGGTTCCTGGCGCCCGGAGGGTCATGCCCGGGGGTGACGCCCGCAGTCGCGGTTGACCGCCCAGATGGCGAAGGCATAGAGCAGTGCGGTCTGGCGGAGTCCGGAGAGACGTCCCGCCGCTCCGCCGTGACCACCTTCCATCTCCACCTGCAGCAGCTTGGGATTGCGGCCTGTATCGCAGGCGCGCAGCTTCGCAATCCACTTTGCAGGCTCCCAGTAGCCCACGCGGTCATCGGCCACGCTGGTGGTGGCCAGCACGGGAGGATAATGCTGCGGCCGCACATTGTCGTAGGGAGAATAGCTCGCGATATAGTCGTAAGCCTTCGGATCGACAAGCGGGTCGCCCCAGTCCGGACGCGTCAGAGGCACCAGCGGATGAGTGGGGTCGCTCATGGTGTTCAGCATATCGACGAATGGCGCCTGGCCGATGACGCCAGCCCAGAGATCGGGCCGCATGTTGTTCACGGCGCCGATCAACAGCCCGCCTGCCGAGAAGCCGTAGATTACAATCTTCCCGGTGCGCCCATAGCCTTTCTCCACCAGGAATTCGGCGCAGGAGATGAAGTCAGTGAAGGTGCGCTTCTTGTGCAGCCGCCGCGCCTCAAGAAACCAGCTCCAGCCATCGGCCGATCCGCCGCGCACATGGGCGATGGCATAGATCCAGCCCCGGTCCACCAAGGACAGGTTAGGGGCGGAAAAATCTGGCTCGATGAAATAGCCGTAAGCACCGTAGCCATACATCATGAGCGGCGCTTTGCCATCGAGAGGAATGTCCCGTTTGCGCAGGACGGTAATGGGAACCAGCGCGCCGTCATCCGCCTTGGCAAACAGGCGCTCGACCACGTAACGGTTGCGATCGAAGCCGGGGCCGGCGCTTTGCTCCTTCTGTATGTCTCGCCGGCCGGTCACCATATCGTAGGCGAACCATTGCATGGGCTGCCGGGGCGACTGATAGGCAAACCGCAAGGTGGAGGAGGCATACTCCTGTTCCTCGCTTAGGCTCACGGAAAATGCGGGCTCGTCAAAGGTGATCGCGTCTTCGGCCAGAGTCGACGCAGCGCTGACGATCAGCCGCGGATTCGCATCCACACGCTCCGTCCGCACGAAGTGATCCCGGAACGAGTGCATGGCGAGGATATAGCGGTCCGGGCGATAAGCGATCCAGTCGCGCCAGTTGCGTCGCGAAGTATCGTTCTTGTCCGCCCACATCAGTTTGAAATTAGTGGCCTCATCTGCATTGGTGAGCACGACAAACCGGCCGTTCCAGTCCTCGACCGAGTACAGGAGTCCAGGGGTGCGCGGCTCGAAGACGCGCGGCGATTCGTCGGGCGCCGAGCCGGAAATCAACTGTACCTCGCTGCTTTGTGCGTTCCAGCAACGGATCATGATGTAGCTCTTCGCCGCCGTGCAGCTTACCGTCATCAGGAAGGCTGGATCTGTTTCGTGATAAGCCAGCGTGTCGCCGCCGCCGCGCGCGGGACGGCGAAAAGTTTTTGCCGGGCGGCTGCTCTCGTCGCGCCAGATCCAGAAGATCCACTGGGAGTCAGGAGAGAAGACAAACGGGCCAAAGGCATCCTGCGCCGGATGCGGCAGGATCTCTCCCGTCTCGAGATCTTTGAGGAAGATGTTGAACTTCTCCGAGCCGTAGGCGTCTTCGGCCCAGGCGAAGAGCTTCTGGTCCGGGCTGTGAATTGCGTTGACGACGTTGAAAGAGGCTCGGCCCTTTGCGCGCGCGCCACCGTCCAGCAGCAGTTCTTCCCTGCCGCTTCTGTCGCTCCGCCTGCGATACCAGGACGGGTGCTGTGCGCCCGGCGGGAAACTGCTCCAATACAGCCACGCGCCATCAAGGGTAGGCGGCGGCGTCTGGTCTGTCGGGGTCCGCGCGGAGATCTCCGCAAACAGCTGTCTCTGGAGGGGCTCGGTGGAGGCAAGCACTTCTCTGCAATAAGTGTTTTCGGCTTGCAGGTGCTCTTTGATGGCGAGGTTCAGGGTCGCAGGATTGCGCCAAACCTCTTTCCAGTCCGGATCCTTCAGCCAGGCATACTCGTCGACACGGACGCGGCCCAACTGCACGATGCGCTCCGGGATCCCGGCAGTCTTCGGCGGCGCCGGAAGATAGCAGGGATTGGCAGGCGCTCCGAACGCCGTTGGAGAACTGCGGGCCAGCCAGGCGGTAACTGCAAGAGCTAGAAATTCTCGACGATCCATGAGCCTTTTCTGTTTAGCCTCCACTGCCCTTGCTTTACCCAGCGGCTAAAGCCCAAATTCTTTTCAGCAGGTCTGCGGCACGGCTAAAGCCATGCCCTGATACAAAGCCCTGCCAGGAAATTCGCTTACGTAGCCAGCTGACCAGCCAGGGTGCGCCAGATGTGGGGCACCGCAGATCTCTCCATTCCGCTGCGCTCCGGTCGAGATGACAAAGTTGGGTGTGATTGCCAACCAAGCCTTCCTCAACCCGATTTTCATTCGCATGAGTGGCCCGCGTTTCAGTTCGCATCGCGCTGGTAGACAATCTCTCCATCGAAGATGGTCATGTCCACGCGGGCGTCGGCAATCTTCGGCGGGTCGATCGAAAAGATGTCGTCGGAGAGAACGACAACGTCGGCAATCTTGCCCGGAGTGAGCGATCCTTTAATCTGTTCCTCTCCGGATGCATAGGCGGCCGCCACAGTGTGGGCGTGCACAGCCTGTTCCACTGAAACCCTCTGCTCCGGCACCCAGCCGCCGGGAGAGTGTCCGCCGAGAGTGCGCCGGGTTACAGCCGCATAGATCCCGGCGAGCGGATCGATCGGCGCCACCCACCAGTCGGAGCCGAAGGCAACCGTCGCGCCCGATTCGATGAGAGAGCGGAAAGCATAGGTGTTCTGAGCGCGCTCCCGGCCGATCCGCTTCTCGGCCCATCGCCCATCGTCGATGCAGTGATAGGGCTGCACTGAGGCGATCACATCCAGCTCGCGAAAGCGGGGGATATCGCTGGGCCTCAGATGCTGCGCGTGCTCGATGCGGATGCGGCGGTCGCGCTTGCCGTTTTCTTCTTCCAGTTGCTGGCACAGGTCCAGCACCACGCTGTTGGCGCGGTCGCCGATGGCGTGAATGGCGATCTGCAATCCGGCCCGGTCGGCGTCGCGCAGGTTGCGATACATCTGGCCGGCATCCAGCAGTTCTTCACTCGGCGTGCCGCAGGTATGCGGCGCATCGCTGTAGGGCTCGAAGAACCAGGCGGTAGTTGAGCCGAGCGAGCCGTCGGAGAAGCTCTTGACCGCGCCGATCTGTAATCGTCCCGAGTTGAAATGAGCCATGATGCCGGCATTGCCGAGGCGGCGCCACTCCGGCAGCGGCAGGTGAGCCGAGATCCTGATTTTCAGCGCGCCTTCGTGATCGAGAGCCTGGTAAACCTTGAGAACCTCGACCATGGTTTCGCCGCCGCGGCTGCCCAGCACACCCATGTCCTGCACGCTGGTGACGCCGAAGGAGAGGGCGTGCTCCTGCGCGGCGAGGATCGCATTGCGAATGCGTTGCTCGGAGGGGAGCGGAATCGCGTGGTCGACGAGACGCTTGGCGGCGTCCTTGAAGATGCCGGTAGGATTCCCCAACGCGTCGCGAACAATTTCACCTCCGGCGATCTCGGGCGTGTTGCGGTCGACCCCGGCCAGGCGCATGGCCAGGCTGTTGGCGAGCATCATGTGGCCGTCGGAGCGATTTACCCACACAGGATGTTCGGGCGTGACAGGGTCGATGAGCGCAGCGGTGGGCAGTTCGGCCGGATTCCATTTCTCCTGGTCCCAGCTTCCGTGCAGGATCCATTCGCCGGGCGGCCGCCCTGCGACAAAACGCCAGAGCTCTTGGCGGAACTTCGTGGGACTGGCAACATTTCTAAGATCGATGCCGGTGAGGGTGTCGCCGCCGATATAAAAATGCACGTGCGCATCGTTGAACCCGGGCAGCACCAGCCGTCCGCCCAGATCGATCGTCCGGATCGCGGCGGCCCCGAGAGCGGAGATCTCCTCATCTGAGCCGACGGCGGCGATCCGATTACCCGCAATGGCGACAGCCTCTGCCATAGGCAGGTCCGGATCGCAGGTCCAGACCTTGCCATGGAGCAGAAGCAGATCGATTGCCGGCGGCGATGCTTTCGATTGGTTCATCGGTCTCTTGGACCACAGTAGGAAAGACTAAAATACGGACCTGTCCAAAATAGAGGCGAGTTTCAATTTTAAACAGTCTAAGTTGCCGAATTGATTGGAGCCATCAATGTCCAAAAACCCAATCAATCTTGGGTGCCCCACGTCCGGATTCTCGGACGTGGGATTCTACAAATCTCAACAGTGTCGCGCTGCGGAGGGTTGTGGCTTCCCACATCTGGCGCAAAGAGCGCGCCAGATATGGGGCACCCGGCTCTGCAGCTGAAACGAAAGACCCATAATTTGGACAAGTCTGACTAAAAGATCCCCCTCCAGCGCGACCAGCGATACTGCAGGTTGCCAATCACGTTGCGACGGCTGCCGTAATTGCAATAGCTGATCGACGTGCAGATCGGAACGTAAACCTTGTCGCCGATATTCGTTGCGCTCACCTGAAATTCCAGCGTCTTCCAGTAGTAATGCATGGAGGCGTCGAATAACGTGTAGCCGGGAAGGATGAATGTGTTTGCCGGATCGCCGGCAACGGTTCCGGTGTAATGCACTCCTCCGCCCAGGCCCAGGCCGGTGAACTTACCGGACGAGAACGTATAGTTCGCAGCCAGGCTGACCAGGTCTTTGGGAATGAGTACCGGCCGCTTCCCGATCTCGCTGGCCGGCGAGGTTTTGGTGACCTTCTCATCGTCGTATGCGTAGGAGGCGTGCAGATCGAGCCCGTGCATCACGTTGGCCACGCCTTCCAACTCTACCCCGCGGGAACGCACCGCGCCCAGTTGCAGAGTGTTCTGCGGATTGTTGGGATCCGGCGACTCCACGTTGTTTTCATCAATGTTATAGAGCGAAGCGGTGATGAAGCTGTTGGAGTGGCGCGGCTGATACTTCAATCCCTCTTCATACTGGGTTCCGGTAGTGGGCTTGAATGCCTGCCCATAGAAGTCGACCCCCGTCGTGGGCAGAAACGAGGTCGAGTAACTGAAGTACGGGGCCAGTCCGATGCTCGATAGGTAGGTCGCACCGGCGCGCCCGGTGAACTTGCTCGGGTTTTGCGTGGTCGACGGAGTATGGAAGAGGAGATCCTCGGTGGTCAGGCTGGTCCAGTCTTCGCGGCCGCTCAATGTCGCGACGATCTTCGGAGTGAACTTCACCAGGTCCTGCAGATACACACCGTTCTGCCATGACGGCTGTTTGCTCTTTAGGTAAGGAACAGGGGCGCCAATGCTCTGATTATAGTTCGGCTGATAAACGTCAATCGGCGGTGCGCTTGAGAAGCCGCTGATCTGTAATGCATCGGCATGAGAGTAGTCCTCGCCGATCAGCACTGAATGATTTATCTTTCCGGTGTTGAACTGCGCGAAGCCCTGGTTGTCGACAGCGTACAGCCCCAGCGTCAGTGCGTCAGAGTATCCGAAGCGGCTGAGTGTCCTCAGATCCGAAGCCAGGCCGCCGCCGAATGCGTCGTTTCCGTCAAAGGCAATCCTCGAGTAGCGGAAGGTCTGGCGGAAGGTCCAGATGTCGCCGAAGTGGTGCTCGAAGAGATACGCCGTCGACCATTGCTGGCGATGGAAGTAGTCGAACCCGGGCTGGCCGGTGAAGAAGCTGGTGGGAATCTTGCCGTTCGGGTTGTAGTAGAGCGTGCCTTGAGCGGGAAGGAACTGGCTCCAGCCCGATTTGTCGTGCTGGTAGTCGGTGAGGATGGTCAGAATCGTCTTGTCGGAGGGCGCCCAGGTCAGAGCAGGTGCAATAAAGCGGCGGTTGTCGGGCACATAATTTACCTGTGTATCGCTGTCGCGGTAGAGGCCGACAAGCCGGTAACGCAGACGGTTGCTCCCGTTCACCGGTCCGCCGAAATCCCCCTGCGCTTGCCGCCGATCGTAGCTGCCGAATTGGGCGATCAGCTCGTTCCCGGTCTCGGGCGGAGGCCGTTTAGTGACCAGATTGACCAGGCCGCCCGGAGTGTTTTGCCCATAGAGGACCGAGCTTGGCCCCTTGATCACGTCGATCTCTTCCAGATCGTAGGGCTCGATCTCGCCTTCGACCTGTCCGCTCTGCCAGCGTAGATTATCGCGAAACATGCCGTAGGTCGATTCGTCGAAGCCGCGGATATTGAACCAGTCAAAGCGCGGGTCTGCGCCGTACGTAGCGGTTCCCACGCCCGCGGTATACTCAAGCGCCTGGTTCATGCTTTGTACATCGCGCTGCGCCAACTGATCCATCGTGATCACGGAAATCGTCTGCGGCGTCTCGATCAACGGAGCGCCCGTCTTGGTGGCGGTCGTGGAGGAGGTCGCGACGTAGCCGCCGGGAGCGGTGACCGAAACAATGCTGACCGCCTGGCCGACATTCAGCGTGAGGTCAAGGCGCCGCTCGCCGCTCTGCGTCAGATCGATCGGCTGTTGAATGCCTGCGTAGCCGGGAGACTGCACCTCTAGCTCGTAGCTCCCTTGCGGAGCCGAGATCGAATAGGATCCGTCCGCTGTGGTCTGGGTCTGCTGGCGGTAGCTTCCGCAGATCAGCGCGACGTTGGCTCCAATGATGACGCCGTGCGACTGGTCAGCGACCGTGCCGGTCAGTTTAGTCGCGGGCCGGTGAGTATCGACCTTGCAGGAGCCAGCAGGAGCGGTGGTTTGCGCATGTGCGGCTGGGACGCAGCACAAGAGGATCAGAAACGCGCCTGCTGCAAACTGCAGAGCAGGGGAACGGAAGCTGAACCCTCGCGCCGTGCGCTGATGTGAGGCATGAGACCGGCCGCGGAGTGCCAGTTGGAGAAGAAATTGGCGACCTTGTGCCATTATGAACAACTCCTTTTATATGGGACTGCTTCCTGGGGGGTCCCCGCTCTGCTAAGTCAACATGAACGTGGTGTCAATTGTGGTATCTTGAGGGTTTTTATTGGGTCCAGTAAAGGTCCAGATTCGTAGACATGAATGGAGCCAGGGGGTGATATGAAGCTCCGCGCCGCGGCCAGTCGCTGCCAGCCGGCGGCGGGCTCTTCGCGGATTTCGTTCGATTGCACGCGGCTGCGGCTGCGCCGGCGGCGGCCCGCACTGGACTCATGAAATGATCATCTTCTGGACCTTTACTTGATCCAGAGCCGTCGGCGATCCTTCTCCTTGGGGACGCCGCCGAATGTTTGTACGCAGTTGCTGGAAGCCGCGGAGCGAAGAAGAAATGTGGGCTTTAGTGGATGCTTACCCCTGGGCGCTACTGATCAACAACGGCGACGCGGGACCTTATGCCACCAACCTTCCGCTTCTGGCGGACCGTTCCGGGAGCCGGCCGAAGCTCATCGGCCACATCGCCGCCGGGAACGATCATGCCGAGGCGCTGCGAACGGCATCCGCTCCCACCCTGGCCGTCTTTGAGGGACCCGCAGGCTATGTCACCGCCTCCTGGTATCCCAATCGCGACATGCCCTCCACCTACTACTACACGGCGGTCCACTGTTACGGGCGAGTGGTTCTCCAGGACGAGCAAGCGCTGCGAAACTCGCTGGAGATCCTCACCGAGCGCATGGAGTCACAATTTCGCGACGGCTGGAAGACCTCCGAAGTGCCCCCCTATGACATCACCCGCCGCCTGAAGTACATCGTGGGATTTGAAATCGAAGTGGAGCGGATCGAGGGTAAATTCAAGCTTGGGCAGGATGAGCCGAAGAAGGACGCCCTGGCGGTGGGACACAAATTCGCAGAATCTGAGGATAGAGGCCTGCGCAAGTTGTCCCGTCTGGTGCTCGAGTACAATCGCCGCGAAGAATGATCCGGTAAAGCAGCCTTGAGTGAAGCTCTCGAAAAAGCGGCGAGTTCCCCCGGCGCGACCGGGACACTTCTCCGCCAGCTTGGGCTTTGGGATTCGATCTCGATCGTCATGGGGATCATGATCGGTTCCGGCATCTTCCTGATGGCCGGCAGCATCGCGCTCGAGATCCATTCCCTTGCCGGGGTGATTGCAGTCTGGCTGCTGGGCGGCATGATGAGTCTAGCCGGAGCACTGTCGCTGAGCGAGTTGGGGGCTGCATTTCCCGCGGCAGGCGGACTTTACGTGTACCTGGTGGAAGCCTACGGACCCGCTGTTGGCTTTATCTACGGCTGGAGCGCAGTGAGCCTAATCCACGCCGGCAGCATCGCGACCATGGCTGCGGCAATCGGTTTCTACACCGCGCCTTTGCTTGGCCTCTCCCATGCGGAGCAGAAGCTGGTACAGGTGCTCTGTATCGGTTTTTTCACCTTGATCAACAGCCTGGGCGTCTCCACGGGCAAGCGCGTCCAGAACACACTAACCGCCATCAAGGTGGCTGGGCTGGCGCTGATGGTGGCGGTGTTGTACGCGATGGGAAGCACCGCGCTGCTGAGTCGCCAGTTCCTCGGCGCCAGCCTGCATGCGAGCAGTCTCACCGCCTTCGGCGTCGCTCTGGTGGCCGTACTTTGGGCTTACGATGGCTGGCATATCGTCTCCTTCACAGCGGGCGAGATCCGCAATCCGGGCCGAACTTTGCCGCGCGCGCTGATGATCGGCACACTGCTGACGACCGGCATCTACCTGCTCACCAATGTGGGTTATTATGCCGCCCTGCCATCCGCTTCGATTCGCGGAACCGATCGGGTCGCGGCAGCGGCGGTGCAGCATCTCTTAGGGCCTGGCGCGGGAGTGTTCATCAGCATCCTGATCGTCATCTCGATCCTGGGAGCGATCAACGGAGTGATCCTGGACGCCCCACGCATCAACCTGGCAATGGCGCGCGACGGACTCTTCTTCCGGCAGTTTGCCCAGATCAGCCGCCGCACTCATGCGCCGGTGGTGGCCACAGTGGCCCAGGGAGCGTGGGCGATTCTTTTCACCCTCATCGGCTCCTTCCGCGAGCTCTTCACCTCCTACGTCTTCACTTCGTGGATCTTCTACGGATTGTGCGCGGCGGCAGTGATTCTGTTGCGCGTCAGAAGGCCCGAACTGAACCGTCCTTACCGCTGCCCTCTCTATCCGGCCACACCCATTTTCTTCATCCTCGCTTCGCTCGGCATCGTGATTACCACCTTTGTCGTGAGCCTTCGCCAGGCGCTGGTGGGGGTGGCGCTGATCCTCGTCGGCCTTCCTCTCTATTACGTCTTCCGCTACATCGAGAGAGACCGCGTCCCAGCGCCCGAGGCACATCTCGGGGATTAGAGCATTTTCAGGAATACTGTGAACTGTTTCGATGATTGCCAAAAGACTCGAAACAATAAAAATCAGTAGTCGAGAAGGAAAGGCCTGCATCGAGTGCGGTTGGTCTGGTCTGCATCAACTGTGAGAATGCAATAGCCTTCAACCACCGTTGCCGGCGACTCTCAGCATGGTCTGGAACGCTGCTTTCATCTGACGCGGCGTGAAGGCGGTGAACCCGAAGACCAGCCCCGAATCCTGTGCCTTCAACGAGTACGAGGATAGGGAAGGCACGTCCAGCCCGGCATTGCGCAGGCGCATCGACCAGGCCCGGTCGTCGACGCCCGGCGGCATCCATCCCAACAGGTTCATGCCACCATCCGTGTTGCGGAACTCGAAGGGAAACGCGGAATCGCGAAACATTTCCAGGAAATACTGCTGACGTTCGGCATAAGCCCGGCGGCAGCGGCGGATGTGCGAATGGAAGGCTCCGCTCTCGAGAAATAGTGCGAGCGTTGCCTGATCGATCAGCGGCCCGTGGTCGTCGATCAGATGTTTGCTCGCCCGGAACCGGTCCACCAACTCGGGCGGAACAACGACGTAGCCCACGCGCAGCGCGGGAAACAGGATCTTGCTGAAGGTGCCCACGTAGATCACGCGTCCATTTACGTCGAGACTCTGCAGGCTGGGCAGCGGAGAAGCGCTGTAGCGAAACTCGGCATCGTAGTCGTCCTCGATCACCCAGGCCTTGTTACCCGCGGCGTAATCCAGGATGGCCAAACGCCGCGCCAGGGAGAGCGAAATCCCAGTGGGAAACTGCCGCGACGGCGTGGTGTAGATAAACGCGAGCCCGCGGATGTCGCTGTGCGGCAGCTGAAGGCCCTGCTCGTCCAAAGCGCCGGGAATGATCCTGGCGCTGGCGCTCTGGCAGGCGAGACGCGCGCCCAGGTAACCGGGATCCTCCATATAGACCCGCTCTCCATGCCGCGGCACTAGCAGGTTCGCCAGCAGGAAGAGCGCCTGCTGCGATCCGGAGGTGATGACGATCTGCCGCCAGTCGCAGTTCACTCCGCGGCTGGCCTGAAGGTATTCAGCAAGCCGCTTCCGAAGCTCAGGAAATCCGGAGATGCAGCTTGCCTGGTAGTGCAGCAGGTCGGCGCCATATTGCCTCAAGGCTCTACCGCGGAGACGATTCCAGATCATGAGGGGAAACAGAGTCACGTCGGGCTGGCATGGCCGGAAGGGTTCCGGAGTGCGCAACCCGCGCGCCGGTAGCTCCGTTTCCGAATTCAGGGCCTTGCGGCGTTTGAGGTTGGTTTCCCGCCCGCGCCGGGGCAGGCTCACCAGCGAACAGACAAAAACCCCGGAGCGCGAGCGCGGTTCTGCGTAGCCCTCGCTGACCAGACGGTCATAGGCGTAGACCACCGTATTGCGGGAGACGCGCAGTTGGGCCGCCAACTCCCGCGTTGAGGGCAGCATCTGTTGAGGCCGCAGGGTTCCGCGCTGAATAAGCTGCTTGATTTGCCGGACTACCTGATCCTGCAGGGTTGTCTCGTCGTCGCGGTCAAGCCAGATTCCACCTAAGATCTTCATCGCCCTCTATGGCCTCTAATAATAATTTCCACAAGGCAACATTTCTCCTCAATAGTTCAGTCCCAATACAACCTGCAACAGGCAAGGAAGTCGACTATGCCAACTACCTATACACGTTCAGCGGGATGGTCTATTTTTCTGGGGGTCCTGCTCCTTCTGGCGGGAATCCTGGCCATCCTTGTGCCATTCTTTGCCGGTATTGCCGCTAGCGTCTTTTTTGGATGGCTGGTGTTGTTTGCAGGTGTCGCACACCTGATCTATGCATGGTCGGAGCGCGGGGCCGGGGCCATTCTCTGGCAGGTCCTCATCGGCATCGTATATATAATCGCCGCTCTCTACATGCTGGTTCTCCCTGTTGCCGGAGTCGTGGCGCTCACCCTGGTGCTCGCCTTCTATATTGCCGTTGAGGGAGTCTTCCAGCTCGCCGTTTTCACCCGGCTTCGGCGCTTGCGTGGAGCAGTCTGGTTCCTCATCGATGGCCTGGTTTCGCTGCTGCTTGCCGGCCTCATCTTCTTTCACTGGCCGTCGAGTTCATTATGGGCCGTAGGCACACTGGTAGGGGTCAGTCTGCTGTTTAGCGGCATCGCAAGGCTCACTCTTCCGATAACTCTACGTACAACCTGACGGTCTTTGCTTCTCTTTCTGTCATTCCCACTCCAATCCCTTCGGTGGAGATGAAAATGGGTTGAGGAAGCCTAGGTTGGCAATTACACATGATTTGTCATCTCGACCAGAGCGCAGCGGAGTGGAGAGATTCTGCGGTTTCCCACATCTGGCGCAAAGAGCGGGTCAATGTCCGCTGCTCATGATCGGCGTGGGGACAGACTGCTATCATGCAACCCGTTGAGCGGCCCTCAATCCACTCCGATAACTTGCGAGTGGTGGGCGTAGGTCTTCCATGTCGGCGCATAGCTTTCATCCGCCTGATTTCCCCAGATCGCCCACTTCTTGCGCTCGCCGCGTGCGAATAATTCCAGGAACGGTCCTGGGCTGCAAGCCTCGATGATGGGATATTGTTCGTCGGGCTTGCGTGAATGCTCTCGCTTTCGGCTGCATAGGTAATTGATCTGGCTCCTGCCAGGGGCAAGCGTGCGAGCATTCTTTCCGCGTACGCCGAATAAGATCATTTCCGTCACGTTACGGAAATAGAATCCGACCCCACGACCATCCGAACCGCCATCTTTTCTGATTTTGTGCCAGACGAGATTTGCCTTGTACTTGAAGCCCCACGCTTGCATAACGGCGAGGCCTTCAGGCAGCAATGCATTCGGGCACCACAGGTAGAGGTGGCATGTATCCGCGGCTGTTTTGGCGACCGGCAAGGCCTTGATCTCGTCAAGAGCCATCGTGCCGTAGCGATTCAGGCGCTTATGTTCCGGAGCAACTTTGCCCGTGCGGTTTTGGAACTGCCACGGAGGATCAACGAGAATAGTTCCGAACTTTCGGCTGCCAACAAAAGCGAGAAGGTCTTCCGAAAGGGTCAGGACCGCTGGGACTGATTCGTCGGCAACCGAATGATTCTGATTTTTCACGCAATCCTCCCGCGTGGGCGAATCTCCGGCTTCAAGGGCAAAGGCAGTCTGCTGGCTGCTATATCGATCGAGGTACTCAAGGACGGCCCGGCGTCCAAGCCAGGAGAGAGATACATCATGCTTTTCGGCCATGGCGGAAAGTTCTTCAAACTCTTCGTCATTGAGGTTGACGGCAATCCGGTGCTTGTTCGTAGGCATGGTGCTCTCGGTGCAACGAGGTGTAACACCTTGTTCCCTAGTGCATCACTCTAGCACACTTCCCTGCTTCGCGCTGTCGAAGATCGTCCTGCAAACCCTGGGTGCCCCATATCTGGCGCGTCTTTGCGCCAGATATGGGAAACCGCAGATCTCTCCACTTCGCTGCGCTCCGGTCGAGATGACAAAGTTAGGTGTAGTTGCCTACCAAGCCTTCCTCAAGCCGATTTTCATCCCCTTGGGTCGGCCGCAGGCCCATGTGACCTGGTAGAAGAGCCAGGGGCTGGATGGAGGTCCGTCTCGTGCACAATAAGACATGCCGGTCCCGGAGGTCACTAGGCCCGTACGGAGCTGGACGAGGCTGGATGGCGTCGATCTTCTTCGCGGCCTCGCTATCTTCTTCGTGTTGATGAATCACGTCAACATGCAACTGCGCGGAGCAAACGTTCCATACACGCGCGGTCTACCTGCGCAGCTTGTGTACACGCTTGTTTGGAATGGTCAGTTCGGCGTTCAGATATTCTTTGCCGTTTCTGGATTTCTCATCACAGCCACGACACTTCGACGCTGGGGTTCGCTTTCCCAGGTGAGCGTGCGCGAATTCTACCAACTACGGTTCGCACGTATCGCACCACTACTCCTGCTTCTTCTAGCGGTACTGAGCGGTTTTCATCTCGCTCACATCAAAGGATTCATTGTCTCTGAGAAAACAGGAGGGCTAGGACGCGCTCTACTGGCGACGCTCACCTTCCACATTAATTTGCTTGAGGCTCAGAGAGGCTACCTGCCAGCCAATTGGGATATCATGTGGTCGCTCTCCGTCGAGGAGATGTTCTACCTGTTCTTCCCGCTTGCCTGCCTTCTATTCCGCCGACGTAGGTTCTTCTTGATCCCCCTCCTTATCTTTGTTGTACTCGGCCCATTCGCTCGATCTCACGCTTTCAATCACAATCCCGTGTGGAGGGAATACTCCTACCTCGGTGGAATGGATGGTATCGCGCTCGGGTGCCTCACTGCGCTGTTTGTCGCGGGACGTCGTCTTTCGCGCAATATCCTCTGGGCAGTTGGTGGCCTCGGCACTGCACTCCTCGTATTCAGTTTGGGGTTTTCGATCCGGGCGAATATCTGGGGTCTTGGCCGCAACGGCCTGAACATGACAATCCTTGCCGTCGGCACTTGTATGGTCATCACGGCGGTTGCCCAGGTTCCGTGGCAGGCTCCGCACATCCTCAAACCGCTTCTCAAGCTGGGTCAACGCAGCTATGAGGTCTACCTAACGCATGCGTTTGTCGTCCTGGGCCTTTTCAGAATCTTCGTTGCGGCCAACAAACCCATGAAGGCGGTTCCGATGCTTTTTATCTCCGCCATAGTTGTTGCAGGCGTGCTAGGCGAATTCGCGGCACAAGGCTATTCGGAGCCGATGAACCGCTGGCTCCGCATACGCTGGGGAGATGGACCTGGGAGACTTGGCTCCGTCATCGAGCCCGACGAATCGTCGAAGGTCGAGGAAAGCCCCATCACCACATAACTACCGAGCCATCCGATAGCGCCTATTGAGTGCCTCCGATGGTCAATCCGGTGATTACAAGCAAATACAGGGACTTAGCCGCGCCATGACCTTCAACTTCCCGGCCTAGCCATTGAGTCCCGCAAATCCGGTTAGCCTGACCGGAACGCCACCTGGAAATTTTGCAATCAGGATCAATTCGCCCCCCATTGCTTCGATGGAGCGTTTGAGGGTCGATAGGTGCAAGTCCGTCCGCTTTTCGATCCGGGAGACCTGCTCCTGCTTCACTCCGAGTGCTTTCGCCATCTCAACCTGGGTAATGCTACGGGCCTTACGCAGTTCGCGCATAGTCATTTCCTCGGCAATCAGCAATTCTGTCCGGCGTGCGATCTTCCTGCGTCGGCCCGCGGGAAGGGTCTGCAATTTGTCTTTCAGCGTCTTCATGGCTTCTTGCTTTCCTTGGTTTTCCTTTCCTCGGCGTTCAGTCTCTCAAGATGGCGTTCATATCTCGCATCGGCCTTTGCGATCAGCCGCTTATAGAACTTCTTCTCGCTCACGCCGGTCTTATCGCCGGGCAACGAGCAGGATGGCTCGGCGCTTTGGATCAAACGCAAAGGCTACGCGCCATTCGCCGCCACCTATTCCTCCCAGACTCAGATGCACTACGTCGCGAATGGTGGAGTTATGTCCGGCATCCCGGCAATCCGAGGGTCTTCTCTGGTCCAGAGAAGCGGCACGGGGAGCACTCGTCCTGTGGGATTGCTGGAGGACAATGGAATCTCTCGGTGGTATCGGCAATGCGCGCGCGTGAATCCGCAGGAAGCAAGGGGAAATAAAGGCGCTACGATTGTCGCTCATCGTGAAATCTACACAGTTTTTGTTAAGAGCCGGTGAACCAAGAGTCTCGAAAATTCATTGGTACAGATGTCACCTCTCACCCGTATTTAAGGGTCGCCTGATGGTACGGACTCGGCCCAGCAACCAGTTTTGCCACGCGGTTCTTTACCTCACGGCCTCGCCGGCAGACTCAAAGCAGGAAAGCCGCCGATCATCTGGCAAAGGAAGTTCGCTATCGCCGCTGTCAGGCGCCTCAAGGAAGGCATCGAACAGGACCGCGTAGAGACCTTGCCGGCTGGTTAATCTCTTGTGCCGTGACCGGAGAAATGCAAAGCGAAACGGAGAACAGTGCTCCGCTTCCGCTGAGAAACCTGGGGTAAAGAATTCGTATGAGTCCGCGACAGCGCCGATGATGAGCGACCGCCAGCTCATCCTCAACAGCGCTTTGAGCGTCTGACTGCAGTTGGGTAAGCTGTCCATCCGGGTTCCTACTCGCTCGCTGAAATTGAGAAGTTGTATTAGAAGACCGTCCAGCGGTCTACCCTGTGCAGCCGCGCGAGAGAACAGTGTGACCGAGCCACGCTGCATGTCCTCATGCACGTCTTGCAGATCGTCGCCCAGTTGAAGCAGCACGCCCCACTCAAACGCGAATCGGCTTTCTTCCTCATTGAGCCAGCCACGAGCCAGGCAAGCGTCCGCCAATACAGAGCTGCCTCCCTTCGCGCAGCTCATTTGCAGCACCTTTTCGTCTTCGCAAGCGGCGCAGCTGCCGATCTGCGCGATGCTTTCCTCCTGCGCCCGATGAATCGCCAGCAAACAGTCGAAGACCTGTGGGTAGAGCGCGCGACCATATTGTTCTTCAATCAACGAGATCAAAACCCATAGCGCGATCTCTCGACCATTCTGGGCGGAAAACCTGTCGCCGCGTAACCGGTCGCGAAAACGCTCACAGAAGCGGAGCTTTGCCTTTTCAGATATCTCCGCGAGATCCAGATAGTTGTCGCTGTACGGATAGAGCAGGCTGTATCCCAGGATCGACGGTGTGATGCCCACGCGCTCACCAAGCAGAGCCTGAAGCCCGCACGCGGTCCAGGCATTCCGGCACGCCTGGATGATGTCCTCCATGCTCAAGCTTGCGTCGAACCGTCTCGCCCACCGTGCCAGTCTGGCGCCCGCCGGCAAGAAATCGTTCGTGAGGAGAGCGAGCGCTTCGGCCTCGATATCCAGTGCGGTAGCCGAAAATCGAGCGAATGACGCTACGATGCGATCCTGCGCCGCGAGACACTCTGCCCTGGTCCGAGGAGCCCTCTTTGCTTCCCGCTCAACGGCTCGCAGCTCCCGGTCATATGCTTTCTCACGCCTCTGCTGCTCTTTCTGGCTGTAGCGCGGGCCGCCTAGCACCGATGGAGCAACGCTGCTATTCCAAACGTCAATGGTCTGCGCAACCTGCGCCTCCACCCATGACCAGCTATAGCGTTGTCGCATTCTCCTCAAGTTACGCACAGCCGAGTGAAACGGTTCCTTGCCAGAGGTACTATATTTCGATGCGCAAAGGCGTGGCCTCGTGCGCTCATACATGGGTTTTCGAACCTCAACCGGCGGAAATTTGAACCATGAGGACTGAATGGCGATGGGAGATGGCGTGAATAGGCGAGGGTTTCTGAAAGCAATGAGTGGAGCAGGCGTGATGTCTAGGTTGCCGGCGGCGGCGTTCGGTTTACCCGCTGCGGAGGCCAACAACGTCATCCACGAGGTAGCGGGGCCTGGACGAAATGCGGAGGGGACGCCAAAGGATTCAATCAGGTTCTCAGTGTGCGGAATGAGCCACGACCATATCTACGGCATGGTGGGCGCGATTCTGCGTGGAGGGGGCGTGCTGGCCGGGGCGTATGGAGCGGAGCCGGATAAAGCAGCGGCGTTCGCGAAGGCATTTCCGCAGGCGCAGATGGCGCAATCGGAAGAGGAGATTCTGAACGATCCTTCGACGCAGTTGGTGCTGAGCTCGACAATTCCGAACCGGCGCGCAGCGCTCGGTGTTGAGGTGATGAAGCGGGGCAAGGACTACCTGAGCGACAAGCCGGGTGTAACGACACTGAATGATTTGGCCGAGGTGCGAAAGACGATCGCGGAAACGAAGCGAATCTACGCGATTATGTACAGCGAGCTGTTGGAGGTGAAGGGCGCAGTGAAGGCCGGCGAGTTGGTGAAGGCTGGAGCGATCGGACGGGTGATCCAGACAATCAATATCGCTCCGCATCAGATCTTCCAACCGGTGAAGAATGGATCGGATCCGCATGCCGGAGGAGCATCCCCGCGCCCGGCCTGGTTCTGGGAGCCGGAGTTATATGGAGGAATTTTGTGCGATATCGGATCCCATCAGGTGGACCAATTTCTGTACTATACGGGATCGACCGAGGCAGAGGTGGTGGCTTCACAGATCGCAAATGTGAACCATCCGGAACATCCGAGGTTTCAGGACTTCGGCGACATGATGCTGCGCGGCAATCGCGGCTTCGGGTATGTAAGGCTGGACTGGTTTACACCGGATGCGTTGGGCACCTGGGGTGACGGGAGGCTATTCATTCTGGGTACGGAAGGTTATATCGAGGTGCGCAAGTACATCAATGTGGGAGTGAGTAAGAGCGGAAATAATCTCTTCCTGGTAAATAAGACCGAGCAGCGGTATATCGATTGCAACAACGTAGTCCTGCCGTTCGGACCACAGTTCGTATCCGATGTTGTGAACCGCACACATACAGCGCAGGATCAGGCGGAGTGCCTGCTGGCGGCGGAGCTTGTGATCAAAGCGCAGACGAAGGCGCAGATTGTGCATTTAGAGAGTTAATACGAAGCATGGGGTAAAGCACGTTGGAATTCGAGTCTGCGAGGTGAGAAGCCAAATACCCGCCGCGCCTTCTTGTTTGTCAATGAGTCTTTTCGGCCCGCTTGCTGCTCGCTCGCCGGGGCTTCGGCTCGCTCTTGCCCTTAAGATTGAGCGCCACTGCGGCGCGGATGAGATCCTTCAAGGCCGCCTCATCGATCTTGTCGCCTTCGTGGATGTCGATGGCGCGCCTGGTATTCCCGTCGAGGCTGGAGTTGAATAGACGTGAAGGGTCCTTCAACGCAGCTCCCTTGGCAAATGTCATCTTGACGACGTTCTTGTATGTCTCTCCCGTGCAGACGATGCCGGCGTGGGACCAGATGGGAGTCCCCGGCGATGTCGGCTTGACCCACTTGCATTCTTCGACGATCTCAGGGTCTGCCTCGTGTATGATTCCGCGGACTTTCGCGAGCGTCTTCCCGCGCCAATCCCCAAGTTCCTTGATCTTCTCGTCGATGAATACGGAGACAGATTCCACCGGGACGGCCCTCTCATGTACAGTTCCAACTCTCGCACCTACTTTAGCTACGCTCAACGTAGCCTGCAACCTTGGTGAACAAGATCCCCATGCTGGCCGGCGGTCAGGCGCTCGCCGGCGTGGCCATGGGGTTCTTCCTCCTATGCTTCAATGGTTCGGGGCGTTGGGCGGCCAACCGGGGGTCTCAACGCCGAATTGCTTTGCGTACTCGGCGGTCAACTGCTGCCAGCCGTCGAACTTCATGGCCTCGGCGCCGACGATGCGTCCAATGGGAGTTCCACTGAGATGGTGATCCAGAACATCGAAAGCAATGTGCCAGCCCGCGGCGCCCCATGAGATGAAGCGGCGATCGATGTTGTGCCAGAGTGTGAGGCGCGTGCCACTGCCGAGCGGCTCGAGCTCCCACCGGAGGTCGTTATACTCAAGCACCTTAGTAGCGTCGGCCCGCGTCACTCTTGTTTCCAGCGGCGTGGGCGCTCCCACCCAGGTGAGCTTCACCGTTCCAACCGTACCGAGGCTCCCATCGGCTTCAAAGGGAGCCCACTCGCGCAGATGCGCCGGGTCGGTAAGCGCCTGCCAGACTTTTTCCGGCGAGTGGCGCAGTTCTCTCACGAGGATGAGCGTCCACTTCTCTCCGTCCTTTCGTACCTGCGCCCCGCTGGCCGGACCCGGTGCGTACTGCTCGCGATCGGTCATCTTCTCCTTACATAAACCCGGATATGGGGTCCGCCCTACCAGCGCATCAGCTGCGTGACCTGAAGGAGATTGCCGCAGGTGTCGTTCAGCATGGCGATCTTGGAGGCCGTCACGTCCGTTGGTGGCATGGTGAACTCGGCGGCCCGCGCTTTCATACGCTCGTAATCGGCCTGCACGTCATCGGTGAAGAACATGGCCGCGGGCTTGCTTTGCTGAAACATGGCCTGCTGGTAGGCTTTGGCCACCGGGTTGTCGTTGAGCGCCAGCTGTAGTTCCGTGCCGTCCGGGTCCTCTGATGAGGCCACCGTGAGCCAGCGAAACGGCCCTTGGCTGAAGTCGGCCTTCTTCACGAAGCCCAGCACTTCGGTATAGAAGCGCAGGGCCTTCTCCTGGTCGTCTACGTACACGCTGGTCAGTTTAATCTTCATCGGTTCCCTCATATTGTCATATTCGCGGGTGCTGCCGCGTCACTACGTCTTCCGTTTCGTTGGTGTTGATTGATCCATGCGTTCGAGGTGGCGTTCGAGAGCATCTACATGAGCGGACCAGAACCGGCGGAACGGAGCCAACCAGGCATCCACCTCCTGAAGTGGTTCAGGTTTCAGCCGGTAGAGACGGCGCTGTGCGTCCACAGTGGATTCCACGAAACCGGCCTCGCGCAGCACTCGCAGGTGCTTTGACACGGTGGGCTGCGGCATACGAAGTTGACGCTCGATCTCTCCAACTGACTGTTGTGACGAGACCAGGAGGTTCAGTATCGCGCGGCGGTTCGGCTCGGCAATGATTTCGAATACAGATTCCACTCTCTTTACATACTCCACGAAGAATATACATGTCAAGGCATATACAGGCGGGGGGATAGCACAATCGAGAAGCCAGCCTCGCTACACTCCGGTGGTGTACATGCCGTCTAGATCCAAACTTCCCACGGGCGGAGTTGGCACTCATGTTTAGCCATGTTCACGCGTTTATCGCGAAAGCTGACGCCTTCCATTCTCAATCGATTTCGCTGCTCTCGGGCCGCCTCGTAACGCAACTTGATTTCGCCACCCATCCCCAGGACACGGTGCCACGGTAATCGGTCCGGGGGCTCCGTCCTCAGAAGACGCGCTACGGCTCGGTGATATTGGGGGTAACCAGCGGCAGCGGCGACCTTCCCATATGTGCTGACCTTGCCCGCCGGTATTGAGAGGATGACACGACGGAATGCCTCGTCCCGAAGGTGACTTGGTTTGGCGCCATCGCGATAGAGTCTTCTCTTGAACCGCGACTTCTGCAATAGGTGGTCAAAGTAAACTGGCGAGGCACTCCTTGGCATTGTGGTCCACTCCGATTCAACAATGAGTCTGGTTCTCAGTTCGGGCAAAATGCAAGGAGCCGAACTTCATGGCAATAGACCCCAAAATCCAGGCGGTCTAAGGAAGGACCGATTGTTTCGGGACCTGGAATTGGTCTGGAGGACGCAATAGAACTTGCTAAGTACGCAGTCCAAATACATTCGAAATCTCTCGCTTTCCACGAGAAGTTACACTCAAAGCACGGCTGTCCAGGTCTGAGGTGACCCATCTACACTTTTTGGCAGCAATGAGAATTGCCGCACCCAAGGCGCCGCATCGCGGCCGAGTCAAGTCAGACCCCCACGTTCTTTACAGTCTCTCATTAACGGACAACGCCAGCTGGACACGCGAGTCAAAACTGTAGAGATCCGCTGGGGCCCAGTGGGCACCCTGAACGATGTGCAGGGTGACCGCTACGTAACAGTGGAGGAACCTTCCACGATCCAAGGACCCAAGCAGGCTCCGCAGCTTACGATCTCGCTGCACCTGCATACGCGCAACGTAAAAATACACTGCATTTGTCTGCTTAGAAAGACAGTTGTATTTGCTGGGGTGTGGCCGTGTTCAAAAAATGCAGGAGAAGTGTGCGTCCACTTTGACGATATTGGCCCGGGTCGAGATGCTTGCCGTTCACCGTGATTTCGAGCGGAGGTTTGGTGGACAGGATGCGGACGACAGCGTTGGTTTGATCGATCCCTTCCGCCTCAAAGGCGAGACTGCCGGCCGACGCGTGCTCTGCCGTGATTTTCGCGGAGGCTGCGAGAATGCGCGGCGTGGAGGATTTGAAGTAGTTCACGTCGAGCAGCAGCGCCCGGGTACCTGGCTGAACCGCTACTTCAGAAGTTTCTGAGAGGTTAGCGTCAAAAAGGTTGATCAGATCACCGGTCACGAATACCGGGTGCGCTGGCGCCTGCCCGCTGCCGCCTGGATCTTTATCCAGCCCTGCCGCAACCACATAGGGACCGCGACGCAGCACGAGCGCGTTCGTCTCTTTCAAGGATAGGTGGGCCGCTTTGGCAGCGCGTTGCACAATGTCGTAGACCCGGTTTCCGCCATCGGGTAAGTAGGTCAACGCGGCGGGACTTTGCGATTCGTACAAGACAAATCCCTTGCCGACGGAGTGAAGGCCGGTCGCGGAGGGCGGCAGCCCGAGCACTTGAAAGAGATGATCGCGAGGTGTGGCGAAGTGATTTCCCTGGGAGTTCCACCAGTCTGTGGCTTTGTTGTAGGGGTCCGCATCATCGTCGAGGACGATGAGGGCTCCACCAGCGCGTACCCATGCCGCGAGCGCGCTATGGAACTTTGGCGAGGGTGGCTTTTGGCCCTCGTAGGTGAGGAGAAGGAGCTTATAACGGTTGAGAAATCCGGCGGCGGATTTGGAGTAGGTGCTTTCAATCTGTACCGGCTCGACCGGCATGCCGCGCATCAGCAGTGGCAGCGCAAGGCCGTAGAATTGCCCGAGGTTTTCGTCAGACGGTTGCGGTGCGGCACGCTGAAACATGAGCGTGTCAGAAACCAGCACGCCTATCCCTTGTGTCCCAGCTGACTCCCATCGGATAGCCGACGCGGGCTGCTCCATCTCATCAAGGGCATGAAAAACAGTTTGCAGCTCTGTCTCGTACTGTTTGGAGATAAGGCTTTTTTCGGGATTGGGGTTAGCTTCAGTCTGTTCACTCACCGGATGCATCGATTTGGGCCCGAAGATACGCTCGGGCCAGGGCAGGATTTCGTAACGAGCCACATCGGGCTGGAGCAGAGAGGCGGTGAGCGTACTTTCCCAGTTGGTGCGGTAGTCGAGCCAGGAGTGGTTGGGATTGTCTTCAATGGGATCGTTGAGATACCAGATGCGCTTGCCAGAGGAGCGAGCAATATTCTGCAGCGCACCATACTCGAGGAACGCAGTTTCGAAGGTACGCTGTTTGGTTACTCCGTTGTAGACATTGGGCGTGCGCGAAGTTCCTGTCCAAACCTGAGCGATGTAGCCGTCGGCACCGACATCGAGCAGAGACGATTCCGGGCTCACAATCTTCCATTGCGCGTAATTGATGAGGGAATGGGTTGCTACGTAGCAAGGGATGATGAGGTGCTTGCTGGCGGCGTAAGTTCTCACCGCATCGAAGACCTGCGCCAGGGCGCGGCGATAGAGAAAGTACTTAAGCTTTGAAGCGCGATATTGTGCGTCGGGGGAGCTGTCAGGCTCCTGCCAAGGCTCATGGTAATACTCCTGCCATTCGTGTTTGAAGCTGTCGCTCCAGCCGGCGCGAGCCCAGAACTCGGGCTCTTCCAGATAGATCGCCTCAGCTCCCGCATCGATCGCTGCTTCTACTCCCTTCGCAAGATAGCGGCCATAAGAAAGGCTTGGAGCAATATAGGGGACCTCGCGGCCGCTGTGGAGGATAAGCTTGCCGCTCTTTTCCTGCTGGGTCTCGTTCCAATGTTCCTTACCGTCAAAGTCTCCGCGCAGGTAAGGAGCGTAGCGTCCCCACGCGACCCCCGTCATGACGGTGACCCGGTACCCATGATCGCGCCAGGAGCGAATGCGATCAGCGGTGCTCTCGTCGATGCCATACACCATAACAGTACCGGCATTGATGTTGGTGCGTGGTGACCAGGCATGTCCGGTTTGAAAGATAAGGCGGTCTTGCGGCGTTTGCGACGAAGAACTTTGTGACCAGGCTGGGTGACACGTAAAGAGCAAAGCGCTCATTAACAAAAGAGACGGCACACATTTGCGGATTCTCATCATCCTCTTTTCCGAACACGGTATTTAGCCGCTCGGCTTTAAAATTGGCGGTATGCAATGTTTCTATGGGTATGCAAATTCTGACGGTTTATCCGGCAAGTGTGTTTCAAGAGGAGCTTCCTATCACTTAGCAGATAGGACGAAGTGTGCCCTAAGAGCAATCCAAGGCCGGCACTGGACAGGATGTCGAGCAGGTACAACAACAAGACGTTCACGCCAGAGAGTTGATTAAAGATGGCGATGCTCGTCGCCAGCAGAATGGGACGGAGGTTTTTCCGCGAAAACAGCTTTTCGCGGCCAGAGGCGATGCCGGGCGTGGATGGCGTTGCGGTCGCGGGGGGCGGGTCGGGCAAATCGTCAGGGTTAAGTCTGGAATTTTCCCTGAAGCTGAGCTGCAGTAGGAAAACCAAGAGCACTGCGGGGATCGCTCCCAGTCCGAGGCACCATTTCCATTTGTTCCCTGTTGCTGCCAAATGGGCGACCACTAATCCGACGGAGAAGGCCACCAGTACGCCGACACCGACCTGCACCTGGAACAGACTGACCAATCGCCCGCGCAAAGCGACGGGAGAAATTTCAGCGAGATAGAGTGGACAGGCGACAGTAAAGCCCGCAATCGCCATACCGCAGAGGAATCTCATAGGGGGGACAAGAATCCAGGAGGACTGAATGGGCAGGGTGATTCCGATAGCCGCAAGCGCATACAGGACGGAACAGCCTGATATCAGATCCCGGCGGCTGAGCCGGTCTGCCACCCGGCCAGATAAAAGGGCGCCGCAGACGGTTCCCCACAGGGAAGAAGAAACAGTCAAACCGAAAAGGGCAGGGGAAAGGTGCCATTGACCTCTGAGGCTTTGAGTGGAAGCAGAAAGTGCTCCGAGATCGTACCCGAAAATGAATCCGCCGAACGAACCAACCAATGAGGCTGTAAGCGGGCGCTTATTCAACAGGTGTTTGCCAATGCCAGCTTGTCGCAATTCGTACAACAGCGGGCGATTGCTCCCTGGCCATTCTATCGGGGAACGGCGGAGGTACGGTGGGGGAAAGAGAGCCGGCGAACAGGACCAGAAGACGGCAGCCTAGTGCGGCGCCCGTCCGATGCGGAGCCGACAGCCGGACGTTCACCGTCAATGGACTCAGGTATTTCTCGAGCATCGCGGCGCGGTATTCCATCAAGAGCGCGCGGGATAGCTAAGCACCACGTGGCTGAGAGCGGACCTTCGAAAAACTTGTGCTTTATACAACATATTTGGACTTATATTTGGTTTTGGCTATGAATCATGGGGTTTGAGTCGAACCTATGGTGTCGTCTCCCGATCGAAACACTTTAATGACCTTGCGACCTACTGGAGATTCGAACGGCCCGGGAAACGGGTTGGAAGGATTCCGCATTCGCCCGAAGTAATCCTTTTCGATCCGCACCGGTCTTCCATCGGGTTGCTGAAAGGGAAGATTCGGAATGAGCGCATTGCCGAGAAGATCACTGGTAACGAGCTTGCGTTGTTCGCGGCCGGCCCATGAGCTGTCGAGTGAGATCTCGAGGTTGTATCCGCCGGCTTGTTCCGTGAGTTGGATTCCGGGGTCGAATTCCGTGCAGAGCTGGGGAGAAACTTCCAGGCTGCACGGTTTTGCGCCCTTCAGAAACGCGTTGCCTTCCAATCTCATGGGCAGCCGCGTGTGGCTGAACATGCTCAAATCGCCGTTCTGGGCAAGGAGATTGTTGAAAAACCGCAGGTCACCGCTGGGATTGTCGTGAAAACCGGCGATTTCCGTGGAGTGAGGTTTCAGATAGGGCGTCATGCGGGAGTCGTAGTCGTGCAGTCCCGCACCCCCGCAAATGAGATTATGCACAAATGCACCACCCTGTGAGTTCAGGGCCAACGACATCTTTGAGAGGAAAATGTTATTGTCCACGAGGAACGGCCCGTGATCGACTTCGAAAAACGCGTCCATCACATTGTCATGGAACAGGTTCCTGGTGACATGCGTGCCTTGAGCCATCCAGTCCAGCCAAAGCCCGCGATACGACCGAAAGATGTGGTTGTTGCTGAGCTCCACGTCGATTGCGGCGTGGAATTTAATCCCGGCAATTTCGGCTCCGCTGAAAAGCCGGCGCATGTGAATATCGTGGATGATGTTGCCGGTGACGGTGCTGAAGGCCGGACCCAGGCCTCCCACAATCCCCGTTTGTTCGCAGTGCGAGATGATGTTGTTCCGCACGAGATGGTGTCCGATGTTCTCTTTCGACCAGCCGAAGTTCTCGGCGCGCTCAATGGTCTTTACATAACCCTGGGCCGAATTCGCGGAGGTGTTGTCCCACCGGTCGCCATATTTCCCGAGCGAGATCCCGGAGCACATGGAATGGCTGACGGCGTTATTCTCGATAATCCAGCCCTTGCTCCAGTGGGTTCCGATGAGGCCGATCTGCTCGGCTGTGGGCGGCGCCCATGGAGTTGCCGCGCAGCGGAGAATGAAGCCGCGAACGGTGATGAAGTTCATGCCGACCTTTTCCGGGTAAAACACCGTCTGCCGTACGTTGATCTCGGTTTGTTCCCGGTTGGGGTCTGCTCCCCTGAACTGTGCCCAAAGTGTGGTTGTTTTGCTGTCAACCTGGCCGAACCATAACGGCAGTTCACTTTTCGTTTCCAGCACGTCGTCGAGGCTCCTGGCTTCGGCCAGCCAGGCGCGGTTGATGTATACAGCCCCGGTGTGGTGGATTCGACCTACGGGGTCGAACCAGTCGCCGTGAATCACATCGCTATAGGGATTGAAGGCTCCGAAGAAGCTGTTGGGGATGGTTACGGTCCACACGTCGCCCCGATACGGCTTCCATCGCTTGATGATTTCCGAGCCGGTTATTTCTACGCGTTCGCCAGGCGCTGCCCGGTAGACGATGCGGCGCTTGTCGGAGGTTCCGCCACGCGGCGGGGCCACGCGCTCGCGGTATACGCCCTGATAGACGGTTATGATGTCGCCGGGCATGGCTCGCGCCGCGGCCGCAGAGATGGTTCTGACGGGGAAGCGCCGCGTTCCGTCGTGCGCATCATTTCCGTGAACCGAGACATGGTATTCACGGGCGTCCGCCACCGATAGATGAGTTAAACCGTAGATTGCAGGTAAAGCGCCAAGAAAGGTTCTTCGTGTGAGCATAGGAATTTTTTGGAAAACATAAGTATGGCAGCCAACGCAGGTTCCCCGGAACTCCCTAAGGAGACTTAAAATTTATCTGAGATGAATCCAGTTCCAACAGAACAAAGAGCTTTCGGGATTGGTATTGGGTTTAAATCCCCCGATGAAAATTCTTATTTTTAGTCAGCCGGATTGGCGACATGAATCTGCGCGATCGGAATTACTTCAATGAGCTATTCTTTCGCCCGGCGCCCACACACGCGTTGTGCCATTTCCATAAAGAAGTTGACGTTTTCGGAGCGATAGAAATCCAAGACCAGACCGTTCTCCCGTCGAAGGCTCATCCGCCCTACGAGTACTTCGACGCGTGACGGAAAATGCAAATCGAGAATCTCCTCTGCGCTTGGCTGAAGACGGGCTGCAACAACACGTCTCGGCACAAACTCTCATCGAACCGGAACAACCATCGAAAGTTCACGGTACGCCCCCAGCATACAAGGCCCGACCAGGCCTTCAAAACTGGATCTCACGCGGGATACCCTGCGTGCCGGAGATAAAGATTATTCCGTTCTGTCCCTTCAGTAAATTCAAAATCCCTCCGACATTACAGCTCGTCTTACGGCGGAGTAGCTTTCGGGCTGCTGCCCCAATTCGTGTTGGGCGACGGCCCCAGCGTGAGGACCAGCGCGGCGCCCTTCACCACATCGCTGTGATAGATCCAGGGCTTGTTCAGAGGTCTGCCGTTCAGCGTGGCGGACTGGATGTACACATTCGCCGGCGAATTGTTCCTGGCCTCGATCACGAACTCTCGCCCTGGGTAATATTTCCCGTCGAGGTGAATCACGATTCGGCTGAAGAGCGGGCTGCCGATCTCATAGATCGGCTTCATCGAGCAGCCACCGTCCATCTCGAATAGGCCCATCGCCAAGAGGACAAAATAAGCCCCCATCTGGCCCTGGTCCTCGTCGCCCGTGTAGCCGGCAGGTTCGGCAAAGTAGGAATGCTCCATGACCTCCCGGGTCCATTTCTGTGTCAGCCACGGCGCTCCGGCATAATTGAACAGCCAGGGCGCCTGCATGTTTTGTTCATTGCCCACATCGACAATGCGGCGGGCAAAATCCGGCCGCGAATCCTCGAACCCTTTATTGAGACGCCGGACGAACTCGTCTTTCCCCATGAGTCCGATCAGCCCTTTTACGTCGTGGGGAACGTACCAGGCGTATTGCCACGCGGTGCCCTCGAGGAAACCCCTTGTCTGCGACGGTGAAAAATCCTTCATCCATGTGCCATCGCGATGCTTTGGCCGGAAATAACCTACCGACGCGTCCCACGCGTTGCGGTAATTCTGAGCGCGCTTCGCGAAGTATTGGTAATCGTCCATCTTGCCCAAAGCTTTGGCCATCTGGGCGGCGCACCAGTCGTCGTAAGCGTATTCAAGGGTCAGCGAGGTCCACCCATGTTCCGCTTCCACCGGTACGTAGCCAAGATCGCGGTAGGGTGGAAGTTCCTCCATCCCGACCCACCCGTCAATCCATCGCCCCGAGTGGAGGTCTTTGTAATATGGTTTTCCGGGAGTCGTCTGCATATGCTTTATGGCTGCGAAGGCCTTCGCCCCATCGAAGTTGCGGATGCCCTTCTGCCACGCGCCGACCAGCAGGGCAATCTCATGCTCAGCCACCATGACGCCGCTGTAGCGAAGGCCCGCCGGGCCTCTGGCCAGCCAGCCACCGTCGTCATTGAGTTGCAACTCTGACCTTACCCATTGGCTCAACATCTCCGGTGTGACCAGTCCCAAAAGCTGATTTAGATTCCAGAACGTGTTCCAGAAAGCGTCGCAGCCCAGCATTGGCGATTCGGGGTTCTCGAGTTGACGAACGCGACCATTTGGGTCCCTATACTTGCCGTTTACGTCGCTAAAGATCGTTCTTGCCACAAAGGAGCGGTATAAGTTGGTATAGAACTTCGTTCGGTCGCTTTCCGAACCACCCTCCACCTCAATTTTCTTCAAAAGATCATTCCAAGTGCTGCGGGCGTTCTTTCGAACCGCGTCGAAGTCCCATCCGAAGCGGTTCATTTCCGTGTCCAGGTTCAGCCGCGCCTGCTCGATGCTCACGTATGAGAATCCCGGTTTTTGCCTGAATCACCTCACCTTCCGTCGCGCGATAGTTGACACAGGCGCCCACATCGCCTTGGCCGGCAATCTCCTTGGTATCGTGAGTAGTATTGGTCCCTACCCAGCCACCCATGGAATCGAAAGGCTTGCTGAAGCGGATCACGAAGTGCAGCTTATATTTTTGAAAGGTGTAGATTTCGTTGTTGGTTTGCTCCGATTCCCCCTCGATCTCTGTATTGCTCACGCAACGAATGACTGCGTTCTGGACGGTTAAGTCATACTCGCCGGGAACATCTAACGCCAGTAGAATGCGAGCTTGATCAGCCTTCGGAAACGTATAGCGTTGGAATCCCGCGCGCGTGGTGGCGGTTAGTTCAGCCCGGATTCCGTAATCGTCCAGAGTCACCGCGTAATACCCGGGCGAAGCGCTCTCGGTCTCGTGGCGGAAACGCGAGCGAAAACTTTCCGGCGAGCCGGACTCGGGCCCTTGAACCAGCTTCAGTAGGCCGGTAGTGGGCATCGTAAGCAGACCCCCCATCGTCCACGAGTGAATGTGGCTGAAACCCAGAATGGTAGGGATCTTGTAGTCATAGCCCGCGGCCCTGACGCCTGGCCGGTCGTGCGGGCTGTAGCGATTGTCCGGGCTGAGCTTGACCATGCCAAACGGCATGGCCGCGCCGGGAAAGAGCATCCACCGCAGCCCAGGACCGGTCGTTCCGATGAACGGATTGACGTCGTCAACTGCGCCCGCGCGCAAATGCTCGCTTGGCGGGACTGGTTTTGCCCTGGCATTGCCAGACATGGCCAGACCTGTTCCCAAGGCGGTGACGGTAGCTTTCTTTACAAACTCTCTACGGTTGATTTCTTGAGCCGTAATAAGCATTCCTCCTGAGTTGGCGGCATTCAGCCCATCTGCTTCCATGCGTACACTTGATATTGGCCCGTTGTGCCTTCGCTGCTTCCCGCGCCGTTTCTCCGCGAGAGGCGAAGCGCTTCTTTGCCTGATCCGAGTGCGAACGGTAGCGAACCGTCACCATACACGTGCGCCGTGATGCGGCTTGTTTCCGGCGTACCCGCAAACAAGCCGACGTCCGCCCAGGGAACAATGCTGCCGCTCTTTACGTAGACGGGAATTCGATCGGTGGAAGCGGGCACGAAAAGCTCCACACCACCCTGCACGCGTTCGCCCGTCCAAAAGTCGTGCCACGCGCCCTGCGGCATTACCACTTGGCGTCCAGACTCTCCGGCAAACAACGGCGCAACCATCATGCGGTCGCCAACCATGTATTGATCATCGACATTCTGTAGATCCTTCTCGTACGGCGCATCGAGCACCAACGCGCGGAACGGCGGTGTGCCGTCTTCCGCATAGCGTTCAAAGGCAGCCTTGAGATAGGGCATAAGCTGCATCCTCCAGCCTATGATCTCGCGGCACCGGGCCTCCAATTGTTGCCAGTCGGAAAGAAGTTGACCGGCATTATTCTTCTGACGATCAAACTGCTTCCACGGTGGATTCTTGATATACCAACAGTCGATCTGGGCCAACGGCGAGAAGATCACACTCTGCAGCCGGCGAACGAGATCTTCTTCACTCGCCGCCTGGCGCACCTCAGGACACCACAGCAGCCCGCTGAAACCGGCGTTGACCAAAGCGCGAATGTACTCGCGGTGGTCGTAAAGATCGCTGTAGAGAACAAATGGATAGGGCGCGGCCAACGCGCCGCTGGACCGCACCAGGCAATATGTGGCCTGGCGCCGCTTGCGATATTCTTCCCAAATCGTTCGCTGGTAGAGCTGGCCGAAGACAGAATGCATCTGCTCGCCGTCCAATCCTGACGGGAAGGAGGTGCATTCCGGAAACGACCACCCACCGGTGTAATCGGAGTTATCGCACTCATCTAGCTTGAATCCGCTGATGCCCTTTTCGACGAAGTGACGGCCGTGATAAGCGCCAAAGGCTTCGCGCGCCGGCGTGCCAGCGAAATCCGGAACAAGGCCCCCCCAAACGCCATAGTCGCCAGAGCACGACTCCAGCGCTGTAAAAAGTGGGGATGCGGGATTGGTGAAGGCATGCTCCCAGAGATTGACTCTATAGTGCATGTCGCCTGCGGAGCGCAAAAAACCTTGCGGGTCTGGGAAACGGCCCTTGTCCCAGACAAATGTGCAGGAGTAAGCGTGCGACTGCCAGCCAGGTTCGAGGCCGATCACGTCGCACGGGATATTGCTATCGCGAAGCTCGCGGGCCAGCGCCAGAACCTCCTGCTGGTCAGCATGCGCGTCAAGCCGATACCAGAATCCCAAGCCCCAGTCCGGTGGCATCACGCCACCGCCGGAAAACATGTTGTACCGCTTCACCGCGTCCAGCATGGTTGGGCCGGCGAAGAGATAAACATCTACACCCGCAGCGTGCGGTACATCCACCGTGACAAGGCCCGATTCATTTCCCGGAACGATATGTGTGTATTTGGGAGCGACGCTGGCCTGCGCGGTCGCGGCAGCGGGGCGCGTCGGCTTGGGACGCGCGTCCCCAAAATAGAAATTCGCGTAGCGCGCGGTGTCCACCAGAATGCCGATGCCTTCCGTGGTGACATAGAACGGAACGGGAGCGTTGGAATCGCCGGTATCCAATTTCGGATCGGCGTTCACGCGCGCAACTTTCTTCTTTGCCCGTTGCGCAAACGAAAGGAACTGGAGGCCGAACCCGTAAATCTGCTCGCCGGGCCGGAGGGGTAACTGCACCACATAGCCACGATCGATACGCAGCCCCGTGAGGGCCGGAAGCGGAGCAGCATCCACGCGTGGAAGTTTCGCCAGGGATGCTAAATTCGGGCCGACCACGCGGCTCGAAACGGGCGTAAAACGTTCAGGCGTACCTAACGTCGCGCGCCATACACCTGGATGCACATTCATCCACTGAGCCGCGCTGGTTGCGAGTGACGGTTTGGAGGCTTCTGCGCCAAGCAGACGCGAAAATCCCACGGCGGTTCCGGTTGCGACAAGCGCCTTGGCAAGGGTACGACGTGAAATCTGGACGGGCATACTTCTCCTCCTGAGTAAAATGCGCTATAGAACGACGCGAATCGTCCGCTTGATCCGGACCTTCATGCCACCTCTATGCATTCCCGCCACGATGGCTAAACGCGAATAGCTGGAAACAGTCAACGCCACTCCGCGAGATTGTTATAGTTCTCGTTTAGCAGCAGGGCCAATAGCAATGCTATTGAACCAATTGAATGGAGTTCGATCCAGTCACGTCCTTCACAATCGCCGTATGGTTATCCCGGCTGTGCCGGATCAGCACGACGCCGGCGGCCCGGGTGAGGGATAGCAGCCTGCGTTCATTGCGCGACAACGGTCCGCACTCTCCACATGCAAGCTTTTCAATAGTGCCTTCTTTACTTGCCTTGATCGCAAAAACACCTTCATAACTTCCGCTGAAGAGATGCCCGTTTATATTCACGGCAAAACCCTTGGGAGTATGCGTCTGGAAGGATCGCAGATCAGTGAGAATAACGCTTCCATCCGAGAGACTGCCACCAACAGCTGCCAGCGCGTCCTTGGCAACACCCAACTTGTTTACCTCCGCGATGTCAAAGCCCCCATACGGGCGCTGATTCCGGCTTCACACACAGATTTCGGTGCATGCAAGCGTTGGAATTTCACGAAGAAGCGCCAAAACACTTGTCGCAGCTCCATCGACAGGTTGAGTTCCGGCAATGTCACCGCGCCAGCTTCCATAGTGATGGGGTGGTCGTAACGCCATAAGTTGTCCGACGCGGGGAATGGTCATTTGTATTTGCTGTAAGGAGTAGCTCTCCTGATTTTCCTCGGATTCTTGTGAACGTGGCAAAGGCCTCTTTGCCCAATCAGCTTGGCCAACTCCAGCAAGAGCCTCAATAGTAACTAGAGTAACTAGAAATTGGGCTCATGGGACGACCTGGCGGTTGTGAGCCGCCCCGGAAAATTGAGCCGCAGGGGGTCAGAAATTTCGACCAACTGTGGATGCTGGGCAGTTCTCCACGCATAGGCTGGGGACGGGTCCACGCATAAATTGGGGCCGCAGCAAGAGCCCGTTCTGCTGCTCCTCCACCCGGAACTGAGGGTAGACCGCCATCACCCGCCGTTGCCGACGCGCAGCATTTCCTCGACACTCCGGCGGGCGGCACCGTAACCAGCATCGGCGACGTGGGTGTCTATCGCTATCGCGAGCTTCGCTCCGGCGGCACCGAAACGTTCGTGCTCGAGTCGCTGCTGCCAGGAACCGGCTATGACGTACACATCAGCAAAGTGAAGCTGCGCGGAGGGGTGCGGCGGATTGAAGAGCCCTATATGTATCCCTAAACGTGCCGCGATTCACGCACGCAGTGCGGGTGCTCCATCCTTTGCCGCATTCTCACCGCTGCAAGGGTGGGAGACCATGATCCTCTGAAGTGTCCCAGCCAAAACTCTGGCTAGCGAAGTGTGGGCGACGATCCGGCCAGAATGTTCCCAGGAGCAAAATTCTCATTCTCGAACCGCCCATTTTAGGATATCGATCGGACGAATTCACGGCCCAACAAAAGGTACTTCCAAAGATCGGACAGAGTAGAGTGAAACGGATGCAGGACACCCTCTGATAATTGGTCTTTCTCTTAACTTGTTCCACCGCGCGGACGTGTACGATGCGATCTGTTAATCGAGTTCTCTGCACCTCAATGTTGTTGCTCAGCGCCGTGAGCGGCCCGAGTCAAACGCCGAATTCGCGCTTGACTTTCGATGTAGCCGCAATTCATCCTTCGACGTCTGGGCGGCGTGGCGGCGGGATCAAGCCGTTGCCCAACGGAACCGGATACATCGCACAGAACATGACGGTCAAGACCATGATGAGCGTCATGTTTAGAATCCCGGCGCGGCAAATCGACGGCGGGCCTGATTGGTTCAGCACTGCGCCGTTCGACGTAGAAGCAAAGGCAGACCAATCGTATAGCCTCGACGACCTGCATACGATGTTCAAGAACCTGCTCGCCGATCGTTTTGGGCTGAAATATCATATTGAGACCAAAGAAGGCCCCGTCTATGAGTTGATGTTGGACAAATCCGGCGTCAAGATGAAGCCCGATGCCCAGGGAGGCGGTCTCAATATTCCCATCAACCCCACGGGCCCCGGCCAATTTACGGGCACCCGAGTCCCAATGAAGTATTTGTGCTGGTTCTTAGGCCAACAAGAGCAGAGCGACCCGCGACCTGTCATCGACAGAACGGGATTGACCCAGGTCTATGACTTCACTCTAAAATTTGCCCCCGAATTACCGCCCGGGGCAATCTTTGGCGATAACATGCCACCTGAATTCCGCTCTCTCCCCACCCTCCGTGATGCAGTCCAGGATCAGCTTGGATTGAGACTCGCGCCGGCAAAAGGGCCAGTGCAAATTTACGTGATCGACCGCGTCGAAACGCCATCGGAAAATTAGAGAAGAAACCAGGTATCAGGTCTGTGTGTACATTTGCCTTTTGGTTAACGGTGTCGAATCGTCCCTGAAGGCGCGCACCGACATGCTCCGGGGCGGATGACCGCCGATCCGGAAGTGGTCCTGCGAGGCGCCTGCAAAGTCTCGTTTTCGGTAACTTCCCGGGCCCGGTGGGTACCAAGGCAGGCAAGTTACTCAAAACCCCCGCACTCTTCCTCCCGACGTTGACAAATGGCGGGGAGTCCGTTTCGCGGGAACCCCGCCACCAAGTCTTGGATTGGACATGAGTGGAGTGGAATTAGTCTGCGGCCGATAGCGCCGTTGGTTCCTTCATTGGCACGGACGCTGATTCGCGAAGAGCGACCAGTACATGCCTCGTCGGGTCGGAGGAGGCGCGCTTACGCGCCCGCCTCGTCGGGTCGGAGGAGGCGCGCTTACGCGCCCGCCTCGTCCGCCGCCCAAACTGCACGTGCGGATTTCCCGCATGCAGCTTTGACGAAGACTCAGCGACGCCTAGAGGCAAGAGAGGGAATTAGATCGATCAACCGAACAAGCTTGTACTCGCCGTAGAGCGTGGCCACAGGCAGCCGTTTCCAGCCCGCATTGCGCCAGCACCCCTCATTTGAGCGCCAGAGGGACTTCAACCGTCCTGAACAACGCACTGCTCACCGCACACCTCCGTTCAGCGAACTGCTGGTGGATGGGCAATTAAAGCCAGCGGAGAAACTTCGAGAGATTCTCTTGGAAGGGCGCGGACATCGAACAGCCGATCACCAAAACCTGAAGCTCGGGGGTGACAGCGGCGGTTGTCCTCTGGTACTGGCGATCGTGGGGGCGAGAACAGTGAGTCTTTTATGATCGCTCGTGATCGGAGTACGCGAAGCGACCCAAAGCGACGATCGAGAAGAGCTAACGCACGCCGCCTCCCTGGCGCAGCGCGACGGCGAGCGATTCCAGAAACGTCTCGTCGCTCGTGCCCGAGAGTTCCTGCAACATCTTCGATGCCATGCGACGGGCTAGCTTCTCGGCGAGTTTGGCACGGACATCTAGGGGCAGATCGAGGCGGCGGGCGAGAAAGTTATCGATCATCTGCAGGTCTTCAAGGTTGAGGCGGCTAACGGCGTCAGCCCGAAGTCCGCTGGATCTTTGTGACGGCACTTCTTGGACGGGGCGCTCAAAGGCGGCCGCGGTAAAGGTGCGGCCACCGGCAGGGACAAAGGGCGCATCGACGGGCGTGCTGTGTACAACCAGCGTTCCGGCCACCATATCGCCCAAACGCTGCTGGCGGCGGCTAACGAAGACGCAGATGGCCCCGACGAAGTAGAAGACGGGCAGCATGTCGATGAAACGGATGAGATTGCGGCCCATGGATTCGAAAAGACCGAGGGCTCGTCCGCTCTGTTGGATCACGCGTAGTTTCATGAGCCTTTTGCCCGGCGTCTGGCCGTTCCAGAAGGCCTCGAAGAGGGTGAAATATCCCCAGTGGAGCAGGAAAGGAATGGCGATGGCGATGGCCACTCCCCATTTGTAGGCGGTAGATGAGCTGACCTCCGGCACGGGCGTGGAGCTGGGGCTCTGGCGGGCGAGGAGAGCGACGAGCAGGATGGCGATCCCGGCGGTGACGCCCTGGATGAGATAGTCGACGAGAACCGAGACGCAGCGGCTGCCGATGCCGGCGACGGAGAGCTCGATGCTCACTAGTTCCGGCGTATCGATGCTAAGCTGATCCCGAAGTTCGACAGGCTGGCTGCGCATGACGCCCTCACGTATGCTCGATTGAAACATTGATCGATGCAACCGGGAGGTCGTTTCGATTGCGATCTTTGTTCCGATTCTGTTCCGCCTATGATAACCAACCGCTGGATCGAAAAGCGCAAAGTTTATTGGGACCGCATGGCGACGCTGGTTGGCGCCGTCAATGGTCGCGGTCTTCGCAACCTCAGCGAGGCGGAGTTGCGGGAGGTGGCCCTCCTCTACCGCCAAATTGCGAGCGATCTTTCGGCACTCCGGCAGGAGCGGACCGCCCGGAATGTCGAAGTGCAGCTGAACCAGCTGCTGGCGCGCGCCCACGAGATTGTGTACTCGGGGCGGAAGACGCGGTTCGCGGACATCTGGAAGTTCTTCTGCGAGGAGTATCCGCGAATCTTTCGCAAGCTGCTGCCGTTCACGACCGCTGCGCTGGCGCTGTTTCTCGGAGGAGCGCTGCTGGGTTCACTGTTAACGCTGACGCGGCCGGAGTTCGAGCGGCACCTGCTCGGGCCTCACATGATCGACACGATCGAACGGCATGAGATGTGGACGCATTCGGTGACTTCAATGGCCCCGCAGGCCTCGAGCGCAATCATGACCAACAACCTGAGTGTCACCTTCGTGACCTTTGCCGCCGGCATTACCGCGGGGCTTGGAACTCTTTACCTGATCGGATGGAATGGCATCCTGCTGGGAGTCATCGGAACAGCGTGCCATCAGGCGCAGATGAGCGTAAAGCTGTGGAGCTTCGTTGCACCGCACGGGTCGCTGGAGCTGCCGGCGATCGTGATTGCCGGTGGAGCAGGACTGCGGCTGGCCTGGGGGCTGTTGTTTCCGGGGATTTACCGGAGGGGGCATTCCCTTTCGCTCGGCGGCGCGGAGGCGGTGCGGCTGGTCGGCGGGGTGATTCCGATGCTGGTGGTAGCGGGGATTCTGGAAGGATTCTTTTCGCCGTCGGGTGCTCCGGTCTGGTTGAAGTTCTTGGCTTCGGGGGTATTGTTTGCTGGGTTGGTGACCTGGCTCTGCTTCGGCTCGAGGGAAGCTGCTTCTTATGATTGACGCCATTTCCGGTTTGGCTGCGGCATTAATACGGGGGGACGGTCAAGTTCAGGATGACAAACTCGTTGGGTAGCAGAATCTGCTCCCTATAACAGTGCCTTCTCTTTAATCTCCAAATAGCGATTCAGCACCGACGCGGTCATTTCTTCAGGGTAGGTTTCGAGGGTGAGGGCACCGCGCTCTCTAAGCCGGGCAAGGAGGACTTCGCGCCAATGGACGAGTTC
Organism: uncultured Acidobacteriaceae bacterium; assembly: GCA_963705665.1. Classification (GTDB taxonomy): domain Bacteria; phylum Acidobacteriota; class Terriglobia; order Terriglobales; family Acidobacteriaceae; genus PALSA-350. The sequence continues at coordinate 13,943 of CAVPKQ010000023.1, read as the reverse complement.
CTGGGCGGCGGCGCACTCAAACATCTGTTTCGGGTCTTCGGGACGACTGGCGGCGATTCGTTTCAGATCTCGCTGTTCGATGGCAACCAGCAAGACCAGATGGCGGCGCATAAGTTGGGCTGCGCCGTCGACGATCTCGGGGCGCATGGAGGTTTCGGCTAGGTCGGTGAGCCAGAGCACGAGGCTGCGCCGCGGCTGGAGGCGGTTGAGGATCACCGTGGCGCGCAGGTGATCAGCCTCGCTGGGCTCGCCGTGGACGAGGGCCAGCGACTCCATCATTTGGCGAAGATGGGTGCGACCGCGAGCGGGGGTGAGCACCTGTTGGGTATCGCGGCCATAGGCGAGGAGGCCGACGCGGTCCCCGGAGACGAGCGCGAGCTGGCTCATGGCAAGCGCCGTGGTGGTTGCATAGTCGAGCTTGGTGTAGTCGCCTACGCGGGCCTGGAGCAGACGGCCGGCATCGATCATCAACCAGACAGGCTGGCTGCGTTCGGTCTGATGCTGCTTCGAGACCAGAGTGCCGCGGCGCGCGGACGCCTTCCAGCATACATCGCGGAGATCATCGCCTTCGAGGTAGTCGCGCAGGCTTTCGAACTCGCGTCCGTGGCCACGCTGGCGCTGCTTGCGGAGCTGCAGTTCGATCTGGCGGGTGCGGGCGAGGAAGAGGGACTGCTCTTCGATGGGACGGATCGCGGGGTAGATACGCACCGTCTGGATGAGGTCAGCTACTGCCCAGCGCTCGACCATGCCGACCGCGCCGCGATAACGAAGATACATTTTTCCGGTGGCATGGTCTCCGCGAAGTCGGGGAGTGAAGGTGTAGCGCAACTTCGCGGGAATGCCGGGATAGGCGGTGAGCGTCCGCCAATCGGGAGATTCGAGGAAGGCGGCGGGCAGATTGTCCATGAGGCGGCAGAAGAGGAGTTGCTTTCCCCCTTCAAGGACAGAAAGCTCGACTTCCGTGGCATTGCCGAGCGCGGGAGCAGTGATCCAGGTGCGCGTCAGTTGAATCAGTCTTGGGTTGGGTAGTTGCCAGCCGTCAAAGAGCGCGACGAAAAGAATGGTGACGTCCCAGGCGACGAGTCCCCAAACGAAGTGGCGGACGAAGAAGGCGGGTACTAACAGCAAGGCGCCAGCCAGCAACATCAACAGAGCTCGCCGGGTAAGCCCGAAGGCGAGCCGGCCGGTCGGCGTGGCAGCAGAGGTTTTGGGTTCCGCCACCATGGTCCAGGAGATCACTCGTTAGGCACCGGAACAGCAGCGAGGATGTCGGTAATGACTCGGTCGGGATCATAGCCTTCGAGTTCAGCCTCGGGCTTGAGGATCATGCGATGGCGCAGGGCGGGAATGGCCGCCTGCTTCACGTCATCGGGGATGAGGTAGTTTCGTGCTTCGATCGCTGCGTAGGCCTGCGCGACCAACATCAGGCTGATGGCGGCGCGAGGGCTTGCGCCGAGAGTTAGTGACGGCCAGTCTCGGGTTCGGCGGACGATGGCGAGAATGTAGTCGTAGAGAGTGGCTTCGATGCGAATAGCGCGCACTTCGCTTTGCGCGACGGCGAGAAGGCCGGGCTCGATCGGGAGCAGCGGATAGCTTTTGAGGCCGTTGGCGCTGGAGGTGGCGTGGTGCCGTTGCAGGACGGTCCTCTCTTCGTCGAGACTTGGATAACTCAGCCTTAATTTCATGAGGAACCGATCCAACTGCGCCTCGGGCAGTGGGTAGGTGCCTTCGAAGTCGATCGGATTCTGGGTGGCGAAGACGGTGAAGGACTCAGGTAATGGATAGCGGGTGCCATCGATGGTGACCTGGCGCTCTTCCATGGATTCAAGCAGCGCGGCCTGAGTGCGTGGAGGCATGCGGTTGACTTCATCGACCAGCAGAAATCCAGTGAAGACGGGCCCGCGATGCAGGACGAATTCCTGGGTTGCGGTGCGATAGATGTTGGTACCGAGTATGTCGGCGGGCATCAGGTCAGGGGTCGATTGCACCCGATGAAATTCCAGGCCCAGCACATGGCTTAGGGATTTCACGGCCAGAGTTTTTGCTATTCCGGGCACACCCTCGATGAGCGCATGGCCGCGACAAAGGGCGACCACCAACATCTGGTCGATAAAGGCAGATTGGCCGGCGATGATCTTGCCGATTTCGCGCCGCCCATGCTCAAGCAGATGCACTGTCGCCTGCAGTTTTACAAGAGATGGCTGGTCCAGCGCTGTGTCGTTCTCTTCCAAATCCGAGTTCCTCTTGAGACTTATTCGGGCATTGCTTTTGTGCTTATGAGAGCTTCGTCGTCATGCAGCGCCTGCACCAGCGCCAGCGCCTCGCGTGCACGCAGATTTTCTGCGCCTGCTGCATTCTCGCATGCGAGCAGGTCTTTCTGAATTCGAGCGGCGCGCGCGGCAAAGCGGCTCGTGAGCACTTCGAGCAATGTCGGGTTTTCGGCGGACAGTGACTGCCCGACATCGAACCGTTTTCCCAGCTTGTGGCGAAATCGCTGGTAGGTGATGGCCACGGCGGTGTTCGTGGCGCCAGCTTTCTGATAGAGCGATCCGAGGGAATGTACGAACTCGATTGGCGTGGCGCGGGAGACGACTGGATCGGGCCGGAGAGGCCCGCTTCGGCGGCTATAACTGAAAAGCAACAGAAGCGCGACCAGCGCCAGTTGACCCCAGACTAGGTGGATGGGCGTGCCGCTGGCGTAAGGCCAGAGCGAGCGGAAGTCACCGTGCAGAGATTCGTCCCAGACGACATTGTTCGAGACCGGCCCAATGCTGTTCAGGAAGAGGGCTAGATTGTCTTCGCGCTGAATGCCGACATTCTCAAGAGGGAAGGAACTTGCCCACCAAACTACTTCTCCCTTCCCGGAGGAGTATCTCACGACGATTGCCTGGCCATTGCAGGTATATTCGACCCACTGTAGCGGCTGAGTCCGTCGCCAATAAGCAGGAGCCCGCATCTGCACCTTGCCGGAGTTCGCGATTTCACCAAAGCCGTTCGGCTCGGCTTCGCAGTCGGTTTGCATTTCCCGGCTCCGGTAGTCGAGACCGTTGCCGGGAACCAGCATAGCGCCGCTGGGCCCGGTAACAAGGACGCGTGCCCCACGATCGAGCGCCTGCTTGACCGTAGCTCGGGTCTCCACGACATTCTGCATATACGGTTCGGCGATCACTAGGGTGGTGTGTTCATCGATGCGGTCGACGATTTCGGAGAGTGGTGCATTCTGACGCTCGACCTTGTATCCGGACTTCTTCAAGAGTTCAAAGGCCGCTTTTGCACCATGCTTGTCGGTGGAGTAGCTGAAAGGGGTCGGAATCCTCGTCGCCCTGGCGCGGAGGTAAGAAGAACGCGAGCGCGACGATAAGAATAGCGATTAATACGCCGCAACCGATCAACAGATTCCGATCTCGGGGATCGATGGGGCCGATCCAGCCTGGAGCTAGCGGGATCATCGCGCCAGCCTTTCGAGCAGGGCGCAGGCGAGGTCGAACTCCGGCTGGCCGGCAGCCTGATCGCCATACCATGTGCGCTCGAACGAACGCGTCAAGGTGTAGAGATCGGCAAGAGTCTCAGGGCGTGCGGCCAATAAGCTGAGGTATTCGCGGGGAGTTCGGGTGCGATCGGCCGGCCAGAGGCCGCGCGACTCGAGACAGGAGATTGCTGACCAATACACATGATGAATTGCCTCTCGCCACTGCTGCTCTCGAGCAAAGCTTCTTCCCTGATCGAGCCGCTTCTGCCAATCCTGTGAGGATGGAGCCGAAGGATGGGAAGTGTGGCCTGGCGTCAGCATGAGGCGTTGGCTCTGGATCTTGCGGGCGAACCACCAAAGCATAGCTCCACAGGCAACAACGATGAGGCTAATCAAAAGCAGATTGACGATCAACTGCGAGCCTTGGCTGGCCCCGATTGCACTCAGACGTCTATTGAGCCAGTTGAGAAATTCGTCGCGCAGTCTTTCAAAGAGTGTGGGCGGAACTTCCTGGGCATAGCCGCCGCTGGCGAGGATGCTCTTCAGAGCAGCGCGTTCGGATGCAACATTGCGAGCGCCTTTCAGGCTCTCCCGTTGCCCGGCCAGCTCCTGATCCAAGTGAAGACCAGCATCGCGAAGTCTGCCGGACGCAGCTTTCAGCGCGCTTTGTTTTGCCGTCGGATCTTTGGGTGAGTCGGGTTCGGAGCTTGCAGCGGATGCATTCTGCAGAGCACTTCGCAGCCAAGCAAATTGCACGTTCCGAATCCCGAATGAAGTCCGGACTGCGGCGTCGGGGCCAACCAATTTCCAGTCGCAAGATGCGGCGGACATGGTCCGAGCGCACTCTTCGACCACGGAGTGCAGATCGTGGAGGCGGGCTGTATAGTCTTCAAGGCTTATTGGTTCCGGAGGAGCGCTGTAGGCTTCTTCGGAACCAGCCGGCACATAACTGATAGCCCTGCATAGAGTCGGCTGCAGACAAGAACACAGGCCCAGCAGGGCGATGGGGACCGCTGCTAGTCTGCACGTCTGCATTTGGCGGGGTGTCATCCGGCGATAATGCCGGGTGGTGTTGATCCCGGTCCAGTAAAAGGTTCGGGTGGGACGAGATTTTCCGGCTGGATAGAGTGCTCGAGCATCCACTCCACATCGTAGCCTTCTTTTCGAATTCGCGAGTCGTAATAGAAGAGCGTGAGACCGATGCCATAAATAGGCGTCATCAGAGTACTGCAGAGAAAAGAGACAGCTAGGGTATAAATCGTTACGCCTGGCGCCATGTGTCCTCTGTGCTTCGCAAGGAGAGCAAAGATAGGAACCATTAAGGCCATCAGGAGTACGAACCAGGCAGTGCCGACGACGAGCAGAAGCAGAAATATGCGCCCGCGCGACTCGCGGGAAAGCAGGACACTTCGCTTGAGAGAACTTAACGTGCCAATGCCCTCCTGAATGCAAGCGGGAATCGCCAGCGAGTAGCGCAAGCTAAGCCAGACACATAACGGGACAGCGATGACCGCCACGATCGCGGCGAAACTGTAGACGAAGGTGACTGCATTCGCCTGAGTCAGGCTCCCTGCGCTCCTTGCGAGAACGACGGCCATCACTGCTCCGAGTGTAACCACGATGAGCGGACTCCAGGCAATGAAGAAAGCAAGGATATTTACCCAAACGCAGGTGAGCCAGCGGCCGCGCACGGCGCCATAGGCACTGGCGATACCCACGGACTTGCCCTCATAGATTGCGATGACAGCGCGATTGATGGCCGCCGTCGCCAGAGCCGCGCACGCAAAGTTGAAGGCCCATCCGACGATTGCGGTCACCGTCGTGATTCCCTGTTGCGCAGGGCCGATGTGACTACGGCTCAACAACGAGGTTTCGCCGAGTTGGAAGGCGCTCCACAGCAGTTGCAGAATGGTGCTCACGGCAGCGATGCCGAGAAAGAGCGTGAAGCGAGCGCGGTAGAGCTGAAAGGTGCGGTCCAGGATCTCGCCCAAACGAAGCGGACGCAACTCGATATTCACTCACCACCTCCGCTTACCACTTCTTGCGCAATCGAGGGTAGCACGAAATCAGCTCAAGTCAGTCGCTGGAAAACGATCTTTGCGGTGAATCTAGCACGGAAGTACTAACTCAAACGATTTGTGTCCTTGATTAGAGTGGCTCCCTTTAAAGCATCCAGCATGGATGTATTGTAAGGATCCCTCTGGAAAATTTGGCCGCTCTGCCCGTTCCCAATGCCCGAGCGACGCTGCCCGACAGGTCACCACTTGGATTGAGAGCATTGTGCCAAGGCAGCAGCACTAGTAGTTGTTGCGTCTCGAGGCGGGACAGCCTGCAAAGTCCGATTTGAGTAAGTTCGCCGCGCCAGGAATGAACTTACCTGAAACGCCGTTTCTCGGGCATCCCAGCTTAGAGTTGATGTGGGCCGGGGCCGCTTGACTTCCGTGCCGACCGTTGCCCTCACTACCGGCACGCCAACGCACGATGGTTTAGATTAATGAGGCTGGTTTCTACCAAGACTCTCAGATGGATTGTCCTGAGGCGAGCAAAATCTGACATGGGAAATGCGCTGCGCAGAACTCTTGTGGTTTTCGCTAAGGCGGCGATTTTACTGCCTTGCTCTTCCGTTTGCCTTTGGTGGGGATATTCGATGGGTGCCCAGGTCCAAGGCGGATTTTACACGTACAGAGGGGCTGTCATTCTCACCGTAGAGATGTCTCTGCTTACGACTGGTCTCACAGCAATTGTATGGATTGTTTCCCCATACTTACATCAGCACTCCACTTGGATATCCCTTACAATTAAGACGGCCTTGGAAACGGGGCTCGTCCTCACCCTTTACGCGGCCGCAGTGTTCGCTTGGAGGCAACAGTGGACTCTCGAGAAGGGGATGAGCGAATCAGCTGCATTCATGCCCTTTGTGGGGCAGGTAAACGCAGCGTTCTTTGCTGAGTTTCTCTGGCTGGAATACCTTGTTGCCGTAGTGCCATTCGCCTCCCTTTATCAGGTGTGCTGACGCCTGCCTTTGATTTCCTGCAACGGCCCCAGCAGTTGAAAAAAGCTGAAGGGAGCCCTGTTGGAAGCAAGTTGCCTAGCGAATAACCGGCAACATACGGGTTCTAGTGCGGCCTGAAAAGTCGCATTATCGGTAAATTCCCCAAATCGGCGGGTCCTGCGGCCAAGTCACCTATAACCCCTGTACCCTTTCTCCCGACGTTGACAAATGGTGGGGAGTCCGTTTTGCGGGCACTTCGTTATGCAGGCGTGGCTTCTCATCGATGTGGTTCCTTTCGGAACTGCTGACAATACAGCCGCCCTCCAGCAATTCCGTCCCGTTTATTCGTATCGCAGCGCCGCCATGGGATCGACCCTCATGGCGCGTGTGGCCGGGGGATAACAAGCCAGCACCGCGGCGCCGGTCATCATACCCACCGCGAACAGCATGGTCACCGGGTCATACGGGCCGAGTCCGTACAGCTGGCTACGGATCAGATGCGCTGTGGCCATCGCGGCAGGCATAACCAGGGCAAGACCGGTCAGCACCATCAACAAAGCTTCGCGCAGAATCATTCCAGCGATCTGAACGCCAGCGGGGCTGAGTCGGATAGGCGGCGCAGGGATTCTGCGCGTGCCCCGAACCTCGGAATCTAGCGGCAGCCAGTGTCGGCGCCAGCCGGAGCCGTCGCTCACTTCGCTTGGTTAAATTGATTCAATATCAAAACGCTCGCGAATGGCAGTCTCGGTTAGGTGATCCACCTGTACGTCGGTGACGTAGTGCACATAGAAGCCGCTGTTATCGATCAACTGCTCGGCGTACGGCCCCTGTGGATTGTGCTGGGTGAAATAGGCGAAGGCCACGTCGGAGTTCTTCCTGGTTACTACGGAATCCTGGCTCAAAGAGACGAGGGTGACTGGAACCGCGGGAACGAATGGGTAAGTGTCTCCCGCTACCAATTGCTGGTACAGCGGGTTATTCGTGTCTTTCTGCATCAGCGCATCGGCGTAGGCTTGGGTCAAGAGCGGAGTGATTGCATTATCGGTGTAGATGCCCCATTCGGTCAGCTCGGCCTGAGTCAATGCAATGAGGGTGACCGTCGTATCGCTGGCGGAGTCGGAATAGTACACATCGCCAAGATTGCCGGTGCATACCTGGATGCCGTAGTACTCTCCACAATTGTAAAACGTGTTTGAAAGAATATCGGCCGCGGGGATCCCCGAATAGGTGGCGAAGCCTAGCGCCAAATCGCCGCTTAGAAACGGCTTGCTTGACGCCGATTCTGCCGGATTCAACGAATACCAGTTGTTGTTCGTAGTGGATATATTATCGAACAGATATGAAAGCATGGTGCCGGAGAGGTCGAATGCTCCGGAGAGCGGCACCGCCTTGCGCAGACTGACATTTAATTGCGAAGCGTAGCCGCTGTTGTCCTGCATCAGGTGCGCCGCTTCGAGCGAGTATGCTCCTCCCTCAGAGTAGCCGGTGGTGAATAGCGGCAATAGTGCGGTCATTCCATAAGAGCTTGCCAGAAATGAGCGCGTCGCCTTGATCATCGCCAGTCCGCTTTGAGCATTTTGCACCGGATACACGACGTATGGATGGGCATGCGTAGTGTCATCGCCCAGACCGATATAATCCGGCATTATCACCACATAACCCTGGGAGGCCCACAGGGCCGCCAGCAACTTCCCTTCACTGTCACCCGTGCTGTTCGAAGGTGTAACAAAGTTGGAGGGTACATTGGTACGGTCGACGGTGGTCCCGTGGAAGTACAGGATGAGCCCTTTGATGGAGGCAGGAGCCAGATGAGGAACCAAAACTCCCCCCGAGACCGTTACCGCCGACTGATCAACATTCACCGCGGTGTACTGGATCTTGATGGCGTCAATCATGGCGACGCCAAGCGGATTGTTCCCGATCGGGTCTTGTGAAAGATTGAAGTTGCCAAACTGTGCGGTGTTGAGGTTTGTTTTGTCCTGCGCACAGTAGGCTGTACTTAAAGTCGAAGGACAGATGGTCAACCCGTAGTAAGTATCCAAATAAGTCGTATCTGAGCTGTTGGAGCCCGCAGGATTATGGGTCGGATACATCACCACGACTTGCTCATCGAGTAAGTTTCCCTCACCCTTCCCGGTATTGAAAGGGGGTTGAACGCTACCGGTCGGCGAGGAGCCAGGCGATCCGGCTGAAGGAGAAGCTGAACTGCCGCCGCAGCCCTCGAGCAGCACCTGCATGGCGAGCAAAAGTGGAACGAGGACGCAGACGCACCCGCGCGCCACACGCCTAGGCCGACCATTGTTGCCGCTCCGCAACAGCCTTTCTGTGCGGTTCAATTCAATCTGCCCCTCCACCTCCGCCTACCTCGCTTTTTCTATACTGGCGGCACGCCACACGGTTGCATTGATCTGCTTTCCAGACGGGGAAAAAACCCAGATGCAGAAACAGTAGCAGTTACACTGCTGAGCTGCAAATACATCCGTACCACTTCCGGGTAATCGTCTTAGCTTCGCCAGTATAGATCGCCTGTTCAATCGATCTGCAGAAGACATGGCGCAACATCTGCCCGGCAAAAGGGGCCGCGGCCCAACTCCGCTCACCGGAGGGTCTATACGTAGCGAAGGAAAAGAAGCTCGACTTTTTACCGGTCTTGTTTTAGTTTTATAGCCACCTTAAGATTCTTCAGAAATAAAGCCTCTGATAGTGAATGCTCACTGCCTGGGCTAGGACATTCTTGTGAGCGCGTTGCTCCTAAGCAGACGCGTTCGATTGCTGTTTTAATCCGTCCTCCAAATTACCCCGGATCCCAAAGACGCTGCAATCGGCGAATTTGATCGTGGAAGTGGCAGAATAAAGCGCTGAATTTCACGCGGCTGCGGTCGGTTACCGTGGTTCACGGCAGCCGGCGCATCCCGGCTGTACGGCTTTCTCCGGTTCTTGTATGGGATTCATGCAACAACGCAGCAAAACGGCAATTGAGGATCGATGGGGTTGCAAGGATTTCCGACCTTAACCAAAGACCGTGAAGTGGTCAAAACCGGCTGAATGTACCAGGAGTTCTGTAATGCCACTCAATCCTGAGTCTCACCCTGATCCATCTGAAATGCATCTGGCAAAGTCATGGCGAAAGCCTCCCCGGTACCATGCCCGGATGCGGTTGGCGACAACTTCAACAGGCGTCTGTCTGATTGCCCTCGCGCTTAACGGGTGCCAGGAAAAACAGAAAGCTCCCAAGATGGCTCCTCCCGAGGTCGAAGTTACTGACGTAATACAACGAGACATCCCCATCTACCAGGAGTGGATAGCCCAGCTCAACGGTCCAAATAACGCCCAAATTACACCACGAGTCCAAGGGTATCTGATCAAGCAGAATTACCAGAATGGCTTTTTTGTTAAAAAGGGCCAGCTCATGTATGAGATCGATCCTCGTCCTTTCGAGGTCGCGCTCGACCAGGCTAAGGCGCAAGTAGCCGTGGCGGTAGCTAACCTCTCGCAGGCGGATACTAACGTCGCGCGCGACAGGCCGCTTGCTGCCCAGAGCGCGATTCCCCAAAAGCAGCTTGATACCGATCTTGCGACCCAGGCTGCAAGCAAGGCACAGTTGGACGCCGCGAAGGCCGAGATGGCTCAGGCGAAGCTAAATCTCTCCTGGACCAAGGTGTATTCACCCATCTCCGGTATCGCCGGCTTGACCAATGCCCAGGTAGGAAACCTGGTAGGGACGACCACGGACATGACTACCGTCTCTCAAGTGAATCCTATCTGGGCCTACTTCAGCATCAGCGAGAGTAGTTTCCTTCGCCGGGCAAATACCTTCTTTCTGGTGATTAGCGGCAGGAAAGTCAGCAGCCCGGCAGTCGAATTCATCCAGGCAAACGGAATAGCTTACCCGCAGAAAGGCAAAATCATCCTGGTGAATCGCCAGGTTTCGACCCAAACCGGCACAATTCAGCTTGCTGCCGAATTCTCCAACAAAGACGCGGTGCTTCGTCCGGGCGGCTTCGGGAGGGTTCGGTTCCAGACCAGCCTCAATAAGAATGCGTTGCTTGTTCCCCAGGCGGCCGTCCTTCAAGTCCAGTCCATGTATCAGGTCGTCGTCGTTGGGGACGATAACAAAGCCGCCTATCGCGCCGTGAAGGTGGGTGACAAGGTGGGCACCAACTGGATTGTTACGGAGGGATTAAAGCCGGGGGAAAGGATAGTAGTCCAGGGCTTCATGAAGGTAGGGAAGATACTCCGGTCACGCCCAAACCTTACGTCGTTGCGCCCGAGGGAAACTGAACATGTCGAAATTCTTCATCGAGCGGCCGATCGTCGCGATCGTCATCGCCATTCTGATGGTTATCGCCGGCGTCGTCGCAATGCTCAGCCTCCCTACATCCCAATTTCCCAACATCACCGACCCCCAGATCCAAGTCATTGCCGCTTACCCCGGGGCAGACGCGGAGACTATCGCCCAGTCGGTGTCGACGCCCATCTCGCAGCAGATGTCCGGGGTCGATGGGATGAATTACATGTATTCGCAGAGCGCGAGCAGCGGAATCATGTCGCTCACTGTCGACTTTGGGATCGATACCCAGATCAACGCGGATCAGATTCTCTCGCAAATGCGGGTTGCCCAGGCCAATTCGCAGCTGCCCATTTCGGTAGTCAACAATGGATTGACGGTGCAGAAATCCACCGCATCTCCCCTGATGTTGGTCGATCTTTCGTCATCCAACAATACCTACGACACCCTCTTTCTGGCGAATCGCCACCATCAATTTGAATGATGAACTGACGCGGGTTCCGGGTGTTGCGTCCGTGTCGATCTTCGGCGCCGGCCAATATGCCATGCGCTGCTGGGTGAATCCCGACCAGCTGGCGAGCCTGGGGATCACGGTTCCGGAAATCATCAATGCTATCCGCACTCAGAATACGGTGAACCCCGCAGGTCAGATTGGAGGCGAGCCTGTTCCCCCAGGGCAACAGTTTACCTATTCCGGACGCGCGCCGGGACGCCTTCCGTCGGCGGAAGAGTTCGGACAAATCGTTGTCCGGGCTCAGCCCGACGGAAGCATTCTGCGTTTGAATCAGGTAGCTCGCGTAGAGCTGGGGGCACAGAGCTACAACATTGTGGAAGGCTCAACGGCAAACCGGCCGCGCTCATCGCTATCTACCAGGCGCCAGGCAGCAACGCTGTAAAAACCGCCGCCGCGGTACGGAAGGTGATGGAGGAAGCTAGGACCAGGTTTCCTCCGAGGCTTGAATGATGTGGTTGCGCTCGATACGACGCGCGCCGTCACCTCCGGCATCAAGGAGATCGAAAACACAATCCTGGAAGCGATGTCTGGCGATCATCGTGGTCTTTCTTTTTCTGCAGAGCTGGAGAGCAACGCTCATTCCATTGTTGGCGGTGCCGGTTTCGCTCATCGGGACATTTGTGGTCTTCCCATTGCTCGGCTTCTCTATCAATACACTCTCCCTCTTTGGCCTGGTGCCGGCTATCGGACTGGTGGTCGACGACGCCATCGTAGTGGTTGAGGCGGTGGAGCATCATATCGAGCAAGGCATGAGCTCCCATGACGCCACGATCCAGGCAATGGAGGAAGTCTGGACTGGTGGTGGCCATTGCCCTGATTTTGGCCGCGGTATTCATTCCAACGGCATTCATTCCCGGGATTACCGGCAAGCTGTATCAGCAATTTGCGGTCACCATCGCAGTGTCGGTGATCTTCTCCGCCTTCAACGCGTTGACGCTGAGCCCGGCTCTGCAGGCAACGCTTTTACGCCCGAAAAAAGAGTTACGCGGGCCGCTGGGGCGCTTTCTTCCGGTGGTTTAACCGGGTATTCGGCAAAGCTACCTACTACTATGTCGGCGCCTCCAGGCAACTCATTCGCAAAGGCAGGCTTGGCCATTGTTCTTCTTCCCGTGCTAGCCGCGGAAACCATTTATGGGTAAGAAGGTGCCGGGCAGCTTTCTTCCCGATGAGGACCAGGGCTACGCTTTCGTCGCCCTCCAGCTCCCCCACGCGGCTTCTCTGCAACGCACTTCGCAAGCCTCGGCGGAAAGAGAAAAAATAATAATGAACACCCCCGGAGTAAGGTACGTGAGTCCGGTTGTCGGTTACAGCATGTTGAGCGGCGTCACTACCACCTACAGCTCTTTTTTCTTCGTAACCTTTAAGGATTGGGGCGGAGCGCAAAGCGCCGGACGAGAGTTATGAAGCAATCAAAAGGCATCTCGGAGCTGCTCTATCCAGGGTAACGTCGGGGATAGCCTTCGCCTTCCCTCCCCCGGCAATTCCTGGCGTAGGGAGCTCGGGAGGATTTACCTTCGTGCTCGAAGACCGCTCCGGAGGTACAGTTGACTTTCTCGCTAAAAAACACACAGCTCTTTCTGGCGGCGGCGCAAAAGCGTCCGGAGCTGGCAGGGGTGATGACGACAGCTCTCTTTGGTGTTCCCCAGGTTGATGTCGCAGTCGACACGTCCAAGGTGATGACGCAACAGATAAGTCTGGATAGTGTTCTACCAGACGCTACAGACCTTTATGGGCGGAACGCCGGTGAACTACTTCAATCGCTTTGGCCGGCAGTGGCAGGTTTACTTGCAAGCAGAAGGAAATTATCGAACCTCTGCGGAAAATCTAGGCAAGTTCTATGTGACCAACAGCTCGGACAACTGGTCCCGCTGAGCACACTGACGACCGTCAACGCGGGGAGCGGTCCGGAGTTTGTCATGCAATATAACCTGTTTCAATCGGTCCAGATCATAGGCTCGGCCGCTCCAGGTTACAGTTCCGCACAGGCGATAGCAGCTCTGCAAGATGTATTCCAAGAAAACGATGCCCAGCCAGATGGGCTTCGATTACATGGGAATGTCGTACCAGGAGGTTAAGGCCTCACAAGGCATCAGCCCTACGGTGGAGTTCCGGTCTTTCGTTCCTGATTGTCTTCCTGATCATGGCTGCGCAATACGAGAGTTGGACGCTACCCGTCAGCGTGCTGCTGGGGGAACGCCTATCGCGGGTGCCGGGAGCTTTTGTCGCGATTTACTTTCGCCATCTGGACAATGACGTTTACGCACAGATTGGCTTGGTGATGCTCATAGGCCTCTCGGCCAAGAACGCCATCCTGATAGTGGAGTTCGCCAAGAGTGAATACGAGAAGGGTTCCTCTTTGGTGGACGCCGCGCTGGCTGGCGCGAAATTGAGACGACGGCCCATTTTGATGACGGCGTTTGCATTCATTCTCGGTTGCGTGCCGCTGTGGCTGGCGTCCGGCGCAGGCGCAATTTCAAGGCGGGTCCTCGGTACGGTTGTGATTGGCGGCATGCTCGCGGCCTCGCTGATCGCCATCTTCTTCATCCCGGTGGCATTCGATGTCGTCGAGCGTTTTGGCCTGATCTTCAACAAAAGCAAACAGGCGCGGGATACGGCCGAGGGCGTTCCGAAATGACTCGAATCACGATGAAGATCAAAGCCGCCGCCGCCACCATGCTGA
>CAVPKQ010000022.1:0-26405 GCA_963705665.1 uncultured Acidobacteriaceae bacterium | reverse complement strand
GGTCAACAACCAGTGGCAGATCACGTCCGGTGAGGATAAAGCCCTTCTCATCAAGAGCGACACGGCCTTGAAGCCAGCTTGTGTTAGGTGAGGCGCCAGCCATGATGAAAAGGTGATGGGCCTTGATCGAACGTACCTCTCCGTTCAGCTTGTTGACCCAACTCACTTTTTCGAGAGCGCTCTCGCCCCCAAGGTCGGCTAGTTCGGAGTCGCACAGCAGTTCGATAGCCGGATTTCCGGAAATGCGCGCAATAAGATAATGCGACATCGATTCGGATAACGTGGCGGCTCGCACAAGCATATATACCTTGCGTGCGGTCTGCGAGAGGAAGACTGCAGCTTGACCAGCCGAGTTGCCGCCGCCCACGACAACGACCTCTTCGCCCTCGCACAACTGAGCTTCAAGAAAGGTGGCACCGTAATGGATCCCGTGCCCCACGAAGCAGTCCAAGTTCACGGCCGTTGGCTTCTTGTAGTTGGCGCCAGTCGCAATGACAATAGTCCGTGCGAAGAAGACAGTACCATCGTTCATGACGAGTTCGTAGGGGCGATGTTGGCCCCTAAGTTGAACAATTGCGCGTGCCAACGCCATCTTCGCTCCAAACTTCTGTGCCTGCTTGGTGGCGCTTGTAGCGAGTTCCTGACCGGAGACCCCGGTTGGAAATCCCAGATAATTCTCTATCTTTGAACTGGAGCCCGCCTGTCCCCCCGGGGCATGGCTTTCTATAACGAGGGCATCTATTCCCTCCGAGGCCGCGTATACCGCTGCTGCCAGGCCTGCAGGGCCCGCGCCCACGATGATCAGATCGTGAAGCGAACTATTGTCGATATTGTCGTTAAGTCCGAGGGAATCGGCCAGCTCTGAGATTGACGGATTTCGCAGAACTAACGTCCCGTTGCCAATCACGATCGGAATTTCAGAGACAGCGATTCCAAAGCGGTCGAGAAGGTTCCGATAAGCGTCGTCCATATCCAAGTCGATATAAGAAAATGGATGGCCATTTCGGCTCAGAAATTCTCGAAGGCGCAGAGTATTTGCAGAATGTCGCGAGCCAATGACAACGACATTGCCCAACTGTCGGTTTATGAGCATAAGCCTTCGCAACATAAACGCGCGCAAGAGGATCTCACTCAGACTTGCGTCGTGCGCCACAAGCGTGCGAAGGTCTTCGGGTCGAACCTCCAGGATTTCACCTGCTTGGATAACTCGGGCCTGCACTACGGTTCGCTGTCCTGCGATCGTGCCCGCCTCACCGGTGAACATTCCTGGGCGCAAGATCGTGACCAGCCGTTCGCCCTGGATAGTTGGCTGAACGATTTCCAAGCTGACGGATAAGAGGATGAAGCACGGCCTTCCCACCTCTCCCGGCCGATACAGAACCTCGCCAATCTCCACCCGGCGCATCCGTCCATACGGCCGCGCACGATCTATCTCGACCTCCGTAAGGACCGGCCACATCTGGTTCTCGGCATTGAGCTCAGCGGAGATCCGCTTCTGTTCGCTTAGGAGTCTTGCCTCTTGCAATCCGATCGATGCCTCATTTGCCGCTACGCTCAGAAGAAGGCTTTCGGTTTTCTCAGGGAAGCCTGTCCGGTTAGAGCCCAGGACGATCACGCCGATTTCACCGTGTACGCCCAACTGCGCGGGGGCGATCGCGATGCCTTCGACTGCTAATTGGTTCCGTATTTGCGGGAGAGACCCTTTAGCGTAGGCAGCTAATGGGTCGCCGAGCATATTGCGGACTTCCCTGGCCGGCAGGTTGATTTTGCTGTCATCGGCGACTCGGAGGATCTCCACTGGTATCGCGCCAAATGCGTCGCTCAACCGCGCGTAGGCGAAATCCAGGCTGAGCATACGGAGGAGTACATCCAGAAGGGTTTGAACAATTTGCGATGGTTCACTGCTACGCCAGATAGCAGGCAGAGCGAGCAGGCTCGTTAGATCGCTAATGCAGCGCCGAAGGCGCTTGACCTCCTGGGCTGGATCTTCGAGCTGCACTTCCATGTCAGGCCACCACAGGTGAGCCGCTCCGACGAGACCGACTCTCGCGAAATTCACGCAGGAATTCGTCTGGCGGCACAAAGAAGGGATTTTGTTGAAGGACGCCACCGATGACGACCATCGGATGGGTCCGCAAGATATCAACGATGGCGTCTCCTCCAAACTTGCCGAGATGGTAGGTACAGATAACTGCGTCTTCGTGCCGACGCCACACCTCATTTACCCGCGACTCGAACTCAATCACATCATCCAGATGCGATCCGTTTTCAACTATCCAATCCATACGACAGCAAATGCGACTTAGCGGGAATCCTCCCGTGCCATTGCCGCTGGCCAACTGCTCGAACGCCGAAATCATGCGATCTGCATCGAAACGGCCTTCCGGAAGGTAGATTTCGGTATCCGTCCGAATCTCAAGCTGTCCGCTTTGCTCAGCAACCGCTGTATCAATGCCTGCGGCCGTCAGGCGGTGAAGGTGGTCCTGGCGCTGACCCCGATTAACAATGTGAATTGCCTTCTGGCCACACTGGAATCCGTCTTTTATGAATGGGAGCAAGACCCGATACTCTTCATCAGGGCTGTTGAAGAAAGCGCAGACATGACGCGTTTGGTCGATCTGGGAACCAGCAAAAGGAATGGGCGCTGCGATCTTCTTCATAGCATCTCCCTCGATAGCAACGCCGAAATACCTCCAACTGCTAAGAAGTATTCGAGGCTGCTCAGGTTGATCAATGTCGCCAAGGTAGATAGGCCCAACTTGGCCACATTGACCAGATTGATGTGCGGTGCCCTTTCCCCGCGGAGTTGGAAACCGCGGTTGAATGCCCCCAACGCTTCATCGAGATCTGGATCAATTGGTCGTCGCATGGAGTTTGTTAACTACTGTGGCGCCTGCTTCGCTGACGATCTCGTCTTGGGAATCCGTGCCTCCCGAACTACCGATTGCGCCGATAATCACTCCCTGATCGATCAGTGGAATGCCGCCTCGAGACGCAATAACTCCGTCGAACGCCAGCAGATGGTTGAGGTGCATAAGCTGGATACCGTCCTCGAAGACCTTCGTTGGGCGGCGGAACGTCGCGGCCGCCCGCGCCTTGTGTTCCGCAATCTGAATTGAGGCAAGCATCGCGCCGTCCATTCGTTGGAAGGCAACTAAGTTACCGCCGGAATCGGCTACCGCTATATTCATCTTCCAATTCCGCTTCTTCGCCTCTGCCACAGCGGCGTGAATAACCGCCTGGGCTCGGTCTAATGAAATAGGGACCCCATAGGGCACATCGAATGGTATCTCGTCTGGGACGGCATCAAGAGGATTCGACGCGAGCGGTTCATCAATGGCGAGTTCTGTGCTGTTGCTTGACATACATTTTCCTCCGGAGAGTTCCGATTGAATCCGGACCACCCGCTTATCAAAGCCGAAGTGCGCGGAAGGAACAATTGGACGATGGTATCGGCGATACCTTTGTATCGGTGTTCTCGTTTCGCGTTGACAGCGCAACTGGAGCTGATACGAAAGTATCAGCGATACCATCGTCCAATTGCGTGATGCAACATTCTCTGACTCAATGAATGCTGTAGCGGCGAGAGACATTTTAGATCGCCGAACGAAGAATGTTTTTGAATGATCATCTGAGAAACAGGAGGAAGAATACATCCATGGGTAAAGCGAAAACAGTAATCGTTACGGGCGCCTCCCAAGGTATCGGAGCGGCTATCACTCAGGCCTTCCTTGACCGAGGCTACAACGTAGTCGCGAACTCACGCAGCATCTCGAAGAGTGGCTTCGCGGTGTCTTCGAATCTTGCCCTTGTGGATGGCGACATTGGTGACTCAGCGACAGCCGAAAGAGTGGCGCAAGTTGCATTGTCGAAGTTCGGCTCGATCGATCACCTGATCAACAACGCCGGGATCTACGCCGCTAAGCCGTTTACCGAGTACAGCGCTGACGATCTGCATGGATTCGTAGCCACCAACCTTGACGGCTTTGTTTTTATGACCCAAATCGCCGTAAAGCAAATGCTCGCGCAAGGTGCCGGCGGAAGCGTAACAACGATTACCGCTGCACTAGCCGACAATCCGATAGCCGGTGCTCCGTCGTCCATTCCGATGATCACGAAGGGCGGCCTGAACGCGATCACTCTAAGTCTTGCGAACGAATACGCCAAGACGCATATCCGCTTCAACGCTGTTGCTCCCGGGATAGTGAACACTCCTATGCAAGAACATAATCCAAAGGACTTCCTGAAAACCCTTGCGCCGATGGGTACGATCTCCGAAGCGCAAGACGTCGCGGAGGCAGTGGTTTATCTAGTAGAGGCACGGTATGTGACCGGGGAGGTGCTGCACGTGGACGGCGGTGCGCACGTTGGCCAATGGTAAACCCAAATGTTGAACAACAATACAGCCCTGAAAGCCGGATCGAGAACCTCGGCATCCGACTTCCCGCCGCGCCTACTCCACTTGGCTCGTACGTCGAGGCCGTGCAAACGGGGAATCTGCTTTTCCTCAGCGGAATGCTGCCCGTGGTCGATCACAAGCCGGCCTACATCGGCAAGCTTGGCAAAGAACTTGACACAAAACACGGA
Source organism: uncultured Acidobacteriaceae bacterium (assembly GCA_963705665.1). Lineage (GTDB taxonomy): Bacteria > Acidobacteriota > Terriglobia > Terriglobales > Acidobacteriaceae > PALSA-350. Next base: position 21,818 of record CAVPKQ010000022.1, on the reverse strand, counting down.
CAGGACGCGGCCCGAATTACAGCCCTCGGCGCAATTGCCGCGGCCAGAGATTTCCTGGGCACCATCGATCGGATAAAGCGTGTTGTTCGCTTGGGCGTTTTCATGGTGGCTGCCGAGGATTTTGGCGATCATCCCAAAGTCGCTGACGGCGCCTCGGATCTCTTTCGAGATGTCTTTGGAGCGGAAAACATGGCCGTTCGTCTAGTCATCGGCGCCGCGAGTCTCCCCTTGGGCGTTCCCATCGAACTCGAGGTCGTCTTCGAACTCAATGAGTAATCAGGAGGACGCATGCGAACCGGAAGACCCATTCGTTTGACTTCAGCGATCTGCGCGATGTTCTTCGTGGGCATTGCAGGACTTAACGCACAGACAAAGGAGTTAACTATGAGCAATCAGGTGTTCTATCGCACGGTAAAGGTAGACGGCATTAACATTTTCTATCGCGAGGCGGGGCCGAAGGATGCCCCAACTCTTCTGTTGCTGCACGGATTGCCATCGTCATCGCGAATGTTTCAGCCGCTGCTGACGCATCTCGCTGACAAATACCATCTGGTCGCTCCGGACTATCCTGGCTTCGGCCACAGCGACTGGCCCGACCCGAAGCAATTCGACTATACCTTCGAACATATCGCTCACGTCATCGACGATTTCACGCATGCGCTTGGCTTAACCCGCTACACGCTTTACATGCAGGACTACGGCGGTCCGGTAGGCTTCCGCATGGTTCTGGCGCATCCGGAACGCGTCGAAGCTCTCATCGTTCAGGACGCTGTTGCTCACAACGAAGGGCTGGGAGTCAACTGGACAACTCGCCGCGCCTTCTGGGCTGATCGTTCGGCGCATGAAGAGGCCTTGCGAAAGAATCTGCTCTCCCTTGCCGTCACGAAAACACGCCACGTCGGAGACGATCCCAATGTTGAACTCTACGATCCTGATCTCTGGACCGACGAATACGCGTTCTTAAATAGCCCAGGCCAGGCGCAGATCCAGAGTGACTTGTTCTACGACTATCGCACCAACGTCGACGCATACCCCAAGTGGCAAAGCTGGATGCAGAAGATCCAGCCACCTCTCCTTGTCATCTGGGGTAGGCACGATTTGTCATTTGACTCGGGCGAGCCAGAGCGTTACCGCAAAGATGTGCCGAATGCAGAAGTGCACCTACTTGATGCTGGTCACTTCGCCCTTGATACCAAGGCTGAAGAAATCGCAGCAATCGTGCGCCAGTTCGTATCGGCGCACGTCACAGAGACACAATCTTCTTCTGCTCGCTGATCGGAACGATCATGTGCATAGGAATCAACGTCTCACACCTCCAGTTAATCGACGCGACCCATGGATGGGAGTATCCAATGTACGAACTGGAATTGTTCTCCTATTCGATTTACGAGGCGCAAACGAACCTGGCAGAGGGCGAACTTTCCGCGTTCACCTCTCATCCGAATCGTTTAGGCAGCGGTGACTGTCGCCCCGCATCTATCATTTCGTCTTTGCTTAGCCAAGAAGTAAACATTCGCATTCGGCGAATCTTACTTTCGATATAAGCGAATACATCGGAGGAACAATGGCAAATCTGGCACAGGAAATGCGAAATAGAGAAACGAGCAGCGTCACGAGCGCCGCGAAAGTGGACCTGAAGTTCGAGGTAGTCGTCATCCCGGTCTCCGATGCTGATCGCGCGAAAGAGTTCTACGCGAGTCTTGGGTGGCGCCTCGACATCGACTCTGGCAGCAGTAAAGACTACCGCATTATCCAGTTCACGCCATCTGGCTCCGCATGCTCGATCATCTTCGGAAAGAACGTCACCGCCGCAGCGCCAGGCTCGGCACAGGGCCTGTACCTTATCGTGTCCGATATCGAGGCACCCCGCAAAGAGCTGCTCGGTCTTGGAGTCGAGATCAGTGACGCGTTCCACGGCGACATCGGCGTTTATGACGGCACGGACGAACCCTTCTTGTTTGGACGCCGCCGGGTCAGCGGTTCGGACCCCGACCGTCGCAGTTACCGCTCGTATGCCTCCTTTCATGATCCGGACGGCAACGGCTGGCTGCTCCAGGAGGTCGCGACGCGGCTGCCCGGTCACATGGACCCGACAACGACGAGCTTCGCGTCGGTCAACGATCTGGCTGGCGCGCTGCGGCGTGCTGAGGCCGCGCACGGTCAATTTGAGGAGCGTATCGGGCAAGCTGACAAGAACTGGCCCAAGTGGTACGCCGAGTATATGGTGCGGGAGCAGACTGGCGAGAAGTTGCCGCAATAAAGGAATAGGCTCGACGCCGACCCCCGGCTCGCCCGTGAAGCTGTGTTCGAACGCCGGCAGCAGTTCTTCTAAGGCGATTCGATTGCCCCTTAACCTTGGGACATGACGCGACGGGATGGCGTTTGAGATGAAGGCTGAGGGTCGCGACTCAAAGGCGCCGGAATTCTTACATTTAGAGCATTTCCCAAGCGCAGCCGCGCAGCCATTTTGATCAGTTCGGCGAGAGAGAGCGCCTTCATTTTCCGCATCACGCGACCGCGGTGCGCTTTGACCGTGATCTCGCTGATGCCGAGTTCCCCGCCGACTTGCTTGTTCAACATTCCGGAGACAACTAGGGCCATGACTTGTCTTTCGCGGTGAGTTAGTGACATATAGCAATCCCGCAGCGTGCGAACTTCAGCCTCATGCCCGAGAGCGATACGGCTACGTTCTAAGGCCTGGCCGATGGCGCTCAGAAGCACCTCATCGCTGAATGGCTTGGTCAGAAATTCAATCGCTCCGGCCTTCATGGCGCGAACCGTCGTGGGAATGTCGCCAAATCCGGTAATGAAAATGATGGGCATCCCGGATCTTTCAGCGACGATTCTCTTTTGCAGGTCGAGACCGCTGAGACCAGGAAGAGAAACATCCAGGACGAGGCAGTTCGGGCTTGAGACCTCCTGCCTCTCCAGAAACTCCTGTGCCGTAGCGAAGGTTTCCGGATGCCAGCCTGCCTGGCGAATCATCAATTCCAGCGATTCTCGGACGGAGATATCGTCATCGACAACGAACACAACAGAGGAGGCCGGTAACATGAGGAGACCCTCCCTTCTCACCTGCGTGCAAATAATTGTAATGCGTCCCTGCAACGGAAGTCGTGGGCTGAGCAGCGCTCACGGGTTCCGGAAAGCCATATGAAGCGCATCCAGCAGAGCGGTGTCGCTGAACGGCTTGAAAAGATATGCGACGGCTCCACGTTCAAGCATTTGCGCCCGGAACTCGTCATCTCTTCGAGCAGTAATGAAGATAATAGGAATTTCGGGGCGGCGGATCTTCAGTTCACGTTGAAGGTCGGGTCCGGACATGCCCGGCATAGCAACGTCGAGTATGAGACACCCGGTCCGGGAAAGATCCTCCGAGGCGAGGAAGCTTTCCGCCGATGAAAAGACGTGGACGTTAAAACCGAACACGCTGAGCAGATCGGGCAGTGATTCGCGCACGGACTGGTCGTCATCGATCACAGATATGAGTGCACGCCCTGTTGTCATGGATTTCTCATACCGCGTCCGTAAGCGAATCTATTTCTACAAGCAATTAGAGCAACGCATTGACGTGAAGAGGCCGAGCCGTGTCACGCGGTGCCGACCACAGCAACCGGATGCAAATCGAAGGCACGGATGACTTTTCTCCAGCGCAGCAGTTTTCTGCATGCTTGCGATATGATTACGCGCGGTCGTAGGTAGCGGCTATTGTACTTTGGTATTGGTTCCCGCCACCGAAGGGCGGACCCATCCAGAAGACCGCAACTGAAGATCCCGCCTAACGTTCTATACGTCTTCGCGGCGCCCGCTGCAACTCACGTCTGTGAACGGGCCTACCTGAAGCAGCGGATCAAATTAGAACACTGTTCCTGCCGATGAGGACAGCTCCGGAGCCGATACGAAGGTGTCGTCGATACCATCGTCTGATTGTTTCTTCTTCTGCAGTCTGGCCTAATCGCAACTGCACGGTCGGGTCGTTCACATGGATACGGCGCCGGGCGGCTGTGACTCCCACCAGAGGAGTGTTTCGCTCCGTGGCAACATCCGCGGACGCGCCCGGGCATTCAGTAACGTGCTCGGAAAGGTGGATGTTCCTCATGGCAGGATGCTCGAATGCGTCCGGAACATGACGAGTGATCGAGACGCTGGGGGAAGTCTATGGCGGGAAAAGACACGGTGATCGTAACGGGTGCCGGGAGAGGGATCGGAGCTGCTGTGGTAAAGGCCTTCCTCGATCGTGGCTACAACGTTGTCGCAAATTCATTGACCTTCTCTACCAGTGAACTTCGTCCCGCCCCCAGCCTGATCCTCGTGGACGGCGACATCGGCAAGCCGGAAACCGCAGCCACAGCAGTTGAAACCGCGGTGAGCAGGTTTGGAAGGGTGAACCATGTCGTGAATAGTGCGGGGATCTACGCCACGAAGGCGTTCACGGACTACACCATTGATGATTTTCGGCGCTTTGCCTCCACCAATCTCGAAGGATTCATCTTGATAACACAGCGGGCGGTGAAACAGATGCTGGAGCAGGGCACAGGAGGCAGCGTGACAACGATCAGCGCGGCGCTAGCCGATCACCCCATTGCTGGCGTTCCCGCTTCAATTCCGATGATCACTAAGGGCGGCCTGAATGCGATCACTCTGAGTCTTGCAAGCGAATATGCAAAGCAGAAAATCCGCTTTAACGCCGTTGCGCCGGGCGTGGTCGACACGGACCTCCACAACGACATACCGCAGGATTTCATGAAGACACGGTCGCCGATGGGCACGATTTCTGAGGCGAAGGATATCGCCGAGTCGGTGCTCTATCTGACCGAAGCTAGTTTCGTAACTGGAGAAGTGTTGCACGTGGATGGCGGTGCGCACGCGGGCCGATGGTAAAACGCGAAGCCACGGATCGAGGAACTTATGAACGAGCTGTGGCCTGCACCGACGCCACTCAAGTAAGCGCAGTTCAGCGGCGAGAGAAGCGCAACCACTACGGACGCCATACCGAACAGGAGGGCTTATGCCAGGAGCAGTTGCAGTCGCAACGATGAAGGCCGCGCAGGTCGCAGGCGGTGGGAAAGGGATCCAGATCGTCGAACGGGAAATCCAGGAACCCGGAGCCGGGCAAGTCAGAGTCAAAGTTCAAGCTTGCGGGGTTTGCCACAGCGATGCCCTGGTTGTGGAAGGAGGATGGCCCGGGCTTCCCTATCCCCGCGTTCCTGGCCACGAAGTCGTCGGCATCGTCGACAAAATAGGAAGCGGCGTATCGCAGTGGCAGAACGGCCAGCGAGTCGGCGTAGGCTGGCACGGAGGGCATGATGGGACGTGCCGCGAGTGTCGCCGCGGCGACTTCCGGAACTGTCGGAATCAGCAAATTACCGGCATCAGCTACGACGGAGGATATCAGGAATACATGGTGGCGCCGGCTGAAGCTCTGGTGTCCATCCCGGATAGTCTCAGCGACTTCGATGCCGCGCCTCTGCTCTGCGCCGGGCTCACTACCTACAATGCTTTGCGGCATGCTGGGGCACTCCCCGGCGATCTCGTTGTTGTCCAAGGAATTGGGGGATTGGGCCACCTCGGAATTCAGTTCGCGAACAAGTTCGGGTATCAGGTGGTCGCGGTCGGACGCGGGCGCGAAAACGCGCATATCGCAAAGAAACTTGGAGCAAGTATCTATATCGACAGCCAGGCGAGGAATGCCGCCGAGGACCTGCAAAAACTGGGTGGCGCGCGGATCATCATGGCGACGGCTCCGAGGCTCAAAGTCGATGTCGGAGCTCGTCGGCGGCCTTGGGCCGAACGGTAAACTCCTGGTACTTGGCGCTACATTCGATCCGATCGAAGTAGCTCCGGTTCAGCTCATCCTGGGAAGCAAGGGCATCCAAGGCTGGGCGACGGGTACGCCGGCCGATTCGGAAGACACGCTGGGCTTCGCCGAACTCAGTGGGGGTGCGCGCAATGATTGAGATTTATCCGCTTGAAAAGGTCGCCGAGGCTTATGCGCGAATGATGAGTGGGAAGGCGCAATTCCGCGTCGTGCTGCAGATGTAAGAGAGGGCCTTGAAGCCGGACGAAACGGACCGGGTTCCATTAAGCTCCAGACTCATTCCCCGGGATCCGACTGAATAGAAAATGAAAAGCTCGCTCCTGGCCCATCGTTGAGTGTCGCCCACAGGCGGCCATGATGACTCTCGATGATCGATCGACTAACGGCCAGGCCGATCCCCATTCCGTCGCTCTTTGTTGTGTAGAACGCTTCGAACAGTTGTTCCGCGTCTTGCGGTTTGAAGCCCACTCCATTATCTTCGACGGTCAGTCGAATACTGTCTCCCTTTTCTCGCTCGGTTTGAATTGTCAACTGTCTCGGGCGGTCTTCGACCGCCCCCATCGCGTCTGAGGCGTTCCGAATCAGGTTCAGAACAACTTGTTGAAGCTGGACGCGATCACCTCGGAGACGCGGTAGATCGTCACTATACTCTGTACGCAGAATTACGCGGGATCTCTGCAGTTCGGTCAACATCAACGCAACTACCTCTCGCGTTATTTCATTCAGATCCACGGATTCGATAGCCGTATCTTTCTTGATAAATAACGCTCGCAGTCTTGTAATCACGTCTGAAGCGCGATTGCCATCGCGAATCGACCGCCTGGCGGTCTCCATCGCGCCGCCTATGTTGGGTGGATCAGCAGCCAGCATCCGCAGACATGTGCTGGCGTTCGTGATAATGCCCGATAGTGGCTGGTTCAATTCGTGGGCAATCGAAGCTGATAGTTGACCTATGCTCGCGGCACGGTTCGCATGCGCCAGTTGCATTTGTAGATCATGAAGTCGAAGTTGAGTTTCGCGCGCAGTCTGCTCGGCACGCTTGCGATCTGTCAAATCAATAACGAAGGCTACGCCTTCGTCCGACGCTCCATCGAAGATTGCGGCACCGAGGAGCACTGACACGCGAGTTCCATCTTTCCTGATGAATTCTTTCTCATACGCTTGTGCCGTTCCAAACCCCCTCACTTCCGCCATTGCACGAGCGTCGCTCTCGTGCCATTCGGGCGGGGTAAGGTCCCTCCACCGTAAGCGACCTGAAGTAACCTGCTCACGGTCGAATCCAATCATGCGAAGGAATGCTTCGTTTGTGTCAATGAATCGCCCGTCAAGATCCCAGATGAAGATTCCAATAATGTTGGAGTCGACGAGCCGGCGAAATCTTGCCTCCCTCTCTTGCAGATCGGCATAGAGTCGCGTGTTCTCCAGTGAAACGGCGGCCTCCGAAGCCAGCAGTCTCAGGAGAGCCATCCGCGCGGGAGTAAAGACGCCCGGGGTCAGATTGTTTTCGAGATAGAGCACACCGAGCAGCCTGGTCTGCTTGAGCAACGGCATGCAGAGTACTGAACGCGAGTGGCGTCGGCGAACGTATTCATCTGCCGAATACGGATTGTCAGTGGATGCATCCTGCAGCAGAACAGCGTCTTGTGTCCGAAGAACGTATTGAAAGACCGACTTCGGCATGTCAGCGTAGGTAACACTCGCCTGTCGGAAGTCAACCATCACCGCATCGCTCTTGGTCGTTGCTTCTGCTTCTATCCGGTGCTCATTACCTCCTGGAAGGATCAACAGGCCTCGTTCTGCGCCAGCGTGTTTGACCGCCAAGCGCATGAGCGCAGCTATTAGGTTCTCCACGACCATCTCGCTCGACACCGTTTGCAGGACACTAATCACATTGGCGAGATCAAACTGCTCCACTGGTGTCAAAATCGTGTTCGCCGGATCAGAATGCGCCCTTTCCTCTCTGAGGTGCGAGTAAAGTTCATCAAGCTGTCGCACCTTTCCGTCCGCGCCCCAACGTGCATAGCAGTATCGAGCGTCGCGTAGGTATAGTTTGGCAATTTTCACGAACCCACGCGCCGAGTAGAAGCGGGCAGCGAGCTCATTGGCGATCGCCTCATTATGGAGAAAGCCGTTGTTGTGAGCCGAGTCTATTGCCTTCTCATAAAGTTCTTCAGCGTCAAGTGCACGCCCTTCAATTCGGGCAATTTCCGCTCCGACCAGCGCCTCGCGGTTTTCGAAATTCGCAGGACAATGCTCGGCCCACACTGCAAGTTGTCTGTGGTGAGCCGCTAATGCCTCGAAGTGCTTTTGTCTCTGTTCAGGAGATGCGGAATCCCAGGAGGCCGCGTGAGACAACGCTCCATATAAACGAAAATCCGCCGTTTCGAGCTGTGAGGGTGAAGTCCAAAGCAACTCTTGCGCCCTTAGCGAGGCGTCAACTGCCGAAATATAATCTCCAGCGAAGAAGCGGCCCTGTATTTTTCTCGTCAAATAGAAAAACTCTGCCAGAGCCAAGACCGGATTCCCCGCTAGATGTTGCTCGGCCTCAAGTTCGTCAAATTCACCATCATTGAGACACCCAAAAACAGGCGTTAAACCACGGAGCGTCCGGATAAGTCCGAGTTGCGCGGCAACGATGTCAAGCACGAGGCCGAATCTCGCCCGCTTAGCAAACTCAAGCCCACTTTCCGCCTCCTTCTGAACATCCGCCAGAGCGTCTCCCACCATTAAGGAGTTTGTGATCAATTCGTCCCAGCTATAGGCGGCAAATGTAAGATCACCGATCCTGTACGCAGCATCGAACGCTCGACGTACCAACTCCCGCCCGGTTGCCGCATGTTTGGCCCACGGCATGACAATATTGCCGAATGACATATAGGTTCGAGCTTGGTATCGCGTTAAGCCACGCTTTTCGACCAGATCATAGCCAAGCTGACCGAACCGGAATCCGTCTTTGTAGTTGTTAAACCGGGGTCCGGCAATGATGCCAAACCAGACATAGCCAAAACACGACCCGTCACAGTTTCCATAGGCGAGGCTGAGATTCACCATTCGGCAAACGACAAGCGAGGATAAATTCTCGTCGTAAAAGAGAGCGGGGGTCACAATTTCGGTGAAGACATCCAGCATGTCGAGGATGTCAGGGTCCGTCATCAGGGGCATGTCGACGAGCTGTTCTATCAATCTATTGCCGACTGCGGTCCAAATTTGATCATATTCACGCAAGACTTCGTCACGGGTTGGATGCTGCGCCCAGTTGGTACCAGCGCGGCGAAGATATTCGAGGAATACTTCCACACCGCGGTCGCTCTGATCCACGGTCGTATACAGCGTCAACTGCAGACGCGTCACAAGTGCAAAATCGTGACGGTTTGTGGCACGCTCGGATAGCATCGTCAGACGAGCTTCGCTCGCGACCATATCAGCGGTCAGCAATTCACACTCGGCCGTTAGGAATTCAATCGAGAAGATAAGCGGGTAGTTAAGCTCCCAAGTCACATCTGTCAAGAGGCCGCTGCCAGCTTCGAGATACTTAAGCGCAGAGGCATATGCTGTCGATATTTTCGCGCGCCTGCCCGCAATTAGATTGAGCTCTGCAACCCGTTCACGTTCCGCGACTAGGGAGATGAGGTGGGAGCCGCGGTTTAGCTGATTGACGATTTCGAATATAGCCTCCTCCAGTTGCTCGGGAGGAGTGTGCTCAGCAAGAAGGGTGCCGATGCGAAGATGCGCTTCGGCGCGCCGCTCTATCGGGATCAAAGAATAGGCCGCTTCCTGGACTCGATCATGGAGGAATCGGTAGGAATTTTCTGAGCGGAAGATGAGTCCTGTACGGACCGCCTCCCACAGCTCCTCGTGCATTTCTTCAATCGAGTCCTCATACACCATCTGCAGCATTGTGAAGTCAGCACTATTACCCATGCAGGCAAACTGTTGCAGCGCATTTTGAGTTGTCGAGGGCAGGCGATTCAACTTCCCGACCATAAGCTCAACGACATTGTCGGTATAGCCTTTGGCATGTATTTCGCCGAGGTTCCAAGACCATTGGCCATGACTGTAATCAAAGGCGAGCAAACCCTCATCGGCAAGCGTCGATATGAATTGGATCGCAAAAAACGGATTTCCCGTGGTCTTCTCGTGGATCAATTGCGCTAGCGGGGCTGGTCGATCCGACTCACTATGAAGAGCATCCGCAAGCAGTTGCCTTAGGTCTTCGCGATCCAGCGGTGTGAGTACAATGTTCTGCAGTATCGCTCCGGCCTGACGGATGACCTCAAGCTTTCGCATTAAGGGATGAGTTAAACTGACTTCGTTGTCTCGGTAGGCGCCAATCAAGAGCAGATGCTTCAAATCCATCCGAGTCAGCAGATCTTCAAGTAAGTCGAGTGTCGCCGCATCAAGCCATTGAAGATCGTCAAGGAACAGCGCTAGCGGATGCTCAGGCCGGGCGAATACGCTGATGAAACGCCTGAATACCAACTGAAAACGGCCCTGGGCATCCTGTGGAGGAAGTTCAGGCACGGGCGGTTGTTCGCCAATGATGTGCTTCAATTCCGGGACGAGATCGACAATAAGCTGCCCGTTCGGGTCAATCGCTTCGCGAATCGTATGGCGCCACTTGGATAATTCTTCGTCGCTCTTGTTCAAAAGTGGCCGGATGAGGCTCTGAAAGGCCTGCGCCAGCGTCGCATAAGGGATGTCTCTTTTGTACTGATCGAACTTCCCGGACGCAAAGAGACCCCGGGGCGGAACGAGTGGCTTATGAAGTTCATTGACGACTGCGGATTTGCCGATGCCCGAATAGCCGGAGACGAGAACCAACTCTGGTCTGCCGCCGGCGACGATGCGGTCGAACGCAGTCAGAAGCATGTCGATTTCACGGTCTCGCCCATATAACTTCTCCGGAATCATGAGCCGGTCTGGCGTGTCATCTTCACCGGGGGCGAAATCGTCAATACGCGCGTGGCCTTCCCATTCAGAGAGACAACGCCGAAAATCGCTCTCGACGCCGGCCGCCGTCTGGTAGCGCTCTTCGGCGGTCTTTGAAAGTAGCTTCAAGAGGATTGCAGAGACCAGAGTAGGGACAGTCTTGAGGCGCGAGCCTGGTGGCACAGGATTTCTCGCGATATGACAGTGCACCCACTCCATGGGATCAGAAGCCGCGAACGGAAGACTGCCGGTCAGCGCTTCGTAAAGCGTGACGCCAAGCGAGTAAAGGTCGCTCCGCGAGTCAATGGAACGGTTCATTCGTCCCGTTTGCTCGGGAGCCATGTAGGCGAGTGTTCCTGCGATGAACTCGGGAGGCTCCGGTGCCTGGCGTTCTCGCGCCAGCCGAGAGGCGATTCCAAAGCCGGTGAGCCAGAGTCCGCCAGTCGCGGAGTTTACAAGCACGTTTGCGGGTTTGATGTCCTTGTGAATGAGGCCGCGTCCGTGCTGCTTGCTAAGTGCGGACGACAAGTCGACGGCTAGCTTTAGGAATTGTCCGATCTCCATCGGCTGCCCGATGAGCTTGCTGAGCGGCTGAGCGTCGTGATATTCGAGCAGCAATATGGTCTGCCCGCGCTCGCGAACAAGATCCAGCGGCCGTACCGCCCACGCGCTATCAAGGTGGTCCTTCAGTCCGTATTCATGCGTCAGGCGATTGATGCTTTCCAGAGTCGGGTGCTCAACGGTGGGAACGACGGCCATGAATTCGCGTCGGGTGCCATCAACATCATTGCGCCATGTTCTGCAGTAGACGCGTTCGCCGTCCTCCCACAACACCTCACGAAGGCCACTCTCGCCATCTGCACCAAACCAGGATGATCGGCTCATTTGTCGGTTCCATCGAATCGATTCCGGGGAAATTGCCACGTTCCCAGCACGGCCGGCGTGTGAGTAACCAAAATATCATGCTCCAAGCAGTCTGACGATCCTTAGATCGCTACGATCTACAGCCATTTGCAGATATCCTGGTGGCCGCTATGGCTATCGCTGCATCGCAGCGCTGCTGCATCAATCGGGGCGGATGGGTAAGAATCGGGTGGAACGAATCTGGCGACGCGAAGGGGTGAAGGTTGCGCGGAAACGTAGGCCGCAGGGACCGTGGTTGCTAAACATCGGCACGATGCACCGCCGGATGGAAGAGACCCAATAAAGGCATGGAGTCGTCGTTGAAGGGGATCTGAAAGATCTAAGGGTCGCGATGATAGGAACGATGAGCGTCTTTAGGAACGAGGCTTCCGCCATGCGCAGTAGATCGAGATTGTTACGAAGCTCCGCCATAAGAAACTTCGCAGCCGCCGGATCGGTGAGAGACAGTGGGCAGGATGATACGCTCATCCCGCCCACTGCAGTCTTCTAGGCGTTGTCGAGCGTGTAGACCGCTTCATAGAGCCCTGGATGAGCTTCACCGAACTGATGTCCCTTTTCGATGACGCCCTTCTCCGAAAGCTCTCTGAAGATTCTCGCCTGCGCTTCCAGGCTTTCGGCCTGAGCATAGTTCACGACAGACTTACCGTCGATGCTTTTGTGGATACTGCTGGATTTCCAGCCGGGAACCTTCCGTGCAACCGACGCTGCGCCGATCAAATGATCGACCAGAGCCTGCTGATTCTCTGGTTTCACAGTGAATACGTTGATTTGGGTAATGACGCCACTGTTTGCTTCGATCGTAGGCACAGCTTCTTCTCCTTTGATTTTGTTCATGGGAGAGCCGCTAACGATCGGTTCATCTAAAAGGAACCCGCCCAAGACCGGAATGCAGACACACTCTTGCTTGTCGCGGGTCCATACACGTTATATGTGCGAACAGAGCCTTCCTGGCGGAAGGTGGCCGGACTTACCTTTACCGACCTGCCCTTTCTCGACTGCGTTCATCTTGTCACGTTGGCTCGGTTGGATGCAATCTACCCGAATTTGCTCGAAGCGGTGCATACTGTCGTGAACAAGCACCGTAGCGCTTCCCTAGATTCGGGCGTGTTCTTCTCTGAATGCGACGGTCCGAAAAACGGGCCTAGCGGACAATTGATTGCAAAACGATTCCAAAAGTGTGGCCCAATACCTTTGTCCAATTGTTCCCTTTTTCCTCGTCAGGCTTAATTGTGGCTGGGTTATCGATGCGAACGAACCGGAATCGGCAAGTAAGCACGGTTGATCGGATTGGAGTCGCCAATGGGCAGCGTACAAACCGAACAGAAGAGCTATGAGATGCCCCCGAAGGACGGGATCAGCATCGCGCATTTTCTCACCGTCGCCGACGTCGAGCGATCGGCTCGTTACTACGAGAAGGTCTTCGGCGCTCGCATTCTGACCATGGGTGACGGTAACGCGCCTCCGTACCTTCAGCTGGCGAATATCTGGATGATCTTGAACGTTGGGGGCGGGCCGACTCCGGACAAGCCGACGGTAACGCTCAGCGTCCCCGACCCGAATCACATCAGCAGCTTTATGAACTTCCGGGTTGCGGATATTCAAGCGTGCTATGAGTTATGGAAGAGTCGAGGAGCCGAGTTCCTCACGGAGCCGCAACCCAAGTACGGCGAGATCCGCTGCTACATCCGCGATCCTGACGGCTATATCATCGAGGTCGGTCAAAGCACAGATTTACGTACGGTTGACGCCTGGCCCGGATGAGTTTACTTGGATTTAGGATCAGGATGTGTAGGGGCCGAACGTTGTTAGGACGCGGTCGGTTTCGTCCTCGTTGGAGAGGACGTGGACGTTGGCAGTTGCGCCGGCGGGGTTCACTCGAACTGCAACGTTGCCCGTTGCGGGAGGCGATGTCGTCTGTCGGCTTCTTCGTGGCCTGTCTGAAGGGTGAGCACGATCTTCTACCGTTTTTCGCTCTCTGTTGGTCGGCTAGCCTGCATTTCTCACACGCACTGCTTTGCAGGACGGGTTGGCGTGTGATTTACGAACCGGGGCGGTGATTTGGGTGGTGGATCTGATCGGTCGGGATATTTCCAACGGGTCATGGCCTGTTGGAGTTTGCCGGCGCGGTTTTGCGCATGGCACCGCAGGCGCGATGACCTGGGCCAGTGTGGAAGCTGAGTTGGGGCAAGCAGCGGCGGCTGCTCAACAGCGCAGCGCGTGGTGAGCTTGGGCGAAGATGTCTTTCCAGGGATAGGCCGAGCTAAGTTGGAGCAGCACGCGGCGCACGCTGATCCTGACGACAGCGCCGATCTTGAGCAGCTTAAGGCGGATCGTATCCACCTGGGCCTGGGCCCAGGCAGTGCCCTTCAGTCCCAGGCGTCGCAGCGCTTCCAGCAGCGTGTAGGCCAGCGCGGAGAAGTAAAGCCTGAGTTGGTTGCCCTTCATTTCGCCGGTGGAGAGCCGGTCGGCAAACAGGCACATCTGTTCTTTGATCCGATTCTCCATCTCTCCGCGGGCGCAGTAGAACTTCTCGTATAAATCCTGCGCGGCCCACTGGTCAGCCGTTAAGGAAGTAACCACGAAGCGCGGGTTCTCGCCCTTGTCGAGATACTCTGCCTTGGCCACCACGCGGCGCGGACGGGACCAGCTCTTGTGGGTTTGATAGCTGAATTGGGTGAAGACCCGCGCCGCTTCACCGCTGCTCTGGTGCAGGATGTGAGCCTGATGCATCTCAGCGCCGACGATCTTGCGCAGCCGCTGGTTGCGCGCCAGCCCCAAGGCGTAATCGACATCGTTGGACTCGCACCAGCCCATCAGTTCTTCGCGGCAGAAGCCGGAGTCGGCCCGCAGCACGATGCGTACCTCGGGCCAGCGCTGGCGCACCTGAGTTACGATGCGGCTGACTTCCGCGACCGAACCGGCAGCCGCGTCCTGGTTGGCGGCCCTGAGCCGCGCGCACAGCAACTGGTCGCCGGCGAAGATGTACAGCGGCAGATAGCAGTAGCTGTCGTAGTAGCCGTGGAAGAACCGCTCTGGCTGATGGCCGTAGAGCGGGATGTCGGTCGCGTCCAGATCCAGCACGATCTGCTTTGGCGCGGTGGCGTGCGACTCCAGAAACAAGTCTGTCAGCAGCCGGTCCAGCGCCTCGGGCGAGTAGCTGATCTTGTGGTAGCGGCCGCTGCGGCCTGTCAACTCCAGCCGGTTCAGCGTGCTCTTGCCGGCCAGCGGCTCATCCAGTTCGCGCCTGCCGCTGAGCACCGCCAGCAGCGGATCCGAGCGCAACTGCTCGTGATCGTTCAGGTCCTCATAGCCCAGCGCCAGACCATAGATGCGCTGCGCCAGCATCTGGGGCAGTTGATGCTTGACCAGCAACGGCATGCGGCGGTCGCTGAAGCAGCCGGCCAGCCGGCCCAGCAGGTCGATCTTGCGCTCCACCTCGCGCAACAGCAGCGCTCCGCCATCGCTGGAAACCTGTCCGGCCGTGAACCCGGCCCCCACGCGACGCGAAAAATGGGCTGTAAATGCGAACGTTTTCTGGGTACACTCTGTCATCAAAGGCTGCTCCTTTTCAGGGCATTCAACTACGCATAGACAACGCAGTTATGCCTGAAAACAGCGGCCTTTTGCTACTCTTTTCTTCGCCCCACCGTTACTCCTCGCCTACACCTCATGAGAAATGCGGGCTAGATCACCATAATGTCGACGACGAAAGGCCGGGAATTGCGCCTTTCGTCGCCTAAGTTTCCACGCATTCGGCCAGTGTGCCGCCATGAACAGTTTTGAGAGTCCTGTCCTTTCCCCGCGGAGTTGGGAACCGCGTCCGGAGTCGGCCTAGCGCGGGATTTGGGCCAGGTAGTATCCGAGCCGATTCTCGGCATCCCCCGGCTTGTGGAACCCTCGAGACATGAGGGCTTTGATTCCATCCTGGGCAGCGGGTCGCCCGAGCGAGGCGATGCACGCATCCCATCCAGCGCCGAGCTCGACGTCCGGCGGCAGGCTGGTGTTGACGAGACGCTTGGTCTGAGCGATCGCCCATTTGTCGAACTTGGCGATCCGGGTCGCGAGCGCCTCTACGAACGCGTCTAGCTCGCCGTCGGGTAGGGAGCGATTCACATAGCCGTAGGCCTCTGCCTGGTCTCCCCTGATGTCTTCCGAGCTCAGGAGCACCTCGAGGGCGCGGTTTCGGCCGATGAGTCCGGCAGCCGGGCCATCGGACCGCCGCCGGCGACCATCCCCACTCCCACCTCCCATTGCGAGATGATGGCCTTTTCGCGGCTGGTGAAACTCATGTCGCAGGCGAGCGTGAGCTCGCTCCCGTTGCCTGTTGCCCGGCCGCGGATCAGAGCGATGGAGGCGACGGGCAAGCGCGTCAGTCGCACCAGGAAGTCCGGCCAGGGAGGCAGGCCAGTGGGACCGGCCGGCATTGAGGTCAGGTCCTCGAGCCTGGCCGTGAAATCGGAGTGATTCAGAAAGTAGTCGTCGACCGCGCTGTCGAAGACCACGACCCTGACATGCTCGTCGCCCTCAAGAGCATCGATGATTTCCTGGAACTGCCGGACCATTTCCGGGCCCATAACGTTGATGGGCGGGTTGTCGATGGTCACTCGCCAGTAGGCGGGCGACCGCCTGGTCAGGCGGACCTGTGCGGGTTTCGCAGGTGAGTTCGTCGGTTCGGGTTTTGTAGGTGCGCTCACAGTTGCCACGGGATTCTCCTTCGTATTTGTTAGTCTCGGTTCCGGTTGATTGAAGCCGACAATAGCGGTCGGCCGTTTGTAGTCCATCCATCGCAGTAAATGCACACGTAGCCAGTGACAATCTTAAAAAACAATTTCGCGTAAGAACCAAAGTGCGCTGCCAAGGGCGGCAGTACGTCCAGGTTCAAACACCACCTATTGAGCCAGAACAAAATGGGCCGCGCAATTGGACGATGGTATCGCCAATACTTTCGTATCAACTGCAGTGGCTACGTCAACCTACAACTAGAAAATCGACACGGGTAAACGAGACCCGGATGCTGTCAAGGCAACTGATTCCCGTTTCTGGGGAGTTGTAGGGCATCGTTTCTTCGCTCGCCAGTCCGCTGCTGACGGGGTCAGAGCACATCGACGTCAATCACAGCCTGAGCAAAAGCCATCGGTGCTTCCTGAGGCAGATTGTGCCCGACGCCACCACTGATGAGGCGGTATTCATACTTGCCGGTGAATTTGCTGCGATAGGATGCGCCATCAGGGTGCGGCGCACCATTCGCATCGCCTTCCATGGAGATAGTAGGAACGGAGATGACGGGACCGCTGGCAAGTCTCTTTTCCAAGTCGTCGTATTGCGGCTCACCCTTCGCCAGGCCGATCCTCCACCTGTAGTTGTGAATCACAATGTCGACATGGTTTGGATTGTCGAAGGCGGCCGCAGAACGATCGAAGGTGGCATCGTCGAAGTTCCACTTTGGCGATGCGAGTTGCCAAATGAGCTTCGCAAAGTCGTGTCGATACTTGTCGTAGCCGGAGCGACCGCGGTCCGTGGCGAAATAGAACTGATACCACCACGCGAGACTCAGCCTTTGGGGGCAACGGAACCTCGTTGGCTGCCGGGCTGCCAATCAGATAACCGCTCACCGAGACGAGAGCCTTGCAACGTTCCGGCCACAGCGCCGCCATGATGTTGGCTGTACGTGCACCCCAATCAAAGCCAGCAACGATGGCTTTCCGAATCTTGAGTGCATCCATGAGCGCGATCATGTCAACGGCAACGACCGACTGCTGGCCATTCCGCACTGTTTCGCTAGAGAGAAAGCTGGTGGTGCCATAGCCGCGCAGATACGGGACAATCACCCGGTAACCGTGCGAAGCCAGCGGAGGCGCAACGTCGACGAAGCTATAGATGTCGTAGGGCCAGCCATGCAGAAGGATCACCGCAGGACCGTCGGCGGGGCCAGCTTCCGCATAGCCGACATTCAGCAGACCGGCGGCGATCTGCTTCAGAGAAGCGAACGACGTCTGCGGTGCTGTATGAATTGCGGTCGCCGTTGCCTTACTGGATTGCGCGTCGGCGGAACCGATCAAACTAAGGTTGGCGGATACAATGGTCGCGGCAGCTGCTCCCAAGAAGCGACGGCGGTCTAGATCAATTTCGGGCGAGGTTTTAATCCCGGTCATTTGCTGACTCCAATAACCATCTGAGCTGTTGATTCTTAATGAGGAGCTCGCATATGTGCTGGTGCAGGTTCCTCAAATGGGCGTCGTACCCGTTATCTGGTTCTTGATTCCACTTTTCTTGAAGTGATCCCGTAGCAGAAGCACTCATCGAAACACGCTCCGGCTCAATCTCGCTAGGGAACAAATGGGTCCACGGCCAATCGTCATCAAACCTGGTGTTCGGAGTGACACCCGAAGTCCTGCCTAAATAATTCTGGCTTTCCTCACTCCGCAAGGTTCCCGCCTTTGATGGGTGGGCTCTAACGCATCAGTTTAGGACGCGGCTTCTTCGCCCGGCTCTTCGGAGTGTTGTAGTCATCGCTAGGGACAGACACAGTAATGCGATTTGCCGACTTAAGACAGACGATTCAGGCGTACCCTTCCCATCGGTTGCTCGCTTAGACAACAACACACCGCCGAAGCCTCACCCTCTATGCCTTGATGAACTGCACATCCAGCGTGATCGTCACTTCATCTCCAACCAGCATGCCGCCAAACTCCAGCGGCGTATTCCACACGAGCCCGAAATCCTTGCGATTGACTTTAGCAGAGCCGGAAAGGCCGATGCGCTGATTCCCCCAAGGGTCCTTGGAAGGCTCGCTCACATCGTTCACACTCAGGGTTACAGATTTGGTAACACCGCGGATCGTCAGATCGCCGGCAACTGCGTAGTCGTGACCGCCAGTAGATCGGATGCTCGTAGACTTGAACGTGAGCGTGGGGAACTTCTCGATGTCAAAGAAGTCCTCGTTTTTCAGGTGGGCATCGAGCTTGTCATCGACGGTACTTACGCTAGCAGCGGGAATAGACACCTCGACGGTGGAATGAGTGTAATCGGTCTCGTCCAGCTTCAGTGCTCCGGAGAGCCCCGAAAACTTGCCCTTCACGTACGAGATCATCATATGTCTTACCTTGAACTCGGCCGCCGAGTGCGCGGGATCAATGTTCCAAATACTGCACGCGGTAGTTGCGGCGGCGGGAGTGGCGGTCGCGGTAGTTAAGGTCATTTGGCAAATCTCCTTTTCAAAACTGTTGGCTTGGCCGGGAAGTGATATCTCGTGATTAGCGCAGTGAGCTGAAAGAGGTGCGAATCTCTTCTGCAAAGAGTTGCGGCTGTTCCCACGCTGCAAAGTGACCACCTTTGGGAAGCCGATTGTAGTGAATGAGGTTGGGATATGCCTTCTCTGTCCAGCTTCTCAGGGCTGCATAGATCTCATCGGGAAATACGCTCACCGCAACCGGGATCGAGACGTGCTTCGGCGCGAAAAAGCTGAGCTTGCTTTCCCAATACAGACGAGCCGAAGAGACGGCCGTATTCGTCAACCAGTAGAGGGTGACATTTTCGAGGACATCGTCTCGTGTAAGGCCCTCGGACCTCCCGGCAAAGACGCGCGCGATGAGCGCCTCACTGTCTGCGTCGTGGTCGAGCATCCAGGCCGCCAGGCCGACAGGAGAATCTTCAATTCCGTACAGCGTCTGCGGGCGGTGACTCATCTCTTGGGCGTAGCCAAGGCCGTGCTTGTAGAAGAAGTCGAGCTGATCGTACGCTTGTCGCTCGTCGGTTGAGAGGCCCGATGGTACCGGGTCACCAAACTGGAGGGCCTTGGCAATGTCGTCCGGTACGGTGGCAGGCATGTTGGTGTGTATGCCGATCAGTTCCGGCGGCGTGAGCAGGGCCATCTGTTCTGTGACCGCATTGCCCCAGTCGCCGCCTTGCGCGAAATAGTGCGTATATCCAAGCCGCTTCATCAGCACGACCCACGCGTGTGCGATGCGCACAGGGTCCCAGCCGGTCGTAGTCGGCTTTTCTGAAAACCCATGGCCAGGCAGCGACGGAATCACGACATCGAATGAGTCTTCGACCTTCCCACCGTAGGCTGTTGGATCCGTCAGCGGACCGATGATCTTCAACTGTTCGATAATCGAGCCCGGCCACCCGTGCGTAATGATCACCGGAAGCGCATTCCGGTTCTTCGAGCGCACATGGATGAAGTGAATGCCAAGCCCGTCGATGTTCGTCATGAATTGCGGCAGGGAGTTCAGCCGCGCTTCGACCTTGCGCCAGTCGTAATCCGTCTGCCAATAACGCGCGAGTTCACGCATCGTCGCGAGTTGCACACCTTGAGTTGCATCCGTCACCGTTTCCCGCTCAGGCCACTTTGTCACGCCTATCCGCCGACGGAGATCAACGATGGTCGCTTCGGGAAAGTTGATTTGGAAGGGGCGGATAGACTCGTCACCGTCCAAAGCGGTCTTCGCGGGATTCAGGCTGTCGAAGGAGGACGGCACACCGAAGCGCTGAATCATCTCGGCGGCACCGGGAGTCGCGATTAGGAAACGCCAAACGGTACCCACGGCAGTCAACGTGCCCAGAAAGCTTCTCCGAGTACGCGACAAGGACGAGCTGGTGTTCGTGGCAGTTCCAAGGGGGGTCATGGTGTGTCTCCTTAGTTGGAATGCGTTGATTACTCGTTATCGATGAGTCGGGGCGCGTTCCAACATTGCGATTAAGCCTGATACATAGAGGAGAGTCCATTAGACGATGGTGTTGCCAATACCTTGGTATTACCGACACCATCGTCTAATCGATTTTCACCAACCTTCTGCTCTCATCTGTTTGCGCACAATCAACGAAAGGAATGTGTGACAAGGAAAGTGGAAGGAAGGTCTCATGCACCATTCAAGCCTCTATTGCTTGGTAAGGACAGATATGCGGTTATCGGCCGTATCCCGGCTTCCGCCTATGCGAGCATTGGATAGACCACCGATTTCTGTGTTGAAACGCAATTGGCCTCTCTACGTCTATGAGGCGATCGAACTCGCGGTGTTCATGCTCTCCGCATGCGCGTTTACAATCTTCCTCTTCGATCCTTCCTGGCCGGCTTTTCGCCTTTTTCCCAGTGCGATCATTCGTCGGGTCCTCATGGCTATCGCAATGGGGATCACAGCAATCCTGATCATCCACTCGCCGATGGGCAAGCGGTCAGGGGCTCATTTCAATCCGGCCATTACCCTCACATATCTTCGTCTTGGCAAGATTGGGTTATGCGATGCGGTGTTCTATGTATTATTCCAATTTATAGGTGGGATCTTTGGAGTGGCTGCCGCAGCGGCTATTTTTGGTAATAGCCTGTCCAAGCCTGCGGTCGACTACGCGGTTACGATTCCGGGACAATACGGCACTGTTGCAGCTTTCTTTGCTGAATTGTTCATGGCTATCCTGCTCATGACAGTCGTTCTGCTGTTGTCCAACCGTGCGTATCTGGCCATTTACGTCAGTTACTCAGTAGGGGTACTAATCTCCCTTTACACTTTCTTCTTTGCGCCAGTCTCAGGATTCAGCATCAATCCAGCGCGCACTACAGGGTCGGCCTTCTTTGCAGGCGTGTGGACAGCGGGATGGCTCTATTTCGTCGCGCCGTTGCTAGGAATGTTCTGCGCGGCAGAAATCTATACGAGAATCAACGGCGAAGATCGCGTTCTCTGTGCGAAGCTGCATCCGGACCCGACGTTACCGTGTCCCTTCGTTTGCAATTTTCCCGGCCATCGTCATATCCGTGATCCTCATGCAGAAGAGATCCGAGTGTTGCGCACGGAGTCGATAAGCCGCCGATGATCGTAGATTTTGCAAGCCGAAAGGAGACAGGCCAATCGCTGCCACTGCCAGGAGGGATGACCCCTTTCAGCGCTCTGCCGTACGGTTGGAATACGTTTCCGCGCCCTCGTTGAACCTACGAACTTCTGCCTGCACGTGGGCTCAGGACGAAATTTGGCTTTCACGCCAGCCGAGTAGAGATTCCTGCCGCTGTAAGGCAGAGGTCTGCTGAGAACTCCAAATGGCCGTAAAACCGTCTAAACGGACAAGTGCTAGCGACGTTACTCGCATGTTGCCAACTGTCCGAAATGGCGACTAATCGGGCATTCGGGTTCGTCTTCCCTGGTCGATGAGTGGTTTG
>CAVPKQ010000021.1:0-44506 GCA_963705665.1 uncultured Acidobacteriaceae bacterium | reverse complement strand
CCGAAGCCAATAGACATCAGCGAGAGTTCCTGAACCGGTGCCGCGGCCACTAAGAACAATTCACGTTCCCGTACCATTCTTATTTTGGCCTCTGCCAAAGAAAGCCTAGAGAGTCTATATATCGACACATTCCCGACACATACACCGACACATATCAGGCTGGACTCGTGTGCAAACACGCTTAGTAATACGGATTAACTCATAGGTACTAGCCGTTAAGTGTCGATGGGGTTACGGCTTAAAGGACGTGGGTCCAAGGCGAAAGCAAGTTCGCAATGATTGGTTCCCCGATTGCTTGTGAGAGAGAAGACGCATTCGCTGACTGAGGTGAGTCGTCGGATCAAGAATCGGAGAGCAGAAAAATGATTGATCAAGAGAAGGAGCTCGAGTTGCGTAGAGAGCCCGTCAAGACGGAGTTTTCTGGGGGCCGGTTCTGCCGCCCTTGCCGCGGCGGCGTTTGCTGGATTAACTGCAGATGCGCAAGAGCGCGAGAACACTCGTGAAGCTGAACGTGATCATTCTTCGAGCGATCCAGGGCAGGAGAATAAGCCTCTGCTGGCTGAGAATCCGGACTCCAACACGCCTCCGCCGACGGATCATGGAGACATCGGCCCGATCTGGTATTCCTTTGATCTGGCCAGGAAGCGAGTTGAGGAGGGTGGCTGGACGCACCAGGTAACCCAGCGCGAGCTGCCTCCCTCAACAGAGATCACCGGCGTCAACATGCGGCTCACCCGTGGCAGCTTCCGCGAATTGCATTGGCACACGGCAGATGAATGGGCCATTATGCTCAATGGCAGTGCTCGGGTAACGGTTCTAAATCCCGATGGAACGATCTTCATCGACGACGTGAGCAAGGGCGACCTCTGGTTCTTCCCCGCGGGGTTTCCGCATTCCATTCAAGGCCTGGGGCCGGGTGACGGTTGCGAGTTCCTGCTTGTTTTCGATGAAGGCATGTTCTCGGAAGACAATACTTTCCTCATCTCCGCGTGGGTCGCACATACGCCGCATAAGATATTGACGAAGAACTCCAATCTCAATAAGAGCGCTATCGCAAAGTTGCCGAAAGATGAGCTTTATATCTTTCCCGCCAACCTTCCTGGATCCCTGGCGCAGGACAGGGCAGTGGTTGGCGGCAAAAGCGTAGAGTCTTCCATCCAGTACACCTTCAAGATGTCGGCAATGGCCCCCACAATAAAAACAGCCGGAGGCGAAGTCCGTATCGTCGACTCACACAATTTCCCGGCCTCTAAAAGCATCGCCGCCGCACTGGTCACAGTCAAACCAGGAGGGCTGCGCGAAATGCACTGGCATCCAAATGCCTCCGAGTGGCAGTTTTACCTCGCGGGCAAGGGGCGCATGACTGTATTTATGCCCCCGGAGAGGGCGCGCACGATGGACTTCAATGCCAATGACGTTGGCTACGTTCCACCGGTTGCCGGTCACTACATCGAGAATACGGGCGATACCGATCTGGTCTTTCTCGAAATGTTCAAGGCCGATCAATACCTCGACTTCTCTATGAATAACTGGATCAGACATCTCCCTCCGGAAATGGTGACTGCCCACCTAAACATCGATGCGGCAACTATCCGGAAGATCCCTGCAGAAAAGCAGGTGGTGATCGCGGGATAAGCCGTCGTAGTTCATACCCGCAGTGAGGGGTTGGAAACAAAAGTGATCAAGCAGACGAAGCAACGTTGGGGCTTCTTCGTGGCATTATTTGCTGCTCTTCTCGCCGGTCCGGCAGCGTCCGCGCAATATCAATATCCGCGGGGCACGGCAACGACATTTGATGAATATAAGGATTACCCTCAGATACGAGGCCTGACGCAACCCTTGACGGAGCACGAGTTGCCCTCCTGGATGACGTTGGACGGGGAATTCCGGTCGCGCACCGAGGACCAAACGGCTATCAACTACCTCCCTGGAGAGGGGAAATTCTACGAACTCGAGCGCGTTCGGGGGGGCATGGAAATAAGGCCGACCTCTTGGCTGTCAGCCTATGCTCAGTTCCACGATCTTCATGCTTTGGGACTGCCGCTCAAGTACACCGCCGCCAACATGCGAGACACCTTCGACATCCGGCAGGCGTATGTAAAGTTCCACTACAAACCAGTCACTTTCTTCGCCGGAAGACAGTTGCTCAATTTCGGTAATGAGCGCGTGATTGGTATCAGCGACTGGACCCAGACGAGTCGCAGCTTCGACGGTTTCGACCTGCGCATAGGGGACAAAAATCGTGTGGACTTGTTCAGCGCGTCGGTCGTGAATATTTACCCCACAGCCGCAGATATGCATGCGGGAGGCCTGAATTACCACGGACTGTACGGCTCCATCAATAGCTGGATTCCACGAACCACGCTTGAGCCCTTTGTGCTGGTGAAAACCATGCCTCGCGTACTGAGTCAGCAAAACATTTATGGCACGGAAACCGAAGTTACACCCGGCCTACGCGCACAAGGGTTTCCGAAGTGGAACATCGACTACGATATAACAGGAACTCTGCAACGCGGGAGCTACTCGAATGATTCGATTCGTGCAGGATCTCTCTTGGTGAAAGCCGGATATATGGCTACATACCTGCCTTGGAGACCACATCTTCTGGGAGAATACGACTACGCAACTGGTAACACCCACAGGGATCCTACAAGGATCGGAACATTCGATCAGCAGTATCCCAGCAACCACGATGCTTTCGGGCTTGTTGACCTATTTGGTTTCCAAAATATAAAGCAATATCGCCTTAATCTGGATCTGAAACCTCATCATGCCTTAACGCTTCTGTTCCAGGCTGAATCCTTGCATGTCGCAACCAGAAATGACGGTCTGTACAACGGCGCCGGATCCCTTTTGCTGAAAGCTCCGTCAGCCGGTTTTACGAGCGATGGTATCGGCACAGGATTCGATGCATCGGCCAAGTACGTGTATCACAAGTACTTTGTTGTCCAGGCCGGTGTTGGCCATTTCTTCCCAGGGCAGATCATGACCCACTATGGTCACGGTGCTCCACTGACGATTTCGTGGCTGCAGTTAACTTACCGATGGAAGATGAACTAAGCCGCTCCTTCACCAATGGAGTATTCCGGCGGTGGCTTTTACGGCGAGCGAACTGATCGAGACGAAAAGGCGTATAGAAGAAGGCGCATCGACGAAGCTTTGAGCAGCAAGACATGCTGTGACGGCGAAGGCGCCGATTTGTTTTGAGCGATGGTGAGCTTCGAGCGGCGGCTGCAGGCTGCGAACACCCTGCCTTCGGACCGCCTGGTTATTTGTCACCCGAGAGCAGACGGAACTATGCGTGATGGTCCCCCTATAGGGGGTGAGTCATTCCCGCAAATGGTGCGTCGTGATGAAGATCGATAACCAATATGGTGATATCGTCCTCCTGCCGCGCACGAGTCCCCGCATAGGACCAGGCGAGCGCCTCTTTTAATAGGAGATCGACAAATTGCTCAGCTTGCAGGTCTTGTTTCTCCTGGATAAAGGTAGAAAGAGCCGCGTCTCCAAAAGACTCTCCCGCTGCATTTTCCGCGTCAGTGAGTCCATCGGTGTAGAGGAGAAGCCGGTCTCCCGTCTCGAAGGAGAACTCGCTTTCGGCGTATGCCTCATTCGGTCGAACCCCGAGGAGAAGCCCAGGTTCTGCCAGCACCTCCAATACCTGCTTACCGCGTCGCCACAAGAGTGGGGGCGGATGTGCCGCGGCTGAATATCTGCCTACCCTATTGACTGCGTCGAGGCATAAGTACACTGCTGTTGCGCGCTGCTCGCGAGTTTCCGTGCAAAGTACCGCGTTCAGACCGGCGATAACGCATGCCGGCTCGTCATCGTGGCCACGCTGCGTCGATGCCGCCACCTTGATCATCGATGCAACCAGCGCGGCAGGCACTCCATGTCCCATGACATCGGCCACCAATACACCTATGCAATTTGGCCGGACTGCCGGAAAGGCATAGAGATCGCCAGCTACGGCCGTCATAGGCGCATATCGCACGGCGATCTCGGCTTTCTCGAGGTACGGAGGTCCAGAGGGGAGAATCGCCTCCTGAATTCTTGTGGCCGCCCGCATCTCGTCGGTAAGTGAGACCAGGCGTCTTTCGTCCGCAATCACCCGTCGGGCGGTGACATACCATAGGCAGACTACGAGCGCCAGGAATCCATATGGTTCGATCCCGGGCGCAACTACCGAACTGCATATGAAGGATACGGTCGACGGAGAATGCGCCGAAAAATGCTAACAGCCCCGTAAATAGGACACGGCTGTTCGCCAGCAGCGGCGGCCTATATCCAGCCAAACGTCCCAGAGCCAATACAACGGGCACCAGGATAACCAGCATCGTTCCAGGAGATGGGATCAGCTCGAGGCGACTTTGACTCACCACACCGCTCATCGCAACGGCGGCCAGCGCGCAGTAAGCCCCGATTAGCCATCGAATTGACGACCGCCATCCGCGGCCGTAAAACTCCTCAAGAAGTAAGAGCCCGGGAACAATCGTCGATAGATTGATAAGCCGATCAACAAAGAGTCCAATACTGTGCGGTTGCCCAAAGGCCAAACGAAATACCGAGTTTCTGACAACAAGTACTGTTCCGTAGAGAACAGAGAAGAGACCGAACCAGAGCAAGAATCTCTCGCGGGCTCTCCGGCGAAAAGCATAGAGGGTCACAGCAGCTGCGCCCAGAGTAGATATTACAGAACCCACAATCAGGAGAGTGATAGCGCCGCGCACAAATGACTCCTTGAGATCTTCAGTGCAACCGATGTGGCGAGGAAGTGGCGCCTCTCGTCAGCTCACTTATCCAATTGAAACTAGGCGCCAAGAAGGGCATCGGTTGAGGTGACCGAATAGGACCAGCGACCACTCCGTCTACTGGACGAGTGGTGATAAGTGGAGGACGACGTTATAACGCCTGCCCTCCTCCTATTCCATCTGTCTCGGCAAATCAGCGTACTCAGTGTGATGGGGGGAAATGCTTGAACATGCTGGTGACGTCTTTTGAGAGTGCTGTAGCATTCTTGGCAGGGCTCCCCGTGAGATCCGCGCTCTCCTTGCCACGGCAAAGAAGCTGCTTCGTCTGAGAATCGAAGATATCGACCACCAGTGTGCCGACTTTTGTGACATCAGCGGTAGTGGTAGCCAGGCCCATGCCGCCGCCGCCGAAGCCTCGCCGCCCAAAACCGCCGCCCAATCCGTCATAAAAGGTGTTCAGAGTCTGATCGTTCTTAGTAGACCGGAATGCGGAAACTGATGCATTCCCATTGGACGCAACTTTGTCCACCCTTTTGCGGCGAGTTGCGCATCAACATCCTGTTGAATGCGATCGGCCCACAGGGAATCGCCGGCCTGTACCTTGAGCCAAGAGTAGGTCTTATACTGAGAAAAGTTAGCCGAGTGATCGTAGTCGGTTTTGATATCTACCGCGAAGACACGAAGACTGCCGCAGAGCAACAGCCCAAATAGAACCAGAGAGTAGAACTTCTTCATTGCGTAAATCCTCCTGTACTCTCCTTTCATGCATGCCGTGTGCCATCTCTCACGGGCTCATAAGTCCTTTGCATCGGTGATTGTCATGAGTTGGATCTTTTAGGGCGTGTCGATTGCGCGACATTGAGACGCGACTGCCTTCGACTCTATTGCCGAACGATGACCGGGCATCCTGCTTCGGGGCGTCAGCCCAAAAGTTCCGACAGAAAAGCTCCAATCTAAGCTGCTGCACATGAGTGATCGCTTTTGTTGCATAACAAGATGGATGTGTCGAAACAGTTGCGGCCGCTGTCGGGATTTCGACTAACACTCCTGGCCTTTTGTCACGCGCGCCAGGATATCCGTAGAGTAAAGTCATTTTGATTCAGTTACATCGCAGACTATTCCCATCTCTGGCATTGCGAATGCTCTCCTACTGGGGAAGGAGAATAACAATGTCCAGCCAAACCAATGGTTCCGACACACCGGAACAACAAAAAAACTCTACCGTCTCCACAACTGCCAAAGAAACAAAGATAGTCCGCCTCGCCAACAAAGCTGCGAGCCGAGGCGTAAAGAGGCAACAACGTTACGACCGTGAGCACAACATCTTTACAAAATAGTGGGAATTCCGGTTATGGGTACAACCGAAAGTCGGGCTGGCGCCATTTTAGGACCAGCCCAACAACCTGAGCACCAGAGAGAGGACAAGCATGTTTTGCCGTGAATCATTGACTTTCCGCAATGCCGAGTGGGCGGTGGTCGATTGATCGAGCCAAAATGCGCCGGTCCTGCATGAGGCAAAGCCGATCCATTCAAAAAAAGTGGAAAAGGGGCATTTCTATGATTAACGAGCAAATCCATTCTGCAGCCGCCGCTGGTACGTTAACAATCGGTGGCGACCTCACCGTCAATCGCCTCGGTTACGGAGCGATGCGCATCACGGGTCCAGGAATTTGGGGACCTCCTGCCGATAAAGACTCCGCAATTGCAACGTTGCGGCGCGCGATTGAACTCGGAGTGAACCTTATCGACACGGCTGATTCATATGGTCCGGCTGTGTCGGAAGAACTGATTGCGGAAGCGCTATATCCGTACCCATTCGATTTGGTCATCGCGACCAAAGGAGGATGGGAGCGTCCTGGTCCTGGACAGTGGACTCATAATGCCGGTCGCCAACACCTCGCGGAAGCGTTGGAAGGCAGTCTCAAACGCCTGCGTTTGGATCACATCGATATATATCAACTTCATGCTCCGGACAACGCCGTCTCGTTCGAGGCCTCAGTCGAAGCTCTGGCCAAGCTGCGCGAACAGGGTAAGATTCGCCACATCGGACTCTCGAACGTGACCCGCGAGCACGTTGAGCGCGCCCGCAAAGTGGTGCCCATAGTTTCGGTGCAGAACCGGTATAGCTTTGCCGATCGCGAGTCCGACTTCATTGTCGATTACTGCCAGCAGCACGGCATCGCGTTTCTTCCGTGGGCTCCGCTCGGCCAAGCGCAGGAGGCGCATGATGCGGTGAAGAAAGTCGCCAAAGATCTCGATGCAAGCCCGCTGCAGGTCGCGCTGGCGTGGCTGCTCAAGAGGTCCAAGGTGATTCTGCCAATTCCCGGAACCTCGTCGATCAAGCACTTGGAAGAGAACATTGCCGCCGCAAGCCTCGCACTTCCGCGGGCCGCATACGAGGAGTTGTCTGAGGTAAGCCTTCCCCCCGCGAGCCTCCGCGGTTAAGAGCATCCGATGAGATGACGCGAAGAAAAGTGGTGGATCAACTTCAAAGCGGAGCCACTGTATACCCTAATGGGGAATAAGGATTTCTACTTGGACACGCTCTCATCTATGAACGGAGACTAACAACAGTAAAGAAGTAGCATCATGAAAGCGCTGATCCATACACTTCTGACGGCAGCAGTATTGTCAGCAACCGGTGCAAGTGCTGTGACCGCAACAATAGCACACTCGCAAACCATCGTTGTGGAGCCTCCTTCACAATTGCCGGTATTGGCTGGGAATGCGGGCGAAGCGACGTATCGATACCATACCGGAGATGGTAGCGCCCTTCTCTATATCGAAACCCAGGGCGGACACGAACTGTCCGCTCTTGATGTAACCGACCCCGCCAAGATCACGGCTCTAACCAAAACTGAACTTGCAACTATCATCGGACCTGTCGCGGGGAGCGTCGCCTTCGCACAGGACGACGGCTCTCCCCATTGGCTGGAGCGCGCGAGTATTACCCGCGCGAGACAACCGGATTGGGTGACCCCGTTAATCACTGCATCCGCGAACCTGGAGGAGGCAGTGATCTATGACATTTCACGGAAGATTCCAACCAATGGAATCCCACTGGTTACAGCCGGCAGCAACCGAGGCATACAGTTCGTTCCGTTCGGGGCGTTTCAGATTACGTTCGCGACGACGCCGTATGAGTTTCACAATAATGTGAGGGCAAAAAACGGCTTTGGAGACAGCCAATTCGGCTTTAAGTATCGCTTGGCCAGCAGCAATATCGAGCATAAGGACTTCGCCATCTCCATCGCCACCGGCGTAAGTGTCCCGACTGGGAGTTACCAGAATGGCCAGCATAGTGGGACGCTCACCCCCACCCTGTTGGGTGAAAAGGGATGGGGGGCCGTTCGATGTGCAAAGCACAATCGGGATTCAGATCCCCGTGAGCGACACCCATCTTACCGGTCAGCAATATACCTCCAACACCGCCTTTCAGTATCGGCTGGGCAAAAGACTGTGGCCCGAGCTCGAAGTGAACATGATGGGCTACAAGGGAGGGCCTTCAGACGGTAAAAAGCAGACGTTTCTGACACCTGGACTATTCATCGGACGAATTCCGGTGAATCGAGACATGGGACTTACATTCGGAGTGGGAATGCAGATCGCAACAACCAGGTACCACACCTACAACCACAGCCTTCTATTCTCTGTTCGCCTTCCGCTCGAGTCACCGCGCGTGAGGTAAGCGGCACGTACCAGGTCGGAGCAAAGAACTCATGCAGTCAGGATGCCTTAATTCGCAGGCTTTAATCGAAAAATCGACGCAAGCTCTCAGACATCGAGCCATCGCCTTATATCGGATAAGAATTTCTGTTTAGACCCGAGCGCCTAATTGGGCCATGCTCGTAATAGAGGTCGCAATCAGGTGAAAGGAGAAGAATAATGTCGATCCCAAATAGGCAAGCAGGCACCATCACCATGAAGCAGCGTATCTTTATCGGCGCGCTCGTGGTCATCAGTGTCCTCCTGTCCGCTCTTGTGCTGTCGTGCTTCGGCCCTGGCAGAGCGACTAGTGAAGCTTTGCCCTGCCAGCATCTGTCGCCGGGCGTGTACGAAGGACCGGTTCAAGCATGATCGAAAATCAGACGGCTCCGCTTGGGAACAAACTGATCCGCGCGCATGTGTGTGCCGCGTTCATCGGGCTCGTAGTCTCCGCTCTCTTTGGACTGACCGTATCTATCAAGTTCCACATGCCGGAGTTCCTGAGCGGGCACGGTTGGGACACCTGGGGCAGACTCCGGTATGACCACACACAGGGCATCCTATATGCATGGCTGGGGAATGCGTTCATCGCATTCCTCTACTATGCTGTGCCATTGCTGACCAGACGAACCTTCACTAGTGCTCGCCTTGGCTGGTGGATATTCACCTTGTGGAACGTGGGAGCTGTGCTTGGAGGCTGGACTCTGACGCTGGCCGGCATCAGCCAGCCGCTCGAATGGGCCGAGTTTCCATTGGTGATCGCCGCGGTGATCGAGCTGTATTTCGTCCTGCTGATTGTTCAGTTCGGGCTGCCCTTCTGGAGATGTGGAGCTTCCGAACTCTATGTAGCCGGCTGGTATCTGCTCGGCGGCATAACCTTCACGACACTAGCGTACCCGGTCGGGAATATCCTTCCCAGACTTCTGCCAGGAGCGATGGGCGCGGCATTCAGCGGGTTGTGGATTCATGATGCGGTCGGAATTTTTGTAACCCCCTTCGCCACCGCAATGGCCTACTTCGTGATACCAGCAGTAACCCGAAAACCGATCTACAGCCACTTCTACTCGATGATTGGTTTTTGGCTGCTCTTTCTGGTCTATCCGTTAAACGGAATTCACCACTACGTGTACTCCTCGCTGCCCATGAGTGCGCAGCAAATCTCCGAAGTAGCCTCCATCTATCAGGGTATCGACGTCATCATCGTCGTCACCAACTTGTTGCTGTCTATCGAAGTCGCGACCGGAGGCAATGTTCAGCGGGATATCCCGCTGCGCTTCATCTGGACAAGCGTCGTGCTCTACCTGATCGTTAGTATTCAGGGTTCCGTGCAGGCCGTTATGTCTTTCAATCGCTTTGTCCATTTCACGGACTTCGTGATCGGCCACTCCCACCTTGCCATGATTGGCTTTGCTTCTTTCGCGGCTATGGGGGCCCTGTCTCACATCTGGCAACGATTGCCGGGAGTGCGTTCGAGCAGGCGCGCGCTCGCCTGGTCCTACTGGCTGCTGGTGATTGGTCTGGCGTTGATGGTTGTGGATCTGACTGCCGCGGGCCTCGTTCAAGGCAGTCTATGGCAGCAGCGTGTTCCATGGATCGAGTCGGTGCGGGCTTCACAGCCCTACTGGGTCTTCCGCTCGCTCGATGGATGTCTCCTGCTGGCCGGATTTGTCGTCTATGGCGTCAGTTTCTTTACCGGAGAGCGCAACGGGACGACAGTGCCGTCGAGAGTCGATTCCGCGAACTCGATCCAGGCACCCAGCAAGGTTCGGGCTGACCATTGGATCGCGACGGCATATGGCACGACCTTCGGAGCCGGCCTGCTCTTCTTCGTCATTTCTTTTGTTGTTCTTGGCGTCTATCCTGCCATCCGGCTACACGAGACAATCGTGCGAACCACACCTGTGAATGCGCAACAGAGCCTGATTCTGACTGCGCAGGAGAAGCATGGGCAGTACATCTATGGAAGAAACGGCTGTGCGTACTGTCACTCCCAGCAGGTGCGTTTTACACCTGCGGATGAGTGGCGCTTCGGTCGGCCTACGGAAGCATGGGAGACGCAAAATCAATACCCCCAGATGTGGGGAACACGCCGCATCGGACCCGATCTGGCGCGCGAAGCTGCGAAGAGACCCATGGATTGGCAGCTGGTACATCTCTACGATCCACGATATGTCGTCCCGGACTCAATGATGCCGAGCTACCGGTGGCTCTTCAAGGGTGGTCCCGATCGCCCGACAACAGGCGCACGCGATCTGGTTGCGTACCTCAATGTCCTCGGCCGATCTGCGATGGACTCGTCGTCCTCCACCATGTCTGCTAAGACGCCGGCCACCTTCATAAGCCCTATAGAGGACCCACAAATGCCGAGCGATCTGGAGGAAGGCAAAGCCGTCTTCATGGCGAATTGTGCGGGCTGTCATGGTGCGGACGGTACTGGCCGCTCTCCTGGCGGCCGCGCACTTCGTCCCGTTGCTTTCAACCTGGCTGGTTTTCATCTGCCGCCGGCCGTTGTCTGGCATGCCCTCCAGCATGGTGTACCGGGCACAGCGATGCCTGCTTGGAATGATTTGTCAGGGGCAGAGTTCAAAGCGGTCGGCGACTACGTGCTTTCGTTGGCTCACACACCTGAATTGCGTCCGGGAGAGCAATGGGCGGCACAAGGCACCTTATTGCTCGCCGGACAGCGCATCTTCGATACACACTGCACTCGCTGCCACGGAGAGAACGGCGCCGGAGATGGTCCTGAGGGCCAGCTATTTCTGCCTCGGCCTGCCAATTTCCAACAGATCAAGCTTTCCTATCCCGGCGCTGCCAACGTGATTCACAACGGCGTTCCAGGCAGTGGCATGCCTGCATGGCCTCTGCTGACCCCGCAGGAAATCCAGGCGGTCACCTACTATATGCGCTCTTTATATCAGGGACCAGCTACCGATTCCCCGAAGAGTGTCACAGCGAAATCGCCGGGGATGGAGGGTATGCCATGACAGCGTGGCTGATAGGGATCATCACCTTTGTCCTGGTTCTGTTCCTGGTCTGGAGGAGACGCTCTCGCGAGTTCCGCGAGCGCGCTGAATATCCCAAATTCAGATTCCTCGAGAACCTGGGAATCCGATCGCACGAAGATCAATCAGCAAATAAACCAACCGAGTCACAGGAGAGCAGAGATGAAGAACGTAACCCGTAGATCATTTGTATCGAGTGTCGCTGCCGGCCTGACGGCGCTTGGCCTTTTCAGCGGCGTGTCTGAGCCTGCCGAGGCACAGCTTGTCTGGGATACCTCGGACTGGAAAGTGGCTCAGTTTGAAAAGCTTGTCCACAATCCTGCACGCATCAAGCAGGTGTGGGACATCGTCCAGATCGGCGATGGAAGGTTTCTGAGCAATATCAAAAACGCTCTCAATGGACTCCATTTCGGCTACGGTGTTCCTACCGAACAGATCAAGATCGCGGCCGCGCTCCATGGTCCTGCCAACATGCTCAACTATGACGATTACGTCTGGAGCAAGTACCAGATCGGCGAATGGTTGAAGGTGATCGATCCCGCGACGAATAAACCTGCTCTTCGAAATATCTTCTATGCCAGCAAGAACGGCGTTCAGAAGAAGTCGGTCTCGAAGGATCCGAACGATGAAGACTCGCTCTTTCAGGACACAAGCATAGAAGCGCTGCAGGCGAGAGGTGTGCAGTTTATGAGTTGCCACACCGCCACCGAAGAGCAGGCACGTGTTCTTGTCAAACGCAACAAGCTGTCGCAGTCTCCGGAAGAGATCGTCAAGGACATGCTTGCACACACGCAGCCCGGCGTCCTCGTGAACGCCTCGATGGTCGCTGCGATTGCGCTGATGCAGGCTGAAGGCCGTTACACCTATATCACGCTCTAACCCAAAGGAAAGGTTCACTTCGATGAAAAGCTCACGTAAACTTACGGTCTTGGCTTTGGCGATGCTCTCAGCGGCCGTCGCGTTTGCCCAAGCCACGCCACCCTGGAGCAAGGGCGCGAACGATCCGGCTCCGGAAAATGGTTACGTCTTCCATGTCTCCGACATCGACAACGTTCCAGATATCCATGGAAACCCGTGCGGCGCGAAGCTCGTGATCTTCATCGGCGGCAATCAGTTTTTTGTTCTCCCACAGCTGATTACAGCCTTTGAAGAACAGCACCCGGATCTCAAGGGGCATATCTTCTACGAGACGCTGCCCCCGGGCATTCTGCGGAAACAGATTGCGGCAAACAACGCCATTATTCTCGGCAATCTCACGATTCAGGTGACGCCGGATGTGTATGAGGCTGGAGCTCGGGCGTTGAAGCAGATGGAACAGGCGAATCAAGTAACGGGGGTTGTTCAGTATGCGACGAATGACCTTGAAATCATGATTCCTGCTGCCAATCCAAAGAATATCCAGTCATTGAAGGATCTGGGACGCGCGGATGTCGCGCTATCGATGCCAAATCCCGAGTGGGAAGGTGTCGCTAAACAGATCGCCAATTCGCTGCGCAAAGCCGGAGGTGACTCCCTTTATCAGGCTGTCTATCAGGATAAGGTGAAAAGCGGAAAGACCGTTCTGACTGAGATCCATCATCGGCAGACACCGATGCGCATCATGAACGGCCGGGTTGATGCGGGTGTCACCTGGGCATCCGAGGTGCGCTTCCAGGAGAGTATCGGAAATCCGATCAAGGGCATTGTGATCCCGGCAGACCTGAACACAACCGCGATCTATGCGGGAGGAGTGATGCAGCATGCTCCACATCCGGAGATTGCGGCGCAGTGGCTCGCGTTTCTCACCAGTCCGGAGGCGCAAACCATCTATCACCAGTACGGCTTCCGCTCGATACCGAATTCTTCCAAATAGAGGGATCGCTATGTTCGGCACGCGATGCACACGCTTTTCAACAACAATTGCCTCTGCAGCATTCGCGCTCGTTTGCACGATCGCTTCGGGCTGCTCGGGGCACGATGCCGGGGCAGCCAAAGCTCAATCTGCAAATCCGCAGCAGCAGGCAGTGGCCATCAGCAAGCAGCAGGCGGAACTGATTCATCAGGGAAAATTGATCTTTGATGAGACTCCGAAATATGCGAGCAGCTACGTGGGAAACAAGCTTGCGTGCAACGACTGCCACATTCAAAGCGGCACCGCCGCATATGCTGCGCCCATGATTGATCTTTCCGGGCTGTTCCCAACGTTCAACAAAAGAGCGGGGCATGTGATCTCGATTCAAAACCGCATTCAGGAGTGTTTCGTCCGCAGTGAGGCCGGACGTCCCTTACCTGCGGACAGCAGAGAGATGCGGGAGCTAGTCGCATATATCAACTGGCTGTCAAAGGACGGAGTAAAGGGAAAAGCGTATAAGGGCCGGGGCTTGGTAAAGTTACCTGTGCTTACGGCAGATCCCGTAAACGGTAAATCCATCTATGCTTCGCAGTGCGCCGGATGCCATGGCAGCGATGGAGCTGGTGTTCCGCCGGTGTTGCCCGCACTCTGGGGTCCTGATTCGTACGACGATGGAGCAGGCATGAACAAGGTCGGCAAAATGGCGGCATTCGTCGTGCATAACATGCCGCAGAACCACCCAGGCACGCTTACGCCACAGCAGGCTTATGATGTCTCGGCTTATGTTCACACCATGCCGCGACCCAAATTCAACCAGGCATACAAGAATTACTAGTGAGAACCCTGTAGTTCGGAGCAAAAGAACCCGCCTCTGTAGCAAAAACAAAGAGTCTCTGATTTGGACAGGTCTGAGGTGAGCCTTCCCACCGCGAGTCTCCGCAGTTAAGGGCGTCGGCGATGGCGCGACAAAGCGGCGGCTCAACTTTAACGTGGGAGTTGCTCCCAACGCTGCAACAGATCGAGGCTATCGTTGGCCGCCACTTTGCCTTGTGAGGCAGGTTAAGCCCAAAACGAGCTCATTTGAAGAATCAACGACTTGGGGATGGGCCAATTCAACTGTCCAAAATGGGCCTGAAAGGCTTGCTAAAATGAACCGCAACCAACCGTAATCGGGTCCGCGTCTGTTTGGTTGGCAATTCGTATCTCGACATTCGGTCGTGAACGTTGTGCGGGAAAACCAATCCAGCAACGTGCTATGATCCAGCCGCAGTGATCGAGATAAGGATGTCTCCAACCCGGGCTGCGGAAATCATCAGCCGGATCGGCCTGCTCTTCAACAAGGGTTCTCGGCAACGGGAGTTGGTTGATATGAATCCAGTCATCAGGGATATGATCTTGCTCCTGCGCAGCGAGGCCGTGCGATACGATATATCAGTCCGGACGGAACTGGCCGCAAATCTTCCGGAGAACGAGCAGTTTCTGGTGTCCGTCAGCGATACCGGGGTGGGCCTGCCCTCGCAGCAGGCGGACCAGATCTTCGATGGGTTTTTTACCACCAAACCTCACGGCACCGTCAGCGAGGCACATCAATGACGCCCGCACGCGTTCCCACTGTGTTCGTGATTGATGACGATGACGATGTGCGCGCGTCCATACAAGGCCTGTTGAAGTCGGTGGACTTACGGTCTGAGACTTTCGCCACGGCGCAGCAGTTCCTGTGCAGACCGCGACCGGATGGACCAAGTTGTCTTGTTCTGGACATGAGGCTTCCCGGAGTCAACGGTCTGGATTTTCAGCGGGAGTTGGCTAATTCCGGCGTCCGGATTCCCATCATCTTCATCACCGGTCATGGAGATATTCCGATGTCGGTAAAAGCCATGAAATCCGGTGCGGTGGAGTTCCTGACCAAGCCCTTCCGGGACCAGGACTTGCTGGACGCGATCTACCAGGCGTTGGATCGCGACCGGGCGGCGCGCCAACAGCAGAGTGAGCTTGCTGGGTTGCGAAAGCGTTACGAGTCTCTGACCGCACGCGAGCGCGAGGTCATGGGCTTGGTGGCTTTGGGGATGTTAAATAAGCAAATAGCTTCTCATCTCGGGACCAGTGAAGTCACCGTGAAGATCCAACGCGGCCACGTGATGCAGAAGATGCAGGCTGAATCGCTGGCGGACTTGGTCAGAATGGCGGCGAAGCTTGAGCTGCCGCCGGGCAACAAGTAGCCTGATGCGCAGACCAAGGACAATAGGTCTCGACCGAGGTGTTCATGGGCCTGCGGCCCACCCAAGGAGATGACAATCGGGCGAGGAAGGCTTGGTTGACAATTACACCTAATTTGTCATCTCGACCGAAGCGAAGTGGAGAGATCTGCGGTTCCCACTCTCGGCTGCAAGGAAATCGGCGATCGGCGACCACGGCTTAGCTCGCCGCCCCCATTTTCATCCTCATGGGTGGGCTGAGGCTGCCTCTCTTATCAAGAGTATTAGAGCCCGTATACCAAAGCATGATTGCGCGGTGTTGGCGACATTGTTAGGTTTCTATTATGGCCGAGGGGAAAACCAATATGGTCGCGATTGTCGACGATGATGATTTGATGCGCAGCTCTTTGCAGGGT
Organism: uncultured Acidobacteriaceae bacterium; assembly: GCA_963705665.1. Taxonomy (GTDB): domain Bacteria; phylum Acidobacteriota; class Terriglobia; order Terriglobales; family Acidobacteriaceae; genus PALSA-350. The sequence continues at coordinate 28,606 of CAVPKQ010000021.1, read as the reverse complement.
TTATTGAAAGCGGTCGGATTGCCGGCGCGAGCGTTTGCGTCGGCCGAGGATTTCCTGAACTCCGGCCACCAGCACCAGACCGCATGCCTGATCGCGGATATCCGCATGCCGGGAATCTCTGGTCTGGAATTGCAGGCCAAGCTAAACGCTGAACGTTGCAGGATTCCGATCATCTTTATCACAGCACACGGTGACGAGAAAATGCGGATGCAGGCATTGAGGGCGGGCGCGGTGGAGCTTCTGGCAAAACCCTTCGACGACAACGTCCTGATCGAGAGTGTTCGAGCGGCTCTCAAGAGCTGAGTCCGACAAGCACGCGTGCCTGCGAGGAGGTACTCTATGCAAGCTTTCGAAAGGTTCGGGGCGGGTGACCAGGAGCGTGACCGGCGCAGATTCGAACAGATCATAGGCAAGAGTCCTGCTCTGGAAACGGTGCTTGAACAAGTCGAACGCGTGGCGCCTACGGATTCCACCGTTCTTATTCAGGGAGAGACAGGCACTGGGAAGGAGCTCATCGCGCGCGCAATTCACAACCTCAGCTCGCGCTGCGGGCGCGCGTTCGTAAAGTTCAATTGCGCTGCCATTCCCCTGGATCTACTGGAGAGTGAGCTTTTTGGTCACGAGAAAGGCGCGTTCACCGGAGCTATAGCGCAAAAGATTGGCCGTTTTGAGCTGGCCGACAAAGGCACGCTTTTGCTCGATGAGGTGGGCGATATTCCGCCGGCATTGCAGCCCAAACTTCTGCGCGTGCTGCAGGAACAGGAATTTGAGCGCCTGGGCAGCGCTCGGACTCACCAAGTGGACATTCGGCTGGTCGCCGCGACCAACCGTGATCTGGGGGAGATGGTCAAGCATGGCCAATTTCGTAGTGACCTCTACTACCGTCTCAATGTCTTTCCCCTCGTGGTGCCGCCGTTGCGCGCGCGCCGCGAAGACATCCCTGCGCTGGTAACCCATTTTGTCGAGATTCTCGGCCGCCGGTTGGGCCGGCAAATAGAACACATTCCTGCGGAAACCATGCTTGCACTCAGCTCGTACCACTGGCCGGGTAATATCCGCGAGCTGCAGAACTTGATTGAACGCGCCGTGATTCTTTCCAACGACGGCGTGCTTCCCAATCCTTTGCCGGCTGCTGGAACTCAGACTGTCGCTGTCTCTCCAGCGGCAACTACTCTTAGAGACTCCGAACGCACTCTGATTTTGCACACACTTGAAGCAGCCGATTGGGTGATCGGAGGCCCGAACGGCGCAGCGGCCAAACTTGGCCTGAAGCGCACTACGCTGATCTGCAAGATGCAGAAGCTGGCGATTTCCCGGCCCGGCCTCCAAAGCAGTCTGGATCTGATGGGATCGGCAAAGCAGGAGCCGGCCTCGCTGCCACAGTTGCAGTAACTATAAGTATCCGAGACTCTTTGTTTCTGGTACCTTCGGCGGGTGCCCCGGTCCCGATGTTGGGACCTGGTATTCCACCAATCCTTTACCCGACATCATGCGGTCAAAGACCTAGAACATGAGACGCAAACCGAACCGCATCACGAATGGATTGATGGTGCTGAACGGATATAGATAGCTGGAGCCAAAAGTGCTCACTTCACCAATTACTGTTTGCGCGTTGGTGGTGTTGAAGAAATCGATGGTTGGGATCAGGTGCCAGCGATCGCGTACGAAGTCGCGCGAGATACGCAAATTCAGCATATTCACGCTAGGCAAACGTAGAACTCCGGCCGGCTGGAGAATGACAGACTCGTTGACCGGCTTTGGAGCTGGTTCGCCATCAGGGATCGCAAATGTCTCCGTGGGCTGCAGTGGAAAGCCGGTGTAGTGTTGGAAGTTGACGCTGGAACTGAATCTCCAGGGCAGCTGATAAATGCTGTCCACTTTGAAGACGTAAGTGGCATCGAGGTTCAGGTAGTTGTTCTTGCGGTTGATGTCGAGGTTGGGATCGGTGAAATTGTCAGAGTAACCTTGATCCGAATAGCCGCGGCTGTACACCCCTTTTTGCCGCTGGATGGTAAAGCCGCCGAGCACTTGCCATCTATGTGAGAGCCGCTTTACAGTGCTGAATTCGACGCCGTGATAGGCATTGTCATCGAGCTGCGGGATGTTCGTTAACATAAAATTGAAAGCGCCGTACCTTGCCGGATCATTCGGCCGGAAACTATAGAGGGTAAGGGGCTGGTTGGTAAGAGGGTTCGTGAAGCCTGAGACCGGGACATAGTCTGATGGCTGCACGGCGGTATTTTCCAGGCCAAACAGATTCTTCTTCGTGCGGTAATAATAGGTTGCTCCGACGCGCAGATCGCCCCAGATCCGTTTTTCGTAGCCGGCACTAAGCTGGTCCGAATATGGGCGGCTCATGTTGGGATTAACGTGTGTGCTGGAGCCCCCAAAAGCGTTTACCGGATGGGTATTTGCGCCTTCCGGCAGCCATTCATTCTGTTGTGGAATCCCGTCTCCATTGATATCGTTCCATGCATAGTATTTGCCGAACATGCCGACAGGGTTCACGGTTTCGGCCAGCCCAGTGCCCTGCATGATGTAGTAACGGCCATAACTGAAGCGCACCACCGAGTCGCCTTTACCAGTTACATCGAACACCAATCCCATGCGCGGCGAAACCGTGTTCCAATCGACCAGGTGTCCCGATGCTGGATAAGTGGTGATGGGGAACAATTGGGGGAATGTTTCATTTGCGTCGCTCATTTGCACGGGATAATAGGTGTAGAAATTGTCATAGCGAAGGCCTAGGTTAAGGACCAGCCGGGGCTTGAGCCTCCAGGCATCCTGCCCATAAAAGCTCGTATCGCGGAAGTAGTTTTTTTGCGTGGTGGGAGTGTTATAGGCCAGCACTTGAGAGGGTACCGTGAATGGCTGATGGCCGGGACCACTATTGAAAATGGCGTTGATTCCTTGATTGACCTTGTAGATATATGAGTTGTAGCTTTTGCCCCACTCGAATCCGAATTGGAAATTGTGGCTGCCGTACAGGTCGCCCTGATACCACGAGCCGCTGGCGGACCATTTAAGTACCCATGCCGGATTTTCAGATTCGTAGGGTGCCGCGCCTGTTTCGGTATTAGCAGCAACATCCTGGAGATTGAGAGCAGAGCTTGTGACACCGGTCTGATAGCGAAGCGGGAACAGGAGCTTGCTCCAGCCAACGCGGAAATCGAGCAAGAAATGATTGGTGATCTGGCTGGTCCAGAGTCCCTGAAGAATGTAGGCGGGCTGGATTTGCCGCCAACTGGCATCCTGGGTAACAAATGCATACTTCGTGTCGCGGCGGAAGAAACGATTCTGTTCGTTGTACAGCCAGATGAAGCTGAACTTGTTCTTGGAATTGATTTGCCAGTCGCTGCGCAGGTCGGTATTCGATTGGTGGTTGACGTCCACTACGGGATTGCCGGCTTGATCCGTCACCGAAAGAATTCGCTGGCGGAGATCGTACCGGCGATAGGAGCCGAACAGCCACCAACGGTCTCTCACCAGGGGACCGCCAAGACTGGCCGTGGTGTCGCGGGTCATATCAAAAGGCGAGCCGGACTTTACCGGCTGGCCCTGGTAGGTTGGGAATTTGTCTCCGGCCTGAACAGCCGCCGTCAGATAGTAAAGAGTAGCTTGCCCGTGTAACTGGTTCGATCCCGACTTGGTCACCATATTCATGTAGATTCCGCCGATGGGCACTGAAGCGGGGGCATTGTCCGCCACCACCTGAAATTCGTCGAAGGAATCTTGATTCGTGTAGAACTGGGTGTAACCTCCATTGAGGCCTGGCCAATTCAAATCCAAACCATTGAAACTGTAGATTTGCTCTCCCTGCGTGCTGCCATGCACCTGCATGAGGGACTGCTGGTAGCTGTTGTTGCCGGCGACATCAAAGGTGCTGGACGTGGTACCCGGCATCTGCTCAACGGTAGACCAGGGATCGCGGCCGCTAGGGATGTCTTGAAGCAACGTTTGGTCAAACGTTGTTGACGTTTGCACGTTCTGCAGGTCCACGACTGGTTGCCCGTGGACAACTACGGTCTGCGCTATTTCACCAAGCTGCAGCTTGGCGTTCACGGTGGCAGTAAAGCCGGCGGTGATGACAATTCCGGTTTCACGCAGCTCCCGAAATCCCTTTGCCGTGATGTTGACTTCATACGTGCCAGGTGGCAGGAGATCAAACAAATAGCTGCCGTCCCCTTGTGTTAGGAAGGAGCGGTCGGACATCAGCGCCGGGCTTTTCGCCGTGACCGCTGCGTTCGGAATATCGGCTCCGGAAGGGTCGGTGACGACACCGGTGATCTTCCCGGTTGTGGATACCTGAGACCAGGATGAAGGAAGCAGGCAAAGACCGAGAACCAAACTCAACAGATGGACACGAAATCGTCGGACCGGCCAGACACGGGAGGAGAGCATAAAAACATCCACGAGCTGAAATTGGATTGTGTGTGTACGGTTTCGGACCCCGTCGCGAACTCGCGAAAGCGGGCAGATGTTGGCGATTCTACTCCCGCGTATAGGTCAGTCAAAATTGAAATGAGTGCAGGAATTTAGATGGGATGAAACATCCAATATACAAACAGATCCAAGTACCACGTTTCTTGTAAGTTGTTGTAAAACTTCATCGCGCTTCGCTGTCACGAACAGTGTCGGGGATTGTCGGACAGGTTCGGAAATCGACAGGCAATCGGCTTGGGCAGGAGCGGTTGTGCCGGCGCGTCAGACGGCCGAAGGCGAGGACGCTGTCATCTCATTGCGCAGGGTGAAGTGAAAGGTCGCGCCCCGTCCCGGGTTGGTGGTCGCCCACAAGCGGCCGCCATGGGACTCGACGATCGTTCGACTGATAGAGAGTCCCATGCCGGTGCCCTGCGGCTTGGTGGTGAAGAACGCCTCGAAAATGCGGTCGGGTCGCTCCTGCGGTAGCCCGATCCCCGAATCACTCACTGAAATCATTAATTGACCATCCTCCGTTGTCTTCGAAGTGACCGTCAGTTCACCGCTCGTATCTTTCATCGCCTCGATGCCGTTTAGCATGAGGTTCATCAGTACCTGCTGAAGTTGCACGCGATCGGACATGACTTTGGGCAAACTTGGGGTGAGTTCGGTACGGATAAGGATAGAGTATCGATTCGCTTCATCGTGCAGAAGAACGATCATCTCTCGTACGATTTCGTTTAAGTCGACCGGCTCCCGTTGTGGCGTGCCTCGCCTGTAGAGTGAGCGAACGCGGTCGATGATGTCGGCAGCGCGCGTTGTGTCTTTGACGATTCTCGATGCAGCCTCGCACGCCTCCGCAATATCGGGCGTATCACGTTGTAGCCACCGCGTGCAGACTTGGGCATCCATCACCGCGGCAGCGATCGGCTGCTTGATCTCATGGGCCAGCGATGCCGCCAATTCCCCGACAGTGATTACCCGGCTCATATAGGCCAGGTCGGCTTGGGCCTGACGCAGTCTCTCGCGCTCTTCCTCTGCGCGCTTGCGCTCCGTGAGGTCGAGCACGAATGCCAGGATCTCGCTCCGGGCGTCGCCAATCACCGTGGCAGCTACCAGCACCGGCACACGGCTGCCGTCGCTGCGAAAGTACTCCTTTTCAAAGATTTCGTTGGTGCCGCTCGCTTTAAGCTGTGCCACCGCTCGCTCGGTGACGGCCTGCCATTCTGGAGGCGTCAGATCGGTCCATCGGAGTCTTCCCGATGTGACGTCGTCATGCGTGTACCGGACCATCTGCAGAAAGGCGTCATTGGCCTCGAGGATCGGGCCTTCAATATTGGAGATCAACACCCCCACAATATTGGCGTCAACAAGGCGCCGGATCTTCGCTTCGCGTTCCTGGAGCTCCCGATACAGACGGCTGTTTTCAAGCGAAATCGCCGCCGCCGAGGCGAGCACATTTAACACCGCGATTCTCGCCGGAGTAAACACATTGGCCGCTAGGTTGTTCTCGAGGTAGAGCACGGCAATCAGCCGGCCTTGCTTTACGAGCGGGAGGCACAGGATGGAGCGCGCGTGTTCGCGTCGAATATACTCGTCGTCCGAGAACGAGCCTCGAGCCGAAGCATCATCGAGGATGACGCTTTCCTGTGTGCGCGCGGCATATTGAATAACAGGCTCCGGGAGTTCAGCGCTGGAGATCGGCGCGTCGCGGAACTCGATTGTGACCGAGCTGCCGCCGGTAGTCGCTTCCGCCTGGATCCGCAACTCGGAGCCTCGCGGCAGAATGAGCAGTCCACGTTCGGCGCCGGCGTGCTCGATGGCGGTGCGCAGCAGCGCGTCGATGAGCTTTTCCAGCACGATTTCACTGGACAACGTCTGCGAGATCTTGAGCACCGTTGCCAGCTCCAGGCGTTCGATGGGCGTACCGATCGTGCTCCTCGGACCGGCCACGGGCTGCTCTTCTCGGAGGTGCGGGTATGACTCGTCGAGTTGCCGCACCTTGCCATCGGCGCCCCAGCGGAGATAGCAGCGCCGGGCGTTTCCCACATAGAGATGCGCGATCTCCTCGAGCCCATGCGCGCTGTAGAACCGCGCGGTCGCCTCGTTGGCCAGCGCCTCATGGTGGACAAAACCGTTTGCGCGCGCCGAGCGAATGGCCTGTTGGTACAGGCGCATAGCATCAACATCGCGGCCTTCGATGCGGGCTCGCTCCGCCGCAACCAGGGTAGAACGGTTCTGAAAGTTCTCCGGGCAGGTCTGCGCCCAGAGCTCGAGTTGCTGGTGGTGGGCTTGGAGCGCCGTCAGAAGGTCTGATCGCTCATCGGCCGATGCCTCGTCGTAGTATGCCGCCGCTGCCAGCGCACCGTAGAAATGGTATTCGGCCTCCTGAACCATGCCGGTATTTGCCCAAAGCAGTGGCGTTGCCCTTGCTCTGGCCATGATGGCGGCGTGGTAGTCGCCGGAGATCACCCGAGTCTGCAGCTTCATGATGTGATAGCCACACACAATACTCGTCCATTCATAGCGCTCCATGCGCCGCTCATATTCATCCTCGTCGAAATCGGAGCTGCTCCAGGTCGAGACGTCGGCCGTGAAGCCCCGCATTGCCTGGATGAAACGCTGCGTCCGGGTGATGATCTGGCTGGATGGATCGAATTTGGCCTTGCGGGTAAAGTCCAGAAGTGCCTCTGATTCGACATAGAGCTTGCCCAGTGGCTCTCCCGCCGCGAGCTTGTGTGATATCAGATGATCACAGACGTAGCTGGCGATATTCAGGTCGCCGGCAGCGACCGTGGCCTTGAAGGCGGAATAGAGATGCTCGATGGCCCGAGTTCGAGGCTCGTTCCAGAAGCTGAGGAATACTCCGATGATGTACTCCATCTGGGCCTTGTAGGCCACCAGCTGCCGCTTCGCCACCAGGTCATAGCCCAGCCGTCCGAACCGAAAGCCCCGCCGGTAATCTCCAGAGTATGGGCCCAGGTTCATGCCCAGACAGCCATACGCCATGACGGAGGCGTCGCAGTTGCCATAGCGAATCGTCATGTTGACCATGTGGCAGGAGCACAGGAGGACCAGGTTGCGATCAACGGCTAACGCGGGGACAAAGAGGATGACCAGGATACCAAGCGCGGCTTCGACCTCTGGGTCCGTCATCAAAGGCAGATCGATCAAATCCTCTATCACCCGGCCATTGAGGTTCTTCCAAATTGCATCGTACTCGCGAGCCACTTCCTCACGGCTCGGATGGCGAGGGATATCGATGCCGAACAAGCGAAGAGCCCCGAGTCCACAGGCAATAGCTTCCTCGATCTCGACCTTGGCCGTGTGGATATCGACCACCACGCGATGGATGTCAGCCTGTTCGAGCGTCGTTCTCGCATGTGCCAGCAGCGCATGGAACAGGCGCAGAGCCTCATCGAAGTTGCGGCTCAGAAACTCGCAGTCTGCCTGCTCAAAACTTAGCCCATAGGCCAGCCCATGCTGGTTCTCCCATAGGTCGTCGCCGAGAAGTCCTAGCCCGGTGGAGAAATAATTCAGCGCCGATCGGTAGGCCGCCGAGTTTTTCGCCCTCCGGCCTGCCATCAAGTTCAGCTCGGCAAGTTGGATCTTCTCTGGTCGCGACGTCATTAACAAGGCCCCGCGATTGAGCTGATTGACGATCTCGAAGATCATCTCCTCCCGCTTCTCCGCGGGCGTATGCGCCGCCAGCAGCCTTCCTATCCGGAGATGCGCCGCGGCGCGTAGTTCCTCCGGAATCATGGAATAGGCGGCTTCCTGCACACGGTCATGGACAAACGTGTAGGAGCCCGCCAGGCGGACTATCAGCTCCTGACGCGCAGCTTCCCACAGATCCGCGTGGACCGCATCCGCCTCCGCCCCCGTCCCTCGAACGATACAAAGCATCGCGATCTCGGCAACATTGCCGAGGCAGGCCATCTGCTGCAAGACCTGCTGGGTTTTGACCGGTAGGCGGGTCAACTTCCCGGCCATCAGGTCCACCACATTGTCGGTGTAACCCTTGGCGTGAATGCGGTTGAGATCCCAGGACCATCGCGCTGCGGCATGATCGAAGGTGAGCAAGCCCTCTTCGGCGAGTGCGGATATGAACTGAAGGGCAAAGAACGGGTTGCCACTCGTCTTCCCATGCACCAGTTGCGCGAGCGGCGCAGCGCGCTCCGGTTCGCAGCGAAGCGCATCCACAATCAACTGCGCAAGGTGTTCGCTGGCGAGAGGTGCAAGAGTGATCTCCTCTATTTTCGCACCGGCGTTCTTGACCGCCTCAAGCTTGCGCGCCAGCGGATGCGTCGCATCGACCTCGTTGTCCCGATAAGCGCCGATCAGCATCAGGTGCTGCAGATCCGATCGGGTCAACAGATCCTCCAGCAAGTCGAGCGTCGCCGCGTCGAGCCATTGCAAGTCGTCGAGGAACAGCGCCAGCGGATGTTCCGGCCGTGCAAATACACCGATAAACCGCCGGAACACGAGCTGAAAGCGGCTTTGTGCCTGCTGCGGCGGAAGTTCCGGGACCGGTGGCTGTTCTCCAATGATAAGTTTCAATTCAGGCACCAGATCCACAATGAGCAGCCCGTTCGGACCCAGCGCCTCACGGAGCGCCTCGCGCCAGCTCTTCAACTCGGCCTCGCTCTTGCTCAGAAGCGGACGGATAAGGCTCTGAAAGGCTTGTGCCAAAGTGGCATAAGGGATGTCGCGCTTGTACTGATCGAATTTACCTGACGCAAAATGGCCGCGTGGCGGAACAAGGACCTTGTGAAGCTCATTTACAACCGAGGACTTGCCGATACCGGAATATCCGGAGACCAGCACTAACTCCGGCGTGCCACTCTTGACGACGCGGTCGAACGAGGCGAGCAGGGTCTCGACCTCGCGCTGTCGTCCATACAGTTTCTCGGGAATCAGTAGGCGGTCTGGTCTGTCATCTTCGCCCAACGGGAATTCGCCGATGCGGCGCTCGCGCTCCCATGCGGCAAGGCAGCGGCGAAGATCGATCTCCAACCCGGCCGCGGTCTGATAGCGCTCCTCAGCAGTCTTGGCGAGCAGCTTCGTAATGATTTCCGATACGGAGCGCGGAACATCTTTTCGCCGCTCGGCAGGCGGCAGCGGCTGTTTGGCTATGTGGCAATGTACCCACTCCATCGGATCGGATGCCGTGAAGGGCAGAGAGCCGGTCAGCATTTCGTACAGCGTGACCCCGAAAGCATAGAGATCACTGCGCGAATCGATCGAACGATTCATCCTTCCAGTTTGCTCGGGGGCCATGTAGGCGAGGGTTCCGGCGATGAATTCGGGAGGTTCCGCCGACTGGCGTTCGCGCGGCAATCGAGAGGCGATGCCAAAGCCCATCAGCCGGACTTGGCCGGTGCCCGGTTCGATCATTACATTGGCCGGTTTGAGGTCCTTGTGGATGATGCCTCGGCCGTGCAGCTGCCTGACTGCGCCGGAAAGACCGATCGCAACGCGTAGAAACTCTCCCATCTCCATCGGCGTTCCGACCAGTTGATCGAGCGGCTCGCCCCCGGGATCCTCGAGCACAAGCACGGTTCGCCCCTCGTGTTGTGTGAGCTCAACCGGCGGAACTGCCCATGCCCGGTCCAGCTCACCCCGCAAGGAGTGCTCGTGTTCCAGCATCCGCACACTCTCTGGTCGGGGATGCTCCGATCTCAACATCAGCACCAGAACAGAGGGCGCGCTCGTGCCCGTCCGGGCGCGGCCCCTGCAAAGCACGAACTCCCCGTGCCTGTGAAGCGTGTCGAAAGTGTAGTCCGAGAGATCCGAGTAGCAATTGGACGGAAAACCGGGGTAAGCCATGGCATTTTTCGTCGTTTAAGGCCCTGGAAGGTTGACGCGTGCAATGGGAAAACGGTACTCCTCGAGTTTCTTCCACGCAAGCAATGCAGGATGGCCTCCGATAGGCATCCCGGGAGCGCATGGAAGCCAATACCAAACTTTAGCTTTGGCCCTGCAACTGGCAATCCTCCAGTGGAGCTTACATACCAAAGTATGATTGCGCAGGGGTCTCCTTCACGTTAACGTCCTATCATGGCGATTCAAGCAAAGGCCAAAATAGTTGCGATTGTCGATGACGACGCTTTGATGCGCACGGCATTGCACGGCCTGTTGAAATCGGCCGGCTTGCTGGCGCAAGCGTTTGCGTCCGCAGAGGAATTCCTGCGGTCGGGCCATCAGCACGACACTGCTTGCCTGATCACGGATATCCGCATGCCGGGAATGTCCGGTCTGGAATTGCAGGCGCAGCTGAATGCAGACCGTTGCAGGATCCCGACCATCTTTATAACGGCACACGGTGACACGAAAATGCGGATGCAGGCGATGAGAGCAGGCGCAGTGGAGTTCCTGGCAAAACCGTTCAACGATGAAGCTCTGCTCGAGAGTGTTCGAGCGGCGATGGAAAGCTAAACCTGACAAGGAACTGTGATCGCAAACAGGCAGGAGATTTTCTGTGGAAGCCTTCGGAAGATCCGAGTTCGGTGACCAGGAGCCTAACCGGCGCAGATTCGAACAGATCATAGGCAAGAGTCCTGCTCTGGAAACGGTGCTTGAACAAGTCGAATGCGTGGCGCCTACGGATTCCACCGTTCTTATCCAGGGAGAGACAGGCACCGGCAAGGAGCTGATCGCGCGCGCAATTCACAACCTCAGCTCGCGCTGCGGGCGCGCGTTGATAAAGTTCAATTGCGCTGCCATTCCGCTGGATCTGCTGGAGAGTGAGCTTTTTGGTCACGAGAAAGGCGCGTTCACCGGAGCTATAGCGCAAAAGTTTGGCCGTTTTGAGCTGGCCGACAAGGGCACACTTTTCCTCGACGAGGTGGGCGATATTCCGCCGGCATTGCAGCCCAAACTTCTGCGCGTGTTGCAGGAACAGGAATTCGAACGCCTGGGCAGCGCTCGGACTCACCAAGTGGACATTCGGCTGGTCGCCGCGACCAACCGTGATCTGGGGGAGATGGTCAAGCATGGCCAATTTCGTAGTGACCTCTACTACCGTCTCAATGTCTTTCCCCTGGTGCTGCCACCTTTGCGGGCGCGCCGCGAAGACATCCCGGCGCTGGTGACGCACTTTGTCGAGATTCTCGGCCGCCGGTTGGGCCGGCAAATAGAACACATTCCTGCGGAAACCATGTCCGCACTCAGCTCATATCACTGGCCGGGGAATATTCGCGAACTGCAGAACCTGATCGAACGCGCCGTGATCCTTTCCAACTATGGCGTGCTTCCTAATCCTTTGCCGGCTGCTGGAACTCAGACTGTTGCCGTCTCTCCGGCGGCGACTACTCTTAGAGACTCCGAACGCACTCTGATTCTGCACGCACTTGAAGCAGCCGGTTGGGTGGTCGGAGGCCCGAACGGCGCAGCGGCCAAACTCGGCTTGAAGCGCACTACGCTGATCTGCAAGATGCGGAAGCTGGCGATTTCCCGGCCCGGCCTCCAAAGCAATCTGGATCTGATGGGACCGGCACAGCAGGAGCCAGCCTCGTTGCCACAATTGCAATAACTGTCGACATCCGAAAGACGGACGACGATCAGTGAGATCGCTATCCCGCCGCAAGACTCTGGCGCGTATCAGCGGGTTCTACCGGCCTATCAAAACAGGTCCTTCGTCAGCGCTGTCAGCGCCGACTACCGCACATGCGAAATTGCCATCAGTCACACGACGCATCGCGACACAATCGATGTGTCGGTAATCTTCCCGACCGGTGTCGGAATTTCGACGGACACTCTGATGTCTTTCGCCCACACCGAAGAAACGGTGCGAAGTAACACTCCAGGTTTCAGCTACTTCGCAGGATATTCATATCCAGTGGGTTGTGGCATTGCAAATGCTCTTTGGCTATTGAGAAGAGCTGTCCAACTTCGCTGCCGTGGCCAACCTTCAGCCCCGGGAGCATCAACGCGTTCTGAGCTAGTTGACTGTAATTGTCGGCTTCGCCGCCAAGAGGAACAACAACCAACATACCGCGAGGAGATAACGTGATGGTCATGCCGCTAAACATACTCGACAAACGCACGGTCCAAATCGGATTCATTGGCTTGGGACTGATGGGGAGCCGGCTTACCCGACGTTTACATTCAGCAGGCTGGAATGTTCACGCCTGGAACCGTAGTTCGGAACCGGCAGATGTGCTAAGCCACGAGGGGATAGTGATTGCTGCATCAGTTGCGAAACTCGTTGCTGACTCCGATGTCATTCTTTCTTCCTTGGTCAATGATTCGGCCGTTCGCTCCGTGTATTTCGACAAGAGCGGCGTCTTTGCTGTTGCAAAGCCAGGAACCATCATTCTTGAAATGAGCACCATTTCGCCGGAACTATCGCGCCTTCTCCACCAGAAGGCAAGCACCCGAGGCGTTCGCTTCCTCGATCTAGCCATCTCCGGATCAACGCCGGCGGTCGAGGCGGGGACGATCACACTGCTCGCTGGTGGTGACCATAAGACCTTCGAGCAATGTGCTCCCATTTACGAGTCCATCGCTAAGCAGTGGTTCTTAATCGGACCTGGTTCATCAGGCATCCTGATGAAACTCGTCGTCAACCTTCTCCTCGGCATTGATATGCAGGCGATCGCAGAGGCAGTTTCGTTGGGAGAGCATCTGCAAATCGATCGCAACGTTCTGCTCGATGTTCTATCTAAGACGGCGGTGATACCTCCGGCGTTCGTAGGAAAGTTCCAGAAGATAAGGAACGGCGACTACTCTCCGGAATTCCCGTTGCGCCTGATGAGCAAAGACATGGATCTTGTCATGGATGCCGCAAGGATCTCGGGTGCTGATTTGCCGGCGGCAACTGTAGCCCAATCCGTACTTGCCTCTAACGTCACCGCGCATGGAGACCTGGATTTGGCCGCTATAACCCCGTTTGTCGTCGGTCATAGATCAAGAACCCAGTTTGACGGGTTGGTTGGACTAGCGTCTCCGGTGCGAACGCTCGAAATAGAGTAATCAGGTTGTTGTTGTCCCTACGGCGGGTGCCCCAGGTCCCGAAATATGTTTACCCGTTTTCAGCGTGGATTTGAGCGCGGATTTGTGCGTGTGCGCCGTGGCTATCATATGCTGCTGACCAGATTGGTCCTTGCCCGGGTCCGTTTTTGTGCCGCTTTTCCTTTTGCTTTGCCTCTCCGCATTTCTACTGGTGCCGTGGCTGGGACAGGATTTCTTTCCAAGCACGGATGGCGGCGATTTTATTTTGCATGTGCGCGGGAAGACGGGGCTGCGTATCGAGGAGACAGCCCGTCTCTGTGACCTGATCGAGCAATCCATCCGTCAAAAAATCCCCGCCAGTGAGCTCGACAACATCCTGGACAACATCGGCCTGCCCTACAGTGGTATGAATACAATGCACCTCACCTCCGGCATGATCGGCGCGAGTGACGCAGATGTCATGGTGACACTCGAGCAGCATCACCATCTCACCGCTAACCCGGACTAAGCGGCAGGTTCCGTGCCGCAAAGGCCGCACAAACAGCGTGACTTGCTTACCGGTTATCGGCTTATTGGCAGCGTAGCGGCAGCTAAAGCGCGAAAGGCCGGACGTAAGTAATTGAGGAATATGGAGGCGCGGGTCGGAATCTAACCGACGCATAAAGGTTTTGCAGACCTCTCGGGGCGAATTGCACCGGTTTGTACCGGCTAAGCTCAGGTAATTATTTCAGAGGTTTACACTATAAATCCTTCGGCTCATCTAAACCCATCTAAACCGGTGCCCGCTACATTTCTCGCTACATTGGAACAGCTTCCGGCGCGACTTGACACCTCGCAGATTCACTACGGCTGCTGAAAAGCATGAAGTGGACCGGCAGGGGCAAGACAGAGCAGAGCCCAAGAAACTTAATGTCGCACGCTCCGACGTCAGCCGCTAATGAAGCTTGCCGATTCGGGAAAAGGTAGTATGAGGCTCGCCGACTCCCGAAATCCTCCTCTTCACCTCTGCGCGACCCAGCCAACTCTCCGCAATCATCGCGCCGTATCACACAAGCCCAGAAGGTTCGTCGAGAGTCCGCCCGCAGCCGGCGCGTCCTGGGTCCGCTCCTTCAACGTCGAGCCGAAATCCGGACATCGCCGATTCCCCGTCCGGGCAGGGGGTGGGGAGCAGAAACAGGGCCGCCCAAACCACCTCGTTAGCCATATAAAAAATTTTCCCGGTCTTGTTTTTTCTCGCAGGATGCTTGCAATTTTTCCAAGCCTCCGAGACCTCCGGACCGCCTACGTAGAAGTCTTGGCTGGGATGTCCGCGTTCGACGTCAAGAATCTATCCGAAATGGCAAAGGCAACCCTGGCAGCTCCTCCGGGAGGTCCCCTCGCCGTTGGCACCTCAAAATTGCCGCATTCACCAGGGCCTTATCCTGGCAGCTTGCGGGACATACCGAATCTCTCCAGGGAACTGGGTATATCGTTCGCAAATCTCTCCCGATTAGAGTGCGCCGCTCCTACAGGCGGTATGGATGGAGCCGCGATCTTCTATCTCATGACCGTCACAGATCTCGGGATTGCGCTTTATCAAGCTTGCTAATGAGATGCTCTCAGGCAAGAGACGGCCGGATAGACCGGCCTTCCGGACGTCACCTAAGCTCGTCGTCAAAGAGGCTTAAGCAGTTGTATATCCAAGTTTTGCTGCAGGCGTTCCTCTTGCGTTTCCTCAATGTCATCAAGAAGACCGGCAATTTTCCAGCTTGGTACTACGCAGGCAAGACCAGAATTGCCGTCGATCCATAAGCCAGTATCTTTAGCGTCCTTTCCCTGGCCATTTTGTACCTTTTCTTCACGGCGATAGAATCCCCAATTTATTCCCAGAAGTCTTAAGTCATGGAATCTGCACTCGGTGTCTCCCGGAAAATATTCGGGCGACTCAAAAATAAATACGGGAGAGCCGCTGTTACCCGACAGAGACCACAGATCGACTAGGAAGCTCTCTTGCCTTATGCCGATATCACGCAGTATAGGTTCTGCCATCATGGCAAGATGTCCAAATCGGACGGATGGATTTGTTTGTTGCAATCCGTCGCGACCGGTCAATCGGCCTATCATGAAGGCATCCATCCCAGGGCGGACACCAAATTCTTTGATAAAGTCCTGTGAGATTAACGCATCGATGTGGACATAAGGAAGGTTGTCGATTTCCGGATGATCAAGGCGAGCTGCAGCTACGTCGTCTCCGTCGCGGTGCGAGGTCCACTTGTGGGATGCAATCTCAAGGAAAAAGGGCTCGCCCTTCTTATGAATCCTGACGACGCTGCATCCAGAAGCCACATGCGCATTCGTCACTATGTAAATTCTCAGATCCTCGTTCCGCGTGCCCGTGAGACCAACCAAGAAACCAGTCCCGCCCTTAGGCCTTCCCAATTGCGCGTCCTCGTGAGTTGGATATAAGTAAACGACGCAATCGAGATAGCTCTGAGGAATTCGAGGCATGTAGAGAACATACCATCTGAAAATCCACCACGCCCAAATGGCGCTCCACTGGAGAACGACTCAAGAAAAAGTTCCCCCCAGCTCCGAGCAACACAGCTCGCAATTGAGTTGGCAAAGGCAAACGATCTCGTGAATTTATTTTGACCCAAGAATTGGGAACTAGCCCTTTTAGCAAAATGTCCAAACAATCCTGTTATCTATGGCTTGGCAATTTCGGTAATTCCCCGGCGGCTGACCGGAAACCAGCAAACATGGATAGGTCGAAGCAAGCGCCTCCGGCTTCGTACCGGGCAAAATAGTTGTACTGCTTATCCGTGCATCGGAAAATGATTATTGACGGGTCTTTGGTTAACAATTCATGGCTGAATTTTACAAATCGGTGCGATTTCTTCGGTGCAATCGCTGTGGGTTCGAATGGCTCCCGCGAGGCCAGAGGCCGCCAAGGCAGTGCCGTGCTTGCTCGGCGCGCGACTGGAATGCCACCGGAACAATTCACAAGGTACGGATCGCGAAACCTGTAAAACCGATCAGACCGCCCGTAGCAGCACGGCTGAAGCGCAAGCCGCCGGCTGCGATGCCCCTAGCACGCAATTTCTGGTAGTGTCTGAAATCTGCGTTGAAAAGTAAAACAGCGAGCGCTTGCTTTTCGGGAATTGCCGCCGTATCGTTGAGCGCATGGCATCGAGTCGCGCTCAACTCGGCACGCTCAAAAAGCTGCTATCGCAAGCTGATCTTATCCTCTCCACCACGGATCTGCCGCAGAACCGCACCGCCCGGTGCCGTGAATTGCTTCGCGCTGCTCTCGCTCTCACTGATGATTTGCTCAGCCTGGCCAAGGAGCCGGCAGCCACCACCTTGGGACGGAAGGGCGGCTCTGTAACTGCTAAGCGGGGCAGCGACTACTTCCGCCAGTTGGCTGCCCGGCGTAAGACCTACGCTGGCGGCAGACCTCGTAAGGAAGCGGAGTAGCCATGTCCGTAGACGATAGCTTCAAAATCAATCTCAATCAAAATCTATGGGGATTGGTCGCTGCATTCACCGCCCTAGGCACTGCTGAGCATTGGGGACTGCGGTATCTGTTTTGGTTTTCACTGGTCGCCTCAATTGTGATGACCCTCTCGGTCTTAGTGACGACCTTTTTCTACACCGTGAACTACTGTCGAAACAGGCCACTGGGGAAAAACCGATAGAATGAGGCGTCACAAAAAAACGAAAAGCCCGGCGCGATGGCCGGGGCATTTCGATGAACGGCTGGATACCGTATGCTCTCACGGCGCCGATGCAATGGTGCGCGTGCGCAAGAAAGCCCCAGTAAAACGGGAAAATTCGAAACTTGAACTTCCGCCCGGCGCTGTGACCTACGGCAAGGCGACCTCGACCATGATTGGCACGACACCGGCAGTGCAGGTGCATGGGCTGGGCGGCCCGATGACCAGCCTGATAGCGAAGAAAGGGCATAAAGAGATGGGAACAGATTCGGTTTCAAAAGTCATCCCCCGTGCAACTGGCTATAGAGCCCGACGGCGATTACGAAATGTCACCTCGGATTCCGAGTTTCCTTTGATGGCCTATCAGTTCAGCTAATGGACGGAGAAGTTCCGGTTAGTATACGCCGCGAATGAGATAATTTTGCCGTCGCCCAAGTGCCCCAGGAAGGACAGCATATATGAGAATAATCGCCACCCCGAAAAGCGTCATCGGCCTTGCCGACGGACTAATTGGCCGTCATGTGGCTACCGTTGAGAACGAAGCAAACGGTAAGCGCTATGCATATGTAGAACGCTGGAAAGCGCCATGGATATCGCCAAACGAAACTGTGGCGGGATGGTCAGTTCTGGACATTGACGCGACAGGCAATATCGACTTCAGCGAATTATCAGATGGCCTAACCGAGGTTGAGGAGGCAGTAAAAAAGGCCGGCCTCAAGTCTTAAGAGAGAATCCGCTCGCCATCAACGCACATTTCAGACACTACCCAATTCCTGAACCCCTGGTTTGCAACGGGAGGCGGTGCTAAACTGCTTGCCGACCAATTATGACCATAAGATCGGAAGACCAGGGATCTCTTTTCGTCCAATCCCAGGATTCGATATTTAACCAACCGCTTCTGCGCGAGCTGCGATCAACCGGTGTGGACTCCTGCCTGCCGTGGCTGACCCGGTCCGGTCTGACCTTCAATGTCGATGACTACTACGAGATTGAGGCCACAAAAGGAGAGGTCCAGCCGGATCTCACCGAAGGCGCCTTGCTTGGCGTACCTGTCCACAAGTGCGAGGCCAAGACCAGCCGCGAATTGCAGACAATAAAGAGCATGTACAAAGGCCAGACTCCACCCGGGATCGATCCTAACAGCCCGGAGTCAATCGAACGACTTTGGCAAGACCTGCAGTCGGGCCGCAGCAGAGTGATCGATTTCCAATTCAGCCCGGTAGGATGGAATGCCATTGCCTGTTACTGGCCGTTCCATCTCGACGCCGGCCGCTGGGGAATCTACATCTCCGTGCCGAGAATAATTAGGTATGCGAACCGTCTTCTCGACACCTGCGGCCACCAACTGGCTTTTCTGGGAAGTGTTGAGTCAATGCTGCGGTGCATGCTGTTCACTATTTTCCATCACGAATTTTTTCACCACATAGCTGAGTCGACCGCTACGAGTTTGGAGATAGCTTCCGCAGCATTCGGAACGCCGCGCCCCCTGTACCGCGATTACCGGTGCAGAGTCTACGAAGAACGTCTTGGATTGCATCCGCACCGTCCTTTGGAAGAGGCGTTGGCGAATGCCTACGCCCATAATTCTCTGGGCTTCGTATCGAAGATGCAGTTGGGCTATGTGGCGGGGGAGGCGAAAGCATTTCAAAAAGTATTTCAGGCCAGTTGGCCGGCCCAGGGGGCAGGTTATGCAAGTGCCGGCCACTATGCGGGCCAAAATCGAGGGCCTGATGGATATCTCGGTGGATGCACGCGGGGCACGTCTCAAGCGGCTCATCGGACCCGAACGCGAACTGGTTGGCTTGCAAGACCAGCTCAACCGGATACTGAAGGGCCACCGCGCCTATCCCCATACATGGCTGCATGGAAGCGGAATCCATCTCTCTCGGACGGTCGCCGGCAAACGGAACGATCCTTCGGATCCGATGTGGCCGGTTAACGAGTTTGCCTGCATCGAACCGTTTTAGATCTGGTCCGCCTGGGAGTCCTTGAGAAACTTCAAACCTGCAGCAGGTGCGGAGAATGGTTTTTCCGGCGCTTTAATCACCAGCGATTTTGCAAAGAAAAGTGCCAGCAGCAGGAGCACAGGGCAAGTGCGGAATATAAGGAACACCGACGAAAACAGGCACGCGATTATTACGCATTACATAAGTACCACAACATACGCTGAGGCCGGGCGTCACCCGGATGAGAGACGAAGAGGAGACAACAATGAGCATATTCCGGCGCGGCAATATTTACTGGTTTCACTTCCTGTTCGCAGGGAAGCACATCCAGAAGAGCACGAAACAAGGTAATCCGCGCATCGCCCGCCAGATCGAAGCGGCGCATCGAACAGCCTTGGCAAAGGGCGAGGTAGGGATTACGGAGCGGAAGAAAATTCCAGCATTCAAGAGCGCGATGTCAGATTTCCTCGCGTGGTCGGAGCGGGAACATCAGGCGCACCCGGCCACGCACCGGCGGTATCTGGTGAGCAGCGCGGCGCTGCTACGGCATTTCAAGGACGCTTCGCTCGACAAGATTACGCCGGAAGAGGTGGAGCGGTTCAAAGCAGTTCGTTCCGCAGAAAGCAAAACTGTCCGCTGTGGCAAAAAAAGAAAGCCAATCTCGAAGAAAATCCGGCCGGCGACGGTGAACCGTGAACTTGCCTGCCTGAAAGCTCTCTTCAATAACGCATTGAAGGCGGACGTGCAGCTCCGCAATCCGGTCAGTCGAGTTAAATTCCTCGAAGAGCACAATGAGCAGACGCGTGTGCTTTCCTATGCGGAGCAGGAAAAGTATTTGGCTGTTGCAGCGCCCTTACTCTGGGACATTGCAATGCTGATGCTCGAAACAGGGATGCGGCCGGAAGAAGTTTACCGAATTCGGCCTGAGAATGTGCATCTCTCTGCCGGCTACCTGTTCAATCCGCATGGAAAAACCAAAGCAGCCCGGAGGCAGATCGCCCTTACGACCGCCGTTCGAGGCATATTGGCGCGGCGCATCGCAGACGCGGGCACCTATCTGTTCCCCTGCGAGACGAACCCCACCAGACCCGTCCCCAAGGTCAACAACGCACACGATAGGGCTGTGAAGGCGAGCAAGGTAGCCCACTTCCGGCTTTACGATCTACGGCACACCTGGGCTACCAGGGCGGCAATGTCCGGGATTGATCTGGTGACGCTGGCTGCCATACTGGGACACTCCCGCATCCAGATGGTGCTCTGCCGCCTGTCCCGGACTTTGCTAGCCACAATCCATTCGGTTCAGGAGAATGGTTCGCGCCTTGGCGTCTTCGGTGGAATATCCCAGAGGGTAGATCGCTCCTCTGAGGTGGTCGACAGCAATAGGACGAGTTCTCCCAAAACGGGCCGGATTGGCTGAGGGAACTTACTGAAAATCAGACTTTCCAGGCATTTGTCCCAGAAGCAGGCGCGTCCATTACCAGCCCATTTACGTGCCGTCTGCCCCGCCCGCGCCCTACTCCACAATCAGCTGAATACTTGCCCGCCTCTGACGGACGCAACTGGGCTTCCGCAACAGTCGCCACGACAAACGCCCCCGGAACAAGTCTGAGGGCGAATAGCGCCGTTGCTGACCGCACCGGGGACACAACCTCTGCATAAACTTTCCCGATCCGATTTCGATCAAACGCTCTCACTCGCCCCGGTACAAAAACTCCCCCCGATCGGCCGGTCAGATTGTAATCTTTATTATTGAAAAATCATCATCCAGGTCTTTTGAGCCGTTGACGTTTTGAGCAAAATGGAGGAGTTCTTCCAGTTCCGATGCGCCTTCCGGAACTGGGCGGGTAAGGACTTCTTCGAAAGCTGCTAATTCCAGCAGAGTCCCGTCCGGCCGCGTGATTTCGTAAGCGCCGTCGCTGAAGAGAAACAGCCGCGCGGGGCCGGCGAGGCTACACTCCTTGCGCTCGTATGCGGCGACCGGCAAGAGACCCACAGGAAAACCAACGGCCGACAGCGGCTTCGCTTTGCCGCGCTGTTCTCTTGCACCGCTCACCAGAATTGGTGGTGGGTGCCCGGCGCTTGCATAGCTCAGCCTTCCTGTAGGATGGTGATAGACACCGTACCAGATGGTGAAATAGAGATCGTTTTGACGTTCCATCTGGAAAACCTGATTCAATGAGGCCAGTACCGCTTCAGGCATGCGGAAATCGGTGTTCAGCAAGCCGCCGGACCGGAGCGTATTCGTTACCGTGATCGACAGCAACGCCGAACCGACGCCGTGTCCGCAGACGTCCAGCAGGTAAAGGGCAAAGTGTTCGCGATCGACCCAGTGATAACCGAAGGAATCTCCTCCCAGTTCCGTGGAAGGAACGAAGAGCCACTCAAGTGCGAAAGGCTCCGCGACGGGCGCCGGCAAGATCGCAAGAACATAGCGCTCGGCATCGTGCAATTCCTGCCGCAGCCGGTTGTGGACCCGTAGAAGCTCATCACGGGATTCGGCCAAGTCGCGGTGGGCCAGCGTCAGCTCCTTGTGCGCGGCCTCGAGCTTTGCAATGAGGCGAGCCTCGCGCTGGCTCAACAGGGTCATGTCGTACGCCTTCTGCTGGATCTTCCTTGCATGGTCATGTTCCGCGGTCACGTCGAGGAGCACGACCCACGTCATATCTTCGTCGGCAAAAAGATGAACGTCCGCCACACTTCCGCTAGGCATTCCCACGGACTGCAAAAGAAAAGGTGTTTCCGCTAAGGGCAGCAGACCTTCCAGGAATGGCAATTGATCGGAGGCGGAATGCTGTTGCTTTATGTCAGCCAGTCCGTAGTATTCCAACTCTCCGCCTGTCTTGATCAGGACCAGTTCGTTGTTGATGAGAAGATAGGCTATGGAACGCTGGGACTTAACGAGAAGCAGTAGCCATTCTGAAATGCGGTCCGGTATATCTAGCATCGGTCACAACACCATGCGCTTCGCCAGCAGCTGAAATGCTTCTTCGACTCCTTCACCGGTCTTGGCGCTGGTCCGGAGAACTACGTATCCCGCGTCCTTCAAGTCTTCGAGGGACTGTTCCGGGATGTCCCAGTCCTCCTTCAGATCCGTCTTGTTGAAAAGAAACAGAAAAGGAACAGAACCTATTTCCGAAGTTACCCGAGCCTGTATCGACTTGCCGACTTCGAGGGTTTCACTCCGCGTGACATCGACGACCAGGAGATATCCCGCAGCACCGCGAAGATAGCTTGTGCGTATTCCAGTGACCTCGTCCTCGCCCGCAATATCCCAGAGGATAAGAGCGACATCTGCGGCGCCAACGTTCACCATCCTCTTCTCGATCTTGACGCCAACGGTGGTCAGGTATGCGTCCGAAAAGATACTTTTAACATAGCGCCGAACCAAGCTGGTCTTGCCGACCCCGAATCCCCCCAACAGACAAACTTTCTTCTGAAGCATAAAGATTCTCACTCGCTGGTAATCACGGTGAATGTCACTCTCCGATTCATCGCGGCGGTTGATCTGCCGTTGGGAGCCGACATGGGTTCGAGCGGACCGGCGCTGCGCACGGTCAGCAGTTCCGGAGCGATGCCCCGCGCCTTGAGCATGGAGCGGACGACCTCGGCTCGAGCGGCGCTGAGGGATAGGTTCGCCGTTTCGTTGCCGACGGCATCCGCGTGGCCGGAAATCATCACGCGGACAGAGAAACCAAGACGCTTGGTCACGCGCATCAGTTGGCGGAACTCGCTGGCAACAGCATCCAGGTTGGCGTCCTGGCCCCGCGCGGGCCTGTCTGCATTGGAATCGAACCCAATAATATGCTCCTGGATAGCATCGCGCAGGCGAATAAATTCTGGATCCTGAACGTCGCGGAGGGCGCTGAAATCGACCTTAGGAGAACCCGCGGGCAGCGCCGCGACCAGCATTTTCGCCCGCTCGACCCAGTACTGTGGAACGCTTCCTGTGACTTGTACCGTGTCGCCATTCAATGACAAAGAGACTGAGGGCGGAGGATTCAGACTGGCGGCAAGACGCCGGAGAACGATCGCCGGGTCCAACGCCTGGTACGACTCCCAGTGACCGGCGACACGTTTAGAATCCAAACCCGATTGCGACAGCACTACGGCGGGATCGGCGGCCAGGGGATCACGCAAGCCGGAAATTTGCCATTTTCCGTTGCGGAATTCGGTGCTGGCAACCACGATGCCTGGCTCCTCACGCAGCCGCTGGACATACTCGTCGACACGATGCCGGTCAATTGTCCGATGAATCACCCACGCGCCGGCGAGAAGCACCAACACCAGGGGCATGATCCAGAGCCAGGGTGACAACTTCGTTTCACGCGGCCGTTCCTGTTGCTGCAGGCAAGTTTCCAGTGGCGTGACCAAGTCTCCCAGAGTTGCGGAGTCACCTTGGAATTCTTCCAGCGAACTCCGGAATTGGTCGTGAATGTGGGTCAGTGTTTCGCGCAGTACCGTATGCAGCGATTCGGGCGGATTGCCCCGAATGACGGCGGCAAGGAACGCGAATGGTCCCTCTTCGCACCATAACAGCAGGTCGCCAAGCCGCAGAGTATCGATGCCGCCTCCCCCGTTCTTATTGGTTCCCTCGAACGAGTCGCGCACGAAGTCCTGGATGGCCGTCAGCATGCCGGACACCAGCTGGGGATCCTGTGCGGTCACCTCCGGCGCCGCTACGCGCTCGATGAGAAGGCCGGTCTTGGAGTGAATTAAGAAAACGTGCTCGACGCGAAACTGCACCGTGTGTTTGAGCACTACGTCGGCGAAGCTGCTTCCGCTGCGCAGCGCCTCCAGGCGCCACTTCAATCCCTGCCATGAGAAGCTGTGCTTGAATGATTGGTTGAGGCGTTGCAGCGTACCGTCAAGAGACTCGGCGATGGATTTACGAATCGCCGGTCCTATCAGGGGGTAGAGGATGCCAACCATGGCGCCTTGATTTTTGCGGATCGATGCCTGGGCCGCCTGCTCCAGGGTTGGCGCCAGCACCTTTGCGAGTTGTTCGTCTCTCGATCCGGCAAGGGCGAAGGCGTCGGCGAGGACGGAGCTGATGGCTTCAGCGAACTGCCTCGGATCATCAAACTTCTGCTGCAGCCTGGCGATCGCGGCTCGATCCTCCTCGAGAATCAAGCTGCGCAGCGCCTCCAGTTTCGGATCCCCTTCGAGCCTGGGGAGCGCCGTCGCCAGGTCGTGATCCAGGCTGCGCGCTACCTCGAATAGCAGCACGGCGAGCCGTTTGGCGCGGGCATCATCGGACTGTAAGAACGGGGTATCCGAACTGTCCCTGTCGAGCAGGGAAACACTAGAAATCACGGTGTCTCCGATCGCGATATTCCGTTCAAAGCCGGCGTGGGGCGGGCCACCCGGTTCAGGATCGCTGGCCGCTGCCTCCGTTCGCCCTCACCGTCGTGTCCTGATTCAGGCATCGGGCAATTTCAACGAATAGACCGGCCAGCAGACTGCGATCGGTTTTGACATTCATCAATTCAGCAAGCATCCGCTCTATGGCCGCGCGAGTGTCTTCGTTCCGGCGTCGGATGTCTTCGTGCAACGTTTGCGATTCGTGGCTCAATCTCTCAGTGAAGTCCCGGTCCTGGCTGGCCAGTTGGTCGGCAACCTTGCTGAGGTGCTTCTCCAATCCCTGGATCTGTTCCCGAAGGCCGCGGCCTAACTCCTTGTCCGCCTCCCCGCGAAGATCCTGCTCCTGCCGAACCTGGCTGGCTAACGATTCCAGCTGTTTCTTCACCGAGGACTCCATGCTCTGAATGGCACGAGTGGACTCTGCTTCCAGATCGCGCATCTTTTGTTGAAAGCGCTGTTCCATGACGTCGAAACGGCGGTCGTAGTCCTGCATCTGGTTGCCGAAAAGCAACTCGCGGATTTTATCGACTCCCGGTGCGTCGCTCGTTGACGGGGCGTTGTTGAGTGTTTCCTGTGCAGCTTTGATAGTCTGCGCAGTGATGGTCGGTGCTAATTCAGGTTTTGCTGCCATGTTCTTCTTCCCCTCAAATGACGTATTTAACGTCGAATGCAAAGATCGCTTGTTCAACTTATTCTGCAGCTTGCTGGTCTGTACTTTCTTCATAGGTAGTGGCAAGAGCCGGGTCAATGCAAAGTCCAGGGCGGGGGGGTGCCCTGAAAGTGGTGCAATTTAGTTCGAAAACTGACGAGCGTCTGTATACTTCAGGCGCTGGTCCTAGCGTCTTCAGGACTGGCAGCCGCCGTCACTCCGACCTCTAGTTTTCGCAAGGGGCGAGTGTAAAGCGGTTGTTTTTGAATGTCAAGGCTTAATTTTAACCTGAAGAGGTCTGCTCGGATTACGGGCCATCGGTGTTCCTGAGCGACGTAGCGCGAACCATTCCGATATGGTGGGGTCAGCGCGCAGAAGCACTCGAAGTGACAGGGGAATCGCCGGCTGCGAAGCCAATCGTGAGGCGATTGCCGGTGGGCGTCGCTTGATACTGTAGCGCGTCAGCAAACCGGCGGAGGAGACGAATGCCGTTGCCGCCGGCCTGTGCTTGGTTGACCGAGCACGGCGGTTCGGGCACGCTGAGAGGATCAAAGCGCTGAGCTTCGTCCTCGACGACGAATATAAAATAACCTTCTCGCGGACTTGAGAATTGAACGAAGATGTGGCGGCCGGGCTTGCCGGCGTAGCCGTGGCGAATGACGTTCGAGAGGACTTCTTCGAGGCACAGTTCCATCGCGAACCGAGTGTTTTCGGGAATCGCGTAGGGGGCGGCGAGGCGTTCAATCCACGGCGGGATCAGTCCCAAGTCGGAGAGCGAACTGCTCAAGGTCATGCACTCTCCGGGGGTGTCCGTGGCGTTCGCAGTCATAAAGACAGCTGGTCTTTCCTGCATTTGGCACGCATTGGTTAGGCGTCACGCGAATCACATTGCGCGAACGCGTGGACTGCCCGCTATCGCAAAGCGGCCATAGCGCTTTCGAGTTCGTGATGAATCGGGATCAGCGTGTCCACGCTGCTGGTCTTCAAGACTTTCTCAACCAGCTCGTTGGGGCCGAAGATTACCATCTTGCCGCCACGGCTCCTGATGGCTTGCGCCGGCACCACAAGCGAGCGCAGTCCCATCGATCCAAGGAACGAGACATTCTGTAGATCGAGGAGGACGGCCTTTTTGCTGCCAGCAATCACGTTCATCTGCAAATCCACCGCAGCGGCGCCCTGGATGTCCAGACGGCCGTCAAGAATGACCCGGGTAATGCCGCCCGCGAGCTCTTCCGTAGAGATCGCCATTTTGTTAGTCCCTCCAGCTTCTTTACGTTTTTGTAATGTTGCGTTTTCTGAAAGCGACGATACTCCAGCAGATGTTACAGGATCATGACGGCTGCGGGCTCACTGAACTTCCGTGATCGCCCCCTTCCCCGGCATTCGGGCGCGGCGACTCTGCACATCATTCCTATCATTACTGAAGAGAAGGCGACTCAGCAGTTGTTCCGGTTGTGCTGGAAATGGAGAAGGCGTTCTCCCGGTAAGGTAAAGGAGAGAACGCATGAAGAAGCAACGGAAGCATTACACGCCTGAAGAGAAGGCCGCCATCTTGAGGCAGCATCTGCTGGAGAAGGAGCCCATCTCGACGCTTTGCGATGAGTGTTGCAGCCCACGGCCTTGATTTCTACCAGTGATATCAGGGCAGCAGTTTGGTCTTGGTGGGGCCTCCGAAGAAGCTGTAATCGCACAGCGGGTCAGGAGGCGCGTTTCGGGCTGTCCTTCAAAAGCCCAAGCCGCACGAGGCTCTCGCCGGTCGCGGTAAGGGCTTCTTCGTTCGACCGGGGAGTCCAGCCAAGCATCCGCCGGGCCTTTTCGTTGGTCGCGTTTTTGCGTTTGCCGAGCTCAGGCAGAATCAGCTTGATCGCCGGATCGCGTAGCGACGCCAAGCGCACCATCCAGTTGGGCAGTTCTCGCGCCGGCACTCGTCTGGCATCCGATCCCATGCGCTTTTTCAGGACCCGAGCGATCTCGCGCATCCAGAGAAAATCCCCGGCGACCGCAAGGAATCTCTCGCCTTTGGCCGCAGGAAGCGTCATCGCGCGGATGTGCAGGTCTACTACGTCCCGCACATCGACGATTCCAAAAGAGAGCTTTGGGCTGCCGGGCAGTGCGCCATCCATAAGGCGCTGCACAATCAGAATCGAGGCCGAATAATCAGGCCCGAGCACCGGCCCAAACACTCCCACAGGATTGACGACCGACAGCTCCAGGCCGCCACCCTCTTTGGCGATAAAATCCCACGCCGCGTGCTCAGCCAGAGTCTTCGATTTCGTATAGGGCGCCACGTCGTCACCATCGAGATGGGTCCAGTTCGTTTCGTCGAAGGGCGCGATCTGCGGTTTGTAGCCATAGCCTACGGCCGCAAACGAAGAGGTGAGCACAACCCGCTTCACGCCGGCATCGCGCGCGGCCCGCAACACCCGCAGCGCCCCGTCCCGCGCGGGCACGATTAAATCGTCCTCGTGTTTGGGGAGGGCCGGCGGAAGAGGCGACGCCACGTGCAGCACGTACTCGCAGCCGGCTACAGCCTCGGCCCAGCCTGCGTCGCTTCTGAGATCGGCTGCCACAAAGGAGAGCCGGCTGCCGGGCTCGGCGCCGCCGTTCCTCAGCATGGCGCGTACATCGCCTTCGCGCTTCAGGTTTCGTACGGTGGTCCGCACCTGATGGCCCGCCGCGAGAAGCTGCACGATGGCGTGGCTGCCAATGAAACCCGATCCGCCTGTAACAAGAACTTTGCTCATCTTTGTCTCCGCCGGTTCTGTTCCTGCTCGAATCCATCTCGCGAAACAGATTTTAGGTAATAGATCGAACGTTCGTTCTACAAGATTCAGAAAAAGTTCCCGGGAATCTGTCGCTCTGTTCACCTATTCGTCGGCAATGGCGTTCCAGACCGTTTCTGCAATGGTTTTGAGCGTGGCTGTCGAAAACGGCTTGGGCGCTTTTGCCAGGCTGGCGGCTAGGCCGAGGGTGAGACTGTCAATTGCCTCAAGCGGAAGGTTCCTAAGGATTCCGCCCTTGTTTTTCGGCTGCAGCCATTTGAGTATGCGCGCACTCTCGGGATGCGCGAACTTTGCCGCTGTTTCATAGCCGGTTCTGCAGTAGGACGAGTTCAGATACTGATCGAGAAAGCGCGTCTCCTTCCGATGACTGCGATAGAAACGGTAGGCGTTGAGCCAGACACGCAAAAGCGCCTCGCGGGGGGATTCGTCTGCGGAAACTCCCTCGAAGAAGACCTCGTGCTTGATCGACGCCACGCGCTCATAAATGGCGTGAATCAGGTCGTCTTTGCTCGGAAAGTAGTGATAAATGACGCCCGGACTCGCGCGGGACCTCTTCGCCAGGACGGACATGGGCGCATTATGAAAGCCGCGCTCAACGACCAGATCGAGCATCGCCTTCAGGATCGCTTCCCGTTTATCGCGTTTGCCGGTCATCCTTCGCCGCATTGGAGGCAGTAGAATGCTCATTCTACTACCCTTGCTGCTGCTAGATTTGAGGAGCGGCAATCTCCACCGGGCAACAGACCCAACCTCGTCCTCCGTATACGCTTCAGCGTGAACCCTCCGCGGCAGTAAATC
>CAVPKQ010000020.1:0-145476 GCA_963705665.1 uncultured Acidobacteriaceae bacterium | reverse complement strand
CCACCGGTTCGCCGGCAATGGTTTGCGCCCGGTGGACCTGCGCCAAAGATGCGAGCCAATCGGCCGGGAAGATATTGAGGTGAAAACCTCTTCGATGGGAAGGCCCAAGCCGGCCTCGATCTGCTCGAAAATGATCTCGCTGTGCACCGGCGGAACTTCGTCGCGACGGGCGACTCGAGCCGCCGCGTGATTTCCATCGGCAAAGACATCGACACGAGTGCTGAGAAACTGGCCTAGCTTGATCCAGAGGCCCTGGAGATCTAGCGCCAGCTCTTCCCCGAGTTCCTGGAAGGCGCTGCCAGCGAAGGAACCCAGGGACTGCGAAAAACGCGCAGTAAAGGCCACCTCAAGGACGTAGTCCCACCAAAGGAAGTGGATCGCGACTCGCGCGAAATAGAAGCCGATACGAAGCCGCCGCCGCCGGTAGAGCGCGACAATCGAGCTCCGATGGCGGCCGCTTAACTCCTGGTTGAGTGGCTCTGCATTTCCGGCTCCCGGCATAGAGGTCACACGCTCCTCAGATGAGATGCCGCCAATTCGGGCGGCCATCTCTCTTTCCTCGACATTCGCAATGCTAACCTCGCCCGGGTGTCGAGACGAGAATCCTTTCCGGCGATGGCCGGGGCGGCCAAGCAGCTTTACCGGAAATCTTCATTGGCATCTGCGGCGTCCTATCCCACGGCCTGTGTTCTATGCGTAAAGTTGCCGGCGGCCTGCTCCCGGAGCATCGAGCAGACTACCGCTTCCAGCTCGCTCATGATTTCGGGTTCTCAGTGCGCGCCGCAAGACGCTTGGCGGCGGTTTGGTACTTCTCCTGGGGCCAACATGTTGAGGATCATGGGGCGCAAAGTCATTTCGTTCACGTCGCCTTCGCGCAGCAATTCGCATGCGGATGCTTTGCGGACAACCGTAGAAAACATCATTTATTCTAGATTGATATCAATCCGAGATAAGGAGTGCCGGGCGCACAAGGCTTGTTGTCCGTACATCGTGCCCCCATTTGCAGATGACAAGCCGCGAGCGGGCCGCGGTTTCGCTACCAGGAAGGAAATCGGCGGCACCCCCTCGCCGGGATTGGTTCAGGTTTCCAACGGCCTGCCGTGGCTACGACCGCGGTGAGCTGTAACCGCTCGAGAACGTTGAAGAGGGCGCTCAGCAGATCGGGCCGCCCAGTGCTGCCTACGTATACATAGACGATAGGCCGGTCCTCCGGTATGCGATCCCCACCATTCGGGTTTTTCCACGGTGGGAGACCACATAATTGGGCCGATAAACATCTGCTTCGGTGGTACTTGCTGCTTGAGGGTAACCAGCCCCGGATCGTTCGATACAACGGGAATCTCTGTGAAGTATTGCATACCCTGATATCCGGACTGATTCCCGGAAGGCCGTATTTCATACGGACATCATTCAGGGGAATCGCCTGATAGGCGAAGGCCAGGGGTTGAATGACCTGGAAGATCAAATTCAATACGCGGCATCCCCTGAGTATGCCGGAGAGCGGAGAGTTGGGGAACTCATATTGACTGTTGACCGCTGGACTCCAGTGGGCGTCGGCTATGTTGATGTAGGCTACCTTGGCCAACCGGCTGCTGATTGCGAGGGAGTGGCGCTGATCGCCCACCACGATATCCGGCTTGAACGCGCGCAAGACGCGTAGGTCTTCCTGAACGTAGCGGTCGAGGGTCTCCGCATCGTGAACCGGTTCCTGACGCGTCAGTTGTTCCTCAACAACGGAACTGGTGTATGTTCTCAGATCGGCCACTTCGAGACCGTTTTCAGCAATCAGATTGCTATAGCGAGGATCGCGCGCCAGGCAAACCCGGTATCCCTGCCCGCACAGGGTGCGCCGCCAGAAGCGACGGACGCGCCACGTGAGAAATGGCCAGCGCCTCGCTTATGAAAAGGACGCGCGGCGCGCCGCCACGCGATGGCAAACTCCGCGCGAGTGTATGCCCGCAGCGGCTACCTTTGGATGCCGTTCCAGTTGTCCGCGATGGCTATTGAAATCGAAGGGCAGGTCCAGTTTCGCCATCACACCCAGCGCATAATGTTGCCGGTGTTGAGTGAGGTCGGCAGTGGTATAGCTTACGCCTACATGGGGAAGATGAACGAATCGGCCCCGCCGCGCGCGTACCACACCACGCCACAGACGCCAATCGAGAGGAGGCAGATCGCAGATTCCACCCGCGGCGTCGTATGCGCTCCGTGTTATCACCGCATCGGAGAGCTCAATAAAGCAGTGGCGCTCCAGCGATTTCCTTGCCTCCGCATCCCAGGCGGCTTCCTAGGATGTAAGGCATGCCGGCGAAGGGCGCGATCGGCAGCGGCGGCGAGAGCTGTTCCTTCAAATCCATAGAGAATTTTTCTCCATAGAGCGCGCCTAGAAAGTGGTACGGCAGCTCAACCGCCTTCTGCAGGAGATCCTTTGAATTGGCCTCACCTGTGAAAAAAAGGACGCCAGAGTCGCAATAGACCAGGTCGAGCGCGGCTCTGCCGTCATCGAACGCGTCCACACAGCGGCGCAGGGTTCCCGTTCAAAGGCATTGCCGGGATCGAGGAAAGCCAGCAGGTCCCCATGCGAAAGCTGCGCTCCGCGCCGCTTGAACTCGACTTCAGAGTTGGCGGCGCCATTTTGCCGGGAGAGATTTTGGTAAGGTATCCGTTGGTCGTGAAAAGAAGAGACGAGTTCTGCGGTCGCATCGCCAACCTGGTGGTCTTCGGAATGGCCGCCGACATCCATAGTCCCCACTCCGGATGGCTTTGCGAGACAACCGATTCAATGGCGAAAGAGAGCATCGACCCAGGCGCCCCTGCGGGCGCAGGCAGGTTCACCTCTGCCTGAGTCGACATCACAACGCTGATGAGGCTTTCTTTCCCTTGGGGCATACGCTTTCAGTCAAAGAAGCGGGCAGTCACCGCACTGGTAACTGCCCGCCTCGAGATCAAAGGGCTGCCAGTCCCCGCGCACCCTCGGTGAACCAGGCGGTGGTATCAAGCCACTCGCCCGCGCTTTTTACCCGCGCTTCCGTTTCAGGATCGTTAGGCACGCACATCTGCTTCAGCGGAACATCCAGGCGGTGGAAATGACGTTCTCCGAGGAAATACCGCACTCCCAGGTCACAGCTCCGCTTCCGGCCTGAAGAAATGCATCGATCAGCACCAGCGGGTTGGTCGGATCCAACAACCACTGCCGATATCCCCAGGGTGCAGATCCTTTGGTGAATTCTGGATCGAGGAATTGGGCCGTACCCACCAGATTGCGGCCCGTTCCTACCGAGAGCAAATGGATCTGCGAGAGCGACTTCGCCGGGGATTGCGCGGGATGCCGTGTTGTTCCACCGCCAAGTTCCGACTATCGATGCCAGCGCAATCATGGCCGGATTGTTGGCCACCAGACCGCCGTCCACGTAACCGGACTTGTCCGAGCAGCCTTGCATAGATTGGTAGATCGGCAGCTCCAGAGGCGCTGCGCTGGTGCGCATGGCCAGGTCGACATTCTCTCGTCCATGTCGGGCTGCGTTCCCTTCTTCATGGCGCCGTGCGGCCCGGGAGGCGTGTACGGAAGGTTGGTGAATAGCCTTGGAATCCAGCTCCGATCGATCCCCAGCTTTCGATTGTCCAATTCGAAAGTTACGATAACCACGCCTCTTTTGAGAGACTTGAGAGTCTTGGTTTCGCCAAAATATTTGATAAGAAACTTTTTGAGAATGTCATTCAGGAACAGAGATCGCCATCCCACAATGGCCTCGCCGACCCCCAGGACGGTGCGGAAATCTCCGCCCCGATTTCCTGCCAGTGATCGGACATGAGCGGATTCAGCGGATGGCTTTGCACCCCAGCGACCGCCTTCTGCACCACCTGATCCTCCTTAAGCCCTTCCAGGATGCTGTGGTTGACCTCGTTCCAGAACTGCTGGATGTGGGCGAGCGCGGCGGTGGGATTATCCGAAGCCGCAAAGAATAGGGCATTGATGCCGCCGGCTGAGGTCCCGGCAAAGATGTCGGTTTGACTCAGGAAGTTCTGTTGGGAGCTTGCCGCTTCCAGACGTGAAAGCAAGATGGCTGTATTGATGCCATTACCGCCATCCATAGCCAGGACCTTGATTGGATTTGCCATCGGACTCTTCGCCTGCCTTTCTGTAATGGATGCTGAACCGCATGGGAGCTTGCTTCGAGCAAGCCCGCTATCTTTCATTTCAGCCGGGACTGTTCTGCCCAGGCTGACTGAATTCCGCAGTGCTCAAGGAGTCACTCTCCAATTTTCCGGGACATTGAGAGCAAGGTTGAGAGTTGCGTCGAAAGACGCTGCGAAGGCCGCGGACTGCTTTGGATCCAGCATCAATGTCATGTGGGATCCGGGAGCTTCGTGGACATCGACATGAGAGCACCAGCGTCTGAGGTTCTTCAGGAGAAAATCGTGTCCTCTATCGAGGTCGCTGCCCTGAGCAGTTCGAAACAGAGTGATCTTGCCGTCGAACGATCGTGGCTCGTAGGTGCGGAAGCCTTTCATGTTGGCGAGAAAAACCCGGAGAGACCGCCAGCCATTTGCCAGAAGCACCGCCGCGAAGCGACTGCCGGCCATCGGACCCCGCCGCCAAATATCCCCCAAAGACTCAGGAAGGGAGATGCCCATCCATTGGGAAAGCATCCTTATGGTTCGATAGTTGAGTGGAACATGCTCCACAAACGGATAAGAGATGGCCCACCACAGAGGCACCATCATTGAAGCGCCTCCGGGCAAGCGGCCATTTTCCGGAAGGCCGGCATCCATCATCCCAAGGTATCCGACCTCGCGGCCTGCCTCGCGAAGTTGACATGCCATCTCAAAGGCCACTGCACCGCCGAGAGACCAGCCTGCGATAAAACAGGGCCCGTCAGGATACATGGACTCCAGGGCCGCGACATACCGGCGTGCCTGTGCATCCACGGTCGCTATGGCGCTACCCGTGACGAGGCCGGCTGCCTCAAATCCATAGACCGCGCGGTCCTCCATAAGCGCTTCGGCCAACCCGATGTAGCAGGCCGGGCTGCCGCTGGCAGGCGGCGTGAGGAACAGGGGCGGGAGCGATTCGCCGCCTGACCGCGATCGCAAGGGAATCACCCCGTCGGGAAGTTTTTCCGCGCTGTGGCGCGCGGCGTCGACGAACTCAGCAAGAGCCTCGATGGTAGGCGCGCGCATCATTTGCGCCAGAGGCAGTTCCACCGAGAATATTTCCCTCATGCGGGTCGCGAGCCGGGTCGCCGATATAGAGTCGCCGCCCAGCTCAAAAAAATTATGTGTAACTGCTACGGAGTCAAGCTTGAGCAGATTTTTCCAAAGGCCGGCAATTCTGGCTTCCGTGGCCGTGCGGGGCGCAATTTGCGGCTGGCCGGAGGGTGCCTGGACCGCGGGTGGGGGGAGATTCCTACGATCGACCTTGCCGTTCGGAGTCTTCGGCAGGGAATCGAGGCGGACGAAACTTGAAGGAACCATGTACCCGGGTAAACGGCCACCCAAAAAGACGCGAAGGGTGTCAGCCGCAGGCCCTGAGTTATTCGCAACGATGTATGCGACAATCCCTCTCTGTCCGTTGCCCAGCTCCCGTATATCCGCCGCTGCGTCGCGGATTCCTTCATGCGCCAGCAAGGCGCTCTCGATTTCGCCGAGCTCAATCCGGCATCCGCGCAGTTTAACCTGGGTATCGATACGGCCGCAGAACTCAATTTCGCCGTCGCGGCGGAAGCGGCAGAGATCGCCCGTCCGGTAGACCCGCTCCCCATTCGCTAGCCTCAGGAATCTTTCAGAGGTGAGTCCAGGCTGCTTCCAGTAGCCATTGGCGAGGCTCCGCCCTCCAACGATGAGTTCGCCGGGAGCGCCCAGCGGAACAGGTTGCAATGCGCGGTCGACGATCTTCGCCCATACATTGTCGATAGGGCGGCCGATGGTTGGCGTAGTGCAGGTTTCCGACTGCGCAACCAATCCTGACGTTGCTACCACGGCATTTTCCGTAGGGCCGTAGTTATTGACGAGACGAAAAGGAAGACCGGGCGGCGGGCTCTTGCGCAAGCGGTCTCCGCCGGTCAGAAGATAGCGGAGCTTCGCCGTAGGCGGCCAGCGCAGCCCCAACATTTCCTCGGCAAGCTGGGTCGGCGCAAAGCAGATGCTAATGCTATTTTTTACCAGCCAGTCGCGAAGCCCTACGGGATTCGCAATCAGATCGCGGGCGGGAAAATGAATGCTCGCACCGGCTGCAAGGTACGGCCATATTTCCCAGATCGAAGCATCGAATGCGACCGACGCTATCTGCGTGGTGCTGTCCCGGCTGGTGATCTCGAATGCACGGCGATGCCAGGCGATGAGGTTCGCCAGGGCGCCATGGGAAACCGAAACGCCTTTGGGCTGCCCTGTAGAGCCGGAAGTATAGATCACGTACGCCGGATCACTGGCCGAATGAGAGGAGCTGCCGCCCAGCTCGCTCGATCCGGCCGGCGGGCAGTCGCGCTCCGGGTCGATTGCAATCACCGAGCTAGGCAGTGCTTTCGGCGATTGGCCGTTCACAATCACAAATTTCGCTCCACAATCGCGGATCGTGAACTCGACGCGAGCTGCGGGATAACCCGGATCGATCGGAACTGACGCAGCGCCGGTCATCATCACCGCAAGTTGCGCCGTAACGAAATCCACGCCCGAGGCCAGCAACAGGGCAACATGCTCTCCACGCCCAATATTTTGCCGGCGAAGAAACGCCGCCAAGCGCATTGCTTGCCCGTGCAGCTGACCATAGGTCAAGGCCGCGCGTCCATCCGCCAATGCCAGTGCCTCAGGATGCTCGAGCGCGCGGGCGATCGTCTCCGCGCAAGCAACGGGTTGGATTTGACCGGATGTGTCAACCCCACGCGACACAGCCTGGGCCAGTTCTTCGCTGCTAAGCATCGACAGCCGGCTCACCGGGATCTCTGGTTGAGCTACCGCCGACTCGATCAACGCCAGAAAATGCTGCACCAGTTGACGGGCGGTTGCGGCCTCAAATTTCTCCGCATCGTAATCGAGCATGCCCTTGAGTTCCACATCGGTATCTTCGAGCGCGAGCACGATGTCGAACTTTGCCACTCCGCTGCCGACCTCCATGGGCTCGATCGAAAGCCCTGGAGAATCGAAGAGCCATGCCGGTTTCCTCTGCAGATCGAATAGCACGCGTATCAACGAGCGCCCTGGATCGCCTTTGGAATCGAGAAGACGCACCACCCGCTGGAGCGGCACTTCCTGGTTGGCCTGTGCGTCGAGAGTAGTATTGCGAATCCGGCCTAACAGCTCGCGAAAACTTGGATCTCCGGAAAAGTCTGTGCGCAAAATGGCGGTGTTGATGAATGCGCCCACCATCTCGCGCAAAGCGCTGTGGCTGCGATTGGTGGTGGGAATCCCCACTACGATGTCTTCCTGACCCGAGTACCGGGCCAGAAGCAGCTTGAAAGCAGCCAGAAGCGCCATGAAGAGAGTTGCGCCTGATTCCTTAGCCAGCGTCTTCAGCGCTTCGATCGAGGCGGGAGGGCACAGAAAAACTTCACGCCCAGCCGCATGCACTTCGCCCTCGGGAAGATGCCGGTCAACAGGGAGCGCCGGCGGACCTTGCACGCCGTCGAGCTGACTTTTCCAATAGTCGAGCTGTC
This sequence comes from uncultured Acidobacteriaceae bacterium, assembly GCA_963705665.1. Classification (GTDB taxonomy): domain Bacteria; phylum Acidobacteriota; class Terriglobia; order Terriglobales; family Acidobacteriaceae; genus PALSA-350. The sequence continues at coordinate 137,827 of CAVPKQ010000020.1, read as the reverse complement.
GGTTAAGAACAGCGGGCGACTGCTCGGCCTGGGCCTGCTCCCACACGGCGAAATCCGTATACTGCGCCCCTAAGGGAGGCAATACGGGCGGACGCCCCTCGGCCATTGCCTTATATGCAGTAAGCAGTTCGCGCAGGAAGATTCCCCCCGACCAGCCATCGAAGATGATGTGGTGCATGGCGAAGATCAACCGGTATTCGCTTTCGCGCATAATCCAAATACCGGCGCGAAACAACGGCCCGGATTGCAGCCGAAACGGCTCTCGCAGCATGCGCCGGGATTCGGCTTGGTATGCAGCCTCCCGCTGCGGCTCCTCCATCGAACGAAGATCGTGCAGCTCCATCCGCGGCGCCACAGCGCTGCCGATGCGTTGAAAGAATCCTCTTTCGGCGGAGTGGAAGGTGACGGTGAAGATCTCATGACGCGCCATCAGGAGATCGAAGCTTCTCTGGAGCACCTCCGTATTCAGAGCGCCGCGGATGATGAGTCCAAAGGATTCGTTGTAGAGCGGCTGATCCGGGCTCCATTGGTGATTGAACCACATGCGCTCCTGGGCCGCGGAAAGAGGAAATTCCCGTCTTTGGTCTCGCGGTTGCACAGGAATTTCGTCCAACGCCAATGCGTCTGCGGCGCCGGCCTGAATCAGGCGCTGCAATATGGCTCGCCGGCCCGGCGAGAGCGCCGCCAGCCGGCGCGATAGACCGGCTTCGATGGCGTCAGTCTGCATACGCCCCATCCACGTTCATGACCGTATGTTCGGCGAAACGGAGGCGGATTCTCTCCATGGTTGCAGCCGCCACTTGCTCGACCGCAATCGCCTTGTCAGGATCGAACAAATCGCCTTCAGCCAAGTCCAGAGTGATCGCGTAAGGATTGACGAGAGCACCAGGCACATTGGGAAGCAAGCGCGCCGCCTCGTGGAAAATCGCGGCTGCGAGTGATTCGCACAGCTCTAAATTTTCTTTAAAACGCTCCAACAAGGCGTCGCCCGGCAAGTTGTCTTCGAGGCCGTAGTGGAGCCGCCTCATGATGTCCACGCCCAACACATCGATGAACGCGGGTTCACACGCTTGCTGGCCAAGCTTGTCCCACTCCCGAAAAAATGCCTGTGCGCGGGCATTGAGATGGTTGACCCGCTGCAGAATGCTCCCTGCACGCTCCAGTAGTTCGAGATCGCACAGCCGGCCGCCCAGGAATTGCAGTGTGAGAAATCCCCAGTAGATGGCAAAATCCCATACGATCTTCGCCGCCATCAGGTGCGGATTTCCCATCAGCGGATATTGGTTCTGGTAAATGGTAATGAATGACTCGTAGGTATTGAGGTAAACGCGATTGTAGTCGTTGGCGCGGCGGAGGATCTCTTCTCCACTGAGGTCCCGCCGGACCAGGTCTGCGATGAAGGTATTGCTCATAGCGATAAAATCGCTGCCCGGCGAATAGAAAGGATCGGTAAAGATTCCCGCGTCGCCGGTCAGCGCCCAGCGATCGCCGGAAAACACGCGCGCGCAACCATGGGCATAATGCTTTAATGCGAGGAAGTCGAGCAGTTTGTCGCGGCGGCTCCCAACTTCGCGGGCACATTGCGGCTCATGCCGCTTTAGCCACTCCAGTGCGTGTTCGAAGGAGCGCATTTCATCCAGTGGATGTAACTCCGGGTCCGCTACAATTCCTACGCTGGTCGCTCCACCCGCGAGCGGGATGAACCAAACCCAATATCCGCGCCCCATGAAATGGTTGGTGCTCAGCCACCTTAAGCCCTTGGGAAGCCGCGTCTGCCAGCCGGCGGCATCGGACCACTCGTCGAGATCGATCCGGTCTGCGATGCGAAACCAGACCGCGTTGCATTTGTGGCCGGATTCGCGAGAAAGGCCGAGTTGACGCCGAAGCAGGGCCGCCCGCCCTGAGGCGTCGATCACCCATCGGCTGGCGACGGAAAAGGCCTCGCCGTCTCGCTCCAGACGCACGCAATGCATTTCGCCGTCCCGGGTTACTTCCGCTGCCTTGCATCGATCGCGAAACTCTACCCCCAGCCGGATATTCTCTTCGGCTAAAAAGTTTTCGAAACGCCCGCGATCAATTTGATAACTCGGCACCGGAGGAAAATAGGAGGCGCCCATCTCAACCCGGCTGGCGACGTCTTCATTGTTTCCGTGGGAGAAAAAGTATCGGAGCCCGGCTTTGCGCAATTGCGAATTCAGCAGGTGCTCTTCGAGACCGAGCACTTTGGAGAAGTAATAGGCTCCGATTTCAACCGTCGATTCGCCAACCTTGTGCGCCGCTTCCTTGACCGGATGAGGACGCAGTTCCGTTACCAGGATCCGAGTCGAAGGACGCTCACGTTGGATTTGGCGCGCCAGGGTTTGTCCCGCGAGGCCGCCACCGAGAACTACCACATCAAAGGTCGCGGTGGGCGGGTGGGCGGGCGGCCGGCGTTCAATCTCCGGTTCGCGCAGGCGCTCGTCCATCTGCTTCTGCAGCGCCTTGACCAGCAACTCGCGCTTCCCAGCCCCCAGCGCCCCGATCCTCTCAGATAGATTCGTCATCTTGGTTTGGCTCTATACCATCTGACTTTCGGCCATCGCGTCCTCCGGCTTTTTTGTCAACCACGCACGCTGCAGCTCCTCGCGTATATCGGCCCGTTTTGCCGCCCACTCGAAATGCTCTTCAAGCGTCATTCCGGAATCGGTCATGGGAGCGCCGGGCAGCGTGCCGAAAGCGGCGCGGTGCATTTCTGCACCGACGGTCTCAAGCAGGCTCACATTGTCGCGGAGTTTTTGGCGCAGGGCGTCGTCGTCGAATCCGCCATCCATTTCCATATGGACCAATGGATAAATGAAGGGAATCTGGGTCAGGTCGACGTACGCGTCGGCGTAGGCTTCTTCTTCTGTGGCCTCGTCCCAGGCGCGGAAGAAGTCCTGCATCTTCCTTTGCACAACCTGGAAGTAGACCAATTCCTTCTTTATCGATTGGATGAACGCCACATCGGCGATCTTGTCGTGAAAGAAGACCGGACCGATAGTGGCCCAATACCAGACAATATCCCAGAGCGCCTTAGCGACGAAGACCTGAGCATTGCCCATCAGCGGATACTGGTCCTGGAAAATACGGATTCCGCTGTCGTAGAGGAAGTCCAGATAGAGCCAGCTAAAGAGATCTATATGTTCTGTCAGGTCGCCGCCGGCCAGATCATGGCGCACCATCTCGGTGACCAGGGTGTTGCCCATGGCGATGAAATCCGATCCAAGCGAATAGAGGGGATCGGTAAAGAGAGCGGCGTCACCGATGAGCGCCCAACGATCCTTGGAATATACCTGCTGGGTGGTATGCGCCAATCCTTTGATGGCCAGGAAATCCTGGATCAGGTGAGCCTTACCGCGAACCAGATCGCCTACCTGCGGCTCGTTCGTATCCAGCCAATCGAGAAAACGATCCACTTGGTTGAAGTTTGCCAGGGGGTGTAACCGCGGGTCCGCCACGATGCCGACGCTGGTGGAGCCGGAGGCCAAGCGGATGAGCCAAACCCAGTAGCCGCGGCCCATCAGGTGGTTGGTGGAGTACTGCCGAAAACCAGTCAGCATCCGCTTGCGGAACGGTGGGTCATCGGAGAACTTTTCAATGTCGATAGGCAGCTTGATGCGTAACCATGCCGCATTCACATTGTGTTCGGAGGGCTTGGTCAGACCCAACTTGCGGCGAAGCAGTCCGGCGCGTCCTGAGGCGTCGATCGCCCATCGCGCCCTCACTGACTGAACTTGCTCGCCTCGCGTCAGCTCAATGACATGCGCAGCACCGTTTTCACCCAGCGTTACTCCGCTGACGCGGCATTCAGCGACGAATCCTACGCCCTCCCTGCCGGCCTGTACCGCAAGCACGTTTTCAAATCGCCCGCGGTCGATCTGGTAGCTCGGGATGGGGAGGATATGGTTCTCGAAGGGCCCTAACTCAACCCGTCGCGCCAGATCGCGGTTGCCGTTGCTGGGAGAGAAAAACCGCAGGCCCATTTTGCGCAGCTGCCGGTCTTCCAGGTGCTCCTTGAAGCCAAGCACGGTGTCATAATAGTGCGCTCCGATTTCTACGGACGACTCGCCTACTTTATGTGCCGCCTCAGGCGCCGGATACTTGCTGCTGTTGACGACCAGGATGCTGGCGCCCGGTTGCTCCCGGCGCAATTGCAGCGACAACGTCAGCCCCGCCAGGCCGCCACCCATGATGACAACGTCGTACTCCTCCCGCAGCGAGTGCTCCGGCGGCCGCGCAGCGGCTTCATCGGCATTGGCCGCCGCGCTGCGCATTTCGGCTTCTTTTGAGACCAGCCGGGCAAGCAGCTTCCGTTTCTCTTCCGGCAGGGCTGAAATTCGTTTGTTGAGATCCTTCATATTCGCTAAGACCCCTGTTGATCTTTTGTTTCGCTGAGGAGCGCCTCAATCTCCTGCGGCGACATGCTCTCGACTTGGTTGAGGAGATCTTCCAACTGCGTATCGTTCGCCAGCTTGCCGGCAAGTTGCTCGGCCAGTTTCACTATCGAACCGGTAAACAACTCCACGATCGGCATGCTCAGGTTCAGATCTTTTTCGATGTGGTGCTTCAGTTCGACAACCATGATCGAGTCCATGCCAAAGGCCGTGAGCGGTTGCTTCGTGTCGAGCTTGCCGATGTCGAGCCGGAGGACGCGAGCGGCCAGCGTAGACAAATATTCCTCCAGCCGCCTTCTGCGTTCAGCGGGGTCCGCCAGCAAAAAATCCAGCAGCATGGTGGCGGCTGCCTGTTCGTCCTCAGCCGAGCGAACGGATGAGTTGCCGGCCGGCGCGATCGCGGAGAGCAGCGGCGAGGGCGGCATCCGGCTCCAGTCTGCGCTGACCACAACTTTTTGCGCCGGCGCCAAGGCGTGAATACGTTCCATTGCCTGCAGAGCCTGCTGCGGAAGCATTGGGAAGACTCCGGAGCGGCCGCTTCGATCGACACCGTCGAGCCGGGCAAAGAGTCCGACTTCCGCCCAGGGTCCCCAGTTAATGCTGATTGCGGGCAGCCCGCGGCCCCGGCGCCAGTGCGCGAGATGGTCCATGAACGCGTTGCCCGCCGCATAATTCGCCTGGCCAAATTGGCCCAGGACGGAGGAGATCGAAGAGAAGAGGGTGAAGAAATCCAGATCGAGATCCAGCGTTGCCTGGTGCAGCGCCAGGGCGCCGGCAACTTTAGGGCTCAGCACGCGGTGAAAGCTCTCCTCATCGAGGCGAAGCATGAGTTGGTCTTCGACCACGCCCGCGGCGTGGATCACGCCGCGAACCGGTGGCCAGCCCTGGGCTTCAAAGTCCTCTAAAAAGGCCTTGATTGCGCCCGCATCGGCGACGTCGAAGGTAGCCGGGTGCACCGAGGCGCCGAGCCGCTCCAGATCGCGAACGGCATCCACCTTCGATTTGAGCGGGTGTCCGTCGGGCAACGATCGCCACTCGATGCGCGGCGGCAGGGAAGTGCGCGCCGCCAGAATAAAGCGGCGTGCGCCGCGTTCTACCATCCAGCGAGCGACGGCCAAGGCGAGTCCGCCCAGGCCTCCTGTAATCAAATAGGTGGCATCGCTGCGTAAGACAACGGGAGCGGTCTTCGTATCATCGTTCGACGAACGCAGCCGCGCCACCATGCGCCTGCCTTCGCGAAAAGCTAGTTGCCGTTCCGAATCAGGGGAGAGCAGCTCAGCGGCCACCCGTTCGACTTCGTCTTCGGTTTCGCCGGGAGTATCGGCGGACGGGCCGAGATCGATTACTCCGCCGCTCAATTCGGGGTGCTCCAAGGCCACGACTTTAGCGAAGCCCCATAGCTGTGCCGCGGGAGTGAGGCGCTCGACGCCGCCCCCGGCAGTTTGCGTTCCCCGCGTCACCATCCACAGCGCGGGCTCTTTGCCGCCGTTCTCGGCAAGCGTCTTCACCAGCCGGAGCGGGAGGTCGCAGGGATTGTCGGTGTTATCCAGGCCGCGCAGGTAGGCGATTCCGGCGCCGGCGTGCGCAAGATGCTTCTCCAAATTGTCGTCATCGCTTGGAACAATAAAGCACGTCACCCCGCGCTGGCGCAGCTTCTCCGTCAGCCGCGATGCAAATCCGCCTGCGTCCGCAAAAATTGTCCAGGATCCGGGCTTTGCGGCTGCGGAAGACAGAGCGCGCGGCTTCTCCTCCCAGCAGAGATCGTACAGCCAATCTCCAAGTTTGCCGCGCGCGCCCGCTTGACCTGCGCCGACATGGGCCAATTTGAGCCCTTCGATCTCGAGCCAGACCTGCCCTTCAACATCCATGAGCTGGAGATCGGCGCAGATCGTATCGTCTCCTGCCTGTCCTTGTTTCAATTGCGCCGCGCAGAGGGTATGCGTTCCCGGCTTTGAATACAGTCGCACGCGGTCGATGGCTTGGGGCACATAGCTCTCATTGCTGTAAATGCCGTCGCCCGGATCCATCGTAGCCGCCACAACCTGCAGCGCCGCGTCCAGAAGAATTGGATGAACACAGTAGTCGGCAGCTTCCGCGGTCACGACGGCATCCAATGCCAGCTCCGCCAGTGACGCGCCTCGAGTACGCCAGAGCTTGGTTACCGCCCGGAAATTTCCGGTGTACTCGAGCCCTTGAGCGGACATCGCCTGGTAATGCTCCTTGCCGTCCACCGGTTCATCGCAGCGGCTGCGAATGTCCTCAAGCGCAACCGCGCCGGCGGAGACAGCCACGACTGACGCCCTGCCGCTGGCGTGCTTCGTCCACTCCGTCGTATCGCCGCGCGCGCTGACTTGGAAGTCGTAGCCCCCACTCGCAGCAGGTGAAAAGGCAACCTGCATGCGCTGTTGGGATTCGGCCGAAAGCGCCATGCCTTCATGGAAGCGAAGGCCGGAGACTTCCAGCACTTCGGCGTTGGGATTTGCGTTGCGACGAGTCTCGCGCAGAGCGGCGAAGACGGCTTCTACGTATCCCGCACCTGGAAACACGCATGTGCCGAGCACTTTGTGGCCGGAGAGGTAATGCGGAGAATTGAGATCGATCCTCTGTTCCCAAAGGCGATGCCCGCCGGGGAGCGCCGACTCCATCGCCTCGCCGAGGAGCGGGTGGCCCGTCGAAGAGTTGCGGGAGACTGCCGATCCTCCGGAAAGCTGGTCCAGCCAATGACGCTCGCGCTGCCACGGATATCGAGGCAGATTCACCAGCCGTCCGCCGGTAGGGAAGAGCGCCGGCCAGTGCAGGTTCCGTCCCGCGCTGTACAGCGCGGCCAGCGAAGTGAGCATGGTGCGGCTTTCCCTTTCTCCCCGCTTGCATGACTCGAAGACCGCCGCCTCGGCCTGCGCATGTTTCACCACCTGACGGATCTCCCCCACCAGCAGGGAACGCGGGCTGATCTCCACAAAGCCATCGAATCCCTCGCGCAGCAATTCCTCGAGGGCGCCGGCCAGCTGAAACGGTTCGCAGAAATTTCTTCCCCAGTACGCCGCGTCCGGTTTGTTCCCGTTCAGCCAGCCGCCTGTAACTGTGGACATCATCGCCGTCTGCGCCTGCTCACACTCGATTCCGTTCAGCGATGTTTCCAGATCGCCGCGCAGCGATTCCATGTATGGACTGTGAAAGGCGACATCCACGCCCGCGATTGCCTGCGCGAAGATGCCCCGCTCCGCCAGAGTCGACAGCATGGCGGAAACAGCGCCAGGCGTACCTGAGACCACGGTGCTTTCCGGGCTGCTGTTTCCGGCGATGGAAAGCTCGCCGTCCCAGCCGCCGATAATCTCCCGCACCGCTTCAGGCGCTAACCCTACGACCGCGGTTTTGCCTTGGCCTGAGAGAGTCTTCATCAACCGGCTGCGGTGATGGACCACCGATACCGCTGCTTCAACGGTGAGCGCCCCCGCTGCGTGGGCCGCTGCTATCTCGCCCAGGCTTTGACCGATCACCGCGTCCGGCTCAATCCCCCACGAGCGCCACAACGCCGAGAGCGCCACTTGCATGGAAAACACTGCGGCCTGCGACACGTCACTTTCCTGCAGCCGCTCCCCGGAGGAGATTTGTTCGAGGACCGACCAGCCGCTGTGCTTTTTGAAAAGACGGTCGCAGCTTTCAAAGACCGCGCGAAAGACGGGCTCCGTCTGGAGCAAGTCTTGACCCATGCCCTTCCAATGCGAGCCTTGACCGGAGAAGACAAAAGCCAGTTTGGTTACTCCGCGCGGGAGTTCTGCGTTGCTGGCAAGTTGATCCGCCATCTCGCGCAGAGAGGAGGCGGCCGCCGCGAACCTAAGGTGATGATGAGAGCGGCGCACGCCTGCCGTGAAGCACACGTCAAGCAGTCCTGAACCATCGGCGCCGGCCTCGAGATATTGGCGATACTCTTCGATCGACGCCCGCAGGGCCGCCGGCGATTTTGCGGAGATCGGGAGCACGAAGCTTCGATCCCCATCGAACGCGGCAGGCGGGGTGGCTTGCGGCCCTTCTTCAAGGACCAGGTGAGCGTTAGCCCCGCCAAAGCTGAATGCGCTGACCCCGGCGAAGCGCCGCCTTCCGTACGCCGGCCAATTCCTCAACTCGGTTAGGACCTCCATTGGGAACGGTAACTCCGGCATCCGCGGATTCCATTTTTCGAACTGCCGGTTCGGCGGCAACGCGCCGTGATACATGGCCAAAGCGGCCTTGATAACGCTGGCAACGCCTGCCGCGGCCTCCATATGCCCGACATTGGTTTTCAAAGAACCCAGCATGAGGGGCGTGCCGCCGCGTCCTTCCGCCATAATTCCGGCCAATGCCGATATTTCAATCGGATCGCCCAGGGGAGTGCCCGTGCCGTGCGCTTCGACATACTGCACTTCGCCCGGCGATATGCCCGCATTCTTGTACGCTTCGCGCAACACGCGCTTCTGCGCCTCGCTGCTCGGCGCCATGATTCCGTTGCTGGCTCCGTCGTGATTGATGGCGCCCCCGCGAATGACGGCGTAAATACGATCTCCATCTTCGAGAGCGTCCCTCATACGCTTCAACACGACGATTCCGGCTCCTTCGCTGCGGACAATGCCGTCAGCGCCGGCGTCGAAGGCCTTGCACGATCCGGTGGGCGAGAGAGCGCCCGCCGCGGAAAAGAAGATGTCGCCCTTGGGCAAAAGATTGATGCTGGCGCCCCCGGCAAGAGCCAGCGACGATTCGCCCGCGCGAAGGCTACGGCAGGCAAGTTCGATGGCCAGAAGGGAACCGGAGCAGGCGGTATCGAGCGTGAGACTAGGCCCATGCAGATCGAGGAAATAGGAGAGCCGGTTGGCGATGATGCTGTTGGCGGTGCCGGTGCCCGTCGACGCGCTGATTCTGCCGTAGCTCTCACACAAAATAGTGTCGTAATCGCTGCTCAGCGTGGCCAAGTAAACGCCGGTTGCGCTTCCGGACAGGCTGAGCGGCGGAATGCCGGCGTCTTCCAGCGCCTCCCACGCTATCTCCAGAAGCTTGCGTTGACGGGGATCGACGTGCGCTGCTTCGCGCGGCGAGATACCAAAAAACGATGCGTCGAACCGATCCAGGAGATCGAGGAAACCGCCCCATCGTCCGGCGATCCGTCCCGGCGTCTTCGAATCCGGATGGAACAGCCGCGCCGAGTCCCAGCGCTCCGCCGGTACCTCAGTTATGCCATTCCGCTTCTGGCAAAGCATCTCCCAGAATCCCTCCGGACTGGAAGCGCCGGGGAAGCGGCAGCCCATGCCGACGATGGCAATTTGCCGCTCGGACTTGCCGCGCAGAGCATCCAATTCCGCGCGCATGTCCCGCATCGCCACTAAGGCCCGCCTGGTAGGTGACTGGCCTTCGCCTTTTTCGCTATTGCTGCCTGCACTGGATATAAGTTCACTCATATGCGTCTATCGATTTACTTTTTCAAGTTCCGCCAGGAGAAGGGCCTCTGTGACTTCATCTGAAAGGCCGCCGATCTCATGATGGTCGTCCTCTAACCGGGCTCTGTTTCGGGACACGATATGCTCGGCCATGGCCTCGGCCGTGGGAAAGCTCCAGGCAGCGGCGTCTTCCACCTTGCAGCCTGCCCAATCGCCTAATTCTTTGGCCAGCCGGACGGAGAGAATCGAGTCCATGCCTAAATCCGCGAAAGCCGTTTGAGTGTCGAAATCGAACCTAGTCTCCGAATCCAGATTTTGCACGAGCCATGCTTGAATCCACCTCTCGACCTCCCCTTTGCCGGCGCCGCTTCTTTTTCTTCGGCTGCCAGCTCGCCCGCGGATGCCCTGTCGCGGAGCACGCGCTTGAGCGGCTTGCCTGTGGGACCTTTGGGGATCTCGGCGGTAAAGTTGATCACCGCCGGCACCTTGACCGGGGAGAGCCGGTGCTGGCAGAACGAACGGACTTCCGCGCGGGAAAGCCAGCGCTCTGGCTTCAACACGATTTCGGCGCAGACCTGCTCGCCTAGGAGCGGCTCCGGGATTCCATACACGGCGGACTCCGCGATCGCAGGGTGTGTCGCGAGGACGTTCTCGATTTCCGCGGGATATACATTCACCCCGCCGGAAACGATCATGTCGGTCAGGCGGTCTTCGATGTAGAAATATCCTTGACGGTCGGCTCTGCCGATATCGTCGGTGTGAAACCATCCATCGCGAATCGATTTCGCGGTGTCCGCAGGCTGCTTCCAATAACCCAGCATCACGTTGTGACCACGCACAACGATTTCGCCCTTTTGTCCGGGGACCGCATCGTTGCCGGTGTCGAGATCGACGATCTTCATTTCCACGCCATCGATGGGCGTTCCGATCGAGCCCGGCCGGTACTGGTCCAGATGGTTGTAGGAAGCGAAGGGGGAAGTTTCGGTCAGACCGTAACCTTGAAAGATCGGCGCGCCGAATTTCCTTGCCCACTGCTCTTCGATCTCCAGCGGGAGCGGCGCCGCGGCGGAGAAATAGTACCTCACCTCCGCCATCTCATTTCGCGAAACTCTGTCGAGGAGGAGAATGTAGGTCGTCGGAACGCCAAAAAACATGGTCACGGCATCGCGCTCGATCGATTCCATAATTTGATCGAAATCGAACCGTTGGTGCAGGACGACGGTGGCGCCCGCATTCAGGAAGGCGTTGAGTATGGCGTTCTGCCCGAAACAGTGGTAAAGGGGCATGAAGAGCAGGGCGCGATCCTGGGGCCGGATGCCCAGGTAGCGCCCTTTCGCCTCCATATTCCTGACGATATTGCCGTGCGACAAGGTCGCGCCCTTCGGCTTTCCCGTGGTGCCCGACGTATAAACGATAGCTGCCGCGTCGTCCGCTTGCATCGGCCTCGCGCCGGAGATGCCGCCTGCCGATTGCAGCGCCGCCTCGAAATCGCCGCCCGTGGTATAAACCCGGCCTACTGCATTGACCGGTATACGCTCCCGGAGATCTTCTGTAGTTACGGCCGCCTTGGCTTCGCAATCCGCAAATAGAAAAGCCGCCTCGTCACGTTTGAGCGTTGCGTTCATCGATACAGCGATCGCGCCCAGCTTCAGCGCGCCGAGATACGAGGCCACGAACTCGGGGCCGTTGGGCAGAAAAAGCGCCACACGATCCCCGGCCTTCACTCCCGCCGCGGCAAAAACGGCCGCCGCCCGGGACGAGATTTCGTCACATTCACGGTATCTTATGGACCGCCCCTCGAAGAGCAGTGCGGCTCTCTCAGGGCAGTCGCGGGCCCAACGCACGACATGTTCGGCAATATTCATGCGTAATATGCCAATAGGCTCGACAGCACCGGGCCCACCGCCCGCGCAATTTCGCCGTCAGGGATCGCAATATCTTCGACCAGGGCTGAAATGTGATCGTCTAACGCTTGATCCGCATCGTCCCAGATATAGGGACGTTCACGTCCCGGCTCGACGCCGACAACGCGCTTCACAGCCTGGTAAAGCGGGCGGGTGGCATCGGAAAGCGTCTCCAGCGCATTGTAATGATGAAATCGCTGGAAAGTTTGCAAGTCGGCGGCCTGTGCGGCAAAGATCAGCGCCACCGCCATGTATTGATGGCAGGTGTCGAGCGACTCGCGCGTCAACACGGCCGATCCCAGCCCTTGGCTGTTGATGTTTTGATTGAACTGTTCGGCATGCGTGGGGAAGCGGTCGGCAATGGATTGGCCAAAAAAGGAGATCCGGGGCATCAGGGAATTCCCCGTCAGTTGAAGCGCTTTGAGTCCGGTGTTGATGAAGCTTCCCGGATTGCCTACCAGCGACGCCGGCAGGCCGTTACTGAACTCAGGCGTAACTGCGAGCGCGATCTGGACGTCAAGGTGTTTCGCCAGCATTCCCAGGTGGTACCGCATCTGGTCCATGCCCACGCCGATATACTGTCCCAGGAAATTGCCGCAGTGGTAAGCGATACCCGCCTCGCCGTCGATCAGCGGGTTGTCGGTGGCTGAATTCGCCTCCACCTCCACCTGGCCGGCAATGGTCATCATGCCATCTACCACCGGCCCCAGATACTGGGGAAGGCAGCGCAGCGAATAGCGGTCTTGAATGAGTTCCCCCGGAAGGCGGTCCCGGGTGGTTCCTGCCTCCGCCCGGCTTAGCCTCGATCCTTTCAGTAAGGAGAGCATCTCGGCAGCGACCCATTTCTGGCCTGGGTGTGGCTTATGGTCATGGATGAACGGTTGGAAAGACTCGTCGGAGGCCCGCAACGCCTGGGCAAGAATGGCATGGACGGAAACCGCCATCGCCAGCATCTGCAATCCATCCACAGTGCAGGTAGCCGCGACCCCGGTCATTACCGACGTCCCGTTCATAAGCGCGAGAGCCTCTTTGGCCTGGAGAGTAAGGCGCGGCAGCCCCATTCGCTCGAGCGCCGTCAGGGCATCCATCTCCTCTCCGTCATAGTCGACACGGAAACTTGCCGCCAGACCGCAGATTGATCCCGTGACGTAGGCTAGCGGCACCAGATCCCCGCTTGCCCCGATGGAGCCGTGACAATGGACTCGCGGAATTACGTTCAGGTTGAGAAACAGCGCCAGCCGGCGGATGAGTTCCAGGCGTATGCCCGAGGCGCCTCGGAGCAGCGCATTGGCGCGAAGCAACATCGCCGCCCGGACATCTTCGTTGCTCAGATAGCGCCCGGTGCCGGTCTTGTGCGAGAGAGGTAGATTGTTTTGCAGGGCGGAAGCGGCGCCCTTGGGAACAGCCATGTTCGCCATTCCGCCAAAAAGCGTAGTGACGCCGTAGATGGCCTCGCCTGCCTCAACTGCGCGTTCGATGAAAGCGCGAGAGGCGGCCACCCTTTCCAGAGCGGCGCCTTCAGGCAACTCCACGTAAAAGCCCTGGCGTGCGATGCGCGCGATATCCTGCAGAGTCAGACCCTCGCCCCGGATTAGGACGCCGCGGACCTCATCGCCTGGCACACCTTCTGGACGCGAAACATCAATTTCCGCGGAATCAGTCAACATGGGGTTTAAAAGCGACTCCTCAACCGGGAAAAATTCCTTATTGCGGTTACTCTGGGATTAACCTGGAAAAACCGTAACAGCCATTGGCAGAAATAGCAGCGCCGGAAGAAATCGCAACGGTCACGAGAACAAAAGTCTGTTCCTGTGTTTCAAGTCTGATATTTTTTATTGGTACCAAGCTAAAGCAAGTCTGGTTAAAAGTCTATAGGTCTTTTAGTAAATTTTTTCCAGGTCCATTCAGCCGGCTCTCCGCGTGCGGCCAAGCGGCCCGGCTTGTCCAACCTAGCCTGTCTAAAATGAGAAATTCGGCACTAATTTAGACAGCACTGGGCCGGCCCAGGCTTGCAGTTAGTTTCAAACCAGGAGCTTGGCCGTCTAACTTAACAAACTAAGCTTCCTCGAAAAGGATGCGAAAGCCCTCGGGCCGGTCCTCAGGCTGCATCAGCGCGATAAAAGGCTGCCGATAAGGCCGCCGACAATTCGCACCGGCAAAGGCGTCAGAATCCTTTGCACCGTAGCCATCAGATCGTAATAGGCGCGAACTTCCGTGATCCTGCCTTCGCGGATATAGATTACGTCGCAGCCCTCGGTATCGATCATTGCTCCCGTCGGGGGTATTCCATGGAAAGCGCCATCCTGGGTTCCGGTCATGCGGAATCGTAGGGCGACGCGATCTCCTTCGACGATCCTGTCCAGTTCCGTGAACCGCTTGTTCGAGAATGCGGCCCGGGTTTCTTTGATAAACCGGCGAAAGCCCTCCCGGTCCAATCCTTCCATAGTGGACGGGCCGTAGAATACGAAATCCGGGGCCAGAATCTCGCCGGCGTTCGCGAAATCCCCAGTGTTCAAGAGCTCCGCTAAATAGCGATCCACCAAAGTCATGTCGTTTTCTGCCATTTGGGTGTGGGCCATTATAGCTCCTGCCTGCCGGAGAATTGCCACCGATTTACCCGCCGAGAAGAAAGCCCTGGGGGAAAATATCGATTAGGGACCGCGCCCACCCGTGTTAGGGGCAGTATTCATCCGTGGGAAGAACCGAATCAACTACAATTTGAGCTCCAGGCCGGACAATAAATTCACTTTGGCCGATGTGATCTGGAAATCCCCAGTCATAGGTATAACCCAGGCGCGTCCAGGTTCCCGGAATAGGGCGATCGTAGATGGTTCTCTTATGTTCCAGAAACCAAGCCTTGTAGGCGTCATCGATTTTGACGATTTCATTGGAAACAGGAAACTCGAGCTCGGCCTCGTGGTCTGTAATTTCCGGATCCGGGGCAGATCGAATGAGGTCTTTTGGGTGGACTCAGAACTCCGCAAATTCGCTTCTCGCAACCTCCACGGGCGGCAAACCGAGCACCTGCTGCAGCCTTAGAGTGAGTGCAGGGCAATTCTGTTCGTCTCTAAACGCGGTGCAAAATCTTCTCAGCTCGGGCTCCGCGGTTACCCAGATCAGGGTGCTATCGTCATAGGCCGGAGCGGCGGTCATAGGGCCAACAACATAGATTTCCGGGTCAGAGGCGGCAGCATATTCAACCCAAGTCACTACCTTCACCATAGAGCTGCCACTATCATCCTTTTTCCAAATTAGGCCCTTTTCGCTGGGTACGATTGCGATCAGGTCCCGCGAAATTTTCCATGGTTGAGCGTCTCGCGCATCGCGAGACGCGGCAAAGTATCTCCTCCACAACGGCGAATTCCTATCCTGTACGGACGCCAGAGAGGAGAGCAGCAAGAAATCCGCTATTGCCTTGAACATTGATTTTCTCCATGAGGTGAGCCCGTGACCTCGAGCCGGGCTATTCACCGGGCTGGAATCCGCTGCTATCGCTTGTACTCACCCTGGCTTGCTTGAATCATCCAGGATGCCGCCGCCTTTTATGCCGGGATAATGCCCGCAAGAGTAACACCGTCTGACGCGAAGCTGAATATCTTTCTTCAGATCGCAGATCCCGTTGGATGAATCGGCCAATAGTAGTTTTTGCTTATCCAGCCGCTATTGCCAGCCTCCGCCCAAGGCCCGATAGAGCGAAACATAATTTTGCAACTCCGTCGACCAGGCTTGCTCCACGCTAAGTTCTGAGGTGAAATATTGCTGCTGGGTAGTCAGAACTTCGAGAAAGCTGGTGGCTCCCCCTTTGAAGCGTACATTCGCCAGGCGGGCCGTTTCCTTATATGTGGCCGTCTGCTCCTGAAGCTTCATGCGGTATTTCTGGGATTGGGCGTAAGCGACCAGGCTATTGGAAACGTCTTCGAATGCCTGCTGTGCGGTTTGCCTATATGCCAATTCAGCTTCGCTCCGCTGCTCCCAGGCCAGCCGATACCTGTTCTTGATGCTTCCTCCTGCGTAGAGCGGCTGGACCAACTGCCCACCCAACGCCCAGAACGTGGCCGGACCTTGCAGAAAGCTAGTCAAGGCGGTGCTCTGCGCTCCAAAGGTGGCTGTCAGGGGAATTTGCGGGAAGAAAGCTGCCTTGGCGATTCCCACATTTGCATTGGCGGCCATTAAGTTCTCTTCGGCTTGGCGCACATCGCGACGGCGCTCCAGGATTGCCGAGGGCAAACCGGCAGGAATCTCAGGCATGTGCGGCTCATCGATAAGGGGCAGACCTCGCGCTATCGGTCCCGGATTTCTGCCTAGCAAAATACTGAGTTGATTTTCCGTCTGCTCTATCGCTTGCTGAAGCGTGATGGCTTCTGCCTCCGCCTGTTGCACCAGCAATCGCGCTTGATATACGTCCGTGATCGCGTATTCTCCCCCCCTTAAAATTGATGATATTGATGCGCAGACTCTCGTTATTGTTGGCGACGGTTTGGTTTGAAAAATCGAGCTGCGAGTCCAATTGGCGCAGCTGAAAATAGGCATCGGCTACGTCGGAGATCAAGGTTGTTTGCACCAGGTCTTTAGCGTAACGTGTGGCCAGAAGGTTGGCGCGCGCCGCCTCCGTCGCCCGGCGATATTGTCCCCAAAAATCGACTAGATATTTAAACTGCAATCCTGCCAGATCGAAAGTCGGGGCTCCGGGAAACTGTGCAGAACGCTCGTTCTGCACGCCCACCGTGCCGCCGAGCGAAGGCAACTGGCCGGCGCGAGTGATTCCCACGGCTGCCTGGGCCTCAAGGATGCGAGTGGCGGCAATCCGAATATCGTAGTTATTGCTGAGCGCCTCCTGGATCAGGTCCTGCAATACCTTATCGCCAAAGACGGCCTGCCATTTCATTGCGGCGAAAGGCGTCCCCGCCGCCTGCTTGGACAGTTCCGGAGCGGCTCCGCGATATTGATCCGGTGTCGCCACGATCGGGCGCTTGTAGTTCGGGCCGAGCTTACAAGCGCATAGGGAGAGCATCAGCATGGTGGCGGCGGCGGCTTTGATCTTCATCGTGATTCGCGTCATTTCGGAACGCCCTCGGCCGTATCCCGCGCCTGTTTGCTTTTGCTGAAGATCAGGCCGAAACGCTCGACGACATCGAATGCCACCGGGATGAAGAAGATGGCGATCAGCGAGGCCGCGAGCATGCCGCCAATCACAACCGTACCGAGGACCCGCCTTGAAATTGCGCCTGCGCCGGACGCCAGCCACAGCGGCACGCAACCGAGAATGAATGCAAACGCCGTCATCAAAATGGGCCGTAGTCTCAATTTGGCGCCAGCCAGCGCGGCGTCCACCAAAGAGGAACCCTTCTCGTATTCACTCTTGGCGAACTCCACTATCAGGATGGCGTTCTTGGCCGAGAGGCCTATGAGCATCACCAAGCCAATCTGTGCGTAAACGTCATTGTCCAGATGGCGGAAGTAAATCGCGACAAAAGCTCCCGGCACCGCGATAGGCGTTCCCAGCAGCACGCTGACGGGTAGCGTCCAACTCTCGTATTGCGCAGCCATAATCAGGAAGACAATCAGGAACGAAAGACCGAATATCACCGTAGGGCTGATGCCTTGTGAGGCCTTAACCTCCTGGTACGACATTCCCATGTAATCGAAGCCCATCTGGCTGGGCATCGTTTTCTTGAATACATCTTGCAGAGCTGCTATCGCCTGTGCGGAACTGTAACCTGGAGCGGCCGAGCCTATGATCTGGACCGATTGAAACAGGTTATATTGCATGACAAACTCCGGACCGCTCCCCGCGTTGACGGTCGTCAGAGTGCTCAGCGGGACCAGTTGTCCGCTGTTGTTCGTGACGTGAACTTTGCCTAGATTTTCCGCAGAGGTTCGATAATTTCCTTCTGCTTGCAAGTAAACCTGCCACTGCCGGCCAAAGCGATTGAACTAGTTCACCGGCGTTCCGCCCATAAAGGTCTGCAGCGTCTGGTAGACGCTATCCAGACTTATCTGTTGCGTCATCACCTTGGACGTGTCGACTGCGACATCAACCTGGGGAACACCAAAGAGAGCTGTCGTCATCACCCCTGCCAGCTCCGGACGCTTTTGCGCCGCCGCCAGAAAGAGCTGTGTGTTTTTAGCGAGAAAGTCGACTGTACCTCCGGAGCGGTCTTCGAGCACGAAGGTAAATCCTCCCGAGCTCCCTACGCCAGGAATTGCCGGGGGAGGGAAGGCGAAGGCTATCCCCGACGTTACCCTGGATAGAGCGGCTCCGAGATGCCTTTTGATTGCTTCATAACTCTCGTCCGGCGCTTTGCGCTCCGCCCAATCCTTAAAGGTTACGAAGAAAAAAGAGCTGTAGGTGGTAGTGACGCCGCTCAACATGCTGTAACCGACAACCGAGCTCACGTACCTTACTCCGGGGGTGTGCATTATATTTTTTCTACTTCCGCCGAGGCTTGCGAAGTGCGTTGAAGAAGCCGCGTGGGGGAGCTGGAGGGCGACGAAAGCGTAGCCCTGGTCCTCATCGGGAAGAAAGCTGCCCGGCACCTTCTTACCCATAAAGCCGGCGCCCGCGGCTAGCACGAGAAGAAGAACAATGGCCAAGCCTGCCTTGCGAATGAGTTGCCTGGAGGCGCCGACATAGTAGTCGGTAGCTTTCCGAATACCCGGTTAAACCACCCGAAGAAAGCGCCAAGCAGCCCGCGTAACTATTTCTCGGGCGTAAAAGCGTTGCCGAGAGAGCCGGGCTAAGCGTCAACGCGTTGAAGGCGGAGAAGATCACCGACACTGCGATGGTGACCGCAAATTGCTGATACAGCTTGCCGGTAATCCCGGGAATGAATGCCGTTGGAATGAATACCGCGGCCAAATCAGGGCAATGGCCACCACCGGTCCAGAGACTTCCTCCATTGCCTGGATCGTGGCGTCATGGGAGCTCATGCCTTGCTCGATAAGATGCTCCACCGCCTCAACCACTACGATGGCGTCGTCGACCACCAGTCCGATAGCCGGCACCAGGCCAAAGAGGGAGAGTGTATTGATAGAGAAGCCGAGCAATGGGAAGACCACAAATGTACCGATGAGCGAAACCGGCACGGCCAACAATGGAATGAGCGTTGCTCTCCAGCTCTGCAGAAAAAGAAAGACCACGATGATCACCAGCACCATCGCTTCCAGGATTGTGTTTTCGATCTCCTTGATGCCGGAGGTGACGGCGCGCGTCGTATCGAGCGCAACCACATAGTTCAAGCCTGGAGGAAACCTGGTCCTAGCTTCCTGCATCACCTTCCGTACCGCGGCGGCGGTTTTTACAGCGTTGCTGCCTGGCGCCTGGTAGATAGCGATGAGCGCGGCCGGTTTGCGTTGAGCCTTCCCACAATGTTGTAGCTCTGTGCCCCCAGCTCTACGCGAGCTACCTGATTCAAACGCAGAATGCTTCCATCGGGCTGAGCCCGGACAACGATTTGTCCGAACTCTTCCGCCGACGGAAGGCGTCCCGGCGCGCGTACGGAATAGGTAAACTGTTGCCCTGGGGGAACAGGCTCGCCTCCGATCTGACCTGCGGGGTTCACCGTATTCTGAGTGCGGATGGCATTGATGATTTCCGGAACCGTGATCCCCAGGCTCGCCAGCTGGTCAGGATTCACCCAGCAGCGCATGGCATATTGGCCGGCGCCGAAGATCGACACGGACGCAACACCCGGAACCCGCGTCAGTTCATCATTCAAATTGATGGTGGCGTAATTCGCCAGAAAAGGTTGTCGTAGGTATTGTTGGATGACGAAAGATCGACCAACATCAGGGGAGATGCGGTGGATTTCTGCACCGTCAATCCATTGTTGACTACCGAAATGGGCAGCTGCGAATTGGCCTGGGCAACCCGCATCTGCGAGAGAATCTGATCCGCGTTGATCTGGGTATCGATCCCAAAGTCGACAGTGAGCAACATGATTCCGCTGCTCGCGCTCTGCGAATACATGTAATTCATCCCATCGACCCCGGACATCTGCTGCGAGATGGGCGTCGACACCGACTGGGCGATCGTCTCCGCGTCTGCTCCGGGGTAAGCGGCAATGACTTGGATATGGGGGTCGGTGATCTTGGGAAATTGGGATGTAGGGAGGCTGAGCATTGCGACGACGCCGGCGATAACCATCAGAATGGCGATGACGATCGCGACGATCGGCCGCTAGATGAAGAATTTCGACATGTTCAGTTTCCCTCGGGCGCAACGACGTACGGTTTGGGCGTGACCGGAGTATCTTCCCCTACCTTCATGAAGCCCTGGACTACTATCCTTTCCCCCGGCTTTAATCCCTCCGTAACAATCCAGTTGGTGCCCACCTTGTCACCCACCTTCACGGCGCGATAGGCGGCTTTGTTATCGTCCCCAACGACGACGACCTGATACATGGACTGGACTTGAAGGACGGCCGCCTGGGGAACAAGCAACGCATTCTTATTGAGGCTGGTCTGGAACCGAACCCTCCCGAAGCCGCCCGGACGAAGCACCGCGTCTTTGTTGGAGAATTCGGCAGCAAGCTGAATTGTGCCGGTTTGGGTCGAAACCTGGCGATTCACCAGGATGATTTTGCCTTTCTGCGGGTAAGCTATTCCGTTTGCCTGGATGAATTCGACTGCCGGGCTGCTGACTTTCCTGCCGCTAATCACCAGAAAGAAGGTATTTGCCCGGCGAAGGAAACTACTCTCGCTGATGCTGAAGTAGGCCCAGATAGGATTCGCTTGAGAGACGGTGGTCATGTCCGTGGTCGTCCCTACCAGGTTTCCTACCTGGGCATTGGTCAAGCCGGCGATACCGGAGATGGGTGAATACACCTTGGTCCAGGAGAGATTTAGCTTCGCCTGAGCCATCTCGGCCTTCGCGGCGTCCAACTGTGCCTTGCTTGCAGCCTGGGTCGCAAGATCGGTATCAAGCTGCTTTTGGGGAATCGCGCTCTGGGCAGCAAGCGGCCTGTCGCGCGCGACGTTAGTATCCGCCTGCGAGAGGTTAGCTACCGCCACGGCTACTTGCGCCTTAGCCTGGTCGAGCGCGACCTCGAAAGGACGAGGATCGATCTCATACATGAGCTGGCCCTTTTTAACAAAAAAGCCATTCTGGTAATTCTGCTTGATCAGATACCCTTGGACTCGTGGTGTAATTTGGGCGTTATTTGGACCGTTGAGCTGGGCTATCCACTCCTGGTAGATGGGGATGTCTCGTTGTATTACGTCAGTGACTTCGACCTCGGGAGGAGCCGTCTTGGGAGCTTTCTGTTTTTCCTGGCACCCGTTAAGCGCGAGGGCAATCAGACAAACGCCTGTTGAAGTTGTGGCCAACCGCATCCGGGCATGGTACCGGGGAGGCTTTCGCCATGACTTTGCCAGATGCATTTCAGATGGATCAGGGTGAGACTCAGGATTGAGTGGCATTACAGAACTCCTGGTACATTCAGCCGGTTTTGACCACTTCACGGTCTTTGGTTAAGGTCGGAAATCCTTCCAACCCCATCGATCCTCAATTGCCGTTTTGCTGCGTTGTTGCATGAATCCCATACAAGAACCGGAGAAAGCCGTACGAGCCGGGATGCGCCGGCTGCCGTGAACCACGGTAACCGACCGCAGCCGCGTGAAATTCAGCGCTTTATTCTGCCACTTCCACGATCAAATTCGCCGATTGCAGCGTCTTTGGGATCCGGGGTAATTTGGAGGACGGATTAAAACAGCAATCGAACGCGTCTGCTTAGGAGCAACGCGCTCACAAGAATGTCCTAGCCCAGGCAGTGAGCATTCACTATCAGAGGCTTTATTTCTGAAGAATCTTAAGGTGGCTATAAAACTAAAACAAGACCGGTAAAAAGTCGAGCTTCTTTTCCTTCGCTACGTATAGACCCTCCGGTGAGCGGAGTTGGGCCGCGGCCCCTTTTGCCGGGCAGATGTTGCGCCATGTCTTCTGCAGATCGATTGAACAGGCGATCTATACTGGCGAAGCTAAGACGATTACCCGGAAGTGGTACGGATGTATTTGCAGCTCAGCAGTGTAACTGCTACTGTTTCTGCATCTGGGTTTTTTCCCCGTCTGGAAAGCAGATCAATGCAACCGTGTGGCGTGCCGCCAGTATAGAAAAAGCGAGGTAGGCGGAGGTGGAGGGGCAGATTGAATTGAACCGCACAGAAAGGCTGTTGCGGAGCGGCAACAATGGTCGGCCTAGGCGTGTGGCGCGCGGGTGCGTCTGCGTCCTCGTTCCACTTTTGCTCGCCATGCAGGTGCTGCTCGAGGGCTGCGGCGGCAGTTCAGCTTCTCCTTCAGCCGGATCGCCTGGCTCCTCGCCGACCGGTAGCGTTCAACCCCCTTTCAATACCGGGAAGGGTGAGGAAACTTACTCGATGAGCAAGTCGTGGTGATGTATCCGACCCATAATCCTGCGGGCTCCAACAGCTCAGATACGACTTATTTGGATACTTACTACGGGTTGACCATCTGTCCTTCGACTTTAAGTACAGCCTACTGTGCGCAGGACAAAACAAACCTCAACACCGCACAGTTTGGCAACTTCAATCTTTCACAAGACCCGATCGGGAACAATCCGCTTGGCGTCGCCATGATTGACGCCATCAAGATCCAGTACACCGCGGTGAATGTTGATCAGTCGGCGGTAACGGTCTCGGGGGGAGTTTTGGTTCCTCATCTGGCTCCTGCCTCCATCAAAGGGCTCATCCTGTACTTCCACGGGACCACCGTCGACCGTACCAATGTACCCTCCAACTTTGTTACACCTTCGAACAGCACGGGTGACAGTGAAGGGAAGTTGCTGGCGGCCCTGTGGGCCTCCCAGGGTTATGTGGTGATAATGCCGGATTATATCGGTCTGGGCGATGACACTACGCATGCCCATCCATACGTCGTGTATCCGGTGCAAAATGCTCAAAGCGGACTGGCGATGATCAAGGCGACGCGCTCATTTCTGGCAAGCTCTTATGGAATGACCGCACTATTGCCGCTATTCACCACCGGCTACTCTGAGGGAGGAGCATACTCGCTCGAAGCGGCGCACCTGATGCAGGACAACAGCGGCTACGCTTCGCAATTAAATGTCAGTCTGCGCAAGGCGGTGCCGCTCTCCGGAGCATTCGACCTCTCCGGCACCATGCTTTCATATCTGTTCGATAATATATCCACTACGAACAACAACTGGTATTCGTTGAATCCGGCAGAATCGGCGTCAAGCAAGCCGTTTCTAAGCGGCGATTTGGCGCTAGGCTTCGCCACCTATTCGGGGATCCCCGCGGCCGATATTCTTTCAAACACGTTTTACAATTGTGGAGAGTACTACGGCATCCAGGTATGCACCGGCAATCTTGGCGATGTGTACTATTCCGACTCCGCCAGCGATACGACGGTCACCCTCATTGCATTGACTCAGGCCGAGCTGACCGAATGGGGCATCTACACCGATAATGCAATCACTCCGCTCTTGACCCAAACCTACGCCGATGCGCTGATGCAGAAAGACACGAATAACCCGCTGTACCAGCAATTGGTCGCGGGAGACACTTACCCATTCGTTCCCGCGGTTCCAGTCACCCTCGTCTCTTTGAGCCAGGATTCTGTAGTAACCAGGAAGAACTCCGACGTGGCCTTCGCCTATTTCACCCAGCACAATCCGCAGGGACCGTACGCCGAGCAGTTGATCGATAACAGCGGCTTCTATGTGCACTACGTCACCGACGTACAGGTGGATCACCTAACCGAGCTGCCATTCGCGAGCGTTTTGATGCTGAATGAATTCGACCTTGCGAAGTAAGCGACGGCAGCTCTGGCCGTTGCCGCAGAGAGCATTCCGTTCTGTGGAGTCGAGTGGGGAAAGTGGACATCGGTCCGGGGTTAACCTTCTCGCATGGTCCAAGTCTCACAGCCATCCAACGTCTACCAAATTGCCCCTCGTGCTTTGGGGCATTAGCCTCGGCGGTCACCCAAAAGCGGCCACTTCGGTGGCCGCCGGCTTCGATAGTTCAAAACCGGCCAACGAAGTGACCGCCGGCTTTTGCCTGAAGTGATGTTTCCGGTGCAGGACGGCGAGCGTTCAGCCGGAGCCAGTGAAGCGTACCGCGAGAGGATCGAGTTGGAACTGTCGCGGGGCCCCAACGCGATGGGAATCTGGCAGGATCTGGTCGATGGGCACCGGTTTACAGGCGGCTATCAGAGTGTTCAGCGATTGGTGCGCAAAGCTGCCCGGAGCAGCATCGCCTGAAACGCGAGTGATCATCGAGACACGGCTAGGGGAAGAGTGCCAGGTTGATTACGGCGCGGGCCCGATGGCTGCGTGATCCTGACAGCGGCAAATACCGGGCGCACGCGGCTAACCGAACGTGCTCGAGTGATCATTTGTAGTCTGTTCCGCGAGGTCATCAACTCCGTTAAACAGATCCAGTTTCAGTTGCTCAATCGGCTCGAGCGGCAGCACCGCGCGGTGATAGGCCCGGCTCATGAACTTGGGTGCCTCAGGATGGGTCCGTGGCGTGGATCATGTAATACATGATGACGCCGCCATTCTCCCGCTCGAAAATCGGCCACGCCTTGACAGATTTGTAACGCAGATCCCGCTTCAGGCGGGCGACGATGATGTCCCGGCGCTCATCGCGGCTCATTTTGCGTAACTGGGTCCAGTCGTGACGGCCCCACCAACGTTCCACAACGCCCTCCTCTTTCTGCGCCGCAAGGGCACGCTCAAGCCAGCCGTTCGCCAGGGAGTAGAAAATTTCAATCTTGTTGCCGGATTTCTTGTAGGCGGCGAGCTTTTCGATTGCCTTCCACTGGCACTCGAACGTACGCTGGTCGAGCAGGCAGAACGTGGCTTCCTTCTCACTGATCGTGCCGCCGCCGCCAAGGATTTCATCTATTTTGGCATTAAAGTCACCGTGATAGATGTGGATGTTCCGGTTGAGTTTCCGGCCCTTACCGTCGCGGGTAGGCTGCGCGTTCTTTAGCTCCGTCAGTCGTGCGACCTGGCCCCGGCTTTCATCGCACAGGTGAAAGTGCCTTATCCAGCGGGGTTCGCTGGACAGAACCAGCTTTGCCGCCCAGGAATCGGTCTCGCATTCGCTCTGCGGCCCGGAGAACCCGTCAATGTAGGTCCCGTGCTTCGTCAGCAGGACGAAATAATGAAGGTAGTGCATGATGAGCCGGGCCTTGTTATCTGTCCAGACAGGAGACTGGATGGGCTTTGTCTCCGGTTCTTTGGGTGTGGGGTCCGGGGTGTAGCTTTGATCGCTATGTGGCATAGTGTTTGGGAGCTATTTGGCGTACCGCTGAGTCCAGACGACCCACATGGAAGGACAAGCGTCCCTTCGCGAGAACCGAGAGTTGCTCTGACTATGGGGTAAATATTTGATTCTGCTTGTGAATAGCCGCCATATTCGTGGCGGCTACTGTCTGGCTCGCGTTGCGGCGGAGCGCCGACACTACGCCAAATAGCCCTGAAACATTACGCCAAATAATTCTGAAAGCAACATGTCCGTCATCCGCCAGGAATCCGGTTTTCGAGCCCAACGTCAATGAGTGAGTTGGCGAAGATAACCGGCCAAAAATCTGAATCAACTCTCAAGAGCTGTTCGTAAGAAGCTATATTTTCTTTCAGTTGGATTCTTCAGGAGGCGGGGCTCTGTTTCCAGCTGAGATCTTGGCGGGTCACGCCGGAGCAGAACCCCTGTGCGGTAACGATCCTCTTTGTCCCAGTTTCCGTCTCGCTGGACGAGGCTGTAGCCGGCTGGGCGGAAGACTGCGACGAAATCATCTTACGCCATTGTCCGGTTTGTGAGAGCGATACAATCATCGGTCACGGGCGCCGCCGCAAGCAGGCGCACGACGAGCATCACGACTGGATCAGGATTCGTCGGGGCCGCTGCATCAAGTGCGGAAGGACCTTCACCTTCCTGCCGGTGTACTCACTCCCTTACACCCATTACAGCCTGGTGGGGCGCTGCCAGACATTGCTGCGGCGCTTTGTGGAGCACTGTTCGTGGGAAAGAGCAGTTTCCAAATTCAAGGATGCGGATCGGGTGCCGGATTCCTCGACCGTTCGTCGCTGGTCGAAGGGTCTGGACTGTTCTGAGCCGGCACTTTCGTTTCTGCCCCACACTTTAACTCGCGTGGCTCACTGGCTGGAGCGTGGTGGCGCTGGCGCGCAGAAAGCGGCACCGTTGCCCTGGATCATCTCGGCTCTCGAAGTCCTGTGGCCCATACGCGTATAAAAGATCCGCTCGCCCACCATCCTTGCCTGGGAACCGAAGAGGAGTCGTCCCAGACTGGGTTCCAGAGGCGGAAAAAGAGCATGAGCCAAGATGTCGAGACACGCAGACAGCGAATGTCTCTGCTGGAGTACCTGCGGCAACAGAACTGGATTGGCCGGCCTGCGGGCCGTGGGGAGTATGTGGGTCTCTGTCCGCTGCATGAGGAGAGCCGGCCCTCGTTCTACGTCAACACACACAAGGATGTCTTCTACTGCCACGGCTGCGGGCAGGGCGGCGATCTGATTCGCTTCCTGCAACTCTCGCATCACCTGGCCTTCCACAAAGGCCATGCTTATCTCTATCCAACCGCCACTCGAGAAAAAGATGCAATCGCAGTGCTCGAACAGGCGGCCACTTTTTATCAGCACCAACTGGATCAGTATCCGGAGGCGCTCGGCTATCTCTGGCAACGCGGAGTTTACCATCCTGCCTTGATTCGAGAACTGGGTATCGGCTATGCGCCCGGCGGAAATCTGCGTCGTCATCTCACAGCGCAAGGTTATTCCTTCGAACTTTTGCAGATAGCCGGTCTTATCAACGCACAGGGCGCGGATGCTCTTTATCAGCGCATCGTCTTCCCGTTGCGTCAGGGCGAGCACATCGTCAACCTCTACGGCCGTAGCATCGGCTCTGCCTTCGCCCATCGTTTCCTGCCCGGCTGCAAGGGCGGCTTGTATGCATGGGAAAAGGTGCGCCATTATGACGAAGTCATCCTGGTCGAAGGACTATTCGACTATGGCTCGTTACGGCAGGCCGGTTTTCAGAACGCGACCTGCTCGTTGGGCACCCATCTGAATAACGCCCACTTCCACCAACTGTGTGATGGCCAACGCACCGTCTATCTCATCTTCGATGTCGACGCCAACCAGAGCGGACAGCGGGCTGCAGAGCGACTGGCCCATCGCCTTGGCGCACACGGCATCATGGCTCTTCGCGTCCTGCTGCCACAGGGTTACGATCCAAACTCGTTCTTCGTTGGGGGTGGGAACGCGGAAGAGTTCCGGTCTCTGCTGGAGGCTGCCCAGCCATGAAGTTCCGCGTGATTCGTCAGCCCGCACCATCAGGCGCGCACAGCCCCATTCGCGTGATCGAGCAGAATACCGGTCGGGAAGTGGCGTGGATCAATCAGTATCTCGACCGTGAACATGTCCGCCGGCTGGCCGACAAATCCCTGTACAGCTACGCGCACAGCCTGCTGCACTTCGTGCGCTGGTGGGAGAGCGTTCATCACACTGGCGATATCTCTCAGCAAGACCTCACCGAATCGACTCTACTTGATTACCTGCGCTACCAGTCCAGCCTGGAACGGCGCCCCTCCGCATCCACCATCAACGACCGTGTTGCAACTGCCGATCGCGCCATCCGCAACCAGTTCCCCAATGCTCCCTGCCAGGTGGCGCACGGGTTCCACCAACCCTTCCTGCATCGCAGGCCGATGGGTCTGGGACGCCCTCGCTTCGAGCTCAGCAGATTGCGCATCAAGGAACCACGGCTCAACATCGTTCCGCTCTCGGTCGATGAAGTGGCACGCTTCTGGTCCAGTTTTCGAAACGCCCGCGACCTGGCCATCGTCGGTCTGATGCTCCTGCACGGGCTTCGCTCCGTCGAAGTCATGGCCTTGAATCGCGATGATGTGTTGTTATCCGAAGGGCAGCTTAGGGTGCGCGGCAAGGGGAACAAGCTACGCTTGCTGCCAGTCGCGCCGGAAACTACGCAACTGATCGATCACTATCTGCGCGTGGAGCGGCCCGATCCCTGCTCGGCAGCCTTATTCGTCGTGTTGAAAGGGCCCGCTCGTGGTCAACGCATAACACCGGCAGGTTTACGCTCCCTGTTTCGCCATCATCGCCGCACTACCGGCGTCCAGCTGGCCAATCCGCACCGGTTCCGACACACCTTCGCCTCCGATATGGTGCGCGCCGGCATCAGCCTGCCCGCACTGATGCAGTTGATGGGGCATGCCGACATCGAGACCACCATGCACTATGTGAAGGTCTCGCCGCAGGACGTCTACCTGCAGTACGCCCGCGCGACAGCACAGTGCATCCATCCTCAACCGAGGATCCCGTGATGCGCTGGCGCCGTGCTCCACTCCAGCATCCGCTGGCGCCGCTGTTCGCGCATACGGTCGAGTCTCTGTGCACCGCACTCACCCCGTCCAGCAAGCGTAACTACAACATCGTGGTGCGCAGCTTCCTTGTCTATCTCGGCGCAGAATATCCGAAGATTACTCGTCTCGAACAACTGCACCGCGATCCTCATATCCTCGGATGGATGGCGCACCTGCGCGGACAGACTCCTCCTCTGGTCGCGGCAACCTGCATCGGACGCCTCTTTGCTCTGCGCACCATCTTCCATGAACTGGCTCGCACCAGCCATCTCCCGGAACTGGCTCACTTGCTGCTGCGTGAGGATATTCCGCGCTCGCCTCACACTCTGCCGCGGCCGCTCACCGCCGAGCAGGATCAACTCCTCCAGCAGGAGTTCATGCGTCGCAACGATCTTGGCGGAAATGTCTTCCTCCTGCTCCGCTCGACCGGCATGCGTATCGGCGAATGCGTCGACCTGTCCTATGACTGCCTGCGCGCCACAGGACCCAACCAATGGGCCATCCATGTTCCCCTCGGCAAACTCAAGACCGAGCGTATGGTACCCATCGATGCCTTCGGCCGTGATCTCGTCCAACGGCTGCGCTTCTTCCGCTCCCTGGATCCTCTGCCTGCCGATGGACGGCTTTTGGCGCGCCCTGGAAGCAAAGTGGCTCTGCTCGTTCCACTCCGCGACTACCTTCATCAGGTCTGCCACTCCCTCGGACTCTCTACTCGGATCGTCCCCCACCAGTTCAGGCATACCTACGCCACCGAGATGCTTCGCTCCGGGGTCAGCTTCCCCGTCCTGATGAAACTACTCGGCCACGTCGATCCAGGTATGACCATGCGCTACGTCGATGTCGCCCTCACCGATCTCGAACGTGAGTTCCAGTTGGCTCGCTCCAAGCCTCGACATCTGGCTCCACAACCCAAAACATCTACCGCACCAGTTCGTACAGGCATCGATGGTCTCATCGACTCCTTGGTCGCCGCTCAGCACGTCATGGAGATGTTCCGCCGTTCCCTCCCCAACGGTAATGCGCGCAATCGTCTCCTCAGACTCTCCATCCGCCTCATCAAGATCCTGACCGAGATAAGAAAAATCCAGACCACCTGAGTGAAAATGGGAAGCGATTGGCCGGTTATGGCGGTTTGGCGTCAACTGGGAGACCGGATCGGGCGGTACTGCCGGGCCAGACCTCTGCGTCCGGATCGGGATGCCGTTCATGCCTGCCGGGTTCGATAAGCCAGATAGAAGCCGGCGGGAACAAGGAAAATGGTCAGAGCCACGGAAAGAGCTAGACCCCCAATCAACGCCTGAGCCAGGGGTGCGTAGGCTTCGCTGCCTTCGCCCAACTTGAGGGCCATTGGCAGCAGTCCGATCAACGTCGCAAGCGAGGTCATGAGAATCGGTCGCAGGCGGACACGGCATGAGGTGACAATCGCATCCCGGACACCCATTCCCTCTTTCAGGAGATGGTGAGCGAATTCGACAATCAGAATGCTGTTGGTCAGGACGATTCCGGCCAGCATGAGCACTCCCATGAGTGACATGACGTTGAGGGTGGTACCCCAAAGGAGCAGTGCAACCAGTACACCCGTGATGCCCGGCGGGAGGGCCAGCAGGATGATGAAGGGATCGAGAAACGAGCGGAACTGCGCCACCAAAATGAGGTAGAGCAGCAGGACTGAAAGGGTCAATCCGATGGCGAAGCTGTGGAAGGAAGCGTTCATCGAATTCACGCTGCCCGACAGGGTGACGTCGACGCCCTCCGGCGGGCTGGCGCGGCGCACGATCCTTTCGATGCTTCGGGTGATGGGTCCCAGGTCTTCTGTTTGAGGGCGAACGTAAATGTCCATCACACGGCGAATCTGCGTGTGATCCATTTCGGTCGGCGCGTCAAATTGCTGAATATTGGCGACCATATCGAGCCGTGTGGGCTGCGTAATGCCAACGCCGTGCAGGGGAATCGCCTTCAAATCATTGATGGACTGCACCTGGTCTTCCCGGTACATCACGGTCAGGAAGTAGTTGTTACCGCTTTTGGGGTCGATCCAGATGGAGGGCGCGATCATCTGGTTCGAGGTCAGCGCCGTGATGACGTTGGAAACCACTTCCTTCTCCGTTAATCCCAGTTCGCTGGCGCGCATGCGGTCGATGGAGATGCGCAGGGAAGGATAGTCGAGATCCTGCGGGATATAGACGTTGGCGACGTTAGGTATCCGGCGCACCTCGCCTGCAATCTTTTTGGCGGTCGCATAATCGGCGGCCATATTGTTGCCGGTTACGCGAATGTCGATGGGCGCCGGCGCGCCCATGTTCAGCACCCCATCGACGAGGCTGCCGCTGGAGAAGAAGGTTTGCAATTCCGGCATCTGCTGGGCCAGGGCCTGTTTCACCTCGCGAATGTAGACGAAGCTGCTGGTGCGGTGGTCCGGAGCTAGAGCCACTTCGGTGAATCCCGTGTGGGTGGCGGAGTTTGGCGAGTACAGAGCCGAGAAGCCGGGATCGACGCCGATGTTGGAGACTGTCATACCCATGTCGTGAGCGCTGACGATGTGGCGCACGATCTGTTCCACGCGAGCCGCTTCCGCATTGGTGTCATCGAGGCGCGTACCGGACGGGGCCTTGAAGGTGACGACGAACTGACCCGCGTCCGTACGTGGAAAGAAGGACAGTCCCAGCAGTGGGAAGAGCAGCAGACTGGCCAGGAAGGCGACGCCGAAGACGACCAGAGTCCTCTTCGGGACTTCGAGGACCTTACCAACCGCGACGTTATACCGCGCCAGCATGGCATCGAACGATCGGCTGAAGCCGGCATTGAACCGAGCCCAGACTCCCGGCGCTCTGCGCTGCCCATCCTCGTTCTCCACGCCGTGCGGGCTCCGGATGAAGCGGGCACAGAAAAGCGGCACCACGGTCATGGCGACAAAATACGAGGCGAAAAGCGAAATGACGACCGCGAGCGCCAGTGCTGAGAAGAGAAACTTGCTGACGCCATAGAGCATTGTTACGGGGAAAAAGACGACTACGGTCGTCAGCGTACCGGCGAGAACGGGAAGCGCGACCTCGCGTCCGCCTTTCTCGGCAGCGACTGCCGGAGCATCCCCACCCTCAAGATGACGGAAGATGTTCTCAAGAACGACGACGGAGTTATCGATGAGCCGTGACAAGGCAAGAGCCAGTCCGCCAAGCACCATGCTGTTCACCGAGCTGCCGGCGAGGTGCAACACAAAGAATGTGGCGAGCAGCGACAGCGGAATTGAGAAAAAGACGGCGACGGTGGCCCGGAGACTGCCGAGAAACAACAGAATCATCAGGCAGGTGAGGAACAGGCCGATGCCCCCCTCATGGAGCAGCGTTTCGATCGCCGTTCGAACAAAGCGCGCCTGATCGAAAACCACACCGCTATGCAGGGACGATGGCACGTCATAGAGCTTCTTCAGCGCGGCGCGCACGCCGTCGACGATGGCGATGGTGTTGGCATCGGCTCCGCTTTTGAAAATAGGGATATAGACGGCACGCTGCCCGTTGACGCGGACGATGTTGTACTGGCGGCTGAAAGCGTCTTCCGGTTTGGCGACATCGCCGACCAGCACTGGCGATTGCCCCACGGTCTTGATGGGCACCTGCGCGATGTCCGCGGGACCCTTCAGCATAGAGTTCGTGTAGATGTCGTAGTCGTAGCGGCCGATCTGCGCGTCGCCCGCGGGTAGGATCACGTTGGCGCTGTTGATGGCGCGGACCACGTCCATCGGGCTCAGCTGGTTGGCTTCGAGCTTATAGGGATCGGCAAAGATCTGAATCTGTCGCCATGTGCCGCCGAAGGGCTGCGGCACGGATGCGCCCGCGACACTGGCCAGCTGATTGCGGACGTAGTTCTGGCCGATGTCCTTGAGTTTGCTCTCGCTGAGACCGGAACCAGTCAACGGCACCAGGGCGACCGGAACGTTCGAGGCGTCCTGCTTCAAGATGATGGGCGGATAGGTCCCCGGCGGCATATCGCGCAGATCGCTCATGGCGAGCGAGGAGATGGAAGCAGCGGCCGTATCCGGATTCGTGCCGGCGCGGAAGTAGATTTTGATCAAGCTGACGCCAGGCAGCGAACGCGATTCCATGTGGTCGATGCCGCTGGCCAAAGTGAACTGCCGTTCGAGGTGATAAGTGATGTTCGTTTCGATCTGCTGCGGCGGCATACCGGAGTAGAAAGTCGCCACGGCGACCACCGGCAGATTGATTGGCGGGAACATGTCGACCGGCATCTCGGAGACACTCACCACGCCGAGAATCGCGACGATCAGGCAGAGCACAACAATCAGGTATGGATTGCGGATGGAGAATCCTGACATTCCTGCGAGCTTCCTCTCGTTTTAATGCTGGCTGGAAGTACCGGCGGATTCATAGGCTGCCGGAATGGCGCGAACCTGTTCTCCATCGGAAAGTCCGCTATGCCGCCCTACGATCACCTGATCGCCCACGTTCAATCCGGTGAGAATCTCAATGCGGCTGGCTGTTTCGAGACCGGTGGTGACCGGAGTCAGGTGCACAAAGCCGTTTCGAACCATCCACACCTGCTCCGTCGTGGTGCCAATGCCGTCCACAGTATCCAGAGGCACACTCAGCACGTGGGGACGCGCACCCAGATGGAGATGCACTTCGGCGTACATTCCGGGTATCAGCGATCCATCTCGATTGGGAACGTCCACTTCCGTGTCCATCGTGCGCGTGGAGAACAGCACCGAATCGGCGTAGCGCGTGACGGTGCCTTTGAGCCAGCGCCCGAGGCTTACGACGTTCACGTCCACGGGCTCGCCATCCCGAATCCCGCCAGCGTCACTGACCGGAACCGGCAGGATGAGCCGCAGGAGATCGTTCTGGGCGAGCCTGACGACCGGCATAGCCTGCGTCTCGGAAGAGATGCCTGCCTGAATCATGGAGCCGGTATTGGCGTATCGTTTGGTGATGACGCCGGTAAAGGGCGCGCGAATCGTCGCATACTGTACCATCGCCAGGGCTCGCGAATATTCCGAATCGGCCTCGGCTTTCGCATCCTCTGCCGCTTTAAGAGCGGAAACGGCGCTCGCCAGTTGGGCCTCCGCTTCGGCCTCCCGGGACTGCGCCACGTCGACGTCCTGTTTCGGCACAAGGCCGCGATCCTTCGTGGCTACGTCCTCAATGCGCTCGAATGAGACTTTTGCAATGCCGGCTGCTGCCCGGGCGCGCTGCACGCTTGCCTGGGCGGTGATCACATTGGCTTCGGCCGCGGACTCCCCGGCTTTCGCCTTGGCAAGATCGTCCTCAATCTCGGGGACTTCCAGGATCGCCAGCACCTGATCCCGGCGCACACGATCGCCAATATCAACGTTGATCACTTTCACGTAGCCGGCGACCTTGGCCATCACGTCCACTTCCTGATACGGATGAAACTCGGCCGTCACCACGAGATTGTCCTGAAGGCTGGCGTAGCCGGCAGTGGCGACGGGGACAAACGGCGTCGCTGCTGCAGGAGCAGCCTTCGGTGCGCAGCCGCTCAGGAGACCGCCGCATAGTGCAAGAGTGCCGGCGACGGCGGCTCGTTTCATAGTCACCATAGCCAGACCTTTCAGTTCAACTGACCCGCCGCGAAGTCGAGCTGGGCCCGACGAGTCAGATAGGTGTAGACCGCATTGGCTGCTTCAATCTCCGCCGAGGTTTCGTTGAGCTGAGCCTCGTTCAGCTCAACAATGCTGCCAAGTCCTGCGCCATAGCGGTCTTTCGCCAGCCTCAGAGCTTCTTTGCTGGTGCTCACCAGCCGGGCCGTGACGGCAATGCTCTGGTAAGCCTCGCTGGCAACAAACCAGGCGTCCCGGACCTGCTCGCTGACCTCCAGACGCAACTGGAGCGCATCCTGCCCTGTCGCAGCAGCTTCATGCGAGGCCTGGGCACGCTCGGAGGCGAAGAGGCCACCGTTGAAGACGGGAATGCTCAGATTGAATCCGGCTGCAGCATAGCTGTCGTGCAGGGTGTAATCGTGATACGGAATCTGTCCGGCCGCGGCGAGGATGTTCAGCGAGGGATAGGACAGCCGGCGTTCAGCGGCAGCAAAATGTTTTGCTGCGCTTTGCTGAGCTTCCACCGCCTGCAGGTCGGCCCTCCGCGACTGCGCTTGCTGCAGCAGATTGTCAGGAGCCGGTGGGAGCGGCTCGC
Source organism: uncultured Acidobacteriaceae bacterium (assembly GCA_963705665.1). Lineage (GTDB taxonomy): Bacteria > Acidobacteriota > Terriglobia > Terriglobales > Acidobacteriaceae > PALSA-350. Next base: position 103,552 of record CAVPKQ010000020.1, on the reverse strand, counting down.
TGGCTGGTGCGACAGCATTGAGGGCAGCCGAGACAGGTTGTTGCAGGCCCATGGCCGTGGCCAGATGCGCACGTTGCTGGGCGACGATACTTTGCGCCTGCACTACGGCCAGTTCCGCCTGGTTGACCAGCACATCGGCAAACTGCACGTCCAGTGTGGACCGTAACTGGCTCTGCGCCAGCTCGGTGAGCTGCCGCGCGATCAACCCGCGATTGGCAAGGGCAGCCCGCGCAGCACGCAGCACGGCTTCCGCTCCGAGCGCCTGGTAGTAGGCCTCGCGGACATCCAGTCGCACCTGGGCGCGGGTCAGCGTCGCCAGATCCTGCTGGGCAGCGGCCTGATCGCGCGAGCGAGCCACGAGGGCGCTGGTGCGGCCAAAATCGGTAACAAGCTGTGCCAGGTTTCCCCCGTAGGCAAAGCGGTCAGAGACGGAGGAGGTTGTGATATTTCCGGCGGCCGTGGCCGTGCCCGGATCGGCCACGCGAACTCCGGTCGCATTGAAGGCTATGGCCGGGAAGTACTCTGAGCGCGCTTCACGAATGCGATCCGTTGCGGCTTTCGCGCGCTGCTGTGCCGCCAGCATGCGGGGCTGATTGGCAAGAGCTGTCGCTTCGGCCTGGGCCAGCGTAAGTGTCTGTGCCGGTGCGGCGGAGTCCTGGGTGTGCGCCTGCGCCCAGGCCAGAGGCAATCCTCCGGCCAGAAGCAGGCAGGCCATCCGATGGGCGAAACCCACTAAGAGATCACCTTCTCCGACGTTGCGATGTTCCGGAGAATGCTCGTGGGGTGCGCTTCGACCAGACCGTCCGTCACCATGCCCAGCAGGTCGTCGAGAATGGCGTCCACTTTATCCTGGCGCTCGATGAAGTAGATGATGACCGGCAGGTGGAGTCCTTCCACGTCGCCGGCTCCGCTGGTGTGCAGCTGGCGGTGAGCGCCGTAGCCGGCATACGCCTGGATCGCGGTGGCTCCCTCAATCCCCTGCTGCCGGAGGAAAGTAAGAATGTCGTCGACGAGAAAGCCGTGAGCCGCGCCCGTATCGCGATTCAGATGGATCGTTACCTTGAGCGCTGGTCCAGTCTCCAGCATTCTTTCGCTCTCCTGTTTCTTTGATCAGACGGATAAGATTGCCGGGGCTATCGCGAGGCAACGGTCTGCTGATGGGGCAGAACTTCGAGCAGCGCCGTTGAGTACTTCCAGATTTTCGCAGAGTAATGCGTGGATACCAGAGTGAGCGTCGACGGATGCGCGAGGGAGCCGACTTCCTCCGCCGAGGTGCGCTCGTAGCCGTAGAGTCCGCATGCGGATGCGGAATAAATCCCGACCGAGACCTCGACAGAACTGCCATCGCAGCCGCCGCTGGCAATCAGGTGTGCATAGACACCGTCGTGCCGGCTATACGCAACCACATCGCCGTCCTCATTGGTGACCGGCGCGTTCCAAGGGTACCGCTGATCTCCTCCAATCTGCGTCGTGGCCCCGGAGGGATCGATGTCATGATTGATGGGAGTCTGGGCCTCCTCGGTCGTAATCGGATCCGCCATCGCGCGCACCATGACGCTGAGAGGGATCGGCTTGTGCTCAACCTCTATCGAATCGAAATGGATTGAAAGAACGGACGCCTTCTGCTTCGCGTAAGGAGTGGTGTCATACACGAAGGGATTCGCAGCGACGACATGCCCGGTGATCTTCGTTCCCTTCGGAATGACTGCTCCATCCTCCAGGCGAACGACCTGGGTAGTCTTTGCCGTGACTGGATCGGCAGGATGCGCATTTTTGGTTGCGATGTTGTTCGTAAACACGATCGGAAGGGTGGTTGGGGCATCCAGAGACACAGCCGGCGTTTGGCCTGGTACAGTCTGCGCGAATGCGGCGGAAGAAACGATCAGCAGAGCGGCGAGGAGTTTTGTGTTGGCCATCGAGTTTGAGTCCTGCGACCTACTCGGAGTGAATCACTTCTCCGCCTTACACAAACCTGACGAATTTCTGACATTTCCTGTCACGCGCTTGTCGATGAAAGATTGCTGAGGAATGATGAGGATGGAGCGACCCAGGAAGATGTCACCGGCTCAGCCAAGATCCTGATTATCGAGGACGACCGAAGGATGTCGGAGGCCCTGCTTTCCGGCATTGAGGCGGCAGGATACGATGTGATGGGTGCAGGAACAGCCGAAGAGGGATTCTTCCTCGTACACCGCAGCCATCCCGACCTTCTGATCCTGGATCTGACGCTGCCGCAACGTAACGGACTCGATATTCTCCGGCAAATCCGGAACGAGGGAATCGACGTGCGCGTCTTAATTCTAACCTCGCATAACACTGTTGAAGACCGAGTCAGCGGCCTGCGCACAGGTGCCGACGACTATTTGGGGAAGCCATTCTCCTTCCCTGAGCTCCTGGCGAGGATCGATGCGCTCGTGCGTCGCATCCTGCCTTCGCCCGCATCGACCAGCGTACGAATCGGTGATCTGACTCTGGACACGAAGACAAGAACGGCTTCGCGATCCGGTGAGCCGCTCGACCTGACGGTACGCGAGTTCGATTTGCTGCTGTATCTGGCGGAAAATCGCGGACGGATCGTTTCCCGGGAGATGCTGGCGAAGGATGTCTGGCGAGAGAGTCGCGCTTTACACCCATCGACAACGTCATCGACGTACAAATCGCCCGGCTACGCAGAAAAATCGACGATCCCTACCGTGTGAAGCTTCTGCAGACGGTCCGCGGAGTTGGCTTTAGCCTGCGGGAGCCCCAGCCCTGATGCCGTCGCTGCCGCTCAGCCTGCGTACGAGACTGACGCTCTGGTATGTGGCGATACTTGGGGTTTTGCTGCTCCTGTATGCGGCATTGGTGTTCGCATTTCAATATGCCGTCCTGAGCCGGCAGATGTTCCACGACGAGGTGCAGGATGTGGTGACGGCGGAGGGCCTGCTCTATTTTGATGGACACGGAGCCTTGCAACTTCGACAGAATTACTACTCGCGGCCGCGATCGCACCTCCTTGTCGACCGGCTTATGGAGGTTCTCGATCTTTCTGGGCATGTTCTCTATCAGAGCCCCACACTGCACGGCATGCCGCTCGGCGCGCGCCTCCAGCCTGGAGAAGGAGATGCCGGTTTCAACGAGCGCATTGTCCACCTGAAGGACGGAACCTATGCGCTGATCGTCAGTCACATCCACACGATGGACGGGGTGACGATGGTGATCCGTCTCGGATACAATCTGGCACCCTTGCGCGAGCGAATGATCCAGTTCCTCATTCTCCTTCTCGTCGCAGTTCCCGTTGCCCTGCTGATCGCCGGCGCAGCCGGACAAACGATTGCCAGACGCGGTTTGCAACCGCTGGAGAATATGGCCGCTCGGGCGGAAGGAATCACAGCCAGCAATCTTCACGATCGCCTCCAGATCGATAATCCGGAGGACGAGCTCGGACAGATGGCCCGAGTCTTCAATCATCTTCTGGAACGTCTCGATCAGGCTTTTCGCCAGATGAAGCGCTTCACTGCTGACGCCGCACACGAGTTGCGAACTCCCCTTGCTTCCATTCGAACCGTGAGCGAAGTTGCGCTCGGCCAGAGCCGCAGCGTGGAGCAATACAGAGATGCGCTGGCAAACATCCTTGAAGAAACCGGCCGGCTAAATGAGACAATCGACGGTCTTCTCCTGCTGGCACGCGCGGAAGCCAGCCAACCCGGAAACGAGCAGACCGTCTTCCCGGTTCGGGAGCTTTTGGATGAGGTTCTGAGCGTCCTCAGCGTGCTGATCGAGGAAAAGCAGATAACGGTTATTCAGGACAACGAATTACCGGAAGACCACTGCATTCGCGCAGACCGAATTCTGTTGCGCATTGCTCTCATGAATGTGCTGCACAATGCCGTAAAGTTTTCCCCACACAACTCTGTTCTGAAGATCTCCTGCGAGCACCGGGATGGCAACGTTCGGGTTGCGTTTCAAGATCAGGGCCCCGGCATCCCGCCCCGAGAACAAGAGAAGGTCTTCGATCGCTTTTTTACAAGCAGCTCTCCGGCCTCGGCATCGGTAAGCGGCGCAGGACTGGGGCTTTCCATTGCCAGGCTTATTGTGGATCGCACTGGCGGACGCATATGGTTCGAGCCGGTCCAATCTGGAGCGCGGTGTGTGATCGACATTCCGCTCCATAGCGAAGGCCTCGCCCAACAATAGAACGCTCGTCGAAGGGCGCTCCGCGCTTTGGGACTGGGTGCTTCACCGCATCCCATAAGTAGCAAGGAAACCTCGGCTCAGAGGCCTCTGGAGATTCGCCAATGCAGGATTGGCTCAGAGCATTTCACGGCCCACATCAGCCGTTCCCCGCTTCGGAGATCGCCCTCAAGATCGGCATCACCGTTGCCCTCGGCCTGCTGGTTGGTTTCGAGCGCGAATGGTCGAACAAGGATATCGGCGCGCGTACGTTTGCGATGGCCGCGCTTCTTGGCCTGCTCGGTTCTTTGCTTGGCCCGGAAGCTTTGCTCATCAGTGGAATCGCGGTGCTTATCCTCGTTGCATTCGCCAATCTCCGGGGAATCACAGTCGCCCGCAAGCTCGAGGCAACGACCTCGCTGGCGCTCGCACTCATCTTCCTTCTTGGCATCCTGGTCGGAGAAGGACACATCTTCACTCCGGTCGCCTGTTCGATTCTGGTTGCCATGTTGCTTGCGCTCAAGCCACAGTTCCGCGCCTTCGCCGGTGGCTTAACGCAGCAGGAGGTCCGCAGCGCGATTCTGTTGGCGCTTCTTGGGTTCGTCGTCTGGCCGCTCCTGCCGGACCATTACGTCGATCCCTGGAATCTGATCCAGCCGCGAGAAGCGTGGATCATTGTCGTCGTGATCGGTTGCCTCGGTTTTATGAATTACGTGCTGCTGCGTGTGTACGGATCGCGCGGTGTATACCTCACGGCGATCCTGGGCGGCCTGGTGAACTCCACGGCATCGGCAGCAGAGCTCACCTCGACGCTCTCGGCCACCGGGCTTGGCTCGCTGGCGGTTCCGGTCGTGCTGCTTACCTCGGTGGCCATGTTCCTGCGCAACATCGTCATCCTGGCCATCTTTGGATATGCGGCCGTGCGCACTGCCGTGCTGCCGCTGCTGGCCATGGCGGTCGTCGCCGCCTTCTGGATTTATCGCGATCGCCGCAAGGCTGACGTGGTGGAGAAGGGACCCAAGCTCGCGTTGGCTTCGCCGATTTCGCTCGGCAAAGTTCTGCGCCTGACATTGCTGTTTCTCATTGTCCAGGTTCTTGCGACTCTGGGGCAGCGCCACCTGGGGAGCGCGGGCTTTCAAGCCGTCAGTCTGCTGGGCGGATTCGTCAGCAGCGCCAGCAGCACGGCAGCCGCGGCCAGCTTGGCAATGCATCACGCCGTAACTCCCGCACAGGCAGGGATCGCGGCGGTTCTCACCTCGATGGCCAGTGCATCCATGAACCTGCCCATGGTCCAGAGACAAAAAGCAACCCGTCCTGCGATACCCGAACTCGTGACCAGCTCCGCACTGCAAATCGTCGTTGGAATTGCGGTCCTGGTTCTGCAGGTGAAATGGCGCAGTCTGGTCTAAACCAATTTTGACCCTGCTCAATTGCCGCCAACAGGGCAATACACTCGTCGATCATTGGCCTTGGACTGGCTCAGGTGGTTTGTGGGGTAACGCCGGAAGCCACAGTCCATGAATCGGACCCCAATTTCCGAGGTTTCGGTCGAGCCAAACGGCTTATCTTAGCGCTTATTATGGAGGAAGCCTCGTTCGAATGATTTGTGCGGGAAAAGCGGTCAAGGGGAAAAACCGTAGGAATTTGTCTCCTTGCGCCCGCTCCAGGGGCCGCATTGCGGCGTTCACCCTGAAGTGGGCGGCACCTGGTTATGCGTCCAGCATGAGGGGGACGGTGCGAACGCCTGTACCTGCGCGGATGAAAGTATCTGGAGGCAATTCTTCCCATACCGCCGCGCGCTTCAACGATGGGCCTTAGCGTGTCGTTCTGCCTCGGGCCGTTGGCACAGAATCGTAGCCGTTCCGCAACTCTTCCCCACTCCGCCTGAGTTGGCAGACCGTATGGTCGCGCTTGCGGACATTCGCCCAGGGCAACAGGTTTTAGAACCCTCCGCAGGAACAGGCCGAATCATAGATGCGATTCGCCGCAATGCTCACGGCTACGCGATCACAGCGGTTGAGCTGAATTGCAATATGGCTCACCGGCTCCGCACGGTTGATTGTGTCGATGACACTCGGCAGGCCGATTTCTTGGAGTGCAACGGCGATCTAGGAACATTCGACCGCATTGTTATGAATCCTCCATTATGGCTACGGGTCGGCCTCCGGGCTTCAACATCTCCAAGGCGTGCATAATGTGCTTGATATCGTCTGCGTTCGCAAATCACGACGCCCTGAGCGGCGGTCTCCTCGGGCTTCGGCGCCTGATAATCCTTGACGCTCTCGATATCGGCTTTGTATTTGCTCCCGTAGAAGTAACGGCGCGGTGTAGTGGTGAGGCTGCTGATGGCGTCGCCGGTCTTGTTGATCTTCAGAATTACAAGCCACTCATCGCCAATAAAAACCTCGCCTCCAACTTCAAAATTGAAGCAGTCGGCGGCGAGGCCTCCAGTCTCCCCAAGCATTGCCGTCTCGTAAGCGATACGGTTCGTATAGTGGTCGATCCAGCGGTCATAAGTGGGAATAACACGAGGGTAAGTTTCGAGAGCAACCGCTAGAACCTCGTCCAAGGTGCGGGGTGGTAGAGTGTCGGGAAACTGCCCTGTAGCGCGTCGTATGCGCTCGGGGTGTGCTGGAAGTCTTCGCGGTCGCCTTCCTTGTTTGGCATGTGTAGATGGCACATCCCAGCGATGCGAAGAGCAACCTTAGCCTGGAGTTCCTTGTCTTGTTCGTTGGCGCATTCAGTCCAGAGTTTTAGCCACATCTCGGCCTCTTGTTTGTTGCGCTCCTGCTTGCGCTTGTCTGCTTCCAATCCCTTGATGCGGCGATGGCGGACGCCGGGAAGCGCCTTATACTTCGCGTGGTGGAGTGCTCCTGCTGCGCGTTGTTCCCAGTAACGGGCGGTCTGCCACATCTGGACCGTCTTCCTCATGCCGTTCTCGATGCGCTCGGCGTCCTTCCGGGCGTGGCGTTCGCGTGGTGGCCGACGAGAATAGGCTGACCAAACGGGATATTGTCGGCGATGCGGTGGACGGCATCATGTAAGCGCTGCGCGTCTTCGATACGGCTCTCTTTGTAGTCGCTGAAACGGTCGGCGCGTTCCTCGGTGCGGTCTACCAGGCTCCTGTCTTCGTCTTCGATCTCCCCGGCCAGCTCGATAAGCAAATCCTCGCGGCTGGGTGTCCACATCGGCGCGACGAATAGGTCTTGCTTCGGTGCCCAAATGAAACCGGCAGCTTTCACGCGAGCATACGTCTCGCTGTCGAGGCGGCGGGTTGTGGAGTAGAGACGGAGTTTGTTGTCTTCGGGGGAATAGGTAGCGGTGTAGCTCATCGGGTTTTCTCTCCTTCGGGTCGTATAGTGCGGTGGTAGGGTCGGTGCTAGATAAGGCCTGCAGCTCGCATGAAGGAGGGGCAACCGTGGGGGCATGTGCCGTCTGGTTCTACTTCGCGATGCTCGGTACAAAGCGCGAGTGCGTTCGCGTCGCCAAACATTACCTCTTCGGCCATAGCCTCAAAGGTGTGTCCTTCTTGTTTCAGCATTTCGGTCAAGCTGATGCGGTAGGGATTTGCTGTCATGTTACTCATGGGTTCTCGTCCTCGCTTTGGAGTGGTTAGGCTGTGGCTGTTCTCACAGGCACGCCTTGGCCCTGGCCCACGCCAGCGGAGGCGGCAAGTGCAAGAGGAGGGTTCCCTACCCTCGGAACGAAGTGGAGAGGGCGGAGCGAAGCGGAGGTCTGCACAAGCGAAGCGCGGAAGATTAGGGTGCCTCTTGCGCGCGCCAGAGGCGGAGCCTCTCAGGAAGGGTTGGTTTCCTTGCTGGGCGCGGAGCGCATGAGATCGCATTTCGTTATTGCTGTTTCAATCGGGCCGGCGTTGCGGGCAGGAATCGAGGTTGTTACGACACCCGTCTCCCGAACTCTCGCCGGTTCGTTCATCACCGCAAAGTAACTTCCCATTACCTACGCTGTATTGCCCGCTCTGACCACTACCCAAGCAAGACGGCTTGCTAAGTCGAAGGCTTGGTGCGTAAGCTTTCGGATGAGCGAGCAACAGATTCCCATTTGGAAAATTAGCGGCGGTCCTTGAAGTGTTTGGCATCTATCTCGCGGCGGGAGCGCTCGAAGACAAAATAATCGAGTTGGTGGTGCGCTGGAGGCTTACTGCACGTGCAAGTCCGTTCAAGCTTAGCAGCGCGATACCCCAGGCGCAAGGAGATTTCGCATGCCGCCTCGCAGACTGAGGCAGAGAAGAAGGGTAAGCGTTCCTTCGTGACGCGCGTGACAGGCCCCGATATGCTGATCCCCCCGAGGACCTTGCCATGGGTGTCGAAAATTGCAGCCCCAACACATCTGGCGCCGATCATCGCTTCTTCGTCGTCAATCGAGTACCCCTCCTCGCATACACGGATAAGGTCCTTTCTCAGACAAGCAATGCTGGTTATCGTCCGCGGAGTATAGGAGACGAATTTGATGGAGGAGAGGATCTCTTCCCTGCGTTGCTCAACGTCCAGGTTGGCCAGGATGGCCTTTCCCAACGCCGTGCAATGAATCGCGTGCCGCGCCCCAACAGGGAAAACGAGCCGGATGGTGTTTTGACTCTCCAGCATATCGAGATTGAGGATTTCTAAGCCGTCCAGCACTGCCAGATTTACCGTTTCGTCCGTTGCCGCGCGAAGGCTCTCGAGCGTAGGACGGCAGATCCTGCAGAGCGTCGTCTGAAAACTTACGCCGCTTCCCAGGCGCGTCAGCTTAGGTCCCAGCATATAGGTTCCTGCGGCGTCGCGAAATAAATAACCCTCGGTTTCAAGATGGCTCAGGAAGCGATGCGCGGTGCTCTTGTTGATGCCCGTCTGCGCGGATATTTCACTGGACTGAAGGCCATGAGGGGAACGGTCTAGTAGCTCTAGAATACTTTTCCGATCACAGCTACCGGCGCAGATTTCGACTTCCGCGTTCTCATGGACAGCTCCACTCGTTCTATATGCCGCTTGCCATTGGACTAAGGCGAAAAGCTTACCATCGCAATGAGTTTCTGGCATGAGGAAAAAGAGTCTATCACTATCTTGCCCGTTTGACGACACACGATCGAGTGACGTCTGGGCGTTTAAGACGCCAGCTTACCGCGAGTACACGCATCAAGGGACCAGAGGAACGTAAGCAGAACCCGACCGGAGTTCTACGCGCACCATAATAGAATGCCCGATGGCACTCAAACGACAACGAAGGCGGCTTTGTTTACTATCGTTTGAGTTGAATGGTGACTGTTCGTATCTTGCCCGTAAAACGGTCCGGGCTCCGATATTCTGCACTTACAGCGGAGCCAAGATCACTACCAATGTCCAGTGTCTCCTTTCGGACCTGACCGGTATAGACGTTCACATTTGCAAAGCGTCCCGTGGCTTCGAATTTGCCGTTGATCCGCAGTGTACCTGTTCCCGGATGCAGACCAGAAGTCGCAGACACTGTCGACTCCCGCGATTTTCCGACGCTGTCAGGTACCAGATCCAACTCGATACGAGTCTTCCCCGCGCTCAGAGGATCAGACGAGACAAGTTGCCCAGACCGGTTCCCGAAGGCATTGATTTCGTACACGACGTGATCATTTTTCACAAAGAGGGTAAACCCGCCGTATCTTCCTCCCCGGGCAATAATTACACCGTTGGCGCCGCGTGCCGGGATGTCGACATCCGCGATGATAGAGTATGTCTTGTCGATGAGTACAGGCGTAACTGCGGCGGTTAGTCGGTCGACGCCTGCCCGATATGTAAACGTGTCCTGCCCTTCCGGATAGGGCGTGGGGAGCAATCCCGTCGGCATAAGCGGGTACACGTGATTACGTTTGGCTTCTTCATCGAACAGTTGCTGCAGTTCCTTCAGTTTCTCAGGATACTTACGAGCCAAGTCGTCTGCCTGACTGTAGTCAGTATTCAAGTCATACAATTCCCATGGATGAATGTTGTAATCCCCGGGATGTCGATCTGGTTCCCAGCTAAAATGCACAAGATCGCCTGCCCACCATCCATCTTTGTAAATGGCGCGGTTGCCCCAGCTGGCAAAGTACTGCACGCGGTGAAGGCTCGGTGCATTGGGATGATCGAAGGTGTAGACAAGACTCGTGCCTTCCAGTGGAGTCTGCCGCACACCATTGACGAACTTCGGCGCAGTGATACCGGTCACTGCATACAGAGTGGGCGCAATATCATTCACGTGTGCAAACTGACTTCTCAGTCCACCCACATCCTTGATACGTGCCGGCCAGGAGATGACCATGGGATCGCGAGTACCCCCAAGATGTGAGCCATCCGTCTTCGTTCCCTTGAACGGAGCGCTGAGAGCCCAGGCCCATGCTGCGGCGAAATGGTTATAGTAGGCATCGCTGCCTAACTCATTCATGGTCGCCATCCGATCTTCCAGGCTTCTCGATTCTCCGTTCATACGTTTGGCGTCTGTGCCAAGCGGACCACCCTCCGCACTGCCCCCGTTGTCGCCGAAGATCCAGAGAACAATCGTGTTGTCGCTTTTGCCTTCGTCCTTGATTGCCTGCAAGAGGCGACCGATTTCATAATCGGTCGCCTCTGTATACCCTGCATACACTTCTGCTTGACGCGCCACCAGCTTCTTTTCATCCGGGCTGAGCGAATCCCAGGCGGGAAGGCCTTCCGGTCGCGGTGTCAACTTCGTATTTGCGGGAATTACGCCTAGCTTCTTTTCCCGCTCAAAGTTTTCTTCGCGGAGCTCGTCCCAGCCTTCGTCAAAATGCCCTTTGTACTTGTCGATCCATTTTTGGGGGACGTGGTGCGGAGTGTGCGTGGCTCCAGTTGCAAAGTATAGAAAGAATGGTTTTCTGCCGTTTACAGCGTCCTGCTGGTGCAGCCAGCGAATGGCGTCGTTCGTCATGGCCGTTGTGAAATAGTAGGGTTGCTCAGGCGTTGACGACGGCTCGACAGGAGTCGTATCCCGGTAGATACGCGTGTGGAACTGACTATCGGATCCGCTCATGAATCCGTAGAAGTAGTCGAAACCTAAGCCCGTCGGCCAACGATCAAAGGGGCCAGCCGGGCTCACCTGCCACAGCGGTGTGTTATGCCATTTCCCAAACGCAGCCGTGCTGTACCCGTTGTCTTTCAGCACTTCGGCCACGCAGGCGGAACTCTTCGGCCATAGCGTGTTATAACCCGGATATCCCGATCCCGAATCCGCAATGTTTCCAAACCCAACTTCTTCGCTGTTGCGTCCGGACAGCAGCGCGGCTCTGGTGGGCGAGCAAATCGCAGTCACCTGAAACTCGTTATAGCGAAGCCCGGCAGCGGCCAACTTAGTGTAGTTTGGCGTTGGGACCGGGCCACCGAAAGTCGACGTAGTGCTAAATCCAACATCATCCACAAGAACCAGCACGATGTTCGGCACTCCCTTCCGGGCTGTCGGCTCTTGCGGCCATGCGGATACGGACCTTCGAGCATCAATCTCAATCTTTCCAGTGAATGGAGGATCAGGCTTCGGCAATATGTCTTGGGCAATGGACCGGCAAGATGGCACAGTCAGTAGAATTCCCGCTGTTACGATGACACTGCTAGATATGTGCATTCGATTTCCCCCGCGTCTAGATTCCAGATTGCCTGGATGTTTCAGCCTTGGTATTCCGAGCTATCCGTTGACAAGATCCGTTCTCGCTTTCACATCTTCAGTTCGCAGGGTCACTTCATGTCAGGTCGCGATTGAATTTGAACAACCCATATCCTAGATTTCTCGGCAAAGCTTAGATTGCAGCCGCGGCTGAAACGAAAAGGAAGCTTCAGAAAATGAATTTCGCAGCGACCTGCATCACGCGTCCGCTACTCGACGATGTAATGAGACCGAATGCGGAACTCTGACGCGTACTGTTCGGCGCTGAAAAATTAGTGCGGTTTAGGGAGTTGAAAGTCTCCCAGCGAATCTCCAAGCGTCTCTGTTCATTCACCGGAATAATCTTGTACAGGCCAGCATCGAGGTTCTCGAGTCCGGGTGCGTAGAGCATGTTACGGCTAGACGTGCCGAACGTGCCTGGAGCAGGCAGGGTGAACGCGTTCGTGTCAAAGTACTTGGCGATCTTTTGCCGATTGGATTGGCCATTGTAGACGGCCACACGTCCATGCACATCTGCGCGATCCATATTGACCCCAATAAGACTTCGATCGACGCCAGCTAAAACGGAGAAGGGCGGTCCGGTTTGCAACGTGAGGATTCCATTCAATTGCCAGCCGCCCGTGATGGCCTTCATGAACTCATTGCCGGAACTGATTGCGGGGATTTGGTAAACGAAGGACGTTACAAAACGGTTCCTTACGTCAAAGTCCGAAGGACCATAGTCTGCATTTAAGTTATTGGGATTCGTAGCCTGGTTTGACAGGCCGCTGTTTCCATCGTTCGAAGCGGGGTCTATGGATTTGGACCAGACATACGAACCGAGAAGCGTAAAGCCTCCCGAGAATCGCCTGTTCCAATTGATTTGCAGCGAATTATAGGAAGAGTATCCAAAGGCCTGGACGCCGGTGATCGTTTGGAAATTGGTGAAGGGCCGGCGCGCATTTACATTCGTGGTGGTAGATTGGTTCGGAATATATTTCCCAGGGTTTATTTCTTCGAGCAAAATGAGATGAGTTCCCTTGCCGCCCAGATATCCGACCGTAATGACGATTTGCTTCCACACCTCACGCTGTACTGTGAAATTCCACTGCTGGACATAACCTGTCGTAAACTTCGGGTCGATCGTATTTTCCGTCATCGGAAGAAAAATACCCAGTTCTGTCTCTCTGCCGCGCTCTTCGGCGGAGCGTAGTTCAGCAGAAACTGCTGTGTTTCCATGTTGTTTACATACGGGTTGGACAAAGGAACGTTAAAGGTGGTCTGCCCATAGGAAAAGGGCTGATTGACCGTATTCGTATTCAGGGCGACGGGTCGGAGCGTATCCGAAAAGATTCCGTATGCGCCTCGGATACTCGTCTTGCCATTGCCGAACGGATCGTAGACGAAACCGATTCTGGGGGAGATTCTGCTGTAGCGATTCGGAGTGATTCCGGGCCCGATTCCTGGATCACCCGGGAAGACCGCCCCTACGGGGGCCAGGGGATATATGATCGATTGTTCACCGGGCCGAAACGCACCTTCCTTTCCGAGGGTATTCCGTGTCGTGATGTAGGGCTCCCAGCGTGCGCCTAGATTAAGGGTCAGCTTCTGTGAAAACCGCCAGTCGTCCTGAAAGTAGAGGAATGGCGTCCATTTATATTGGGTAGAAAAAGCCGGCGAATTCTGAAATACGTTGTTCGCCGCCCCAAGGAAGAAGTCGGCATAACCGTCTCCGTAAGGACCGGAGAGCGTACCGCTGAAGGTGTAATCCGGAGCGATTTGAAAATACGCCCTCCCGGTCCGACGCTCCTTAGAGACCTCGCCTCCAAACTGCAACAAGTGGTTATTCTTCGACCAACTGACGGTATCGATGAACTGATAATTCATCATAAAATTCTGAAGATTTGTCGGTACCCGTAGAGATAGACCATTCGCGACACTCACCGCCCAGTCCGTGGGAAGACTTGGTGGACCCAGCGGGATGCAAGACAAGCAGCCGAGGTCTGCCCAATTCGCAGGCTTCGTGACTTGCGGTCCGCGAGTGAACGTGTTTCGCGCGACTGTGAGTGTAGCCTGGTTGAGCAGCGACGGCGTAAAGGTATGGGTCTCATTGATCGTGCCGTTCTGCGTTGGCCAGTCGTTATTCGAATTGAACGCCGGCAAACCCGCGCTCTGAGCGTTGAAACTGTCATCGAAGAAGTAGCGAAGGCTTAGCTTGTCATGACTGGATAAAGACTCATCGAGCTTGGCGATTACTTGGTTGTCCCTAGTTGGGAGGGAGAGATTGTAAGCGTAAATGTTGCCTGGATGGTTCGGTAATGGAAAGAAGGCGTTCGTAAATGCTTGTGCAACCGGATCGAGCATGTTCGTGGGAATGATGTTTCCAGCAAACGGCGTGCCTGTAGGGTTTGACGGCGTTACCGTGCTCGGGGGGGCTACCGTAATCGGTTTGCCGCCAATCGTACTCTGCGTAAAATGTCCAGCGCGTTCAAGTGCTGTTGGAACGATAGTAGAAGAAATCGTACTCCCGAGTACCTGCCTTGTCAGCTCCGCCCCAACGAAGAAAAACGTCCGGTCCCTGCCGTTGTAATGCGGAAACATGACGGGGCCTCCGATCGTCCCCCCGAATTGGTTCCTCTTCAGAGGAGGCACGACCGTGGCGAAGTAATCGCGGGCGTCCATGTCATTGTTGCGGAGAAATTCATAAACCGTGCCATGCAAGTGGTTTGTCCCGGACTTCGTGATCATGTTGATAACGGCTCCCGCATCCCGACCCTGCACGGCGCTATAACCGTTCTGCAGAATAGAGAACTCCTGCAGCATGTCGGGATTCGGAAACGCGGCAGGCACGTTGTCATACATGTCCATATTTATGCCGCCGTCGAGCGTATACGCCGACTCGTTCGGCCGGGTGCCATTTACGCTGAAGACCAACCCCGTGTTCAGGGCAATGCCGGTTGCGGCGGAACCGCTGGCCGTTGGCGCGGAGCCAGGTAGAAGCGCTTGTAAGCTAAGTGCATTCCGCCCATTTAATGGGAGTTGCGTCATACGTGTGGCGTCGACTACATCCTTTACCGTCGAGGTAAAGGTGTCGATATTTGTGACGTTTGCTTCCACAGAGACAACTTGCTGAGACTGTCCAACTTCCATCGCTAGATCGACATGCGCGCGTTGATCGACCTGGAGTAGAATCCCGCCGCGCTGGATGGTTCTAAAACCAGCGGCCGTACAGGTTATGCCGTAGGTCGCGGCCGGCAGGTCCGGAACGACGTAGTTTCCTGACTGATCGGTTTTGACTGTCTGCGAGATACCTGTCGAGGTGTTGGTCACCGTGACGCTGGCGGTGCTGATCATGGCGTCGGACGGATCCGTAACGGTTCCGAAGATGACCCCATTCCCCGTTTGCGCCCATAGCCAGATGGGTGAAGCAGCCGCAACCAGAACACTTAAGAAAGCACGCATAATTCTATGTGGTCTCATAGATCCTCTCCAGCTTCCGAACAAGCGCGTCTTGTTAGTTAGAGGACGTGACAGATAGTCCACGGCGGGGTTCGTTGCGCGTCTAGCCACACTTCCGCCGACATTCTGTTTAAAGCGGGAAGCATGGAACACTGCCCGACAGCAACCACAAAGAGAGCTGACACACGATCTCGTAACACGAGGACTTAAGTAGCTTGAGTGAAAGAACATCGACGAATGTCTCACATGAATCCCCCTTGCTATAAGCTTGCGCGCAGCAAGTCATATACGCAGCCTGCTGAGATTAGGGCATCCGGGTCGCCAGCAATCTTCTACTGCTCTCACGCGACGTGTCAACAGATAAATATATATTTCATTATTTGAAAGTGTGGAGAGACTCAAATAAGGCTGTGAGTATGCAAAGTCGGGGGGTGGTCATGCTGGCACAGCGGGTTGGGGTGGATCTGCGATTGACCGGCAGGCTTGATGCCAATGGCGGGAATGCATCTTCCAAGGTGTCATCAAGCTGCGATCTCTTTTCGGGTTGTCTTGCGAACGTAGCGGCCCCACACATGGGGCCGGCTCACTGACGGCTTGACTGATCAGCAATGTCAATCGTTCGATCAACTGGTCGAGGTACGCATCGGTGGCGGACAAAGCACACTGGCGTGGTTACGGAGCTTATCGAGCGACTGAGCCTGGTTCGCGCCCTCGACATTGAGCCCGAGCATGCCACGCGGGTTCACCAGAACTATTGGCTTAAGCTCGCTCGCGAGGGTGCACAGAGTCCCGTGCAGCACTTGGCGGAGTTCGAGCCGCTGCGTCGCCACGCCACACTTACGGCTCTTATGCTGGAACTCAAGCCGTCCCGCAGCCTGCCAGGTGTAGTGGCCAGTTAGGTTGACGTGCTCCCCATCCGATTGGTGAAAGGTGAGCCAGGGACTCGTCTTCGATGGCGATGCCATGCTCGCCCAGAGCACCGATAGCACGCTCCAGGTAGACGGTGTTCCAGAGGATGATGGCGGCGGCGACGATCAGGTTGAGTCCGCTTGCACGGTAACGCTGGTTCTCAAAGCTTCGATCGCGCAGGTCACCTTGGCGGTTAAAGAAGACCGCACGGGCAAGCGCATTCCTGGCCTCGCCCTTGTTGAGACCGACCTGGACACGCCTGCGCAGGCCGTCTCAGGCGTCTGTACGGTCAGGGCGGTTTTCTCGTACAGTAGAGGATTCTCGTCCTCGACCAATGGTTGCGCCGTTGTCCTGCTGCCCTTTAACCTGCATACGCGGTGATGTACCCGCGCGAGACGTGATCTGTCCGAAGCTGGCAGACCTCAGACGCGCGCATCGCGTGCGAGTAAAATACCAGGATCATCAGGTATCTAAGGCGTCCCGAGGCCAGACCTTCGCGCTGCGAAGAAATCAATAGCGTGCTGCCGGGTCTTTACAGTTGCGAGGGCAGCTCGCGGGTCCATCCCGTACCGGGCAGCGGTCCCGGTTACGAGGCTCTTCTGGAGATCATTCGGAGGTAGGTTTAAAGAGGTAGCAGTCGGGGCACCTACTGGTGGGAAAGTCGGTGTGTCTGTTCGAGGGGCATTGCGTGTCAGGACATATTCCAACGTGGGTGCGTGAGCTACGCGTTTACTTGACAACATCTTCTCCGAGGGAATGCCCTGCCAATCACACAATGTGGCCAAGATTGATGTGTGGTCAAGTGGTGTACCGGTATTTGAACGAAAGACCGTCCCTTTCTCAATCCATGGGGAAACGAGAACGGTAGGGACACGAACTCCGAATCTGTCGAATCCAAAGCCGTACTGGCCCGGCTGGCTCGTCTGGTCAGGAGGTATAGCTCCGATTGGGGGCAGGACGTGGTCGTAAGTCCCTCCATGCTCGTCGTAGGTTATGATCAGCAACGTTTCATCCCATTTCGGTGATTGACTCACTGCGTTCCAGATGTCCAGTAAGAACTGCTCCCCCGCCCGTACATCGTGTGGCGGATGTTCGTCGTTCGGGTCCGTCAAGAAGCTAGGCTCGATGAAAGAATAGGCTCCCAACGTGCCGGCTTGGCAGCTCTGCTCAAAGTCGGCAAACCTTTTGAAGTGTCCGTTGAGACCCAGATCCCAAAGCTTGGGGAACATGGTTCGCGTGAGTGACGGGGCAACAACGGCGTCGCTGTACACGGCCCACGGAATTTCCATTTCACCTAGGACATTGAAGATCGTGGGAACGTTCCAATCGAAGGGGTTGGGGTGATCTCCGTTATCAGCATTACCGTTTGACGTGCCTGCGTGGACAAATGAGCGATTCGGCCAAGTTTGGCTCGGGACAGAACAGAACCAGGCGTCAGAGATCGCGTAGTGACGAGCCAGGATGGAAATGATGGGGACCTGATCGGGGCTGAATGGCTCCATAATCTCAACTGGGTTGCCAGCCGTTGCGTTCTCATAATTGACGACGAAACCCTGCATGGGATATTTCGGCGGATTTGCGTATGGCCCCGGTCCATTGATCTGATAGGTCACATTTATGAAGGTTTCTTCAGGATCGATGCCAGGATTCGTAAAGCTAGTGGCACTGGCCATCACCGGGATCTTGCCCGGGGCTGCTCCGCTGAAATAGGAGACGTTCCGGGGATTCCATAGCGCGCCATTGAGCCCGTCAAAGCGGGGAGGGCTTCCGGGCGGAAGAAATGCACTCGGCGGATTGGCAGGATCTTGATACAGCCAGCCACACATATCGTCGAGAGAACGATTCTCAAACATCACGACTACAACGTGCTGGATCTGCTGGAGGATTCTTGGCATCAACCTCTGCCACACCTTTCCGGGCGAATACAGAGTGTTAGAACGAGCGGAGAATAAACGAGTTTAGCCCATACGAGAATGACAGCCCGCCCGGTGGGAAAACATGCACGGGGAACAGAGCGTCCAAGAATAGACTATCCTAACGGAGCTGCAGCGAGTCAGGAAAGATGGTATCGATCTTGACTGCGAGAACTCCGCCGGGCGAGTAGGAGGCTATCCGGGCGGGATCACTCGATTGTCGCCATGCCAACAACGAAAGATTTTCAAGAACCGCTCTACTCGGGGTCACCTCACGAAACGGAGTTTTATGTACGCTAGCGCTGTGCGTTCGTTCGGACTTCGAGGGAAATCAGCCATTTTGTGTCATGTTGGCCGGTGGCGTAGCAAAGATGGTTGCATTCAAGACGTCGTAGATCCGCTATCCGAACAACGCGTTTTCGCCCCGGAAATGCCGCAGAACCCGTCAAGCAATCGACGGCCTCTGGGGTCGAGCTTTTCGCTGAGATCTGCAATCGTCTCGCGCAGCGTGTATCGTCGCCCATTGGCATGACGGCAGGAGTAATACGCCGCCGCCTCAATCTAGTCGATTGGCTCCACCGGGAGGAATATCTCTTTCTCTCCGTCTTTCACGAGGAATCGGGTCGCATACGTGCTCGACCCGTCAGCCACATTGCGTAATCCATTCAGCACGGATGCAAGCTGCTCCTGTGTTAGGAGAGCGGCTTTACAGGCTGCGGAAAAACTCGCAGTTTTGCGCTTGTTTCCGTTCTGGTCAGGTCTTTTCGACGCTCAGAGCCTGTTTTGGGCTCAGTTTTCTGTTCTTGTTTTGTCTCTGTAAGCCGTCTCCACGGCTCGCAGAGACACTTCTCCTCTATGCGGCCACAGCCTGAATTGGAATCAGAATCCTCATTCGCACCAGGTTGCAGCCAACGATCGCCAGCCGGTAAAACCAATCCACCCTTTTCAGCCCACGCAACTTCACCTGGCGCAGCGACCCGGTCAGCTTGGCCCAGCCAAATACCCTCTCGATCTGCTTGCGTTTGCGTTGGCTGATCGAGCGCCGTGGATCAGTCCGCTCTTGCTCTGTCAGGCTGTTCTTGCCCAGGTTGCGGCCCCCTTGCGTGTACTCGCTGACGTGCGGCGCCACTTCGCGATCGCGCAAATCCTGGACAAACTTCCCATCCTGATATTGCGTATCGGCCCCCAGCGTGATCTTCTGTCCTGCGGGACGCTTCTCCTTGGCCGCCACCGTGCGGTCCAGCATGGCCAGCGCCGCCTCGCGCTCGGCCACCGTCGCCGCCAGACTGGCTTCGGCCGCCACCACCAGACCGCTGCGGTTTTCCATCAAGGCGTGGCCCTGATACGCCGGCACCGCCTTATCCGCCCTCGCCTTCTTGTATAACCGCGCCTCGCCATCGGTGGTCGACTTCACCTTGTCCCGCAACAACACTTCGCCCTTATGGCCCGAGCCGCTGCCCGGCGCCGGCGGATCACTCTTCTCCTTGAAACTCCGGGCCGAAGCCCACGCTTGAATCAGCGTCCCGTCCACGGTGAAGTGTTCCTCGCTCAGTAGCTCGTGTTCCTTGGCTTCCACCAATACCGACTCCAGCAACCGCTGGCTTGCCTCGCCCTCAATCAACCGCTCCCGGTTCTTGGTGAACACCGTCACGTCCCACACCGGATCGTCCATCTCCAGGCCCACAAACCAGCGGAACAGCAGGTTGTAGTTCAGCTGCTCCATCAACTGACGCTCCGAGCGAATGGAATACAACACCATCAACAGCGAAGCCCGCAGCAGCCGCTCCGGTGCAATCGACGGACGGCCGGTGCGCGAATAAAGCTGCTCCAGCTCCCCATCCATCCGCTCCAACGCCCGATCCACCATCGCACGGATCGCCCGCGCCGGATGATCCCCCGCTATCCGTTGCGCCAATGTCACGTAGCTATACATCGTCGTCTGTTGCTGATCTTCTCCACGCATCCTCTTGATCTAAAGCAATCCCCTGTGGAGAAAAAGTGACTGCATAGTGACCTCCAACAAAAGAGAGTTTTTCCGCAACCTGTTTAGCCGCAATCTTCTCCCAGACACGCCAAAGCGCCCGTGCCAGCCTCTCTGCGTCTACCGGTTTTGTCCGGTAGTCCACGGCATGAACATCGAATGCCCTTACCGCGTGCTCGTGGTACGCGGTCACAAAGACGGTAGGCGGGAGATGCTGTAGACCGACCCGTTCCACAACGTCAAAGCCGTCGCTTTTCGGCATCTGCACATCGAGAAACAGCAGGTCTACCGGTGCCAGATCGCAACCAGGGCATATCAGCGCCTTCGTAGGAAGGCGAGCACCTCTGTTGCTTCCTCAGTACCAAGCAGGGTCAACCCCGACGACCACATTCGGGACCCCTTCGTCCTACTTAATCGTGACCGGTATTGCCCTGAATACTTAAACATCTTCTCGAGACCTCTGTACCGGTGCGACTGCTGGTCGAAGTTAGCTACCAGACACAGCGGAATTCCCAGAGCAGATCGCGGCAATCTTCGCTACAGAACCAGCCAAGTTCAGTGTCATGAAACATTTGCGCTTTGAGGCGCCTGTCCCGGCAATAGCCGCACCTAGCGTATGGATCGTAGCAGGCAAAATAAATCTTTCGGGATAGCCGCTTAATGGCGCGAAACACTACTAGAGTTTATTCTCGGAGAGTGTCGGTGACAATTGGGTTCCTCTAGGAGATGTGGCGGTGGATGTACACTCTACACAAACCTTCGCTCCGTTTTTCTCCTGCCCTCTGAATGTGAAGTATTTGGCCTCGCGACGTTCGTGTGGGCACCTACCGAAAAATGCGGCTGGTCTTCAACTACACTCCCCGGCAGCTTGCGTCATCAACTGGTGCAAACTGGGCTCACCATGTCTGCAGAAGTAGCGCCTCTGGAAACGCGCTTTGGCGAAGATAACCGGCCAAAAATCTGAATCAACTCTCAAGAGCTGTTCGTAAGAAGCTATATTTTCTTTCAGTTGGATTCTTCAGGAGGCGGGGCTCTGTTTCCAGCTGAGATCTTGGCGGGTCACGCCGGAGCAGAACCCCTGTGCGGTAACGATCCTCTTTGTCCCAGTTTCCGTCTCGCTGGACGAGGCTGTAGCCGGCTGGGCGGAAGACTGCGACGAAATCATCTTACGCCATTGTCCGGTTTGTGAGAGCGATACAATCATCGGTCACGGGCGCCGCCGCAAGCAGGCGCACGACGAGCATCACGACTGGATCAGGATTCGTCGGGGCCGCTGCATCAAGTGCGGAAGGACCTTCACCTTCCTGCCGGTGTACTCACTCCCTTACACCCATTACAGCCTGGTGGGGCGCTGCCAGACATTGCTGCGGCGCTTTGTGGAGCACTGTTCGTGGGAAAGAGCAGTTTCCAAATTCAAGGATGCGGATCGGGTGCCGGATTCCTCGACCGTTCGTCGCTGGTCGAAGGGTCTGGACTGTTCTGAGCCGGCACTTTCGTTTCTGCCCCACACTTTAACTCGCGTGGCTCACTGGCTGGAGCGTGGTGGCGCTGGCGCGCAGAAAGCAGCACCGTTGCCCTGGATCATCTCGGCTCTCGAAGTCCTGTGGCCCATACGCGTATAAAAGATCCGCTCGCCCACCATCCTTGCCTGGGAACCGAAGAGGAGTCGTCCCAGACTGGGTTCCAGAGGCGGAAAAAGAGCATGAGCCAAGATGTCGAGACACGCAGACAGCGAATGTCTCTGCTGGAGTACCTGCGGCAACAGAACTGGATTGGCCGGCCTGCGGGCCGTGGGGAGTATGTGGGTCTCTGTCCGCTGCATGAGGAGAGCCGGCCCTCGTTCTACGTCAACACACACAAGGATGTCTTCTACTGCCACGGCTGCGGGCAGGGCGGCGATCTGATTCGCTTCCTGCAACTCTCGCATCACCTGGCCTTCCACAAAGGCCATGCTTATCTCTATCCAACCGCCACTCGAGAAAAAGATGCAATCGCAGTGCTCGAACAGGCGGCCACTTTTTATCAGCACCAACTGGATCAGTATCCGGAGGCGCTCGGCTATCTCTGGCAACGCGGAGTTTACCATCCTGCCTTGATTCGAGAACTGGGTATCGGCTATGCGCCCGGCGGAAATCTGCGTCGTCATCTCACAGCGCAAGGTTATTCCTTCGAACTTTTGCAGATAGCCGGTCTTATCAACGCACAGGGCGCGGATGCTCTTTATCAGCGCATCGTCTTCCCGTTGCGTCAGGGCGAGCACATCGTCAACCTCTACGGCCGTAGCATCGGCTCTGCCTTCGCCCATCGTTTCCTGCCCGGCTGCAAGGGCGGCTTGTATGCATGGGAAAAGGTGCGCCATTATGACGAAGTCATCCTGGTCGAAGGACTATTCGACTATGGCTCGTTACGGCAGGCCGGTTTTCAGAACGCGACCTGCTCGTTGGGCACCCATCTGAATAACGCCCACTTCCACCAACTGTGTGATGGCCAACGCACCGTCTATCTCATCTTCGATGTCGACGCCAACCAGAGCGGACAGCGGGCTGCAGAGCGACTGGCCCATCGCCTTGGCGCACACGGCATCATGGCTCTTCGCGTCCTGCTGCCACAGGGTTACGATCCAAACTCGTTCTTCGTTGGGGGTGGGAACGCGGAAGAGTTCCGGTCTCTGCTGGAGGCTGCCCAGCCATGAAGTTCCGCGTGATTCGTCAGCCCGCACCATCAGGCGCGCACAGCCCCATTCGCGTGATCGAGCAGAATACCGGTCGGGAAGTGGCGTGGATCAATCAGTATCTCGACCGTGAACATGTCCGCCGGCTGGCCGACAAATCCCTGTACAGCTACGCGCACAGCCTGCTGCACTTCGTGCGCTGGTGGGAGAGCGTTCATCACACTGGCGATATCTCTCAGCAAGACCTCACCGAATCGACTCTACTTGATTACCTGCGCTACCAGTCCAGCCTGGAACGGCGCCCCTCCGCATCCACCATCAACGACCGTGTTGCAACTGCCGATCGCGCCATCCGCAACCAGTTCCCCAATGCTCCCTGCCAGGTGGCGCACGGGTTCCACCAACCCTTCCTGCATCGCAGGCCGATGGGTCTGGGACGCCCTCGCTTCGAGCTCAGCAGATTGCGCATCAAGGAACCACGGCTCAACATCGTTCCGCTCTCGGTCGATGAAGTGGCACGCTTCTGGTCCAGTTTTCGAAACGCCCGCGACCTGGCCATCGTCGGTCTGATGCTCCTGCACGGGCTTCGCTCCGTCGAAGTCATGGCCTTGAATCGCGATGATGTGTTGTTATCCGAAGGGCAGCTTAGGGTGCGCGGCAAGGGGAACAAGCTACGCTTGCTGCCAGTCGCGCCGGAAACTACGCAACTGATCGATCACTATCTGCGCGTGGAGCGGCCCGATCCCTGCTCGGCAGCCTTATTCGTCGTGTTGAAAGGGCCCGCTCGTGGTCAACGCATAACACCGGCAGGTTTACGCTCCCTGTTTCGCCATCATCGCCGCACTACCGGCGTCCAGCTGGCCAATCCGCACCGGTTCCGACACACCTTCGCCTCCGATATGGTGCGCGCCGGCATCAGCCTGCCCGCACTGATGCAGTTGATGGGGCATGCCGACATCGAGACCACCATGCACTATGTGAAGGTCTCGCCGCAGGACGTCTACCTGCAGTACGCCCGCGCGACAGCACAGTGCATCCATCCTCAACCGAGGATCCCGTGATGCGCTGGCGCCGTGCTCCACTCCAGCATCCGCTGGCGCCGCTGTTCGCGCATACGGTCGAGTCTCTGTGCACCGCACTCACCCCGTCCAGCAAGCGTAACTACAACATCGTGGTGCGCAGCTTCCTTGTCTATCTCGGCGCAGAATATCCGAAGATTACTCGTCTCGAACAACTGCACCGCGATCCTCATATCCTCGGATGGATGGCGCACCTGCGCGGACAGACTCCTCCTCTGGTCGCGGCAACCTGCATCGGACGCCTCTTTGCTCTGCGCACCATCTTCCATGAACTGGCTCGCACCAGCCATCTCCCGGAACTGGCTCACTTGCTGCTGGGTGAGGATATTCCGCGCTCGCCTCACACTCTGCCGCGGCCGCTCACCGCCGAGCAGGATCAACTCCTCCAGCAGGAGTTCATGCGTCGCAACGATCTTGGCGGAAATGTCTTCCTCCTGCTCCGCTCGACCGGCATGCGTATCGGCGAATGCGTCGACCTGTCCTATGACTGCCTGCGCGCCACAGGACCCAACCAATGGGCCATCCATGTTCCCCTCGGCAAACTCAAGACCGAGCGTATGGTACCCATCGATGCCTTCGGCCGTGATCTCGTCCAACGGCTGCGCTTCTTCCGCTCCCTGGATCCTCTGCCTGCCGATGGACGGCTTTTGGCGCGCCCTGGAAGCAAAGTGGCTCTGCTCGTTCCACTCCGCGACTACCTTCATCAGGTCTGCCACTCCCTCGGACTCTCTACTCGGATCGTCCCCCACCAGTTCAGGCATACCTACGCCACCGAGATGCTTCGCTCCGGGGTCAGCTTCCCCGTCCTGATGAAACTACTCGGCCACGTCGATCCAGGTATGACCATGCGCTACGTCGATGTCGCCCTCACCGATCTCGAACGTGAGTTCCAGTTGGCTCGCTCCAAGCCTCGACATCTGGCTCCACAACCCAAAACATCTACCGCACCAGTTCGTACAGGCATCGATGGTCTCATCGACTCCTTGGTCGCCGCTCAGCACGTCATGGAGATGTTCCGCCGTTCCCTCCCCAACGGTAATGCGCGCAATCGTCTCCTCAGACTCTCCATCCGCCTCATCAAGATCCTGACCGAGATAAGAAAAATCCAGACCACCTGAGTGAAAATGGGAAGCGATTGGCCGGTTATGGCGATTTGGCATAAACACAGACCCGGCAGCCCTGGCCAGCGTTTTACTGGAGCAGAGCGCGTTCAGGGGACCTATGCATCCTCCGCTTCAAAAATCTTCCGCGATTCCGGCATGACCGTGGCCTTCAAAACCACGTTTGAGGTATTCACCAGGGTTGGCGCCGACAACTCGCTTGAACGCCTTACTGAACGCAGCGTCGGACTCGTAACCGACCGACCGAGCAACGTCTATGAGCTTCTTGTCACGCTGTTGTAGTAGCTGTATCGCCTTCTGCATCCGCCACTCGGTTACATATTCCAAGGGTGTTTGTCCGAGTAACTCTTTAAAACGTGCTGCGAATGCGGAGCGAGACATGCCCGCTGCTTCGGCCAGGGATTCGACCGTCCAGGGTGTATTCACTCTGTCGTGAATGGCACTCAGGGCAGTGCCCATCTGAGGATCGAAAACGGCACGAAGCCATCCTTTGTTACGTTCCGGTCCCGACGCGATATGCGCCCGGAGCACTTGGATAAACAGAACCTCGGCCAGTCGAGTCGCGACGACTTCAAATCCCGGCGCCTGTTCTGCCATTTCCAAAGCAAGCGCCTGCACTGTGTTGTGAAGAGCAAGCGTGCGTGCCTCATCGGCCTTCATCAAAATAAAGCTAGGCAATAACTGAGTGATCGGCTTCAGGCTGGCGTGATCAAAACTCAAGGAACCACAGACGATTGTCGTCGGTGCGCCACCACCTCCATAATGAGCGACATTGCCGTTGGCCCTGGCCCCGATCTCGCTGAAACTCCACTTCGGACGTGTCCGCGGGCTGTCGCGCAAAACAATCGAAGTCCCCCGGGCCAGCAAAAAGCAATCACCACCGGTGAGGGGAATCGGCTCCGGAATCCGTTCCACACTCAGCCAGCAGTTGCCGCGCGAAAGCATGGCGAAGTGCGCCAAATCTGTTGGGGAAGTCTTTTTGCCGGAAGGCGTGACTTTTTCTTCGGCCTGATTTACCTGTTTCACGCCCCACGGGGCTGTGGCTTCGAGCCTGTGCAGACCGAAAGCGGTTACGTGCATCGTTCTGAAGATGTCTGTTATCGGGTCCAACTTAGACTCCCTCTGCTCTTGAAAGCCATAGTGTTCTGTGAGAGCTGTACAAAACTGCACAGCTTCGTTTGTCGGAGAAGCGCATCATCAGGTAGAAGCGGGCTCTACCTTGACGGACATTCTCCATCCTTCCGTCACAACTCCTTCACTCCTTTTCCTCAAGCCCTGCGTCCCAACTCAATCAAAAGGTGCAACACAGCTCGGTACAGCCCTCTTTTTGGACGAATAGACAAAAGACTAGGGGGACTCCGGAGCAGTTCTCGTCCATCGCCAAAGAGCTCTACTCTACTGTACTGAATGCTACACATCTAACGAAGGAGCAATTATGGGAAAGCTTGAAGGAAAGGTTGCAGTCATCACGGGTGGATCGAGCGGTCTGGCGCTGGAGAGCGCCAAGCGATTCGTCGAAGAAGGCGCCTACGTTTTCATCGTGGGCAGGAGGCAGGAAGCTCTCGATGAGGCCGTCAAGCTGATTGGCCGGAACGTGACAGGCGTGCGCGGCGACGTGTCCAATCTCGACGACCTCGACCGCCTGTTCGAAACAGTCAAACAGGAAAAGGGCAAGATCGACGTCCTGTTTGCGAGCGCCGGCAAGGGCGAAGCCGCCAAACTGGGCGAGATTACCGAGCAGCACTTCGATGCGGGCTTCGGCCTGATTGTGCGCGGAACGCTGTTTACGGTTCAGAAGGCGTTGCCGTTGTTGAACGATGGCGCATCGATCATCATGACCGGGTCAGTTGCTTCGGTGAAAGGTTTTCCTGGTTTCAGCGTGTATGCGGCGAGCAAGGCGGCATTGCGCTCCTTCGCACGCACGTGGCTCAACGAACTGAAGGGCAGGCATATCCGGGTGAACGTGCTGAGCCCGGGGCAGGTCGACACACCGGATTCCCAGCGACTCGACAAGGCGACGAGGGAGATGTTCGAATCCCTGATCCCGCGGGGAAAGATGGGTCGTCCTGAGGAAATTGCGGCGGCCGCGCTGTTTCTTGCTTCAGACGAGTCGAGCTACGTGAATGGGGCGGATTTGGCTGTCGACGGCGGCTTCTCGGCTATCTGAAGCAGTTCTCGTCCACCGCCAGAGAACTCTACTCTGCTGTACCGACTGCTACACATCTATCAAAGGAGTCATTATGGGAAAGCTTGAAGGAAAAGTTGCAGTCATCACAGGTGGCGCTACCGGCATCGGCCGCGCCGCAGCAAAACGCTTCATTGAGGAGGGCACCTTAGTCTTCATCTTCGGCCGCCGGCAGGCAGAGCTCGACGCCGCTGTGGCCGACCTCGGGCCCAACGCCCGCGCAGTGAAGGGCTCGATCTCCGATCTGGCCGATCTCGACCGACTCTACGCGGCGGTGAAGGCCGAGCGCGGAACCCTCGACATCGTCTTCGCCAATGCCGGGGCGGGAAGCCCGCTTCCGCTCGGCAAGATCACCGCCGAGCACATTGACGAGACCTTCGACACCAATGTGAAGGGTACGATCTTCACGGTCCAGAAGGCGCTGCCGCTGATGGGCAAGGGCGGTTCGATCATCCTGACGGGCTCGAGCGCCGGTACCACGGGCGCCCCGACAATGAGCGTCTACAGCGCGAGCAAGGCGGCAGTGCGCAACCTCGCGCGGACCTGGGCGGAAGACCTGAAGGGCACCGGCATCCGGGTAAACGTGCTGTCGCCCGGAGCGACCGCGACCGAACTCGCGAAGGCAGCGCTAGGCGAGGAGGGCCAGAAGGTCTACGCCGCGATGACTCCGCTCCAACGCATGGCCGATCCGGCGGAGATCGGGGCGGCAGCTGCCTTTCTCGCGTCGGATGACAGCAGCTTCATGACTGCTAGCGAGCTCGCCGTCGACGGCGGCCTAGCGCAAATCTGACGCACTCACCGTACGGCGCTCCATTCGATGATTCGGAGCGCCGTAGGGTTCGGTAAACCAAAGGAGAACGTATGAGCTACGCAATTGTAGGATTCGGCAAGATAGGCCAGGCACTCGCCCACGCCTTCGCCCGTAAGAACATCGACGTGACCGTCGCGAGTCGCCGGCCGGCCGAAGCGCTGGCGCCGCAGGCTCGGGCGATTGGACCCACGGTCGTCGCCAAGTCGCTGCGGGATGCGCTCAAGGCCGACACGATCATCCTGGCGGTCCCGTTCGGGGAACATCGCGAGATTGCGAAGGCCCTGCCGAGTTGGAAAGGCAAGACGGTCATCGACGCGATGAACTCGTTTCCAGTCCCACCTGAGGAGCTGGACGGTCTTCCGTCCTCCGCATTCGTTGCGAAGTCGTTCACCGGCGCCAAGTTGGTGAAGGGTTTTAATCACCTGGTTGCGGCCACACTGGCTACCGACCCGATCGTCGAGGGCGGCCACCGGGTCGTCTTTCTGTCGAGCGATGACGAGGACGCTATCGCTCCCGTGGCGGATTTGGCCAAACAACTTGGGTTCGCACCCGTCAAGCTTGGAAAGTTCAACGAGGGTGGCGCGTTGGTCCACGCACGCGGCAAGACTTGGGGTCTGCTCATCTTCCAGGATTTGTTCAAGAAGCAGCAGTAATCGATCTACGACCGTGTGATTTGGCCCGAGAAGGATGGTTCCGAAACGTCCGCTTAGATCGGACACACTTGATGTAAGGGAAAAGGAGAGATTTTGATGAGCATCGAAAAAAATATCCAAATTGTGAAGGATTTCTTTGCAGCAATGGGCAGCCGCGATAAGCAACATGTGCTGGCGTTGGTTGCCGAAGATATTGAGTGGATCGTTCCGGGCGAGGACTGGCCGCTGGCCGGCACGCACCGCGGGCACGCGGGATTGGAGAATTTACTTCAGAAGGCTAACGAAACGGTGGAAACTTCGTACCCAAAGCCCCCCGAATTCGTGGCGCAGGGAGACCGGGTTCTGGTCGTCGGCGTCGCTACGGGGAAAATCAAAGCCACGAATAAGACGTTTGAGGACCACTGGGTCTTCGACATTACTGTTCGAAATGGCAAACTGACGAACATCCGGGAGTATATCGACACGCAAGCACTGGCACGGGCCTCCGAGATACCCGCGAGCCCCAAGCTCGGGCCAGGGCAAATATCATAGCGCCACTTTGGAAGGGGGCACCACCTACCCCTCGGCACGCTAAGGGCACTACGCCGCCATGGAAAGCACCCAAGCCTGTCGCGCAAGCGATGCAAGCTTTCATCAAGGGTGTTCACCAGCAGTAGCAGCATGGGAGCCTGAATCCTCATTTGACCGATAAGGGCTGGGTGCTTGAAGAATTTAGGACAGGATGTCGGCTTGTGTTTACTCACGCCCAGCGCTATAAGTCTCGGCTGGTGACTACAGGCTAAAGCGCTCATTGACCTAGTCAGATCGATCCGTGTCTTCGGCAAGTTGCTATGTAACCGGCTAACCATCACCAGTAGCCGGCAGGATAGCGTAGACGTAGCACGCAATGACTTTCTTAACCTCATGTTTCACCGCATTGGGGGCGGTAATCATGAGGAAGACGTCTACAAGTGGAACCGGACGCAAGAAGAACCGACCTCAGACTAAACTCGGCATACCTGATCTGGAGCATTCGAAGGCCGCAGTCCTCCGAAGCCTCGCCTCCCCGGACTCGAGGCGCGGATACCAGCATGCCATAGACGAGTTTGTTGGTACTGCTCTGAACCACGAGTGGCATTCAACAAAACAGTGGTTTTGCGCTATCGGTTTTACTTGGAAGGACGCGGTCTTGCACCTGGGACGATCAACGTGCGCATGGCCGCTGTGCGTCGGCTTGCTTATGAAGCAGCAGATTGTGGCCTTTTGAGCCCCGAACTCGCAGCCGGCATCCATCGAGTCAAAGGTGTTCGCAAGCTTGGCTATCGTTTGGGTAACTGGTTAACGGCGGGCGAAGCATGGGCGTTCTGGCAGTTGCCCAATGGCCAGACTCTTACGGGAAAGCGCAATCGAGCGACGTTGGCTATCTTGCTTGGTTGCGGACTGCGCCATCGTGAACTCGCAGAGTTGACGTTCGAGAGCTTGCAACGCCGCGAGGAACGTTGGGCTATCGTGGATCTCGTAGGCAAGGGAAGGCACATACGAACGGTCCCCGTACCCAATTGGGTGAAAGAAACGCTCGATACATGGTTAACGGCGGCTGGCATCAGTAGTGGTCCATTATTTCGATGTGTCTGTCGAACAGGTAAGCTCTGGGGCCACGGCATTTCAGAAAAGACAGTCTGGCACGTCGTTAAGAAGGCTGCGACGAGTATGAACATTCCGCGGTTGGCACGCCACGACCCTTCGACGATCATGTGCGCGATTATGCCACGACGCTGGTGGCGAGCTAGAGCAGATCCAGTTCCTTGTTCGACATGTTTCAGTGCAAACGACAGAACGGTACATTGGCTGCAGGCAACATTTGAGAGTCGCTGTGAATGACAGGCTTGGCATCGAACCAGGCTGAGAGTGCGTCGTCCTCAAATGGACGCACAGCGGACTAATCGCCGATGTGCATACTTCCCGTTTTGACGGAGGTAGTCGGAATTCGATATAGTCGGATTACGACTATGAAATCCGACTCACCCAAGGCGTCACCGTTATCCGCTGCGACACTTCACATCCTTCTGGCGCTGGTGGACGAAGACCTTCACGGATACGGCATTATCCAGAAGGCTGCCCGCCAATCCAATCAAGGTTACAGACTCGGTCCAGGCACGCTTTACGACAATCTCAAGAAACTTATGGACCAAGGTCTGGTGGAAGATAGTCCGAAGTCTTCGGCCCGTTCCGATGAGGAGAAGCGGCTCTATCGCCTGACGTCAGATGGACGGGTGGTCTTGTCGTGCGAGTTGGACCGTCTCAAGAACGTTCTGCGCGAGGCAGAATTTTCATTTCGAACAAGGAGGCCAAAGAGGATATGAATGCCCCGAGCTTCGTTCGCCTTCTCTATCGTCTGCTGCTACGGCTACATCCTGCAGGCTTTCGCCAGCGCTTCGGCCAGGAAATGTTATGGATTTTCGACTGTGCTTCTGACCAGCCGGCTTACATGCTCTATGACGGAGTGCGCTCTGTCATCGTCCAGCATGCCAAGTTTGATACCCAGGAGGACGTTGCCTCTCTGTTTTGCCTCGAAGTTAAGGCCTCGAGCCTAACCCTCGCACGTCTCGGTCAGGCTGCTTTGCTGAGCACAGTTGTCCTCTTTGCACTTGCGTCGCTCATAGCGCGGGAAATGCCGTCGGCCTGGTATCTCGATCATGCCCAGCAACCGACGTGTCAGCATACTGACGAACCGAGACCGAAGGCCGTTCTGCAGATCAGACAATGATGAAGACTCCGGGTAGTCGATCGATCTCGAGAACCGCTTTGGAGCGAATTACAACCGCAGTCGCGGCTGCCGTTACGCTATGGCTGTTGATGCTTGCTACCACACCGCCTTCCCCACTCCGAGCACAGCAACGTATTTCTCCGGCTACTCCAGTGACGCGCACGGTTACGGTAGAGAACGGAGTCAACCTCGAAGTTCTCGATTGGGGCGGCACAGGCCGGCCACTGGTCTTTCTTGCGGGCCTCGGGGCTACCGCACACGATTTCGAGAAGCTCGCCCCACAGTTCACGGCGCACCATCACGTGTACGGGATCACCCGCCGAGGCTTCGGCGCTTCCAGTAAACCTGCGCCTACCGTCGCGAACTACTCCGCCGAGAGGCTGGGAAAAGACGTTCTGATAGTCATCCAATCGCTGAAGCTCGATCATCCCGTGCTGGCCGGACATTCTGTCGCTGGTGAAGAGTTAAGCTGGGTCGGCAGCCGCCATCCCGATGTAGTCAGCGGCCTCATTTACCTCGACGCCGTCGACAGCTATTCGTTCTACAATCGCGCGCAAACCGACATGGTGATGGACATGGTCGATGTGCAACATCAGATCGACGCCTTCAAGGCGGGCGAGCCGCTTTCTACCGCCGTCCTCGGTCAGATTCGTGACAGTGCCGCCGCGCTGGCAAAGAGTGCCGGAAGAATGGCGGACAATGTCGCCATGGCCAATGGGCGAGAAGATCCGGCGCCTCCGGCTGTCGGGCTCGCCATCATGTTCGGAAAAGAGAAGTTCACCACCGTGCATGCTCCGATGCTCGCCATTATGGCCTGCCCGCATGCCTTCGCTCCGCTTGCACAAATCAATGCCAAGGGGGCTGCCATTCTCGCTGCCAAAGACCGGGTCCGATGCACGGAAGAGATTCAATTCCTGAAAGCACATGTCCCGTTAGCAGAGATCGTGGTGCTGCCCAACGCCGACCATTACATTTATCACTCCAACGAAGCTGATGTCGTCCGCGCGATGCACGCGTTCCTTGCGAAGCTGCGCTGACTTGCTCAGCACAAGCTAATCGAGCAGAA
Organism: uncultured Acidobacteriaceae bacterium; assembly: GCA_963705665.1. Taxonomy (GTDB): domain Bacteria; phylum Acidobacteriota; class Terriglobia; order Terriglobales; family Acidobacteriaceae; genus PALSA-350. The sequence continues at coordinate 71,204 of CAVPKQ010000020.1, read as the reverse complement.
ACCTATGGGTCAGACGCCCAGATTGTCCTTGTGTGGTAGGCAGCGACACAGCAATCGCAGCTCTGCTATGCATGCCATCCTGTTAGCTTTTCTGCTTTCGCTGACGACTTCCTATGGATGGACGCAAATCAGCATTCCGAAAACGCCGTCGGGAAACGCATTGCGGGCGTGGCTCGATGCAGTCAACAGCAGCAACCCCGCGAAGATACAAGCGTATGTGAGTTCGATCGATTCGACGCAGACGGTGGATTGGCTTGTGAGTTTGAGCCAGCACTCAGGTGGCTTCTCTCTTTTGTCAGTAACGAATAAAGGGCCTCGGCTCCTCAGCTTCCATGTCAAAGAAAAGGAGAGCGCGACGGGGGCTTTCGGGAGTATTCGTGTCCGTGATTCAACGCAGTTGAGGGTGTTAAGTTTCACGCTACGCCCTCTTCCACCGAATGCCCTTATCGAAGACGTCGTCCTGGATAGGACAGAGAAGGAGCGGGTGATCGATGGGGCAATCGTTAACCTCAAAGAGCGTTATCTATATTCCGATGTCGCAGGAGAAATGGCGGCCGCTCTATTGAAAAGCGAACGGCGTGACGATGAAAGAGCGGAGACAGACGGGGGAGCCTTTGCTTTCTCGCTCACGAAGCGACTTCGCGATATAAGCCATGACAAGCATCTTGAGGTGATCTATACCCCATTCAAGGTACTGCCAGGTCCGCAATCAGCAGTACCCAAAGACACTGCGCACGCCCCGCAGGAGCGGCGGCGAGACAACTGTGGAATCAGCAATGCGAAAATACTAGCCGGGAATATCGGGTATCTCAAAGTGGATGCTTTTTCCGATCCTGCTGTATGCCGGTCAAGCCTTGAGGTTGCCATGGTGCGGCTGAACAATGCTACCGCTCTTATCTTTGATCTTCGGCAGAACCATGGCGGCGATCCGCGTATGGTCGCGTTGATAGCCTCTTATCTCTTCGATCAGCCAACTCACCTCAACGATATGTATAACCCAAGATCCAGGACAACTGAAGGATCCTGGACACAATCGCCTATCCCAGGGAACAAGCTGGCCAACAAGCCGGCCTTTGTGTTGACTTCGGCAATGACTATTTCCGGTGGTGAGGAATTCTGCTATGACCTCAAGATGCTGAAGCGTGCAACGATTGTGGGTGAAAGGACCGCTGGAGCCGCGCACATAGCCAGCTTGCACCGAATCGATGATCACTTTGCGATTGCTGTTCCTTTTGCAAAACCGGTGAATCCTATTTCAAAGAGCGACTGGGAAGGTACCGGCGTGGTGCCAGACGTAGAGGTGAAAGAAGCAAACGCGATTGCAACTGCAACGAAGCTGGCCAGAAACAACACAAAGTAAAGTAAGGGCAATCGTCGATTTCAGATAACGAAGCGATTCCTGCCGCCGCCGGCACGCATCGAGAAGCAAATAGTCGCATTTGAGTGACGGCTCGTCAGCCAGAAGTAATCCACTTGGGCGTATAACCGGCTAGCGGACAAATGACCCACGAAGGAGAGCCATCAGCAGCCGCGCACTGGTCTGCTGAAAAAGTCGCGCCGCTGGCGCGACAACTGCCAAAGACACGACAAACCGTTGTTGATGATGCAACGATCCAGCGATGAAACTCATCTGTGGTCGTCATCATTCATACGACCCGCGGCAATCGGTGGCGTACGGAACTATGCGCCGAGCAACCGACATGTTAAGAAGTGAATCCTCTTGTTCTGCTGCTGCCTATTAAAGTCCAGCCAAAATATTCATTCGGGAATAATCACTCGAACTTGCAGTTGTGTCGCTTCGAGGTGGGGTGGAGGGCAGGAGCGTTCGGCCCCCGCAACCTAGCGTTTTCTCAGTTCCGCCTGAAGGCCTGCATCTGGCAGTTAGAGGGCTCCTGCCCCGAGTGACCTCAATCAGATCAACTTGCTTTATATCTATCTCTTATGGAACACGCCCATCCTTACGCACTATTTGATACTCAAGCGAACGGGGGTGGTATTGCTTCCCTCCCAGCTCTGGAGCATACTCACTATATATTCGCTCTAAATTCGCTTCTATTTAGCTAACAGTGGTATCCCTAACGGTATCCATCTTTATAAATTATTGAAAGTAAAGTGTTTATTGGTCGGGGCGGAGGGATTTGAAGACTAGCCCCCATAGTCCGCCATGTTTTTGAATTCACGGGATATCTGTCACAACTCGCTGAAAATAAGCGGTTTCCCTGAAGTCTCTGGTTTCCCCTGTTGTCTATAGATTCTCCCCTGGGGAACCAATTTCCACAAAAAGCGGTATCACTGGTATCACCCCCTCTTTTCGCACTAGGCAGCTGATGCATCTTCCGCAACTGGTCTGCAGACGAGGCGCACACCGAGGTGACCACCGAGTTTCTGAAAGTTACACCCATCGAAGTGGATTGAAGAATTTGTCGGCGAGCAGGCCCCGACCGCCGAAACTTCACTAATCCGCTGCAGGTCAGGATCTCTCTAAATGCACTCCTTCGCTGTCGAGCAGCGCCTGCACCCGGCCCTTGATATCGTCGCGTATCATCCTGACTTCCTCAATAGGCAATCCCTTCGGGTCCCTGAGTGGCCAATCATCTCGTCGCAAACCTGGAATATAGGGGCACTTGTCGCCGCATCCCATGGTGATGAGGAGTTGCGCTTCGCGCGCTAGGTCGTCAGTTAGCTTCTGCGGCTTGGCATTACTGAGGTCGATTCCGACCTCCTTCATCACAGCCAACACCTCTGGATGCACGCGTAGGCCAGGCTCAGTGCCTGCGGACACGGCCTCTGCCTTTTGGTGATCGGCAAGCTGATTAAAAAAAGCAGCAGCCATCTGTGAGCGGCCGGCATTATGTACGCAGGCGAAAATTACCTTAAGCATCGTGTCTCCGGTTTTAATCGTGTTGAGTGTGCGATCGCATCACCGAACGTCTACTGCTTCCCAATGTTGTCGATTTCCTTCTGCAAAGAGAACGTGTCGAGCGTCGCGAGCGGAAGACTGAGGAAAAGGCTGATGCGTCGGTCAAGCATGGTGAAAGCCTGACTAAACGCACGCTCGATTTCTTCCGGCGTTCCTTGGACGGCGGCGGGGTCAGGGATACCCCAATGCGCCGTCATGGGTTGACCAGGCCATAAAGGACAAACCTCTTTCGCTGCGTTGTCGCAAACTGTGAAGACGAAATCAAGCGAGGGAGCATCTGGCTTAGAGAACTCATCCCAGGACTTGCTCCGGAAATTCTCAGAACTCAACCCCGCCTTCGTGATCTGCTGGATGGCCTCAGGCCGCACCGTACCCGACGGGTGGCTGCCAGCACTGTAGGCGGTGAAGGTCGGCGCCCCTTTCCGGTTCATAATCGCTTCGGCCATGATCGAACGGGCGGAATTTCCAGTGCAGAGGAACAAGACGTTGTAATGTGGCATTGTTCAAATTCCTTTCGGTGACCAGCGAAGCGCTAGCATCGTGCGGTCATCGCTTGGTTGTGCACCGTTGGTGAAGCCAAGGATCGTGCGTTGGATTGTTTCCACCAGCTCAGATGGAAGCCGATTTCTCGATTGAAGGAGTGTTTCGGCTAGGCGGTTCTGGTCAAACTCATTTCCATCTGCATCGGTCGATTCTGTAATCCCGTCCGAATAGAGAAACAGTGTGCTTTGCGGTGTGACACGTCGTTTTACGCTCGCAAACTCCGTCACGCAAAACATCCCGAGAGGAAGACTCGCAGCGGCAATGATCTGAACTTCAGCGCCTTCGACAAGCAGGACTGGATTGTGACCTGCGTTCACTAACTCCACATTCCCGCTGCGATCCGCTTTGCCAAGCACTAATGTCGCAAATTGAGCCGGAAGTGCGCTCTGACAAAAGGTGCTGCTTGCGGTGGCAACGACTTTTTCAATCGTCAGGTTTGAAGGCAGCAACGTCCGCAGCGTGGCATGCAAATGAGACATCAGCATCGAAGCCGCCACTCCCTTGCCCGACACATCGCCGAGGGCAAAATAGAATGCGTTAGCCCCCGCCGGAATCAAATCGACATAATCGCCGCTTACAAATCCGGCAGATTCGTAGGAAAATGCCACGTCCCAGTCGCTAAGGCAGCAGCTCCGGTCCGGAAGTAAGCGCAGCTGGACCTGCCGGGCCAGTTCCAACTGAGCTTGCAAGACAGGATCGACTTGAGGGGCGCTGCTCACAGCGCCGGCGTCGAAGCGCAGCAGGTCGGCCCACAGCAAGCCTTCTGATCCCTTTGCGCTGGTTTTACCGCGTACACCTTGACGCTGGCAGCGGCCGCATTTACGTCGTACTCAGAAAGGAGCTTCGTCAAGTCCTCGTGGAGACTGGCGGGGGTGGCCGTGTCGGTGGAACAGCAGGCATCGGCAAGCACTGTCAAACCATTCCCGGTATCCATTGCTGGGGAGCAGCACCCGGCTTGATTGTCGACCTTGGCGTATGCATTTAGATCGGCTCCGCTGTCCACAATCTCGACGTGTTCAAAGCCGGCTGCGAGCAGCCCTTCGCGGTAGTCGTCAATTTTGATGGCCCCGCCGATACAGCCGACATACGCTGCCATGCTCTGGGCAACTGCTTCTGGAAGCTCGTGCTTGAGCGCAATATCGCTGACCGCGAGCCGGCCACCCGGCTTGAGCACGCGTGCGATCTCACGGAAAACTGCCGGTTTGTTAGGTGCGAGGTTGAGGACGCAGTTCGAAATGACGCAATCAACCGAACCATCCGGCAGCGGGATTTTGTCGATGGTTGACTCATAGAACTCAACGTTTGTGTAGCCGCCTGCCTTGGCATTTGCACGCGCCCGTTCAAGCATGGCGGGGGTCATATCGATGCCAATGGCGCGGCCTTTCGGACCGACCATCTTCGATGCGAGAAAGACGTCGAGGCCTCCGCCGGAGCCGAGGTCGACGACTACTTCACCCCGCTTGATGTGCGCGGTCGCCGTAGGGTTCCCGCAGGACAAGCCCATGTTGGCTTCCGCCGGAATTGAGGTAAGCTGCTCGGGCGTGTAGCCGAACGCCTCGGCGACGGCTTTCACCCCGGCATCGTCGCTCGATAACGAGCTCTCAGCTACCGCTCCATACTTCGATCTGACCGAATCCAGAATCTGCTCCGCCATGATGCGCTCCTCGAAAACATATTTGCCAAAGCGACTATATGCCTTGCAAACACATTCGTCAAGGCGTATAAGTAAAGCATGGCGACGAAATCATCCCAGTTCAATATGGAGCGTTTCTTCCAGGCATTGGGAGACAATACCCGCCTCCGCTTGCTCAATCTGATGGGAGACCAGGAAATCTGCGTCTGCTACTTCGTGGAGATTCTGGCTCAGGGCCAGCCGAAAATATCTCGGCACCTGGCGTATCTCCGTCGCGCTGGAATCGTTGAGGCCCGACGAGAAGGAAAGTGGATGCATTACCGCATCGTTATGCCGCCGAATATTGGCGCGGTCCAAGTTCTGCGTCAAACGCTGGCATGGCTGAAGGAAGATCGAGGGATGCAGGCAGACAGGGCGCGTCTCTCAAAAGCTTGCTGTAGTCCGGCGAAGTTTTCCGCTCTTCAGGGCGCACCATTACCAATTCCTGTCGATAGTCCGATCGCTCTTGAGGCCAAATAATCTATGTCCACGACACCTTATACCCAAGGCCAGATTTGTGTCCCATTGCAGCGGAAGAAGCTCTCATTTCTGGATCGGTTCCTGACCCTCTGGATTTTCCTCGCAATGGCCATTGGAGTTGCCATCGGTCACTTTGTCCCGACTCCGCTGGGTTGGTCAATCGCTTTCAGAGTGGGACAACGAACATTCCGATTGCCATCGGGCTGATCATCATGATGTTCCCGCCGTTGGCAAAAGTGCGGTACGAAAAATTGGGCGAAGTCTTCCGCAACAAGCGCGTCCTTGGACTATCACTGGTCCAGAACTGGCTCATTGGACCGGCGCTCATGTTTCTCCTTGCGGTCGTGTTCCTTCGCGGCGAGCCTGCCTATATGCGCGGGCTCATCCTGATCGGTATTGCTCGTTGTATCGCGATGGTCCTGGTATGGAATGAGTTAGCGGATGGCGACACGGACTATGTTGCCGGTCTCGTCGCCATCAACAGCGTTTTTCAGGTGCTGTTTTATAGCCTGTACGCATGGGCCTTCATTACAGTGCTGCCCAAGTGGTTCGGCCTTCAAAGCAGTGTCGTTGACGTTGGCATCGCCCAGATTGCGAAGAGTGTCGGCATTTACCTTGGCATCCCATTCGTCTCCGGCTTCGTCACGCGGTTCATTCTCATTCGGATTAAAGGCGAAGACTGGTATCGGACCCGCTTTATTCCGCGGATCAGCCCGCTGACCTTGGTTGCGTTGCTCTTTACGATCTTGGTGATGTTCTCACTCAAAGGCGACCTGATCGTGCGCTTGCCGCTCGATGTCCTTCGCATCGCAGTTCCGCTGGTTATCTATTTCCTTATTATGTTTCTGGTCAGTTTCTGGATGGGAAAGCGGCTTGGCGCAAATTATGCTCAGTCCGCCACGCTTTCCTTTACTGCGGCTGGCAACAATTTTGAGTTGGCAATCGCGGTGGCTGTGGCGGTATTCGGCCTGAACTCGGGCGAGGCTTTTGTTGGCGTCGTCGGTCCACTCATAGAGGTTCCGGCGCTAATTGGTCTCGTCAACGTAGCGTTCTGGATGCGCCGCCGCTATTTCAGCTCGGAGACAAATGGCTTTCAAGTGCATCCTGTCGAAGACGCTCCGTAATTGCTGTGCAACAATCTCTTCCAATAGAGACTTGACCCCGCACTTAGGTACGGGGTTCACAGTCTTCACAGGGCAGCGTCTGTAGATTCAACTAAACTGGAGCCGATGCTCCTGACCATTCGATGACAGCATCGAACGCCCAAAACGTAGCCGCCGCTGACACCTCCGCTCCCCTTCGCAAGATCGTTCATGTAGACATGGACGCTTTCTACGCCTCGGTCGAACAACGAGACAATCCCGAGCTGCGCGGGAAGCCGGTCGTGGTTGCCTGGCGCGGCAATCGTTCGGTGGTCTGTGCCGCCTCGTATGAGGCCCGACGATATGGCGTTCGCTCTGCGATGCCCGCAGTGCGGGCAGAACGACTGTGCCCGGAAGCGATCTTCATTCCGCCGGATTTCATACGTTACAAGGCTGCTTCGTCTGCTGTGCGCGAAATCTTCCAGCGGCATACAGACCTGATCGAACCGCTGTCTCTCGATGAAGCGTATCTGGACGTGACCGAGAACAAGATGCAGCTTCCGACAGCGACGCGCGTCGCGAAGATGATTCGTGAGCAGATACGCGAGGAGCTGAACCTCACGGCTTCCGCTGGTGTGGCGCCTAACAAATTTCTGGCGAAGATCGCATCCGATTGGAAGAAGCCCAATGGTCTGTTCGTCATTCAGCCGCACGAAGTACAGAGCTTTCTTTTCCCGCTGCCGGTGGATCGCATCCCCGGAGTGGGAAAGGTAACGGAGAGCCGCATGAAGGCAGTCGGGATCGCAACGGTCGGCGATCTCTACGCCCTGGAACTGTCCACCCTCGAAAGTCACTTCGGAAGCTATGGCCTGCGCCTATATCAACTCGCCCGCGGTATTGACCACAATCCCGTCGTGCCGAACCGAGTCAGCAAGTCCATTTCTGCCGAAGACACGTTTCCCGAAGACATTCCGCTCGCGGACACCGAGCCACAAATTCGGCGCTTGGCTGAGAAGGTATGGAAATCTTCGCACGGCAATGTGCGAGCAGCAAAGACGGTTGTTCTGAAGCTGAAGACGAAAGAGTTCAACAGCCTCACGCGAAGCCTCACGCTTCCGGCTCGGCTCTCATCCTGCGACGAACTTACAGGTATCGCACTCGCGCTGCGCGAACGGGTTGAGTTGGGACCAAAGCAGCTCTTCCGGTTGGTTGGGGTAGGCCTCAGTAACTTTCAAACCGCCGATGACCCGGCTTCGCCTCTATTTGCCGAGCAGCCTGAGCAGGATCAATGACCAGAAGAAAAATGACTGTCGCGGTTTTGAACGGACCCCAGGCGCAATTAAGTCGGAGACTATGGAGTCGCAGAAGCCCAATCTGCGACAGAGAGGCTCCGCTTCCTGAGATTGAGAACAACGGCCGGCTTCCCCTCTGCTTCGCTACCTGCTCGCTCTCCTCCGCGCTGTTCCTGCTCAAGAAATTCACTTCCCAGTCCGCCAATAAGTTGCCGTCATTAGCGCGTTGACAGCCCTGCCCGCCTGCTTGCGCGCTTTTTCCAGCCATTCGGTTATGTCAACCACAAGCGATGATTCCTCAAGGTTGAAGGTACAGAGGACCATAGACTCGTTCGCCTGTAATTAACTGAGAAGGGGCATTTAAATCACAACGCGCCCGATGCCGTGACGTAAACTGTGAGTTATCTCGAAAAAGGACGCGGAGACTCACGCCGAAACAGTGGATTGGCCCAGAATGCACGTTTGTCGTTGCCGTCAGCCAGGAAGCCGATGGTATCGCGAAGTTGGTGGACGCCACAGGAGGAACAGGCGTCATTGAGTACTTCGACTCGCCAAGCGGACCCCGCCTTGAGACGCGCCGGATACCGCTAAGAGACCTGCGCAGGATTGAATTGGCGACTCAGACCAGAATCTTTCGACTTGATCCCATTTCAGGCCGATGGAGCATCGGGAGAGTCGACGGCGGCCTCGTCAGCGGGAAGGCCTTAGGCAAAAGCGAGGACCACTATCATGTGCGCTTTCCTAATCAGCATGAGGAACGGGTGCCGATCTCCGAACTATTCGTGAGGCGAAACCGTCCCGTGGAGGACCCGACTGAGTATCTTGCATCGATGATTACTGACACGCCGTTCTTCTTCGACGGCCGGTCTCGCATCGTGCGTCACATCGCAAATCAGCGCAGACTCTTCGGAGGTCTCACAGGTTTAGCGTCCTCCGCAATTGAACTCCTCGAGCACCAAGTCTCTGTAGTTCGAAAAGTACTGTCGGATCCCATTCAGCGCTATTTGTTAGCAGACGAGGTGGGACTCGGAAAAACGATCGAAGCAGGCATATTGATTCGCCAGCACTTGTTGGATCATCCTGATCGGGCAAACGTACGAGTCATTGTCCCCGATCATCTTGTTCCACAGTGGAGGAAGGAACTTCGGAACAAGTTCTATATCAATATGGAGGACGAACGGGTCGCGGTCGTCCCGCTCTCCTGGATGCAGTCCTCAGGGTTCACACCTGAAGAATACTCACTCCTGGTGATCGATGAAGCGCACGTCTCTGCCGAGTGGGCGTTCAGCGACGATCGGTCTGTGCGCGAGGACTTCCTCAAGATGAGCACGTTAGCAAGGGGCTGTCAGAGAGTTCTTCTTCTGTCGGGGACTCCGGTGCTCTATCGCGAAAAAGAGTTCCTAGCGATGTTGCACTTGCTCGATCCTGAAGGTTATCGCCTTTCAGAGGTTCATGCGTTTCGAAAGAGGATACAGGAGCGGCAGACTGTCGCCGAAGCGATTGTGGACCTTTCCGACGATGCGAACGGTATGTTCGTTGAAGACGCCCTCGAACGCGTCGAGGCAGCGTTTTCGAACGATCCGCGAATCACATTTTTGTGTGAGAGCGTGCGCAACTTGCTCTGGGACGACGTAACGAATCCCACGCGAACGAAAGCGCTTCGTGAACTCCGCGGATATATTCGCGAAGCATATAAATTGGACCGTCGCATCTTACGCACGCGCCGTGTGGATCCAAGGTTAAAAGAACATCTGCCAAATCGGACCGGGGCAACCGTGGTCCAGTGTCCGGACGCGACCAGAATCGAGTCTGAGGAATTTCTTGAAGCATGGCGCTTGAATATCGTGGATCTGTCCTACCCGTCTGCGTCCTCTACAAATGTCTTCGCCGACTTTGTGACATCTGCGTTGGCTCACCCCCGCCACTTGCTTGAGAAGATCGAGCAACGCATCGCCATTCTTGACGGTCGGCCTCCGACACACGAAGATGAGCCAGGACCGGATCAGAACGATTCTTCGTGCGCATTCGAGGGGGAACAAGAGTTCCTTCAAGAATGGAAAAACCGCCTTGCTATTCGATTGGATGGAGATGTTCGCGCCGAGCAACTTACTGCGTGGCTGGGTCAAGCGGTTCAGAAGAAGAAATACATTCTATTCGTAAGCGATGCCGACATAGCTGATCTCGTTTCTCTCACAGTTCAAGAAGAGCTCACGGACTTTGCCGTGATCCGGTACACCGGCAAGTCAAAGGATCTTCGGGAATTTGAGTCAGCCCAGCAACCTGTGATCTTGGTTTGTGATCGGAGAGCAGAAGAGGGCCTCAACCTTCAGCGAACGGCGGCCGCGATCATTCACTACGATCTTCCACTCGATCCCTCCAGAATCGAACAGCGGATTGGACGTATTGATCGCATTGAGGCGCGAGGACAAGTCGCAAATGTAATCTTGGCCACAGAAACGCCATATGAGATGGCTTGGCTTGATTGCCTTACGAAAGCAATCGGCGTTTTTGATCAATCGATTGCCCCTCTTCAGTTTCTGCTCAGTACCACGATGGCCACGATCCACGAGAAGTTGATATCGGAAGGCATTACAGCATTTCAAGACTCTTCGAACAGACTTCGAGACCCACTGGTTGGGGTAATTGCAGAACTCAAGAAGATTGACGCTCAAGAGGCGATCGACTCCGCGGAAACAGCAGTCGAACAGGATGCGGAATTCTACCGCCTCCTTGTAGAAGCCGATGAGAAGATTGCGGAGGTCGGGAAGAGTAGTCTCGATGCCTGGCTCGTGAGGCGCTTAGAGTTCGACTACCAGGCCCTCGAGCCTGAAATTGGCCGATACATCCATAATCAGCGCACCCTCGTGCCTATGTTCGAAGCGCTCAAATACTTCGATGAGAGTTTGGATCTTGCCTCTCAAGAACGACGCAGAAAACACGAGATGCCGCTCTTAGCGTCAACCTTCCATCGTGATGCGGCAGAGCGGCGAGGTGTTCCTCTGTTAAGAGTCGGCAGTCCAATGGTCGATGCGCTGGATCGGTTCGTAAGGGATGATCCGAGGGGCATGGCATTCGGGGTTTGGCGAACAGTTCCCGATCTGAGTGGCGATCCGCGAGCCTTCTTCCGATTTGATTTCTTCGTAGAGGCAAGACTTGACTCGGCCCGACTCACAAACTCAAAGGTTTACTCGCTTGATGCGTTGCGACGTCGGGCTGGCACATTGTTTCCCTTGCAGTACGACACGATTTGGCTCGATTCCGACATGGAGATAGTCGCCGACCCGCAGACTCTCGAGTTGGTGCAGCGTACTTTCGACAAAGATCCGCGGGGCGACAGGAGTTTCGATCGCAATCTAAGCTCAGAACGCTGGCAGGAAGCAATACAAAGACTGGAAATCTCGGATTGGGTTGGTCTATGCGACAACCTGCGTGTCGTCGCTGAGAAGCGGCTTAAAGAATCGGTCCGTTACGGCAAAAATCAAACCTCCGCCATCGAACGCTTCGTTGGTCAAAGCGAACAACGAGCCCATATCTACTCCAGCAGAATGGCTCTTTTGAACGAGGCTGCCCAAGACACCGAAAGGCAACTCATGACCGTGGACCTTGAACTGGATGAGCTAGTTCGCTCAGGAATCGAAAGCCCTAGCATTCGAGTCGACTCGATCGGATGTGTGATCCTCTCTTCGGATCCGTTGGAGACCGAATGAGAACAGATTTCGGCTCCCTGCAGCACTTGATTTTGAATCCCTCATCAGACCTATCGGGGAAAGCCCGAAAGGATGTGCTGCTGCGTCGAATCTTGGGAGCACTTCGCGGCGGAGCCTCTGAAGTTGCTCCTGCAGATATTGCAGTCCTAATTAGACAGGCGCTCATCGCCTGCCAGGATGCCGATCAAGATCCATTGATGTTGCGCGTTCCTCAGAACAGTCGATGGCCTGACGCTGCCGAGTGGGAACAATTTGGCTGCGAAGCGCAAACGGCGGCTATTGGATTCTATTTCGTTAAGGTGTCGGCAGAATATCCAGAATGGCTAGCAAGCCAAGTCAAGGCGATCGGCGCAGCGGATCGCGCAGAACTGAGCCGGCGCGATCGAAGAGTCACTGCTGATCCAGCAGTACAAGACCTTGTCGGATTTGACTTCTATTCGTCACCAGGACAGCAGACGGCCGTCCGGGTTGCGCTGCTGATGCCTCCCGCCTCGACCGCGCTAGTCCTCCTTCCAACGGGTGCCGGAAAGAGTCTTATCTTTCATGCGGCCGCCTTGATCGGCATTTCCGAATCCACACTAACCATCGTTGTCGTGCCGACCGTCGCTTTGGCGAAAGATCAGGAGTTGAGGTATAGGGAACTCCTTCAGAACCATACTGCCGCAACCGCTAACGCCGCTGGCGGCGCAGCGGGAATCTTCTGCTATCACAGTGGTCTGTCGGAGGACGAAAAGAGCAGCCTTCGCACTTCGATCGCAGAAGCCGGCGTCTCGATATTGTTTGCCTCCCCCGAGTCACTGCTGAACTCTTTGCGCCCGTCCCTTTTCTTGGCAGCCCGACGTGGGAAACTGCGATACTTCGTCGTCGACGAAGTTCACATGGTTGCGCAATGGGGCGAGCAGTTCCGTCCGGAGTTTCACATGCTGGCTGGCCTTCGTGACTCTCTTCTTGCCGAATGTCCAACCAACTCGAAGTTTAGGACCCTTTTGCTGACTGCGACTTTGACGTCAGACTCTTACCGGACGATTCGGTCCTTGTTTTCATCCGACGACTTCCGAGTGGTATCTGAGCTGGCGTTGCGGCCGGAGCCCCGTTATGTGATTGAGGCCGCAAAGGACGATTTCGAAAGAGGCTCGATGGTCGAAGATGCTCTTCGATTATTTCCTCGGCCGTTACTTCTTTACACGTCGCTTCGGGAGGATGCCGACAGATGGTTCCAACGGATACGCTCTCTAGGCTTTCGAAGAATCCGCCTCGTCAAAGGTGGTGACCTATCGTCCGGGCCCGGCGAAAAGATCTTGAGCGAATGGCGGGATGGCGACATTGATGTAATGGTCGCTACCTCAGCATTCGGCCTAGGTGTTGATCAAAACGACGTGAGAAGTGTCGTGCATGCATGCCTACCAGAGTCAATTGACCGGTTCTACCAAGAAGTGGGCCGTTCTGGCAGAGATGGACGCGCATCGGTGAGTCTCCTGGTTACCTCTCCGAATGATGAGAGAACCGCGAAGAACCTTTCCACGAAGACGAGGATATCGATTGACCGTGGGTTCGAACGATGGATCGAGATGTGGACGCGCAGGAAGCCGGTCGCAGACTCAGTTTTTACGGTGTCTCTGGATGCGACGCCCATCAATATCATCTTTACTGGGACGGAAAACGCCTCCTGGAATCTCCGGACGCTTGTGCTAATGAGGGCGGCAAAGTTGATCGATTTCCTTCCTCATTTACCGCCGCTCCTCCAACGTTCTGAGGACGAGGAAGGAGACGTCTTTGAAACCAGGCAGGCGGAATATCTGAAAAAAGCATTTCGCGAGGTCGCGATACGTATAGTCGATGCTGGCCACTCTGATCCTACCGTTTGGGACGACCGAGTCTTCGAGGCTCGAAAGGGATTGCGTGGAATCGAAGAGCGTTCATTCGCGTGGACCAAGGAGCTTCTCGACCTCAAGCGCCCAATTCAGTCCTTGTTGAGAGAGGTCTACACAATTCCTGAGCTTGATCTTCGCGCCCCAGTTGTCATCTCCAACCCAGACCAAAAGCTTGGGGGGCATCCATCATTGGCTATTGATCCTGAGGTCTGGGTGATCCCGCCATTGGAAACCCGCCTCCATGCTGCAAGCAGATCGGCGTTGTCGCCATGCCATGACGGCACAGACCGTTATTGGGTGTCCTATGACCTACCAAGAGGCGATGCACTTAGCGTGAGTTCGTCTATCGAGACGATCACAGAAGCGCTCAGACTTCTTGTCGCTGGTGGCTTTTTGGAATTCGCATTGCCCGATTGGATGGGCGAGCCTGAAACTTGGAGAATCCTTGCCCGGCAAAGTCAGGCCAAGTTCGTAGTCCGCAATCAAGCGTCTCGAGCTTCCGAAGCAGGCATTCTTATCCCACGTGTAACGATGCTTGGGGAGTCGGATGCTGATCAGAAGGCTTTAGGTGCTGCAATGGCGGCTGGCAGCCCGGCCCACATGATCTTGTTTCCAACAAATCTTCGCGATCCGCGGCGAATGGATCGAAGGATCAGCGACGTTGTACCGCATATCTCTATTCACGCCCTTTTGTCGAGGCTTCAAGCATGAGTCTTCTCAACAAAGCAAGCGACGGACTCGCAAGTGTTCTCATTGCGCTCCATCGAACCCTCTCCGTGTACGGACCCCAACCCGAGGATGATCTGATTGCCATCATGGCGCCTCCGAACATGCTGGGCGGTGCAAGACCTGACATGGTGAAGAAGACTTTGAATCGGTGGCGCCTCCTGGGATGCTTCGAGATAGATGCCGAAAATAAGTTGAGGCTAGCGGCGTCCATTCCTCCGTTCTCGACCTCGAACGAGGATGATCTGAGGGCCGCAATCTTGGAACTGGTTCTCAGAGACAGGAACAATAATGGAATTCTTCCTCCAGAAATTGACGGCGACGAGAAGGAAGAAAGCTTTTCAGATGCTTCCGACTTGACCCGAGCGGTTTCATGGATGCTTGCACAGGATCCTTACACGTTTCCCGGTGCATTGGACGAGGCCGAGCAGCTTCAAAGCGAACAAAGGTTCAAATCGGCTTTCGTGAACATCACCCGATGGAGCGGTTTCAGGGAATGGGCAGTCTTCCTCGGACTTGCAAGTACACCAGGAGGACGCATTGTTCCGAATCCGGCAGTTGCGGTCAGGACGGCGCTCTTTGGAAGTTTGGGCGATTTAGGGGAGAGCCCAATCAATTCGCTTATCGATGACTTGGGAAGTTCGCTGCCGGTATTGGACGGCGGTCGTTATCGGCGCGAGGTTCAGGCTCAAATGGGAAATCCTTGGCGCGAGCAATCACCCCACGAAATCTCACCGAGCCTCTCGGTCGCGCTCTTGACTCTCGACGCTAGTAAAGAGATTCGACTGGACTCGCGATCTGACGCACCGCAACGAACGCTGCTCGGGCCAAGAGGGACACCACTGAGACAAGTGAGTCATGTTGTGGATCTCAGGAGCAAAGCATGAACACTGAGCTTCTCACTTATTGGCCCACTGCGGAGAGCGTGGCGGCATGCATGAAGATCGATGCCGAATCTGCCAGCCCGGCAGTTTTCCTCGCAGTCCATCAACCCGTCACGTTTGAGCGCTATGAGATTGGCAGCCAGTCAAGCAATTTGACCCGCTGCGGCGAGCAGGAACTTCTTGACGCGCTTCTCAAATCCAATCTGTCCGACGGAAGAGTCATTATCCCTCTTGTAGGAAACTCAGGAGCGGGCAAATCACACATCGTTCAGTGGCTGTATTCCAAATTGGAGCAACTGCCGGATAAAGCGAGCCGCGTCATTATCAGGATTCCGAAGGGCAAGAGCCTAAAGGGCGTTCTCGGTTTGCTCTTAGACAAACTGGACGAACCGGAATACGAGCAATTCAGAGAAAAACTGCGCAAGGCGCAAGACGAACTCGATGCAGACGAAGCGGCAGGACTGTTGTGCGAGATGCTCGCTTACACTCTCATCGAGAATGCGCAAGCGGTGGCTCCGATCTTGCAGACCAACCGCAATGATCGAGAAGCACGGACGATCCAGGCTTACGGCGACCCGAAAATCATGCCGACGCTTTTACGCAATCAGCGTTTGCGAGATCTTCACTTCATTAGACCCGCGGACGATGACCCTGGCCCCATCAGACGCTTGGTCGAACAACTGACGGTCAGTCGTGATTCCTCGGGAGAAGACGATCGAAAACACCAGTTCGTGCCAGAGGATTTGGTCTTTTCCAATCTTCCCTTTGATGAACTCGGGAAAGCCGAGCGTGACGCTCTAAATTATCTCGATCGGACCGAGAGGCGCGTGGAATGCGCGAAAGTTCTCAACAAGGCTTTGGTCGATGCTAAAGAGCGACTGTTAGGAATCGATCCGACCGTAACGGAGATGTTTGATGCTGTCAGGAAGCGGCTTCTGGAACAGGGAAAAGAACTCGTTCTCTTGGTCGAGGACTTTGCCGTTCTGTCAGGCATCCAGAAGCAACTGTTGCAGGTGATGATCAAAGAGGCGGTTCGCGATGGGCAGCAGATTCTCTGCACGATGCGCAGCGTCCTGGCTTACACCTCGGGCTACCTTAACACTGCTACCGTCCTTACCAGAGCGGGAACGGAATATCGGATTTCGGACGAGGAAGGTACTGACACAGAGATCCTCGATCGCATCGTGCAATTTGTCGGGGCCTACCTGAACGCAGCGCGTATAGGGGAGACGGATCTCGAAGCGGCTTACAACGACACGTCAAATGAGGTCGTAAGGATTAGTAGGCGCTGGCTTCCCGATTTCGCTCCCGATGTGAATTTCGAAACGCGGAAGGCGATCGAGAAATTCAACATTTCTTCTGACGGCTACCCGCTCTTTCCGTTCAATCGCTCCGCCATTCGGGAGTTGAGTTACGAAGGATGCGTTAGGGGCGACAAGCTTATCTTCAATCCGAGGTACGTCATACAGAATGTTCTGAACAGGGTTCTGTTGACCAGAGATTCGTTTGAGGCCAACGAATTTCCTTCTGTGGAGTTCAATAACCCTAACCGCCAACTCCCGGCAAGAGTTTCTCAAGCGATTCTTCCCAAGGTGAGGCCGGACGATTTTGAACGGTGGCTCCGCTTCCTCCGTTATTGGGGAGGCAATCCATCCGCACCAGAAGACCTCTCCTTCTCGCCACTAACCGCGAAAGCATTTGGTCTGGATCCATCAACACTCCCTTCGTCTGAGAAGGTTCAGGAGACCGCTAACGTCAAGAACGACCCGGTAGTGCCTTCTCGTCACGCGAACCCAACGCCAGCGCCGGTTCCCGTGCCGGCCAGTGCGCCAGTGCGAGATTCCCTTGAGACCAAATGGGAGACTGAACTTGATGCTTGGCGCAACGGCCACAGAATGGGTCAGAACGAGGCTAAGAATCTTCGCAAACTGCTCGCAAATGCAGTCAATAAGATGATTAATTGGGATTGGGAGCTCACCAAGCCGCTCGACGATGCCTCCAATTACTTCCAGCATGTCTTTATCCCGTTAGCTCCTGGCAGCGAACAGTTCACTGAAGACGGCGAAAGCACGATGTTTGCCGTCTGCACCGAACAGCAGCGAGCCGGCACAACCACCGGTTTGGCAGTCGTCTCAGCCTTGATGGCAGTCATCCGCTACCATCTCGTGCATTCCGACTCCTGGAACTATCCGGGAGCCGAAGATGATCTTCCTCTTTACACTGCATATTTACAGCCTCTCACTCAAAGAGCCAAGAACTTCGTAATCGCTCGGTATTTTAAGACGCCCGGGCCATTCGACCCGGCGGCGGTGTTCGTCCAAGGCCTTCTCGTGGGCGGACGGGCTCTCGGTATATCCGAAGCGGGCCGAGAACGCGACTACCCAACCCTCATTAATTCCCTCTTTGCCAACCCGTTGCCGCAAGAACAGGTACCGTTCGCAAGCGGCACCATTGCTGCCGATCAGAGTCCGTGGGAAGTGTTTACCAGAGGTCTTGTCTCCATCAGAACGATGGACAACCAACCAGACTCGTGGACCAACCACCTACTGAATTTTGCCGGCGCGCGTCAAGGTGGGGGCTCGATCGTACACGCAATCGATGCGTCCAGGCTCAAAGCTGCTCTCGATTCCGCCGTTCGAACCTGGGATTTCGATGCTCGAATCCCGGATCGAGGAAACGATGAGTTCGAACGTTTCCGAAGGACTTATTTTGACTTGCGCAAGCTCAGTGCCTCCATCGAAAAGGAAGCTGCAGCGTATAGAGCTTGGCATTTTTCTATGAAGGCTTGGCTCGATGAGGATGTCGACAAAGAACTCATCGTTACTCGGTTGAAAGAGACAGTCGAGCGCGCGAAGATCGGAGGCTTTGCGAGTGGCCTCGACTCGTCGGGCTTACAGAAATTGATCGACGACTTCCGCGGTGTGCGGTTTAAGGCCGCATTAGACGATGCTGCCCGACTGAAGGATTCAGCAAGCCGTGGATTGACCCTATCTGTTCTTGGCGGGGGACACAGGCCTGCCATCAATGCTTCGTACGTCTTGGTGACCAAGATCACCGCGTTCCTCGATGAGGTTGAAAAAAGGTTAGCAACCCGCTCCGAATCGCTGGGGGCCGACCCCAAGCGAGAGGCCCTTGAAGCCCTCAAGCACGAATTGTCACTGCTTGAAATTCCGTTGAAGGAGGTGTGTGGCGTATGACGATCCTGGAACGTTGCGCACAGATTCAACAAGATCTCGTTCGAATCGAATCGTTGGAGTCGGCTTCCAAGGACGCCGAGCGATATCGCATCAGACACGACGAGATTCGACCGCTTCGCACCGCTCTCGAGGATGCTTTGGCGCGAGAAAAAGCTCTTCGCCAAGCAGGCGTCTCATTCGCCGCGTTGACGTCTCCGCCCAAATTATTCTCTACGTTCGAAGAATATCGGCGGTCTCTGGACGAGCCTGAGACAGCGAAGAGGAATGCCTACGGGACATTCCAGGCAGCTTTGACTGCCTTCACGGATAACTCCGTTGAGATTGTAAAGAAGACGATCAACGGACTTGTGATACCCAACGCGGAGATCGATGAAATTGCGCTGAAACCGTACGAGGATGTTTCCTCGTTGAAGAGCAAAGTGACGGCGATAAGACAGAAGAGGACTGAATATACTAGCGTGTCTTCGGCCAGGCACAAGTCTGTGAACGATCTCAGCAGTTTCTTGCAACTACGCGCAGAACTGTTGTCACTCGCACAGGAACTGAAGCATGAGCATTTACCGCCAGAGGTCACAGAGTTTTTTCGAGCCGTACATAGCGGAAAGGCAACGATCTTCATGCTGACCGATTCGGTCCGCACGTGGCTTGAAACTCACGATCAACTCAAGGATTTTCGAATAACGCTTCCGGTTCGTTGACAGGACTATCTGCGCATGCACATTGACGATATTGCCCTTGAGTTTTTGAACAGTCTCGAATACTCGGAAGCCTCTCTATTGCACTGGGGGGTGGTTGATAGTTTTTTTTCCGAGGAAGAACTCAGAAGCAAGGCCGAGGCATTCTTCGAGCAGACAGATCCAGAACGTCGGAGCCATTACGAGTCGGGCCTCGACTTGATTATGTCGCTTCTGGGCGATCATTTGCTGTATCGGCTACCGGAGGGTGCCCGCTATCGAACGCGTATGAGCGAGACGATCCGCCTGTTCTCCCGCCTACGCCAGATCTTTGCAAATGGGAACAGCGACGCCTGGAGAACAGCACCGAACTTAGTAGCCGACTATCGCCTCTCTGTTCATCGCCGCTACTTCCCGGCCCGCACCGTGCTGCCGGGCGAAGCCTTAGCTCAGGCCAGAGTCGATGTTCAACTCGGGCCTCTGCAGGAAGCAGTGATAAATGCCTTTCTGGGAGTGGGCCAACCAGAGCCGCGCAAGTCGGCTCCATTCCAGGTTCGCGCTACCAACCGAATATTGCGAATGGTGAACCAACCTAGTTCAAACGGTACGGTGGTGAGTGCCGGAACGGGAAGTGGCAAGACAATGGCTTTCTATTTGCCCGCATTCGCCGCCATTGCACCCACGATCTCCAATCAGTTTTGGGTCAAGTGCTTGGCACTCTATCCACGAAACGAACTTCTAAAAGATCAACTGAAAGAAGCAATTTCAGCCTCGCGCCGTATCCGACCGGCACTGCAAGCTGCGGGACGGCGTGCGCTTGCGGTCGCCGCTCTTTATGGAGACGTACCAAACAAACCCCGTGATGTGATCGCGGGACGCCGGCCTTGGAAACAGGTGAACCTTCGGCGGCAGCGAGCATATGAATGTCCGTTCTTACGATGTCCGGTTTGCGAAGCGCACCTGTGCTGGACCGAAGCGGACCTAAACGCTTCGAACGAGACATTGCACTGCATGGCAACCTCATGTGGCGCAGTTCTCGACTCTCAAGAGATCAGACTGACCCGAACCCGTATGCGGAAAGAGCCACCCGACATTCTCTTCACCTCGACCGAGATGCTCAATAAGCGAATGGGGGACTCCATGTTACGTGGTCTATTCGGTGTGGGATTGTCGCCGGAGCGGCGTCCGTTCTTGTTTCTGTTGGATGAGGTTCACACCTACGACAGCGTCCACGGCGCGCACGTTGCTCTCCTTCTTCGCCGCTGGAAGCGAGCATCGGAAGCCCGCCCACACTTCGTAGGCCTGTCGGCTACCTTGGCAGATGCACCACGTTTCTTTGCCGACATCGTGGGGTTGGCACCGGGCGCTGTGAGCGAAATCCGGCCGTTTGAAACAGAGATGCGCGGGGTTGGCGCGGAATACACGCTCATACTACGTGGGGATCCCACGTCGGGAACGAGTCTTCTCTCAACAACAATCCAGGCGTTGATGCTTTTGAGACGGGTTCTGGCGGTGACTCCAAGCGATGAATATGGATCGAAGGTATTCGCCTTCACCGACAACCTCGACCTGACCAATCGCCTTTTCCATAATTTGCTCGACGCAGAAGGCTTGAACTCCTTTGGAGCATGGAACCCTGCGCGGCCGAACGGCTCCTTGGCAAATATTCGGTCGAGCACACTCGCTCAAGCCAGACCTCGATGGATTGTCGGACAGAATTGGCACATTGTCGAAAAGATTGGGCACTCCCTTACAAACGGAGCACGCCTAAGCGTGGGACGGACGAGTTCTCAGGATCTCGGTGTCGACCGAGACGCCGACATCATCGTCGCTACCGCCTCTCTGGAGGTAGGGTTCGACGATCCAGAGGTGGGCGCAGTCCTGCAACACAAAGCTCCGCTAAGCGTATCCGCTTACCTACAGAGGAAGGGACGCGCCGGCCGCAAGCAGACCATGAGACCGTGGACCGTCATTGTGCTGTCTGATTTTGGGCGAGACCGCGCGGCCTTTCAGGCATACGATCAACTCTTTTCTCCTGTCCTTGGCGCCAGATATCTTCCCCTCACCAACAAAGCCGTGCTGAAGATGCAGGCTGCTTTCGTGCTGTTCGACTGGCTGGCCACGAAGGTATCTTCCAGCCTCTACCCAAATGCATGGAGTGATTTCTCGCAACCGAGCGATGAACTGACCGATCCAGAGTGGGCAGCTACTGCTGCGGAACGCGTGTCTATTTACATAAAGTTCTTGCTGGCTTTGCTACAGGAAAAAGGAGCGCAGGAAGAGTTCGCGAGATTCCTTGCTCGGTCCTTAGCGTTGCCACCAGAAGAATGCGAAGCTCTTCTGTGGGAGTCTCCGCGATCTATTTTGATGGAAGCTGCCCCAACCCTCCTTCGAAGGCTCGAAACGAGTTGGCGTGAGGTTTCAACCTTGCGGACAGAATCCCATAAGCGCGGACATCCATTGCCGGAGTTTGTCCCCGATACCTTGTTTAGCGATCTTCAGCTACCCGAGGTCACAATCGTTTTGCCTGCACCTCCTCAGGGAGAGCAGCGGTTCGAAGCAATGCCCGTCTCGAAGGCGCTCCGGGAGTTCTCTCCAGGACGTGTATCGCGGCGCTTCGGAGTGGCTCGCGCCAGCGAAAAGCATTGGATATCGTCGGATGTCGGTGTAGAAGTTTGGATTGACGATTTCTGCAGTGAGAGCGATCGCCAGGACCTCGGTGTGTTTTCTTACCGCGGGCGGGATCAAGAGATCGTCGGCATCCAAGTGTTTCGCCCTACGGCGCTCACGGTCTCGAACCCGCCAATCGCGATCAAACAGTCCTCGAATTCGTTCCTCTCCTGGCGCACCCAGATCATTCCGACAGATCAAGGTCACGAACTGGAAGTGGCGGATTCGAGGAGATGGTCGTCGCTCTTACGGAAGCTGCACGTGCACTCGCATAACCTGGGCTTGCCTCTTGAGGTCAGAAGATTTGCTATTGGAGCGACGTCGACTGTTGGTCGCGGCAAACAGCCATCCGTAACGACGGTTCATACCTTCACGGCCGGTCCAGAAGATGGCGAGAAGTACGCCGCGTCCCTGGGATTCGCTGCCGACGTTGACGGCATTCGACTCGAGTTTCAATACCCGGCTAACTTCGTTGAAGCGGTTTGTAACGACCAACGCTTGATGCGGGGGCTCAGACCTGCCCGGTTTCGGCACCTTCTCTCTGTCGACCCAGCTCTTTCGTTGTTAGCAAACAATTTCCAAATTGATTGGTTGGCACAGGTCTATCTTTCTGCAATTGCTCTTACAGCAATTCGAGACCAGACCTCCCTTGAAGAAGCGGCCCAGCGTGAGTCAAACAACGAGTTGTCCGCAACGGTCCGCGAAGTTGTAGACACGATCATGCGCACGGGCGCAGATGCAGAAGACGATGACCCCTTGGACGTCGACGCAAATGGACATGCGCACGACGAGCGCATTCCGCTGAGGTTGGCAGAGATCTCCGATCTCCTTGCCGACATCTCGGTACGATTGGCGCTTCGGAGGGCATCACCCGTCCTATGGGAGCCACCCAACGACAATTGGAGACCATGGCTCGAAAAGAAGTTCAAGGCTACGTTAGGCGTCGCCATTCTCGATACAATTTCGTCTCTTTGCCCTCGCATTGAGGAAGGCGCACTGCTCCTCGATCTTGATTGCCTGGTCGACCGCGATGTTCCGCCATCCGACGGCACCGACTTTCTATGGCTAACAGAGGAGACAATCGGAGGAGCCGGTTTTGTCGAAGAATTCATCTCTGAGTATTCGAAGGATCCACGCAGATTTCTGCGCATTTTGGATTCGAAGCTTGCGGCCTCGGATCTCGAACAGACCGCAGATCAGTTGGAGCGGTCTGTCAGCCTGGCCTCTCAAGATACAGAGAGCGGGCGATCACTTGCGGCAGCCTTCGGACAGGTCCGGCAAGCTGCAACGCACGCAAGCACCATGAGCGCCACTGAACGGCTCCGAGAAACACTTTCGAGCCTCGGAATCCCCCCTACCGTCACGCTGATGATTGCGCTGAATACTCGAGTTCTTCACGCAGGAACGAACCGGGAAACAGACCATTACGTCGCCGAGGCCCTAAGCGAATGGAATGAGATCGAGAGCAGGTTGGGGATAGACGTCGATCTCCGGGTTTTCTGTTTGTACAAGAGCGTCGATGACGCTTTGCCCAATGCGTTGGGGTTAGGCATATCAACCCCGGCAACACTTACAAGTGTCGCTTGGCGCTACAGCGTGCTTTACGGGCTGCTCTGGCCGAAAGGGGCTCAATTGAGAGTGGAAGCGCTGAAGGCCTGGAATCCCTACGAACTCATTACGTCTTGTGACCGACTGCTCGTTCTAACCGCGGTTGGACAAACGGTTCAGGCGATCTCGATTGAAAAGCCGGATTGGTTTGTTGTCTTTGCTGAAGCTCTGGCCCGAGACGGATCGATAGACCTCTATGGCTCCGTCGATCAGCCAAAGCGATTTTCCGACGCGTTGCTCCACATCGGAGCTAACCCTATCGATTCTGAGACTTTGCTGGTGCATGCCAGGCTTACCGGAGTACGAACAGAAGGTCAGCAGTTCATCGCGAACTTTGAACTTCCCGAGGCCAACCAATGAGCGGAAACCGACAGTTCTTTCAAACAGCGAACGATAGCAGGAACGTGATGAGCGAAATACTTCAACTCATCTTCTCGGCTGAACTGGTTTCCTCAAGCAGGTGCGTTTGGATCGTGTCACCGTGGTTGCGTGACATCCCGATTTTGGACAACAGCACTGGAGCTTATATCTCCGTATGCCCCGAGTTTCCGCAGACACAGATCACCTTGAGCAAGGTGGTCGCTGTGCTTATCGATCGCGGAACACAGGTCGTAATCGCGACGCGTCCTGACGGCGGGAACCGTCAAGTGCTGGATGGGGTGCCCCTCGAAACTCGGTCCGATCAACTGGTCTTTCACGAACGTGCAGAGCTGCACGCGAAAGGAATCATCGGCGACCGATTCGCGCTTTCGGGTTCCATGAACCTTACATTCAACGGCCTTGAGCGGCTAACAGAGATGGTCTCCTACCAGACTGACCGCAATGAGGTGGAAGCGCTTCGACTGACCTTCCGGGCAGAATACGGAGGCCGAGCATGAGCTTTGAATCAACATTCTTCGGCCCAGGAAACAGTCTGCGGTGGCAGAAGATTCATGACCGTACGCTTTCAACGTCAACCTTGGAAAAGCTGGACCCGTTTATCGAATCGATGAGTCAGGAGACTGAGGCGTCTGTGCTACCGAGGTTGTTCCCGGATGGGTCCGTCGTCTGGTATGTTCTGTCCCCATCGATTCGTATCGTCCGTTTTTCCCGCGAAGAACTTCGCGGTTTCCTTGGATTGAGCTATTCCCTGAGTGACGGAGTCCACACGCGCTTGGATCCCGCTGACGGAATCGACAGTGCGGTACTGGAGCGTTATGGGAACAGCGCGTTCAAGATCTTTGTTCCCTCCGAGTTGCGGGAGGTCGCGAGAGATCGTCTGCTGGCATATCTGAAGCTCCGCAGAATACGGCCCACACGTCTAAAAGCCTTCGCCCGTACCGCGAGCAGGATTCTTCGGGATTTCGAGTATTCGATCCTGGCCGGTTCATACGAGGAAGCCTCAGAGCGCATCGACGAGTTACGTGCTGCCGGCCACCTCAGCGCGATGAATCTCCTTTTCCTGCATGTGCGTGCACTGGCGTGCGCGCACCGGTGGGGCGAGATTTGTGAGCTACCTGAGATGGACGCGCTTCTCAACATCCGACGTCCTATTCGCGTCACGGAGTGCCTGATTCGTGCCGTCTACATCACGCAGTTGCAGCCGTTTGAGAATGAATTCAAACCTGAAGAAGCTCGCGCACGATTTGGTCAGCTTTACGACCAATACCAAGATCTTTACAAGACGCGTTCCAAACTTAGAGGCGACGAGATCGACGCGAGTTTCTTGTTGACGGCCCTCGTCGCAGAGCCCGTGCGGAGTGACCTAGCCAGAGCTATTCTTCAGACCGTCGATCAAGAGACCGCTCACGGTAAATATCTGTCAGCCTTGGGCGAGCTATTTCCGTATCCGGCCAGGTCGGTAGCTGATCCTATGACAGAGGCCCGGCAGGCTTTCGCTAACGGTGATATCGATAAGGCGATTGAGCAGGCCATCCTGTCGCCTGCATCACTTGAGCGGACCATTCTCCTGCTGAGGTGCGCAAGAGAGGCGGGCACGCTCAGCGCCGCGGGAACGGCGTTGGATTCCCTTGAGACTCTTTCGGAGTCTGACACCAGCCTATTGCGTTCGAGTGCACCAACAGCGAAATTGATCGCCGGGCTCGAATCGTTATCAAACGACACAAGCACTGCTGGGTCAGCTGAAACAGAGTTTCCAAGGGGTTGGTTACAGTGGCTGCAACGGATTCACCAAGCGAGCCCTTGGGATCGCGCTCTGTTGGTCGCAGAGGCTGGTGCCCGAGAGTGGGATCCAAAGGACTTGGCGACGAACCCCAGCGAGATTAGTCGGCTTACTGATGCTCTGCTCGAGGACACGCCTGAGTGGTCTCGAACCATTTTTCGTGACGCGGTACCCTATTTGGTTGATTTCTTCACAATGAACGGAAGCGACAGCCGCTTCAGAGCCATTTACGAAAGTCTCTTCTTGCTGGTCGCCATGGACGAACAGATGTCCGCATCTCAAACCCAAGTGCTTGCGAGGCTCGCAGACGTTCGCATGTCGCTGGGTGTTTCTCAGTCTATGTATCTCGAGTTGATTGCCCACCTGAAGAGCACTCTTCAGGTCATGAATAGCCCAGCGGTGGTCGATTCCTTCTTGGACGTGTGCGAGTCGCTTATCTCCCACCCGTGTCTTTCTCCGGATTCACGGATAGAGTTCTTCGCTTCTACATCGGCGGCCCTCGCTAAATGGCACCGCCGGCTCACTGCATCGCAGTTGGCCCTATTCAGAAATCTTTGTGACGAGCTTGGTCATAACTTGGCCATCACCGAGATACCGACAACTGAGCAATCAGATTCCGGGGATGGGTTCACCATTGCGTTAGCAAACAGAAAGCTGGGCATCTACTCCCTTCAAGAAGGATCGGCAAAACGAGCGGCGCTTCTGCTCCGAGACCTGGTTCCCAGCCTTCGCGTCGAAGTCTTTAGCGACCATGTGGGTGGATCATCCGCGCTCAGGAATGCTGCCCAACAATTTGACCTCTTCGTGATCGTGACCGCGGCGGCGAAGCATGCCGCCACGATCTTCATTGAAAGCAAACGTCCAAAGGACAAGCCAACGCTATACGCGAACGGCCAGGGCTCTTCGAGCATCTTCCAAACACTTAACGTTTACTTTGAGGGCGGCGCCGTGTAATTACCTCAGCAGGCTCAAGATTCTAGCGAACCCAAAGATTCTCATTGCTCAACTTATGGGTAATTGAAAGAAGACGCGGACGCTTACATACCAACACGCCAACAGCTATTGATGTCCCACCAACGGCGAGGCTTTAAAGGCTAGCCTACTGGAAACCGCTGCACATTCATTCGGCGACAGAGTCTCATAGCGGCCTTGTGCTCGCATGGATATTGAACCATGATTTGACTGTCGATCCGATCAACGAGAGGAGGGCTTGTTTCTGGTCTGAGATATGGTCACTCTTTTGCGTGTGGACGACTCCAAACCAAGGCTTTGTACTGAACCATCAAATAATTCGCCAACATTTGAATGTCCTTCGGCGTGTTCTGCACTTCATTCCACTTTCGTTGTACGCCAGGGCCAAAATCCCAATAGCCATCTGTCCATCGACAAACTTCGACTAGGGGAAGCAAGTCGTGGCGAAACTGGCCTTCGTGGGGAACTCCGGCATCCCGAAAGCGTTCACCGATTGCATCCATCAGATATCCCATTGCGACGATGCCGGCCCCGTGCATCAGGCGCGATTTTGCAGGAGGAAGGCCCCAAGCCTTCGGGAACACCGTCGCCGCCGCCTTCCAGAAGGACTTAACAATTGTCAGCATTGACTCGACGTCTGGATCGTTTGTAGCTGCATCGCGATAACGATAGAGAACGCCATCACTCAGACTGTTCTCAAGCATTTTGAGGATGCTGTTGTCCTGTACGACCCCAGATGGTGTTGTCGGGGTTCTGATCTTGCCCTTGAGCGGAGATTCACCATCGGAATTCAAGCGCGACAATAATTGTGCGGGGAAGCGCCTTCTCTGTAGGAGTGCCGGTAACTTCATTTCTGTTGTCGGCAAGAGTTCGTAGATGAGGCCCTTCGGAAGCGGTTTTGTGGAGTTCACGAGAATGAACTGCTCACGCTGCTCTCTGTCGTCATTGGCAATGAATGCTGTTGCGCAGATGGGAAAACTGTCGATACGGGCTTCCCGTATAGCCGCAGCTCTCTGTTGGCCATCGACGATCAAACCAGGCTTACTCGTCGTTTCATCCGCGTTCGTGAGCGGGATTATGAGTGTCCCCCAGCGACTATAGGAAGACCGGCCAGCCTCAGCCGGGACAAATTTCACTCTGTGGTCAAATGCCAGGACAATCGCATTCGGTAGAAGAGGTTCTTTCGACTCGATATAGTTTCGAATTTCCGATATGTGCGAAAACACCTCCGGCCGTTGATATCCGGCCACCAGGTCGTCGCCGTCACGTCGAATGCGCGAGACCGTGGCGAATTTGGACAGCAGCTTGCCATCCACGGCAAAGCTGTAAAAGATCCTGTTGTGCCCTTGCACGATTTCAAGGGCCGGCAATCTCAGCTCAGTCTGTTCCGTCATCTCGGGAAATCCATTTGGAAGACACTCACTAAACACACTCAAATCGTTGCTCAAGGTGTCCCTGCAATTGTTGGTTAAATACGTAGATGTTATGAAAGCCGCGACGTCGATTTCGTTCGGCACCGCGGAAGATGATCACATGTATTCCAAGCCTGCGGCACACTTCGCAGGGACACTCACTCCAGGGACGGTCCTCTAAAACCCTCCGATATACCTCGGAGCGGTCTACCGACCCATTGAAGACCAGTTCATAGGACCGAAGAATATCCAGCGTCTCTTCGATGTTCGCCTCGCCGGCGTCATACTTCACAAGAGTTGTCAGGCATTGTTGCTCTAACTCTCTGGCTCGTTCCTGGCTAACTTGCCCGGCAACAATGCGCCTCAGCAATTCCGGGTTAGCGTCAACTTGGGGTACCCGGATCGCGGAATAAGTTCCATGAAGCGTGTAGTAGTTGTGCTTGTCGTCCTTGAATGCCTTACGAAGGGCAGATGTGCTATCAAAGCTTACGACTCCGAAGTCCCCAAATGCCTGCACGTTCTCGCAGCGCGTGATTCCCAAGAGATGGAATTGTGTCTCTGCTTTCCGCACGGCGCTCGATGTCTGGAGACAGGCAAGGATGTCGCGTGTTTTCAGGGGAACAAAGCCCCCGAATGCGATATAACGATAGCCCAACTCCTGGAGTGTCTTCACGGCGAGCGCATAGGATTCAGGACTCCATCCCTGCGCAACCCCGATTGGCGTAAAACGAAACTTCCTGGCCTTGCAATAGAGCAGGAACTGTTCCGCTAGCTCAAAGGTCATCTCCTGCCGGGCTCTCCAGTCTGGAGGTACCGGGTCGATGCCGTCCAGATGCCGATCGTATTCGGCACGATAGCCGAGGATCACGTGGTCTACAGATAGTCCGTAGTCAAAGCCACACTCCGCATAGAAATCTGCCACTTCAGCCGCGCTGTAAGGCGGTCGTTCTTCTCGAACGTATGTGAATGCACCACAGTCTCCCATGGTTTCCAGGTTTGCATTCTCCAGTCGGAAATACTCTCTCACTCCAACACGCATAAACCTATGTCGCTGCGCTCCGCTGTACTTCCCGGTACCGCCACCGAGTCCATCGACGACCGCCTTCGATACCAGGATTCCGTCATAGGGAGCGGCCCGAAAGAGTTCATGAGGGTAGCGGTCATCGCGCTGCCGGACTCGAATATCTGAGCGAGTTTCCGACACAAAATCAAATGACTCGTCGACGAAATCCTGACTATCCGGGAAAAAGAACTTCATCTCGCCAGTCCTCGTTTCTGAACATAGGTGCGGATCAGGAAACTAGAGAGAATGCGTATATGCCTCGGGACGTTCTGAATCTCATTCCAATGCAGATCTCCTAGAGTCCTCCCACGTTCCACTGTTCCATCGGCATGCGGGCGCAATGACATGCAACTCATGTTTAACTTGGCTCAACGCGTGAGGCGACGAGGGGTCGATCGAAGACATCACCCGATCCATTAGTCGCCCCATCGAGCGGAGACCTGCACCATGCATGAGACGACTCTTGCTAGGTGGCTTTCCCCAGGCATCAGGGAATGTTTGCTTCACCGCAGTCCAATATGCAACCAGCACTCTCCAGATACCCTCAAAATCCGTTTCACCCGAAGCCATGTTTCGGTATGGGAAAAGACAGCCTGACGGCGACGAAATGCTCTCCTGAACAAATTTAATCACCGACGTGTCCGAGATAACCGCCTTTGCCCGTCCATCAGTTGACGAGGAACTGCGCCGAATGAGTTGATAGAACGGAGAAGAAGGGTCGGTGTTCAAGAGATCACAGACCGCCGATGGAATCTTTCGAGCTTCGAGATTCGCTGGCAAAGGAGACGAAACTTCGGGAAGCAGTTCGGAGATCAACCCTCTCGGCAGGGGTTTGGTATTGTTGACGCGCAAGAACTGGTCGCGTTGAATCTCCACGTCATCAGCAATGAACGCGTTGACTGGGACGAGCAGGCCCTTTCGCCGGGACTTGGAGATGGCGAGAGCGCGTTGCTGACCATCGACGATCCAACCAGGTTTGCGGCCGCCTTGACGTGGCAGTGGAATCTCTAGTGTGCCCGCTACGACCAGGCCGTCCCCCACATGCGGACCTCGACTCGCTATGAAGCGAACACGGGAAGAGAGGGCGAGAATCAGCGAGTTCGGAAAGAGAACTTTATCGCTATTTAAGTAGTCAACTATTCCTTGCACATGACGCTTAACCTCTGCGCGCTGATACCCGAGTAGTTTTCCTGCCTCATCCCTTGATATCCGAGAGATATCGGCTACGTTCAGAACTTCATCGCCTGTGAGACATAACAAGTACAGAGGGTGGCCTTTGCATTGCTCTATACGCAGTGCGCGGCGCCGTAGAATGGAAGCTTTCTTTTTAGCCATAGAGTTCTGGTTGAGCCTCCCGTCTCAATTGCACGTAGAGTCTCACCAAAACGCTTTTGTTCGCAGGCTTTTCCTGCTGCACGAAACTCTTCAAGGAGTCTTGTCTTACTTGCCAAGGGAGTCTTCTTCAGCCTTGCTTGTATGAACCTAGCTACCTCCGCATCGGGTTGTTGTGCACGGGGTACAGGCGCTTTTGTCTGGATCTTGATGGAGCTTACTAGGACAGCCATATGATGAATCGACGGTTCGGCATCTGCCTGGAAGCCAAACAGGAAGCGAGCAACCCGCGCGTTTAATGACGTTAGGGTTCCTCCGAGAGATGCTGACAAACGGCCATCGCAGGGCAACAGATTGTCATTCCAATCGTGGTGTTCGCCTCGGGTGCCACATGAAATGATCGAAAGGTTTCGCCTGAAGAAATTATGTTGAAGTACTCCTCGAAGGTCGGCGCCAACTGCGTTCAAGTATTCAGCAGAAAGGGCGACGATCAGGGGTGTCCGTGGAAAGGCCCGGGCAAGCGCCATGAGGGAACGCGGAAAGTTCGCCTCACGGGGAAAGGTGTAGGAACACGCACCAGCCCACCAACTTTGTATGTCGGCGTGACTTTCCGATCCACGTGCAACATAGTCCTTGGCCCCTGGAGAGAAGGCTGCCTGATAGGGTTTGATCCGCGTGCTTGGCTGAATCAGGCCGTAACCCGCTGAGCAGATCCAGAGTCGCACTCTCCAACCCTTATCCCTCGCATCTCGCGGGATGTTGCGTACTACAGACCAGTGCTCCCCCATGTATAGGTTTTCGGCTGGGTATTCCTCTGCATTTGCGGTCCTCAGTCGCTCCATCCATGTCCGCAGTCGGTTCCGTATGTCAATCCGACCAATTCACCGGCTGCCAGGCCGGGAGCGGTCTCGTGGCGCTTTCGATTCGAGCAACTGACGACAAGATTAACTGCGCGACCCATGTAAGAACTCCTACTGCAGTTTCCGAAACAGCCACAATGATAAAACTACGAACATCTTTTCTCAAAACGTCATGCGACTTGGGAGCGCGCCCACTCTATTTCAGCAAATGCCCCGTGATTGTGGATACTCTCGTGGTTGAGTGCATGGATATGAAACCAGGTGAGGCGTTCATCGACTTGCAGTTTCGCAGCTACGTTACGAACGATATCCTCGACGAAAACTGGGTTGTCGTAGGCCTGCATCGTGACATGGCGTTCATCCTCGCGTTTCAACAGTGCATATACGGGCGCAGAAGCACTTGCTTCAGCCACTTCAATCAACTCTTCAATCCAGATCAGCGCGGGATCGCCAGCATCCGTAACGCAACTCCGGACTTTGATCGTGATCTCTCCCCGCTGATTGTGAGCACCGTAGTCACTGATCGCCTTACTGCACGGGCAAAGGCTGGTTACGGGTACACAGACCGATAAAACGAAATCTGACTTGTTGCCATTGGCTTCGCCAACGAATTTACACTGATAGTCCATTAATCCGACCGCGCCGGACACTGGTGCACTCCTCTCCAGAAAATATGGAAATGCTGCCTCAATGTGCGCGCTTTCAGCCGCCAATCTTTCCTTAAGTTCTCTCAGCATCTTAGGCAAGGTCCTCATTGTGACTTCACCTCGATGAGCATTCAGGGTCTCGATGAAACGGCTCATGTGCGTCCCTTTGAACTCGTGTGGAAGATTGACTGACATGGACAGTCGGCCTATCGTCGACTGGCGCTGATTCTTTCGATCAAGCACGACGATTGGGTATTGGAGGTTGCAGACGCCAACTTTGTCGATCGGGATCTCGCGGTGGTCCGCTTGATTTTGAATATCGTGCATTGGTTAGGTCTCCGAATCGCCGTAATAAATGCAGCCCGACGTGCAAGTTTCACGGACCACGATCCTACTCAGAGATGGCAAGGACGGCTGGAGCTTATCCCAAATCCAACGTGCAATATTTTCGCTCGTTGGATTCTCCAGTCCATCCACTTCGTTCAAATAGTGGTGGTCGATTTGGTCTTCAATTGCCTTGAAGGCACTCTTGATGTCGGCAAAGTCAATAATCCAACCAAACTTTGGATCCATCGGACCTTGAACGTGGACTTCGATTTGGAAGCTATGGCCATGCAAACGACCACATTTGTGCCCGGAGGGTACAAATGGGAGGCGGTGGGCCGCTTCGATCGTGAATACCTTGAAAATCTCCATCGCTTCTCCTTTCATCGAATTCCCACGAACTTGTGTGTCTGAAGACTCAAGCGCCAGACGGGATTGCCAAGGCAATAGCGGAGTGCCTGGTCCGTATTGGCTTTGCGCTGAGGTCCGTCCATCGGTTGTAAGAAGAAATGCCGAAATGCCAACCCCTGAAATTCTTCCGGCGGGGCACCGGTTTGCGGAAAGACCAATTTGAGCTCGTCCCCGCTGTTCTGGATGAGTTTCGCGCCAGCCTTCGGACTCACGCAGATCCAATCGAGGCCGCTGGGCGCCGCAACTGTTCCATTTGTTTCCACTGCAATCTCGAAGTCCCGAGTATGCAGCGCATCGATTAGCGGACGGTCCAGTTGCAGAAGCGGTTCGCCTCCGGTGAATACCACAAACTTCTTTCCAGAAGTGGAAGCTGATTGCCAGGTCTGTTCGATTCGGTCTGCCAATCGTGCTTCGGTATCGAATTTGCCCCCATCAGGGCCATCAGTTCCGAGAAAGTCTGTATCGCAGAATTTGCAGATAGCGCTAGCACGATCCTTTTCCTGGCCTGACCATAGATTGCAGCCGACGAAACGGCAGAAGACTGCCGCTCGCCCGGTTTGAACTCCCTCCCCTTGCAACGTGTAAAAAATCTCCTTGACTGCATAGCTCATACGTGGACCTCAGTAGTTGTTCCCCTGTACTTCAGCGGATCGATTAGGCTGTTTTCTCGGAATCCCTTGAGTCGGAGTAGGCAAGAGTCACAGGCTCCGCATGGTTCACCGGACGGGGACGGATCGTAGCAACTACTAGTCAGACCATAGTCGACCCCAGACTCTCAGTCCTTTGCTTATGATTTCGGCTTTAGACAGCGAGATTAGTGGCGTATGGATTTTGAGACTCTGCCGGCCTTCGACTCCCGCCTTAGTCGCTAGATTGGCTAGTCGCTCAAAGGCCTCGATGAACTCAGGTCGGCAGTCCGGATATCCGCTATAGTCAAGCGCATTTACGCCGATGAAGATGTCGCTGCATTCAAGCACCTCGGCCCATGCAAGAGCGAAGGAAAGAAAAATCGTGTTTCGTGCTGGCACATATGTAATTGGAATATCCTTCGACATTTCATCTGCAGTGCGCCCCTTGGGAACGCCTATATCTGCCGTCAGGGCAGATCCTCCGATTGCGCGCAGGTCAATCGAAGCAACGCGGTGCTCCTTTGCTCCCAGCGCCGAAGCAACAGAACGCGCGCAATCCAACTCCCAGGAGTGTCGCTGTCCATAGGAAAAGGAGAGAGTGTAATTCTCATAGCCTGCAGCGCTCGCGATGGCAAGCACCGTCGTCGAATCTAACCCTCCGCTCAGTAAAACCACTGCTTTGCGCTTCTGTTCAGTCATGATTCCTCCTGCTGTCGGGATCCTCGCCCGAAGAGTCCCAATTGCCGAACCGCACCGCCTCCCAGTTCAATGGGAACCAGTCGGTTTGCGAATTGCCGGATGACCTCCACCTCCTCCGCCTTGAAGAGGACCTGCCGGGTTCGGTACCGAAGTCCGGCGGGAATGCTGCCTTTTTCCCGCCAACGCCAAAGGGTCTGACGGGTAACCCTCAGTTCCTCTGAGACTTCCGAGTTTGTGTAATACTCTTCGCCTTCGATTATGACCGGCATGTTGCAATTCCCATCATGATCCTACGGCTTGTCGCACTATGACCGCAACGGCAAACAACGTTGCACCATGTTGCATCATGTTGCAAAGAAGGAAAACCCGGTGCAAATTATCAAGCAGCGTCTGCCGACCAGTTCGGTAGCGAGTTGTGCGATTCAATACGATCAACGAGGACGAGGCCCCTGACTCGCTTTGAGCTTGGCACGTAAGGACCAATCCACTTGCGGTCTAGCTGAACGTTTCGGGACACATTGGTTGAATCAGCCGAGGACAAAGGCAACCGGCTGAACAGTTCTGGATTGAGCATTCTCAGGCCATGCAGCCGCGTCCGGGGCGTTCCGGATGAGTCGCAACAGACTCTCATCGCGCTGCTCATCCGGTGCCACCACGTCTCGCTACCCGGTTGGTCAAACGCTCCGCTTGACCCAATTGCAACGCGAGGCCAATCCTTCGTCAGACGCCGGAGGCGACGTAGGCTTTCGTGCATGTGCCAGACTGCGCAGCCATGCCAACGCTCGAAGGGCCATTCATCCAAGAATTTGTCATTCTCTTCTTCGTTACCCCCGATGCTGTCGGGCACTACGGCGAAATCACAGCCTGGATGCCGTATCCAGCGATCGACCCACGAATAATAGCGGCGTGGATTGAACTGCGATTGACGCCGCCAAACGGAATATGCGCCGTTGTCCAGGCAAAATGACTGACATACATCAGCTGCGGTCTTGATCTGGTCTGGTCTGGAGAAACTGATCATGGCGTGTCGTCCTCGCCATACGACAACAGCGGTTACGGGATCACTAAACGGCCCGCCGTGATAGTGCACCATGGGACTCCTTTTTAAATGTTTCTTGCTCATTGACGGTTCTCTTTGGTCGAGTCGAAAAGGCAAAAAAGCCCATCACTACTTGCCGGTTAAGGCAGACTTTATGGAGTCACCATGTCGAAAGAAGGGATTTTGGAGGACTTTTGACAATCGATGCTCTAGCTCGCGATGTGCGGATAACTTACGCGCGTCCGTCGATTGGTGTGCTGCTGTGTGCCAGCAAAGACAACGAAGGAGTGGAGTATGCGCTAAGCGCACCTGGTCTACCGCAGTCATCGCTGAACCAGACAGTTGCGTGCTGATTAATTGACTAAGGCAACAGCGTGAACGACGTATCGTTTCTGCCATTGACTCCTAGCCCCATAGAAATCGCTGAAGATCAATGGAAGTCGTGGGAGTTTGTAGCCGCTGCAGTGAGGTTGAGCGGTTTCACAGAGGTTGCCTTTACTGAGAGCGTTCCGTCTAGATTCTGTAGCTGTCCCTCGACAAACAGAAATTTTGATCTGGTGACAACGAGTCGGTTCTCTTCATAGAGGTCAGGACGGATGATGGCGTTCGATATCCCGGTCTCGTCTTCGAGACTCAGGAAGATGAATCCGCTGGCCGAGCCCGGCCTCTGCCGCGCGATCACCATACCAGCAGTTCGGATCGGCGTCCCATCCGGGATGTGTGCAAGTTCGTTGGCCGGACTTACGCCCAGATCCCGCAGGTAGGAGCGCCAATAGAAGAGCGGATGGGGCCCCAGCGTCAATCCGGTACCGCGATAGTCCGATACAAGGCGTTCGTCATCGGTCATACGCGCCAGAGGTGACTGCTTGTCTGCGCTCTCAAGATCCTCAAACAGCGGGCCTGGCGTCTGAGCTGCGCGCTGCGCATCCCAGAGCGCCTTCCTGCGATGCCTCTGTTTCTTGTCTGGATAGGTCCAATTCAATGCCCCTACCTCGGCCAGCGCGACCAACTCATCGCGGCAGATCTCGGGCACACGGCTGGCCAGATCATCGACGGACGCAAAGAGTTTGTTGACTCGCTCCCGCACGATAGCTTCGCCGGCAGTTTGCCGAAAGCCGCGCACGTGGCGGAATCCCAGTCGGAGCACCAGCTCCGGCACAGTCTCGTCCGTCTGTTCCAGAGTGCAGAGCCAGTCCGATCGATTCACATCCACAGGCCGAATCTTCAATCCATGTCGCTGCGCGTCTTTGACGACGGTTGCAGGATTGTAGAAACCCATCGGTTGATTGTTGAGCAACGCACACGTGAAAGCCGCCAGATAGTGGCACTTCAGATAAGCGCTGGCATAGGCGATCAATGCGAAGCTCGCAGCGTGCGACTCTGGGAATCCAAACTCCGCAAAGGAGCGTATCGCAAGAAGAATCTCTTCCTGAACCTGGAGCGCGATTTTGTTCGCGGTCATCCCTGCGCGGAGCCTTTCGTCAATTGCTTGCATCTTCGCATGCGAACGCTTGCTCCCCATGGCCCGGCGCAGCTCTTCTGCCTCACCTCCAGTGAAATTGGCAACGATCATCGCCATGCGAAGCAATTGCTCTTGGAAAAGGGGCACACCTAAGGTCCGGTGTAAGACCGGCTCGAGTGCGGGATGCGCGTAGCGGATCTCCTGCCTGCCAAGTCTCCGGAGGATATAGGGATTCACCATCTCGCCCGCAATCGGTCCAGGGCGAATAATCGCGACTTGGATCACTAAGTGGTAAAAGCAGCTGGGCCGTGTCCGGGGCAGGGAACTCATCTGCGCCCGGCTCTCAATCTGGAACAGACCAACGGTGTCTGCCTTCACGATAGCGGAGTAGACAGCAGGATCATCCGCCGGCAACTGGGCGAAGTCTATCTCTTCGCCGTAATGTCTAGGGATCAGTTCGCGGCAATCCTCAAGCACCGCCATCATGCCAAGTCCGAGAAGATCAACCTTGATGATGCCAAGGTCCGCACAATCATCTTTGTCCCACTGGATAACCACCCGTCCCGGCATACTTGCCGGCTCGAGCGGAACAACCGAACTGAGCATCCCCTGGCATACAACCATGCCACCTGAATGCTGACCGAGATGGCGGGGCAGGTCCTGCATTCGCATTGTCAGTTCAAGATATTTGGTGATCTTCGGATGTTTGAGGTCAAGACCAGCGTTGCGGAACTGTGCCTCCATGGTATCCGTCGGGCCTTTCCACTCCCATGAGCTGACCAACGCGGAGAGGCGGGAGAGTATTTCTCCATCGAAACCAAGTACCTTACCGACTTCACGCGCTGCCGACTTGCCTCGATACGTGATGACATTCGCGGTCATGGCAGCGCCCTGCGCGCCGTATTTCTTGTAGAGGTGCTGTATGACCTGTTCGCGATGATCGCCGCTGGGCAGATCCAGATCGATATCTGGCCACTCACCTCGCTCTTCGCTCAAGAATCGCTCAAAGAGCAGTCCCATGCGGACCGGATCGACTGCCGTGATGCCAAGCGAGTAGCAGACTGCGCTGTTGGCCGCGGAACCCCGGCCCTGGACCAGGATTCCCCGCTCGTTGCAGAAGCAAATGATGTCCCAAACGATCAGAAAATAGCCAGGCAGGTTGAGCTTCTCAATCAGGTTCAGCTCTTTCTCGATTTGAGCACGCGCCCGGGCGCGGAGGTTACTGCCCTGCGCACCATAGCGCCTCTCGAATCCTTCGCGTGTGCGCACGCGGAGGAACGAAATCATCGTTTCGCCTTCGCCTACCGGATATCGCGGGAACTCATAACCAAGCTCTTTGAGTTGGAATTGGAGCCGTTGAGAAAGCTCCACCGAGTTGTCAATCGCTTCCGGAAGATCGGCGAAGAGCGCTCTCATCTCTTGCGGCGAACGCAGGTAACGCTCCGCATTGCCTTGTAGCGCAATGCCTGCTCCTTCGAGCGATGTATGCGACCGGATTGCCGTGAGCACATCCAGCACTTGCCGGTCATGCGGCTTTGCGTAACAGACTCCGTTGGTCGCCAGGAGCGGAAGCCGCAGACTCTGCGCGATCGAGACAGCGGCCTTGTTGCGAGCTTCTTGTTCGCGATTGCGATGACGCTGGAGCTCGACATAAACGCTTTTTCGGCCAAAGCTCTGGACGAGCCGTTCCACTGTCTGTAGGCCTTCGTCATAGCCGCCACGTATGAGTGCTTCCGCCAGCGGTCCTTCCTCGCCTCCTGTCAGACAAATCAGACCCGCGGCATATTGCTCGAGTTCGTTGAAGGTTGCTGCGCCCTCACCTTTGCTGCGTTCTCTCAACTTGTAGTTCGTAATCAGGCGGCAGAGATTTTGGTAGCCCGCCTTCGTCTCGACCAGGAGCGGGTATCGACATCGTGCAGCTTCCCCAAAGAGGGTATCCTCGATCGACACCTCGGCACCGACATGTGCTTTCAGCCCGAGCTTTTGTGCCGCCATGTGCATTCGTGGCGAACCGTAGACGCCATCTCGATCCAAAAGAGCAATCGCAGGGATAGCCTGCTCGGCGCAGGCTTCGCCGAGCGCTTCTGGTACAGAAGCTCCTTCAAGAAAACTGAAGGCAGAACGAGCATGGAGTTCGACATACATCAGTCGTACTCGCCTTCCACGTACCACTCGCCATTGAAGAGGTTGCGGTAGACCTTGACCAAGACCTTGTGCACTTCCTGCACTGTCAGCACCAAATCCCATTCATCGCGACCCCAGTGATCCGGTGTCCACCACTCTCCCGACCGCCGCCAGGGTCCTGCAGCTTTCAGAACGCGATATCGCTGGCCCTCGAAACCAATTATGGTCGGCGCTCCGCGAGCGCTCTGGACCCTCGCCGGCAGATGAGGGCGGTAGATTCGCAAAGCGGCTTTGGGAGTCGAATGTCTGTGGGCCGTAGCCTGCTTTCCTTCGGGTCGGAAGCTCACCATGCGGAAGGTGCTTGTCGTATGCCGCGCGATCACCTCGGCGGAGCCGACTCGATCCTCACCAACCAACTTGCGCAGCCGTGCCAACGTCACTTCCAAACGTTGCGGCTCCGGACCTTGGGGAACAAATATGCCCTCTTGTACCCGTTGCGGCCGCATGGGTTCTGCTTCTAACGAGACCTCCAAGACCGGAGCTCCGGGTGGGTGCGCATCGAGATCCAGTTGCAATAGCTTCAACAGCAACTTTGAATCTGTCGTGGACACAGGCAGCTTCACCATGCGCACGAATACTTTGCTTGAGGCTGTTGCATCCAGGGCTGCGATTTCCAGCGTGAGATCGGCACGAATGGCGCCTGCTGCTAGTGACCTTGAGAGGAGACGCGCGCAGAGTTGGTCAAGCAATCTGGCAAAGATGAACGAAAGAGATTCAATATCCGCAACGGGAGAATCGAGCTCCATGCTTTCTCGGAACTTCAGTGGCGGTTCCGTCGGCGAAAGCATGCGCATGGATTTTCCCCGCGCGAGCCATTGCAGGCGTAGGCCCTCTTGTCCAAGCCGCTCCGTCAGCGCGATCTCCGGAAGCGCTGCGAGCTGGCCAAGCGTGCGAATCCCCCATCGCTCGAAGACCCCCAGTACCTCCGGTGAGGGATCAAGCGCGGTGATGGAAACGTCCTGCAATTCTTCGCCTTCTTTGCCCGCAGGAAGAACGCGGATTCCTTTCGCAACGCGAGCCGCATGCATCGCTGAATCGATGTTTGAGGCTACCCCGACATTTACATACAGCGACAGCGCATTTGCATGCTCACGAATCCTTTGCGCAATTTGGAGCGGTGTGCCGATAAGCTTTCCCAGTCCACTCAAATCGATGACTACCGTGTCGGCGCTCACATCCTCACAACGCGGAGAAAACCGTGCGACACAATCGACGAGCGCGGCATGCGCGGAGGCTTCAAGGGCCAGCGATCGCTCTCGAATCAGCAAACCGGGGCAGCTCTCGGCCTCGGTCTTCGTCATTCCGATCTCAAGACCGAGTTTTCTCGCTATCGCGTTGATGGCGATCACACGCACCAACGGCGGTGATCCAGCTACTACGGCGACGGCTTTGTCCTCCAATAGCGGATCGACGCGCACAACAGCCTGGCAAAAAAGATTTGGAATGTGCACACAACCGAACAGCATGACCACTCCTAGCGGTAAAACTGAAGGCTGGTCGAGAAGCTCGCACGGGATCGAACAGACGCTACAGGCTTGCGGGTTTGGCCGCGCGCAACCTCAGCATCGAGCGCAATAGATTCAATCAGGCGATCACCGTCCACGTGCTGTGCTGTGGCTGTGGTGGTGCGTGTCTCAGCGAATTTGACCTCGGCCTGAGCGAGATCGAGGACCACAGCGGCACTACTGCCCGCGTGGGGCTCTTGCTCCAGCACTAAGAGCAAAGTCCTCGTCTCGTCGACAGCCCGGCGGAGACGAAACCACGTGGTCAGAGGGATCTTGGCGGTTTCCCGCGGCTCCAGGCTGGCTAAGTCGAGCAGAACCAGACCGAAGCCTCCGCTCTGCAGCAGAAGATCTGCGGCCATGAGGACCTGATCAAGCGCTGCGAATCGCCGGCGAGGTGATGTAGCGCTTGCGCCGCCACTGGGACGTACCCACAGTAGTTGGCTCAGAACCACTCCGTTTTGCGAAGCTGAAACGGGATCGAAGGCGTCGCGTACATCAAGCAGCACCGCAGCTTCACCCAGCTGGGTTATTGAAGCCAAGAGGCCGTGCACCAGACTGGTTCTCCCGGTGCTTTTCAGCCCGCATATTTCCACTAATCTCCCTCGTGGAAATGCGTTGAGGCTATCTATCTCAGGTATCCCACAGGAAATGGATTCCTGTTCGTGCTTGGGACGTGGGGTCAAGGCGGAAGGAATGCGGCCAGCCAGAGACGCTTCAATTTGGGACCGCAAAAGTGCAACACTAAGCATGACCGTATTCGCCTTTTATTCGCCTTTAGACAAATACGATTCTGCGGTCGCGCGGGCGGGTTGTCAATCAGGATGCTGCAAAGCAAAACTCACACCGATGGTGCGAGTTCCATAACTATATGCCGTTGAATAGGTTATGGCGCTTCGACTACTCTGGGCAAACGGGTGTATGTACCGGGACATGCGTTACATTGTGGACCTGAGACATTCGTTACAAGCCCCTTGCGCTGTCGGGAGCTCAACCAATCTGCTGCCTTTTGCAACCGTTGCAAATATCGATTCCACCGCGCACGCATGGCATTGGAAGGTCGGCCCAACGAGGGAATCACCGCCGCGAAGCTCATTTCACAGGATTATTGATTTAAACGCCACAGGCTGGGCTCAATGAGCGCATTCACCTGTTAGCGTCGGCCAGCTAAACGAACATCGAGTTTACGGACTGTAGTGCTTTAACGAGAGCATCGGAATCAGAAAACGTACTGTACAGACCAGGCGTCACCCGAATGACAGGACCTTTCGCAATGCCATGTCGCCAAACCGTATGAACGCGGTACTTTTCAAAGAGAACCTGCTGTAGGCGCTGTGCCTGTTCATCCGTTTGCATTCCCTTTAAGCGAAAGCTCGTAATCGCGCAGTATCTTTTCGGATCATCCGGCACGCAAATCTCGACGTTGTGCAGGTCGCGAACCTGCTCAACCCAGCGGTTCCGAAGCCCCCGCATGTGCTTCTCCTTCGCCGCTCCACCGACCGCGAAGTGAAATTGTGCCGCAGCAGGAATGGTAAGCAGCGCCGCGAAGTTGACCGTTCCGGCGGGTACTCGCGCAGTGATATCTGTCGCCGGTATGTCGTGATTATCATAGGCAACGTCGATTGCATCCAGCCGGTTTTTGCGGATGTACATAGCGCCCGTTCCTAGCGGCGCGGAAGTCCACTTGTGAACCGACCAGCCGGCAAAATCACACCCAAGATCAGCAATCTGGAAGTCAAGACACGCGACGCCATGAGCGATGTCCACAATCGTGTCCACTCCGCGTGCACGCGCCATCGCAACGATCTCTTTGACGGGTGTCACAAGGCCGGTCCGGTTGGA
Source organism: uncultured Acidobacteriaceae bacterium (assembly GCA_963705665.1). Lineage (GTDB taxonomy): Bacteria > Acidobacteriota > Terriglobia > Terriglobales > Acidobacteriaceae > PALSA-350. Next base: position 29,339 of record CAVPKQ010000020.1, on the reverse strand, counting down.
TACTTGGGTGACAAGCAGCAGCTTCGCATTCGGCGTCCGCTTAAGAACGGCCTCGTAGGCCGCGAGGATGTTCTCCGTCGTGGCTGGTTCCGGCATAGCGAACTTCACGACTTGGGCACCGCGATGGTCACCAAGCCAATCCATCGCAGCGATCATCGCGTCGTAGTCGAGGTCGCAGTAAATGACTGCATCGCCCGCGTGAATGCTTTTGTAATTGGCGATGAGCAATTGCAGAGCATCCGAACCGCTACGGGTGATTGCAATCTCATCTGCCGCGCAACCGACCATCTTCGCGACTGCTTCTCGCGCCTCGCGCCCGCCGGGCTGCCAAACATGCTCCGCCCGGCAGAACGTTCCTCGCCCAGATTGAGTTATTTCGATTCACGTACATCATCTGTTCGGCATACACCTGAGCAACCGAGCGAGGCATGATTCCCCAGTATCCGTTCTCTAGATTGTGGATGCCCGGTTCGACGTCGAAGTGCTGAGGCAGGGTCTCGGTTGGAATGGAATTCGGCGTGAGCGCTGGACGAGGTTGCGCCGCCTGCTCCGCATGTCCTCCCGCCGGTATGACGGCAGAGCCAGCAGTTAGTGCGACAGTCTTCAGGAAGCTACGTCGATTGTTCATGCCTATCCTTTCAATGCGGTTCCAGCAGCGATCGATGCAATGGGCAGTTCTCCGTTTGCAGCGGAGTGAAAGCGCAGGCCGAAATATTGCCTAGCCCTGCGGGAAACCGTCATTGGGCGGCGAACTTTTCTGGTGAGGCATCGAAGATTCGTTTGTGCTCTTTCACGCAGAAATAGTAGGTCTTTCCCTTATAAGTGGATGTCAGAGATCGATCAGGTTCCATGCCGCAGATGGCGCAGACAGGATGATTCGCCGTCTGCTTGATGGGTCCGGCATACTGGGCGTTGGAAGACGGGTTCAGCCAGCCCTGGCCTTGATATTCAAGTAGAGAGGCGGTCTGGCTTGCTACATCCCGGCCGAAGTAACGCTCGACCACCCTCAAGGCGAGATCCATTCCAGAAGTGAGGCCGCCGGCGGTCGCTAAATTGCCCGATTCAACAAAGCGGGCTCCACGCTGAACGTGAATGTCCGGATATTGCATCGCAAGGTCGGCGTAAGCGCCGTGATGTGTGGTGGCAGCTTTGCCAGAGAGCAAGCCGGTGCTGGCAAGTACAAAGGCGCCGGTGCAAACGGACATCGTAACATCGGTGCTTTTGGTCGCAGTGCGAATCCAGGCTTTGGTGGCCTCGCTGGCAGGACTCTGCGCGGGGATAACGATAATCTTCGGTGCGGGGGCATTGGCAATGGTATAGGTAGGAGTGATCTTCAATCCTCCGCCCGCAGTAATGGGCGCCGCAAACTCCGCCACAGTGTAGAGACTGAAGGCATCATACTTCCGGCCGGGAATGTTGACTCTTTCAAAAACTTCCCATGGCCCACAAAAATCAATAACGACGGCACCTTCGGAGATAAGGAAAGCGACCGGGATGGACGCGTTGGCCGGAGGGGTAAGCGGATTGAGCGCGGCGCTTTCTGCGGCTACGTCGAATCTTGTAGCGGCAGCGCCAGGTAGAGTCAACGAGCCGGCGGCGGTCAAGCCGAGGGCTGCCGAACGCTTAAGGAGTTCTCTGCGATTCATTGAGATGACCTCTGCAATCGATTTGCTACGAGCCGTTTATGTGTCAACGATGATGCTTCGGGTGTCATCGATACCTCGCGGCGGTTGAAGGCGGTCCTATTTGATTTCCTTTGGACTTAACTGCGCGAAGGCGACTTGGCGTGCGCATATTGACCGCTGATATAGTCCCAATCGACGATGTGGAAGAAGGCGCCGACGTATTCGGGGCGGCGGTTTTGGTACTTGAGATAGTAGGCATGCTCCCAGACATCGATGCCGAGGATCGGCGTGTGGCCGAGAGTGAGTGGGCTGTCCTGATTGGGGCTTGTTTCTATCTGGAGTTTGCCGCCGACGAGCGTGAGCCATGCCCAGCCGCTGCCAAAGACGCTTCCGGCGGCTTTGGAGAAACGATCTTGAAATTGGCTGAAGCTGCCGAACTGGGTAGAAATATCTTTGGCCAGCTCTGCTTTGGGTTCAGTGCCGCCGGATTTTGAAAGGATGAGCCACCAGAAAGAGTGGTTGGCGTGGCCGCCACCTTGATTGCGCACTGCGGTACGAATCTCTTCAGGAATAGCGTCAAGATTGGAGACGAGCTCAGTGACCGATTTTGAGCCGAGTTCGGGATGCTTGGCGACGGCGGCGTTGAGGTTGTTGACATAAGAGGCGTGATGCTTGTCGTGATGCAGATGCATGGTGGTGGCGTCGATGAATGGCTCGAGGGCGTCGTAGGCGTAGCCCAGGGGCGGGAGCGTAAAAGGGCCGCTGGGAGCGGGTGGTGCCGCGGGAGCTTGCGCGAACGACGTGGTGTTGAATGCGTTGTGTGTGACGGCTAGGCTTGCGGTTAGCCCGAGAGCTTTGAGGACAGAGCGACGATTGATCATATTTCTCCTCCATTGGTGCTGGTCAGGATTAAATTCCGGTAGGGCCTCGGCATTAGAACGCCGCAAGACTTTTCAAATACAGAGATTTGATATCGGTCATATCGTTAGTCCTTATAGAGATGGATTTTCAAAGTCAGGTAGGCAGAAATGGGTTGGTTCTGCATCACGACTGGGAAGCCGAAGTACTCGTAGGGATCGTAAGTGTGGCGATCTGTCAGATTCACTGCTGAGCCCTCGATTGTGTATCGGCGTCCGAAATCGTAGGCTGCCTGCGCGTCAAGCGCAGCATAACCCGGCGTTGAAACGGTGTTTGGCAACGTGTCTTGGCGCGAGCTGAATCCAGTAACGCCGGCGCCAAAGGATAGACCCTTTGCGGCTCCATTCTGCAACCGATAGCGTGCTGCGACGCGCCCGCTGTTGCGCGGCACGCGCTGCAAGAAATCGCCGACAGGAATTGAGTTATCTTTCGTGACTGTGGCCTGCGTGTAGGCGTAGTTTGCCAGCAGCGAAAATGCGCGAACAGCTTCCCATGTGAGATCAGCTTCCGCGCCGCGAGCACGCTGTTGTCCAGTCTGAACGGAATATAGGAAGTTGTTCGGGTCAGGGGTGGCCACGTTGTCTCGATTCTGATTGAAGATCGCAATGGTACCCGCAAGGTGCGCCCTGGAAAGTGCCAGCTTCAAACCGCCTTCAACATTCTGCGAGGTCTCCGGCTTCGGAGCCTGCTGGACAACGAGTCCGAAGGCACCACGAAAGGCCGTGGCATAGGCCGCGTACAGGGCTACACCATTAGCCACTCTGAATGTGCCGCCAATGCGGCTCGATGCATGGTTGTACGTCTTGTCGGTTGCCTGCTCCCGCTCGCGGAAGTCGAGCTTGGTGTAACGAACCGAGCCGGTCAGGCTCAGCCGCCCGTAGGTGGCCTGGTCCTGCCCATAGACCGCCGTGGTTTGATAGCGGTCCGTCTGAAACAGATTTGCCGGCGTCTCGGGTCCGAACGACAGGTTGTATGTAGGATGTGCGAGGTCCTCTTCGCCCACTGGAATCCCGGAGAAGCCCATCTCTGAGTAGAAATTGGTGTGGTCGTAGCTCACGCCCGCCAACAACTCTTGCTTCCCGCCCAGACCACGAAGGTTCGCTACAAGGTTGGTATCGAAGGTGCCTTCTCGCACCGGGTTGTTCGACATATCCAACGTGAGAATGGCATACGTCGTCGGAGTTGCCGGATCGGGAGGATACAACGACGGAAGGATGAAGCTGCCATGTTCGTTCGCCTGGCTGAAGTAGTAGCGCGCACTCGTGTTCCACCGCAGACTGTCCGTGAAGGTATGGTTGAGGTCCACCGTAGCCATGCGGCTGTCGAGCCTCGTATGCGGCTGTCCAACAGGTGCACCGGCAAACGCGTTGCGATCAATCTGTCCTGCCATTGCCTGCACCGCCGGAACACCTGAATACTCCAACTGGTCGCGATGGTTGAACCGTCCCTGAACAAAGAGGTCTGTCTTCGGTCCCAGCTGAAATGACACGGCTGGTTGCAGGGACCAGCGGTCTCCACTTAAGACATCCACCCAGCTGTCATTTCTCTGATACTCGCCAGCGAGACGCGCTGCGATTCTCGCGTTGATCGGAACATTCAGATCGCCGTAGGGGTCGAGTGTTCCGAAGTTTCCGCCCCGAAATCCCACGTAGCCATTCAATCTCGGCTCCGGGCGTACCGACACCACATTGATCAATCCTCCCAGAGGAGAACCAAGGCCGCCACCGTACATGGTGGAGTTCGGTCCTTTGACCACTTCGATCCGCTCCACTCCCACGAGGCTTGTCGGATCATTTGCTGTAGTCGTATTGCCGAACATGGCAAGACCGTCCGTATAAATCTCTGCCGGAAAGCCACGGACGAGGGGCGAGACAAACAGGATCTCCTCGGACTTGGTCGGAACTACTCCCGACACGTTCACCAGTGCGCCCGCGAGCGTATGAACGTCCTGCTCAGTCAGCAGTGTGCGCGTAATCGTCTCGACCGACTGCGGTACTTCGATCAACGGTGTATTGGTACGCGTCGCCGAAGTCGAATCCAATGCAGCGAAGCTAACTGGGGAGATGGCTTCGACCTGGACCGTTTCAGTCGCAGCGCCGACCTTCAGCTTCGCGTCAATATTCAGTGATTGGTTCGACGTGAGGATGACGTTTGTCTCCACGAAGGTCTGGAAGCCCTGCGCTGTGACCTTTACGTTGTAATGCGCTGGAGTGAGTGACGCGAAGACATAGTTGCCGGAGCCGCTCGTGGTGACACTGGTCTGGCGGCCTGTGTCGACCTGAATGATCGTGATCGTGGCCCCAGAAATCGCGGCGCCCGTCGCATCCAGCACCGTCCCCGAGACTGATCCATATTCCTGGGCGAAGAGTGGCAGGCTTGAGAGAAGACAGAAGACCGCTAGCGCCGCCCACGCTCGCCAAGGCTTCTTCCGATGAGCACATCGGTTCGATAAAGGCCCCAATTTGATGGGCATTCCAATCCTGCTGATCGCAGCCGTAAGCAGAATCTTCCAATGTCGATTCATATCTTTTCTTCTCTAGTCCGCCTGGCGCGGATACGGTTACGAGCGCTATCCGCGTGGTGGCAATACCGCGAGAGAGTCTGAAGGCAAAGTTCGGATCAGAACAGTAACCAGCCAGCACAAGGGCGTGAACGCACTGAATCAATACCGGCTGCTCAGAACGTGCGCGCGATTCTGCGGCAATGGGAAACGCCGTATGGAGCGAGTCGAGATCGGTGCGATCTCGCGTCCTGCGGGCGATTCGGCTTTAGAGGGAGGAGGCTGGGGGTCCGCGTTTGCCGTGGGCTCTGTCGCGGGAAATGCGTTGCTGGCATTCGGCCTGCACAACCACTGCCGGATGACTGACCAGTCCGGCGTAGATCATGTGTCGGGGCGGCGGCGCAAAGTCAGTCGAGCGATGGTTGCTCAGTATTGCTGGAGGGCAATAAGGGCATTTCTCCAGTGGTGCCGAAAATTCAGGCTTATTGCCCAATATCCGGTTGCGTTCGGCCATGCTCATCATGCAATGGTGTTTGCCATCCCGCCGACAGCACGCAGGCAGGTTCGACTCACTCCTCGGCGTGAGCGCAAAGAGTGAGGAAGCAAGCGGCAGTCCAAAGACGGCCAGCAACGCGATGGCGATAAGCTTGCGCAACACATCCATTAAAGCATGGCAGTGATTAGCGCTGACGAGATCAACGCCATCCCAGAGAAGTTCCGGCAGTACATCCACGATCTGGAAACGCGATGGGATAAAAGCCTAGACGTGCAGACGATATCCCAACGCTCAAAACGAATGACCGGCGCCGCCGGAATCGCCACCATGAGCGCCACCGAAATCGCCGTGGCCGACAGCGGAGTCGTGACCAATGGCAACATCGCTGCTGTTGTCGCAGACGATGCATTCATCATCATGGACACGGCCGTAGGCGGAAAACCCTTTCGCTCTCGCCTGATCGATCAGTGTAGGAAAGTTGTCGTGCCTGCCGGGTTGTCTCTCAACGGCTTTTGCGGGCCGGACCAGCCGCCAGACGGTGACTGCAACGATCAGCAGCAAGAGAAGAGCGATGAGTGATAGTACGAACATGTAAACCTTCTATCTCCTGGTGCAGGCCGGAGATCTCTCGCGGGAAAGCACTTGGTTCTGCCGTTCCCTCGCTCACTTGTTGCCATCGTCGTCCCGGTTCGGGAAAGGCTCGGCGAAAGAGAGGAAAAGACGGAGAATGAGAACGGCGGTGAAGAATGAGAATACGGACATGAAAACATGGTCCGGAACCTTCAAGAATAGCCAGTAGCAAACGAAGAAGAGAAAGCAACAAACCCCCAATACTCTCGTCAACATATCGACTTGCTTGAGACGTTTACGATTCATCCAGGTCGTCTTCAATGCCACCTCAAATGTCTCGGCAATACCTAGACTCGCGACAGCGTATTCTCTGCGGCCGAACTCACCGCATTCTTAACCCTACTCTTAGCCTTGTCAAAATGCGCTCGTAGAACTGACTGCCGATTTGACGGTCGAGTTGCCGAATTGACCCAGCCGGAATATGGAGCCTCAGCCGATGGAAGGCTCTGGCATCTTGAGGCTTCACGGAGAGCAGACGGACGTGGGCGGACCACGGCAACGGGAACTACGCGGCCCAATTCAGGCAGTGCCCAAGATTTTTCAGACACTGTCTGAAAAATTTGCCGACGCGGAATTGACGGTTATCTTTGCTCGAGTTTCAAGGCCTAAGGGCTGTCACTACCTGGGTTTGGAGCTGGGTTCGAAGCTGGAATGAGCTGGCTTGAATCATTCTCTTTCCGCTCGTGACGAGAGCAACCGGTTGCGGGTCAACGCGAGCCTCTCTGCAAGTCGATGCTCGTCGGGCAGAGCAAGCTCGTATTCTCTGGCAAGTACCGTATTCCCGAGGCTCTCTAAGGAATAGTGTGCAACCGCGGCATCGCGTTCTGAGCACAGGATGAGGCCCACTGGAGGGTTTTCGTCCGGATTGACCCAATGCTTCCGTGCATAGTTCAGATAGAGGTTCATTTGGCCCGCATCCGCGTGCGTAAACTTTCCCACCTTTAGTTCGACGATCAATAAGGATCGAAGCCGCCGGTGGAAAAACAACAGATCCACTCGGTACCACTCGGTTCCGATGCGGAGGCGCTTCTGCCGGGCTACGAATGCGAAGTCATTTCCGAGCTCAAGGAGAAAGCGCTCCAGCTCAAGGATGAGAGCCTGCTCTAAATCCGATTCCGAATATTCGTCGTTCAGGTTCAAGAACTCTAGGACGAACGGATCCCGAATGTGATCGTCGGGATTGAGGCCGCCCGGCAAGGATGAAGCAACGGAAGTGCCGGCCTTTCCGTGCAGTCGTTGATACGCCTTGGTTGCGATTTGACGATCCAAATCCCGGACTGACCAGCCGCCGCGTAGCGCCTCGTGTTCGTAGTAGTCGCGGGCGGCCTCATCGGTTACCGTCAGCAGGCGCACATAGTGGGACCAGGATAGAGGAAAGGGAACGTCGAATTGTCCAGACAGCGTCTGGACAATTCCCGCCGCGCCCAAAAGTCCAGACGATGTCTGGACTCTAGCCCGGTAGGCAAGGTAAAACTGGCGCATTTGAAACACGTTGGCACGAGAAAACCCGCGGCCAAATCTTGCTGAAAGATCTCGGGCGAGCTGCTCCACAATCCGCTCTCCGTAGCCCACCCGCTCGCCTCCACGCTGCTCCTGCTCAAAAATCCGCTCCCCGATCCGCCAATACGTTGTTGTCATCAGAGCGTTGACAGCCCTGCCCGCCTGCCTACGCGCTTGTTCCAGCCATTGGGTTACGTCAACCAGAAGGGCGCTGTATTCCTCAGATGAGAGAGATTGGTCGCTATGCTCAGCCATTGAACCCGATTTTATCGACTTAAAGAAAGTGATCAACTACGTGGCAGGTCCGCTACAAAAGTGAAGTACACGCTCTTTCTCCTCTAACGAACTACATGTCTTCTGCAAGTGCCAAAGCAATAGAGGACCGAGTTCGCTCAGGTAGCAGAGCGCTGCCATGAGCCAACGACTTACGCCTACGAGCAGTATCTTGGCCAGTAGTGTTCCACTGCCGAAGAATAGTGTGGCAACCAGAGCTGCGAAGGAACCTGCCGTCCTTTTGATATCCATCACAAAAGTGAGGTACACACTTTTTCTCTTTTAACGGCTTACCTGTTTCACCCTCCCTTTCGATTGCGGGAGTTCGCCTGTGAGTGCTATGTCGCAACGTCCGTACCTCCACAGATTGCTTCCTCTCGTTTGCACCAAGCGCTAAAAACTGGTCTCATCCTCAGGACGAGATACCCGATGAAGCAAAAGCTCATTCGCGCCACCGAATTGGCAGAGTTCGTCTACTGCTCGAAGGCCTGGCAATTGAAGTACCTCGATGGTGCTGAGGTATCGCCTGAAGCCCGCGAACTGCAGGCTGAGGCAAATGCCTGGCATATCGAGCAGGGCAGATCCCTTGCTCGGGGCGACAGCTATCGGTGGGCAGGTTTCGCCGCCCTCATGCTGGCGGTTATTCTCATTGTCTTTTGCTGGCTGGGATGGGCGAAATGACCGTACTGCTGATGGCTGTCACCGCGATGGTCCTCGCTCTTCTGTTCTTTTGGTTGAGCGTCTGGTCCCGCAAGAGCACAGGAATACCGGCTGGCGAGGTGTTCTATCAGGATCTCGTCGGGCAGCCATTCGCGGCCCGGAATCTACGATCTCTGGAGTTGGGCATCTCCGGAAAACCAGACTGTTTGATCCGAACCGCAGATGGGATTGTGCCAGTCGAATTAAAGAAGTCGAATCGGCCACCGGCTCGAGGCGAGGTCTATCCCAACCACATGATCCAGAACCTTGCATATTGTGCACTGGTTGAAGAACAGCTAAGTGAGCGGGTTCCGTACGGCTTGGTCATTTACGCAGGACAGCAAGTTCGGCGAGTGGAGTTTACCGACTCCAATCGCAGATGGCTCATGCACACGATCGCTGCTGTCCAAGCATCTCGGCTTCGAAAGCAGGCGGATCGGAATCACAACCAACGCGGCCGGTGCTCCGGATGCGGCGTGCGTGACAAGTGTGATCAGGCTCTGCGCTGAAGGTTCTCATCGGGGTCTAAGTATTCACCACGATCGAATGCACTGTTCTCACGCTTGCTTTCGCGCGTCCGCAGCAATTCCGCATGCTTGGGAGCAAACACGTATTCTTCCAGGAACCGGATCCGTTGGGGTGGCCAGCGACGAGTGATCAAGAGGTTCCGGTGTTCCTTGCAGAACTTCTGCAGAGCGTCAAACTCTATCGAATATATGGATTTGCCCGTGCGCGTCTGCTCGCGCCTGGCCTTGAGGAGCCCCTGCTCGATCCAACTCATGACTTTGCTGTATCGCACACCAAGATGTGAGCAGATCTGGCGCAAGCTGAATAGGTCTTTACTGTAGTGTGCGTAACCCCGGCGATGGATCAGGTTGTACAGCGTCTTGGCTTCACAGTGGAAGCGTTGGGACGCAGCCCGTACACCGTGCTCCGACACATATTCAATGATCGATTCAACGGTTGTCGGATCGAAGGTTCGCCTGGACCCGGAACCCGGTCTCTCGACGCCGTGTTTTTTCAAGAACCGCCAGCAAGCAGCTTTGTCATAACCCGTCAGAGCTATCAGTTCTTCGCATAGCCGGACCGGATGTTGCTTCTTCTGCGCGATGTTCACCGCCTCCGCGGGCCACAGATACTTTCTGGGGTTCTTTGGAGGCACATCCTTTGTAGCCATACCGCACCTCAGTCTTCCATATACACACAACCCGGCAGAAAAGAAGAGGGGTATAGAGATTTCTAGGTTTCTTTTTCGTGATTTCCAATGAGAGCCGATCTAGCGGTAGGGCAGGGACGACGGCCTCGACTACTCGCCCCTACTGATATAAGGCATTTCGGTGTGCCGTTTGTTTCACTCCGCCAAAGAAAATTTTTGGCGGTCTGTTTTTTGGATATTTATCAGTCGGCGTTACAATCCAGTCACGTATTGCTGCGACCCGCTGTGCTGTTAATTCGGTTGCAGAGGGCTTCTCATGGACTCAAGGTCGCCTCTCCCCTCCAGTGAGTACTGGTATTTGGGCTCTTCGAATCCGGCCGTAGACGATCTGTTTCGTCGACTTTGCGTTTTAACCTGGCCGTACGCCGTCTATTGCGCCACTTGTTATTTACACGATATTCACGCGGCATACGATCTCATGGACGCAGCGGTTTCGAATGCTGAACAATACTACGAACGGTTCCAGGGCGAGCGAACGTTCACCCAGCTCTTTTACAGAATCGTGAGTGTCCTGAAGAGGCTCTCCAAGAAACGCGTACAGAACAATCGCGAAATCTCTTGCGGGTCCCTCTACGACCTCGAGATCTTGGCAAGAGCACTTTCCTCTAAATCCGAAGCGGATCAGACGGCGCATATTGGTCAGGTGCTCGGACGGATGAGCGAACGCTCGAGGAAAATCACCTATTGGCGTCTTGCGGGTCATAGCTGGCGTCAAATCGCGGATGCTCTGGAAGCCAGTTATGTAACAGTTCGACGGGTCTATCACAAAGAGCTGCGTGGGCTTTTGTCCTCTTCTGAGAGCCCTAGCTCTGATGAGCGAAAGGATAGTGATCAAGAAAACTTTGAACTCTGAAGAATGGTTCCTCAGACAGATCGAATCCTATACCCGCAGGCAGCCGAGTGGAGACAAGACGCCGGAGTGTGTTGACGATGTCTTTCTGAAATCGTATGCAGAACGTCCCAAGGACGTCTCTCTTTCCGATCCGCGGGTAGAACATGTCACATCCTGCAACTATTGTCTCGGTCGCCTTCTTCACTTCCGCGCAACTCGTCCAGCCAGATCCACTCTGAGGCTTCGGTACGCTGCTGTCGCGGCGGTCGGATTAGCCTGTTTGCTGGTTGGGTTTGTTGTCGCCAATGTCTGGTACCGTAAACATCCAGCAGTTGTACAGGTTCAATCGGCTGAGCTTCATCGTACCCTGGATCTTTCGCAGTATGGAACCTATCGCGGTGATCAGCCAGCGAGCAACCCTCCGCTCCATCTTCCCGCCGCGCTGCTCAGGTTGGAACTTGTGCTGCCTCGTCTGAGCCAGGCCGGTGCTTACTCCATCATGGTTGCGGCCGACAAGAACGGACTCAATCGCGTGGCGTGCGCAACGGGGACCGCCGTCGGTGCCGATCCGCGGACCTTGGTTACTGTGTCTCTCGACCTGCGAAGTGCGACACCAGGCAAGTACGTTTTGTTGACTCAACTCCAGGGCGAAGACGCCCCTTACACTTATCCCTTACAAATCGACTAGACGGCTTCGTCATGTCTTCTAAAACACTACCGACTCAGTGCCTTCTCGAGGAATTCAACGGAGTGTTTCAATTGCGGGTCGTTGCCACGGCGAGCTTCACGCCAATCGAAAGCAACGCTTTGGTCCGGCTCGATTGGGGTGCCTTCGAGAACTGACCCTTTCCAGGTGTAGTACGCCCCCGTGGGAAAGGCTAAGCGGTAGCCATACCCAACCTTTGCGGAGGTGGCTGATAGAAGCCGACCTGCTGTCTTTTCACCGACGATCACGGCGAGCGAGTTTTCCCGCGCGAAGGCGACGATCATTTCGGCGGCGCTGGCCGTGTGGCGGTCGACTAGGAGAACGACCCTCCCATGGAAGGGTTTGTTTCCCAGTCCTTCGGTTTCAAGGACGATGGGAGATTTCTTTACGAGCGTGGGCGCATAGCGCAGCGCGAGCAGCCAAAGGTCCTTCTTTGAGGCAGGAATCCTGCCGAAGCGCCGGAAACTGCTCTTTACATCCGCAATGTTTTGTTGAGCAGACTTCCGATCGAGCGCGAATCCGACTGGGATTTGTTTGGGAGTCAGCAAACCCATCACGCGGAGCGCTCCCACTCCTCCACCTGTGTTCCCGCGAAGGTCGACAATCAGTTGTTCGATGTTGCCGAGCTGCTCTACCTGACTCGATATCGCATTGGCGACTTCGACGCCTACCATACCCGGGAACATGGCCACCTTTAAGTAGCCGATGCCGCCTTGAAGACGCTTGCCGACAACAAGCTTTGGCTCGACAAAATGAAGCTTCTTGCCTTTGGGGCGGGCAACCCTGACGCTTCTTGTACGCACTTCACCGTCGCCAGTCAGGACAGTGAGATTCGTCGTCTCCCCCATCGGGAATGTTGGATGCGCAGGAGGAACAATCTCCTCTGCGCCAACGCGCAACAAAATGTCGCCAGACTCGATTCCAGCGAGCGAAGCCGCACCTCCCGCATGCACATCCTGGAAGATCCACCGAGGACCTTCATCAGTCTCGTCCGCTAGATAGGTAGCACTAAGGGCAGCTCGGCTTGAGGCTCGCCGCGCCGATCCGTGAAAGAATCCGACATGCGAGGTCTTCAATTCCTCGAGCAATCGCGTAACGGCTTCTTCGAAAGTAGCGGCGGTAGACGCGTCAATAATCGCCGGTCGATGCCGCGCGATCGCGTCCTTCCATCCATTGCCTAGCCTTTCCGGTTGATAGAACTTCTCGTCCAGGACTTTCAGTGCGCGGTTGAGAACTGCCTCTTTCTGCTCGACTGTGAGATCCTGCGTTTTCGTCATAATGGCCGCCTACCTGTTTCGTGAAGCATAATCTGCCCCTGCGCAACGTGTGAGGATGAAGGAGGGTTCAATTCCCCAAAGAGTAGACTGTCGGGATCGCCGACCAACTCGAAGCTGGCCCAGAAGTATGGACTGAAGCCTGCCCTGAGCAGTTCGATCTGTGCATTGCGAAGAGCCTGTGCTTTGCTCGCAGTTTTCAGGTTGGCATAGAAATTCGTCATCAATCGAGTTGTGGAATGATCTTCGAGTTCCCACAAGGTTGACACGACGCTACGAGCGCCCCCATCGATGAATGCCGTTACGAGGTTGTTTACGCCTGCGGCTCCCACGGGGCCAACGCCGGTATCGCACGCTGAGAGCGTAACCAGGCCCGCGCCAAGCCTCATTTGTCGGATTTCACGCACTTGCAGCAATCCATCGTTCGGCCCATTTTTCTCGGGCGCGAATACTAATGCGGACCGATCTGGATAGATGGGATCGACATACCCATGAAGTGCCAGATGCAACACTTGATATTGATCAAGTGGCAGCTCTTTGAACCGTGTCTCTGTTGCCTCAGCGCCGAGCAGGATGGTGCTTGGCTTAGGGAGATCGGCTCCTGCAGTTTCCACCTCCTTCTTACTCTCCGGGAGCGGCACGAATTCGCTCTCCTGGGGCTCATTCACCGCTCGCAGGACACGCTCAAGCGGTGATGGCTTCACCTGCGTCCAAGCCGCCACACCCACGTAAGGATGAGAGTTGGCATCGACCGCGCGTTCCCGTTCTTTCAGAATGTGAAATACAGTTCCCGAGGGACTGACTACCAGAGTATGTGATTCGATCACATAGTGTGGTCCATCCATCAGCGCGCTAAAGGGTAACAAGTGCAGTTCGCCATCCGGTACGAGAATGACCTCAGCATTGCGCTGGTATGCGGGTATGTTTCCAAGTAGCTGTTGGAAGAGTTTCTGTCCCGTGGCCGCGTCAGGCTTTCGTCGTGTGACGCTGGATCGGTAGCCGCGGGCCTCTTGTTCGAGAATCTGCCTCGACGGCAGTACATATCGGTTGACGGCTGTCCGAGTGATACACAGGGCGAAGGACCGAGGATCATCGAGAACGTATTCGACAAGAACCTGTTGTGGGCCAAGGTCTGCTTGCAGCTGCTTCAAAGGTATCGGATCGATAGCCGTCTTACCCTCCAGGAATTCAGAGGGCAATCGTCCTTCCGTCTCCCCAATCTGATCAACAATTGTGGCGCGCTTGGCAGGATCATCGGTATTCAAAAGGGCAAGATTCAAACGGACTAATTTTTGGTCCAGATTGCTTGCCGGACGAGGGGGTGCTGCCTCGACGTGTTCAAGGGATTGAGCCTCGAGGCGACCTCGCGCCTTCTCGATGATCCGGAATGCTTCAGCGAACTTATTCTGTGCGCAGAGTGAGTCGAAATAGCCGGCATACACCTGCTCCATTGACGTGATCAACTCGCGTTCCACATTGGCAGTGGGAGCATGTGCCAATAAGGAATCAATGAGATCGGTACTCTTCTGGTATAGAGTGTTCGATTCCCGAGTCTTTCCCAACCGCGCCAGGATTCGCGCTTTAATCGAGAGATTTCTCGGCAAGAAGTAGAGTTCATCGGGGATTTGCTTGTTGGCGTCGATCGCGTCGTCGATGGTATGAAGAGCTTCTTCCAGCCGGCCTTGTCCCTCATAGAGCGCAGCGAGTGAGCCGGCTGTCTGTGAGAGGCCGCGCCAATCAGAGACCTTCTTACCGATATCGATTGCTGCCTGATAGTCGTCGGTAGCAAGCTTCGTCTGGCCGGTCCGCTCATAAATGCCAGCACGGATGCGTAGGAGCTCGGAGATATGCATGTTCAGATGCCGTGCCGTGACCCGTACCATAGCATCATTTGTCAGCGTCAGAGCTTCCTGATAACGGCCCAACCCACCCAGTGCCTCAATCTTCGAGGCAGTGGCGATGCTTGGATACGCTACCCCATCGGTCGTGTTAGCGACTCGGATTGCTTCGTCGAGAGGCTTGAGAGCGCGGTCGTATTTCTTAAGCGCGACCAAACCGGCGCCATAGACGCTGGCGTACCTAACCCTCGCAGCCGGATCTCCAAGATATTTGGCTACAAGGTATGCCTTCATCACCTTCTCTTGAGCCCCATTAACGTCGCCGAGGAGAAATGCGGCGATCCCTTCCTCGCCCATTGCTCTCGACACCAGCATGTAGTGATGCTGTTTCCGCGCGAGTTCGCCAATTTCGGTCCAGGTTCTCGTTGCCAGGCCTGCGTCGTAATTGGTCTCGAGCATTCCCCGAATGGTAAGAATTCTCAGCCGGGTTTCCGGATCGCGGGCCGCGGGCAGTTGGAGATCATCGCTCAGGGAAGCAATTTGCGGCGCCAAGCCGGACATCTCGCTCGTAGCCATCATCTGGCTGACATGCGCATAGAGCGCCTTGGCCGGTTCGCTCCGCCCCTGATAGAGAAGTTCCGCTCTGTGATAGACGGGAGCTGCGTTGATCCAGTTGTTTAGCCATGCCTGTTCATCGGCCTGCCGTAAGAGCCAGTCCGGGTCATCGGGCTGTCGTCGGTAGCGGTAGGCGTGGTAACTAAACGCAATTGCGAGAATCGCACCAGCAGTCAGCATAGGAACCGTGATCCGCGCCCTCATTGCTGACCCGGAGCTAGGCGCAACCTCTGAATTGGGATTTGAGGGGCAAACGTTCGGTGCCCGGACAATGGAAAGCACAATTGAAGAAGGCCCATGCGTGTCTCCGATTCTTCAAACTACCAACGATCAACTACTCACGCATCAGTTCTGGGAAACAATTCACTGCAATGAAACAATCAAGCATCAACTCGCCCAGTGGGTGTGGACGCGTTCTGCTCGAACTTCTCGACCATTTTTGTCCACGATTCCAACCGCGTTTGGCACCGCGTGCAAATAGCCAAGTGCTTGGCATGATCGGTTAAGAACAAACTTCGGATATCGAAAGCGAACCTCCGAATCTCGTCTTCAGAATAACAAGCGAAGTCACTTTCCTCGAAGTTGGGGTGAGTCGATTCGACCTTGAGCAAATCCGCCTTGCGCTTCGCGACCATGTCGTCAAACTGGATTTGCCGCAGTGAGGCATTCCTCCAGAGCGTGTCATCCGTCGCCCAAAGATCTTCTAGCACAGCGCTCGCATTGAGTGCGAGATACCGAATGGCTTCCTCACGCCCGTGGAAAGTTCTTCTCTGATCGACAAGTGCCGATGCCGCGATGTGCGCCAATCCGAGAATTTCGTCATCTGCGTAGGTTTCGGCGTGATCGCGGAACTCGTTGATCTCCTCTGCCGCGATCTCAGCAAATTCCGAATTGCGATCTGCGAGTCTCGCCACTTCGGACGTAAGCGCCGGCATCTCGATCCGAGTTCCTGGCGCAGCCTCCCACGCCGGATGGTCGCAGGTGTACATGCCCGGATCAAAGATATCGACCAATGAGTCTTTGCGGTCATCGGGTCCCCGGAACCGATTCAGCATGTCCAGAAACCACGAGAGTTGTGCATCATTGAAACAGCGAGCGGCACTCTTGACCGATTCTTCTCGGTATACGTCAAAGCTCTCCATGAGGGAGCTGGGGAGAATAAATTCATTCAACTGCACAATCATTTGATCGATCTCTGTGACTGGGGTCTGCATGTCGCCCTCCTCTCCCCTCCTGGGCTTGTTTTCCCATGAATGAAAAGCTCTGTCAAACCGGCCCAGAAACTCGGCTTATCGAGGAGTAAAGCCACGCAAAATCCGGGTTTTGCCGTAAAACTCAACCAGGAAATCCCCTTTCATTTGTTCTGTCACTGGAACATCCCAGCAGAGTGCTTCGACGCTGCTTCTGCCCTGCCGAATCCGTACCCATTTGTTTCTGACGCTTAGGACTTCAGCCATGCGAATGGAGAACGTTGGAGGACGATTTCCTTCTCCAAAAGGTTCGAGCAGACGCAGTTGTTCCTCGAAATAGCGCCCAAGGAATGACAGGTTAAGCTCAGCTTCGGCGTGAAGTGTCTGGCTGTCACCTCTCACCACCGGTTCTACCGACCGAGCGAACTTCTCCCGGAATTCCTCGATGTGGCCGACGGACATGGTCAAACCGATTGCTTGAGCGTGTCCCCCATAGCGAAGAAACAGTTCCCCAAGTGGTCGCAGAGTCTCGACCAGGTCGACACCAGGGATGCTTCTTCCTGACCCAACGACTTGACCAGGAGTTGCCGATGGGACGATCACGATGCTGGGAACCGAATACCTCTCGACACATTTGCTCGCCAGGAGGCCTGCGATCCCCTTCGGGCTCATCTCGCGATAAACCACTAAGCCTGCCGGAATATTTGCTCCAACCGACTCAACGAGTTCGTCGAAATGCAGCTTGACGGTACGTCGGCGTTCCAGATTCAATTGATTGAGCCTGTCGACGCTCTGTCGTGCGGCCCGTTCATCTAGCACAGCCTCGAACACGGCAAGCGCCTCAGCCGGATGAGCCATTCTGCCGGCGGCGTTGATCCGCGGAGCAACGCCGAAGGCCACGTCGCGCGAATCCGGCTGAGATGGATCGGTGCAGGCGGTTTTGAGCAACTCCTGCAGTCCTTTGTGCTTCGATCGGGAGAGTTCGGCGAGACCTAGCCTGGCGAGAGTTCGTGTGCCACGCAGCAGGGGCACGCAATCGGCGATCGAAGCGATCGCCGCATATTGACTGCACCCGGATAACAGACGCTCAATCTTTGTATCGTTCCAGCCCGCCTTCAACGCGAGCGCCCAAGCAAACATCGCAGCCAGGCCCGCTCCGCAGGACGTATCAGACCATACTGCAGTGGTCTCTGCCTGCTCCTGGATGCGGTGGTGGTCGATTACGACAACATCGATCCCAAGCCGTTGTGCCAACTGCACGGCCGCCCGAGCATTGATGCCGTTATCGACCGTAATAAGCAAGTCGGTTCCGCGGCATGAAAAGTGGTGGACTGCTGACGAGCTGAGACCGTAGCCTTCATCCCGGTGAGGCAGAGATGTCCTGGCTAGCACTCCCAGACCACTCAACACGCTGCGTATGATGTGCGCTCCGAGGACCCCATCGCAGTCGTAATCGCCAAAGATGGTGATGCGTTCGCGATGCCGAATAGCGCGAAGTACACGAGCGGTGGCTTTCTCCATCGACGGAATTGAAAAAGGATCTGGAAGATCGTTCCAGGAGGGCACCTTAAGGAAGGTGTCGATGTCCGATATGCCGCGCCCGGCAAGTATCTCAAGTAATGGCTGACATAGAAACATCGCTTCCTCCAAAAGAAAAACGCCCGATACCTGAATCGAGCGTCTCCATATCTCCTTGGACAATGCTGTCCCGTGGATAGCTAAATCAGTCAAATGGACGAGCTCTGGTTTAGTGGGTCATTGTCCGAGTTGCCGACCAATCGCCCGGAACTCCGAGGAAAGTGCTGACAGAACTCGATGAGCGCATTGCCCTGAGATGGAGTGGCCATGTCAATGCTGCAAAATCTATGGGCATGTGTTTTTAGTTGCGCCTGCTTTTTCTCGAGGACAGAGCGAGCAGCAGTCTGGGCAGGTTGAGCGACGATTGATCAGTCTGATATTCGCGGGTCGAAACCGCATAATCATGATCCGTCTGGAGCTGCCTCTGACTGTTATCGCGAGTCCTGCTAAGCCTGTCGCATAGGGTAAGCGAGGGTTCTCCTTCGTGCTTGCCTCGGCTGCTGCCCGGCTCTGTGCTCGAAATTAGCGGCATTGTTCATTTTGCGTTTTCATTCTTGGGCATGTTTAGCTTTTGCCTTTTCTTTTGTCAGGCCGCAATCCGCTGCCTAGCGATAGTTTCTGCTCTGGTCCCTATAGCTCACATGAAACCCAACAGTTCACGAGCAACTACAGTGGTGAGCAGATCGACAGATGAAACCTCTTACAACGCGGCGAGCTATACCTTTTGGAACCGTTTTGCAGATCCTCGCCCAAATCTCGCAGGGGTAGGCACCGCTTACAAACCCACCCATTCTGGATGATCCACCGCGAGGTCGGACTGGCTACTTGTTGCGAACGGCAGGATCGAGCGAATCGCTAGCATCCGTTAATGAACCCGAACGAGTTCTGGATTGTCTCACCCTGGAGATGCTGAAGAAAGGTTTGAGAGCAGCTGATCTAAAGATCACCTTGCCGGGCACAATAAGCGTCAAGTATGTTCCTCGGCCTTCGACGGTGTGCAAGGACAGACGGCCCCGGATATAAGATGCGCGTTCGCGCATACCCATGATGCCGAAATGCCCCGGCTTGCCGGAATTCAATAGCTTCGGATCAAACCCTCGGCCACTGTCTCGCACGTCTAGAATCAGATCTCTGCCATAGCGAAGCTCAATACGTAACGATTCACCACCAGAGTGAATGCACGCATTGCGAATCGCTTCCGTCCCGATGCGGAAGACTTCGTCCCGAGCGACCGGATGCATGGATCGCGGCAGCCCCGTCGATGAAACCGTAATCTTCATCTGATCAGACACACATCCCTCGGCAGCGCGACGGAGGGCCGACGCCAAATCCTCTGTGTCCCGCGCCGAATTTCGAAGTGAGTCCAAGGCGGCTCGCCCTTCAACTACGGCCCGATCCAGCCATGGCGAGAGACGTTGCAGCGCCGTTCGGGTTATGCCCGGGTCATCCAGATGCTGTTGAGCATGATCAGCAACCAGCTTACTGCCCTGGATGGTTTGAAGTAGAGTGTCATGGAGTTCGCGAGCAAGACGGGTCCGTTCTTCGAGGCGCTCGTCAAAACGGATGCGAAGCAAAGTTACGTGCCGTTGCCTATCGATCAGATACAAGATAAGAACGACGCCGAGCCCGAGCACGAAAAGCAATAGCTTGAACACTGTCGTCTGGTACCAAGCGGGTTGGATCCGAAAACCGAAATACGCTCCTTTGTTGTTCCAAACACCATCGTTGTTGCACGCTATTACGTGAAATTTGTACCTACCCGGAGCCAACGTTGTGTAAAAGGCATCTCGACGATTGCCAGCCTCTTCCCACTTCTTATCGAGGCCTTCCAAGCGGTATCGAAACTGGACTCGCTCTGGAACTGACAGACTCAGAGCTGCATAGCTGATGTGTAGCCGCCTGATCAGAGGCGGCAGCGTCAATTTGGCCCCAGCGTCATATTGCGTGCCGTTTGCTTCGAGCGATCGTATTGATACGGGTGGAGGAAGGTAGTTTACAGAAATCCCGGCGGGATCGATCCACGCCACTCCATTGGTTGCAACAAACCATAATCTTCCGTCTCTTGTTTGAACCTCTCTCCCGCCCCGCACAATATTTTGAAATGTTCCCGGAAGGCCATCGAGCGAATCGAAGAGCTTGTAGCTCACGCGGTGAGCGGGTTCTTCAAAGCTCTTTCGCACCTCGTTTTCGGGAATCTGGAGTACTCCACGACTCTCTGCGAGCCATAAGCTCCCGTCGGAGCTCTCCTCGATCCCCGAGACACATCCAAATGCCGCCGAATCCGACGGAATGATCTTTCGGAAGCTTGCTCCGTCAAACAAAGCCAATCCAAAGTCGCCCCCGATCCAGATGTGTTGGGCTTGGCCCTGAATGGTTCTTACAGTTCCAACCTGCGAATCACGACGCATGAGAAACGTCTGTCTCCCCTTAGTCTCTAAATCGATGACGGAACCATCCTCGTATCCAAACCATATGCGCCCTATCCAATCGGTGAATGCTGCTGTAGGCTCGAGTTTTGCCAACTCCGGGGGAATGTCGAATCGTCTCCAAGTGTTCTTCCCGCTCAGATACGAAAGACCAGCCCCCTCCACAGCCGCCCAAAGCCCCCCTGACCGGCCTTCCGTGAGTTGGGTCGTCTCGATGTTGGCCGTGTCGACTCCATCTGGCAGTGGAAGCCGCGAAAAGCGCTCGTTTGAGAGATGCAAAATGCCACCGACGGCAGCCCACCAGGTGCCGCCTCTCGCGTCAGGGGTGCCCGTAAAAATGTAGCCCCATTTTGCTGCATCGCGTATAGAGACCGCACGCCCCGCGTGTACACGGGCCAGACCTTCGCCAGCCACCCACAAATCGCCTCCGTCACCAGCGACGAGAGTTGCGGTCTGGGCGGGAATGGGTGAACTGATCGGGACCAGGTCAGTCTTACGGAAACGATCCAGGCCGCCAGTTGTTCCGACCCAAATGTTCCCTTCACGGTCTTGAAGAATCGACCGAACAAAGTCATTGGTTAGCCCATCTTTGTTGGTGAAAGCTTCTACTGCGCCACTGAACCGCCCAGGTTT
Organism: uncultured Acidobacteriaceae bacterium; assembly: GCA_963705665.1. GTDB lineage: Bacteria > Acidobacteriota > Terriglobia > Terriglobales > Acidobacteriaceae > PALSA-350. Next base: position 8,390 of record CAVPKQ010000020.1, on the reverse strand, counting down.
TCCTGCCAACCGAGCCGGTGAAGGAACGCGGCGCATGCCGTCACCAATCGTGGTGATCCATAGCGCGCCTTCCCTATCGAAGAGAATTTCATGAGAGCCAACGCGGATCTCATGCCGATCAGACGGCGGCTTGCTGTTTCCCAGGGGAATTGGCCGGACTGACCTTGAAACTTCGGCCATCCACAACTTGCCATTCGGGGCTTCCGCAATTTGGTCAACCAGCCCAATACGAATACCTGTTTCATGGAACGCTCTCGTCCCTTTAGGAAGAAACACGATCGTATCTTCGGTTGCGACCCAAAGTGTTCCTTGATGATCAAGAAAAATCGCGTCTGCGGACTTTCCGGGGAAATTCCAATCCCTCCCCGCTACCTGCCATCGATTCCCCGCAAGGCGCGACAGCCCGCCGGTGGTCGCGGCCCAAATCGTGCCTTCCCCATCTTGAGCGAGACCCAACACCCTTCCGATGGGAACACCGTCGCGGCTTGTGTAGTCAGTCCTGCTGTCGCCCTTCAGACGACTGATCGCTCCAGCAACAAAACCGATCCAAAGGTCTCCATCGGGGAGAGCTAAAAGGGAACTCACATCTGGGCTGGCAAACTTTGCTCCTGCCTCCGGTCCATAACGGTCAAAAGTAATGCCATCGAATCGATATAAGCCACTAGGTGTTCCCAGCCACAAGTAGCCGTCCTTCGTTTGTGCGAGCGCCTGGACCACACTTGGAGCGCCGTCTTTTGCGCTCCAAGCGGTGTGTGCAAACTGGTCTAAGCTCCGGCCGTTTTCAACTGCGGTCGCATCAGATCTCCAGAGTACGATAAGCAGCAACACCGCAAGGATTCGACACGCCCTGCTATCGGAGGCCGCTCCTCGCGACCTGAGTTGGAAGGGGCTCCGGTTGCGCGGGCCACCTGTAATGGGCCTTGGTTCAACCACACAAAGAGGCCTGACGCTATTTGACAGGCGCCGCAGTCGGCCCCTCTTCCTGACCTTGCAAACTACTTTTCGATTACTTTTCAAGATGACCGCCGAACTCGTAGCTCATGGCAGATAGAAATTTATCGGAGAAGTCTGCCTGCGCTCTTGAACTGAATCTCTTGTAGAGCGCGGGTGTGAGAACCGGATGCCGCGCCGACCCCAAACACCAGTATGAGAGTCGTAGGAGGCGCCGGGGTGACAACGGCTGACTAAGTTTTTGTTTTCGACCCGACGCCGTCTGGCGGCGAGGCTGCATCTCCCATGCTCGTAAGCCGAAGACTTGACGAAGCCAGAAAGCACGGCTTCAATGAGTCCAGGAGGGAACGCATTGGACGATCGCTACGCCATCAATGCGGCCAAGACCAAGCTGCGGGAAGGCTACAACAACGCCGACGTAGAAGAAATTCTTTCTGTTTTTGCCGATGGTTTTACCGACATGACCGCCGGGGAACCGACCTTTTTTGGGGTCGATGCAAAAACAATACTGAGGGGCAAATTGGAGAAGCTCTTTCGCGACTATGAGGTCGACTTGGCCCCAATCATTATGGATATCGCAATCGCCGGTGATCTCGCCATAGAATATGGATGGCATGTGTTGACGCTTCGTTCCAAAGCCGGTGGAGCGCCAGAGGTAAAGCGCAGACGATACACAGAAATGTGGAATCGCGACTCCAATCGCGCGTGGCACATCGTTTTTGTTATGGATAATGGAGACCAAAAGCCAGAGCTCGTGGAGGATCTGTTACTTAAGCTAAGTGCCGAGCCTACGGCGTTTGACAAATGTTAGGACTTCTCTCTGCGATATTCCGACGAAAGCCGCAAAAAGAGTCGCTCACTGAACCCTTCGGGTAGCGGATACCAGTCGCCGTCGGTTAGCAGGCGCACAGTGTTGCCAGCGCCATGGAGGACTGCTCTGCAGTCTTTGCATCTCCTAAAGTGAAGCTCCAATCGCGCCTTGAGCTCTGGCTCGACATCTCCGTCGATATAGTTGGAGATCTCTCGCCATACTTCCACGCAGCTGATTTCTATGACTGCATCAAGCATGGACCTATCCCGCTCCTCCCAGCTCACCACGGCCTCACACTCTTATACACCTTCGATTCAGATGTCCAACTGCCGTCGTAGCCAGGTGCCAGTGCCTCACGCATTTGTAATCTTGCGCGCCTCAGGCGTGTTTTCACCGAATCCTCCGAGATGCCCAAAGCCTGTGACGTTTCTGCAGTGCTGAGATCTTGCACATCGCGGAGAACGAGAACCTCCCGATAGATTGGGCGGAGAGATCGTAGGGTCTTCTCGATGATCTGTCTCAACTCCTTGCGCGCCAATGCTTCGCTCGGAATTTCCCGCCAATCCGCGAAATCTCTAGGCACGAAATCGCTATCTTCGTTCCCGGCGATCTCGTCCAGCGATTGGTGCGCCTGGGTGCGGCTGCGGCGCAACCGCATGCGCGCTTCATTCAACGCGATCTGAATCAGCCAAGTGCTGAATTTGGCCTCTGCGCGAAAATTCTTCAACCCTTTTAACGCATTCAGGAATGCCTCTTGCGCGATCTCTTCAGCATCCGCGCCGTTGTTCACGACAGAATAGGCGACGGCGAAGACAGCGCGCTCATATGGCTTGATGAGCGTTTGAAACAGCTCAGTTTGCCCTTGGCATATTTGGTCGATTAGCCCGCTCTCATCTCGCTCTCGTTCGAGACTGCCCGCCATGGCCTAATGTCTTCCCAGCGATTCGTTCGGCTCGCTCCAACGTCCATCCCATGAGAACAGTTCCGCACACAACCTCACTATCCAAAAGCCGCGAGCAGGGACCGCCCTTTGTATGGTGCAAGTTCGGTGGTCTTCATCAACCAAACGACGCATTGGGTATATCGAGGCCATAAAGCAGCGGAAGTGAGCCAAGAATAGCAGTTTCGCCAAGAGGCCGCGGTCCAGCAGTCTCAAGGGCGCCAGAGGCACCTCCCGGGCCATTTTCTCTCGCGGACGAGAGAACCGGTAGACAGCACAATGATTTGGAGCAGTGTAGGATGACCCATTCAATAGAGCAGACTGCGAGACGACTGGATTATCCCTTGTCGCCAGGACGAAGGAACCTGAGGCGACCTCAGACCCTCAGACTGGCAAGACCTTGCTCCTTTCACAGCAGCGGATACTGTTCCCAGCATGTCATCTTGAGCGGTTTCAAGAACGTGAAGCCGTTCCGGGGTCAGAATCGACGCATTCCTGATATGCTGCGGGCCGTCATTCGCTCTAGTCGCAGGTGACCCAGAAGCCGCCTGTAGATGCGCCTGATAAGTTCAAGAAAAATGCTGCATTCAATGCCGTATCCGAAGTTCAACGCACCCGAGGAGCCAGGGCTAATTGTCACGGGGCCCACCGGCTCTTTTCTCCTGATCCTACTTTGCAGTTGCCTTTTCGAGATGGCCACCGAATTCGTAGCGCTTGGCAGATAGAAGCCTATCGGAGAAGTCTGCCTGTCTTCTAGAACTGAACCTCTTGTAGAGCGCAGTTGTGAGAACTGGTGCGGGCACACCCTCATCGATCGCGGCCTTAATAGTCCAACGACCCTCCCCTGAGTCTGAAACTCTGTCTCCGAATTTCGCAAGAGTAGGGTCTCTGGCGAGTGCCGTTGCAGTAAGATCCAGCAGCCAAGAGGTGATTACGCTGCCACGCGGCCAAACCGCGGCAACTTCCATTAGGTTGTTCGTCCTCTGGGAATGAGCTGCTTAGAAACGGCCTGCGATCTGAGCCAGCATCATCTCTTCCAGTCATTACTTCGCTCTGCAGCTTTCCTGCGGCTGTAGTCTGCGCCAGACAACTGGCGGAGGACATCAAGCACAGAATCACCGCCATTAACAAAGCGCATCTCGATTGTCGACTGTGTCGAAGATCGTGAGACTCCTCCTGTATATCTCACATTCCTGATACAGCTAAAAATGCAGGCATCTCTCAAATATCCAGCGAACGTACTGTATTTATCTGCAGCTGCCGATGCTGTGCTATGAGGTTTGCTTATTGCCACTCGCTGGGCTGGGAGTTTTAACAAAATCGGTTGTGGCTCGAAACGATACGAATTGAACAATGTCTTTTGAGAAGACGAGATCCAGAGTCCAATCCAAGGCGACATGCAGCCGCTTTTCCCATCGCGGCAACTTACTGAGATAAATGGTTCGCCACATCCACCAAGCTGCAAATCCTGAAAAGCGCCAGCCGAGGATCCTGGCCACGCCTGCGCGGCGCCCAATCGCTGCAAGCTGGCCAATGGTTCTGAAAGAAAACGGTTTTAGCGGTCTGCCTCGCAGAGAAGCAGCGATGTTCAAGGCAAGCGTTTTGGCTTGTCGAAGAGCGTGTTGCGCTGTCGGTGGATGAAACCCTCCCATTTGGTTAGGGACAAGCGCGCAGTCACCAAGAGACCAGACGCCAGGATGCGCACTTACCTCGAGCATTTCACTAACGGGAATCCGGCCGCCCGCCTTCGCAACAGGCAAAGTCGCGATTTGGGGGGAGGTAGTGTTACCGGCAGTCCATACGACAAAGCAGGTGGGTATGAAGGTGCCGTCGTCGAGTGTTATGCCCTCAGATGTGACAGCCTCTAACCTACGCTTTGTGCGAACATCAATACCCCGCTTCCGGAGCTTCTCCTCCGTATAACGTCCAAGATCTGGACCCAGTTCCGGGAGGAGGTAATCTCCAGAATGAATGAGCAGCACGCGCAACATGCTCGTATGAAGCCTCGAATAAGAGCCTATCGCCGCCTGTAGAAAGTCATATAGCCCGGCAACCGTTTCCACTCCAGCGAATCCGCCACCTGCAACCACCATCGTGAGCAAGCGGTCGCGCGAGGCTGCGGCGCACTCACTGTCTGCCTCCTCGAGGTGCGCAATCATACGATTGCGCAAACTGATCGCGTCTTCGAGCGACTTCATGGTAAGCGCGTATCGCTCCAAACCGGCCATACCATGGAAATTCGGGACCGATCCTAGAGCGAGCACGAGATGGTCACACGTCAGAACATGGCTATGTCGGTCGAACCCGTGAACGATGCTCACAGCTTTGTTGTCGAGGTCGACCTTTTCAACGTCTGCCGCTATGAACTGAGTTCGCTTCACCATCTTTCGAATGGGATTGACGATCGTGGTGATCTCTAGATCGCTGGCAGCGACCTCATGGAGCATCGGAGTAAAGAGGACGAAGTTATCACGGCTCACCAGCCGTATTTCGGCTTCTTCCGGAGAGACAACTTGCTCAAGCTCGCGAGCAACCTGAACACCAGCAAATCCACCGCCCAGGATCAATACTGTTGTCTTTTGCTTCACCGGGGTGCTCCTTGTGGTTTGATTTGCGTTCGTCGTGAGTGAACTCCAGGTCCTGCGTCCACGGCATTGTGTCGTGGCGGATGTGATGTATAACCAAGGCGGTCGGCTCTCCCATCGTCGTTGGACCAATCTCACTCGCCACCGTCACCGTCACCTAGTATCGAGCTGCGTCAGGACCTACGAGACTCGCGTCGCCTTCAATTTGGCCGCATTCTCCCGTGCTTCAGCCAGACGTTTAGGGCCTTTAGTGGCACCGATGAGTTTGCTGATCTTCTCGGTGTCGATAGTTTGACCGCCGGCGCCCCAGCTGCCCTCCGGAATCTCGATGACCACGACGTGGAGCCGCATCAGATACGCAGGCGAGATTCGGATGTCCTCGCGATCGAGCACCGATCCATCGTGGCCAAGAATATCGATGAACGCCTTCGCGATATCTGTCTGCATTTCATCGCGCCGTGGCTGACTGAAGAACGAAGCTGCGACGAATGCCTCGACTGTCCAGAATGTTTTCTCTGGATGCTCTGTCAGGGGAACGCCGCCGGGAAAACAATTGTTTACCTCAATTTCGTTGAAAAAGAATCCTGTGGCCGCTGTGCCGATCTCAGTCACTGGGTCGATTTCCTGGCGAATGAGGGCTTCGACTAAACGAGGTGCAAGCTTCGCTTTTTGATCAGCAGTAAGCGCGCCCTTCGGACAGTTGACACGAATAAATGGCATATCGAGCTCCCTTCAGGAGGTACCGATGAATGCGTCTTTGGCAGGCTAACGACAGGAGGATTGTCTCGCTGAGCTGCAGCGATTGCGACTCCCATATCTTCAGGTGCCCCACTGTATGTTTCTGTAGGGGCGAAGATCGAGACCATGCCTACACTGGCCGGTCATCTTCTTGCTCAAGTGATGGCACTGCCCGCGGAGGAATGACTATGAAGATCTGGTACCAGTCGACCGGCGAAAACCCGCCGTCTATGGAAGATCCGTTGTGAGCGTCAACCTTTTACCTTTCACACGCCATACCGTTCGGTCCTAATGTCTTCAGCTGGAATGTCGCAGGCAATGACACCGTCTGCAGCCGCATTCACGAATAGGTTGTTTCCGCAGATGAAAGTGAACTCTGGAGGCGCCGGAAGGCGTTGCAGTACATTGGTGACCATTGCGCTGTCGATACGGCGTCCGTAGTCGCCCGCTCGCCTCGGGACCTCTCTGGTAAGCGCGAAAACCAGCTTGAATCCACTCCGTCGACGGTCGAACTCAAGCAACTCGTCTCGGTATAGAACATCCTGCCAGGTTCGGGCTGAGAGCAGAAGGACTACAGGGATGGTCGGAACTGCACCTTGCTGGTGACGGATCATTGACATCAAAGGGACCAGGCCGGAGCCGCCGCCGATCAGTAGCAATGGCCCTCCCTCCCGAGGACTCCAAGTGAAGTGACCGCCAAGTGGTCCTCTCAATTCAACGTCATCCCCCTCCCTCACGACATCGTGGAAGAACGGGGAGACTTCGCCGTCGGCCAGGCGTTCGATTGACAGTTCGATTTGACAACTATCCACCGGAGAGGAGGCGATCGAATAGCTGCGCATCGCAGTGTAACCATTTTCCGCAGTGAGCCGCAGGTCTACATGTTGCCCGGAGAGGAAATTGAATGGAGCTTGCGGTGCAAGATAGAAACTCTTGATGCGTGGGGTGCGAGTTTCGATGGCGACCACCGCCGCATTTTGCCACTTTGCGTCGTGGGATGCGCGATCAACCAATTCAGTCATTCGTGTACCTTTGTTCCTGCCACGGATCGCCACGCATATGGTACCCATGTGTCTCCCAGAACCCGGCTTCGTCTCGTTGGGTGAACTGGAGCCATTTAACCCATTTCGCGGACTTCCAGAAGTAAAGGTGTGGGACGAGCAGCCTCGCGGGGCCACCGTGATCACGCTCGAGCGGGCGACCTTCGTAACGTAGCGCGACCATTGCTTTACCATCGGCGAGGTCCGCGACCGGAATGTTGGTGGAGTACCCGTCGTACGAGTGAGCCAGGACGAATGGAGTTATCGTGTCTATGCGTGCGGCCGCCAAGATATCATCGATGAGGACTCCTTCCCACGGTGTATCGAGCTTCGACCAACTCGTGACGCAGTGGATATCGCGCGTGACTTTGGTCTGTGGCAGGGTATTGAATTCAACCCAGGTCCACTTCCGTAGTGATCGTGGGCCAGCCTTGAGTTCGAAGGTCCATTCATCGGTGGAGATGGTAGGAGTGGCACTCGCAGAGAGTACCGGAAAACCCTCCACGAGGTGCTGGCCCGGTGGTATCCGCTCGGCTAGGCCGATCGGCTGCTGGCGTCCAGAGAATCCACGAGTAATCATGTTTGTCACTCCTCTCGCTTGACCATCCTGGCGAACTGATTGTGTGATCCGTACGGGTGGGATCGCGTCCCTAATCCAACGAATTAGAGGCGCACCGCATCAAGAAGCGGTTACTTCTTGGGCGGCCGCGGCACTGGGATTACACCTTTCTGTTCCTCTTTTGAATATGGCTCCCCAAAGTACGGAAATTCAGTGCGAACACGACCTCGATCCGGCACGGCGCCATCCTGCAGAGGCTTGTTCGAAGCCAGGGTGAGCATCACGTCCATGACATCGTCAGTCAGAGGACGTCCGTTGAAGCCAGCAAGATCGAATGCGGCTGATGTCCCCAATTCATATGGCAACATAGTAGGACACAAGCGGGCAACAACCTGTTTTCCATATTCATCCGGGTTCATCACAGACGCGGCATATGTCGCCATTTTCTGTGTGAAGTCGGCAATGTATCCCGAGAAGAAGCCAGATCTTCGGACGGCACTGACCGATTAAAGTCCTCTTTTACTTCCTGGTTGTTGGGATCGTTCAGAAAAAGATGGGTGATGAGAGGTAATCCCCAGCGGGAAACCTGCATCTCGGGTGCATGGCCATAAAGTGAAGCAGTGGCCCATGCATGCACAGTTCCTTTGCCGATCAAGTCGGTTGGAATCTCCAGGACGATGGCCGTCACGTTGCGATTAGCGAAGAAGTTTTGCCGACGTTGAAACACGTCACCGTCATATCGTTGTTCTTTATAAAAGGCATTCAG
>CAVPKQ010000019.1:0-224712 GCA_963705665.1 uncultured Acidobacteriaceae bacterium | reverse complement strand
GGTTTCGGATCAACGGTCAGAACAGCCTGTGCCGCCCCCAGAACACGGGCGCGGTCAGTTTGCGACTTCAGCAGCAGATCGCGAAATTTGAAGGGCGCGCCCAGAGCCGGATCCGGATAGCGCGTCGCCAGCACGCCAGGCCGCAGACCGAGCATCAGCAGCGGCATATTAAAAAAGGGCGCGTTCAACAACACGCCGTCCGTCCGGCGGAAGTAGCGGACGGGACTCCACAAGTAAGGATTAAAGGTGAGCGTCCTGACGTACCATTCGGTCGAATCGAGAGCCAGCCCTTGCTCGCCGTGCTGCGTTATCGGCATCTGTTCAATGCGTGCCACGTTACGGGCGACCGGGCGAATGCCATAGTTCGCCAAGCTCAACATCAAAGCCGTAAACAGGACCGATGCCACCGCCACGGATCGGCCAACCCTCCGGCTTGGCGCGCCTCCCGCCGCTGCGGCGCCCAAAACGGCGACGCACGAGAACAGCAGCAGGCGGGAGTTGAAAAAATAACCTCCGTCACCTACTATCGCCGGCAAAAGCGGGATCGCGCAAGCCAATACCACGCCAGCCAGCAGCAGAGTGTCGGCGCCGCTCCAAGCACTCTTCTGCGATCGCCGTCTCACAAAACCCGCGATGGCGAGGATGCCTGCACTCAACAGAATCAAATGGCATGCAGAGATATATGACATGGACAAATCCGTGTGCCCGGTGAAGGGAGAGAGCTGCTTAAGGCGCAGGATCTGCATGACAATAACTTTGCGGGGAAACCAGATCGGCGCCTTCATCTTGCTGCGATCGGTGAAGCAGGCGACAAAAGCGATGCAGCGAGTCGGCGGCCAAGGCAACGCCGGCAGGCAGCAACAAACCAAAACGTCGCGTCTCCGCGGATGGCGACGGCCAGAATAAAACTCCAAGAAGATGCAGCACGGTGAAGACCAACACCAGGATTACGGGAACGGGGTGCGTCATCTCCATCAGATAGAGCAGTATCACGAATGCGACCCAATATGCTGTTCTTCGGGTGCTCACGGCGCGAATCCAAAGGCCCACCGCCCAAAAAGCCATCGCCAGCGACATAAAAAAGGCATAAAAGCCCATGCAGAGAGCCCAGTTGAATGCGAACGGGACGGCAAACAGCGCAACATAGGCCGCGCGGTCTCCAAACGGACGCGTCAGATACCAGAAGCCGCCTGCAAAAATGACGATAATGAAGCAAATCAGTGCCTTTTCGGCCGCGATGAGCGACATTCCATAGCTAAAGACCAGCAGCAAGTAGTAGGTGGTGGAGTAAGGGCTGAGTACATGACGAAGATAGAAGTAGTGCGTTGCTGGGGCGTGGTCGCCTGCCATCAGGTGCGAGAGCACTTTAACGTAGTACAGGTGCACAGGACCATCCTGCGACGGGAATACGGGCAGCGTCGCGATCCAAATGCAGTATGCCGCAGTAAAGATTAGCAGAAGGCTGCCGAGACTTCTCTTGGACAAGGGTCCTCTCAACCGGAAGTATCTATACAATCGTAACAATAGTAGAATAGTTTTGATTCGCCGCAGCCGTGACGAGTTGCTTTCATATTCAGATGAATAGCAAATGAAATCTATAGTCGAAACTCTATAGAGCTATGGGCGCAAGTTCCTGTCTATAACAACTCTGCGCGCCTCCATCAGGACGCCGATCGATGTCATCAGGCAGGCCGCAATCCACAGAAAAGTGACGGAGAAAATTGTCCCCACAGGGGTGATAGAGAATGTGGTCCACCTGGTGGAGCGAGATTATCTCCACCAGCCAGAATTTGCTTTTAAGAACGAGCCGCTGACAGAAGGTGTTGTCCCGCACGACTTCTTGGAGTCTGCTTCGAACTGGATGGGCAGAGATAGAGCCAGGCAAAAGCTTGAGGCCTCGGCGGAGATGATGACGTGGGTGGGTCATCATCAATCGGTTTTTTCAGCGAGGCTGCAAGGGAGAGTTGGTGCCGGGGGGTGAAATGCAGTCAGGTTGACGGTGGCGGGGACTCGCCCATGAGGAATTGACCGAGAGCAGCAGCGTCGTAGGCGTTCTCCCAGTGCTCAATGACCCGGCCGTTCTGGAAGCGCCAAAGTCCGCAGAAAGGCATGCCAATGTCACTGCCGTTGAGGTGCGCACGCAGAATGCCCAGTACGGCTCCGAAATGGTCGTTAGCGGTGATGTCCTGAACGTCCATGACAAGTGTGTTGTCCGTCAGGCGGATCAGTTCGAGTTCCTTGGCGAGAACGGCTTTTTTGCCCAAGACCTGTGATGGCCGTCCCGAGGCGCCCCGATCCGCGGTGTGCAGCACGATATCGTCATCCGCGTATTCGGCGATGCAGGCGAGGTCGGCGTAGATGGCGCGCAAAGTCTTAATATTTGGATGAGAGTGGGTCATGCTCATGCTTCCTCTGTCACGTTGCCGATAGATATTTACCGCGGCCGCCATGTCGGTGGTTTCACCCGGTCGATTGCGGCCGTGATGGCTGCCATATCGGCGATATTCAGTTGGATATCCGCAGTGCGCATATTCTCTTCGAGATGGGTGACGGAAGTGGTGCCGGGGATCAGCACTGTCGCCGGGGAGCGATGCAACAGCCAAGCGAGAGCAAGTTGGGAAGGGGTTGCACCATACTGGGCGGCAATGGGACCAAGGACACTGTCACGCTCGACGAGGCCGCCATGCCCCAAAGGGAACCACGGGATGAAGGCTATGTTGTGAGTCTCTACGTGGTCTAGAGTCTCGTCATCGGCGCGGTCGGCGATGTTATACAGGTTCTCCACTGCCACAATATCGGCGATCTCGCGCGACCGGATCAACTCATCAATCGTGACTCCAGGCTGTCCCGACAGCCCGATATGGCGAATCTTGCCCTGCTCCTGCAAGCTGACAAGCTCGCCTAGCTGATCGGAAAGCGGCACGGTCGGGTCGATGCTGTGCAGCTGATAAAGACTGATGCACTCCACACCGAGGTTGCGCAAGCTCAACTCGACTTGCTGGCGTAGGTATGCAGGACGGCCTAGAGGGACGATGTAAGGAGCACCCTCCTCACCGTGGATCCAGTCCTTGGGGCCAGAGCGGAGCAACCCGCCCTTTGTACAGATGATCAGGTCTTGGGGGTAAGGGTGCAAGGCGCGGCGGATGATCTGCTCGTTGTTGCCGGGGCCATAGGAGTCGGCGGTGTCCATAAAATTGACGCCAAGGTCAACCGCGCGGCGGAGCACGCGAATAGCGCCCTCAGGGTCGATGGGGTCGCCCCACATTCCGGGGCCGGTCAGGTGCATTGCGCCATAGCCGAGGCGATTGACGGGCATGTCACCTCCGATGGTGAGTTGCAAGGTCATTTTGGTGTTTGCTGTGGTCATGAGACAGTGTCCTTTTGGGCTGAAGTCAGAACGTCTACGGCATAGGGTTGATGGTTGGTGATCCAAGTGCCGAGGGCGATCTCGGCTGTGATGCCAGGGCCGAATCCGGCGACGATGCCGTGCGCGCCGTCGCGGATGCTTCCAGAAATAAATAGGCGGCGCAGCGCATCCAGGACGACAGCCGAGGCAATATTCCCATATTCGGTGAGGGTAGCGCGGCTTTGTGCAAACATACTGGGCTTGACGCCTAGGAATTGCGACAGGTCATCTAGGATGCGTGGACCGCCGGCGTGAATGATGTAGAAGTCCAGAGCGGAGGCATCCCATCCATATTCGGCAGCCACGGAACACAGCTCCGGAGCGAGCTGTTTCATCGTCCCAGGCACCCTCCGATCGAGGAGGAAGTGGAACCCGGTGGCCTTGACGGCATAGGAGATCCAGTCCTCGGTACCCAGGACCAGACGCGAGCCATTGTGGGCCAGACGTACTCCGGTCCCTCCCGCGGCACGCACTACGGCAGCAGCAACGGCGTCTCCGAACAGACCATTCGAGAGCAGGTTACCTACGCTCAAGTCGGTGGGCTGGTAACATAGCGAGCAAAACTCGCAGGCGACGATCAGCACATTGGCTCCGGGGTAAGCCAAACAAAAGTCGTGGGCGCGATTGATTGCGGCTCCGCCTGCAGCACACCCGAGCTGGGCAATAGGCAACTGCCGTGTGTCGCTGCGGAATCCCAGATTGTTGATCATCCAAGCCGTGAGCGATGGCATCATGAAGCCAGTACACGAAACGTACATTATGGCGTCGATTTGGCTGGCGTTGAGCTGGGCGTTTGCTAAGGCCTCCTCCACTACATACGGTACGCGTGCCTTGGCCTCTCGCACATAAATCAAGTTGCGCGCCTCGAAACCTGGATGAAGCAGCGTTTCCTCAATCGGCTGCACCAGATGACGTTGGCGTATTCCGGTATTCGCGATTAGCCGAAGCACGAGCGCTCGCTGCTCGTGATGAGCATGCAGGCTCTGAGCCAGCGCTAAAGTCTCATCCATGCTGATCGTGTGCTCAGGCACAGCAACCGCTGGACAGCATAATGTCGCCATAACGCGTTCCCCACCCGTCAGATTGGGCCAGACGCCGGCTGGATCAGTGGATACGGCAACGACTGCGGTCCGCGATCTGAAAACAATACAAACGCGGCGGGCTACAGTTTGCGAAGCTTTGTCAACGAGGAGTCAGTCGCGACCTGGCTGCTCAAACAGCCGGACGCTGGATGTCGGCCCGCATATGCGGTCGGGCCAGGGAGGAGAGGCAACTCTCCCCCCTGGCCGATCCGTTTGCGTTTTTGTCAAGCGTGATGCACTGGTTTGGACTTAGCTACTAGCCGGGAGGGAGCCCAGTAATCACAAGTGTGCTAGCACCCATGGCGTTCGTCACTCCGCCTGGAGAAGCGCAGAGGTCTTGGAGTGTAGCACCTAAGTTTTCGAGTACAAAGGTGCCAAGCGCGGAAGAACCCGCATAGCGCCCGGCCGTAATAGTCCCCGGAGCAGTAATGACAAGATTATTGCTCACCGCGTTAACTTGGGCCGTGAACTGATACGTGCTGGTATCGGGTTCTTTGTCATCCCCCCACTTAATAGTCCACGTTGCGGGCGCCGGGGCTAATAAGGATTGACATGAAAACTGCGCTGTAAACTGGTTTGTAGACGCGGCTGACGTTATGAGTGGAGCCTGCAGCTGTGCGCAAGTCCATGAACTGCTAGTTGAGACGGTGATGTCTTGTGGGGTGTTTGTTGCTCCAGGCGACCATGTTGCGGAATGGCTCCCAACGCAAGTGGCTAAGCTGATGGGGTTCTCGGCGCGCGCTTGCGTAGGTGCTGCCAGCACTCCTAGCGCAAACAGAAACAGAAATGGAACGGACAACGCTGCCGCGACCCGACCTTTTGCCTTCAGGTTTGGCATGAATTGTATGTTCATGATATCCCCCATGAATAGTTGTCTACTCATTGCTAGGTTATTGGCCCGTTTTCGGGAGGCCAGGACGAAATCGGGGAAGTCCTCGACCAGATGACTCCCAGGCATTTGTGCGCCAGGGCGATGCCGGCTCTGCCTCCACCGCGGCGGCGCTGGAAGGGTTGATAAAACTGCTGCATGGAATGAGCTGTAGCGTTTGGCGACGAGCGCGCATCGCACCAAGGAGTGCGCGTCTGTTGCCCAGTTTGGTGATGGCTGTGGTGTCTCGGGACGCCCAAGTTCCCTCGGTTGCTACACGGCAGCCCCGGGAACGCGGAACAGCCTGGGATCAACGCCTCCGGCTAAATTTGAGATTGGGTAAATTACCGCAGCTGAGAAAGCGCGCCTGCGTGGAACAAAGAAGAACCGCAAGAGAACTACTTCTGTAACTCTGATGCTCTCTTTTCCCGGATGCCAGTCCCGGTTCGTTCACTGCGCATCCACTATGCGCCGAATCTCTGAACTTATCAAGGGATGTTTCATTAAAACTCGTCGCTCGTAACGGTGGCGAATCGGTAAAACAGGGTGTTCTCCCGCTTTAGCCATATTGGTCGTTGGCTGTCGTCCTCCGTTAATGGGCAGCCAGCGTTCGGCATGGCGCGGGAAACCCTTGTTTCAGTAGGCCATTGACGACCACGGTTGTGACATGTAACAGGTACAGCGCTGCTAAGTTGCTCTAGGCAATCCGCTTCGCCTTGACCTGCACCAGCTGCCGAGTTGGTTGACAGCTTATTCCACGTGCGCGGTTGAGACACGCTCTCCCGCGATGAGCCTATAACGTGCTTCACAGATGCGGCTATACACATCGCCGCGTGGAAGGGCTTTAGCTTGCGGGGAATTTGCATTTACTTGCAAGTAAAATATGACAAGGTGACTCCTAGGTCGTCAGTGGAGTGGTTGGCGTTTATCGAAGAGTGCATTGTCGTGCCCAAACATGCGGAGCTGCTGCAAACATGCGAGAGCAAGCGCGAGAACGGGGACTACGAGCGTCAGAAATTGTGCGAAACCGGCAAGACAAATCAGGCTAACGACTGATCACATTGCGAGCCAACTCGGCAGGCTTTGCAGCGGCCGCGCTGACGGTGGTTTCTCACTTTTATGGGTGTTGCATGCCTCACTTGTACAATGAGAATCGTCCTCACCAATCTCTCGGTGATTAGGACACTCAGCGAGTTCGCTAGTCAGAACGCGGATAGCCGCGTTCTGACTGCAACCTAAACGGTCGCAGACTAACGTCGATCCTGGTACAGGAAAGCTAGGCCCTTCACAAGCTCCGATAGAGTAACCCACTGGCACACGACATCGGGCAGGCCAGCGTATAGGTCCATGACATGCGGTGAAAGAATATGGCTCCAAACTTCAGGAAGAGGACGCAGCCATCTGGGGGCGATTCGCAGGTAGAGGTTGGGCAGGGCAGGCGACCCGGCAAATGGGTCTGGGGTGGGTTTGTTCTGGTTCTGCTGGCAGTTTCCTATATTCTGGCGGGTTTCTATCTCGCTCCGCGACTGATCCGCTCCCAGGCGACGGCCTGGGTCAAGACCAACCTGGACAAGCCTCTCGCCCTGGGTAAGATCAAGTTCAATCCTCTCACCTTCACCCTCGATGTGAGCGACCTCGCCATACCGGAGCGCACCAAGCCTATGTTTGCTATTGGCCATCTGCGGGTTGGCTTCTCGATCCTGTCGCTGTTCCAACATGCCTATTATTTCCGCGAAGTGCGCCTGGATCGCCCCTTTGTCCGCGCCGTGTTGCGGCCCGACCATTCACTGAACCTGATCGAATTGGAACCGCGCACGCCGCGCACGCGCAGTAGCGGGCCGAGTCCAGCCGTGCGGATCGGTGTGCTCTCGGTGGCGCAAGGCAGAATCGTCTATGCCGATGATAGCCAGACACAGCGCCCGGAAAAGACCCTCACTCCCGTTACCTTCACACTTACGGATTTCCAGACTAACCGGGCCGAGGGCGGCGCCTTCACCCTCAACGCCAAAAGCGAGCGTGGCGAAGGATTTGCATGGACGGGCGATCTTTCGGTCGCGCCGCTCTCCTCGCAAGGTCACATCGCCGTCACTGGGCTGCAAGGCGCCACGATCCAGCAATTCGCCGGCGAATACCTGCCGATTGCCTTGACGGGTGGCGCTATGAGCTTCGACCTGCGCTACGATTTATCCTATGGCAAGGACGGCCTGCGCCTCACCATGCGCGCGCCCGCCCTCACGCTCACCAATTTGGCGGTGGATGGCAAGAGCCTGTTCCATGGCACGGCCCAACTCGACAAATTCCGTACAGGGATCGGCCAGTTCCAGCTCGCCGATGCGGACAATGGCAACACGCTGTTGCGCACAGCCGTCCCACAAGCGACGATCGAGGGCCTTCGCATCGCCCCATCCGGGAATGCCGCCGGCCAGATAATCAAGCTGGCGAGCGCCACCCTGAAGGATGCTACGGTCGATAACCAAACCCGCAAGCTCTCTATCGGCAGCGTGGCCTTGAGCGGAGCGTACCTGCCGCTACGCCGCGAACATGATGGCCGTATCAGCCTCATGGCGCTGCTGCCAAAGAAGTCGGCTGCTCGCGCATCGCAAGCCTCGCCTGCACCACAGATTCCCGCCTGGAAGATCCACCTTGCGGCTTTCACGCTCGACCATGCGACGCTGCGGTTCGAGGATCGGGCGGTATCCCCCATAGCTCACGTCAGCGTCACTCCCATTGCTCTCTCGGTGACGGGCGCAGACTCGGACCTCAGCGTACCGGTTTCCATCAAGTTCCGCGCGAAGATCGACGGCCGCGCCAGCATTGCCGCGCAAGGCACAGTGAAGCCGGGAAGCGGTGCGGCTGACGTGACTTTCAAGCTCGCCAATTTCGCGCTGCGACCGTTTGCCGCCTATCTGCCGCCGCACCAAGGCCTGGATATCAAGTCCGGCAGTGTCGACGCTTCCGGCAAACTGCGCGTCCGAGGGAGCAACCTGGCGGCGGTGCAGTTCGCGGGCGACGCCGCGCTGAATGACTTCAGCCTCTATGAGACGGGCGGAAACAGCGAACTGTTCGCCTGGCAGGCCTTCGCCTTCAACCATATCAGCTATCGCACCGAGCATCTCACCATTGGCCGTGCCCGCCTCTTCCATCCCTTCGGCCGGATCGCGGTCCTGCCCAACCGAACCTTCAACTTCCAGTCCTTGACCGCCAAGAACGCGTCCGAGAAGCAGGCTCCAGTCCGGGCACCCGTCAAGACTACAGCAGCTTCCGGTGCCGCCGCAGCGGTTCCGCCGCCGGCAGTGCAAGTC
The DNA here is from genome assembly GCA_963705665.1 of uncultured Acidobacteriaceae bacterium. Taxonomy (GTDB): domain Bacteria; phylum Acidobacteriota; class Terriglobia; order Terriglobales; family Acidobacteriaceae; genus PALSA-350. The sequence goes on along the minus strand of CAVPKQ010000019.1, from coordinate 216,054 downwards.
CGCATGAAGCAGCTCGATATTGCCGACGGCACGATAAGCTTTGCGGACTATTCCATCCAGCCGAACTTCGAGGCAAACATCAACGCGCTGCAAGGCGCGATCACCAACATCTCCAATCTGCCCAGCGAGGTCGCCACCATCGACCTCAAGGGTCAGGTAATCGACCAATATTCTCCTGTCACCATCAACGGCTCGATGAACCTGCTGAGCTATGGCCAGCAGACCGATATGCACCTGATATTCCGCAATATCGATCTGCCGGTGTTCAATCCCTATTCCGGCCGTTACGCCGGGTATGCCATCGCCAAAGGCAAGCTCACCACCGAGCTCCACTACAAGATCGTGAACCGTGCTCTCCACGCCGACCACCACATCATCATCGACCAGTTGAAATGGGGCCAGGCCACCGACAGCAAGCAAGCCGTGCCGCTGCCCATCCGTCTTGCGACAGCGCTGCTTAAGGACAAGAATGGCGTGATCGACCTGGATTTACCCGTCACCGGCTCGCTGGACGATCCCCACTTCAGCGTCTGGCCGGTCGTCCGGCAGATCCTCGGCAATGTCATCAAAAAGGCCGCCGCCTCGCCCTTCCGCCTCATGGGCTCTCTGTTCGCTGGCGCGGACAAGGCGCAGTATGTGGACTTCTCTCCCGGGTCTGCCGACTTGCCCGCCGAATCGAGGGACGGGCTAAGTGCGCTCGCCAAGACAATGACGGCCCGCCCCGAACTGGAGGTTGATATTCCCGCTGCGCCGGCAATCCACGAGGACGCCTTCGCCATCGCAGATGCTGAGATTGACAGGCAGGCGATGGGCGATGACGCCAAGAAAGGCAGTTTCGCGGCACTCGACCCAAACGCCCAGCACGATCACCTCGTAGCCCTCTATGAGTCGAAACTGGGGAAGAAACCCGCGTATCCCGATTTCACCCCTGACGCGGCGCCCAAGGCTATAAGCAACAAGTCTGGCTTGGATGAAGACCACCGCAGCCAGAGTCTCGAAACTCAATGGCTTCGCGCGCAACTGCGAACGGCTTTCGCGCCGTCGAGCGCGCAACTCGCCGCTCTTGGCACGGCGCGCGGTCAGGCCATCCGCAATGCCTTGCTCGCCGATAGCAAAGTCGATCCGGCCCATGTGTTCATGCAGAGCAACCTCACAGCGACGGCGACAGACGGCCGGTCGCGCGTCGAACTCAAGATCAAATGGAATGCGTCAAGAAGTCGGGGGTGGAACCAAAACATGCCTTTCGAATCAATGCCACTTCTGGCAAGCAAAACCATCCTTAAGATTGCAAAAATCCCAAAGTTTCGCTTCGAAACAGTTAGGTTTAAGCTGGTGCTTCTCCTTATAGGTCAGAGGCTTGCGCAGTCGCCCGCGACTGTTTGACGCACTCATTGAAAGTGTGGCTCTTCGGTTGTGCAACGTTGCAAGGTTGTGCAACGTTGCAACCAATTCCCGTAGTCGTTGTTCTTAACCTAAACGGAGATCTTCACTGTTGCAGATTGACTCGTCGGGGAATGAGTCAGCTCGGCAATCAGCGGGGAATCGCGGTACTCTTGCAATCAACCGGCGATTCTCATTTCAGTGAGGAGAGAGAGAAATCGCCGTGGAGGAGGCATTGGAACTGGAAGACGAACTCCTTGCGAACCCTGCCGGCTCGTGATGTTTCTGAGCCGCACCAATGTTCAAAGAGGGAACATGGAGCTAAGGGATATGGATTCATCCAGCGCTCTACGGGCGAAGCAAACGTGACGCGAAGCATCTAAACCACCACACCAACCAGTGGCGCGTTGTCTTAGGAGGAGGTGTTGTGAAACCAACACTTTTCAGCCAGGCAGAACTGGCATTAATGCTTGCCGTGTTTGGGCATTGCCTACACCGCTGAGCGCGAGGGAGACTATCAGGAATACTCCCACGATCAGTTGGCAGCCCCACGGACCCTGGAAGAGAAGGTGGCTCGCGCCCTATACACCGCGACAATGCGTGATCGTGCCCTTCGAATCAGTAGTACGCAGAGTTGAACGGTACCTCATTCTGAAGGAGGAGGTGCGTGTTCGGCGTGTCAGAGCAGCGGAACAGGAAGCCGTGGTTTCTCGCCTTCCGATCACACATCCCGCAGCCTGTAGAAATCGGCCAGCCCATCTGAACTGAGACTCCGGGATGGGGTGGCAACATATGAAGAAGCGATCACATCTCTGATTGCGATAGGCAAAGCAGGAGGCACTCATTTTGTGAAGCCGACTATACATGCGGAGATTCGGACAGTCATCAGACCCGGCAAGAAATGGTTTTTTACCGGTGTTGTAAGTGTGGAAATAAATCGATCGTGTTCGACCCACGTACTGCGCCGGTAGGGGGAGGCAGCTTTGAAGTCGCTTGAAGCAAGCCCTGCCTGCCGCTCGAGCACGACATTGGAATGGTCGGAAAATGCCCGAATGAACCGGGATTCGCCACACCGTTCCTAGGGGTCCGGTCAGAAAAGGGGTAACGGAAGGGAAGCTGCGCTAAGACTCAATAAGCCGGGGAGTGTCCGCCTGACAAATTTCGCTTTTGCTTTCCGCCCCGGCTGCCGCGCGTATCATAAAATCAAGTTAGGGAGGCGGCCCGTATGGCGACATCCGTTCGCATCTCGATCAGCGAATATCTCCAGACTACGTACAGGCCGGACCGGGAGTACGTCGACGGGGAGCTGCTGGAGCGCAACGTGGGCAAATGGGATCATGCGCGGATTCAAGCGCTACTGGGCGCGTGGTTTTACAACCATGAGCATGAATGGAATGTGATCGTAGCCACGGAGCTGCGAGTCCAAGTGTCCCCCACCCGCATCCGGATTCCGGATGTGTGCCTTGTTTCAAACGGACCACAGCCGTCCGTGCTCGTCGATCCGCCGCTATTGGCTGTCGAGATTCTTTCACCGGATGACACCTACGCCGAAATGACTCAACGCTGCAAGGATTACATCGGCATGGGCGTGCGAACACTCTGGATCGTCGACCCAACCAACAGGACCGGACATATGTGGGTCAGCGGAGCTTGGACGGAAAGCTCTATCCTCAGTGTTCCTGGCACCTCGATCAAAGCCGATCTCAACACGATCTTTGGGCAGCTAGAGGCTGCACGCTAGTCTGCGTCGTCTCTTATTGCCCGAGTTCGCCGCGATCTCTTCGTTTTAATTCCGCCAAGCACGATTTCAGAAAAATAGGGGCAGCACTCTGTGGAGGTCGGGGTTGGATCACGCGGCGCGGAGGGCGACTCAGTCGCTTTCGCGCCGGCTAAGAGGAGTGTCTCAGCGCCCCCACAAGGTCTGAATGACGCATTGGTTTCGACAGGAAACTCCAGCCTTGACTGCGGATGTCGTTCAGAATTTCCTGCTTGAGATCTTCTCCGGACATGAGAATCACCCGCAATTCCGGTCTACGCTCAGTGAATCTCTTGGCCAACACTAGGCCCGTCGTTCCTGGCAAATTGTAGTCAGATAGAAGCAACTCAACCCGGCCATAGACGGAAAAGGCTAGCTCAGCGTCAGGAGCGTTGTCTGCGCAGATGACCGCATGACCTAAGCTCTCCAGGAGGCTCTTTAGAACCGTAACTATCAAAGCATCGTCATCGATCAAAAGAATCTGCAATAGGTGCATTTGAGACCGGTGACCGGACCCCAGCGTTGTAGCCGCAGATGTCGATAGGACGGGCATCACATCCTGCTTCAATCAACCCAATCGGGACAGCGATAGTATGAACAGCCGCCGATCTGAAAGAGCCGCGATTCGCAAGGATGCGTGTCTTTTCACAAAGTTTGTGTTTGAGAATACTTCTTAAAGATGTCCTAGACTGTGACAATATGTCAAGCAAACGGCTCAGTTGTTTTGCCAGTGTAGGGGTTCTATTCCTCCAGCCACCACCTCGTCTGCGGCGGAGTTGTTTGTGGAAAATGATCACTCAAACGTGGTATGAACCGTATTTGATACGTCCATGGTAGCAGAGTACCATCGGTAAACAGACAGAAGTTCTACCGAATCCATCAAATGCTCAATCCAAAAGATCAAGCATTGTTCCGTAGGAGACTTCCTGTGCAATGCTGCATTCTGGTGATAGACGACGTGCGGCGGGTGATTGCACTCAGCCTCCAGCAAGTAATGCCCGACTGGGAAGTGTTGGAAGCGGCCGGCGGACAACAGGGCATTGCATGCGCATTACTCTTCCGGCCCGATGCGATTCTCCTGGATGTGATGATGCCGGGCATGGACGGCCCCGAAGTCTTGCATAGGCTAAGGACCGCGCGCACGACGGCGGATATTCCTGTCGTGCTCCTGACGGCCCGGGCACTGGCCAGGGACAGGGCCATCCTCTCGGCTCTACCTGTTGCCGGGATTCTGTTGAAGCCTTTTGACCCGCTCACACTGGCGCACCAAGTAAGAACGATCCTGGGATGGGCAGAGAAGAGGATCGCTGTTTGATTTCCAGCGCGACCTCCAAGCCCCGCTGCGCAGGGTCTGTTCTCGACTCCGCACAGCAAGTCCTCCGATGCAAGACATATACCCGCTTCGACCCTATTCGCAGAGCCGGTCGAACTGAGCATGGAGGATCATCTGAAATGGTTAACCGACCGGATCTCCAAGCTTGCCCGAGGACAAACAGTCTTGACCGAACCATGGTTCGCGGAACAACCTTCTTCCGCCGCTCAACGGGGCTTGCTGTTGGCGCTGCTTGAAATGGCCCGAAGGGGTACGGTGCTACTGCACCAGGCGGCTCACCTAGGACCAATCGTTATCGAAGTAGCGAAAACGGATGACGGACGGTGGATGCGACTGCAACCGAACTCTCAAAGGAATCGTGACGATCTATTCCTGGGTCAGCATTCAACGTTCCAAGTATTGTGATTTTTCCGCTTCGCGCCGTGACACGCGGGCGAAGTTCCGCCGGCTGATCTCGGCAGAAAAGACAGTCGTGGTGCGGAAGGCCGAGGCACAGGCTCCTCTCACGGAGGCCGCTGCGCAAGCTGCAGCATCCCAACTGTCCAGCCAGATTCAACATCCGACCGAGGATCAGGTCCAGAACCAGGTGCAAACCCAGATGAAACCCGAGGTGACGGCGTGGAAGCGCGGACTGCCACTCCAAATAGGTTCTGCTCCCGCTATAGAGGACTTGGGAAGAGAGATGCAGGGAGGGGATGAACATATCGGCGGGTTGCCGATCGCAACCCCAGAAACCACTGCCGAGGATCCGACGGCCGAGACCGGGACGCTGGAGCAGCCTGAGACGCATGTTGCTTCGCGCTGGTTTGCGCTCCAGGCCATCGTCGCCCGGGCCGGCGAAGCCGCTGAGGCGCGGGACAATGTACCAAAGGTTGAACGGCTCGTACCGGCGGTCGCGGTCTTCTCAATGGCTGGCGGCGTGGGAAAGACTAGCCTAGTGGCCACGCTCGGGCGCGTTCTGGCGTCCCACGGGGAACAGGTCCTTTTGGCCGAAACCTCGTCCTTCGGAATCTTGCCCCTCTTCTTTGGGTCGCGCGACTTTAAGCCAGGCGTTGTCAAACCAGACGTTGTTCGGACCTTTGAGCCGCCGGCCGGCAGCACAGATGCTCCAGTCCAGGCCGTTGCTCTGAATGTAGAGCAGTTCCTTCAGAAGGATGCGAGGGGATTGCTGCGAGAGGTATTGCTCCGCAACGCGCGTAGTTCGAAGCGCATCTTGATCGATATTCCGACGGCCTCCAGGACAATGATGCAACATCTGCTTCCTCTCGCGACTGTGGTGCTGGTGCCGCTCCTTCCGGATATGAACTCCGTCATGAGCTTGGTTGTGGTGGAGTCGGTCTTTGCCAGCAAGGAAGATTCAGCTGAGCACGCGATCCATCCTACTTACTTGTTGAATCAGTTTGACCCGTCTCTGCGGCTACATGTGGACGTCCGCGCAATCCTCCAGCAGCAACTCGGGTCCAGGCTCCTGCCCTTCGTGGTGCGTAGCAGCGCGGCAGTGAGTGAGGCGATGGCCGAGGGGATGACAGTGCTGGACTACGCGCCGAATTCTTCCACGGTGGAAGACTATCTTCACTTGGCCAACTGGCTGGGGAGCGTCTCCCCCGTGGTCGCGAGTGGCTTCAGCGGAGTGCGCTGGAGGGAACGCGGGAGTACTGCGCTTGAAGGGAAGCTATCCCCTATAGGTATGAATGTTCCGAATCCTGTTTGATCAGAACGTCCCGGCGCCACTGCGCCAACATCTCGGAAAGCACGAAATCCGCACCGCTGATGAAGAAGGCTGGGGCGAACTCTCGAACGGTGATCTAATCCGCTCGGCGGAGCGGGCCGGGTTTCAGATCCTCATGACGTGTGATCAGAATGTCGCATATCAGCCAAACCTTGCGGTACGCCAAATTTTCGTTGATCGTCCTCGGTTCTAATATCTGGTCCTATGTCAAGCCGATGGTGGCCCAGATCGCGAATGCAGTAGAACGAGCGATGCCAGGCTCATTCAAGTTCGTCGAGCCAAAGCCGCCTGACCCCCGACTTCTTAACGCCCTCAAACGAAGTTGCAGAAGTAGCTTTTGCTGCTGCCGGTCATACCCAAGATCAGCTTGTGCGGCACTTCCCCACTTCCCCGCGGTATGCAGGTTGAAGAAGTAGGGCGTCGCATTGTCGGTTTGGAGCACCGCCAAATAATCCGCGTCCAGATGCGCATTGCGCTTCTCGCTGGCGAGGATAGTGAAAAGAAAAGACAGGTCCGCGCAGTTGGTGTTCAGCAGATACAGCGTGCGCAGCTTCTGCGCATAATTGCCGGGCACGGTGGCAAAGTATGCATTGAGCTGGTTGTACGTTTCGGCAAAGAGGTTCCCGTTCGCATTAGTAAACACGCCGGTGAACTCGCCCACGAGTTGGTCGAGTTCGCCCTTTGGACGCACCGTACATCACAATGGTGAGCGAGAAATCGCCCAGTGAAAGCGTTGTGTCAGCCGCGGCAATAAACACCTCCAAGGTCCCTGCACTCGCTCGGCGTCACTCAACTCGATCCGCCCACACCGCCCGAGAATCAAGAATGCCTCTTGTAGTGACCAACTTCAAAAATCGCTCCATTCCCTTCAACCACTTACATGCCTTCATGGCAAACATGCGCTAGCGCGGTCCGGGACGGCCCCCTCCGTCAGGCCGCTGTTGTTTGCCCTGCCGGACCGTTCCCCGCAGGACGCGCCGGCCGGTTTTGTGGTGCCGGCCTGTTCTGCTGTACGGGGCGGTTCTGTGGCCTCGGTCGTGGGGTGTTCGCCGGGCGATTGCCGATTGGGCGGTTTTGAGGCGGACGGGTCACATTCGGTCTCGTTGGCCTGGTGACATTGGGCCGAGTGTTCGGAGTGCCGGGCCGAACCGGCTGGACGGCCGGACGGTTTCCATTTCCGGGTCGATTGACTGGACGGTTATTTCCCGGTCGAACGGTAGGGCGGCTGCTGGCTGGTCGATTCCCCGGGCGGTTATAGCTCCCCGGGCGGTTATAGCCCGGACGACTGCCTGGACGGGTCAGGGCCGGTCGGCTCCCAGGGCGGCGGGTGGCGCTTGGTGGCCGGTAGTTGCGTGGGCGATAGCGCCAATTGCCGCCGTATCCAGGACGATTCCCATACATCACAGGCCGCGGGCGATACCAGGGCCGGGGCGGCCGATAACCGCCGTTCCAGCCGCCCCAGGGGCCACGATTGTAGTAGATACGGCGGCCTCCCCAGTTCCATCCCCAACCACCCCATCCCCACGGCTGGTTATCGATCAGAAGCGCTCCGATACCGATGCCGACTCCGAAGCTGAGCAGCGGTGCCGCCACAATGCCGCCCATGCCCGGTCCAGCGTAGACCACCGTGGGGTCATATTGTGGTAGGTAGACGACCTGCGGGCTGGCTGGCTGAATGACGTATACGGGCTGACCTCCCGACTGTTGCACTTCCACCTGCTGTTGCTGATTGCTGCGCAGGGCTCCAGATGCATACGCCTGAGAGCGCAAGCGCTGAATTGAGGCAGACACCGCGCCCTGATCGGCCGAGACTGCCTGCCCAATGGCGGCGTAGTCGTCGATGTGCTCCGCCATCATCTCCAGGACAGTAGGGAAATTGACCAGCGAGATGAATGCGGGATCGAAGCCCTGCTGCTGCGCGGCATCCGTGAGCGCGGTACCGGCGAGGTTCTGGTTCTGTGCGAGCCAGTTGTCTACGTCTAGGATCTCCTGTGGATTGGTGGACGCCATAGTGATCTGGGCCAGCAGGGAGTCAGGGTAGAGAGCAATCGGAGCTAGCAGTTGGTCCAGCTGCTGAGGCGTTGGTGGCGCCGTCTGCGCCTGAAGATCCGGCGCGAAGCCCTGAAAGAGGAGGAGCCCGATAAGGAGAAGAACGGCGATTAAATTCGGTTTCCGCTGCATGTAAGAGGTTCCGTTGAATGGTGTCGAGATGGCTGCCCCGCTGGTCCCAGCATTGTAACAATATAGATGGCAGAAGAGATTGCCCCATAATTATGTTTCTGTTTACGTTTCTTTTTAGGGGAGCCGATTGGAAATAGCAGAAGGACATTCCTCAAGCAGGCCTCCGGCCTTACCGCGGCTGCCTTGCCGGTATTCAGACGCAGCCAAACGAAGTTGCCGTTACCCAGTCGGGAAAAGAAAGCGCCCGGCGGCGGTATTGAGCAAGCAGGATGGTACGACCGGCCAACGCGTTGGGCGAACATGGAAGACGTCCGAACGAAGCTGCGAGAGAAGGACTGTATGACAGTTCACTCAAGGATGGCTAATCGCCTTAGACATTCAATCGTGTCTTCATCCACATCGACATCGGTGAGTTTGGTGGGGGCATATGTACTTAGCCTCTCCCGGAACAGACTAATGCTTTTCTTGGCCTTGTCGCCTTTCTGGGTACGTCCCAAAACTTCAATGAAATCATCGACATGCACTTTCCCTTGTCGGTAGATCAGTAGTGGGCGCCCGTCCACGGATTCCACCTTGAAGCGAACCGCTCGACTTCTGAATGGACGGATTTGTGGTGAAGAGATCTTAGGAAGAGTGATTTGGGCCGAGACATTCACACGCATAGTTAATTTCCTTGTTCACCACAAAATGGAGTGGAACCAACTCCCTCCTTCGACATTTTTCAGGAGCTTGATGGCAGTCTTTAGAATTGCAAGATTGCAACTCGAACTCTTACCGATCCGTTCACTCTGTGCGGAAGCATAGCCTTGCGATGGCAGCCGCGCAGCGGCAACCGGCTTCCCCAGAACAAGCAGACCGGCATGCCTTCAGCAACACTCATGCGATGCGCTGGTGCTCACGAAGGGCTGTATACGTTAATCAGATTGCTCTCCACTGCGTAGTGAAGCTCGCCTTTGTATGGACCACGCGAGCCAAGGATAGAGACCCCTACGCTTCATCGCGTCAATAAGACCTGTGCGACGGCGTTTTATTTGCGAAGATGCCCGCAAAAGGAGTATTTGTTTAGTGTGTTCTGACCCAATGGAAGCTGCAAGGTACGCCACATGGGCATTGCGGAGACTGGCCGTTTCTGGGCCTAGTTTCAAGGTGCTCGAAACTGCCGAACAGGCTGTGGTCAGCAAGTCCTCGCACATCGCGGAGGAAGTGGTGGTGGGTAAGACTGGATCGGATCACACAGAAACAATTAATCACACAGAAACAATTAAAGATACGGTTCGCCGCCAACCTCTTCTACCGTCGACCGGACCACCGTCAAAATGCGCCTGTATCTCGCCTTCATCAATCTGTACCGCCGGACCCAGCGGCTGCTTTCCATGGTTGGCTCCATCATCCCCGCCTCAGAGGTCTCGCTCCTCCTGCTTGTACCAACCCCCAAGCACCCAATTCAAATCAAATGTGCGCAAAATAGCTACGTTATCATGGAGTGTGTGTCTGCCCCGGCATGGCATACAACCCCAAAGAGATGAATCGCCATCAAGACAAACCATTTACGCGGCTTCTGACGCTCACGGGATCAGCATTCGTTGCGCAGGGCGCTCAGGCATCACGCGGCAGGTTGAACGGCTGTTTGGGCTGTAACTCCGCCGAGCGGCATTTAGAAGCTGCGCCTCAACGCAAAGTCAGATTGGAGCGAAGCTACGCCAGATTTGGCAAAGCCACCTATGCCATGCGGAATATTGAGCGGAATTTGGGGGGGCTAGCCACCGATGAAAACTAGTCTTCCGCTTCCCGATCGAGTTTCCGCCTTCTCTCCTTCAACCGTCGCCCTGCGCAGCGGTACCCGAACGCTCAGCTATGGTCAGCTTAACCACCGGTCCGGATGCCTTGCCAGGCATTTGAGGTCGCTTGGTTTAGACGTATCGTCGTCTGTTGCAATCTGCCTCGATCGATCATTTGATCAAGTTGTCGCGGCGCTTGCTGCCTTGCGGGCCGGTGCCGCTTTCGTTCCAATCGATCCTGCTTGGCCCGACGAGCGGATCCAATATGTTCTGGCGGATTCAGGTGCCTCCGTCTTCATCGCTCCGTCTGCGCTCTCCAAACGCATCCCCTCGAGCGCTACTCCTCTTGATCCTGTTGAATGCGCGGCCACAGTCAATTCTGCCGTGGACGTGGCAATGCCCAGGCGCTCCATCACTTCAAACGATCTTGCCTATATCATCTATACATCCGGATCCACCGGCGTTCCGAAGGGTGTCGAGATTACGCATGGGAATCTCAACCACCTGATTGCCTGGCACCTTGAGGCCTTTGGCGTCACATCTACGGACCACGCCTCGCATCTAGCCGGCCTTGGATTTGATGCCTCGGTCTGGGAAATCTGGCCATATCTCTCAGTTGGCGCTTCTATCTCTCTTGCCGACGATATGGCAAGAATTGATCCGGTGCTCCTCCAGCGCTGGATTATCGATCGCGGCATCACTATCTCGTTTGCGCCAACGCCGGTCGCCGAGCCCCTTATTGCCATGGACTGGCCCGCCGGCACCCGGCTGCGCACTCTGCTGACCGGAGGAGATACGTTGCACACCGTGCCGAAGCATGGCCTGCCTTTTGAACTGGTGAATAATTATGGGCCGACAGAGTGCGCGGTTGTGGCTACTTCAGGGCGTGTCGACCCTGGAACCGCCGGCCTCCCGTCAATCGGCCGCCCGATTTCCGGCACAATGATCTATTTGTTGGATGATCAGAGGCGACCAGTGCCTGCCGGTCGGAAGGGCGAGATCTATATCGGAGGAAGCGGTGTCGGCCGCGGATACCGCAATCTTCCCGCCCTCACGGCGCAAATGTTCCTTCCCGATCCGTTCACCTCAAGTTCAGGCGGCCGGATGTATAAGACGGGAGACATGGCCACGCTCCTACCCGACGGGCAGCTATCCTTCCATGGCCGCTCCGACAATCAGGAAAAGATTCGCGGAAACAGAATTGAACTGGACGAGATTGTCAGCGTTCTAAATCGCCACCCTGAAGTTTCGTTTAACGTCGTTGTCGCGAGCGCGGACCCAACGCGGGAAAAGCACCTAATCGCTTACGTGCTGCCGGTCGAAGGTGCTTCCCTGACCGCTCAAGAGCTCCAGGAATTCGCTCAAAAATCTTTACCCGGCTACATGGTTCCTTCGAGCTACGTGCAGCTCTCCGCTCTTCCACTCTCTGCGAATGGAAAAGTTGATCGAAGCTCGCTGCCGGCGCCTTCGGCTGGGAACTCTTTGCCCGAGAGTGCCTCACGCGATGCAAACACAGAAGTCGAAGCGACGCTTCTCGCTCTGATACAGGGCCTGCTCGGCACCGGCAAGATTGGCGTGGAAGATGATTTCTTTTTCGTCGGCGGTCATTCCCTTCTCGGAACGCAGCTTGTGCTGCAGGCGCGCGAGGCGTTCGGAGTGAAGTTGACTCTTCGTGATCTCTTCGAAGCAGCAACCGTCGCACGGCTGGCGGCGCGGATCGAGGCTCTCCTTTTTGAAGAAATCAACGCGATGACAGAGGAAGAGGCCGTTCGTCTGACGGCTGCTGATAAAACATGACGGACCCAAAACAGTCCGGCAAGAAAAATGAATCCGACTACAGCCTCTTTCAACTGCTCAAGCCCGAGGTTCTTGCCGACCCCTATCCGGTCTATCGGCGAATTAGAGCGCGCGAACCCGTGCATTGGGATCCGTTCATGCATAGTTGGGTTATTACCAGTTATGCGGAGGCCGTGACGGTTCTCTCCAAATACAAGGCAGCGCGGACACCTACTCCAGAGCAGTTGGAGATCATGGGGCTTTCCGTGCTGGGACCATATGCGGAGATAATGTTGAAACAGATGCTGTTCATGGATGCACCGGCGCACACCAGGCTGCGAACCCTTTGTGCCCAGGCGTTCACTCCAAGACGCATTGAGCTTCTCCGTCAAGGCTGCGAAAAGATTGCCAATGGGTTAATCGACAAAATGATCCATTGCGGCCGCATGGATTTAATAGCAGACTTCGCGAGCCCTTTTCCGGCAATTGTCCTGGCCGCTCTTATGGGGGTGCCGGCTAGTGATCGCAAACAGTTGAAGAAATGGTCCGCCGACGTTAGCGAATTGCTGGGAAACTTTGAGCATAATCCCGACCGCATCAAAGACTTAGTCTCCAGTCTGCGGCAGTTACAAGCTTACATCGCTGAACAGGTGGTTGAGCAACGGAGTAAGCCTCGCGAGGGCGTTATCTCCGCGCTCCTCTCAATCGAGGTGGATGGCGCCCGGCTCACTGACGAAGAGGTAGTCGCCAACTCGATTCTGATGTTTGCCGGCGGCCTCGAGGAGACCACAAACCTGATCGGCAACGGAATGTTTTCTCTCCTGCAAAGGCAGGATGAGCTCGCCTTCCTGCGGAATCATCCGGAGATTATCCAATCGGCAGTCGAAGAGCTTTTGCGCTTTGAATCCCCGACGCAACATACCGGCAGAATCGCACCTGAGGATGCTATCCTCGGCGGAAAACAGATCCGCAAAGGCGCGTCGCTCATTGCTGTAATCGCCGCCGCAAACCGCGATCCTGCGCAATTCACCGATCCGAACCGCCTGGATTTGAGGAGAACGGAGAATCGGCATCTCGCGTTCGGCTGGGCCTCCCACTATTGCCTCGGCGCGCCATTGTCTCGTCTGGCTGGTCAAATCGCCTTTACGGTTCTGCTCCGCCGCTTACCGGGCCTTGCTTTAGTAACGACTAATCCGCAGTGGCGGGGAATGGCTGCCATGCGCGGAATAACCTGCCTTCAGGTCGAATTTGATACGGAATCGGCACTAGTTTGAGGGTGGATTGACGGCATGGCGACAGACAAGCCGATATCGGAGCGCGATGATCTGTCAGAGGCGAAACGCCGCCTCTTGGCCCAGCGGCTAAAAGGATTCTCTATCTCTCGCCAGGAGCCGGATCGCATCCCGCCACGCCCTGCCGGCGCACGGACGCCCATCTCCGCTGACCAATACCGCGTCTGGCTGCACGCCTCCGCGCAACCAGATCTACCAACCTACAACGAGCCCATTACTATTCAGCATCGAGGCAGCCTCGACCTTGATCTGCTTGAGGCCAGCATCAATCGATTTCTTCAACGGCACGAGGCATGGCGCACAAGCTTTGCTATCGATCAGGAAGAGGTGCTCCAAGTCGTTCACCCCAGGTTGCTGGTCAGCCTCGAACGGGTTGATCTGAGCGGTCTGCCGGAACTCGAACGCGAGGCGGAAGCCAAGCGTCTGGCGACCTGTCAGGCGCTCCGTCCCATCAGTCTCACGGAGGCGCCGCTCTTTCGCACCATGGTGGTACGACTCGCCCCGGAAAACCATCGGCTATATATGGTGCTGCACCATATCATCTTCGATGGAGTATCCATCAAACGGACGTTCATACCTGAGTTGGCAGCCATCTACGCCGCACTGGAGTTCGGGGTTGAACCGGTGCTGCCAGACCAGAGCCTGCAATACTGTGATTACGCTATTTGGCGGCAACAGCAAATAGATTCAGCCGCCCTGGATACCCACGTCGATTACTGGCGGGCACTGCTTGCGGACGAACCGCCAGTTCTTCGCCTGCCCTCCGACCGGCCGCGCCCTTCGATCATCAGCCAGCGCGGCAGTATGGAACGCTTCATCGTTCCTCGCGACCTGACGGATTCGCTGCGTGCGTTGGGCCTGGCCCACGGTGCAACCCTCTACATGACACTGCTGGCAGCCTTCAAAGTGCTGTTATTTCGCTACAGCGGACAGGAGGACATCATCGTCGGCGGGGCCGCCGATGCCCGCCGGCGCCCCGAACTTCAGGGCATGATGGGCTATGTTCTCGATACCTTCGCGGTTCGCACTTATCCCTCATCCAAACTCCCGTTCTCTGAATATCTCAGCCAAGTCAAGAACGCTGTTCTTGGAGCGCTCGATGCGGCAGATGTACCTTTTGAGCGCGTTATGCAGGCCGTCGGCATCAAGCGAGATCTGAGCTACCATCCCATTTTCCAGACATTCTTTTCTTTACTGCCCAACGCAGGCGAGTTTCCCCAAGGCTGGGATATGGCGCCAATGGATATAACCGTAGGCGCCGCAAAATTCGATATCTACCTCGAAGTAGATGAACGGCCCTCCCATACAGCGGCACGCATCGTCTACAGTACCGATCTCTTCGATGCCGACACCATCCGGCGCATGTCCTTGCACTGGCTCACCTTGCTGGAAGCAATCTGCGAGACCCCCTACTGCCCCTTGGGGGACCTTTCCCTGCTCACAGCCGGCGAACGTGATCAGCTTCTGTATGGGTGGAACGACACCAGGAGCGAGTTTCCCAGCGACACGTGCATCCATGAGCTGTTCGAAGAACAGGTACGCAAGACTCCCCAAGCCATTGCCGTTGTCTTCGAGGATGCCTCGCTCAGTTATGCCGAGTTGAACGCCAGAGCCAACCAACTCGCCCATTACCTGCGCGGATTAGGCGTCAGGCCGGATACGCGTGTGGCCGTTTGCGTCGAGCGCGGCCAGGAGATGATCATCAGCCTGTTGGCCGTGCTCAAGGCCGGCGGCGCCTACGTGCCGCTCGATCCAATCTATCCGCTAGACCGGATCAACTTCATGCTCGAAGATAGCGCGCCCGTTGCGCTGCTCACACAGGCTCATCTGCGCGAGGTCTTCTCCGGGCTGAACGACATGCCTCCCGTTCTCGAGCTCGACTCGCAATCTCCTCCCTGGATGGATCAATCCCGCGCCAACCTCGACCCGCTATCCATCGGACTCGGCCCGCAACATCTCGCCTACATCATCTATACCTCCGGCTCTACTGGAGTGCCCAAAGGCGTGATGGTCGAGCATCGGGGGTTTTGCAACCGGATCGTCTGGATGCAGCGTGCCTATGAACTGGATTCCGACGATGCAGTCTTACAAAAGACACCGTTCAGCTTCGATGTATCTGTCTGGGAGTTTTTCTGGCCGATCGTTGTAGGTGCAAAGCTCGTAATGGCACGGCCCGAAGGACATAAAGACCCGACTTATCTCTACCAGGCAATACGGCGCAACAGGATTACGACAATGCATTTTGTTCCGTCGATGCTATCGGTATTTCTTGAGCAGGACGGAGCCGCAGCTTGCTCTTCCCTCACAGACGTCATGTGCAGCGGAGAAGCTCTGCCAGGCCTGCTCGCTCAGCGATTCCAGAAGCAGTTCCCCAAGACCGCATTGCATAACTTGTACGGTCCTACGGAAACGACGGTAGACGTCACCGCTTGGACTTGCCCGCCTGGCTTGTCACGAGACAGCATTCCCATTGGCCGGCCGATCGCGAACACGCAGATTTACATCCTGGATGCATATGGGGAGCCGGTACCGGTTGGGGTGGTGGGTGAACTGTATATCGGAGGAGCGGGTGTCGCGCGTGGTTACCTTAACCGTCCTGACCTTACAGCCGAGCGATTCCTCGCCAATCCGTTCTCGAGCGAAGCGGACGCCCGCATGTACAAGACCGGAGACCTGGGGCGCTGGCTGGCTGACGGCAACATCGAGTTCCTGGGCCGAAATGACTTCCAGGTCAAGATCCGCGGCTTCCGCATCGAACTCGGCGAGATAGAAGCTCGACTAGCCGAGCATCCAGGGATAAGCCAAGCCATCGTCATCGCACGCGAAGATACACCTGGCGACAAGCGCCTGGCCGCTTACTACACCCTTGCCGACGGCGCCAATCAGAACATCGGCGCCGAACAACTGCGTCCTCATCTCTCCGCTTCCCTGCCGGAGTATATGGTTCCGGCAGCCTTTCTCCGCATTGACTCCCTGCCTCTCACTCCTAACGGCAAATTGGATCGTAAAGCGCTGCCCGCTCCAAATTCGTCTTCTTTGCGGATAGCCTCCCGTCCTCCATCTACAAAAGAAGAACAGAGGCTCGCGAAGATATGGTCCGAAGTCCTCGGCGTCGATTGCGTCAACAGAAACGATAATTTCTTCGACCTCGGGGGCCATTCCATTCTGCTGGTTCGCCTCTTCGCGCGCATTAATAAGGAATTCGAATCGAATCTGCCCATCACGACAATCTTTGACACGCAAACCCTCTCCGCACTCGGAAGAGTTTTGCGAGACAAGGTGCCGATCTCATCGTTGGTTCCGGTACAGACATCCGGAACTAAACCGCCCCTCTTCATGGTCCATTCGTATCTGATCTATCACGGACTGTCAGACGCACTAGGAAACGATCAGCCATTTTACGGACTACGCGAGTTGCCGGAGGACGGGAACGAATCCATTGAAGAAAGGGCTGTGCGCTATGTTTCCGATATCAAGAGGGTTCAGCAACACGGCCCTTACCGCCTTGCCGGCTGGTGCGCGGCGGGACCACTAGCCGTAGAAATTGCGCGCCAGCTTCTGTTCGCAGGAAAAGAAGTTGCTCTGCTGGTACTCTTCGATTCGTGGCTCCCTGGATACGCGGAGAGCCTGGCATCGATTGAAGGCGGCAAGTCTCGCGCTAGAATTCTGACGGCCAAACTGGCTGGCCACAAGGCGAAGCTGCATGGCCTTTCCCCCACCGGACAGCTCAGATACCTTTGGCGAGCAGGCAAACGCATAATCAAGGAGGCACGGGACCGGTTCTACGTCAAACATTGGAATAAAATGAGCAGGCTTTCTAACAGGTTGAACGTCCCCCTGCCGCAATTTATGCGTAATTCCACACTGCAGGTGTTTGCCGCGCTGCAGCAATTTCGCACGGAAAGCATCCCGGTCCGTATAACTCTAATCCGCGCGACCGACTCTAGCCAAGTGGCGGGCGCCTCCGCCTCTCACGGATGGGAAAGAGTCGCTGAACTGGGCGTCGAAGTCCTTTGGGCTCCCGGCGACCACGAAACGATGTTCCGCGGAAGTAACTTGCAAATTACCGCGGATCTGGTAAGCCATTGCCTACTGGTATCGTGCCCGTGTGGTTGAGTAATGCAGTTTGCGGCGGGCCTGTTTGCGTGTGAACTTCCAGTCGATGATGGTGTGGTCACGGTTGACGCGGCGTCCCCAAGCATCAACGTCGCCGCAAAGTGTAGGCAGGTCAGCGATTCTGCGTTTTCCAAGACACTGGCGGCTGAGCAGGCTCACTTCGATCTCAGCCTGGTTGAGCCAACTTCCGTGTTTGGGTGTCTAGTGAACGGAAAAGCAATCCCAAAGGCAGCCTCCAATCTGGTCTCCAAACTGGTTTACCACCGCCTTACGCGTATGTGAACTGATGTTGTCCATTACCAGATGAATGGTGGCAGCTTGAGGATACTTGGCGGCAATATGCAGAAGGTAGCCGGCAAACTGAGACGAGCAGCGGTTTGCCATTGCCTTGGTAAAGTGCACCCCAGCTTTGGTTTCGACTCCGCAAAACACGTTGGCGCCGCCACAGCGTTTGTATTCATAATCTCGTCTGGCCGCGCATCCGGGCTTCATCGGGAGTGCTTGTCTCACACCCTGGTGTAGCGTGACCGGTTTTTCATCGATGCCGACCACTGGCTCATGCTCGGACCAAGGCTTCTCGTAAACCGCCAACCTACCTTCCATGCGAGCGATGTCTTACTCATCCAAGTCTGCCACGCACCAAATTTTTTCTCGCCACGGCTGTAGCTCGTGGCTTTCCAGTAAAAATCGGGATTGTTTCCCGCCCTACTGTGGGTGCTAACAATGCGCTGCTTCTCGCTGTTGTCCAAAAGCGGCTTTGCCCCAAGACGAGGCCTTTCGTGCAATGCCTTCTTCTATAGCGTTTTCACAATCGGTGTATCCCAAGAAACAATACTCCACGCAGGCGTTCAATCAAAGAACGCCTGCACATAGCCAACTCTCACCAGGACACGGTAATTGTGAAAACGCTATAATGAGTCGTCCTGGTAGCGTAGGCAATCGCCCGCACCGTTGTGGCTGCCACATTGGCATTCACTGCCACTTGCGCTGCCCCCAAACCACGATGCAGTTGCTGCAAAATCAGCGCCCGCCTCATCACACGAACCGGTTGTGTCCGGTTGCCGAACAACTCGGAGATCTTTCGCTCATCCTTCCCAGAAAGCTGCACTCGAAGCCCCGACGAGGACTCTTCATCCCTCAAGCATTTCCTCGACTACCACATCGAGGAGTACATTGCCAGTGCCGGCATTGCGAAAGGATCGCAAAGGGCCGCTCTGCCGCACAAGCAAAGGGCACGGCGGCGAGCTGGCCAGCCCTTTCCAGATCGCCGCGCAGCAACTTCTACAATCGAGTTTTGCACTGCACTGGCAAAGCCCTTTCCAGAGCCAGGGGGCAAAAACAAAGGCCGCGTCTAAGACGAAATTCATCTGCCCGGTGTGCCGTCAGAACGCGTGGGCCAAGGCCCATGCTCGATTGATCTGCGGGGCTTGCTATGAAGAGGACGGTGAGGTTCAGGAGATCGCCTGATCGGTGCGTTTTATATGGGTTTTTGGCGGCTGTCACGGTACTATGAAAAGAAGAAACCTTATCACTGAAAACGTCCTCCAGACGCTCCAGCATCTCATTCAGGATGTGATTGCGCCAGACTTGCGTGAAGTGAAGGTACGAATCGACGGGCTGGAGAAACAGATTGCGGGGATCGAGAAGCAAAATGCAAGCCAATATCAAGCGATTATGGCGGCTATTTCCGAGTCGCGGGCGCAAGCGGATGTTCTTGCCTTGCGCGAAATAGGAGCCCTACGGGAACGGGTTGCCATCCTCGAATCGCAACGCCACTGAAGCGAATTTCCTACCTCCCACAGAAAGAAGGCCCAAGAAATCGGGCCGTCTTTCTTGTAACAAAACATTAAGGTACTAAAAAGCTCTGGCTGCTCCGTTAATTGGAGAGCAGCAGGAGCCCGGTGGTCAGGCGTGATTGAAGCTTCGGTCGCAGGCTGGAGGGATGAAAACACAAACACCCTTCAAGCGGCTGATTCTACGAGCAGTATTGCGCAAAGTGAGCCCCATGGTGAGCCCGGATGCTGGCGGTACCGGATTACCTGGACCTTGCAAGTTTTGATGAGGTATTCCGCATCCTTCTTTGGCTGAGACGGGCTCGGTTTCAGCTTTCACATTCGCGGTGAGAAGTTCCCCAGCTTTTTCCGGAGGACGAGGGTGAATCGGACTATCCTGGGGGATTTCCAACTGCGGCCCCGGGAGACCTTTCTCTACACCTGCGGAGGAATGGATCTTTGGGAATGGAAGTTTCGGGTTCTCGACTCTGAAGCTGGAAAGGTTGTCGCTCCCATTCCTCTTCCGACCTTTTGAACAGATTCAGTTGCCTTTCCTCACCCCGTTCTTGCTGGATTCGCTCCGCTGTTGCCTGCAAGTGATTGCGGATCGTTTGCGGCTTCGCATCGCCCACCGGCGTCGCAATCTCAAATCCAGAGGCCTCCCACGACGGAGCCTCACCTTAGGAGTCCTGGACGAAAGCGGCTCCTGAGCAGAGCCGAAATGCGCGCAGTTATCGCGGCAAGTTATTAATTTTAAATAACTTGACACAATAAACAATTACGTTTTTGGTTTGGGCCTTAGCCCAGGCCGCTTCTCGTTCAGAACTGCTCCCATTGTCCCAGTATTTCCCCGGTGCCGAGCAGCGATAGCAACTGCAAGGGAGGCGGTGCAGAGGCTGCCTGAGACTGGACGGAGTTGGCGGACAAGAGCCCGAGCCCGCTGCCCGTGAGCATGCCCAAGAGACCCGTAAGGGGCTGTGACTGGCCATTGATGACAACGGTGCCGGTGACGGTCCCATCGGTTGCGACCGTGGCCTGGCCACTGACGGCATCAGCCTGGTTCATCCCGTTGATGGATTCATGCCCCTTGCCGGTGATACTTCCGTTGGCGTCGATAGTGAGTTCCCAGACGCCGGAGTCCTTCTGACCCAGGGTGTTGACGCCAGAGAACCCGCCATCATAAGTGCCGGCAAGATTGCTTTGCTGCCAACCGCCGGGTGGGTCCACGGTACGAGCGCCCTGGCCGGCGAGGTCATCGCCGGCCCCATCTCCGTAGCCTACGTCAAGTAGGTGGAGACCCTGTGCGATGCCGGTGGACGGATCGACGTCCATGGGGAAGACATTGAACCGGCGGCTCTCTGTGCCGGTGAGGGTGATGGTGAAGCTATCGTCGGCATTGAGGGAATAGGTGCCGGTGTCGTTGACGACTGAGTCCGTGCCGCCGACATTTTCCATGATGTTTGCCGAGGTGACGTGGCCATTTCCGTCCAAGTTGAAATACCCGACGTCGCTCATTGGCTGGTCAATCAGAGCAAGGAGCGTGAGGCGATCGCCATGAGCGTCAAATTCATATTTGCCGTTCAGGTTGCCGAGGGTGTGGGACTGAGCCTGGGCGAAGGATGCGGCCGCAGCCAGCACCAGGGCAGCGATGGTGAAGCGAGGGAGTTTCATCGAAAACCTCCATGGCAGGTGAAAACAAAGGCATGGCAAGCAGAGGCGCACAAAGGCGCGACCGCAGGGCGGAGCGGGGTTAGAACGATAGAAAGAACAGCAGAAGCACGCCTGAGAAAGAGAGTCCTTGCAGAGCCGGGAAAATCAGGCGGCGAGTTCTACTACTGTCCGCGTATGAAGAAACGTGGGGGGCCCGCGGTGGTGGCCGCCAGACCGGCGGATTCGGTCCTCCCCGCACGGCCACGCGGGTAACGATGATGTCAGAATTTTAGATGCGTCGCCGTCGGAAGACGCGTGAACATCGAGTTTAATTTTCACGATTCGCAACAGGAGCTGTAATCATTCCGCCCGGCACAAGGCTACGAAGAGCACCGCGCGCTCGAATAGGACTAAAGTAAAGCCAGAGGTACGGCGACGCTGATCCCTGTTCCTTAAGACCCGCTGCACTTCTTTCAGTACTGTCCGGTTAGAGGTCGAACAGAATCAACTGGTTGCCGGGGTCGAGTAAATCGCTCTCGGAGGCGGGTGTGTGAAGGGCCTGTAGAATGGGCGTTTTCTCAAAGAGGGTGACGCTCAAAATCTGTAGGATTTGGTAGAAGCTGGTCTCCAGGCCCAGGCGCTTCCGAACGATGGCGACGAGGACATAAACGGATACTGCGATCCAACTTTGGGTCATCACCGCGTTCTTACTGGTGCCATCGAATGCCTTCCACAGGTGCTGCTTGATCCATTTGAACAACTCACCGATATACTGCCCATCAATAACGGCCTGCTGAAGTTACGATTTCAAACACGGATTGATCAAACGCAATTACGCCCTGCTGCAAATCCTGCTGCAGACGGGCTTGGTGGCCGCTTTGCGGATGACTGACGTGGTACTGTGGTAGCGGGCCGGTTCCGTCAAAAGCAGGCAAGGCAAGGGCGGCAAACAACGGGAGATACTATACGCGCCGGAGCAAAAATAGGCCACAGAACGTCGCGGGCGCGGTGTTTTGCGGCGGAGTAAAAGTAGGCCACCGCCGAGACTTGGTGTTGTGAGCATTTGCATGGATGGAGGTGCTCATGGAACACCGAAGGGATGTGCGAGGTGGAGATCTACGGACGTGTACGGCGAGCGGTTCGAGTTGAGGGCAGGAGTCAGCGGGGCGGTAGCGAGGGAATTCGGGCTGTCGCGAGAGACGGTACGGAAGATGCTGCAGTATGCGGTGCCGCCAGGCTACCAGCGGCAGCAGCCGATCGAGCATCCGAAGCTGGGACCGTGGTTGAGCGTGATCGACGCGATTCTGAACGACGACAAGCAGAGACCCATGAAGCGGCGGCATACGTCGAAGCGGATCTTCGAGCGGCTAGATGAGAATCGTCCTCACCAATCCCTCGGTGATTAGAACACTCAGCGAGTTCGCCAGTCGGAAGTCGTGTCGCTGCGTTCTGACTGCAACCTAAACGGTTGCAGACTAACGCCGATCCTGGTACAGGAAAGCTAGGCCCTGGAGATGGCAAGTCCGGGCTGCTCTTTGGTTCTAATTCCGCAGAGGCCGCAACCGATCGCTTCTTTGGGTCTCAATTGAGTGGAGGAGTCCTCCGTCGATTTTTCCGCTCATTGATTGCGCGGAAGCTCTGGCTAAAGATCATCGCAGGCTTTGACCTTAATCGAGCACCGCAGAATCAGATTCGTCCCGAGATTTCTCTGCGTCAGCCAAGGTCAGGACAACAGATAGAATTGGAGCCAATAGCTGGCGACCTCGAACTTGGATATTCCATGCGCTCTCGACGACGGATGATAGTTTATCTTTATCTGACCCTTGGTATAACCGCGGCCTTGACCATCCCGTTGCTTGGATCGAAGCTTGAAGCACAACAGGCTACGATTACCAAACTCGCGATCGAGAAGAAGCCGGGTGCGCCTGACGGGAAGGCGATGGCCACCGTAAGGGCGACTTCCGCGGTTAAGGGAAAACGCACCACGACGGAGAAGACCGGCCGCATCGCCACGCATGCCCTTCAGGCGTGGACGATCATGGATGGCAAGGGTGCGCTGCTGCTACTCTCTCCGGAGAAAAAGGGGCGGCAATATCGGCTCCGTTACTATCAACTGGACTCCGGAAAGGGCCGCCTGCTTGGACGTGTGCCCTTTGCCCAGGCGAGCATGGAAGAGTCGAAGACCAGCGACACTCCGTGGGCCTTCGCCGTCAGCGGAATCGATCCGTCGACGAATAGGCCGGCCACTTTCGTCGGAGATATCCAGGCGATTCATGCTCAACTCGATAACGCCGCAAATGTCCATTTTTCCGAGAACGCGCTTGTGTTTCACGCGTCCGGTGAGTCACAGACCCTCAAGACCGCGATTCTGCTTGGGCAGGAGGCAACCGGCCGGATCTACGCCGCTTCCGGGAGCGGCCCGCAGAAGATCTACCTTCAGTTTCTTTCTGACGGGGAATCCATCACGACAACTGCAAGCGGCGAGGTCGAGCACGGCCGCTGGATAACCGATGGCTCGGGGTTCAGTGTTACTTCGGCCAAGGGTCAAGTCACACGATGGCCTTTGGCTGAACTGAGCACCGTTACCGGTGTGCCCGCAGAAAGCCGCCTTACCGTACGTCTGCTCCAGCCCCTCTCCTCCCGGACTGCGAAAAAGGGAACAGAGGTACGGGCCGTACTGATCTCCCCGGGGATATTCCAGGGCGATATCTTGATTCCACAAGGCAGTGAGTTCGATGGAACGATCGTCGAGGTCCATGAGGTGGGATGGGGTATCCGGCATGAAACCGCGGCGCTGACTGTGCACTTCCGTTCGATCAAGTTTCCGGACGAGCGTACGCTGCCGATCGATGCAAGGGTCTTCAAGGTGGAGAATTCGCGGGAAAGCGTGACCGACAAGGGCAAGATCCAGGGGATTCGTTCCACTGGAACGCTGGGACACTCGGCGGAGAACCAGATCGCTTCCCTCGCCCAGATTGATCCCATCGCTTATATCTTCACGGGCTCATCAGGTCCCGCGGTGCTGGGATTCGCTGAACCGGAGATTCTTTACAACGCGGGGACCGAACTTGACATTGAGTTCAATAAGCCGGTCATCACGGCGAAGACGTATACGCCACGCGTGCCGCATATGAACCTTTCCGGGGAAGAGGCTACCCAGTTCAACGCCATGGTCAAAAGCCTCCCGTTCCGCACTAGGACCGAGACAACCCACAAGCCTTCCGACATCACGAATCTCATTTTTATCGGAAAACCGGAGGCGCTTCGCCGGGCCTTCCTGGCCGCTGGCTGGACCTCCTCCGATGCGCTCACCGCTGCGGCCACATTCCAAACCGTGAAGACATTGGCGGGGAACCAAACCTACACGCAGGCCCCAATGTCGACGCTGATCCTGGGAGATGATCAGCCTCTTTTCACTATGCAGAAGACCACCAATACGTTTTCATCCCGGCATCATCTTCGTGTCTTCCAGACTGGCGAGACGTTCGACGGCGAGCCTGTACTCACCGCGTCTTCCACGCAGGATATCGGGATCGCTTTTTCCTACAAGCAGAAAACTTTTATTCACGTCATCGACCAATATCTCGATAACGAACGGTCGAAGGTGACAAATGACCTCGAGTTCACCGGATGCGTAGACAGCATCGACCTCGTGCCCCGACCGTGGGTACCGCGGGATGCCTATAACTCGACCGGAGACCGCTTGATCACAGACGGCGACGCGTCCGCTTTACGCCTCAACGATTGCGCCAACCCTCGGGCGACGCCGACGACAGTAGCGACACGCGCGCCCTTCTTGGAACGCAGTGAGCGCAATACAATGCTTACGATTAAAGACACGCTCTATCGCGGCAATTTGATATATACCGGAATTGCCGGAGGGATCAAGCTTCACGAGTTCCTGGCGACGCAGGGCGAGCTGGGAGAAGAGACCGGCAATTGGCAAAAAAGCGATGCGTCCGGCACAGAGTATAGAGTTGCCGGGACCGAACCGCCCCTCTTGCGGCGTCGCACGTGGGAAAGCATGTCAACCGCCGCGCCCTCCGGATTGGACCAGGAGGCGAGAGCACGTGTGGAGGCCCACAAGTGGGATCCACCACACTACGAGATCGCTCTGAATCTTGGCTATTCCAACTACCGGAATCACATTCTGGAAACCACTCTGCTCGATATTTCGTCCAGTGACAGCAACAAACCCGAATACTTTCTCGGTCTCGGGGATGGGGTCTTCGATGGATGGGCGGCGGGAATCTCTCTGACTCTCAACACCTGGAACTGGGTCTCGAACGAGTTCTCCTATACTCGTCAACAAACGAAATTCATACTCGTCGCGGATACAATTTCGTCGGATCCCGAAAAGGAACCGGAGTTGGATGTCGCCACCGTCGGTCTGGTTACGCGGCGCTTTGCCTACAACACCGTCTTTAACCTGCGCCCCAGGAAGTCCCGGTGGCGACCCTTACATCACAGCCGGCCCTGCCTTCCAGCTCATCGCTTTGTCAGACGCACCGTTGAAAAAACCCGCGGGGTATTTCAGGCTGGGCCTATCCAATATCGGCCTCATTCAAGCAGCCTTCGATTTTGGCAGCACACGTCCTCTCGATGGCGGAGGTATCTTCCAGTTCGGCGTGCAATACGGCGCTGGGTTCAAGTATCGGGTGACCCCGCGTTTTACGATGCGAGCCGATTTCGGCGAAACCTGGAGCCCGAACCCGAAGATCATTCGGGACAGCTACCTTGGTTTTCTCCCAGAGGGCCTGGATGACACGTATTCGACACAGGTCACGTATGTTCAACCTCCAGGAAAATACATCCAACAACGCTCCACCGTCGGCTTTGCGTTCACTTTCTAGGGCAGCGGCTGCGAACTGTGTCAAGACCGACTCGCCACGCGTTCAAGGCTATGCTTGGCGAATTGGTTCAGGCACGGGCATCGGGCTCGCAAGCATGATTTCCCAGCAATCCCAATCCCGCCGCCCAAGCAAACGATGTTACTGCCGCGGCTGCCGCTCCCGCGGCTTTTGCGGGCGCTCTCTATGTGCAAGATGCCGCGCTTATGGATCAACTCCGTGGCACGAAGCGGCGCAAGATCGAATCCTTTAAGCGCATAAGCGGCACGCTCCTTTTCTCCGTAAGGGATCGTTGATTGTCCTTCCGCGCCATAAACCATGCTGGAGTATGGCGGCAAACGATTCGCGACGAAATGGGCCCTTTGGACGGTTGCTTTACCCCAAAACGGCTGCGCCAGCTTCGAGAATTTGTCACCTGAAAGTGGTAGGCACGTGCTTGAGATTCGCCCCTGATACTGTCACAATTACTGCATCGTATTCTCGTCCGGTAAGCAGACAGAAGCGCTAGCCGGACAGCTCCCAGATTGCTGATTGCAGTTTCCCCCAAAGGAGCCTTCTTGTGAAACCACCCTGCATTCTGGTCGTAGATGACAATGATGACCTGCGGCAAGTAATCGCGTTCAGCTTAGAAATCATCGCTGGCTGGTGTGTATTACAGGCCAGAGATGGAGTGCATGCTATTGAGCTTGCCACGCGCAACCAGCCTGACGCCATTCTGCTCGATGTAATGATGCCGGGCATGGACGGCCCCGCCACGTTGCATGTGCTCAAGGCGACACGCTCGACCCGGCAAATACCTGTCGTATTCCTAACCGCAAAGGCACGGGGGGCAATAGGAGAACCCTCTCCCGTCTGCCCGTTGAGGCAGTCCTTTTGAAGCCTTTTGATCCGCTGCTTCTAGCAGGCCAAGTCATGGAAACCCTGGCCTGGGACAAGGAGAGGGTTGCTGTTTGATCTCCAGCGCTCCCCCCAAAGCCCGCTGCGCGGAATCTATGTTAGTCTCCGCGCAGCCCCTCGGAGCAAGGAGCAAAGCTGCTTCGCCGCCGTTCACAGAGCCGATCGAGCTGAGCGTTGAGCATCACCTGGAATGGTTGACCAACCAGCTTTCCACGCTTGGTCAAGAACAAACGATCTCGACCGAACCATGGTTCGGAGAACAACCTTCCACCGATGCTCAACAAGGCTTAGTTCTGGCGCTGCTTGAACTGGCCCAGAGAGGGAGCGTGATCCTCCACCAGGCGGAACACCTGGGACCAATCGTCGCCGAAGTAGCGAACCGGGAGTCGCATCCGTTCCCGCCCCGGCCGCATTTCAGGTTCATGTGCGGAAACGAGACTCGTGCTGGCCTAGGCGGGGTATATGGCTCAATCGCCCCGGCGCGTAGCCAGCCCGTAGCTGAGCATCACTCAAGCCTTCGGGCTCACGGTCCTAATGCGGCGCACAAAGCCCTTTCGGGCGGCCTGCGGTGGCAGTAAGCGCGACGAGTCTCAAGTAGACCGCTTACCTGAACACACGAAGGAATCGTGACAATCTATTCCGGGGTCAGTATTCAACGTTCCAAGTATCGTGATTTTTCCGCTTCGCGCAGTGCGACGCGGGCGTGGTTCGGCTGGCGGATGTCGACAAAACGGGCGGCCGCGGAATCAAACGCGAATCTAGAGGTGCAGATTGCCGCTCCAATTAGTTCAGCTCTCGGTATAGACGAGTTGGGAAGAAAGATGCAGGGAGGGGATGAACCTGCCGGCGGGTTGCAGCCGCTGATCGCAAGCCCAGAAACCACTGCCGCGAATCCGGCGACCGAGGCCGGGCACCTGAGACAGGCAAAGACGCATGTCGCTGCGCGCTGGTTTGTGCTCCAGGGCAGCGTCGTCCGGCCCGGCGAATCCGCCCAGGCGCGGGACAATGGAGGAGAGGTCGAACGGCTCCGTGCCGGCGGCTGCAGTCTTCTCAATGGCTGGTAGCGTGGGGAAGACTAGCCTAGTGGCCACGCTCGGTCGCGGTCTGGCGTCGCACGGGGAACAGGTCCTTTTAGCCGAAACCACATCCTTGGGACTGTTGCCCCTCTTTTTTG
This sequence comes from uncultured Acidobacteriaceae bacterium, assembly GCA_963705665.1. Taxonomy (GTDB): domain Bacteria; phylum Acidobacteriota; class Terriglobia; order Terriglobales; family Acidobacteriaceae; genus PALSA-350. The sequence continues at coordinate 188,370 of CAVPKQ010000019.1, read as the reverse complement.
GGTCGCGTGATGTTAAGCCAGGTATTGTCAAACCAGACGTCGTCCGGACCTTTGGACCGCCGCCTGGCAGCACTTCTTCTCCGGTCCAGGGCGTTACTCTGGATGCAGAGCAGTTCCTTCGGAAGGAGGAGAACGAATTGCTCCGTGAAGTGTCACTGCGCAGCGCGCGTGGTTCGAACCGCATCCTGATCGATGTTCCAACGGCCTCCAAGAGAGTGATGCAACATCTGCTGCCTCTCGCGCCTGTCGTCTTGGCACCGCTTCTTCCGGATTTGAGCTCGGTTATGAGCCTCATTGCGGTGGAGTCGGTCTTCGCCAGCCGGGAAGATTCCGCTGGGCACGCGATCCAGCCTATTTATCTGTTGAATCAGTTTGACCCCGCTCTGCGACTGCATCTGGATGTTCGCGAAATCCTCCAGCAGCAACTCGGAGCCGGGCTCCTGCCCTTCGTGGTGGGTAGCAGGCCGGCAGTGAGCGAGGCACTGGCCGATGGGATGACTGTGGTGGACTACGCGCCGAATTCTTCCACGGTGGCAGACTATGTTCGCTTGGCCAACAGGCTGGGGAGCGTCTCCCCCGCGGCCCCAACTGGCTGCGCCGGAGTGCGTTGGAGGGAGCGCTGAGAGGGGTTCACGCCGGTGCGAGTTGATTGAGCATGATGCGAATAGTTGCAAGCGCAAAAGGTTCTGCAGAATACGCGCGGTTCGCGCCCCTTCATCCGTATAGCGGCGAAGGATGCAGGGAACCGCCGTTTGCCCGGCGATCCGCACGGCACGCAAGCGGCGGTGGCCGGCAATCAATTAGTACCCGGCCTTGCCGTCGAGGACGCGCACGATGAGCGGGACTTGGATGCCTTCGGCCTTGATGGATGCGGCATTTTGGTCCAGGGCAGTCTTATCGAAGGTCTGTCGGGGGTTGTCGGGGGATTCCCGAAGCTCACAAATCTGAATCGTCCTGGGCTGGTACTCTGTGGTGATAGCAGCGGTGTTCATGGCATTTTTCTCCTAGAGTGTGTGTGCATCGTTGTGGGTCAAAGGGCGGTGTTTGCGCACCGCCCTCCTGGCTTGCTAGATCAGCCCTGCGGCGCGGAGCACGGAAGGGAAGCCGTGTTGGCAAGTTCCATCCGGCTCCACTTCGCAGCCTTCGGAGCAGAGCGCTGGCGCGTTCTCATCGCCAAACATGACGACCTCGGCGATGTCTTCAAAGCTGCGACCTTCTTTGGTCAGCAACTCGTTAAGCGTTAAACGGTGAACCGATTCCTCGGGCGTCATGGTTAGTTGCTCCTTTCTCTCAGCCGCTGACCAAACGCGCAGTCGAACCCTTGCGCAGCGAGATTCCTATCCCAGTGCTCTCGAAGTCGTACAGCCCAAAAATCACCTTGTGGCCCACGCGGCACAGCCTTTTCGCCCTTGGAGTCTCGCCCGTCTTCCTCGACAGCCATTTGCTCAATGCGCATGTAATCGTTGCGAAAGGAGTAGGGATAAAGCTCTACGATCTGCCCGTCTCGTGACTGTGCTGGTCATGCTTCCGCCGCCTTGCATACCGATCATGAACGCCGACTGCGGAGAGCTTCCAGATAGGCTCACCACTGAGTTCGGCCTCAAAGCAGATTTCGGGGTCGCGCACGGCATCGCCGTTTTGCAGCCATAGTGAGTGACAGAAATAACGGGCAGGCCGCGCGGGCCTGCACCGATGCCTTCAATCACGAGCGGCATGAAAGGCGGGTTGTCGATACGAAATGTGGAAGTGAACAGAAAGCGGATGGAAGCGTTGAGGATGGAAACGACTGTCTTCATGGCCTTGAGTCCTCCGGTTTTGGATTGTGGTAGTTGGCATTTCCATGAAATGCCGAACGCCACGTGGCGAACGCGGGGGTAGCAAACGCAAGGGGAGGAGCCCTTGAGGGGCTTGTGGAATTATTGCTTTTAGAGCGGCGCAGCCATCCGAAACCAGGGCCGGCGTTGCGGGCAGCAAGAAGAAACGTCCCTTATCATACGGGGGAGGGTGGAGGAAACAATGTCGTGATCATGATACTTTTTCGCAAGGTGAGCCGGGCTTTGGTCCTCGGTCTCGGTCTTTGGGCGGCTTGTACGACGAATGCTCAGGAAATACGCTCAGGAAACACACAGAGCGTAGCGTCTCTCCGGCTTACCTTGACTCAGATTCAGGACGCATCCGCGCGGCCTGTTTTTCGGGCCGAGCTGCACAATGCGGGAGATGAGGACCTCATCCTCAATCTGGGCATGATGCTGGCCAATGGCAAGAAGCAATATGCCGACAGAATTCATTTGCTGCTCACAGATCCCCACGGCAAGCTACTTCACCTAGACGTGACAGGCCCAGGGTTCATTGCGGGGCGGGTTGACCCGATGGTTGTTCCGCTTCCAGTGGGCGCAACCTTCGTTTTGTCGATTGATCTTAAGGACTACAGTGCGCCCAAGGAAAAAATATGGGCTTTGGATCTGACTCCGGGACAGTACACACTCAGCGCGGAGTACACAGGTGTTGGTGTTCCACAGCGGGCGGCAAACCTTGATATGCAAGGAATCAGCTTGATGCCGTACTGGACTGGAACGGTCGATTCCAATGCATTGCCGTTTACTCTCACTCGGGAGATTGGAAGGCGGCATGGCCCGTGATCTCGTTTTGACCAGCTGTTGTTTTTTCCCTGAGAGGCGGCGTTGCGGGCAGGAAGCAGGCCCGCAGGGATGGGTAACGGAAGACAGGCAGGGTCATCGCCTGGCTGGAGCGAGGGAAGGGCGAAGCACCTTCCCCACAAGCCGTTTTACTGATCGAACCCTACAGGACAGGGTTCAGGAAGAGGATCGCTATCATAAGTAGTAAACTGGAAAGCACCCAAAATCCTGTCGCGTTTTAAGCAGCATGGCCAACACTAGGCTCCCCACCTCTCCGCGAGTGCTTGCTCGAATGAAGGCTCGGTCCGCCTCAGCCAACGCATAGCGGGTACTGAGTTCCTCATGGTTCAACCGCGCATCCAGGCGCGGGTACGCGGTGCGGTTGATCGCTGTCATAAAAGTGTCCAGAAAAGGGTTCGCCGCAGGGGTCGGGCGGAGCCTGTATTCTAAAGGGGATACGGGGAACGATTAAGTGTCCGCAAAGGAAAACCTTTATGGACGAAAGCGCAAGCCATCCAAGACACAGGATGGAACCCGTACCGCCCTCTATCTGCGGGTCTCGACCGCCGAGCAGAAGCCGGACCTGCAGTATGACGGCCTTCGGGCCTATGCGATGCGCACTCGTCTAAATGTTGTCCAGGATTGCTGCGACGTTGGCATTTCAGGCCGCCGGGAAGGCCGCCCGCAGCTCAGTGCACTGATGGCGGCGACGAGAAACCGCGAGATCGACTGCGTCCTGGTTTGGAAATTCGATCGCTTCGCCCGCAGCACAAGCCATCTGCTGACGGCGCTGGAAGAGTTCAATCATCTCGGCGTACGCTTCGTCAGCGTACAGGACCAAATCGACACCGATAGCCCCATGGGTCGAGCGATGTTCACCATCATCGGCGCCATGGCCGAGTTGGAGTCCTCGCTCATCAGTGAACTGGTGACCGCCGGCATGAGAGCCGCGGAGACGCGAGGCAAGCATCTGGGGCGTCCAGCGATCCCAAAGAGAATCATCAGCGAAATTCAGGCACTCGCAACGTCCACAGACCTCAGCGTTCGCCAGATTCAAAGCAAAATAGCCGGTCGAGCCAGTCGAGGAATCGTCGGGGAGATCGCCAAACGCACCCGCGCCGCCCAGCCGATACTACTGTGACCACTTTTTACACGTATCCTGAACTTACGCCCACGTAGTGAATAGTTCCAGGAATCGTGGCGTGGTTCGGGCATGTGTTTCGGCGCCAATCCCCTTAACCATAAACTGGAAAAAGAGGGGTGGTTACTCCGTCCCCGAGACCTTTTAGCCTGTGTTGGGCTTGCCGATCGCTACCTTTGGCAGATGCGAACCCGTTGCAACCGATTTCGCTCAGCACCGATTGAAACGGCGCGAAACGCCGGTATTGATGAGGGCACTCGCGCAAAACCGTTTGATACAGTACGTGATCAGTCCACACCGTTGTAGCAGTGGAGAATATTTGAATGCGATACGGTGTGCCCAATTCCTCCGCCCAGCGTTCTAGGATCTGGCGAATCCTCTCTGGCGCGAGTTGGAAGACATTCCCCACAAGCGGCACACCCCGAGGGGGGTTGGCAAGTCAGCGATACGTCGCCGGAGCATACTCGCGGTCGATCCACTCAAGATCCGACCTCTTGTCTCAGCTGCTCCCGAGGATCGGGCGCGCACTTGCCATGGCTGTCGACCTGCGCCCTTTGCGAGATCAGATTACGATAGCGTGCGAGCGCCCACAATGGAAAGTATTTAGGGTATCCGTGATAGCGCAGATAAACGCCGCGCGGATAGCCAACCCCGGTGTGGCGGAGTTCATCCCATAGCCCACTCTGGTTCTGTGTATCTAATAGATATCGAACACCTCGTCTAACTGCTTGATGTTGCTCGTGGCCGGCCACCATGAGACCGAGCAAGGCCCACGAGGTCTGTGATGCAGTGCTCGTGGCACGTTGGTATCCACAATAGCCAAGATCATAGCTGGCGTCGTCTTCACCCCAGCCCCCGTCGGGATTTTGGATCGAGCATAACCACTGAACGGCACGCTGAATCGAGGATGCATGTGGGTCAACTCCCGCCGCACATAGGGCACACAGCGCCGACCATGTTCCGTAGACATAGTTCATCCCCCAGTGTCCGTACCAGCTTCCGTCGTCTTCCTGTTCCGCGAGGATGTAGTGTTTCGCGCGCAATGCTGCCGCTATGCGCTCTGGGGTTGCGGGCAGTTGCGCGAGGAACGCTAAGCAGTGCGCCGAAACGTCAGCCGTGGGTGGATCAATCAATGCGCCATGATCAGAGAACGGGATATTGTTTAGATATCGACAGGTGTTCTCTGGCTCGTACGCGCCCCAGCCACCGTTCCGGCTCTGCATGCCGACGATCCATTCGGAGGCACGGTCGATCGCGTTCCGATAGTCTTCCATCGAGTGCAACCTCTCCATTTTATCTAACGCCATCGCGACAACCGCGGTGTCATCAAGGTCGGGGTAGTGCGGATTCGCGAACTGGAACGCCCAACCGCCCGGCCGTGCGTGAGCGCGGCGCACGACCCAGTCTCCGCGGATGTCCAGAATCTGCAACGGAACCAGCCAATCGAGGCCCCGGACTGCCCGTTCGAATGACCTCGCATCCCCAGCCTCGATCAGCGCGTGCGCTGTGAACGCGGTGTCCCAAACCGGCGATAGGCTCGGTTGACAATACGCCTCTTCGTCATCGATAACGAGCAACCTCTCAACCGCTTGCCGTGCGATCGTGCGATCTGGCTCATCGGGTGTGTAGCCGAGCGTGTCGTACATCATCACCGTGTTGACCATCGCAGGGAAAATTCCCCCGAGTCCGTTTTCGCCGTTCAACCTTTGGGCGACAAAGTGCACAGCCTCTTCAATAGCCCTGTGGCGTACCCTCGGTGAAAAATAGCGCTCGAGCCCGCGCAGCAGCGCATCGACGCAGGCGAAGAACGTGAACCAGCCTTGGCTTTGGTGTGGCGCGCGTGAGATCGGTCCAACGTCGCGCGGCGAGCCGACGAACAGCTCCTCGATCTCCACTGACTTCGGATTCTGCGCGCACGGGCGTTTTGCTAGTACAACGAGCAGCGGTACGGCCACCGTTCGCGCCCAAGATGAAAGCTTCGATATGTGGAACGTAAACCACTTCGGTAGGAGCATTATTTCGACCGGCATTGTAGGGACGGCCCGCCAGTCGATCACACCATAGAGGGCGAGCAGGATGCGCGTAAACACGTTGCTCCTAGACGCGCCTCCGCGCGCAATGATCGCGTCGCGTGCCCGCTGCATGTGCGGCAAGTCTGGTGAATCACCAATCATCTTCAGAGCGAAATAGGCCTTCACGCTCGAACTCATGTCGAAGGCACCGCCATGGAGTAGCGGCCAGCCCCCACCCTCACCTTGTGTGCGCCGTAAATAGGCTCCAATTTTGGCTTCAAGTGCGCGCTCCGGAGTTTCGCCGAGGTAATGGAGCATTAGCACGTATTCTGCTGGGAAGGTGGCATCCGACTCCAACTGGAACAACCAATGTCCGTCTGCATGCTGATAGGTAAGCAGTGCATCGCGTGCTGTCGTTATGCTGCGTTCCAGGCGAGCATGCAAGAAGTCATCTTCTGATCGCATCGACATCTCTGAAGGTGTTTCCCGCTTGCTCATCGATTCGTGCCGGATCTGCTGGCAAATTTGCAGGCTAATGTAACTCAAGTGAATGTCTCCAGCAACATGCTTGAGAATTGGATATGCATCGTGGCTCTTGAGATCGGAACCGATTCGAACAGCGGAACTGAAGGATCGCTTCCTCACCCCCAAATTCACTGAGCGCCTGTGGCGAGGTGCCTGCCTTTACTTTCATCGTCCGTAGTGTGGCCTTCGGCACTATCAACGTTTCGAGTCTGCTTGGAGAGGCTTACGGGAGATCCTGCTGAGTGCGGCGGACGAACTCGGTCCTCATCGCTGATTAGAAGCGATAATCATAGACGTATCCCTGGATCGTCAGCATAATTGTGCCTGGTCGTGTTACAGTCTCATGGATTCCTCATCTCCCCACGTTTGTTCCCACACTACTTGCTGCCATCCTCCTGCTATCTGAGGAAACGCAAGAGACCGGGTTCGAGTAACTGCTGCACCAACTGGGGCGGTGCCCGAGGTCAGCGCCATAATCACGATGCCGTACGGTGGAGAGAACTGCCCGTTGACGTTGATGTCTCCGATATAGCTCCCATCCTCAGCAATGGTTACTTGGCCACCGATGGTATCGGCCCGGTTGGTGCCGTTGTTGGATTCATGGCCCTTGCCGGTAAGATTGCCGTCGGCGTCGATCGTGATTTATTCGACTCCTGAGACGCTCTGTCCGGAGGCATTGATCCCAGCCTGTTCTCCATTCAGGACGCCTGCGAGATCGCTCTGCTGGTTGCCTCCGGGAGGATCCTGGGTGAGCTGGATAGCGATATCATCATCGGTTCCGTCTTCCTGTGCCCACGTCGCAGCTTACGCCGAACTGGGCACACTACCTCGCCCACCCACTATCCATTCGGCACTTGAGTTTGGCAGAAACAGGCTTGTGCCGGCATCGTCGGTCACAATAACGGTCCCCCGCGCAACTCCTGGGCGAATCATCGCAGCCCCTGGCACTTCCTCCGGTACCTGACCATGCTAGGCCGCTGAGGTCCCACAACAAAGGTCGACGAATAGTCCTGCTTATAGGATTGTTCCGTCAGTTGTAAGTCGAAGTTTTGCAGCAGGACGCTCCAGATCACTTTGATTTGTTGATAAGCGAAGTGGAGACCGATACAGCGATGTTTCCCTCCTCCGAACCCGATCAACGCATACTTGGTCCGGCGGTCCTCTTCGCGCCCGGCTGCAAAGCGGTCCGGATCATACTTTTCAGGGTTGTGGAATGTCTCTCCCAGACGTCCCGCAAGGGCGGGCGAGACCATAATCATGCTTCCGGCTGGAATCATCCAATCTTCAAACATCAGATCGCACAGAGCCGTTCGCATTAGCATAATGACTGGCGGATATAGGCGCTCAGCTTCCTTGATGGCATTCTCGAGCAAAGTTAACTTCTTCAGAGAAGCGATCGTAATATCCTCGACCAGGAAAACACGGCGTTGCTCTTCCAACACGGATTTGAGGTAGGTTGGTTCCCCGAACATCAAAAGACCCGACCAAGTGGCGAGTGCTTTCGTGCTGTGCAGGGCGCCAAATATGAGTGCCAGCAAGATGCCAAGGATTGTTTCGTCGTCCATCGCATCGCCATTGGAATAGCGAGCCGCAAGCAAAGTATCTATAAAGTCTTCATTTCCGATTCCGGAACGTCGCCGATCCGCGATGATGGGTGCGATGATGGTAGCCAGTTGCTGTCGCGCGCGGTCGCGACGGCGCATTGCCGGTAAAGGCCAGTAGGGCTTGACAAAGGCAACCAGATTGATTCCCGCTTGTAGATCCTGGTAGAGCCTGGCAAACTGCGGAGAGAACCGCTGCCGGAACTCGCGTCCGAGGAGGCAGCGCACAGCAATTCCGGTTGAAAGCTCAGCCATGACCGAGAGCAGATCGATCTCACCTTCATCCTTCCAGGAGCGCAGCTGTTGATATGTTTCCTGAATCATCACGCTGGCGTACTGCTGCATCCGTTCCTCTCGGAACGCTGGATACAAGAGGTGTAGCTGTTCGCTCATAAGTTCCGGGGTTGTGTCGTACACAACGCCTTTTCCAAACATCGGTACAGTGAACTGATACAGCTCTTTTGGGTCGAGTTGAGCATCGGAAGCCTGAAAAAACCACTCGTGGGCGTGCGTACCTGTAAGTACGTAGACATAACGGCCAGCCAGGAAAAACCGAAAAATCCGTCCGCACCGTTCCCTCCCACGCTGCAGGAGCGCAACTGGGTTCCGTTTTAATTCGAGAGCATGCCCGAGAAAGGGGCGTCCCCAGGAAGCGTAGCAATAACTTGCGGGCAGGTTTGAGCTAGAACGGTCATCGACGATCTCACTCCCTTCTTCACGAGTCCCGCGCCTAAGCGGCTTTGGCCCGACAACATCAGGGAAAATCGGCTTCGCGCTAGCCGAACGATCGATTCGTGAGTATTGCATGATTTTTAGGCCGAAGCAATATAATGCAACGGTTGTTGACACGATATAATGCAAGGGTTGTTGGCACGATCAAAACAGCATCGGAATTTAACCTGACCACAAGGTCGTGGATGCGGCGTGCGAGGTCGCTGACGGTTGAGATTCGCCGGGACCATTCCCGGAAGTCGAACTTCATGCCGGGCTTCAATGCGATCGTCGCGGGCAAAAGAGCGCAGGTGGAGCCGTCGTTCCTCGACAGGGCGCGCTGGCGGTGGGTAAGCAAGACGAAAGCATGACCAGCTTCTCTGTATGCTCGTGCTGCTGGAACCGATTCCTCAAGGGTTTAAAGAGCGCGAATCTGGCGTGTGGATTTGCCGCGTACGGATTGTGCGGATGACTCCTCCGCGGTTTTTCCGGTAGGTGCCAGAGAGAGCAGGTTCCCATTGCTGCTCTTCGACAGTTGTTTCTGCCGAACGGCTTCCCACCGCTTCCTTTGTGCCTCTGCGATCCGCCCCCCCTGCTTTCTGGCACAAAGGTCTTTTCGGAGCGTGTCATTTCGCGACCGTTCCGTCTGGCCGGCTGCATGGAAGCAGACTTGGTTGTTCCGCCGTCGGTCTCCAGTTCGATGCCGAAGACACCGGCGAACTGGTCCTTGGTGATCGTCTTCCTGCCGGCGGCTTTCCGATCCGCCGTAGGGCATCCGACTTCGCTGATGAGTTCGAGGTGATCCACCTGCCGCAGCTTGAAGAGAAGTTCCGGACTATGATCGAGACGGCTGCCGACGCCGTACAGTGTGGCGGCGACATGCTTGCACATACCCGCCCAGCCGGGGCAGGAGAAGGACATCTTGATCTCCGCCGGCGCCGGGAACAGACCGCTGTCGCGGCTGGTCACGATGGCCATAACGCTCGTCGAGAGGCGGCCCTGCAAAAGCTCCACCACGGAGCCGATCTGTGCGCCGCACTGTTGCTTGAGCCTTTTCCAGCGCGGCGCAGCCAGCGGCCGGATATAGATGGCGACGCGGTAGAGCATCGAGCCGCCGACCATGGACTTGACCTTATCTGGTTCGATCTGGAGATCTACAACGGAGCCATTGCGCACGTAGGTGCGGCCGCGCAGCCGGTTCGAGAAATCGCTGTACGACTCCAGGTTGTCGCACCAGGCTTTGCCCCAGAAGGTAGAAGCGATCATGCGGCCCGCGATCTCGACTGGCGAAACCTGCCTGCCTTTCTTGGCGAGCCGGTGAACCTCGCGCAAGGCGTTGGCTCGCCGCTGCGCCACGGGAACGTACGGACGATAACCCGAACCCCAGCTCATAGAAAAACCTCGTTTAAGAGTTTTTACACGGCCTTGCCCTCGCGCGCTTGACGAAAACGCGGCGGAAACTGTGGGATATGAACACTTCGCCACTGCTCCCGCGGACGATGCTGAAGAGGTCTTTAGCTGCAATCAAGCTCTATCTGCGTGAGGTCTCTGGGATTGAAAGTAGAACGGCGATGTATTTGCGGACCTTGGTCAGGAGCGCCGGCGTAGCCTTTGAATGGAACTGCGCTCTGCGTCCTGCCCAATCCATGCTCTTTAACTGATCAACCAGAATCGCGCCCTCCACCTGATCAACGGTGACCGGTAGAGCAAAGGGATAAGGCTTCCGCTTGCTTGTCAGTGGACACACGACTGCCAATCCACTTGCACGGTTATATTGCATGTCCGTAAGCACGAGCGCAGGACGGCGCTTAGCTTGCTCCCGGCCAACCTGGGGATCGAAATCCAAAAAGACAATATCTCCGGCTTCCGGAATATACGAGGTCACCATTCGACGGCTTCCTTTCCTACTTCCGGGCCTGCCGAGATTTCCGGATATCGGTTTTCGGGTGTGATCCCGGAGACAAGCTGGGCAAGCGTGGGAATCTTCTCCACGCGGTGCAGCTGGACGGAGCCCGGTTCAGCTATTTGGATCTCCATCGGGTCCCCGGCCTTCAATTTGGCTTCCTCTGCAATCGGCTTTGGAATTCGCACGGCCAGACTATTGCCCCATTTCAAGATTTGCGCGCGCATCGTCATTCTCCAATTCTTATTTTGTAGATACATTGTATCACTATCGGTTTCTGCGAAGCGTGCCGGCCGCGACCGATCATCTGAGCCAGACACCCCGGAGAGAGAGGCGCCGAACCGTTCTCAATCGACAGACTGGAAGCAGGGCGGACGCAGTGCCTTCTGATCAAACGTCCTTAGCTCAGGGCATCCGGCAAACACACTTCCGTGGGTAGGGAGCAACAGGCGCCCCTATCAGTCCTCGCGACGGAAATTCGCTTGCATCCAGGCGCGAAGAATTCCATGCTCTCTTCCAATGTTTCAGGGCCTCGGTTAGCTTCCCCCGGTCCACCTCCACCCTTGCCGCGCAAAGCACCAGCCCGCCTGTGGAGTCGAGGATATGCTGGAGTTCATTTTCATCGAGCGCAGTCAGGTCGCGATTCTTTCCGTAGGGCAATATGGCACGCTGGCTGGCCGCTTGAAAGCTTGGATGAATCAACGGAGCCCGGTATCAACTGATTCAGCAAGCCATGCAGCAAGCGCAAGCGGATATTGCGCGACTCACGGCGGAGCACAATGCTCTCGAGGTGGCAGAATGAAACTGTAATGTCGCCTAGGATGCGTGAACGGATACGGCTGATCGCGGGAGTCTGGCTCGGCTGGACGATCACTGGGCTTTTCTACATCATCCAGGAGACGGTGCCGCGACTGTATCGAGGCGGTGCCGTTCCATGGAAATATGTGTTCGTCGGCTGGATGACGGGCATGTATGTTTGCGCCGCGCTCACGCCCGCGCTCCTTTGGCTTGGCAATCGGTGGCCGATCGAACGCCGAGTCACCTACGCCGCATTGCACCTCTGTTTCAGCGTGGTCTTCTCGATCTTAGCCACGGTGATCGAAGTCCCAATATTGTTGCTGCTTGGCGTCTTCCCAGCGCCGTCGCCTCCTCCGTCGATCGCCACGGGAGTCAAAATCATGTTGTCGTTCGGCGTCCAGGGCGGTGTCATCCGCTATTGGGCCGTGATCGCGCTTCATGCGGTGTACCGGTCGCAGAAAAACGCCAAGACTCGCGAGAAGGAGGCATTCGAGCTGAAGGTGCAAGCATCCGAACTCGCCCAGCAGCTTGCAACAGCGCAGCTGAGTTCCCTGAAGATGCAGTTGCAGCCGCATTTTCTGTTCAATACGCTTGGTGCCATCATGGTCCTGATTCAGCAGCAGAAGACAGCCCAGGCCGAAGGCATGGTTGGGAAACTCGGAGATCTCCTCCGCCTGACGCTCGATGACGTGGAGGCCCAGGAAGTCCCGCTCTGGCGCGAGCTCGAATTCCTACGGTTGTATCTCTCGATCGAGCAGGTTCGATTCGAGGACCGGCTGCGGGTGCGCATTGCACCGACCGAGCTTGTCCGAAGTTCTCGTGCCGCATATGGTGCTCCAGCCGATCGTTGAGAACGCAGTTCGCCATGGTCTTGGTCAGAGCGAGAAAGCGGTGACAATCGAGGTGGTAGCTACGAGCTCTAATGGGTCACTTAACCTCACCGTGTCCGATGATGGACCTGGACTTCTATCGCCCAGGCCCGGTCGCTCCGGAATCGGGTTGACGAATACTAGAAACCGGTTGGCGCGGCTTTATGGCGATAGCGCGCGTCTTGTCATCGAGCAAGCAGCGGACCGAGGTGTGCGGGTTACGATCACACTACCGATCCGGACCGTTCCGCCTGAGGGCTCACGGTGCGATTGAACGTCCTCGTTGTGGATGATGAGCCCATCGCGCGCGAAGGGCTAAAGCTGTTGCTCGGTCGACAGCCCCAGGTCGAGTCTGTCTCGGAGGCGCGAAACGGGCGAGAGGCGATCGCTCTTATTCGTGGAATGAGACCGGATCTCGTACTTCTTGATGTGCAGATGCCGCGGACCGATGGTTTTGCGGTTGTCCATGCCGTTGGAGCAGAGCGCATGCCGCCGATCATCTTCGTGACCGCGCACGACCAATATGCGATCCGGGCGTTCGAAATCGCAGCGATCGACTATCTCCTCAAGCCGGTAACCGAGGATCGCTTTAAGCTCGCGTTCAAGCGGGCCACCGGCAGGCTACGAGACGCACCGCACGAGGACGCCACAAAACAACTGATGGCGATGCTCGATGCCATAGCGAATCCGCCGCGGCAACTTGAGCGATTCGTGGTTCGATCCGGCGAGAGCACCGTTTTCGTGCCGGTCAACGAGGTGGATTGGATCGAAGCGTTCCAGAACTACGTCCGGCTCCACGCGGGTCCGGCAACTTACCTATTACACGTGCCGATGAACACCATTGAGGGCGTGCTCGATTCCAACCGCTTTCTGCGTATCCATCGATCGCACATCGTCAACGTCCGGCGTATCGCGCGGCTGTGGTCGATTGCTCACGGTCAATATGCGGTCGAACTCAAGTCGGGGCAACGTCTGCAATCGGGGCGCACCTACAGCGAGCGCATCCGCCGCGCCCTTACAAATCCATTCTGATTGCATCGCGGATTTCCCTGGAGGGACTTCCGCGGTCGCGAGTGCGCCAAAGCGTCAAAATGCTCCTTCACGCCAACACTTGATCAATTCGCTGCATCGCCTCGTCAGTAACCGCACCAAAACGCTCCAGTCTGGCACCCATGGAGAGCGCGTCATCACACTCCGAGACGAGGCGCGCCTGCAATCAAGGCGGACCTATATAGACCGACTGAGGCATTGATCACTGATCAGTTCTGCCCCATCCGCCGTCCAGTTCGTCAAAGAATTCCGTCGGTTCGTCAAGATTTGCTTTTCGCGAGTATCGCACGTGCCACAAGCTCCCTCCAAGATGGAGGTCGAGGATGAAAGCAAAAACGCTGACACGATTTGCGTCTGCGGTCGCTCTTCTGGTGAGCGCCTTGTACGCAGCTGAGTCCGTTCAATTTCACGATGATTTCCGACACCAGATGCACGAAGGGGGCTGGTGAACTATGCAGAACCGCAGCCTCGCATCCAATCTCGGCATTTACGTCTACGCCGCCGGCGCAATCTCGCTCGGACTCGTCGGCCTGGCCTCGGGCGACTTCGCCACTCCATGGCAGCATGTCGAACTGGGCGCACCCTTCCGCACGCCCCTCGCTTATCTCGTCGCCCTGATCGAGCTCACCGCCGGACTCGCCCTTCTCTGGCGCCGGACTGCTCGCACCGGCGCCTTGGCGCTCACCGTCGTCTTCTCCGTGTTCACGCTCGTGTGGGTGCCCAAAGCTCTCGTCGCAAACCTGCACGACTACGACGCCCGCAGTAACGTCTTTGAGCAGTTCTCGCTCGTCGTGGGCGCAGCCGTCCTGTTCGCATCGCTCTCGCCCGCCGGCTCCTCCATCGCACGCCGTGAATCCCTCTTCGCCCGTCTTCTCGGCCTCTCCGCCATCTCCTTCGGCATCACCCAGATCTACGACATGCCCATGACCTGGACCCCCAGGTGGATACCCCCATCGCCGGTCTTCTGGGATTACGTCACCACGATCGGCTTTTTCGCCGCAGCCGCGGCCATCCTCTCAGGCATCATGGCGCCGCTCGCTTCGCGCCTGCTCACTGCTGAGATCGTCAGCTTCCAATTTCTCGTGTGGCTTCCTAAACTCGTCGCCGGTCCTCACGAGCATTTCAACTGGGCAGGCAGTGCCCTGAATGTCGCCCTGGCGAGCGCACCATGGGTTGTATCCGACTCCATCTGTCGCGCTGTCAAACGCGAGGCCATTCACACTTGGAGACATTGCTGGATTGGCTGATCCCTCGATTGTGCCATGGGAGAAAGTCGATGCGCCTGCCGTGCTGCAGCATCTGAGTTACGACTTCACCAAGAACTACGGGCCGATTGTGCGAATCTACTACTTTGATCCGGTTCGCACATTCGATCTGCTGAGACAGGCATTGAAGCGGATTCAGGATTCAGTAGCACAGCAGAAATAAAAGGAGTCGAGAGTGTCTTTCTTATTGCGAGCTTCCGTCACGCGCCGCCAAATGCTGCGCGGAATCAGCCTTTTTGGCCTGGCATCTGCATCTTCGCGTGGCCGATTGTTGTTTTCTGCGGAACCGTCATCGACGTCAACTCCGGCGCCTGCCGTTAAGAACCGCGCTCCGCTGGCACCGAGCGCGTTTTATCTTCTGCCGGCTGGCTCCATCCGTGCACGGGGCTGGCTTGAAGACCAGCTTTGTGTGCAGGCCGGTGGACTTGGCGGGCATCTCGATCAAACATGGGCGAATGTGGGGCCGAATAGCGGCTGGCTTGGAGGAACAGGCGAGTCATGGGAGCGCGGCCCTTACTTTATGGACGGCTTGGTGCCGCTGGCTTATCTGCTCGACGATCCGGCGCTCAAGGCAAAAGGACAGAAGTTCATGGATTGGACGCTGGACCACCAGGCCGTTGACGGGATGTTCGGTCCGGCGTCGAATTCCGATTGGTGGCCTCGCATCGTGATGTTGAAAGCGCTCGCGCAATATCACGAGCTGACGGGCGATGCGCGCGTGATTCCGCTGATGGACAAATACTTTCGGCATCAACTGTCTGCGCTGCCGCAACGGCCGCTGGTGGATTGGGGAAAGTTCCGCTGGCAGGATGAGGTGCTGAGTGTAATCTGGCTGTACAACCGCACCGGTTCGGAGTATCTGCTAGACCTTGCGCGCTTGTTGCATCAGCAGGGCCATGACTGGATTGTGCAGTACGGCAATTTTGAATACAAGCAGCGGATTACGGCTGAATTTTTGAAGCTCGATGCGGGAAACGGGCTCAAGGATCTCGCTCTATCAACTCACGGCGTAAACAACGGACAGGCGGTGAAGACTGGTCCTGTATGGTCGCTTGTTTCGCATCAGGATTCAGACCGCGCCGTGGTGCTCAAGATGATCGGCGAATTGAACCGTTATCACGGCATGCCGAATGGAATGTTCTCGTGTGATGAACATTTCGCGGGCCCGGACCCATCGCAGGGGTCGGAGTTATGCACAGTCGTCGAATATATGTTTTCGCTGGAGCAGTCTCTCGCCATCACCGGAGACCCCTCGCTCGGAGACCACCTGGAGAAGCTGGCGTTTATAATAAGTTGTCATTCACTGCGACAGTGATCTCCTGCTCAGAGCCAAGATATCGCTCCGTCGTCTGGATTGACGAATGGCCTAGTAGGAATTTGATTTGTTCCAGATCGCCGCCGCTTTTCCGACAGAGCTTCGCGCAAGTGCGTCGCAGGTCATGTGCACCGAAGTGCTCGATACCGGTCTCTTTGGCTGAAGTTTGGACCACGCTCCAGACAGCCCAATCGCTCACCGAGAATGCGCCCGCTTTTCAAGACCGGGCGCAAGAGACGGCCTGATTCGAGGTTTGCCGCGACAGTCCAGGCGTCGATTCCCTGCTTGACCCACATTGGAATAGCGACGGTCCGAACGCGACCGCCTTTGCCCTTCAGGTCGGAAATGACCCATCTTCCCTCGCGCTGCTGAATTGCTTTAAGGTCGCTATTGTCGTGGGTAATACTGAATGGAACTGGTCTTCTGATCTGCTTTGGATTGTGCGTATTACGCGTGTTGATGGCACAGACGAGCCTGTCCGAAATATCGATGGCCAGAGGGAAGGGCTGTCCAGCATGCAAGACCATTTTCTCTGGATATCGAAGGCAAGCATCATCATCAAATTGGCCTTTAAATCAGACGTTACTGACTCCCGTCCACCAACCCGGCTATTTTAGGACTCTTCAACCCAACCAAACATGCCGCCTAATGAGCTGATAATGACGTTGCTTTCTTCGCTCATAACCCAAAGTCGCTGGTTCAAATCCAGCCCCGCAACCACATTAGAATTCCATCAGCAGCGCATCGACGTCACCGGGATTAACGAACGATTATGCCTGGACGTGCGCCTTCGTACTGCTGGTCCAAAAGCAACTGGGCACGAAGGACCTGAGGAACCAAGGCCCACCTGGAAGCTTCTTCCAGCACATGATCGACTTCGGTTTCCGTGGCATAGTCGTCCGCGCCCAACCAGACGATGACGAGATCGGCCTCATCCTCATGGACATCGAGGTCGCGGACTTGGAGAAAGAAGTTGGCCAAAGGGCGGTCCCAACCAATGCAGACTTCATGCCGTCGGCTGTGTGGGGCGAGCATGTACCGGCTCATAGGTCCTCCCTCCCTATGAAAAGCATTTCCGGTTACAAGTCCTAAACTTGCCCAATGTGAGCTGAGGCGGTGTACATTTCAGTTGACCTCATCCGGGCGCAGGCGGGGGTCCTCGTCGACGTAGTACCCCTCTTTAAGCTACAGCCAACCCTCCCGATCCTCGATCGCCTGCACCGCATCCTCGATGTCTTCGTTAGTCACGATCCAGTTTGTACGGAGCAACAGGGGCGACATCAGGAGGTCCGCAAACGCTTGGTGCAGCTTCCGGGCTCGTCTTCGTTCATCAAACAGTCGCTGAGAATCGCCAGTGCAAGGTGCGCCGCACAATCAAGCGAGGCTCGGTTCAAGCCTGCGGGAACGACCATCAGCGCGCTGTCCGTGGAGACTCCGTTCTGCATCTGCCGCAGCACACGGATTGTGTCTGTGATATCTACCGTTTCCTACATACGTTATTTTCATCCGGCACCTCCAGAGCGAGGCCGACTCTCGACAAAGCTTGGTGATCTGTTCCATCTCGATGAGAGGACAAAGGTCCAGAATTACGTCGCTCTTCGAATTCCTCCCTTGCTTGCCGCGGCCTGCAATTTCAAGCGTCGAAGGCAATCTCTTCGTCGTCTTCATCCTCATCTTCCGGGCAACGTCGAGAGGCCTTTTTCTCTGAACCGCGGTCGAGATACTCGCCTCGTTCGAAGGCTGCGCGTTCAAGCTTGCTGGAGCGAGCCGTATAGTCATCCGCGACATCGGCAGCGATGACATAGTCCATCAAGAAAAGGATACGTTTCTCCGGAATACGCTGTCGGATGAGTTCTTCTTTGTGGGCCTTGCAGAATCTCAGTAGCTCCGCGCCGGAGATCAGGGTGTAGCGGAGCCGCCCGTGCTCTTCGATGACGCACCTTAGCTTCTCGGACACGATCCAGTCCCTGACTCTCGCAGGTTTTACCGTGAGATACTTGGCGACGGCGTTGAGGCCGAACCACTCTGAGCGCCGGGATACCTGTCTTTGATTCTTAGCGATGACGTGGTAGATCGCCTTCTCGGAAACGCCGAAATGCTTGGCGATCTCCGCGACCGGGCGTGTCTCGCTCATTTCCAGCACCTTTTCCTGGTCTCGCTCCGACCAAGATCGGTAACGAGTTGGCCGCTGGATTCCGAACTTGGCGACAAAACGCCAGCAGGCATCGAGTGGATGGCCTGTTATTTCCTTGAGCTGGTGAATCAGATGGGAGGGATGGATGCGGGGTTTTTGGCGGGCTAGCCTTCCGCTTCTAGGGGCCAATCGTAACGCTGGTGTCGTCGAGTCGGACGTTTGCGAGGAGGTTCATTCGTCTTCATGGCACACCACTCCGGCGTTCTATTCCGTTTCTTGCAGTTCGCAGTTGCACTGTCAACCCGCGCTGTGTGATGCTCGGAAGATTCCTACCGGGTTGCGTTGAGCATCCGCTTCCAACCAGGCAGATTTCGCTAGCGCGAGGTTCTTGCCCATCGCCTCCTCTGCCCGGCGGCGCTGCGTGATATCCCGAAGAATCATCATGTGGCTACCCGGCAGGAAATTCGCTGTCGCTGTGAATTCCACGAAGAGCGCGGCACCATGCTATCGCGGATGAGCTTCTCCGTCGTGTTTTCATCGCGCAAAGTGCTTGAAGAGGCGAGATAAACACCCTGTGGTGAAGAGTGTTAGACCACTGACAGCGCTAACGAGATCGATGTAGTGCCCGGCGCTATTGTGAAGTCCCCAGCCCATCCAAGGCAACAGATGGAACGCTTCGGCGACGTGGGTTAATACAACGACGATCAGAAAACCGGCACCGAGTAGTTGCAGGAAAGACCACGTGTTCTTCTCTTTTGCAAACCACATTGCTGAAACTCCAAAGGCCTCACAGACTGGGACACTAATTGCGATCAGAGCAGGATGCACTTTCCGACCCACCTTCCATGCTGGGAGCACTTCGTCTCAACAGGGCGGAGCGCAGCCATATTATTACTGCCAAGCCCAATGCCAAGCCCCGGCGATCGTCTCTGCGGACCTCGCAATAGCTATTTTACTTGCGCAACCCGAGCGAAGCGTATACTCATGGAGCCTTTCAAACTCCAGAAGGTTTCAGAGCTGAGGGGCTGCCTTTGCGTCGATTGATTTGCGGCCCAATCTTTAAGCGGCTATATTGACAGTGACGTATGTTCAAGTGTTTCGATCGCGTGAATTACCGGAGACCGCTCAGCCGGGCTCAGCGTGTCATCGCGTGCTTATTGCTCGTCATGGTTGTCGCATTCCTCGTGATCAATCCCTTGTGGGAGTGCCATGATCACATGGACAACCTCAGGCACTTGGGACCAAATGGAGTTCTGATGATTTTCCTGCTGCTTGCCTGCGCGGGAATCGGGTTGCTCAAGTCGCTCTGCTGGTTCCGCCTTGCCGGGTTGCGAACCCTGCCAGTAAATCTTCAATTGTCCGTCACACATCGGCTGTGCGCCCGTAGTATTCTTCCATCTGTTTCTTCCGCCGATCTACTGTTGCCTCTTCGCATCTAGCCACTCGTCACACCTCCACGCCGCAATCCTCATGAATCCCCAGCGCACGCGTGTTTCCCCGGCGCCCAGATTCCTTCAGGCGAACAACCGTCCTCGACGTGTGAGGCAGGAGTTGAGTGGTGACTAGCATCTTTTTTTTGAATTTCAGCACTTGGGGGATACGGTCGTCTATTTTGTGCGGTCCGCTGGCCATGGCTTTGCTGGCGTTCAGCGCGGGCGGCGTGCTGGCGATCGCGCAGTCCTCTGGCATGGGGTACGAGACCGCGCAATTGCGCGCGGTGACTCCTCATCTGGAAGCGTATGGCCAGGTCGAGCCCATCGCTGTATTGCCGGTGAGCGCCGCGGAACCGGGAGTGGTCGCCGGTCTGAAGATCCTGCCGGGTATGCACGTCCGGGCAGGAGAGGAATTGGCGCATCTGAACGGCCCTGAAATAACTGCGCTGCTGTTGCAGGATCAGGCCGATGTTCGCAGCGCGCGGGCCCAACTCAGCGCCTCGCAGAGGGCCCTTGCGATCCAGCACCAGCAACTGGCCTCGCACCTGAGCACCCGGCAGGCGGTCCATCAAGCGGAAAGCGCCGTGGCCCAGGCGAAGACGAGCTTGGATAACGCGCAATCGCACCTCGAAGCCGTTCGGCAGATGATGACGTTGTCCGCGCCGGCAAGCGCCACAGTGCTTGCGGTGAATGCTGCCGACGGCGAACTGGTGAGTGCCGGACAGCCGATTCTCACCCTGCAAACAGCGAACCGGTTGTGGCTGAAGGCCGCGTATTACGGGGCTGACCTTTCGGCGATTCGAGTAGGAATGACAGGCGTCTTTTCGCCCGCGGATGGAAGCGAATCTATTCCCGTTCGACTCCGTGCGGTTTTCGGCTCGTTGATGGCTGGTGGCGGCGAATCGATTGCCTTGGTTCCTGCAACACCCGGTTCCCGATGGATGAATGGCGAGTTCGGCACGGTGACATTGCAATCGCCCGAGCGCAAGCTGGTCGCGGTGCCGACACGCGCACTCATTCTCGATCGAGGCAAATGGTGGGTGATGGTGCACACATCGCAGGGCGACCGCCCGCAAGCCGTAGTGCCCGGACCGAGCCGCGGCTGGCAGACCTTCGTCGAGCATGGATTGAATCCCGGCGCGCAGGTGATCGTGGAAAATGCCTA
This sequence comes from uncultured Acidobacteriaceae bacterium, assembly GCA_963705665.1. Lineage (GTDB taxonomy): Bacteria > Acidobacteriota > Terriglobia > Terriglobales > Acidobacteriaceae > PALSA-350. The sequence continues at coordinate 167,812 of CAVPKQ010000019.1, read as the reverse complement.
TCTGCTGTTTCATCGCGGCATCTCCCAACGTTTTCAACTGCCGGACTAACAAATATGGCTGAAATACAAAATACTGTCCGGCGGTTGCTGTTGCAGCCCTTGCTTTGGGCGCTTATTTACGGCGCGCTCATCGCCTACGGCGCGTATGCCCTTTGGAAAATTCCGGTCGAAGTGCTGCCGCGTTTCAACTTTCCGCAGATCAGCGTGATTACTCATCAGGCCGGCGCTACTACGTCCGAATTGGAAACGCAGATCACATGGCCGCTTGAAGGCGAAATTCTGGCGCTGCCCAACCTGGTGGGCGTGCGCTCCACCATGGGCAACGGCACGGTGGAAACCGATGTCCGCTTCGAGGAAGGCACCGGCGCTCAGAGCGATCTTCAGGCGGTCAACGGCGCGATTGATCGCGCACGAGGGGGAATTCCCGCTTCGGCGCATCCCTATGCCGAGATCATGGGCAACGCCATCAATGAAGTAGCCGATTACTCCGCTCGAATTCCAGTGGACGTGCCGTCCGCGCAAGTCGAGCGCGCCGTTCTCGCGAACGTGGTACCCGCATTGCGCGCGTTGTCCGGCGTGCAGAGGGTGGAAGTCTACGGCGCTGGCGAGGAAGCATTATGGGTGCAACCGAACCTTACCGCCATGGTCCGGTTTCAGGTTTCCATTACCGCAATTACGCAGGCGCTGCAACAAGAAGTGCTCTTAAAGCCAGACGGTTACCTGACGCAGGGTCATCAGGACGTTTTCATCGAAATGCGCAACCTGCCGGTAAGTATCGCGGAGCTGGAGCAGATCCCCGTGACTAGCGCGAACGGGCCGATTCCACTTGGCGACCTGGCGCGTATTGTGCGGGCGCCCGTACCCACGCTGAATGCCGTATTGCTAGACGGTCATCCCAGCATCGCACTCATCGTTTTCAAGCAACCCAGCAGCTCGACGGTCCCCGTCACGCGGGCGGTCCAGACCACGCTCACGCAAACGTCGAACCAATTGCCGGGCGGCGTGCATTGGGTGAGCATCTACGATCAAGGCCACCTGGTGCATGTCGTCGGGGCGGACCTGGCGCGGAACCTACTCATTGGCGGCCTGCTCGCCATTGCGGTCATGTTGTGGGTGCTGGGCGCAGGCCGCGGCATCTGGGTCCTTGCGTTGAGCATTCCGCTCTCGTTGCTCCTCGGCGTCGCTGGCCTTTATGCCACAGGACAGAGCCTGAACCTGATGACGCTAGGAGCTCTCCACCATAGCGGTCGGGCTGCTCGCCGACGACGGCATCATCGTGCTCGAAAGTATTTACCATCGCTGGGAACAAGGCGACGAAGCTTGGGCTGGAATTGTCCACGGGCTGAAAGACATAGCCAGCCCCGACGTTTCCGGAACGCTGACGACCGTCTCGGTCTTCGCTCCCTTACTATTCGTCGGTGGGCTCGCGGGACTCTTCTTTATCCCCTTTGCGCTAGCGATGGCGCTGGCGCTCCTCGCGTCGCTCTCGATCTCGCTAACTCTGGTCCCGTTGAGTCTGGGTTTCCTTCGTGCGCGGCCCCACTTGAAGCCTACTGCCGCCGGAAACATCTTCGACCGATTGCGCAGGCAGAATGAGCGGCTGTTCCACACGGTCGCGCGTCATCCCCGATTGAGCCTGATCGCCTGCGTTGCACTCCTGCTGACAAGCCTCGCCGGACTTGTTCTGGTGCCGATCAATTTTCTGCCGCTGCCCAATGAAGGCGTGATGCTCGAAAGTTTTAGCCTGCCTCCCGGTACCTCGATGCTGGATACAGAGGCGGCCGTCATGGCCATGACGCAAAAGCTGCGCGCCGACCCCGCCGTGGCCCATAGCTTTGCCCGGATCGGTTCAGCAGCAACCAGTACCTATACCGAACCTGCCTATGCCGGCGAGATCCAAATCACGCTAAAGGCGAGCGTCAACGTGAACAGCCTGGACCAGATCGGGAACCGGCTGCTCAAGGAGAGCCGCATGACCGGCGTGCAACTATCGCTCGACACGCCCACCATCGAGCGCACCGGCGAGAGCCTTTCTGGCCTTCCTCAACCCTTCGTCATCAACCTATTCGGCAATAGCATTGATGAACTACGCACGATCGCCGAGCAGGTTACAGGACGGCTCCGGCCAATTCCCGCTCTTAGCGATGTCTTCAATAATGATGCTTATCCAGTTACGAGTTTGCAATTGCAGCCGAGAGTGAACTCCCTGGCCTCGCATCGACTCACTCCACTGCAGTTGTACGACCAGATTTCTCCATTGTTAAGCGGCGAGATGGTGGCGCAAGTGCCCGAAGGCAATGTTCCGCTCGGCCTATATGTGCGCTTGGCCGATGCGCCCGGCAAGTCCCTCCGGGAGTTGAGCGCGCTGCCCGTTCGCACTACGGGTTGGACGTCGCTTGGACAGTTGGCAAGTCTCAAAATGGTCACCACCCCGAACCAGATTCGCCACATTGACGGAGCGCGCGCCCTCGAGATTCTTGCCACGCCGCGAGGCCCGCTGGGCAGCACCATCGCAACTGCGCGGCGAGCGCTGGTAGGTCTGCATCTTCCGCCGGGATACCGCCTCGGATTCGGCGGACTCTATCCGCAACTGGAACAGGGGGCGCTCGCGCTCGGCCTCGCGGCCGTCGCGGCGTTTGTGCTGATGACTGGAATTATGATTCTCCAGTTCGACGGACTGCTTGTGCCCGGATTGCTCCTGCTGCAAATCCCGCTGGCCTTTACCGGAGGCGCCATCGCCCTGATTGCCAGCGGCGTCGGCTTAAACGCCATGGGACTGGTCGCCTTTTTGACCCTCGTTGGCATCGGCCTCAATCACGGCATCGTGCTGCTTTACCGCGCGAGCCGGAACGAGGCTGCGGGCATGGCTCCAGACGAAGCCGTGATGGAAGCGGTCCATGTGCGTTTCCGCCCGATCGCGCTGACCACACTGACCGCTGTGCTCGGCATGTTGCCGACGGCGTTGGGATGGGGAAAAGGCGCAGCCCCGGAACAGGGCTTGGCGGTTGTCGTGCTGGGTGGAATTATCTGGAGCGCGCTGCTCAGCACCAATCTGATTCCGGCGCTGTATCTGAACCAGCGCCGGAAACAAATCGCAAAAGAGAACGCCACATGATGCCTTCGTTTTCATTCCGCTGGATGCACCGCGCTGCATGGGGTGGGGCGCTGCTTCTCTCGGGCTGTGTCGCGTACCATCCAGTTCCTTTGCCAACCGCGCCCGACCTGACGAGCGCGCCATCGCTCACTGTGCCCGCCAGCGAGTTTTTGCTTCCCGGACTCAAGCCACGCCCGTTTCCGAAAAACGGCCTGGATGAAACGGCGGTGGTCACGCTCGCGGTGTTCGACAATCCGGACCTGAAGGCGGCGCGCTTACAATCCGGCGTCGCCAGCGCGCAACTGTTGCAGGCAGGATTGCTGCCCGACCCCCAGCTGAGCGCGGGCTTTGCGACCTCCGCGCTAAACTATGGCTACGATGCGGCGCTGAGCGAAAATATCCAGGCCCTGATTACCCGCGGCGCAGCCAAGGCCGGCGCCAGAGCCCATCAGCGGCAGGTAAACCTCGACATACTCTGGCAGGAGCGGCAGGTTGCCGAAAGGGCCAGCGAATTATTCATCCAAATCCGGGCGGACGAACAACTGCAGCAAGTGTTGACTGCAAGCCGCGATCTGCTCGCCAGCCGTTACCATCAGGATGATATTGCGCTCCAAAAGGGCAACCTGACCTTGGGCGCGGTCTCCGCCGATCTCGCTGTGCTGATGGACGCAGACACGAGTCTCGGCCAGCTTCAGCTCGACAGTAATCTGGTGCGCCATCAACTCAATGAGTTGCTGGGTCTTCGACCCAGCCTGGAGTTTCTACATTTGCCTGGACGATTGTTCGCTGAACCAACCAGGTAAATAGGTCTGGCAATACAATAATGATGATTGACATACCGACGTAATCAGGTTAGGTTGATCCTGAGTCTATGCTCAGGAGCCCTCCATGAACGATGACATCGATGATGACATCAGAGACACCGTTCTGTCCGCATTTGAAACCTCATTAGAAGCACAGCTACGCGCCATTCGCCGACTTCGTCAGGGTCATACGGAGGAGGCTCAGCCTCGCCCGAAGAAAGGTCGGTCACAAGTAGAGATGGCATACGACATACTCAAGAAGGCGCGTGTCCCGCTGCATGTTTCCGAAATTATCGACCGCATCCAGACACAGTTCGGCGTAGCCGTCGATCGCGAGAGCCTGGTTTCCTCGCTCAGCAAAAAGGTGGCTCGTCAGGACCGCTTCCTGCGCCCAGAAAAGAACACTTTCTCGCTCCGGCCCGAAGCCCGATGAAGCTCCTGGCTGCATTTCTGTCCATCGTCGAAGACTGGCAGGGAGCGTTTCCGCAGCAGCGCACTTATCAGCGCGCGGTGCGACAAGCACTCGGTTCGCTGATTTGCTTGGGCCGGCGTTGTCTATCGCGGATTATCTGGACCAACGGTGGCCAACACCGTAGCTGGAGCGCGGAGTATTTTCTCCACTCCCGCTGCCAATGGGAACCGCAGCAGTTATTCCAACCGATTCTCAAGCGCGCTTTGGTCTATTGCCCACAACGACTGGTCGGCGTGGCCATCGATGACACTAAGTTGCGAAAAACAGGCCGCTCGATTCAACAGGCGTTCTATCAGCGGGATCCGTTATCGCCTCCCTTTCATGTCAACCTCGTGCTGGGTTTGCGCTTTCTCCAGGCCTCTCTGTTGGTGCCATTGCATCGTACGGCGAACCTCAGTACCCGCGCCTTGCCCATCCGTTTTCAAGAGGTCTCTCGGGTCAAGCGTCCCGGCAACAAGGCCAGCCAAGAGGAGCAGGAGCAATACAAGGCCGCCGTGAAAGTGAAGAATCTCTCGCACAGTTTTGTCCAGATGGGCAAGCAATTGCGAGAGGAGTTGGATCCGGCCGGAGGGCGCGACAAGGTCCTAGTGTTGACCGCTGACGGCAGCTTCTGTAATCGAACCTGCTTTGGCGACGTTCCCCACAGGTCGGTGCTATTGGCTCGGGCTCGAAAGGATGCCAAACTATGCTTTCGTGCACCCGTTCCTGCGAGACGCTTTTTTGCGCTCGAAAAGTTTACTCCCGAACAGGTCCGTAAAGATGAGAGTCGTGCCTGGAAGACGGCCAAGATCTTCTACGGCGGAAAGCGTCGCAAGATTCGCTATAAAGAGCTCGGCGATGTCTATTGGCAGCGCGGAGCCGCCAAACGACCTCTTCGCCTCTTCGTTCTCGCGCCTACTCCTTACCGCAAGAGCAAGAGTAGAAGGCGGTATTATCGCGATCCGGCTTACCTGTTAACTACCGACCTGCGCAGTTCTGTTACACAGTTGTTGCAAATCTATTTCGACCGCTGGCAGATTGAGGTTAACCACCGCGAAGAGAAAGATACCTTGGGTATCGGCCAAGCTCAACTGTGGAACGTTACAGCGGTGCCCAAACAACCCGTCCTCGCCGTTGCCTCATATAGCGCCTTACTCCTGGCTTCTCTTCAAGCCTTTGGTGCAGAGCGTGGTATCGCCTATGCCGAGCTGCCCAAATGGCGACGAAACGCTCGCCGTCCTTCCTGTTTGGACCTCATTACCCTACTACGCAAAGAGATGACGCAACAAACCACGCTGCTCCATCCCTTTGCCCTCAAATTCAGCCCACCACAATTGGTTCAGGCGGCCGCCGCCTGAGAAAATGTAGAAACTCCAGGCTGGGTCTTCGACCCAGCGTGCGGCTTCCCCTCATCGGCACAAACCCTAGGGGGCCGCTTTCGCAATATCAATTTCAAGCGGCAATCGCCGCTCTTCCCCATCGCCGCGCCGACCTGCTGGCGTTCGCCGCCGGCTATGAGAGCCAGGAGCAGAGTGTGCGTCAAGCCGTGCTTGACCAGTTTCCCGTGTTAAGCGCCAGCGTGGATAAATCGCGCGACCCGGCCGAGGGCGTGAATTATTTTGGCCCCACAGTCAGCCTGAGCCTGCCGCTCTTCAACCGCAATCGAGGGCGGATCGCTATCCAGCGGGCGACGCGGGCCGTGCTCCACCAAACCTATCAAGCGCGGCTTGACCAGGCGGTGAGCGACTCCGATCAAGTCTGGCAAACCACGCGAATGATGCAACGCCAGCTTCAGAACCTCGACGCGCGTCTGCCGGTTCTGGAACAGAGCGCCGCGGCTGCGGAGCAAAGTTTTCGGCAAGGCAATCTGGATGCCGGACTCTACGTGAGCATGGAGTCCAGCCTGCTGGCCAAACAAGCGCAAGCCATTCGCTTGCGCGCGTCGCTCGATACCGCCCAGTCTGCATTGCGAACCCTGCTGGGCCTTCCGTTGGGTGCGCCGTGAGACTCGCCAAGGAGGAACATCTTCGAGAACTTCTGTTCCACATCAGCGTGGGTGCCGAAGGGGATCGACGGTGCCTTGGAGATTGCTGGCGGCATCGCGCTGTGGGCGGTCAGCCCAGGATCGATTGTTCGCGTCATTGGATTGCTCACCCAGGACGAGATCGCCGAAGATCCTCGCGATCTCGTCGCCAATTACCTTCGCCATGGGGCACGCCATTTCTCGCTTGCCAGCGAACATTTCATAGCCATCTACATGCTCCGACATGGCGTCGTCAAAATATTTGCCGTGATGGCGCTGCTCAGAAACAAGCTTTGGGCATATCCGATTGCCATCGTCGTCTTCGGTGGATTCGTCGTTTATCAGGTCTACCGCTTTGCCCTGACTGGGCGCCGGCCTGATCGCGCTCACCGTTGTCGACCTGATTGTGATCTGGCTTATATGGCTCGAATACCGAGCCGTGAGGTTATCGAGGCCGTAAGTAATGACAGTTCTTTTATGGCTGATGGTTTTAGCGGCCGGGGTCGGCCTTATTGTTTGGGGAGCCGAAGCCTTCGCCGAACATCTCGGAAAATCCGCTGTCGTGCTTGGCGTCAGCAGCTTCGCACTTGCTCTACTGCTGGCCGGAGCAGAACCGGAGGAACTGTTAACGGCCGTCACCGCTTCGCTGCGCGGCGCGCCTGGTATTGCCCTGGGAGATGTCATCGGAGCCAACGTCACAATCTGCCTGGTAGCACTTGGGGTTGGCGCATGGATCGCTCCGCTGACATTTGCAGGAAGCGCTCTCCGCTACGCAATGCTTGGATTGCCGCTCGGGATCGTGGGCGCTTGGTTCGCTTGGGACGGAAACGTAAGCAGACCAGAAGGTGCTGTGCTCATTGTTCTTTATGTCGCATACGTGATGTTGATCTGGATGGTGGAGCGGCATCCGCCTTCTTTAGGCGAAGTAAGGGAGCTTCAAGAGGCCAAAAACGAGCGCGATAAGACTTCAAAACGGATGGGCCGCAGCTTGTTATTCGTCATTTCTGGCGTGCTTGCGATGGCGGGTGGTGCATCCCTGATTGTTGAGGCTGTACGCCGGATAAGCCATGGTCAATCTACGCAGACCAAGCTCGGACTTACAATCGTTGGTTTTGCAACAGGCTTCGAACTCATAGTGCTTGCTTGGTCGGCGTCCCGACGCGGAGCCTCCGAGACGCTGGAGTCGTTGGTTCCTTTGCATACAACGTGACGATGACGCAGGGAGCGGCGGCGCTCGTACATCCGCTCGAGCTGCGGAATGTACATCAATTGCATCTCCCACTGATCGGAATGCTTGTCGCGTTGCTTCTAGTGATAGGTCTCGCAGCACCGCGAAAAGTCTTAAACCGAAAGGCTGCGACTGCACTCTTGTTCATCTATGGAGTCTTCGTCTTTCTTGTTCTCCGTTACTGATCTGCGTGGCCGCAAATCGCTTTGCAAACTGTGCAATGTCAAGGCCGCCAATCGGGAGAGTGAATGTTTCCGGTCAAAGGGGGAATCATAATGAACCCATCAGACGGTTACTCGATAGCCATCGCCATAGAGCCGGCGCCGGGTAAGGTCGCCCATAATATCGCGCCGACTCGGCCGATGTTTTATCATGCTCCGCTCGGCTGCAACGCCTTTGCTGCCTCGACGACTTCGAAGGTCACTGATATCTCCGCCTTTGGTCTGAGGGTCGCCGCTACGCTGCAGTATTTGGAATCGGACAGCTCAATCGCTTGCTCGACGGCCTTTTTGGAGAGGTTATTGCCTGTGACTACATGGTGCAGCTGAATCTTCTTGAAGCTTCTGGGAAAGTCTTCTCGTCGTTCGCCCAGCACCTCTACTTGGTAGTTCGTTACCTGCTCTCGCTTTTTTTGGAGAATATCCACGACGTCAGAGGCCATACAACCGCCAACAGCAATGAGCAGAAGCTCAATGGGAGTGGCAGCCGCGGCCCGTTCGCCATTCGTCTCCATGATTTGAGCGTGCCCGGCCGGGCTGATACCAATAAAGAAGCTGTTACCCCCGTAATGAACTGTCGCCTTGGTTTCGGCCATTTTCTCTCCTTGTTCCTAATAGTGGATTAAGTTCTTACGCGATCAGCGAGTATTGAAGCTTGTGTCTACCCAATCACCCCCGCATACTTGTTCACCTGGACCAACCGCTCGCGCGAATTAATTGGAGTCTTGCGGACTTTGTTCCATCTGTCCAATGAATCTTTTTCATTTATTCAATTCATTGTAGGCATAGAATGAGTCATGGAATTTCGTCAACTGGATATTTTCCGTATTTTGGCGCGTGAGCTCAGCTTCACGCGAGCCGCGGAAAAGGCAAACTGTGTGCAGTCCAACGTCACAGTTCAGATTCGGGGAATCGAGCAGGAATTAGGGGTTCCCTTGTTTGAGAGACTGGGCAAACAAGTGCGCCTGACGGTGCATGGCGCCCGGCTCTTGCCCTATGCTGAGAAGATCCTGCATTTGCTCGAAGAGGCTTCGGTCGTCACGGTTGGCGGAGACAGTCCGGCAGGCATGCTGCACATTGGCTCGCCGGAATCCGTGCTCACCTATCGTCTACCGCCGGTCTTACAGGTCTTCCGGTCGACTTACCCAGAAGTGGATTTGGTTTTTCGCGCGAGCGGAACTCGGGAGCTGCTTCCACAGTTGGAACGGGGCGAACTCGATTTGGGACTCGTGATTGATGATGTTTTTGAGGACTCGAGACTTCACATCGAAGCCCTCTGTCCGGAGCCGCTCTCCCTGTTGGTTCGTCCCGATCATCCTCTCCTGCGTCAACCGAAACTCACCGCACGGCAGTTGGCCGACCAATCTTTTCTGCTTACCGATGCCGGCTGTGCTTACCGGTCAAAGCTTGAGACAGCGCTCGCCCGCGCCCAAGTGGTACCAAGGGCTATCATGGAATTTACGAGCGTAGAAACGATCAAACAATGCGCAGCCTTGGGGATGGGCATCGCCTGTCTTCCCGCGATTGTCGCGAATTCTGAGATCGCCGCCGGGAATCTGGCATCGCTACCCTGGTCCGGCTCCGATCTCATGATGCGCACTCTCGTAGTCTGGCATAAAGACAAGTGGCTCTCGCCCGCCATAGAAGCGTTTGTTTCCCTTGTCCGCGATCGCTTGACTCCGGCAGCCCAGAAACGCGCTCGATCGGCCTGACATTTAGAAGCCTGTTCTGTTTACCAAACTTGGGAAATACTCCGTTCCGCCATTTTGATTGCCCGATTCATTCTTGAAATGAATCGGATGAATGAAAAAGATTCATTGGACAGATTGGAAGAAACCCTTAAACTTTAATCATCCACGACACCATCCCGAGCTTTGGAGATGCAACCTGCGGATTTTCTTCCGAACGGGCGAGCCTCAGAAATGCCCAGCCATTCGCGATCGGTAGATAATCTGTTCATCCGCCACACCCCGTCAGTGTCAGGCGCCAGCCACATTGCCCCGGTTAAGTTTGCGGACGTTCTGATTCCTGCGCATTCTGCCGGATACTGTTGTCGTCCTTCTTTTTGAATTCCTGATCGATCTAGCGGCCTCAGTCTGCGCACATTTTTTGCTCCGCCCCGTTGACACACCTTCAAAGTCTGCTTCGCCGGCTTCCCGATCTCTTCAAGGATTCAAGCGAAACAGCTCCGTTTCTTCCAAGGAGGGATATCTCATGGTTCGAACGCTTCGTCTGGCGATCGGCTACATCTTCTTTTTCGCGGCATCGGTCGCCGCTCTCTACGGCCAAGCCTATCAGGGAGGCGTGCGTGGTCTGGTAACCGACACAAACGGCGCGGTTGTCTCCAATGTTCATGTGAGCCTAACCAATGAAGCGACACATTTGGCCAGGACTGCGATAACGGATTCTGCTGGACAGTATGTCTTTACGTCTGTCGAGCCGGCGACATATACGATTTCGGTTGTGGCGCCCGGTTTCGCGACGCTGGTGCAAAAGTCCGTTGTGGTGGGAGATCAACAGTTCCTCACGCTGGATTTTCAGCTCAAAGTCGGCTCCAATACCCAAAGCGTGCAGGTTACGGCGGGGATACCTCTGATCGACGTTTCCGATGCATCGGACGGGCAACTGCTGGGTTCCCAGAAGCTGGAAAACCTGCCTGCTGTGAACCGTAACCCATATGTTTTTGAGAGGCTGGACAATAATGTGGTGAATGCCAGCACCGTAGCTGGCAACTCCAAGTTTTCCGATCAAAGCGGTGTTGCGAATGTCTCGATTGCCGGCGGTCCCCCGAACGTAAATAACTATCTGGTTGACGGTGTGCCAATCACGAATTTGAACAACATCTCGGTTTTCATTCCTTCTATCGAAGCAGTCCAGGAAATCAATCTCCAGGCCAATACCTACGACGCGGAGATAGGGCGTACAGGCGGCGGCACGTTTAATACCGTCCTCAAGTCCGGAACCAACGTGCTTCATGGAGTCTTGTATGGAGTAGATGGACAGACAGCGTGGGCCGCGCGGACATACTTTCTAAAGCCGAATAGCCCCTACAACATTAACTATTTCAACTACGCCGGGGCAATCGGCGGACCTATACGCATTCCGCATCTTTACAACGGAAAAGATAAGACTTTTTTCTGGCTCACCGATGAGGGGTATAAAGGCAATGCGGATTTAACCGCAACGGCCTATGTCCCGACAGCGCTCGAACGGCAGGGAGACTATTCCCATTCCAGCGCGAAGATTTATAACCCATTCCTGCCCCTTGTCGCGTGTCCGGCGCCCTACAAATCCACACAGCTATGCCGCCAGCCTTTTCCAGGAAACAAGATCTCATCGCAATACCTCAACGCCGTCGGTTTGAACATTGCGAATGGTCTGCCATTGCCAAATGAGACAGTAACAACGTACGGAGCATCCGACTATTTTCAATCTTTGTTTTATAGCCGTCACGCAAATGAATTCATCGGCAAAGTGGATCATCAACTATTTCCGTGGTGGTATGCGAATTTCTCCTACGTTCACTTCACAAGCACCGTTCCCTCAACAACTGCACTTGGAGGGTTGGCGGGAAAGACTCTGTCGGACGTACTCTATCGCAAAGTGGACGCGATCGCGCAGAACAATACCATCACCCTGAATCCGACAACGGTGCTGACGGTGGGATATGGATTCAATCGTTTCCCGAACCAATATGTCGACGATCTGAATGGCTTCAATCAGGCAACCCTCGGTTTTCCGGCCGCCTATACGGACTCCCTGCAAAAGGCGTCTTTCCCAAATATTACGATGCAGACAGCCGCGACACAGGGTAACAACAACCCTGGCTATGCCGTCTTCTATTCCCGTAGCATCGTCGCAGCGATCGCGAAGAGCGTCGGAAGGCACAGCTTAAAAGCCGGCTACGACTTTCGTACCCTCAGTGAGGATTTCACCGATAGCAGCTTTGCAAACGGAACATATTCCGTCGCCAATACATTCTCCGAGGAATTGCCGAATGCGGGCAATATTTCGACCGGCGCGGATGTGGCCGATCTGTTGCTGGGTACCCCAACCAGCGGAGTTGTGACAACAGTGTCGCCCCTGCGTTTGAACGTTCACTATCAAGGTGTATATGTACAGGATAATTATCGCGTGAAGCCCCGGTTAACTTTGAACGTGGGATTGCGCTATGAGTATGAGTTGGGTATTCGTGAGAGGAACAATCATTTTGTGGTTGGTTTGGACCCCAACGTAATCAATCCGATCTCCGCTACGTCCGGCGTGTTAACCAAAGGCGGCGTGGAATTTGCCGGCCAGAACGGTTATCCCGTGCACTGCTGCGATGCCAGTCACACCATGTTCTCTCCGCGGCTTGGTCTTGCGCTGGCGGTGCTCCCCAAGACGACACTGCGCGCGGGCTATGGAGTGTTTTACGCTCCGGTCTATTACACCGCCAACTCCAGCGTGGCTCCCGGATATACGGAGACAAACGTCTATGTCGCGTCGAACGACGGAGACGTGACCGCCGCGAACACTCTCAGCAACCCATTTCCAACTGGCATTCAGGCGCCTTCCGGCAACTCGCAGGGATATTTGACAGGGATAGGCAATTCGCTCACCTTTATGGCGCAAAACCGGCGATCTCCGTTCGTCCAGCAATACTCGGCCGACATTCAGCAGGAGCTGCCATGGCGCCTTGTCTTCAAGCTGGGGTATGTAGGCGCCAAGGGTAGAAACTTGCTCGCCAATAGCAATGGCACAGGAGGCGGGAGCACCGTGGCCACCAGTGGCATCAATCCAGGCACGGCCAATCTCGATCAATTGCCGGATCGGTACCTGTCACTAGGCTCTGGGTTGCTAACCAAAGTCGCTAATCCATACTTCAATAAGGGCGGAACTGGCGTGATTGGAAGCGCCACTATCGCAGCCAATCAATTACTGCGCCCATACCCGGAGTTCTCAAGCGTAAATGCGTTCGTAGGTGGGGCTCAATCACTCTACAACGCTCTGAATGTAAAGCTGCAGAGAGATTTTTCACATGGAATTTCACTGCTCGCCTCCTATACATGGTCGAGCAATTGGGATTCGGAGTGGGGATCGAGCAATACGTTCAGTACGAGCCCGTCACTTCCCCAAGACGCCTACAATCTGAAAGCGGAGTACGCGCGCTCTATTTTTGATATCCCCAATCGGTTCGCGGTTGGCACTACCGTGGAACTGCCGTTCGGCCACGGAAGAGCTTTCTTCGCACACAACAATCTGTTCGACAAGTTTCTTGGCGGCTGGAGCGCGAATGCCATCGGCTTGATCCAGAACGGCGAGCCCTTGGCTATCTATCAGAACACTAACAACAATTCCCCTATCGGCGCGGGTTTACAGCGGCCTAATCTGGTTGGAAATCCTTGCTTGACCGGCAGCCCGGAAAGCCGCATCAAAAATTATTTGAGCGCCTCCGCTTTTTCGACTGCGCCTGCCTTTACCTACGGAGACGCGCCGCGCACCCTCTCCTGCTATGGTCCCGGCTATAGCAATTTGGACCTCTCCGTCTTCAAAGATATTCCTGTCGAACGGGTTAATATCCAGTTCCGGGCGGAAACTATGAATGCGTTCAACACGCCGGAGTTCGCGTCTCCGGTATCGAAGTTCGGTTCTGCCACGTTCGGCCAGATACAGTCGCAGGTGAATCTGCCGCGGTATGTACAGCTTGGTGGAAGAATAACTTTCTAGCGGCGCATTTCCAGTGGATTTTTAGATCCTGAAGGGAAGAGAAAGGAGGCAACAGAGAGTGCCAGGCATGGCGTCGGAAGCCGAAAGCCGCAACAAGCAAGGAAAGGACGCAAGCCGATCGCCGGATGCCTCCTTTTGGACGATCCCGCGCAAGACTTCCTTGCGCCGCTGGGCTTTTTACGTTCATTTCTACGCCGGTCTGATCGCTGGGCTGCTGTTTTCCGTTGTCGGACTAACCGGCAGCATCCTGGTATTCGTCCCCGAATTGCGAGTGTTGGAAGTTCCAGGACATGCGGAGGTTCATCCAATAGGACAAAAGCTGCCGCTCGAGACGTTGTTTCAAATCATCAAAAAATCGCGGCCGAATGACTTCATTGAAAGCTTCAGTTCAGCATCGGAAAGGGTCAGCTTTGAACTCACTCCGAATAAAGCCCTCAACTTTCGCTCGTATTCTCCCACAGGGGAGCGCATTCAAACATTCATTGATCCTTATACCGGGGCGATCATTTGTCAATACAACTATAACCATCGCTTTCTGCAAAAGATCTACGACCTGCACGAAAACCTGCTTGGCGGACTGGCGGGAAAATTGATTAACGCCTGGTTCGCCATGCTCCTGTTGATTGTCTCCATTGCAGGGTTGCTGCTCTGGTGGCGCGGCAGAAAGTATTGGCGCTTAGGCTTTGAATACAGGATTCAGGCAAGTTGGAAGAGACAGACTTGGGATCTTCATAACCTTGGAGGATTTCTTTTCTTTCTGCCATTGCTGCTTCTGGCGCTCACTGGAATCTATTATTCCTACGAGGACGGATTCGCAAGAATCGCGGCTGCCCTCACTGATGGCCCAGCCACAGTTCGCCTGCCGCGAGCCTCCGCCTATCCGGCAAAGTGGCGCCCTTTAGACGAAATTCTGCGCAACTCCGACCAGGCAGCTCCAGATTGCAAGCCGACCATCGTCGAGTTTCCGAAACCCGCGAACGCGACCTATTCCATACGAGTACATTGTCCTTATGACCCGCACGCCGTTGGCCTCAGCTATATCTATGTCGATCCTCCCACCGGACAGGTTCGCGGCGTGGATCGCTTTTCCCAGGCGCCTTTGGGCGTGCGCATCATTCGATTGATGACTCCTCTGCATTATGGCGATGTGGGCAGCTTGCCTACGCGGATTGTGTGGATCGTTATCGGTCTCGCTCCCGCTGTCCTCTTCGTAACCGGCCTTCTCATGTGGTGGAATCGTAGTCTCTCTAAAAAGTGGCAGGTCCATGCGAGGTTGTCGAGCATACCGGGAAGACAGTCGTGGTTTCGATTCCGGACGAGGGATCCATGATCCTGCCTTAGACCTTCTTGCCTTTGCGCGATGCGGGCAAGATTGGGTTCCAAGGCACGGGAGAGGCCAAGATCATCGCAGTGTTGGTCGCTACATAGGGCATCATCGCATCGATGACTGCTTCCATGTGCCTGACATCGCGGACCGCGATCTGTGCGATATAAGATTCCGCCCCCGTCACCCGGTGGCACTCCAAGACTTCGGGCAAGCTCTTCACGATTGCCGCAAACTTTGCCAGCTTGTCACCGGCAACGGTGACCTTGACGAAGGCTCGAACCGGCAATCCTACTTTCGCCGCATCGATCGCTGCGCGATATCCCAAGATCACATAACTCTCTTCCAGCCGCCGAACACGCTCAATCACCGCAGGCGTGGAGAGTCCGACGCGGCGGCCGAGCTTCTGCAAACGCGATGCGCGCATTGGCTTGAAGTTCCGCGAGGATCCCACAATCGATTTCATCGAGGGACAGTTCTTTGGCATCCGGCATAGTCTGGGCGGAAGGCAGAATCCATTGGCCCCCTTCCATCATAAGGAAAGATTGTATGTTTTCAAGTATTTATTAGGAACTTTGCATAGATTACCGTAATCCCCTTATTTGATCCGGGTTGAGCATCACGTACGCTCGCTATTCAAGGGAGTTACCACAATGGCAAGCGCCGCGATTTCGCGTCATACTCGGAGCAAGTTCGGCAACCTCTCCGAGGTGATCGGCAACACGCCGCTTCTTGCCATCACCTTCTCCTACAAGAAGACAGTGCGCACCTTGTACGCAAAAGCCGAGCATCTGAACTTGACCGGTTCGATCAAGGACAGGATGGCCCTTCACATCTTGCGGTGCGCCTTCCAGGAAGAACGTCTTCGACCGGAAAGCACAATCGTCGAAGCGACCAGCGGCAATACGGGCATCTCGTTCGCCGCCATCGGCAAGGCATTGGGGTACCAGGTTGTCATTTACATGCCCGATTGGATGAGCCGTGAGCGAGTCTCAGTTGATCGAATGCTATGGGGCAAAGGTCAACTTCGTCAGCCGGGAAGATGGCGGCTTTCTGGGTAGCATCGGGAAGGCGGAGTGTTATGGCGATGGAGGCTGCGACGTTTTCCTCCCCCGGCAGTTCGACAATGCCGCCAACTGGGAAGCCCACTCTCTGACCACTGGAAGAGAGATGCTAGAACAACTCCGATGCAAGGGTCTTACGCCCGACGCTTTCGTTGCCGGCGTGGGAACCGGGGGAACGATCATGGGGGTCTCGAAATGCATCCGCCAGCACGGTCTCAGGACACGAGTGCATCCGGTAGAACCCGCAGAATCGCCGACGCTCTCAACCGGCTACAAGATTGGGAGTCATCGCATTCAGGGAATCTCCGATGAATTTATCCCCAGCATCCTAAAGCTCGAGACGCTGGACGAAGTTCTGTCAGTCTCGGACGGAGACGCGATCCTGATGGCCCAGAAGTTGGCGTCAGGTCTCGGACTCGCAGTCGGCATATCTTCGGGATGTAACTTTCTCGCAGGAGTAATGGCCCAAGAGAGGCTGCCGGCAGGACCGCCGTGGCGACCATTTTTTGTGACGACAACAAAAAATATTTGAGCACCGACCTGCTGAAGGAAGAACCTTTCCGTGACGGCTATCTCTCGCCTTCGATCGAGCTCATCGATTTCCATGTTATCGGACGGCTCCTGGCTTAGCTCGCCACCTACACTCTCATTCCTTCGCTGACGTGGCTGGCCCCCTTTATAAGCGACGACTCCCGATGAAAGACCCATTCATATATCGTAGGGAGAAGGGAACAGGGTGAGAATAGTCGAGATCAATAGACCGCCGATCACCACCGATGCCAATGGACGCTGCACTTCAGCCCCGCTGGAGGTCGAGATGGCCATGGGAATGAACCCAAAACTGGCTACACATGCCGTCATTAGCACCGGGCGCAACCTCTTGCGCGATCCTCGATCACCGCGTCGTAGGTCGACTCGCCGGCTTGCTGCAAGCGATTGATCGCGCTTACCAGCATAACTCCATTGACCATCGCAACTCCGAACAAGGCGCTGAAACCTATGGAGGCAGATATATAGACTGAGGTTCATCTGCCCGCGAATCCGCCTCATTCGGGCGGCCAACCTTTGCTTGTATTTTGTTGTATGCCCCACAATATATACCCCGGTACATATGGCCTCCCGCGAATTTCAGCCGGTGGCTCGCTGAAGAAATCGAGGCGATTGCTTCTTAGGCTTCGGGGGATCCAGGTTGAAGGATGCTCGGACAAGCGTGCGAGAGAGGACCAGACTGGTCGTAGGCACACCGTAATTCAGGAATTTCATGATCAGGTCTTCGAGTTCTTCGATCGATCGAACCAGCACCTTCATCATCAGAGCATCGCCTCCTGTCACATGGTCACATTCCCGGACAGCGTCGATGCTTTTGATGAATGTCAGAAACTGTTTGTACTTTTCCCCATCGCAGGCCATGCGAATATGGACCAGGATCGACAGTCCGAGCGCCGCAGGGTCGATCTCCAGCCGGTATCCACGAATCACCCCGAGATCTTCCAGGCGCCGTACCCGCTCAGCGGCGGCCGACGGGGATAGACCCACACGCCGTCCCAACTCTGCAAATGGCAGACGCGCGTCTTTCTGCAGCTCATCTAACAGCTTCAACGCAATTTCGTCGATTGCAGGATTGATTCCACTGTCCATACGCCGATTTCCTCCACATTGTCGGGCGAAATTACTGCATGATAGCACACTATAAGCGCCCTTCTACTCGAAGTGGACGAGATTGCTCGCGTCAAGCGCGGCGCTGCCATTGCCGGCGAAGCTCCGGCATAAGCCCGCTGATTGGCTGCCTGGCTTAGCCTCTTTCGACAGATTCGAGCGTGAGTTTGCTGAAATTTCGTTGAACGTCTATGGCGCTCAAATTAGCCAGAATGTACCATCGGACATGCTGCGGATGTATTCAACATTCCATTCACTCACGCCCTCCGCGGACTGGATCGGAGAGTGGGCTTCGCCGAAGGCTGAACGAGGAGAGGCAGAGAGCCGGTCTCCTGTGCCTTCTTTTCCGAACCGGATAAGCATCCACTCCGCAGTGATGGGACGAACATGAAGAAGGTGCTTCGCTATGCCATCCTTTGGCACCGGTTCCTAAGTCTGCCCATCGCGGTGTTCTTCTGTATCTGGTTCGTGAGCGGCGTGGTCCTGATATATGCCGGCATGCCAACGCTCACACTCGGCAATCGCCTCTTGCATTCTCCGGATCTCAATCTGACGAACGTAAAAGTGACCCCGTCCGAGGCCTATGCGCGGAGTGGCCTTCTAACCAAGGCTGCGCGAGCGACGGTAGGAATGCTCGGCACACGTCCTGTATACCGTTTTCTTCCCGCCGGTAGCGGGGCTGCAATTCACTGGGTTACCATCTTCGCCGACAACGGAGCGCTATTAACCCATCTGGGCTCTGGTCAGGCCAGCCAGCTTGCCTCCAGTTTTCAAGGAAAAATGGCGGGTACTGAGTATTCGGTCAGTGAACTCTCCCACGTCGACCAATGGACAGTTTATCCGGCATCTGAGCCCTATCTTCCATTCCAGCGCGTTTCACTTAACGACAAAGACCGTACAACCTACTACGTTTCCGAACGAACTGGAACCATCTATCTTCGGACAACGCGCCGGGAACGCATCCTGGCCTGGTTTGGAGCCATTCCCCACTGGTGGTACGTGCGTGCTCTTCGAGCGAATGATTCGTTGTGGCGCAATGTCATGGTGGCCGCTGCCGGATGGGGTATCGTGGTTTGCTTAACGGGAATTGTGACCGGGCTGTTGAGGTATTCCCCATCTCGTCGTTTCCGGTTCCCAGGCCCCCGCTATTCTTCAATTCCATATGTGGGGTGGAAGCGATGGCATCATCTGTTTGGTCTGATCTTCGGACTCTTTACCTTCACCTGGATATTCAGCGGCTTGATGACGATGAATCCGGGGCACTGGAGTCCGGGGCCGGAACCTACACAGTCGGAGATTCGGTCGTTCGCCGGATCGAGCCTTGATTTTGCCGCATTCCAACTGACTCCATCCGAAGCGGCCTCTCACTTCTCCGCGTGTTTTCCTCCACGCGAACTGGAACTCATCATGTTTGGCGGACATGCCTACTACGTCGCTCGGGGCGCCGCTCTCCGGTTCGGTCTCATGAGCGCGGCAATACGGCCGGGTGACGATCCCGCAACACAGCAATGCAGGCTGACGATCCCTCAATCGGAGTTCGTCGCGGCGGGAGAAAGGATAGCAAGCGATGGCCCCTTGAAAAATGTTTCGCTACTCAGGTCGTTCGATGCGTATTATCGCGACAATGCACGGACGCATGAAAAGCCGCTTCCGGTCTTGAGGCTGCGTTTCGGTGACAAGAAGGAGACTTGGCTCTATGTGAATCCCGTCACAGCTTCAATTGAAGAGCGGTATACAGATCGGAGCAGACTTGAGCGCTGGCTTTACCAAGGTATTCACGACTTTGATTTCCCTTTCTTGTACTACAGGCGTCCGGCGTGGGATTTAATCGTAATATTGCTTAGCCTCGGTGGATTGACTCTTAGCATCACCGGTGTGGTTTTGACCTACAAATATCTGGCTAAACGCCTTCCCCGCAAGAGACGCGCCACCGCAGCCCGGGAACCTGAAAAGATCACCACAACACAGTAGTTACTGCGGCCTGGTTAGTTGTCAATTTTGCTTGCGAGAGACTGCCATAAATGTCTGCGCCCGTTGGATTCGACCAATCTCAAATGGCGCCACCCCGTCCATTCACTTCAGATCTTCAGAACCGGTATCGCATGGTCCCTGCGACATTGATCGGCGTCCCCGGATAGAGTTGTGTCGCCTGGTCATCGATAGCACCGACAAAGTAGTTTTTCTTATCCAAAACGTTCGTTACGTTCACCGCGTATTCAAATTTTTCACGGCGATATTGAACCGCTAGATCCAGGGTTGTGAAGCCGCCCATTTTCACGTAGTTAAATGGGTCCGTGAAGCGAGGCCCCAGATACCGGCCTCCCACGGATACTTGGAAGCCGTGCGGCAGATCGTAGGTGGTCCAGAGACGAGCTGTGTGGCGCGCGACAAAGCTTGGCACATGCCCGGCAACGTTTACAATATCTCCGTTGTTCTCCTGGGCGGAAAACACATTGTAGGCGGCGTTCGTGAATCCATAGTTGGCGAACAGGTTGAGCCGTTGGCTCGCGCGAGCGCGCAACTCCGCCTCGATGCCCTTGGAAAATTGTTCGCCCGCTTGTGTGATGACGCCGTCGGCGAGCGCCACATCGACATTCTTCTCGATGATGTGATAGACCGAAGTGTCGAGCGTTAACCGATTACCAAAGAAATTGAACCTATCGCCCACTTCAAATTGAGCGCCCGTCGTCGGCAGCAACTGCCTGCCATCGGTGGACAATGTCGTCTGCGATGTAAACCCAGTCCCATAAGACGAATAAATTGATGCAAAAGGTAGCGCCTGATAGTTCACCGCGACGCGATAAGTGAAGGGATTTTGAATGATGTATTGGGGCGTGCCCGGCGTTTCCGCTCCATCAGTTACGGGATTGGCGCTGGAGACGCGCCTGAACGCGTCATATCTGCCGCCGGCGAGCACCTGGAGCTGGGGACGAACCCGAACGTAATCCTGAAAGTAGACAGCATTGGCGTGATTTTTGAAATATTGAACCTCGCTTGTTGGAAACGAGGTAATCGGAGTGGCCGTCTCGACCGGGTCATAGAGATCGATTGAAGGTTCAGTCGCATCTTGCGCCGCATTGCTGCGATCGCGGCTTTGTTCATACTGGTCGTATTCATACCCGGCAAGAAACTGATGTTGAACCAGGAATTTGAAATCCGCGAGAAAGTCCGTCTCGTTTAGCAAAGGCCGATCATGATTGAAAAAGTAGAAATTGTAGCGCTGCACCGTCCTGGGCGCGGCTATAGGGTCAACGTAAAGAGTTTCAGATTGAAAGTACTGATCGTCGAAATAGCGGTATTCCCAAGCATTCCGGATGCGGACATTGTTGTTAAAGAAATGCTCACAGAAGACCTGGAAAATCATGTCGTGCAGTTTCTCGAAGTTTCCCGGCGTATTGTACCGGCGGCTCAACGGGACACTTGGAACAATATTGTACGCGTTGTAGTTTGCCGCATTTTCCACCGTACCGAGCAATGGAATGCCGGCATCGGGATGGTATTGATCGAAGTTCGAAGTGACATGAAAATCAAGTGTGTCTCCCGGCCGGATCCTCCAATAGACGGCTGGTGTCAAATTGAAACGTCGATAACCTGCTTCCCTGTAGCCAGTGCTATACATATATGCGGTGTCGAGACGGTACAACAAGCCATCTCCGTGAAGCGGACCGGTGGAACCAAACTCTCCGCCGCCCGTGTCGTAGCTTCCCACATGTAACACGACCTCGTGAGATGGAGTGGAGATCGGCTTCTTCTCCAGGATGTTAATTGTCCCGCCCATCGCTTCAGTTCCATACAGCATGGAGGCGGGACCCTTGAGGACCTCTATGGATTCCACGCTGTTGATCTGCGAGTTCATCCGGTTGCCTTCCAGGCGCAATCCATTCAACAGGACGGCTGAGCCGTTGATGTTGTCGAAGCCGAAGCCGCGAAAAATGAAATAGTCGTATGCGCCATAAAGCTGAAAGGCATTCGCACCGGGCACGTTGTTCATCGCCGATACGATTTCGGTTGCGTTCTGCTGTTGCAGCAGTTCCAACGGTACCGTCTGCACGGTAACCGGCAGCTCTTTTAAGGGGATTTCCGTCTTTGAGGCCACGAGACGATCGTTTTCCGCGGTCACGTTGATGGTCTGCTGGACTGCCGCAGGTTGCAGAATCGAGTCAACTGTGACGTCTCGCCCGGCTGCAACCTCGATGGGACCCTTTGTCGCCGTTGCGAAGCCGACAATTGAGAAGCGCATCGTGTAGCTGCCGGGCGGTACCGAGGCAAATGCGTAGTGGCCCGTGCCATCGGCGATGGACCGCTGCACTTCATGACCCTTTAAATCTTCAAGGCTGACGATTGTCTGAGGAAGTGATAATTGTTGCGTGTCGGAGACTCTTCCTTCGATCTTCCCAGCTAGACTTTGGGCAATCGAGACAGTGGATCCCACGATGAGAAGGAATGGTAAAAATGTCGGCCGCATAACCGATGTTACATTCGCACCAAATGGCCAGGCCATAGAGGTTCAAAGGATTTTCCCGCAATCTGCACTTGAAACCCGCCAGGATCTGCGCATTAGGGCAATATTCCGCGGTTACCAGCAGTTCGACTCGTGGACTGCAAACATTACTTGTGAGATTGCCCGTGTCAAGATGCTTGGCTCAATGCCCTTCTGGGCTGGCCACCCTCTCGAGCGGGAGGCCCACTGAGCTTGGATCCGAACGATCCTAAGGTCATTCTGTCAGGCCTAGCAGCGACGTCAGACAAGCCACTGTTTCCTCGAGTTCGCTGACCGGAACGCATTCACGATTGCTGTGAGCGGTCCGCATGTCCCCCGGACCGAATACGACAACTTCTTCAGCAACCGTCGCGAACAGACTCGCTTCGGACCCAAACGGGATGGACATAGCGGATCTGGCAGTCAATCCTTCGATGCGCTGGACGAGTTGTGATGTCTGCTCTGTTTCGAAACCTGCTTGCTTCCGTGAGACTTTCACTTCATAGCGGAATCGAGGATCCGCTTCCTGGATCCGCTGTGCCGCCTTTGTAATGCCTTCGAGCACTGCGTCCGCGGATTGCGCCGGCAGTGGCCTCCATTCCAACTGAAACCAGCACCATCCGGGTATGATGTTCTTTGCCGTTCCACCCTGTATTGTTCCGATGTTGAAGGTAGTGAAGTTCGGGCTGAAGAAGCTGTTGGATTCGCCGGCAACCTCGGCGGCGAGCGCTTCGATTGCCGTGATCAGGCGCGCCGCGGCGTAGATCGCAGATGCGCCTTGCTCCGGATGCGCGCTATGAGCTTCCTTCCCGTGGACGGTGATCTCCGCCAGACAATAGCCTTTTCCGGCTCGCGCAGGACGTAGCGAAGTCGGCTCCCCAATCACCATACGCCGCGGTCTGATCACGTTCTGACCGATCAAGCGGGAAGCTCCGATACACCCAACCTCCTCGTCCGCCGTGAGCACCACGCGCAAGCCACGATTGACTCTGGATGGATTGCACCCTCGAATCGCCGTCAACAGACTGGCGAGGAACCCTTTTACATCACAGGCACCGCATCCATGCACTTGGCCGTCTTTGACAAATGGATCGAGTGCTCTCGACCAATCTGCCGCGTAAGGCACCGTGTCGGTATGGCAGACAAAGGCCAGATCCGGCGCGGTGTCCTCGGCGTTTGCACCGGGTGGCGCGGCAATGAGATTGAGTTTCTCGACACCTGCTCCATCCCGGTATGCCATTTGCTGGGTCTGCCACCCCAGTTGCTCAAGCACTGCGGCCGCATATTCCACAATCGGCCGGTTGGAGAGCGAAGAAATCGAAGGGATATGGATAAGATCGGAGAGATATTCAACCACTGTTTTCATGAGCGGCAGCTCGCGAAACTGCTGCTCGTCCATATCTTCCGATGAACCTCTCGATAGCGAGAGACTATTTCTTCCTGGTGCACGTGTCGCCGATCGCAAACGATAAGCTTGCCATTCACTGCGACATCGCGAATGGCTGAGCGGTTGAGAGAGAACACCAGGATGGGCAAGAGATCTTCGGCAGAGTGCCCAGCAATGGCAAGGTCATCGAGATCCACCGTGAAGAAGTCGGCAAAGGATTCTGGAGCCAGATCGCCGGCCGGTAGACCAAGAGCCCGAGCGCCGTTCACAGTTGCACAGTCAAATAGCCGCGCTGCCAGCGGTTGCCCGTCGATCTGATCCAGAATGGCGCGCTGCTCGTGTTGGAGCCTCAAGTGGTAGTCCAGTTCGCGAGCATCCTCGAGCGGGTCAATCTGTGCCTGACTATCCGACCCGAGCGCGATACGCACGCCTTCCTTCATGACATGATCTGCGGCTAATACGCCATCGCCTAGATTCCGTTCGGTTGTGGGACAAGAACAGATCGTCGCCGACGCATCTGCGAGCATCCGCACTTCGTCGGAGTAGGTGTGGATCGCGTGTACCACGGTGAAGTCCGGACCTAGCACCTTGTGCTTGTTTAGAAGCGCCACCGGCGTTAACCCGTATTCACGCGAGCAGGCGACGTTCTCTGCTGCCTGTTCCGCGACGTGCATGTGCAGAGGCAGCGCTTTCTGCCGGGCCAGGGCAACAATGTCCTGGAGGTCATGGAGCGGCACCGCGCGAATGCTGTGGGGCGCGACGCCAAAACTTACCAAGCCAGAAGTGGCAGGATACGTATCCACCAGCGCCTCCATGTTGGTGAGAAATTCGCGGGATGGTTCAAAGAACCGGGTCTGACCCGGATCGCGAGGCAGTTCGAACCCCGACCGAAGATATGCCGTTCGCAACAGAACGATCCGTATTCCCACAGACTCCGCCGCGGCAATCACCTGTTTGCCGAGTAGATTTGGATCTTCGTACGGGTTCCCATCCGGGGCAGTATGTAGGTAGTGAAACTCCCCCACGGTTGTGGTTCCGGACAAGACCATCTCCAGGAACGCCATGCGCGCCACGTCATAGATGTCCAAGGGAGTCAGGCTGGCGGCGGCATGGTACATGGTACCGCGCCACGACCAGAAGTCCTTGCCACTGACTATCCTGGATTCTGACTTGCCTCGAATGAGCCGCTGAAAGGAATGCGAATGGGCATTCACAAAGCCCGGAAGGAGCGCCTTCCCGGGCAAATCGATAATCTGCGCCGGAACGTCTGTGTTCCTAGCGATCGCCCGGACTTGACCGCCATCGCTCACCAGAACGCCGGCATTCGAGACAAAACCTCCATTGGAGTAGAGGAGTTCAGGACGATAGAGCGTGCTCATAGGCCACACTTCTCGAGCGACGTAACCTTTTCGCCTCGGATCCAAACTTCGCGGATAGGATTGGTACCCAGCGCATACAGGAACTCGCGCCAGTCGCTCCCATGCATCACCAGAAAGTCTGCCTGCAGTCCAACCTCGATACGGCCCGTAGCCGCGAGGCCCACTGCATGGGCAGCATTGACCGTTCCCGCAACCAGAGCCTCTTGCGGAGTCAGGCCATTAAGGCGAACAGCAAGAGCTAATGCCTCGGCAGCGGAAAACAGCGGACTCGACCCTGGATTAAGGTCGGTGCCAATAGCAACGGCCCCACCCGCATCTATAATTTGCCGGCCTCGCGCCGCAGGTATTCCTAAGTGAAGTGAAACTCCCGGAAGGATTGTCGCCACCGTGGAACTGGCGACGAGTGCCGGGAACTGCTCCGGCTTGCATGCCTCCAAGTGGTCGACGCTTAATGCTCCCATGCGTATCCCGAGTTCGAGCCCTCCGATCGAGTGGAACTGCTCGGTATGTAATTTGATCGCGAGGCCGTGCTGTTGTGCAGCCTGGAACACAAGCTCGGCTTCCTTAGGAAGCCAAGCCTCCTTCTCTACGAAAACATCGACTGCGGTCGCCAGCTTCCGTCTGGCGGCTTCGGGAATCACTTCGTCGCGTACTTGCTCTAGATATCCGGCGCGGTCTGTCTCGGCGCCAGGCGGTATATGGATGAGCAAGGTGGGAACAAGGCGTGCAGGCGTGTGGCCAGCAAGAGTCTGGATCGCCTCCAGCATCGCGATCTCTGCAGCCGGCGTGAAGCCATAACCTGACTTCACTTCAATAATCGTGGCGCCCGAGTGCAGCAAGAAGTCAATGCGCGGCCGTGCGAGTGCGATCAGTTCGTGCTTAGAGGCGGCCGCGGTCGCGCGGACCGTACTACGTATTCCCCCTCCCGCCGCGAGTATGATTTCGTAGGCGACACCGGAGGCACGCGCCTCAAAATCTCCCAGACGGTCTCCCGCCCATACCGCATGTGTGTGCGGATCGATCAGTCCTGGCACAACTGCACGATTTCCTACATCGACAGTGGTCTCTGCCTGACCGTTCCAATCGTGCTCCGGCCCGGTCCACGCAATCTGTCCCCTAGCGATCGCAATAGCTGCGCGCTCCGTCACCTTCAGTTCGCGCATCGCCCGGCCGTGCTTGGGCCCAGGGCCTTCCGCGGTCACAAGCTGAGAAATTCCCGCGACCAGCAAATCTGCTTTCATTCCTTACTCGACAAATTCAGGCTTGGTAAATCCAGACCGCGTTGCCGCGCTGTCGTCAGAGCTTTTTCGTATCCAGCGTCCGCATGACGAACCACGCCCATCGCCGGATCGTTGGTCAAACACATGCGGAGGCGTTCCTCCGCTTCCTCGGTGCCGTCCGCGACAGCGACAAGGCCGGCATGCTGACTGTATCCCATGCCAACGCCTCCGCCATGATGAAAGCTCATCCATGCGGCTCCGCTGGCAATGCCGGTTGCGAAATTGAGCAGCGCCCAATCCGAAACCGCGTCAGAGCCATCGCGCATTGCCTCCGTCTCGCGAAACGGGCTTGCCACTGAGCCGCCATCGAGATGATCCCGGCCAATCACGATTGGAGCGGCCAGACGCCCGTCGCGCACCATTTGGTTGAACAACAATCCAGCACGGTCGCGCTCGCGGTAGCCTAACCAACAAATGCGCGCGGGAAGCCCCTGAAAGGCGATTTGGTTAGAGGCCCAGCCGAGCCACCGATGCAATCGTTCGTCTTCCGGGAAGAGGTCCAGGAGCGCCTGATCAGTCTTCGCGATATCGGCCGGATCGCCGGAGAGTGCAACCCAACGAAACGGTCCACGGCCTTCGCAGAACGAATCGCGAATGAATTCGGGAACGAAGCCCGGATAGGAGAACGCGTTTTCAACACCCGCTATCTTCGCCTGCATGCGCAGATTGTTGCCGTAGTCGAAGGCAACAGCGCCGCGGCGCCGCATCTCAAGAAGCGCTTCTACGTGCGCCGCAATAGAGGCTTGCACGCGCTGGGTATATGCTGCTGGATTTCGCGCGCGCAGCGTCTCGAGGTCTTCGTCCGGTCGAGCGGTTGGAAGGTAGCCCCACAACGGATCATGCGCGCTTGTCTGGTCCGTAACCAGATCGGGAGTAAATCCATTCTTGACCATCTTGGGCAAAAGCTCGGCCGCATTGCCTCTTAGCCCGATGGAAACTGCCTTTCGCTCGTATTTCGCCTGTTGCGCCAGCGCAATCGCTTCATCGAGCGAATGGGTCGCCTTATCCAAATATCGAGTTTCAAGCCTCCGTTGGATGCGGACCGGATCCACTTCCACGCAGATGCTCACGCCGCCAGCGAGCTTTACCGCCAGCGGCTGCGCGCCTCCCATTCCGCCGAGTCCCGCTGTAACCGTGATAGTTCCCGCCAAGCTGCCATTAAAGTAGCGTTGACCCGCACCCTGGAAAGTCTCGTAGGTTCCTTGCAGAATCCCTTGGGTGCCAATGTAGATCCATGAACCGGCCGTCATCTGGCCGTACATCATCAAGCCAGCTGCATCGAGTTTGTCGAATTCCTCCCACGTTGCCCAGTGCGGAACCAGATTGGAGTTCGCGATGAGCACGCGCGGCGCTAGGCGGTGCGTTCCGAGCACGGCAACCGCCTTACCCGATTGCACCAGCAGGGTCTGGTCATTCTCCAGCCGATCAAGTGTTTCGATAATCTTGTGGTAACACTCCCAGTTGCGTGCCGCCTTGCCGCGCCCTCCATAAACGATCAGATCCTCAGGCTTCTCGGCGACCTCAGGATCAAGATTGTTCATCAACATACGCTTGGCTGCCTCTTGAATCCACCCGTGCGCGGTTCTTGTGTTGCCCCGTGGTGCACGAATTGGGGAGTATGCCATGTTCATCGACTCACTGCCTCCGCAAGGACGTGCTCAACGTCCTTGAGTCCACCAGATGCGAGAAACCTGGCAGCTTCCTCTATGAGTACCGACAGAACGCAATCCTTGCTCCAAGCGGGAACAATCGCGCGAAAACTCTGTCGCGCCTCTTCGAGAGGTGGCGTTGTCAATCCATCTTCGCGCAAATCAAGCGCGCGCGTAGCAGCGAGCAATTCGATTGAGACCACCAAGCGCGCCAGCTTAACCGCCTGCTCCAGCTTCAGCGCCGAAGTCATTCCCATGCTGACGAAGTCTTCTTGGTTTCCGCTGGTTGGAATAGACCCGATCGAAGCGGGGGAAGCCAGGACTCTCAACTCTGCAACCAGCGCTGCCGCCGTTACTTGAGCCATCATGAGGCCGGATTCAAGCCCGGGGAGAGAGGCCAGGAACGCGGGCAAACCCTCGTTCAAACTCGGATTCAGCAGCCGCTCCGTCCGCCTCTCGGAGATGCCGCCGAGTTGGCAAAGGGCTATTGCAAGATAGTCGAGGGCCAGCGCGAGGGGGGCGCCGTGGAAATTGCCTCCGGAGACGATGGCGTCCTCGAAGACCAGGGGATTGTCCGTTGCGCTGTTCAGTTCGATTTCAAAAACCCTGCGTGCTTCCTTGAGCGTGTCCCAAACAGCTCCGTGCACCTGCGGGATGCAGCGAAGGCAGTACGCATCCTGAATGCGGCTGCCAGCGCCGTGAGACCTGGGAATCGAGCTGCCCTTGAGAAGCGATGTCAGATGACCGGCGCTCAACATTTGCCCGGGATGAGGTCGGGCCGCATGTAAGCGCGAGTCAAACGCCACTGGAGTGCCGCGCAAGGCTTCCATCGTCAGTGCCGCTGTTGTTTGCGCGGAATAGAAGAGCGTCTCGATCTTACGAAGCTGGAGGCATGCCATCGAGAGCATTGCCTGCGTCCCGTTCAAGAGTGAGATCCCCTCTTTCCCTAGTAGCTTCAAGGGTGCAAGCCCGGCCCGTTCGAGACAGACTGCGCCGGGCAGCACTTCGCCCCCATACTCTGCTCGTCCTTCGCCAATTAACACGAGAGCCATATGCGCGAGAGGAGCGAGATCTCCGCTCGCGCCCACGCTCCCACGCGAGGGAATCACCGGCGTGATCTGATGGTTCAACAGATCGCAAATTCGTTCGGCAATTACCGGGCGTATTCCGGAGAGCCCTTTTGCCAAAACATTCGCACGGATCAACATCATTCCGCGAACCACAGGGACAGCCAAGGGATCACTTACGCCACAGCAATGCGAACGTACCAGATTCACCTGCATCTGCTCGATCTCTGACTGCTCCAGCCGAATGTCCGCGAGAAGACCCACGCCGGTGTTCAACGCATAGACGGGCATTGCTCCGCTCATGGCTTCTTC
Source organism: uncultured Acidobacteriaceae bacterium (assembly GCA_963705665.1). Classification (GTDB taxonomy): domain Bacteria; phylum Acidobacteriota; class Terriglobia; order Terriglobales; family Acidobacteriaceae; genus PALSA-350. The sequence continues at coordinate 138,688 of CAVPKQ010000019.1, read as the reverse complement.
AACATGTTTGCGGGAGATATTCATCCTGACCGTGGCTTCAGGAGAAATCTGTACAATCTCTGCCCCATGGGCAACTGCAATTACATCTTCAATCGTGAGCCGCGCACCATCCAGAAGGACCATGGACCGATGCTAGTCACCAGACAGCAGTATGAGAATATGCATTCCACGGTTTTACGCGGAATTCTCGGAGGAACACGCGGTAATTTATGTAAAAAGTGAGGTGACAATGTGAAGAAACGTACCAGCACCCCTCGGGTCAACATTAGAGGTTACGGCGATCCGATTCTCCTGGATTCTCCCCAGACCTCTATAGCCGGCAGATTGTTGAGCGGGGAACCGTTTCAGCAAGGCCCTCGAGCAGCTCAGGGGCGCCGCCCCTCGCGCGCGCAAGCCGTATCCCCAGTCTTCCTCCACTGCGTTTCGTGCAGACCTCCGCTTCGCTTCGCCCCTTTCCGCTCCGCTTCAAGGGATGGGTGATACCCCTCGGCTTGCACTTGCTACCCCCGCCCTTGCCGCCGGGAGGCTCAGGGGTTGTTGGTTAACGACAACCGCCAATGCCAAAAACCCGGAGCACCGAAGCCATGACCACCGACAAAACCCGCGAACTCGCTCAACAGATCGAGACCAGCATCAACGCCCTTGCCACTGAGACCGATGCAGCCCGCCGCGGCACAGTGTTCCAAGCCTGGCTCAATGCCATGGCACGGTTTCACAGCTATTCCTGGAATAACCAGCTTCTCATTTCCATGCAGAGAGCAGTGACATAGTGCTATACCTCGCTGGCGTCAATAAACATGCGGGTTTGCGCGTTGTTGTCGGCGATCAATGGGGGCGCCGGCTGGTGTGGACGAGCCGAATATAGCGGCGAACGGCGGGAAGGTCGAGATGAGCACGTTCAATCATCCATGGAGCGAACTTGACGATCTGTTTCGCCGGGAGAAGTTTCTGAGCAATGAGTTTGCGGACGACCATGTCGCTGACGTTAAGCGCTTCTGCGGCCTGATGCATCGTGAGCCACAGTCGCTGCTCTGGAGGCGGGCAAACGGGAAAGCCCTTGGTGTGACGAACATGCTGCACGCGCTTCTCCGTCCAGGTGTTGTTGTTGCCAGTACGATAGCCCAGCCGGTTCAGGATAGAGACAATCGCGGGGTCTTCACAGACTAAGGCGAGTTGGCGAATCAGTTCCGTTACTTCCTCGGAGTTGATGTGGTTGTGACATCCAGTCTTGTTCTTGCGCACTGCCAGCTCGGTGTGAGAGCCTCCGGCCCAGTGGAGCTTCAGGTGAACACTAGGAGGATCGTCACTCGTATCGGCGATGATCTCCTGGAGAACCGTGCGCAGGATTTGCTTCTTCAACCTTATCGGCGCCTGCGGGTTATCCCATGCCCGATCCAAATCATCGCCCAGGGAAAGCAGTTGGGCGCGCTGTTCGTGTGTAAGTCGGGGCGCTGAATAGCTGGCTTCCTGCAGGCGTCGCTCTAGGTCGGCGACATGGCTGAGTGCTGTGTTCCAACGCTTCTCAAGCTCCCCTGCGACAAGTCGGTTCTCTGGTTCCGTCGCCTGGTACTGCCGTTCAACACGGTTTGCCTCATACCGCGCCTTCTCAAGGGCGAGTTCAATCGAGCGGCGCTTCTCGTCGGTCTGGTGCTCGCTGCGATCGAGTGCGTCAAGTGCTGCCTGCACGCCAAGGGGACGAAGCGCTTCCAAAACTTCGACGGCGACTGATTGATCGACTCGCCCTCCCGAGAAGGTGATGCAGCTGCGAACCATCTGCCGCCCGCGATCTCCGTTGCACCAATAGCGTGGCAAGGGTCCCAGCCGTTTGCTCATGGTGTAGCTGACTTGGAGTGCGCGGCCGCAACGCCCGCCACGCAGCAGTCCCGCCAGCAGCGCCGGGCCATTCTTTGTGGCGCCGTTCGGCTCTCCCATGCGTGCGTTCCAACCGGCGTTGGTGCGGATCTGTTGCTGGTTGCGCATGTACTCGTCCCAAGTAATATACCCTTCATGGTAGTCTGGGATCGTAACTTCCCACTGCTCCTGCGGCTGTACGTGGCCGCGTGTCTTGCGGGCGCGTCCATCAACGATGGATGTCCGTGTCTTCTTTCTTCTTCGCGCCCATTTTGAGCGCGTAGCCCATCGCCAATGCATCGGGATGGCACGGCACCGGAATCAGGTCTTCCGCGCGAAACACGGCCGTCTGCTCCAGGATGCGCCACCGCACTTCGGTCAGAGTGAGCCGGTGGTGCGCGCTCTCGAACCCCTGCACACGCCGCGCCTGCTGCACCGGTTGAATGGTCACCCCGCGCACCGCCGGTTGCTCGAGCGCATAATCGATGATCGCGCCAAGTTCGCCGTCATTCACCCCGCGCTCCACCGTAACAACCAGTGTGGTCGATATGCCAAGCATGTTCAGCCGCTCCAGCGCCTTCTCCCTAATCGACCGTAGATCGGCCCCGCGCAACTGCATCAGCGGCTCGCGCTTCAGCGAGTCGAACTGCAGATAAATCTCGAACTGCGGCATGAAGTCGGTCAGCCGCTTTGCAAAATCCGCGTCCTGCGCAATCTTGATCCCATTCGTATTCACCATCAGGTGGCGTATCGGTCGCTCTTTACACATCGTGAGCACGCGGAAGAAATCCGGATGCAGAGTTGGTTCGCCGCCCGAGATCTGCACAACATCCGGCTGCTTCTCGTTGCGCACGACGCAGTCCAGCATCCCCTCAATCTGATCGAGCGTGCGGAATTCCGTGCGATGCTGCCCGCTGCCCGCGTAGCAGATCGGACAGGTCAGATTGCAAGCGTCGCAAATCTCTACCAACGTGAGGTGTCACGCTGCCCTTAAATCGTGGACTGGCCCGTACTTGTTCTCAATGATTTTCCTCGTTTTAAATGCAACAGTGATGTGCGTTTAATCGTGGACTGGTGCACTTAAATCGCGGACAAACCGCCAGACGAACTTCGTCCACGATTTAAATGCAAAAATGGCGCCAAGGGGAGACTGCCACCAAGATCGATTGGGGGGTCGCGGTACAGCGCGAAGCTGTAATCCGCTCCCTCGCGGACGAGGAAAGACTCACCAAGCAGCAATTGGAAGAGGCCATGCTCCGGCTAGGTCTCAGTCGCAGCGCTCTGTACAAACTGGTCCATCGGTACAAGCAACGGCCACAAACGTCATCACTTCTTCCCTGGAAGAGAGGGCGCGATTCGAATGTCAAGGTTCTCGATCTCAGACAAGAGGATTTGCTGCAGGCATGCATCCGCGAATTTTATTTAACGCGAGAGCGTCCCTCGATCGCCGCGCTGATGCGTGAGGTCAAGAGGCGATTTTCCGAGGGTAAACTCCCGACGCCGGTATATCGTACTGTGCGCAGGCGTATCGAGGCACTTGATTTGAAGCTTGTGATTCGAAAACGGGAGGGAGCCAAGAGAGCACGGGAAAAACTCGGGCCAGTATTGGTTTCTACACTGCGATCTGATCTCCCTATGGACATCGTCCAGATCGATCACACTTTGGCAGATGTCATCGTGGTCGATCAGGAGCACCGAAAACCGATCGGACGCCCTTGGCTTACCCTTGCTATTGACATCGCCAGCCGCGCCGTCCTTGGGTTCAGTATTTCGCTGGAGTCACCGTCTGCTTTGTCAGTTTCGTTAGCGCTCTCCCATGCGGTCTTATCCAAGACAAACTGGCTAGCCGACCGCGAGCTGCAAAACTTGGATTGGCCGATGGGGGGATTACCGCGCCTCATCCATGTAGACAACGCCAAGGAGTTTCATTCGGAAGCTCTGCTGCGGGGGTGTCAGGAATACGGCATCGCACTTGAGCACCGTGGGCGTCGCCAGCCTCATCTTGGCGGACATATCGAACGCCTGATCGGAACGATGATGGGCGCGGTTCATCTTCTCCCAGGAACAACCTTTTCGAATCCGAGGGAAAAGGATTCGTACGATTCCGAGCAGTGCGCGATTCTTACTCTGGCAGAGCTGGAGCGCTGGCTAGCTCTGCAAATTGCAGGCGTTTACCATCTCTCTCTGCATTCAGCGCTCGACAAGAGCCCACTGACCGCTTGGCAAGAAGGGATGGTGAGCAGGAAGCAGCCCATCCGCTATCCGGTGAGCGCGGAGGAGTTTTTTCTTGATTTCCTGCCCGCGGTTCCACGAAAAATTCAGAAAGACGGCATTCACTTCCACAAGATTCGCTATTGGCACAACATCTTGAGTCCGTGGGCAGGCCGGCTCAAGAAGCCTTTGTGGGTTAAATACGACCCGCGTAATCTCGCGCGACTATACGTGCGAGATCCCGATGGAAGGCATTGGCCAGTTCCGTATGCGGACCTCCGGCAACCTCCCATCGCCTTATGGGAACTTATGGAGGCTAGGAGGCAATTACGGCAGAGGGGAGGTACCGATCCCAGTGAGCACGCTCTTTTTGCCAACATCCTCCAACAGCGGCGCCTACTCAAGGAGGCCGCCAGCCGTTCGCAGGAAAGACGAAGACACGAACGAATTCCCACCACTTCAAAAGTCCAACCGATGCTCGGGCCACCTACAAGAACCAGCGAAGGATCAGAGGACATCAAGCCATACCCGGTGGAAATTTGGGAACACGAGTGAATTCCGAATTCTCTCACCTCCAGAGTTCGCATCGGGCCGTCGCTCAATTGAACAACGAAGAGCGCATCGCCTGGATTCGCCAGGAGCGATGGATCGAGTACCCTCGCGCTAAACGCATTCTTGAGCGCTTGACCGATTTGGTCGACTATCCGCCGCGTGATCGCATGCCTTGCCTGGTCATCTATGGCAGCACCGGCATGGGAAAGACGCGCATCGTTCAGAAGTTTCTGCGCGACAATCGCGCTTACTTCGACAACAAACTCGGCAGGACGCGCATCCCCGTGGTCTCGATTCAGATGTCTCCAGCGCCTAACGAACGCGACTTCTACGAGGAAATTTTGGTCCGGATGGGAGGCGTTTTTGCCTATGGCACGAGCGTGACCGCCTTGCGCCACCGCATCCGCGCTCTTGCCCGGCAACTCGAGGTGCGCATGTTGGTCATTGACGAAATCCATTCATTACTGGTCGGCACGTTTCGTGAACAGCGGATCATCTTGAACGCCATTCGCTTTCTTGCAAACGATTTGCGCATCCCATTAGTGTGTCTCGGAACGGAAGAGGCTAACCAGGCGCTAATGACCGACCAGCAACTGGCGGACCGTTTCGCCGCAGCGGAGTTGCCGGCTTGGGAACACGATGCTGCATTTGAGCAGTTGCTGCTAAGCTTCGAATCCATCTTGCCACTTCGCCGGCCGTCGGAATTTCGGGACTCGAAGATGCATCAGCGGATTCTCAGTTTGACGGAAGGAGTATTGGGCCGCATTTGTCGACTGGTGGAAACCGCGGCTGTTGAGGCCATTCGTTCGGGCGAAGAGCGCATTTGTCTTCCCTTACTAAAAGAGGACCTTGTGACCGAATCGCTAGTTTCGATCGCGGACCGTCGTACTCGACGCGCATCACGATAATTAATGTGGCAAGCTCTCCGAGACAGTTGCCTTTCGCTCCCAGGCCGATTTCAACGGAGCTTATCTCCTCGTGGTTGCTCAGGGTTGCGGCTGCTAACTTTGTTTCGCTATCGGAACTCTTGAAGGGCTTCGAGTCCCGCTACGATCGGATTCTGCCGGGCTGGCCAGTTGATTACTGTCTCTCGGATGTGGCGGTAATGGCCCTGTCCCAGTTCTGCCGCGTCCCTCCGAAGAGTATTCGACTCCTCGATCTAGGTCGGCGGGCTCCCCATCTCAATCCCGATCTCCTGCTGCGTTTCCATAAAGGTTCGCCACTAGACCTGCGCCGCACTTGGCATCGGGTCCGCTACGCTTTTTGCCCCCCTGTGCATTCGTGAGCAGGCAACGATTTGCGTGCAGTGGGATTGGAGTTTGGCTTATTTGATTTTTTGTGCCGTTCACGGGGTGCCCCTTCAGGACGGTTGCCCGCTGTGCGGTGATCCCGATCCGCTGATCTTCTCAGCCCCTGATCTGGCCCCCAATAGGTGCTGCCGCTGCTGTGGTGGTGATCTCACCGGCGATGTCGATAACTCTGGAAACATGCTTGAGAAAACAGAGATCCAACCTCTCGAAGACGCCTACCGTGCCGCGCTAATGGGAGTGATCCCTTATCCCACTCTGCTCGGCAAAACAACAGATCGGGCGTTCCGCCAATTTCTCGAAGACTTGCTTCAGCTACTCTCTCGCAGGCTCAACCCCAGGTGGTCCAGGCGCCCTATTCTATTCTCCAGGCAGGATCTAGCGCAGATTGTCGCCGCACTCATTTTGAATGCGGCGCCCAGTTCGGATCGGTCTGTGCGTGGAAAGCGTTACACGCGTGGTCTGGTCTTGTGGAGTACTCTCTTATCGATGATTCCCCAGCATGAAGGACGACATCTGGAGCGGGCTAGCTTGCGGTGGCCTCTCGCTCTTCGGAGACGCTTCATGTCGGCACTGGACTATCGAAAGCGAAAACGGTGGCCGTATCATCCGTATAGCGCGTCAAAGGATCTCGACAAGCCAATTGAGCGTATCCAAATTGCTGCGGTGTTCGGGCTGAGCCCAGGAATCACCTAAATCTCGCGCGGTAGTGGCTGTACCGTCTCCCTTCCGGCATCCTACAATTTTGTCCTCGATTTAAGGGCCACACCTTGCATGTGGTCCACGATTTAAGTGCTATAAATTCCTGGGCATCCGCATAATCCACGATTTAAGGGCAGCGCGACAGCTGTTCCTTGCGCCATTGCGCTCGAAACCTTGCCCCCCATCGGTCTCTTTGCCGTCGGCAATCCACTTAGCTGCGCCGGAATACTTTTTCCACACACACGTTGGGTCGGTCTTGCGCTGATTCTCTTGATTGCGTCTTTGGTCGCCACGCGGCCGCGTTATGCCCTTCCGCTCGTAATCTTCCTCTCCGTGGGTTCTACTCTCTTTATCCCCTCAGCCCGGCCGCGACCAGGCTGGCAAGCGGTCAACACCCAGCTCGGCGGCCAGGGCCTCGATGTGCCAGACATGCTGCGCGATTACTCAACCGCGCAGCTCATCCAAAGAACTGCCCTTCAGAGCAAGTCGCGGGTCGTTGTTTTTCCCGAGAGCATCGTTCAATGGAACCAGTCAACAGAGGCATTTTGGCATCGCACGCTCGCGACCTTACGCGCCGAGCATCGTACACTCCTGCTTGGTGCGATCGTCTTGCGCGCCAGCCCCCAGGGGGCCTACCGCAACGTCGCTGTGACACGCGGGCAGTACGATCACATCTTCGATCAGCGGATACCCATCCCGGTCACAATGTGGAAAATCCTTGGGGGCACTGGCGTACGCCTCAATCTCGAAGGACCTGGAACACTTCTCATCGGCGACGATCGCGCTGCAATCTTCATTTGCTACGAGCAACTACTCGCGTGGCCAATGATCATGTCCCTGCAAGAGCATCCCGACATCATGGTTGGTATCGCCAACGACTACTGGGCTAAAGGAACCTACTTCCCGCAAATTCAACAAGCGAACCTGCACGCTTGGGGACGCCTCTTCAACCTTCCGATTCTTACGGCAGTCAACCGATGAAGACGAAGAAAGTAGCCGTCCTTCTATTCGCAGCTGTGCTGCTCGCACGAGTGCCGGCTTCTGGGCAAACGAATACCCCGGTGGCGCGCAGGGAACTACGTGACCTGGCGGTACTCTGTTCCCCGCGCGTTCATCCAGACACGATTGAAGCCATCACCCGGCAAGAGAGCGCCTTTTATCCGTATGCGCTCTCCATCAATTACCCACAGAGCCAAGCGCAAAGACTTGGATACAAGAGCGGCTTTTATCAGCTATCCCGGCAGCCGAAGGATAGAAAGGAAGCTGAACAGTGGACACGCTGGTTTCTCCAGCATGAAAAAGCGTGTCTATCGGGCTCATGCAGGTCAGCAGTGAGCAGGCAATCCAGCTCGGCATTGAGGACCCCCTCTTGCTCTTCGATCCGTGCATCAACATCGCTGCCGGCGCTGTCGTCCTTCAAGACGCCTATCGCGGTCAGAGCGCAACGATCCATGGTTTGGCGCACGCCTTCCGTTTGTACAACGCCGGTCCCCTGAACGCCGGCAAAGCAAACAGCTATGCGGAGGGAGTGATTGCCGGGGCACCATCCGCAGAAGAATCCGACAGTTGTTCTCGTTGCCCTTCTTCCAGGTCTCACCGTTGACCGGCCATCCTTGCCACTGGAGAGCTTGGTGTAGGGAGCTCTGAGACTACGCTGTTTGCCATCTGTTCGTCCTCTTCATCTCCTCCTTGGGTTTTCCTCCTCGCCTGTCCAACCGTGGAAGCCTAAAGCACTCTCGCCCTGCGGCAACTTCACAAAAAAGATTATGGCCTCCTCCCCCCCCCCGCAAACCACACTCCGGGTCCCATCTCCACAATCTTTTGGCTCGGCAATGCGGCTGCGCCGCAACTTGGGAGTTCATCGCTTCCACGCCCTCCGGGAAGTGTGTCCCAGGCGGGACAAAAAACATTTCCAAGGAGAAGCAGCATAAAGAACCTCACACAGATCGAAGGCAACCTCGGTCAAATCCCTACCTACACCAAGCTCTCCAGTGGCAAGGAAGTCACGCGGTTCAGCGTAGCTGTCAACAAAAGCTGGAAGAAGGGCAACGAGAGAAAGAAAGCGACGGACTGGTTTCGCATCGAAGCGTGGGGCCACCTGGCAATCCCCGCCAGCCGTTTGCAAAAGGGCGATGCCGTCTTCATTCAGGGGGAGCTGCGCACCGGCACATACAAGGATAAGGACGGCGTGAGCCACAACACGACAACGATCGTTGCCCTCAACCTTCGCAAGCTCGACTATTCGATCTTCAAGGACGAGGTCCCGAAGGTGGGGCTTCCGGAGACCGACGACGAGAACGGGGAAGACATCCCGTTCTAAAAGACTCAGCAGCTCGAAAGGCTCGTCGGAGCAGCCTTTCGAGATAACTTCTAAGTCATCTGGGAGTAATCGACAGATGTGTGGACATCCCTTTGGCTATGCCGACTTCGCGGTATCAACCAGAGGCCCAAAGAATGCTTGATGACTCGCGGCGAGATCGAGTAGCATCAGGGCAGCGTGAAGGATGCATCCGGTTCGCGGAAAGGGTAGAAGCGCACCTTTGCTACATCAAATCTGCGCGTAACTTCTTTCAGCCCGTAATGCGAACACCGGGCGCTTACTGAAAGGAGTTCGCATGTCAGAACCTCGTCCTCACGCGTCTCAGCTTCCAGCCGAACCGGACCTCCGTCACCTGAAAGATCAAGCGAAAGATCTCCTGAAGTGTGGCAAAGCGCCATCCTTAGCCGCAGCGCTTCTTCAAATCGCCCGGCTTTATGGCTTTCCGAGTTGGCCGAAGCTAAAGTCGCACGTCATCAAACGAACAAACACCGGAAACTTCAAACAGGCCATCAGTCGAGATGATCTCGCTCATGTACGGCATCTTCTGTCTGAATATCCTAGACTCAGGACTGCGCCGATCGGATATGGCGGAGCCGGACCGCTGACCTGGGCGGGCGAGCAGTTCTCGCTGCCGGCGCTTCGCGCCGACAGATCGAGGATGCGCTCGCGGTCTGTTTCTCGTTCAATGTGGTCGGTCGGTGGGCCGATGCCTTCGGGTTCTTCGTGCCAGGTCCCGAGGCATTCGAGGCTGGCGCGAAATACCTGCTCGCGCGCGGCTACCGCTGAGCACGTAGATTTGCAATAGGTATTCGCGCGCGGCTATTCTCAAATCTGTGGCACGGCGCCTCTTCCGACTCGCGGCTGGTCTTGTCCTGATTTTGGCCGCTCTTACCCCTCTAATGGAGTTGGCCGATCATTGGGACCACAATGTAGCGCCGGTAAACGACACTGAGATCAACGTAACAGCCTGGTTTGTGGGGGTCGGCGTAGTCCTGGCTCTGTCGAAGCTAGTGCGCTATATTCCCGCACTTGCGGACTCGAAAAGACGAGTCCACTATCGTTTGGAAGCCCCGCGAGCGTTGCGGCCTGACGAGAGTGACTCTACAGAACCGACCGGCAGCCCGCCCCTAACTCCACTTCGAATCTGATCCTCACTGTGAACTCACGCTGAAAGCGACAGCGATGGGCGCGCACTTGTGCGCCCGCTGTCCTGCTGATTCCCGCATTCACAGAAGAGGAGTTCCATGTTTCGCCATCTTGCTTTAGCCGTATCCTTGCGGCTTGCCTTTGTCTCCCTATTTATTTCCGCCTTTTTCACGGTATGCCTGCGGGCCCAGACCGGATTGGCGCGTGGTAGCATCTCGGGTGCGGTTACCGACACCACAGGCTCCGTCATTCCTGAGGCGCACGTTACACTTTCCACTTCCGATAAGACAATCGTGCGCACTAGCACCACGAACCAAGGCGGCGCCTTCTCAATCGCCGGCCTGCCAAGTGGAACCTATGAACTTGATATTGCTGCACCTGGATTTGCTACCTACCGGAACCAATCGATCGCTATCGCGGTTGGGCGTGATTTGCAAGTCACGGCCAGACTCGCAACAGCGAGCACAAATCAGCAGGTGACCGTGCAAGCCCAGACTGAGGCGCTGGACACCTCGGAAACCTCGCCGGTGACGAACATCGACCGTGACCGTATCGAGGAGCTTCCGATTCCCAGCCGCAACTATCTCAGTTTTACTTTGCTGTCCCCATCGCTCGGCACGGCGAACCCCGCGTTTAGCGTCCAAGCTCCCGCAGCGGCAGGCGAAGGCGGATTCAGTGCGGGCGGATTGCGCCCATCGAGCAATGCGATCTACATCGATGGCGTAGACGATAACGACGAATACACCGGCCTGAGCAGGACAGAACTCTCCCCAGAGGCGATCAGCGATTTTCAGGTAGTGAATCACGGTTATGCCGCGGAGTCCGGCGGTTCGGCTGGAGGGTCAGTTGACGTCGAAACACGTTCCGGCGCAAATATCCAGCATGGAGACGCCTTTCTGTTCGTTCAGAATGGAGCGTTGAACGCAACGCCGCCCCTTGAACTGACGCCGCGTAAGCCGGACGAAAATCGGCTGCGCGCCGGGCTATCCACAGGAGGAGCGTTGAAGAAAAGCAAACTCTTCTATTACATTGCCGGCGAACAGGAGATGGCGCGCGGCGAGGAGGCGAGCGATTTTGACCCCCAACTGGCTAAAGAGATCGACGGTGCGTTGTTGCAAACGGGTCCACCGCGCGGGTTCCGCGTGCAGCAGGGGTTCTTTCCTACGACAAACCAAGAGACCGAGATCTCCGGGCGGATCGACCGCACTTTCAATGTCAACAGCCTCATGCTGCGCTATGCGCTGACCAATAACCGTTCAGTGAACGATGCCTTTAACATCGACGACCTGTCCGATCTAACCGCGCGGGGCTCGGCTTTCTACAACGACAACAGTCTCAATGGCTCATGGATCGACACGTTTTCGCCCCGGCTCGTCAATCAATTTACTTTTGAGGTTGCGCAGCGTCGCGTCGCGTTGCGCACCGGCTCTGCAGCCGGGCTGGGCATCTCAGTTGCGGGTCTCGCACAGTTCGGAACTCCCTATGCGGGAAACAGCCGGCGCTATGAGACGCACGTGGATTTCAGCGACGGCGTGATCCGTCAGCATGGGAACCATCTTTTCCAGGTGGGCGCGGCCTTCAGCCACGTGGCGCTTCGCGCGGCCGATCTTGATGGATTCGGGGGGCTGTATGTTTTTCCCGATCTCACCGCACTGGCCGCCGGGCAAGCTGACTTTTACATCCAGAGCTTTGGAAACCCAAACACCAACTTCAGCGAAATGCGTGGCGCAGCTTACCTGCAGGATCACTGGACTCCGTTCAAGAGCCTTGCCCTAAATTATGGTTTGCGTTACGAGTACAATAGGCTACCCTCCTCGTTGCCGCAGCATCCCGAGAATGTTAGCCCTCGTTTCGGCTTTGCGTGGTCACCGAACAAGAATTGGGTGGCGCGCGGAGGCTTCGGAATCTTCTTTGACCGTTATCTGCTCTCGACGGTAAACCGCATCGAGGAGTTCGGTGGCGCTCACGCCAGCCAGCAAATCGCGGAAGGCGCGGATGCCGCATTGCTCTATCGGTCAGGGCTTTCCTTCACAGCGCCACACACAGGAATTGCGCCGAGCATTTGGCAAGGACAACCCAACCTGGCGAATTCCTATGGCGAGACTTCCTCGTTCGGCATCGAAAGGGCTCTGCCGTCGCAATGGACCGTCAACGCCGAATACCGTTTCGTGCACGGCGTTAAAATGGGCCGTACCGTCAACAGCAACCTGCCGACTCCTCAAGTCCTCACGTTGGCCAATGCTGCAGTCCTCGGCATTCCCTCGCCAACCTCCCAGCAACTTGGACGGCCGGTGTTTCCTCCGCAGCGCCTCAACCCGGCCTATGACGCGATCAACCAATTCCAGACCGAAGCCGATTCGAACTATAACGGTGTCACCTTCACTATGAATCGGCAATTTACGGAAGAGTTCGAGTTGATGGCCGGTTACACCTTTTCCAAAACCATGGACGACGCTTCTTACGATGCCGAGCAGCCACAGAACCCCTACGCGCCGGGCGATGAACGCAGCTTGTCCCTCAACGATCAGAGAAATCGCTTTGTGCTGAGTGGGCTCTGGGTACTCGGGCCGGATCTCGACGACCCGCAAAATACCGGCAAAAACCGCTCGGAAAAGGCATTTCAAAAAGCTATCTACGGACTGGAATTTGCGCCGATTGTGTCGGTCGGCAGCGGCTTTCGCAATAACCCGCTCGCCGGAGTGGACAGCAACCGGGAACATATCTATCCCTTCGCGGCACGCCCCTCCGGATTATCGCGAAACGGTCTTCCGACGCCGCCGAGCGTGAATTTCGACATGCGCATCATCAGGATGGTTCCCATCTGGCGCGGTCACCTGGACATCGTCGCCGAATCTTTCAACGTGCTCAACAAACAGAATGTTGACATGGTTAATCAGGTTTACGGATCGGGCATTAATGCCCAAGCCGGATTCACAGCTCCAATTCAGGTTGGAGATCCCCGGAGAGTTCAATTCTCTTTGGATTTTGAATATTAAGCGATGCAATATAGACGCCGCAGATGAAATCCCAAACCGAGATGTGGCCGGTCGTTAAAGTTTCTTGTGACACGTAGGCGATCCTGAGTCTCAACTCGCGGTAACAGGCCAAAGCACTCATCGAACGCAATGCACACCAGTTTTTACATCAATCATTTAGAGCAACTGAGGCAGGATCGATACTCAGAACTTCGATCCTTCTCAGGTCTCGTTCGCTCATTCTGACAGTGTGAGTAGATTTTTAGAAATCACTGATTTATCAAGAGATAAATATCATGTTTTTGGCTGTATAGGAACTGTGCAGGCGATTTCTCGATTTCTGTGCATTTCTTGAACGCGAGACACCATTTACAGGGGCGATTCATAGCCTTTGGGATGGCGCTATGCCAAATGTCCTTCGTTCGCCTTGACCGATCGTGTCGTCATCCCCAATTTGGGCGCACAATGAAGGAAGTTATCCTGCGTTAAATCTAACCATGAATACCCCATAAGTGACTCGTCGATAATCTGCCTACAGGGTCTTCCAGCGCCGCGATTCTTTTCTGCTGGCCGCGTGTTTTAGGCCGCTGCCTGAAAATGTCAGCAGAGCGAAAATAGGTGACGATGAAGGAGAGAATAGGTGAGTTGCATCCAAGGTCAGCCCCGAAGAGCGACTATCAGCGAATCATCTTTATCTCGCGCCCTGGAACGTATCGGCAAGCGGAAGGCAGCAGCGCAGATATGCGTTCTTCGCGGAGGCGAAGTCGTATTGAATCATTGCTTCGATTGCAAAGAGGATTCTCTCTTCTGGATATTCTCGGCAAGCAAGCCATTTATGGCGGTATTGATCTACATTCTCGCCGAGCGGGATCAGGTGCGGCTCGACGCGCCCGTCGCTGCCTATTGGCCGGAGTTTGCGCGGCATGGAAAATCAAATATCACAATACGTCATGTGCTACAGCACCGCTCCGGACTGGTCCAGTCTCTGAGCATCGGGGATGCTTTTGCCGTTTCCAACTGGGACATGCTCACACACAGAATCGCGCAGAGCCGTCCAGCTTTGATGCCAGGCGAGGGACCCGCATACCAAGCGCTCAGTTATGGTTACATTCTTGGAGAAATCATCCAGCATGTTACCCAGCGCCCCGTCCGTGAAGTCCTTACCAGTGAGCTATTGACCCCTCTCGCCATGCACAACACGTTTTTGGGCCTGCCGGATGAGCTATGGGAACGGCATGTCCCGGTATCCGGCAAGGGGCGGTACGGAAGGCTCATGGCATGGGCTGTGAACCTGCGCGCTGTGCGCCGCTCCGTCAATCCCTCTGCCGGAATCTCGACTACCGCGGCCGATATGGCTGTGTTTTATCAAATGCTCCTGAGCGGCGGCGTGGCTGGCAATCGGCGCATTCTCAAAGCGTCCAGCATCGAAACTGCCTGCACCCCATCGACGAACGGGGAATTCGACAGATGTGCCCAAAAGCCAATCCGCTGGGCGCAAGGCTTTCAGTTGGGCGGTCCACGTTCCGATCCTCGTTTCGTTTCGCCTATGGGGGCAACGAGCAGCCCGCTGACTTTTGGTCACAATGGCAGCAATTGCTGTATCGCTTGGGCCGATCCGACACGACGATTGGTGTTTGCCTACCTCACTAACCGTCTTACGGCCACGAAAGAAGACACCGAGCACCTTGCGGCTGTCGCTGACGACATCCTTACGGGTTGCGTCATGGATTGATCGCTGCGTGTCCGGCACAGCCGTACCTGCCCGGAATAGTCGGCTAATTTTGGCCCAACCGTTAGGGTTGTGTGTCCAGGCTGCCGAAGGCACCGCGCAGCGGCTGCGGCCTTGACACACGGCCAGGTTGGGCTACGCTCCCACGATCCGGGGCAGGCTGGTTAGAGGCTGTGTCCCATACCGATACCATGTTCGATGACGGGGGCGATTTCCGGCTGTGGCGGCTTGATGGATTGCTCAGGCTTTCATCGTCGGCACATGGGCGCTCTCGTGAGATACGTCATGCCCTAACGCCTCCGGCAGCTTCGCACGGTCGTTGGTGTAGAGCTGCGCGTCATCGGCTCCGCGCGACACGGCGACGTATGCCATGCGGCTGTTGAGCAGGTCTTTCGCGGCCAGCTCGGTATCGACGTGAATCAATACCCGCTCGGCAGTCTGTCCCTGGCTGGAATGGCTCGTCACTGCGTAGCCGTGATCGAGATGCGGATGCTCACGCGGATGGAGCTGCACGTCACGGCCCCCGTCCATCTTCAAGCGCATCTGTCCGTCCGGGCCAATGGCTTCGACCGTTCCTAATTCGCGGTTGGCAACCTTCAAGTCATTGGCTGGCGCGGTGAACTGGGTACGGTCGCCCACGGCGAAGCTGCGCGGTTCTTCCCTATACACGGAGACGCGCTGCTGACGGCGTGGATCGTAGGTCTGCTCTGAGCCATCGGCCCGCACCACGGTTAACAGGTTTTTCTCTGCATCCACGTTCTTGACTCGTGCGTATTCTCCGCGCTCCATGCCCGTCTCTTTCGACGCGCGGGCGTAGCGCACTACATCGTTAAACTCATACCGCGCGGCCCACGTGCGCTCCGGCCCGGTAAGGTCTTGACGCGGCACGAGTGCCGCAATGCGATGCTCGTCTCTGCTGACCAAGCCGCGCTCCTGCATCTCTGCACGGATACGCTCGTTGATCTCCACGCGGGAGCGGTTGTCGGGCGAGACAACCAGCGTACCCTCCGGCGACTTCGCGTATTCCTTCGCTATTGCGGTGATGCGATTCTCACGCTCTGCAATCTCATGGACGCGGCCCTGCCGCTCCAAGCCCTGCACGGCCTCGCGCACCTCGCCCCGCGAAAGCTGTTCGACCACCTGTTTCAATTCAGGGTTTTTCTGGCGGACGATCTCATCGAGCTTCACCGTCTTCATGCCCGCGTCCTGAAGCTGCGCGAAGGGACGCCCGGCCTCGATTGCTTCATGCTGCCTTCGGTCGCCTACCAGCAACACGCGGTCATTGGGATGCAGGCGATGCACAAACTCGTGCATCTGTTTGGTGGACGCAAGCGAGGATTCATCGAGCACATACAAACGGCGCTCTCCGGTGTCCGGCTGCTGCCCGCGTGCAAGATGCTTTTGCAGCGTGGATGTTTCCATGCCTGCGTCCGCCAGCTTTTGCGCTGCGCGGGACGTGGGCGCGAAGCCTTCGACTTTGTACCCTTGCGCCTCCGCGCCTTCACGGATGACGGCCAGCGTCGTTGTCTTCCCCGCGCCCGCGACTCCATCCAATCCCACTATCTTTTCGCGGGAGAGAAAAACATCATTAACCACCTGACGCTGCGAGGCATTTAGCTCCGGGTGGCGGCCCTCGGTTGCAATCCGCACTTGGGGAGATACCAGCATCGGGTCACTCATCCCAGGCTGATTGCCTTCCTGCATCCGCGTGATGATTTCACGTTCCATGCGAAGCATCGCGGCGGTGGTGTATTGCTGTCCTGCTCCGACCGTGCGGAACTCGCCCCGTGCGGCCCTCTGCGCGAACTCTTGCCGGATGTGGGCATACGTCGTTTCCCCCATGCCGCGATTAAGCGCCGATTCCAGAATGTCGCGGCGGTCCAGCACGGCGGAACGCTCAAACAGATGATCGCGGGCATAGGTGACGGCCTGTTGTGCGGCCACTGTGCTCCGATTCTGCGCGGGTTCGTAAATGTGGCGCTGTCCACGCTCCCGCGCCTCGGCCACAACTTTGTCGGCCTGATGCCCATACTGCGCGGCGAGGTTCCGATGTCTCTCTAATACCTGTCCCGGCGATAACAGCTCTTTGCTATCCCGCGTCCGGTGCGCGGCGACCTGCGCGGCTCCGGCTCCGTCTATACCCATCTCACGCAGATGGTCTTTGATCTGCTCCCGGCGTGGGCTGCTGGCCTCCAGATACTCTTTCGTATAGCCCTTGATCTCCGGCTGCCCATGCTTGCCGCGCTCCAACTCATAGCCCAAACCCTGCAACCGCATCGCCAACTCAGAACGGTACAGGCTGGTAGCGACGCGCTGCGACGCGAATAGCTCCTGCGGCTGCAAGGCGCGGGTTTGTCCGTTGTCGCGTTCGGTGACATTGAAGATCACAGCATGGGTGTGGAGCTGCGGCGCGGCGTAACCGTCCACAGGCCGCGCGGTATCGTGCTCGAAGGTAGCCGCAACGAATTTGCCTGTCGTCTCCGGCGCGTGGACGTTGCCGATGCGGGCCTGCGTGTACTTCTCCAACTCGGTGAGCGCCACGCGGACGCTTTCCCGATGCGCCTCTCGCACGCGCTCATCGCCTCCGACAAGTGCGGTGAGTGAAACAGACTTCGGCGCAGAGAACGTAGCATCCCAACCGGCGCGATGTTCTACGCTCGTCACTTCCTTGCCGAATTTTCCCTCATAGGTTTTTGAAACCTGATGGCGAACAAGCTGCGCTTCCGTGTGCGGATGCTGGCCTTCGGTCAGACGCGCAAAGTGCTCATTGCCCACCGCACCCGATAAACCCCACTGCTCTGCCAGTTTGCCTTGCCATTCGCTATGCCCCTGCTGGTCACGGCTCCAATAGTTCTGCCGCTCCGATGCAAACTCCCGCTCATGGTACGTGCGTACCTGTGAAGCCGACAGCGGTTTGGAGATCGTCAGCATGGGCGAAGCTGCCACCTGAAAGAATTGTAGGAGCATTGCCTGGAAGCGCAAACAGACCTTGACCTCTATTTAGAGGTGCGGTTAGAGTTTATCCAGTGTTGTAGGGCGCAACGGACCTTCGGGGCCGGATGGGCAATGCCCACCTACATAATCAATCAGGAATGCGCCCAATGCCCAATCTTGAAAATCTGAAGAAGCAAGCAAAGCTCTATCTACGTTGGCACCATGATCGCTACTATCCGGTTGCCGCACAAATTAGAGCAGTGTTGCCGCGCTTCCATCATCTGACCGATCAGGATGTGCTCGCGCACAGCTTCAAGTTATCTGATGCTCAGGAATTGATTGCGAAAAAGGCAGGATTTGAGAGTTGGGAGGCGCTCCTTAAAGGAGTCCACACTATGAATGATCTACATATTGAAACTCAGCCGAAACCGATACTGCTGGCCGCAGAACCCCAACTTTTTGTTGCCGATATTGCCGTGTCATGCGAGTTCTATGCGAAAAAGCTGGGGTTCACGATTGCTTTCACATATGGCGAGCCACCGTTTTACGCGCAAGTCTGCAGAGATGGCGCGAGTCTGAATCTCCGCTATGCGGATGAACCCGTAATGAATACGGAGCTTCGGTATAGAGAACACCTGCTTTCAGCGTCTATCACTGTCGATGACATAAAGTCGCTTTTCCTTGAATTTCAAGCTGCGAGCGTGGCATTCGCACAGACGCTCAAAACAGAGCCGTGGGGCGCTCGCACGTTCATGGTTCGTGATCCAGATGACAACCTCATCCTCTTTGCAGGCAACCACTAATCAATCCCCTTGGACTCATCCCACACAAACGCCCTCTCTGGGTTTGCAGTGGCTTTGTCAATGAACGCATCGAAGAGTGGTTCAATCTGACATTGGCAACAGACATTATTGTGTGCTTCGTCACAGGCGCGTTCACAGAAACCCGCCGCAGCAAATATAGGACTTTCGCTTGCACCTCTTGCTTTAGCGTCGTAACAGTTTATTAAGTGTGCCTCTGTTGCGTCTGCTCACCGGAAGCTGCGAGCCGTCCTGAAGAATGACCCCTCCACCGCATTCCACTGCTCTTACTTCCCGAACTTGATCCAAGCGAACGATGACTGACCGATGTGCGTTTGGCAACTAATCTTGGCCCATCTGTGGCAATTAACTTTGGCCCGCCTGTGGCAGTTCGCTAAACAACATCGTGGGATGGAGATTCGCTGGGCTTCGGGCTGGAGCGTAGCGGAAGCCTGAAGTCCAGCGAGGGCGTCGATCAGCCCATGGGCTTGGACCTGCCTTTCTCGACCGTTCGCCGGAAGCGGTAGCTGTCGGCGCCGGTTTCGATGATGTGGGCACGATCGGTGATCCGGTCCAACAGCGCTTTACAGAGGCGGGCGTTCGGAATCACCTGAGTCCACTCGGAGAACGGCAGATTGGTGGTCATGATGACGGCGGCCTTCTCCGCTCTCTCAGCGATGACTTGGAAGAGGAACTCGGCCCCGAGATCGGCCATAGGCACATAGCCCACCTCGTCTATGGCGATTAGGTCATAACGCTCCCAGCGGGCCAGCACGCGGCGCAGTTGCAGTTGCTGCTTGGCCTCGACCAACTCGTTGACCAGAGCGGCGGCGGTGGCGAAGCGTACACGGCGCTTCTGACGGCAGGCGGCCACACACAGGCCGGTCAACAAATGCGTCTTTCCCGTTCCGCAATCGCCGATAAGTATGATCGGTTCGGCGCGTTCGATATAGCCGCCCTGGGCCAGGTCGTGGATCTTCGTAGCCGGCACCTGCGGCGCTTTACTGAAATCGAAATCGTCCAGAGTCTTCATGCGCGGCAGGCGTGCCTCCTTGATCCGTCGGGTGATGGTGTTGCGTTCGCGCTCTTCCAACTCCGCGGCAAGCAGGGCTTCGAGATAGCGCAGATACGTCTGTCTCTGCTTGGCTGCCACGTCGGCGAGCGGTGCACACTGATCCGCTACTGCGGGCAGGCGTAAGGAGCGGCACTGTTGTTGGACTGCAGCTTGTTCCAGGTTCTCAACGGCGGCCTTCATGCCGGCACCTCCGAGAGTCCTGTGTGGCTCAGCAACTGGTCGTAACCGCTCATTACCGGCATCGGCCTTTCGTAACGGGCCAGATGTCCTAAATCAATGGCCTCGACTGTCGGGCGATCAAACTGAGCAGCCGACATAAGATGACGGATCGCGGCCACATCATGGCAGCCAAGCAACAGAGCCTGTTCCACTGCAGCTCGCAGCCGGCCCCAGGCATCGCCCGTTCCAAGCTGAAGCAGTTCGATCATCTGCCGTGTGCCTTGTTGCCTGCCATGGCGCATGTTCAACGCATGCCACAGCTGGTCGAAGGACTCAGGCCAGCGGCCTGCCTGGCGCCACTGTGCCAGTGCAGTCGAACCGGCCAGTGCTCCAGGCTTGCGCTCCAGTACATCCAGATAGTGTTCCAGATCGAGCACCTGCTGCTGGCGGCTGAAGCAACGTTCATGGCGGGCGACACGCCGCCCTTCGTGCCACAGTTCGACAGAATCGGCGTTCACCCTTGCTTCCACCTTGGTTCCCGGTCTCAGCGGCACAGAGTAGCGGTTGGTCCGCACGCGCACGCAACGCAGCCCGTCTACGGTGGGAAAGCTGATCTCGGCCAGAGCGAACGGCTCGGTGGCCAGCGGCAGAAGATGCGGCTGTTCAGCGAGCATCGCCGCTCCGACCGTCTCGGTGCGTCCAGCCAGGATACGGCGCCGATCTTCGCGGCAACACCGTTCAAGATATGCGTTCAACTCATCCAGGTCGCGTGCTTCCGGAAGGGGCACCCAGTGGTTGCGCCGGAAGTATCCGCCTTCACCTTCGACGCCGCCCTTCTCGTTGCCACGTGCTGGGTTGCAGAACTCGCTCTGAAACCGCCAGTGCGAACGGAACGCAATGAAGCGGCTCGTCTCCTCGCGGCGAAAGCCACGAAGGATCCGCTTCACGGCACTCTTCAGGTTGTCATAACGGAGCACGCGAAAGACGCCATCGAAGTAGGCAAAGGCCAACTGATGCGCTTCAAGAAACGCTTGCTGTGTGGCATGTGTGTAAGCCCGATGATAGGCCGCCCCGCTGGCCATTGACCGTATCTCGAAGACCTGCAGCTTGACGCGTTCACCGCTCAGAATGGCCCAGGCTTCATACCAGTCCACCTGCGCTTCCGAGCCCCAGGCGTACGTCTGCGCCACGAACACCTCGCGGTGTTCCAGTCCCAGTTGCTGCCGCCTCCGCTGCACATAGCCGCGAACTGTACGCTCGCTCCCCTTGAAGTCGGGCAGTTCAACCCTCAGGCGATCGAAAATGCGACGCGCCGTATGACGCTGCTTCGGCGGTGCTGAAAGATCGGCTCGCAAGACCCGATCGATGAAAGCCGATGCCGCATCCAGCTTGCGAAGCCGGCGTTGTTGGGACTTGCTCTCCGCGGGTTCAGCACTGTGCAACGCCTCCCGCACCATCCGCCTGTGTACACCCAGTTTCCGTGAAACCCCAGAAATCGTTCCCACGCCGAACTCATACTCTCGGCGAATCTGTTCGAAAAGTTCCACCTTCTCCCTCCTGTTCAGCCAGCTACGCTTCCGTTGCCCCATCCACGAAGCGTAGCCAACACCCTCCCAGGTGGGCCAAAGTTAACTGCCACTGCTGGGCCAGACCAGAATGCCAAAATCACCGATGAACGCGAGCAAAATACTTTTCATCCAGGCGACGTTCGAGTGAGATCAGAGATTCTCGGATCAGGTACGTTCTTTTCCTGACATGCAATCGAGAGTAGTAGTCTTCTGCTTCGATCCATTCGATTTCGCTCGTAGGGAGTAGCAAGTCGCCAGTATCTGTTGCAACCAGTATGTGCTCAATCCCGTCCGTTTGTCGGGATGAGCGTTCCGTGGCGAGCAGAGCTTCGAGTTGTCCGGCGTGTTCAGCGGCATGAATCAGCTTCAAGCGTTCACGAACCCTCACCATCGTGGATTGAAACCGGCTCACCTTGAGCGGCTTCACAAGATAATCGAGCGCGTGCGTTTCAAACGCTTGGACGGCAAAGTTGTCATGTGCAGTCACAAATACCACAATGGGCATCCGATGAACGCCCATTGTCCGAATCACCTCAAACCCACCCATCCCCGGCATTTGTATGTCAAGAAAAAGGAGGTCTGGAGAGAGCATTTCGAGGCCTCTCACAGTATCGGGGCCATTGCGACATTCGCCCACGACCGTCATCTCTTCATACTCTGCGAGGAGTTGGCGTACTCCACGGCGGGCAAGCGGTTCGTCGTCAGCTACGAGGATACGGATTTTCTTCATTTCGACTCACATCCTCTCTGAATGGCAGGCGGACGGTTGCGATGAATCCGCCACTTTCTCCAAATCTAGTCTCAAGGAAAGCAGCCTCTCCGTATAACGTTCTCAAGCGGGCGCGTGTGTTAGCGAGTCCAATGCCCTCACTTGGGATAGCTCGGCTTTCTAAGGTGCTGGATGCTTCTGCTCCGTCATCGCGGACAGTTAGAACCAAATCGGAGCCTTCGCGTTTGCCTATAATCTCGACAAGCCCCGCGTCAGATCGGGATGCAATTCCGTGTCGAATTGCATTTTCGACCAGCGGTTGTAGCAAGAAGACTGGCACAAGTGCCTGAGATACTGAAGGGTCGATCTCCAGGTGTGGACGAAGGCGATCAGAAAACCGAATCTGCTCAATCGCAAGATACCGGCTCAGAAATTCCAGTTCCTTCGACAATGTGGTTTCATGAGCAGAATCCGCACGAAGTACCTGACGCAGCACGTCGCTCAATAGCTCAAGCATTTGCGAGGCGGCGACTGTGTCCTGATCGCGCACTAAGACTGTGATGGCATTCAGACTGTTGAACAGAAAATGAGGATTGAGCTGCATTTGGAGAGCGCTAAGGCGAGCTTCTGAGAGTTGTGCCGTCAGTTGAGACGCTTGTATCTCGCGTTCTCGCACCTGCTGGAAGTAATAAAGCGAGTGCTCAATGCCAACGAGTGCGAAATACACTCCGACGCCAAAAGGAAGAGTTGTGAAAATCCAGCTTATGAAGCCCTGTAGGTATCTGTGTATTGATGCGTCTGGGGGAACCGGGAAAATCATCCATCGCAGAATGGTACCCATTCCTGCCCAGGCAACACACAATCCCAGAGCAGCAGCAACATGGAACAAGATGCGCTTTCCAATCACTCCGTGCTGGAGCGGAAACTGTCTACTGAAACGGAATACAAATGGTGTGAGGATTGCATAGATGAACCAATCCAGCGAATTAAAGAGCAGCCAGTGCCAGTCAGGAACCTCGCGAGACAGCCGGGACTGCATGTAGGTATTGAACCCCGATAGCACAGCGGGGATCATCCATGCTGCCCATATCCATTGCAAGGGCACATATTCGTAGTGGACTCCTGGATTTCGATCTTGTGCCGTTTGCATGTGCGGCTGCATGCTCTGACGATACTGAGCTGGAGCTAGAGCGTCTAGCGCATTGATGCTCTAGCCACTCGCTGCACTCAATCGACCGCTCGCTGCAAATTTTTGGTGCTGATTCCTTCCATTGGTAACGTGCCTTCATTAGAGGACTCAGTTTGATACATTTGGGCTCCTCGCTGATGAAAGGGGAGCATGTGCAAGATTCTGCGATTAGGAACCCTTTCGGTAGAAGTGCTGACGCACCGAATACCGTGGCACGGGTTAGATCATTAGATCTAGTACGAGGTGTAGCCATGATCCTAATGGCCATCGACCACGTAAGGGTCTACTCCGGTGTGCCTGCCGGTGGAATAACCTTCGGTGTTTTCTTTACCCGTTGGATCACGAATTTTGTTGCACCGACGTTTGTCTTTCTTGCCGGGACGTCAGCATATCTCTATGGCCGAAAGTTTCTCAGCCGCTCGCCCTTGTCGAAATTTCTCGCGGTTCGTGGACTTTGGCTCATCTTTCTGGAACTGACGCTTCTCCGCATCTTCTGGACCTTTAACTTGGACTTCCGTGATTACCTGCTCGCAGGCGTAATCTGGATGATCGGATGGAGCATGATTGCTCTAGCCACTGCCGTCTATTTGCCAACAACTATCGTAGGGAGCGTCGGAATATCGATCATCGTGCTCCATAATGTCACTGATCTGTTCCGAACGCAGCTTGCGCACGCTTTCGGAAATGACGGACCGAATTGGCTACTAAGGATTCTTTACTTTGGAGGAGCTTTCAGAATCGGCAAATTGGGACCGCCGCTTTTCATCCTGTATGTTCTGGTCCCTTGGGTCGGTCTGATGTTTGCAGGTTATGCTTTTGGACGAATCACTGAGCGAGCAGTGGAATCCAGGCGACGTATCTGTCTGAGCCTTGGAGTAGCTCTGACTGTCCTCTTCATCGCGCTCCGTTTCATAGGCGTGTATGGCGACCCACGCCCTTGGGACAGACATACATTATTTAGCTTTTTGAATGCGACGAAATATCCAGCGTCACTTGAATACCTCCTCATGACCCTGGGACCGATGTTCCTTCTGTGGGTCTTGGCTGAGAGCTGGAGCGGCTGGTTCCCATCGGTGATTGAAACCTTTGGCCGCGTTCCAATGTTCTATTACCTGTTGCACATTCCGCTCATACATCTCGCTGCCTGCGTGGTATCTCTCGTTCGAGAAGGGCACATCAACTCATGGCTTTTTGCGAACCATCCTTTGATTCCGGGGCCAGCTCCTGCTGGATATATCTGGAGCCTCGGTCTCCTGTACTTTGTTTACGCCATTTGCGTTCTGGCGCTGTACTTTCCATGTCGTTGGTTTGCGCAGATGAAGCAGACCAACCGGTCGATATGGCTCAGTTTCCTATGACTGCTATTTTGTTGTTCACGGCGTCGATGACAAACACAAGCCATTGGTGGCCTTATTGAATCAGGAGAGAATTCCGTGGATGCAGAAGAGAAAATGAGCTTGATAGGTGGTCAGCCAGTGCCGGAGTTGCCGGTCGCTGATGTCGAACGCGCGCAACAGCATTACAGGGATGTGTTCGGCCTGGAGATTGGATGGCTTTATCCTGGGGGAGAGATTGGGGCTGTGTCACGCGGCAATGTGGTGATCTTCTTTCGGAAGAGAACGCCGCCGTTCGAGCCTGCCGTTCATTGGGTGTTTGCTGAGGATATCGATGCGACGTGTCAGGAACTGAAGTCGTCAGGGGCGAACATCGTGGACCCACTTGAACAGAAGCCCTGGGGACTGCGGCAGTTTACCGTAATGGATCTGGATGGCAATCTCTTCTATTTTCACAATGGCTAACCAAACAACATTGAATGGCGAAGTGTTCCTGAGACTGGAGCAGGTGTTATGAGTGCGAACGTAAAGCAGGCGGTACCGTTTTTCGGCATAACCAACATGGAAGCGTCGTTGCGATTCTATGTGGACGGGCTTGGATTCAAAATGACACGCTGGTGGATTCCAGATCAGGCTAACGACAAGCCTGACGGAAGGATTCGCTGGTGCTGGCTGGAGCTTGGCGAGGCTGCGATTATGTTGCAGGAGTTCTTACCGGAGCGCCAACCGAAGGAAACGCTGGGAGCTGGAGTCAACGTCTGTTTTCAGTGCGAAGACGCGTTGACGCTCTATCGTGAGTTCAAATCGCGCGGAATCCAGACACGGAATCGTCCATCTGTGGGAAACCGTTTATGGGTTGTGCCAGTGACTGACCCTGACGGCTATCGCATGGAGTTTAGCAGCCCAACCGATGCACCGGAGGAAAGTGAGTTGGAGGAAACGGAGTAAGGTTGCCGATATGAGAGTTGAAATTAGCCCTATTAGGATCAAATGCTGAGAGAGTCAGCCAGGCAATTGCGTCGCCCCTCTGAAACGAAGACCTGTGAGAACACTGCGTCATTGTTTTTGACGAACTGAAAATAGACTTCTCAGGAGATCATTTCAATGGATTCTTCGTCCATCATGGCTGCCGCAGCTGAGGCTATTTCTCGCGGTCGTCAAGCTCGTAACGAAAGCAAGTTCTTACTGGCTCGCGAACAATACGCTGAAGCCGCGAAAATCTATCGTGAACAAAACGACGTACTAGCCTATGCCCACACCATCCGTCACATTGCGGACATATACCGCATCGAAGCCAAATACGCCGAAGCCCAACCCCTCTACGAAGAAGCCCTCGAAATTTACCGCAGCAATCTCGACACAAAGCTTCTTGATCTCGCTAACACCGTCCGCCCTTACGCCCAACTCAACGAAGCCACCGGCAACCTCGAAACTGCCCGCCAATACTGGCAGGAAGCCCGCAATCTCTATTCCTCCCTCCGGATCGAAGCAGGCGTCGAAGAGTGTGGCAAGCACATCTCTCGACTACGAGCCTGACTAATGATCGATCCTCTAGGGACCGACTGAAGAGTCTCGGGTATGGCATTTCCAAGCGTGTAGAGGTGAATACATACAGATGAATGTCCTCCAACGATAAATGAAGCTTATTTACATTGTTTCGGACTCTACCCAAAGAGTTAGGAGTGTCAATTGAAGATCGTTCCTGTTATCAAGTCCAGCAATTTAGAAAAATCTGTCGAGTTCTACACGGAAATTCTCGACTTTGAGCGCAAATGGCCCGCCCATGAAGCTCAGGAAACGGCCAACGGCGTGGCTCATTTGGTTAAAGACGGAGCAGAGATACAGCTCTCACGCCATGCTGGAGACGGCGTTTTCGGTTCTCTCAACCGAGTGTTTGTGGGCGACATTGACGAGCGTTATCTGACCTTTCGCCAACGCGGTCTCAATACTACGAAGCGGCCTGAGTCTCCAATTCACACCGCGCCGGTCGATCAGACCTGGGGGCTGCGTGAGTTTGCCGTGACTGATCCGGATGGCAATGGCCTGTGCTTTTGCACGTCCGTAAAATAGATGTCTTGTAGTTACGAGCGGAAAGCAGTTGGTTCACTCAATCCCCTTGGACTCATCCCACACAAACGCCTCGTTGTCGGTGGGCTTGTCAGCGGGCGCATCGAAGAGTGGGAGCGCGGCCTGGGCCGCTGCTGGCGTCTTGGATTGCTCTGTGCGAGCTACCGGCGTCGGCGGTGACGGCTTGGGCGCAATCTCCGGCAACTTGCGCTCAATGAACTCCGGTTGTCTGCCGTGCTTCTTTGCGAACTGGAAGTAAACCGGCACGACGCGGTTCTCCTGCTTGATGAAGCCGTGCAACGGTTGGAGACCGGAGATTTCCGAAGCCATAACAAGCGGCTTGGTCGCAATCTCCATCGCATACGATTTCCTGCTCCCTAACAGCTTCATGCTGGGCGACTCTTTCAGCCGCTCCACTTCGATTTCCCCGATGGCATCGGAGATCCACTTCGCGGCGCGTGGCTCGGTGGTTTTGAAAAACAGTTTGGTTGCGGGTTGCGAAAGCATCGCTTCGGCGTCCTGGCCGTAGCGTTTTTCAACCTGACTGCGGCCCTGAAAGCCCACTACAACAGGGTTCCCGTACTTGCGATTTTCGGTGACGGCGGTATGGAGCTGCGGCAACTTGTTAAGGCTTGCCAGCTCATCCAGCACAAACCATACCGGCTTTGCCGTGTGGTCTTCGCAGTACCCCATCATGCGGAGGATGAATAAATCGAGCCACACGGAATGCAATGGCAGAATCTTTGCACGATAGGCGGGAGTGGACGTGAGAAACACCCAACGCTTACGCGCGGTGTACCACTCCGCCGTCGCAAAGGTCGGTCGCGTATGCTCCCACTCCGGCAACAGTTCTAAGCTGTCGGCCACCATGTTTAAGCTCGCCAACACACCCGCCCGCTGTGCGGGCGCTCCCGCATCGAGCAGCGCGGCCAACGGCGTTCCTTTCACTGCATACTCAATCCGCGAGGGCTCGGCCATCATGCTCAGAACGTCCCTGGGCTGCGGCTGTCGTTTGAGCAGATGGGCCAGTATCCGGCGCGGCCCATCGGTGAAAAATTCTTTCTCGTACTCCTTTTCCGGCAGGAACGCTGCGGCGATAGTTGCTGCCGTTTCGTCGCGGTCGATCTCCTTGCCAAGACTCCAATAGGGGCACCGCTGATCCAGCGGATTGAGAATCAGATCGCCGCGCGCGGGCGAGTAGAACTCGCTCACAAAATCCATTGCCGGGTCATAAACGATTGCGCTTTCTCCGCGCTCCCGCACTTGACGGAGAAGCTGCCGGATGGCGTTCGACTTGCCGCTGCCGGTGTCGCCCATCATCAGAATGTGGCTCGCTTCAAGACGCTTCGGGATGCAGTAGCTTGGGCCAAAGGAAAGCCACCGCAAAAGCGCGTTCTCGAAGCGCAAACGGAACCGTATGCCGTCGGTCTTTGCGCCGCCCCACCGCAAAGCCGAGGTAAATTCCGGGCCTTTGGTTCTGCGTCCGTGGCGCTCCTCCTGCTGTCGCCGCCGCCCAAAACCCTGCTTCATCTGGAGCCGGAGCACATAGAGCAGCATCAGCACCGCAAGACTATTGAGCATGGGTCGTCCAAACAGCCACCACACACTCACCCCGTCATAAACGTAGTCCCGCAACCCCTTGGCAAGCGCGTCTGAGGGTACTTTCTCCGGAGCGCTGTAAGCCACTCCACTCCAGCCCTCCGCGATGGCTTTGGGCGAGAGACTGACCGGCAGTTTCGTGTCCGGGCCTGTTACTACATCCTCGGCTGAGGCAGGAATCGCCTTCCGCCTGGGCGCAGTCTTCATCACCCATCGGATATTCATTTCGCTGCGTGGAACCTCAGCCCCTACGGAGCTGGCAGCATAGGTCATGAGGTAGACCTTTTGGAGCGGTTCGAGTGTCCAGTAGAGCCAGGCCGAGGCCGGGAAGATGAGGACAAGCGGGCCAACCGCAAGCCAGAAGAGTAACCAGAACAGCCGCCCGGAACGATTGGGAAAACGCATGGGGCGGCTCACTCCTTGCCCCCGTCCGGTCCCTCCTGGGACAGAAACTCTGAGAGCAGTTTTCGGGCGTCCGCCAGCTTCCGCACATTGGCCTGGTCACGGATTTTGACCACGGAATCGGGCAGCAGATGCTTGCCTTCGGCGTTCGCCTGAGCAGTCGCATGGAAGAGATTAAGGAGCATGTACCGCAGTGCCGAGACCTCAGCCAGCAGCAGCTCGGTAGGGTCTGCCGGACGTTCCCGCGCAGCTTTCAGGGCCAGCTCGCGTAGCCACTCGGCCACGGTTTTCCCCGCGCCTTCGGCGGCGGTTTCTACTTCCCCCAGCTCTTCCGGTGTGACCCTGGTTGCGATGGTTTTGGCGCGCAAAACCGGACGCGCTTCGCCACTCGGGGAGGCCGGAGACTGCAACGGAGCCGGGATGCGGGGAGTGCTCATGGGGAAGCCCGCCTCAAAATCAGCTTGCACCCTGCGATTTTGCCCGTCAAGCGTCGGGATGCTGGAAGCCTTTGTCTATCAGTGCGTTTACGCGGCGGACGCTTTGGGGTACTTTGCGCGTTTACGCACGTAAACACATTGATATGATGCCAGATGTGCGAGTTGTCAAACTACTGATTCAAAGTGTGTTCACGCGGGCGAACCGAACCATAGGGCCGGTTTACTGGCAGCATCCCAGTTGGGGGTGACGTGTCAGCCACTCCTGCCGATGCCGAAGGCAGCGCCTTTTTGGGATGCTCTCCTGACACGGAGCTCTGGCCCGGATATCGGGGGCACCTTATACGAGCCTCAGATTTTCAGCCAGCTGCGCTTTCGCTGAGAACGAAGTCAACCTTAAGCCCTTTCGCCAAGGTTGTACCGTTAACTGCCGTCATCTTTCTGATGATGGTCGGCCCATCGTCGGGCTGGACGATCACGAAGCTTGGCTTAGTGTGAACAATGCCTCCTGGAAAGCGGAGTTTGTTTCCGGTGGCATGATCGCGTGGCGTGTACTGTCCCCTACACCAATAACATCGTCTTGAACCAGCTCTACCCCGCCAGCCAGATGCTCGCCGAGTGTATCGCCTTTGGCTGCTCGCCCAACAAGGCCGTCGTCGGAGCCAACGCCTTCGCCCACGAGCCTGGCATCCACCAGCACGGTATGATGGCCAATCCCCTCGCCTACGAGATCATAACTGCCGAATCCGTTGGCGCGGGTAAAAGCCGCGAAGAAGACGGAGCAGGACGTAGACTGACGGCGCGGACCCGGGCGGCTTTATGCTAGAAGTGGTAACCGCCACAAGTATCGAGCGTGCATTGATTAGTCCCGCGAAGCTTAAATGAGCACGCACCCCTAAGGAGTGCGTGCCAGAAAATTCAAATCGAACCCAATAGATTGTTTCGGTCTTTAACGACTGCCGATGACCTTCCGGTTTTCCCTCTCATCTTCAAGGCGAGTTGAGTCAACGCTACTCGGGCGAATGCGATCCGCCTCATTGAGATCGGTAGCTTGGCGATCGGTATCGACGCCATGGGTGCTGACGGATTTCTCGCCCGAGGACGCGATATCCTCCGCCCCAGTCGCCTTGAGAATGTCCTTCGCTCTGGAAATCTCTTCAGAGGTGTCGCAGTGCACTGAAAGCAGGATGCCACCATCTTTGACGCGACCCTCGTATCGTTTTGCCTCGTACTCCGGAATGCCCATTCCAACCAGAGCGCCTACCAGGCCGCCGACTGCACCGCCAATGCCTAAGCCAGCCAGACCAGCCATGATTGGGCCCGCTGCGATGAGCGGGCCAACTCCTGGTATAGCCAAGGCGCCGATGCCAGCCAACAATCCAAGGGTTCCTCCGACAACGCCACCGACTCCTACACCGGTCGTCGTACCCTCTGGAGCTTTTGTATTCTTCTCTGTGGCAAAATCCTTCGATCCGCTGTTGTCGGACATGAGAACGGAGACGTCCTGATTGGAGAACCCTTCGGCGATAAGCCGGTCAACTGCTGTCTCCGCGGTTGTCCGATCCTTGTAAATTCCAAATGCTGCTGTGTTTTTGCCTGCCATGATGAATCTCCTTTTGCGACTTCGATGAAGCACCGCAAGAAACTACTGTTTGATGGAAAGTTGATTGTTGACCTTGTCCGGGCTACCCGTGACCTCTGCTGCCTTGGAAGCGATGGTCTGCTTTTCTTCCTCGGAATGAACAGGCCCCTTCAACGTCACCATTCCGTTCTGCGCGATAATTTTGACATTATGCCCATACGTGGAAAGGGACTTGTCCGCGATCAATTCCTGCCGGATCTTTTTGGTAAGCATCCGGTCGGATGTGGCGCTGGACTGCTGGTCGGCCGTTTCACTGTGGGCCTTGTTGTTGGCTGAGTTGTCGGGGGTGGTCTGCTTATCCTGGCCAAAGGACGCACCGGGAATGAGCAACGTGAGGGCGAGAGCTATCCCTGCGCAGGGGCGCAGGCGCGAAACTCCTGAGTGTAAAACTGACATACTGTTACCTCATTTTTAGGTGCAACCGAATCGCAATAGATCATTCAATTGCATGGCCTATAAATCGTCTGGCGACGAATGGCGCTCAAATATTTGATGCCTCAGCCAATGGCGATACTTCTAGTAAGAAGCCGGGAGGCGGGTGTAGGTTGCCAAGCGGTCGCAATTGGCTCGAAGACAGAAGTGCAGACGTTGCATTGCCTATGCCCTCGTTGCGTCGCCTTTGCATGAAGCGTGTCCACACTCGCAGATAATTTCAGTGGTTCCTTTTGTTCCCTCACAGTGAGTGCTGCAAAAGCTCTGTCCTTTCTCGGGGATACAGCTACAAGCGGAGTTTCCGCATTTCTTGGGCTCAGACATTTGATTCTCCTCGGTGATTGACGTTGGCACACATGTCTTCTGATGCAATGGGAGCCAGTGTCGTAGAGCCTGATTTTGGATTAGTACAACTATTACCTGTCGTTCCATATCTCATCACCGGAAGCTAATTCAGATGACAGGTGAAAAAATGAGCGTTGGAACTTTAGAAGAGCTACTAATCGATGAGTTGAAAGACCTATATTCGGCTGAGAAACAGATCATTCGCGCCCTCCCCAAAATTATCAAAGCAGTCTCTAGTCCCGAACTTCAAGAAGGGCTCTCCAATCATCTCGAAGAGACCAACGGCCAAGTGTCCCGGCTTGAGAAGATGGGCGAAATCCTTAGCAAGAAGATGACTGGCAAGACTTGCGTCGGCATGAAGGGCGTCCTCGAAGAGGGTTCCGAAGTTCTGGAAGACACCGAAAAGGGTATAGTGCGCGACGCTGCTTTGATTTCCGCTTGCCAGCGGGTGGAGCACTACGAAATGGCAGGATACGGTTCGGCGCGGGACTTCGCCAAGCTACTCGGGCAGGAGGAAGTGGCTGCGCTGCTTGAGGAAACGCTGGCGGAGGAGAAGAACGCCGACAAGACGCTGACTGGCGCATCGAAGCAGATTAATGCACAAGCCAAGCAGGAAGGTTGAGGGGTTAGCTCCCGTCAAATACAGCCATGAGCAAGATCGAGAATGCGAGCCGCCTGGAAGTCGCAAAGGTTGTGGCCGATAGCGGTCGCAAGCAGACCCAGGGCGACGCCTTCGGCAAATTTGCTGCGGCCGCTTCAGGTTGGCTCGGCTCCAAGTGCCTTCATGCTGGACGCCGCCAGAGTCATTGCTATTGAGAGACTTCCAGAGAGACTCGGACTAGCGAGGAGTTTAGGGGCGATCGTTGTCGACTTCTCAGAAGAAGACGTGAGCGTGCTGACGGCGATCAAAGACTTAACCGGCGGCGTCCGAGCGTGCTTCGTCAGGCAATTCAGGCCGTCCGCAAGGGCGGGACTCTTTCAATCCCAGGCGTTTACCGTGGACTCTTAGATAAAGTGCTTTTTGCGCCGCATTTGGCAAGGACATCACCATGAAGATGGGTCAAACGAACATGCACAACTATATGAAACCGCTGTTGGAGCGAATCGAGAAGGGGCAAATCGACCCGAGTTACATCATCTCCCATCGCATCACGCTCGAGCAGGCCCCAGAGATGTACAAAATATGGCGGGACAAAAAGGAAAACGTTACTAAAATAGTGATCGATCCATGGGCGAATAAAAACGCCGCTTAGTGAATCCGTAAGTTGTTAGAGTGGTGAACCCATTGGTTCTTAGCTCTCACAAACCGTACCATTTGCGGAATGGCGCTGGTATTTTGTAAATCGACCACATCCGACGCGGGATCTCTTGTCCAAGCTGAATCCGAAACAGGGGGCAGCCAATCGCTGTCCCTGTTTCCTCAATAAACGGTTTATCAGCTCGCTTGCCTCTTTGCTCCCCTCTTCGCCGTGCCGGTGGCCTTCTTGGCCGAAGCATTGAAGCCAATCGCTTCATCTGCGGCTGAAGTAGTTGCTTTCTGCGCATCGTCCTGCTTCCCACGGTCTTCGCCATCAATCTTGCCGTCGACGTCACCGACAGACAGCCCCTCGCCGCCATTCATCTCAGATTCGACCGGACGCAAACCAAAAGAGGATGTCCAAGGTCCCCGCATATCTGAGTCCCCCTCGCTTCCGTCGCCCGTGGATCCGTTGAAGTACTCGTCCACAATGCCAGGCGTAGGCTTTAGCAGACCTACTGAGAACGGGGATTTTTCCAAACTGTCCAACGCAGCTTGAAATGATTTCATGTGGGTGATCTCACGCGTCATTAAGAACTGTAATGTGTCGATCGTTCCCGGGTCTTCGGTATGGTCGATGAGCCGCTCGTACACAATCTTTGCGCGAGCCTCTGCCGCAATGTTGCTGCGGAGATCCACATCCAACTCACCGGTGATCTTCAAGTATGTCGAGGTCCAGGCATTTCCCATCGAATCGAAGAGGTTCACACCTCCGCCCCCAGCAATCGTTACTAAGGGATCCGCCTCAGCTGCCTCGCGGTTTGTTTTGAGCGGTTTGAGATGCATGCGAATCAAAGCACCGACAACTTCGAGATGGCTCAGTTCTTCCGTCCCGATATCCATCAGTAGGTCTCGCCTTCCGATATCGTCTACACAGTTCCACCCCTGAATGGTGTACTGCATCGCTGCGGCGAGTTCGCCGTTGGCACCACCGAATTGCTCCAGCAGCATGTTTCCGAACCTCACGTCTGGTTCGCCAATATTTACGGTGTACATAAGTTTCTTGACATGGTGATACATGAAATAACCTCAACGTGAATGATGTGTCGTGCCTTGTGGTTGAGATGCGGTATTGGTGCCACGAGACGTCCCGCCCACAAATGCGTTCCACCGACTGTGTGTTGAAGGGGCAACCCGCACGGTCGAAAGAACCTCTGACTGGAGGACGCATGAAGACGGCGCGTTCCTGCTTGCGTTGGACATTTGGGCATTGTCTCGCGGATGCGCGATTTCTAGTGGATGCTGGTCATCTTGCCCAGCCAAGCAGGTCGAGCAAACCGAACCAGGAGAATCACACCTATGACGACGTCTCTCATTGAACCCCGCGATCCACGCGAGCGCTTTGCCAAGCCGCCTTTCCCCCAGGGAAAGCAAACCGGGTCCGGCAGCTCTAACAGGTTAGATCCTGCGGCTGATTACGGTGAATCCAGTTACACGGGGCATGGGCGTCTCATCGACCGCTCGGCCCTTATAACTGGAGCAGATAGCGGCATTGGAAGAGCTGTCGCTCTCTGTTTTGCGAAGGAGGGAGCAGATATTCTTTTTACTTTTCTAGAAGGAGACGCTGACGAGCAAAAGGATGCTGAAGAAACGATCAGGCTTGTCGAAGCTACAGGTCGCAAGGTTGTAGCCGTGCAGGGCGACATTCGCCAGAAATCCTTCTGCAAAGCGATCGTGAAGCGCACAGTTGAAGAGTTTGGCCGGCTCGACATCGTCGTGAATAACGCCGCCTTTCAGCGGACTTATAAAGACCTGGCAGACATTCCGGAGGACGAATTCGACAGAACTTACCGCACGAATGTTTATGGAACATTTTTCCTCACACAAGCCGCCCTTCCTGAGATGAAGCCCGGCGGCGTGATTCTGAACAGTTGTTCCATCGAAGCTTTTGTGCCAAAGGACGAATTGGCCCCCTATGCATCGACTAAGGCAGCTCTTGTTAGTCTCACCAAAAGTTTCTCCAAGCTTTGTATCAAGCACGGCGTTCGTGTAAACGGAGTCGCTCCAGGCCCTGTATGGACCCCACTCATCCCCGCAACCATGCCGTTGGAAGAGGTTCAGTCTTTTGGTGAAAACACCCTCTTCATGCGCCCCGCTCAACCCGTCGAACAGGCCACAGTTTTTGTATTTCTAGCCTCTGACGATGCAAGTTACATTACCGGCGAGATCTATGGTGCAAGTGGCGGCAAAACGCCGTTTTAGTTGGAAGCCAAACTACAACGGTATTAAGCATCCCCGGCCGGGTCGCGCTTGAGCCTCGAACGAGTCGAACGGGCGAGCAATGACCTGAAAGAGCATACTGCCTCTTGTGATCTCTGCAATCAATAGTGCTGTGAGCGCATCACCAAACCAGCCACGACCTCACAGTTGAGCCGCGCCAAACGATCTAAAGATCCGCATCCCATGAGTTTGTTGATTGGAAACATCCTGTTATTCAACGCCCTTCTCTTCTTTCTTAATTTGTACGCGCTCTCTTTTCACTTCAAGGCGAATTCTCGCGAACAGGCTCATATAGACATTTGCCACCCATACCAAGGCAAAACCTGCAATCAGATACCCTCGCCAGTCTGTATAGAGAAGCTTGAATCGGGTGATGATCAAAAATGCCGCTGTGACGTAGTGGCTGAAGCAGTACTCGCATGTAAATAGATAGAAGAACTTACGTTCATAGATCCTACGGCAGGTTGTGCTCTTCCCTAAACACACATCGCGAAATTCACGAACGACCTCCTCATGCGTGATCGTCCAAGCGATCGAAGCAATGGGGAGTGCTAAGAGAAATAGAGACAAAACTTGTAACGCCATCTGAGGGCGCTCCATATCAAACGATGTCCTATAGGTTGATGCGTTCCTTTGGCGTGTAAGAGGTATCGGATCGGGAAGCGCACGGCCATGATCACCCTAAATGCGGAGTTAGCCGGTTTACATCCTCTCTCGCGCCCACCAGAATAGCCATGACACCGCTACCCACGTCCCTGCGGCCAGAAGCAGCATTGGCAGGAAGTTGTGCCCTGGCAGCCCTTGCCATAGCACCACCGCAAACCCCATTAAACCAAGAGTCCCGATGGAGGCTCCTGCTGTTTCAACACTCGCTTGCCCACGCGCTGACCGCATTCCGTGCTTCCCCTCAGCCTTTTCGCGCAGCGTTTTATGCTTTTCTACGAGGCTTACACCGGCCGGAAAGATTCCTGGGAACGCAAGGAACAGTCCACCCAAGACAGGTTCATAGTGATCTGCCACGAAACCGGCAAGAACCGTTACTGCGCCGCCGAAGACGAACCGCGACATATACTCCGTTGCGCTCATGGCGTGGCGCGAAGAAAGCTATCGGCGCGGTGGCAGCCCACCATCTATCACATGCTGAAGAACGGAACCCTCTACGAGGTTGAGATGCTCTCAAAGAGACAGGCTGCCGATTAGGTTGACGCCCTTCAATTGGGAAGCCGACTTCAGTTGATCGAGCTAACAAAGAAGAATCTGATAGTTCCTATGTTGCGACTCGGTTGCCCCAGAAAGGAGCAGCTTTCTTTTGTGATATTGCCTAGATGGTCGAGAAATCGGGGAGAGCCTCAAGCAGCACCAGGACATACAAGACAACGCGCAAACTAGTCCCAGCTTCTAGTCTTCAGGCGAACACGGGTTATGCCTGAGAATCTGCGTCACCGCAGTGAGCAAATAACATCATGACGACAGTTCCGCATTTCCCTGGCTTGGTGCTGCTACGGATTTTGATTCGACCTTGATTCTTCTTCACCAACTCAAGAGTGATCCAAAGACCCAACCCGGTTCCGCCAATTCCTTTGGTCGTAAAGAAAGGTTCAAAGATGTGGCTCAGCGTCGTTGTCTCCATGCCAATACCGGTGTCAGCTACCGTGATGCGTACACCGCTCATGCCCTCCGGCCAGATAGTAGTATTTCTGCTACGAATCGTGAGCATCCCGCCGGTCTTCATTGCGTCATAGGCATTCGCTACAAGGTTGACGATAATCTGGCGAAGCTCGCCTTCGAAGCAAAGGAGTGGAGAAACCCTTTTACTATCATTCGTCGCCAATACTCCAGCATTTGCGAATCGCGCCCGATAGAGCGTAATCACTGAATCGGCAAGAGCTGCGAGGTCGAGATGAGTTCGACTGCTGCTTTGTTTATAGAATCGCAGGGTTTGCGTGGCAATTTGTGAAACTCTTGCCAATTCCTCCTGCGCCATTGAAACCAGATTCAGACTTTCAGCATCGAGCGGGCGCGATTGCAGGATATAAAGTAAATTCGTGACTGCCTCAAGAGGGTTGTTAATCTCATGTGCGATGGAGCTTGCCAAGCGTCCAACGGAAGCTAGCTTTTCGTTTTGCAGAAGTGCGCGTTCGGAGAGCTTCTGCGATGTGACATCTCGGATGATAGCGGAGAAAGCGACCAGAATTCCGGGAGCCTCTAGATGCGGTGTGAGACTGATGGAGACTTCGAGAATCGAACGGTCTTGCCTCAGGCCGGTCAATTCTTTGACGACTTGCGCCCCACGGCCTAACAGTGCCATCGCATCCTGCAGTTGATTCTTTCCGTCATCTCTTAATAGGAACGCTATCGACTTACCCAACGCATCGTCGGAAGACCAGCCGAACATGCGCCTGGCGCCATCATTCCAACTCTGAATGACTCCGTCCTGGCTCAAGCGCAGGATGGCATCAGAGGAACGCCGCACGACCTCGGAAAGCTGTTCCGCTTCCTTGCGGGCACGCAACAGTTCCTTTTCATAGAGCCGACGTTCCATAGCGTCAAAAACGGACAGCAATATGTTGTTGGGATGCCCATCTTGGCTGCGGCGCAGCACGGCACTGACGAACACTGGAATCTGTTCACCTGAGGGACGCCTCAGATCTAACGAAATTCCCGCTATCTTGCCCCGCTGAATGAGAGTAGGCAGGAACTGGTTTTCATAGAACATCGCTCCCGCTTTGGTAAGCGACTGCTGGAAGTGACGGTCGGACCCGGCGGTTTCATCAAACCCGCACAGTATTCGAAATGCCGGGTTGGCGAAGGAAATAACACCATCCATAGCCAAGAGCGCTAGCCCACACGGAGAGTGTTCCAGAATTTCCAGATCGGACGCCGCTATCAAGTGCGTTTCCACCGATGCCTCTAAAGGAATCGCTTCAGCGCCTCTGTTACCTTCTCGGGCGCGCTCATGTGCGGGCAGTGCCCTGTCGCATCCATCAGTACGAATTGGCTGTTCGGAAGACACCTGTGGACATATTCTCCCACCTCGAAACCAGCAATCGCATCTTTCTGGCACTGCAATATGAGGGTTCGGACGGCTACCTGAGTAAGGTCTGCCCGGTTATCGGAGAGAAATGTGACCCGGGCGAAATGGTGCGCGAGAAATGGATCCATGCGACAAAAACTTGCTTCCAGTTCCCTAGACACTTCAGGACCGTTCTCCTTTCCCATAATGACGGGGGCCATTGACGCTGACCATGCCACATGATTGCTCTCGAGCGATTCCAAAAGACCTTCGATGTCAGACCGTTCAAAGCCCCCGATGTACTCTCCATCGTTGATGTAACAAGGCGAGGGTCCGATCATCGTCAGCGACTCGAAACTAGTCGGACTTTCAATAACAGCGAGAGCGCCGATCATCGAGCTGACAGAGTGTCCGACAAAATTCACCCGCTGCAGGCCGAGCTCATCGATAATCTCAAGTATATCGGCTGCATAGCCTTTCAGAGTGCTGTATCGCGTCTGATCAAACGCCGAAGCGTCAGAATCGCCGGATCCTACGTAATCGAAGAGCACAATTTGATAGTCGGGGAAGGATGGCGTAATTTGCCTCCACATGCTCTGGTCACATCCATAGCCGTGGGCAAACATCAAAGTTCGCCCGGAACTCCCTAACACGTTGACATTATTGCGCTTACGAACGCTCATTGAATTTGGCCTTTGACGGGATGCCGCCGCTCTGATTCTCTCCGATTTATGGGCTCCCTGTGCACAATCTACTTGACCGACGCCTCACCGCAATGAGGCTATATGATTGTTGCACTGCGCTAGAGCTGGAATTCTGGGCATACTACATCCACTGTACACGCTATAAAGAAGTTCAGAGCGACTTCAACACGGATCACGAGCTGCGATCGATGAAGACGTTGAGTGAGCAGGAGATTTATGGACGACTCAATGGCACCAAGTCATTTACCGGTCCAAGTCAGGAGTGGTCTGCCGGAGGAATGTTCGCATTTTGTTCAGTTCTATGCTGACGACACATACCTCGTGGACGCTGTCGCCCAGTTTATAGGAAAGGAACTTCTGGCTGGGCGGGGTGCAATCCTGATTGCCACTAACACTCATCGAGATGGAATCTTCAAAGAATTGAAGATTCGGGGGTTTGATCCAGCTCCTGCATTGAGACAGGGTAGATTTTTGACCCTGGAACCACGGGAAGCCCTTTCCAGATTCCTCGTGGATAACTGGCCTGACGAGACTCGCTTCACGGAGCTAATGGCCGAGCTCATCGAAGCCGTAAGGGAGAGAGCTAACAAGCCCTCTCAGAACGTGGCTATTTTCGGTGAGATGGTCTCGCTTTTATGGGCGGACGGAAATATTGAGGCCGCCATTCGTCTTGAAGAACTTTGGAATACGCTGGCGGAGACACATTCATTCTCACTACTCTGCGCTTACCCAATGGCAGGGTTCGATCATTCGGAACACTACAAGCCTTTTTTGAAAATCTGCGCAGAACATCGCGCTGTTATCCCCGCGGAAAGCTTCTTTTCTCTAACCACCGATAAAGAGCGCTACCGCGCTATCGCTGCATTGCAGCAGCGGGCCCAGGTCCTCGAAAATGAAATTAAAGAACGAAAAACAATAGAGCAACGTTTGAAGCGTCGCGAGGCTGAGCTTTGGGAGTTTCTCGACAACGCACCAGTTGCGATCCATTGGACGGACGCAGACGGAACGATTTCGTGGGCGAACCGAGCTGAGTTGAGACTCCTCGGCTACGAGCGTCACGAATATGTGGGCAAGCCCATTAGCACGTTCCACATTAATGACGCGGCGGTTCAGGATATCCTTGACCGGCTGAAGCGTTTCGAGGATTTACAAGGCTACGAAACGCGGCTGCGTCACAAAGACGGCTCGATCCGATATGTCCAACTTCATTCCAATGTGTTCTTTCAGAACGGCAAGTTTATTTATATCCGCTGTTTCACAATCGATATCACGAAGCAGAAAGAAGGCGATGAAGCCCGATTGCGATTGGGGGCGATTGTAAAGTCTTCGGAGGATGCCATCATCAGTAAGAATCTCGATGGCATCGTGACCAGTTGGAACTCCAGTGCCGAACGAATGTTCGGTTATAAAGCCGATGAAATCATTGGTCGTTCTATCACCCTGATCATCCCGCCTGAACTTCAAGCAGAGGAGACTCGGATCCTTTCCGCTATACGACGAGGAGAACGCATCGAGCACTTTGAAACGGTGCGCGTAGCCAAGACTGGGGAGCGGCTCGAAGTTTCGTTGACTGTCTCACCAATAAAGGATGATAGCGGTAGAATC
Organism: uncultured Acidobacteriaceae bacterium; assembly: GCA_963705665.1. Lineage (GTDB taxonomy): Bacteria > Acidobacteriota > Terriglobia > Terriglobales > Acidobacteriaceae > PALSA-350. The sequence goes on along the minus strand of CAVPKQ010000019.1, from coordinate 98,367 downwards.
ATCGGCGCTGCCAAAATCTCCCGCGATATACGGCAACGGAAAAAGATAGAAGAAGCGTTGCGTATGACAGAGAAGCTGGCGGCGGTAGGCCGCCTGGCTTCAACCATCGCTCATGAGGTTAATAATCCTCTCGAAGCGGCCACAAATCTTATCTATCTGGCGAAGAGCCCCAATACGGATTCCGAGACACTTCAGAACTACCTTTCCGATGCTGAGGAAGAACTAAGACGAGCTGCGGAAATAACAAAACAGACACTCGGGTTTTATCGAGAACAGAAGGCTGCCACACGCACGCAGATCAGTATTCATTTGAAACAGCTACTAGCGGTCTTGTCATCGAAGATCAAGAATAAAAGCATCGAAGTTCTCTTGGAGATAGATCAAGATCCGGAGATAGTTGCGGTGCCCGGAGAGCTTCGGCAAGTACTGGCAAACCTCTTCACGAATGCCATTGATGCGGTGAATCAAAACGGTCGTATCCGGATACACGTCTCGGCAAATTATCTCTGGAATCGGGATGTGTCAGGTGTAAGAATTACGTTCTTTGATTCCGGTCCCGGAATAGCTCGAGACAATTACGCAAACATTTTCGAACCATTCTTCACCACAAAGGAAGCTGTATGTACAGGACTCGGATTGTGGATTTGCAAGAATATTGTGGATCGACATAGAGGCAGAATACAGATTCGAAGCAAGACAACTCCAGGACAAAGCTGGACAGCTGTATCCGTTCTCTTGCCCTCCGATAGCACCGAGGCGATGGCAGGATCGGTTCAGAAGAAAGCAGCTTCATTTGCCACATCTCATCGCCAATGAGGTAGAGGTCTGCTTGAACATGCTCTGCCGCGCCATGCGACAAAGTACAACGCAGGCCGCCGCATTAAGGAGGCGTCCTAGCTGGCCACCGGAGCATAAACACAATAACCACGAGGCGGGGCAGGAAACTCCGCTCTGCCCTCAGCATCGGTAGTGCGTTCGTCAGGATGTGCCGCGTCCTTGCCGTCCCACGCAACCGGCTTGAATTTCTGATCTGGCCACTTCGTCTTGATCGAAGTGCCACTCCACTGGTTTCCGAGGTTGTTTAAAACGTACACGAGACCGCTTTGCGATTCGGTGCCGCCACGTTGCGAGATATAAAGATCGGGGTCGGCATGAAGGACACAGCTTTCTCCACCGGCATGGGCGTGATGGGCTGCTATGAGTGCGTTTATACCGTTTGGCGTACCCGGACGTGCAAGCTGACAATTGTAATAATCCCGCCAGAAAACACATGGATAGCCATCCTGCGTCAAGATGAAGGAATATCCCAGCATCTTGTCATTGACAACTTCATTTCCGGCCATGTCGTGATTCTCAGTAAAGGTGACGGCATTGAAGGGACGGCCTGCGGAGATCGATCCCCCATCCGTCAAGTTGCGTAGATCATAGTTTGGGGTATCGCAGAGGTCCTTCAGCTTGTAGCGGAGGGGGAAGTCGAAAGCAGCGATCTGGCTGTCCGTCATCTCAGCAACTCCGTCGAGCCAGCCTCCGATGTCATCGGGGCCAGACCAGTACTCTCCCACGACAAAGGGTGTGAAGTCCCGACCATCTTTCTTCTGATACTGATACTTGGCCAGCAAGCCGATCATCCAAGTACCGAAACCCTTTACGAAATCGAAGCGAAAGCCGTCGAAATCGAGGTCTTCGATCACAAATCGAGCGTATTCGAACATCGCAGTATAAACACTGGGGTTGCGATGACAGAGGTGAGGAAAACCCGCGAACTTCTCGCCTTCGATCATCACCCGTTCATAGCGACTGGGATGAAAAGAATTCCAATCGCGTGGAAATTTACCGCTTTTGGGGTTGAATTTCGTCCAGCGAGATTTTCCGTCGAGGGGATTTACTTCCTCCTCATCCGCGCCGGAGTTATGGTTGATGACCATATCAGCGATCGCCCCCATACCGTTCCCATGGATGGTTTCAATCAGCCTACGGAGTTCCGCGCCATTACCGAAGGCTGTTTTAATTGATCCTTTCTGGTCATAGTCGCCAAGATCAAAGTAATCGTATGGATCGTAACCGTTCGAGCTCGAATCGGCAGCCTTTGATATGGGCGGCAGCCAAATCGAATCGAAACCTACACCACGCTTGCCAAGCTTCGAAATTTCGGCGTTCAGAAAATTCCACCATTCGCCCTTCTTTTGTTCTTTAAGGGCGCAGTCCCAATAGAATCCCTGCATCATGACCGCCATGGGTGATCTCCTCTCCCCCACTTTGTTGGCGGATAGCCGAAGGCATCACGCGCGTAAGTATTGGGTTCCTAAATGAGATGCTCTTCAAGCATGAAATCGCCGCATACACGCATCAAATGAGATGCCGGATCCTCATATGTTGAAAATGTGCATCCAACGAATAGTGCTTTGCTTGAAGTTTTCTTTTGCCGGTGCCTTGCGACACCTCCGAGCTTCGTCCGCTTGCTCGGCGACTTTCGATTCAAAAAATTCATTGAAGCAGACGCAAACGGTTCTCTCTTTGGTGCCGAGAACTAAAGGTATTCACGATTCGTAGGCGGCGGTGCATAGTTCCGGAAGCATTGCGTGTCCTCCCAACTCTGTCAGTGATGGAAAGTGAGGCGTTATGAAAGCAGCCACAGTTGTAGGAATCATCCTTATTGTTATCGGTATCGCAGGCTTTGCGATGGGAGGCATCAGCTTTACGCACGAGAAAAAGGACGTAGACTTGGGGCCAGTCCAGGTATCCCATGAGCAGAAGCAAACCCTCCCCATCTCCCCGATTCTCAGCACTATTTCTCTGATTGCAGGCGTGGGTCTAGTCGTGGTCGGAGTACGAAGCAAGTGAAGACGTGATGTCTGTTTCTTGCATCTGACCAGAGGCGATAACTATCGCATGGAGTCGTTTTTATGTCCGATCATAGGGTGACAAAGGGTGAGGCGCAGGAAGACCAAATTACTGCCTCAATAGAGAAGTACACATCACAAATTCCATCTAGTGCCTACCTCGGCCTTGCGGTGGGTTCGATGGCCGTGTCCGTGGCTTTTCAACTTGCCAAGAAGAAGGACTTGTCTCTATTCGTGGGCCAGTGGGCTGCCCCATTTCTGATTCTTGGCATCTACAATAAGCTGGTAAAGCTGCACGGATCGGACGGTAGTCAAGGGGATAAATCCATGCAACATACTCAATCGTCGTGATCCACGAATGCATCAGATTAACTGCTCGGTAGGTTTCGTTTGTCGAGTAAGTAAGAAGAGCTTTTCAATAACTGGATTCCGTACGCATTATGTGATTTCCTGGTGAACGCGAAGGGCTGGCCACCAAGCGATTGAAGGCGACTTAATGCGATACGTCTGGTTGGAAAAGCTCAGTTTACTTTCTATCAATGCAATGGGGAGTCGTCTGTTGATGTCCTTAGGATATATAAAGGGTAATCCTGTAAGGACATCTGGTCAGGGACTGTTATGCGCATAAAACACCTCCTCTCGATGGCAACTCTCTTGCTGCTTCACGTGAAGTTATGGGCATCGCCACCGGTACCAGCAAACGAAACTCCACGGTGCCCGGCAGCGCAACTCTCGTTTGCTATCGATAATGAGAATGGTTACTTCGATGGGATGTCCCATTCGGGAACATTATTGGTGGTCCGGAATCTTGGCCCGAACGCCTGCACTATACCTGCACGTCCTGTCCTCAGTATGGAAGATGCCTCGCATCACCCATTGCCGATTTCCTTCGAGTCTCCCCGGGGGATGCATCCAGGTCCAGTGATCCCGCCCGTCGTTATCCCAGTAGGGGCCGAGGTGACCAGCGAGATGCGCTGGGTTTCCAGCGACGCCTTTGGAGGGAATAACAGCGTCTCTCCGGCTTTTATAGCTTTGACGGTCGAAGGAACTACTTTGCGCGTGAAGTTCACCGGAGAATTATTTGGACCGCCGGGTAAGCAGCCCGCATATTCCGTAACTCTTTTTAAGCGTGATCCCGAGCTGCCCGCTTCTCCAAACCAGCCATAAACAGACTTTTCGTTTGGGAGCGAGTATATCTCGCCCATCGCAGTCAAGCCCTGATTGCACTTTCTCAGTCAAACCGCGCTCCTCGATCAGCTGCTCGAGAACTCGCCTTACACGCCTGCTGCCAAGGCTTGTGTCAGCTTCCAGAGCCAGGCACTCGCGGATGAGGGAACTCCAGTTTTCTCTGACTGAATTTCTGGCAGCAGGTCATTTTAGTATCCAACCCTTCACGCGTTGATGGCTGGCGCGTTTCTCGGTTATGGCTTCAAATTGAAGCCCGCACCGACCGAAAGCTCCTGACTCTACCCGTCTCTGGATCCAGTCCACAGGCAAAGGTGAAGTTCTGAGGGTGTTACGAATGTATGGTCCGCCGCGCGACTGCAAGGGAAAAGTTTGGACGAGAAGACAAGTCTGCGCAAGTGTATTCGGCCTGTTTGTGGAGCTGAGCTCCTGGTTATAATTGAGTCCGCGCGTCGCTGATCTACAAAGTGGGTCGAACTCCTAAGGGTTGTCATTCCCACACAAGCTTGAGCAACGCCGGTTGAGACCGTTCACTCACACATCGATTTGTCTCGCAAACTTGAGTGGAAAACTTCGTCGTCGGAGGGTTGGAAAAGTGTGGAATCGCGAAGCGACTTCCAAGCCCGTAAGGCGGGCATCTTTTCCAAGCCTCGGTTCAGGCCGCCACGAAGGCCGGGGCAGAGTAGTGTGTGCCTTTGCTCAAGATGGCCCATGCGATTCGAGCCATCTTGTTGGCCAAAGCGACGACCGTTACGTTGCGATGACGTCGCGCCGAAAGGCTGGTCAGCCATTCGCCGAGAGCGGAAGGCTTTCGTTCCATCTGCATCACCACGGATCGGGCGCCGTGAAGCATCATGCGTCGCAGATATTCATTGTCCAGCTTACTGATGCCGAGCAGTCTGGTCTTGCCGCCTGTCGAGTGTTGCCGCGGAACCAGCCCCAATTAAGCTGCTAGGTCTCGCCCTTTTCTGAAGCTGATGCCGTTACCAATCGCCGCAACGAGTGCTGTCGAGGCAGTTGGCCCAAAGCCCAGCTGGTTGGCCACGGCGACTATGACGACGTTAACAAGCTCCACTCACTCCATAAACGGTCGATCAGGTTGCGCATCCGCGGCGTCAGATCGGACTCGGCGTTCTCGAGGATGTCCGTCATGGCGGTCTTGAGCTCGGCTGGACGAAGCTTGGCGTCAGATTGGTAAGGGTGGCGATCAGGTAGTCCCCGTCTTTGTCCCGGATGCAGATCGTGAACGGCTAGAAGAGCCGCTGAAGAAGTTCCGTAAAAGTATATTTCATCGCGACTACATCTCTCGCATGGTGGCTTTCTCCCAAGCCCGCGAACTTCTCCTGCGCATTCAGCAATCTGGCATGAAGATCGCACTTGCGACTTCATCCGACCAAGAGGACCTCATACTCTATGGCAGGCTCGTAGGCATGGAGGATCTTATCGACGAGGCTTCCTCCAGTGCGGACGCGAAGGCTTCCAAGCCAGACGCAGATATCTTTGCCGCCGCTCTCAAAAAGGTGAACATGAGGGCGGAACAGGCGGTCGCCCTGGGAGACACGCCCTGGGATGCGGAAGCAGCAGGCAAATTGGGAATCCCTGTAATCGGTCTTACGTCAGGAGGTTGGAAGGCCGACGATCTGCGGTCTGCCGGGTGCGTCGAAGTCTGGCAAGACCCAGCAGACCTCTTACTGAATTTTGATCGATCCGCTCTGCACCGCTGAGTGACGCGTGATTGCTCTGCGCGTAGTTCGATTACCTAGGCTTCAAGTTCAGCCAAGCGTTTCAAAAGAAGACCCTCCAAACTCATCAAGGCCTTCGAAAAACCTTCGATGCCATCCGTTAGCTTGTCGTGCGCCATCCGATCCTTCGCGTGCATCTTCTCGAATGTTTGTTGATCGACTGTCACTTTTTCGAGATTGCTCTGCTTTGCGTCCTCTGGATTGAGTTTGCGAGGAAGCTCTTCGCTACTGGTATTGAGCGCGCTCAGCAGCTTCGGAGAAATGGTCAGGAAATCGCAACCGGCAAGTTCTTTGATCTCATCAATGTTGCGGAAGCTTGCGCCCATGATCTGAGTTTTGTATCCGAATTTTTTGTAATAGTGATAAATCTCCGTGACGGATTTAACGCCCAGATCCTCCGCCCCTGTGTAGGTGAGACCGGTATCGGCTTTATACCAATCCAGAATGCGCCCGACGAACGGCGAGATGAGTGTCACACCCGCCTCCGCACAGGCAATCGCTTGATGTAATCCAAACAGTAGAGTGAGATTGCAGTGGATTCCTTCTTTTTCCAGGAGACTGGCCGCTTGAATTCCTTCCCACGTAGAAGCGATCTTGATCAACACCCTCTCGCGTGAAACACCGGCCTCATCGTATTGCCGGATCACGTCGCGCGCTTCTTCGATAGTCTTTTTACGGTCAAAACTGAGGCGTGCATCCATCTCTGTAGAGACGCGGCCCGGAACGATCTCGAGGATCTTGCGACCAAAGGCAACGGCCAACGTCTTGAATGCAGCAGCCGAAACATCCGCGCTGGAGGCGGAAGCGCCTGCCTTCTCCCGAGCGGCTTTAAGAACATCATCGACAATGCTCTGATACTCCGGCATCTTCGCTGCTGCCTCCAGCAGCGACGGATTTGTGGTGGCATCGGTCGGAGTGTAGGCATGGATGGAGTTCATGTCGCCGGTGTCCGCGACGACGGTCGTCATAGTGCGTAATTGCTCAAGCATCGTTGGCATAGAGAATCCTTTGCGATTACGGGGTGAGTACCCAACAGTGGGTCGATCCTTAGAAGCTGTAGACCATAAGCCTAGGTTTGCCGGCTCATCGTCAGTCCTAGTCGTCTTGCTGCATTAAAAGTTGAAATGATACTTATGAGTGGCCCTCAGCCGGAGAGGTCGCAGCAACGGCGGTCTTGCCTTGATCGGCTTCCGCTGTTTCCTTTGCTGCATCTTGCGGTCGGCCCATCAGTTCGAGAGCAGCGGCAGTTACGTGCTGAGCGGTAAACCCAAACCGCGCCATGATCTCCGCCGCTGAAGCAGAGGCTCCGAACTGGTCGATTCCGATCGTTTTGCCATCTAGTCCTGCGAACTTCTCCCAGCCGAAGGTACTTGCCGCCTCCACTGTGACACGTTTGCGCAACAGAGCCGGGAGAATCGCTTCGCGGTATTCGGCACTTTGTTCTTGAAAGATTTCCCAGCTCGGCATGCTTACGACTCGTGGTTCAACACCTAGTTCTTTAAGTCTCGCGGCAGCCTTCACGCATAGGCCAACTTCAGAGCCGGTGCCAATGAGCACAACCTCAGGAGATCCATCCGCAGGATCAACCAACACATAGGCTCCGCGCTCTGTGAGTCCGTTCCCAGCCCCTGAACGATCAAGGATGTCAAGGTTCTGGCGGCTCAACACAAGAACCGTTGGTGTGGGACGGTCGATGGCTAACGCCCAGGCCTCTCGGGTTTCGTTCGCGTCCGCTGGTCGGAGAACTGTCAGCCCCGGGATCGCTCGCAGCCCCGCAAGCTGCTCGATAGGCTCGTGGGTTGGGCCGTCCTCACCGACAGCGATGCTGTCATGGGTGAATACATAGATCACCTTGATGCCCATCAGTGCCCCTAGGCGGATCGCAGGTTTCATATAGTCGGAGAAGACCATGAACGTGGCGCTGAAAGGGAGTAAACCGCCGTGGGCTGCGATTCCATTTACAGCCGCTCCCATGGCGTGTTCGCGGATGCCAAAGTTGATGTTGCGGCCACTGTAATCCCAGGCACCACCTACGGCACCTTGCACGGTGGGTTTCACCAGCGTAGAAGGTTCAAAGTCTCCCTTGGCATTCATCGCAGTGTTGGTGGATGGATTGAGATCAGCAGAGCCACCGATGAGATTGTGAATTTTCTCCGCCAGAGCATTCAGGATACGACCTCCAGCAACCCTGGTCGAGATCGGCTTATCCTGCGGGCTCCAGGCTGGTAGACCTTCCTTCCAATCGGGCGGAAGCCTGTCCTCCGTCATTTGCTTCCACTCCGCACCTTGTTCCGGGTTGAGCGACAGATAGCGGTCTAATTGCTCTGCCCAAGTCTGTTCCGCTGCCTTTCCGGTTTCGACGGCTCGGCGGAATAGCGCCAGAGCCTCATCCGGAATGAAGAACGGCTCTTGGCTCGGCCAGCCTAACGCGACCTTCGTTGCGGCGACTTCTTCCTCTCCCAAAGGAGATCCGTGAGCATGAAAAGAGTCATGCTTCTTTGGGCTTCCAAATCCGATGTGATTCCTAACCAGCAAGAGGGAGGGTTTGTTTGTTTCGTCTTTCGCTTCCCGGATTGCCGCATCCACGTCATCAAGATCGTTTCCGTCCGGCACAGATCGCGTGTGCCAACCGTATGCTTCAAACCGTGCACGCACGTCTTCCGTAAAACTAAGATTGGTCGATCCTGCCAGGCAAATCTCATTCTGGTCGTAGAGATAAATGAGCTTGCCAAGCTGAAGATGACCAGCCAGAGAGGCTGCTTCTGCCGTAATGCCTTCCATCAAATCGCCATCGGAGACGATGCCGTATGTGTAGTGATCCACGATCGTGCACGCTGGCCGATTGAACCGCGCCGCGAGCCATGCTTCCGCCATGGCCATTCCCACGCCATTCGCAAAGCCCTGCCCAAGCGGCCCAGTCGAAAGCTCGACACCCGGCGTGTGATGATTACGTTCAGGGTGCCCCGGTGTACGGCTACCCCACTGCCGAAAGCGTTTGATTTCTTCTAGTGGCAGATCGTAGCCAGTGAGGTGTAGCAGACTGTAGAGCATCGCGGAACCATGTCCAGCAGACAAGATGAAGCGGTCTCGATTCGGCCAAAGCGGATTCTCCGGACTATGTTTTAGAAAGCGAGTCCAGAGCACATACACCATGCTTGCCGCCCCCATAGGTAATCCAGGGTGGCCGGAGTTAGCTTTCTGTACCGCATCTATCGACAACATGCGGATGGTATTCACGGACAGAAGATCGAGTTCCTGGTCATTCATCCCAATTCCTCTCGCGGTCAGGGCGACGCGACGGGGGCCTGGGAACCAGCCTTGCTGTTGTGAGGGCTCAGAGGAGGAAGGTCGCGCTTCCTTTGGAATTAGATGCAAACTGGCGGACTGGAACCGTCTGAGACATGGATGCGAGGTGAAAGTCCAGCAGAAATAATACCTTTGGCGATTGCCTTGAACTCGTCTTCCGTCAAGAAGCTTTTTCCGGCGAGGCAGCGCGCGAGGCAGCGCTCGGTGACATCGCCTAACTGGGTGCTCAACTCTTCGTGCGAGAGGTCGCCGCGCAGCATTTCAATCTGCATGAGCAAGTGATGGTGAAAGTCCCATTTCGTGGCAGACCTCCGAAATGGAGAGAGCTTTTTAGAAACAAGGATTTGCGTAAGCGCACAAAGGTGCGTCGTCGCGGCTATAGTTGAACCGGAACCACTACTTGAGGGGATGGTAGTAGGAATAGGTGTCTGAGACGACTATTAAGATGAAGATAGTATTGACGACTGGATTTCGCAGGTCGAGGCGGCGCGGACTCGCGGCGGGCCGAAGCAGGCCATCGCCAAGTTGATTGCGCGGAAGCGCTTGTCAGCTCGTGAAATCGGTGGTCGTATGCTGGTGCGGCGATCAGAGGTAGAAGCCTTTGTGCCAATGCCGATCGGTCCCCCCCGCAAGAAGGCTTCGCCTAAAAAGAAGACCGCCCGCAAAAAACAGATGGATTGAGCGGCCTGGATTACCAATAGATCGAATCAGTTTCACGCTGCACTAAGAACAGCCGCCAGTGGCGGCTCGTGCGCGGAGATTTGCCGCTAAGAACGCCCCGGCGGGGCAGCGGCAAATCAAAACCATCTCAGTGAGGAATGTCCGGGCCGGACATTGGGGACGATACCCTCCCTGCGCCAGCCTCCGCCAGCGGCTCCGGCAAAAGACGGCTTCGGGAGGTTCAGGGTCAGCGCAGCCTGTGGCGCTGACCTCGTTTGCCTTTATCGTGCGTCTCCGCTGCCTTCGACGCCTTGGCTTTGGTATCGTCCGGTTGTGGCAGTCTCCCATCCCGCCATCCCCTGCAATACGCGGTCGGCGTGCTTGATGGTATTTACGTGTCCGTAGTGGCTTTCGATCATGTGGACGGAGGTTCCCATCTGCTCGGCAAGGAAATACACGTCCACGCCTTCCTGCAAGCGAAGCGTGGCATAGGTATGCCGGAAGCAATACGTCGAGCGCGGTACGCCTTGCGTGCCTTCGCGTAGATTCGCTTCGGTTAGAAGATCGGCAATCAAGGAACTATACAGTGTCTTCGCGGGCTCGCCTGTGATGTTGGTAAATACTCTGTCGTCCTGTTCCGTCGCTTTGGAGACGGCGCGAATGCGTTCCAGATAATCTCCGACACTCTTGGGAGCCACCAGCTTGCGCGATTTGCCCTTGCCCTGGACGAACAAGACAATGATCTCGCGGCCCTCGCGGTCTTTCGCGGGCATAATGTCGCGCCAGCGGAGATTCTTCATCTCCGCTGGCCTCATGCCGGTATTACAGGCAATCAGAATCAAGTTGTAGGTGACGGTGCGATACCAAACGCTTGACGGTTTATCCGCCTTGGCAATCCACTTTCGGCCTACGGTGTGGAGCTTGCGATATTCCTCCAGCGTAAACTCGTCACGCCGCATCGTCTTGAGCTTCGGTCGCTCGTCGAAACGCTGGCTTGCGGGAACATAGCGTTTCTTCACCGCATAGTTCATGATCGCCCCGAAGATGGACATCTCGAAGCGGATGGTGGAATCGCTGATGAAAGGAACCACCCGTTCTTCGGAAGGTTTCACTTCAATCGGCTTCAATACTCTGATGCCCAAGGTTTGCTGAACCTTGGTGCGGCGCTCGGCTTCATGGTCCGCGAAGGATTGCGCTGCATCGGCGGTAACTTCCCGAACGCCGTTACGCCGGTGGCGTCCCGCGCCGTTCTCCCGCCGCCATGCCGGATAGCCGCCCCACCGTTCATCACCGATAAGGTGTACCTGCGTGGAACCTGCGTATCTGTCTAAAGTGCCTTCAATAACGGCACGGAGTTTTTTGGGCCGCGCGGCGCTGATCTCTCCGCGCTTCGCCCGCGCCTCCTGCGTCAACAGATACTCTCGCGCTACGTCACGGAAAGGGCGATTAAATACAGGAACGTCATGCTTGATGCGGAACCGCACGTCCGCATCCTGATCGAAGGCCCGCTCGCGGGCCGCGCTGATGTCGGTTGTTTTGAGCGAAACCGTTTTATAGCGGTCGGCCTTCGGCATCTTCATCCGGCAATACCACATCCGGTGGTCCACATCGCCGCGCCGGAAGAGAATCAGGCCGGGTTTCAGTTCCTCTTTCTCGGTGACAAACGCCATGTTCGCCTCCTGCGGTTATTCCGTTCTGTGCAGTTTCCGTGTAGATTCCTCGTGCAAGCCATTGGTTCTTCGTGGCTGTGCAGAGTTTGTATGGAACATTATAGAAAATTATGTACTTTATTTATAGTTATTTATGATATAGTTCTCATCCTGACCAGATCCATCCCTTGAGATTGACATTTCTAATCGGCAGGGACCTGACATTTCCTAACGAGCGCCTACAGCGTTAGTTAACAGAATTCTTCTTATCGGACACACTACAACTCTGATTTAGAGAGCATGTCACGCAATACTGCCTTCCGGCATCCGTTATCGGACATGGCATGAGATGTTAAAACCTCGAAAAAAGCAGCCAAAGAAAACTTCGGTTGCACCTGGCCACAGAAGCTGGAACAACTTAGACTAGATCTCAACGCTTCACAGCGACCCATGCCACCACAATTCGTCTGATGCACGCGGAACTTGCAGCCCTATGCGTGTTGAGCCAGTCCGACTACACCAGCGTCGTCCCTCTCCTGCCTGGTTCCAACCACGATACCGCCAACCAAGTCGATGAGAAGCACTGAAGCTTCTTTTATGATGTGTGCTCCCACGTATCTCTACTCCGTCTCAAAAATGCTTGGCGCGCTGCGCGGCAGAACCTAAGTAGATCGCCAAATCGATTCCAACCGTGCCTCCGTTCGGTCCGTTCGTACCGCTTCCAGACGCTCCCGCGCCCGCTGCATCTTCACGCTGTCGGCCCGCTCGATCAGGCCGCGCAGCTCGGTTTCGCTCAGCGGCTCCTTGCTCGCACGGAAGCTCAGGTTCAGGAACAGCGACCGCGGGGCCAGCAACTCGGCCACCACGATCCGGACACCTCCGGCCCGCCGTCCACTGGCGCACTCAAGAGCACGTCGCGCACCCACTCGGATAACGTCAGCCCCGCCGCACGCGCCCGCTCCTCCAGCGCGGCGAACTCCGCCTCGCTGACCTTCGTGCTCACGGATTTCGTACGGAGCGGCGGCTTCAGAGTGCACCGCCTGATTGAGATTTCCGGGAGAGGCCGCATGCTGGCCGCGCGTCGCAGAGATGACAGCGAAGGGGCCGGAGGCAGGCTAAGGGGTTGAGGTTCACATGGTTCCCCTACAGCAACCTGCGCCCGCCCTCCAGCCTAACCCCATCCCCATCCGCCCATTTTTCCATTAGCCGCCTGTTTTCTGATGGTTCCCGCTCAGCAACCTCAGGTTCCTCTACAGCACCCATTCTGGGGTGACGTGTCACCCTACTTCCCATGCGCAGCATGGTGCTCTTCGGGATGCTGGCGGGGAACGGTTCTCGTGGCTACAGAACAGGGTTAGCCGTCGCAGAGTTTCCCGGCTCTTTATGTGACATGCCGTGAACCAGACCTACGAGCATGGCTATGATTCCGGCCACAACTGCGATGCACCCCACGCCTCTCAGAACGAGGGCAGCATGACCTCCTACGAAGCGCACCCCTATCTTAGTAACGAAAAGCAGGAGCATAAGCAAAGCAGCAATGCGGTCGCTCTTCCTGTGCGCTTCTCCGACCATCGACCAACACACATAGGCACAGTATGCAGCTATCGCAATTGCCCAGTACGAAGGCCGTATCTCAACTCTCTGGCCCGTAAGGATGGATATGTAGGCCCAGATCTCATAGGCGCAAATAATCCCATACAGGATCGTGATAGCAATTCGTCCTCGGATTCCACTTGAGATTTTTTGTGCCACAAAAGTCCTTTCTCTGCACTTCTTTCCCGGCTGGCTACATCACGCAAATCTCAAAAGTAGCCAGGACCATAGACTTGCTGGACGCAGCGTTCCCTATTTGTGATCACCAGATTGAGATCGTAGAGAACAGCCACTCCAGTTGCGACGATCTTCTTAATGGGATTCTTGAATATGAATGGAGCGGTATTGACCACCACAAACGTCGAGGGTTCGTCGCTTGACACTCCGGGGTTACGGTCTGCATCAGGATCAAGCAAGCCAGGTATAGCGCAAGCTAGATAGTCACTGTACTCCTTGGTGTAGGGAGATTTTGGAGGCGGGGTTGCCGACACCTGCGGCCCTTTATTTGGGGCAACTCTATTGCCTGTTTCTTCGTACAAGACCGTTCCAAATGAACAACACACAACTTGTTATGATCAGGGTCTCGCTTAGCTTCGATGCCACGGAGACCCAGCCGGTGTCTATATGCAAAATCAGATTTCCAGCAAAATATGCGAGGCCGCATATCAATGCAGCTATCAGTAGCAATATTGCCAAAGCGGATGATCCCGCCCTCTTTCTCAAGATCCGATAAAGCGGGTAGATTGGGGCAGCACCTAGAATGAAAATTGCTAGGATTGTGACAGTGTCTCTCCAAGAGTGGCGAGAAAATGCAAGCCAAGCGAGAAGCAAATAAAACACAGCCGCAGCCGCAAGAACTGAGATTAACCGCCCCTTCGTTGACATATGCCTACCTTCCCGCAGGTTTGGAGATTCGCTGCTGCATACATGCGGCTACGCCTTGATGAATGGAATACTGTTCCGCTGCAGAATTCACGCCCGTATAAAGTAACTCAAGGCCAGCTACGCCGCCTTCGCATTCGAAAATGAACGGACCGGTAAATGCGCACCCCACAACCGCATCACCCAGCCCCAACCCTCCAAGTATTTCAAGCTTGGTGCTATTCCCTTCTGCGTTGCTCCGCGCCTGAGAACTCCGCCAGATATGCTCCATCTGAAAGAGCCGACGAACTGAGCCACCGGATTCCCACCGGCAACGTAGGCTCCACTGGCTCCAAATGTGTAGAGGCCACTCGTCTGTCCGGTGAACATATATGCTCCCAAGACTTCCTGCACTCCGGCAGATTGACCCATCACCGCTGAAGTAGCCGTGCGCGGCCCAAAGGTTTGATTAGCGCTCCCCAATCCTGAGAAGAACTGAGCGGTCATAGCTGCGACTTGTGCAGATGCCGCAACGTACTGTCCTGCGCTAGCTGAACCTGCCGAACAATTCCTCCCGTTACTTGGGGCAACTGACGTCGGATTTGTCGCAAGTGCAGTCATACAGCTAACGACGCTCATCTAGCGATACTCGGATTAACGATGCCTCCAGAGGAGCCGACTCATGGATGGCCAAATTGGATCACCGCGGAATTCGAAAGCGCCTCTTCTGCTAGGGCGCGTACAGCTTCCAATTCTTGCTTTGCCGATTCATTCGCGGTGTTGAGCATTGCCCGCTCGCACTCGCGAACTAAATCTGAAGTCTCCTCTGGTGTAAGGGTCACGGGATCAATATACATCCATGCAACCTTCGAAAAGATAGGATAGCCAGGAGCCAGCATCTTTCCGCTTGTGTCGGTGCCGAAACTATCCGTTCCATGCTCGCTCTCCCACCGTTCAAACTCCTGGCGCGTTACGCCGATCGCAGCATAGATGTCGTTGAAGACGCGTATCCCTACCGAATCAGAGAGCGCATTCTTGGAGGACTCTGAGCCAATTGCACGGACCACTCCCAGGGGAGCGTCCTTCTTTTGTAGCTGCATCTTTGAACGCCTCATTTCAATTTTTGCGCCGAAAAATAATCTCATGCCGAGACAGATCAAGACCGCGATAGCAACAACAACCACTAAGGAGATGAGGGCTGCTTTCATGCGCATGTTCATCCTCCTTCAGAATGGATAAGAAGTGACAACTGTCTTGCAGTTGGTCTGGTCACCAGCCGATTGGACGACGTATGGTTACCGTTGGCGTCTGTGCCAATGTGCGTCTGCGCGCCAATTGCAGTCAGCCAACGCAACTGCGGGAACGTGTATTGAAAAACTACAGAGTTCCCCTGAAGACTTTGTGATCCGAACAAATAGGTTACTGAGTTTATGTTCTGAATCTGGCTGAAATTTCCGAAGTATTGTGACACTCCCGATAGACTTGATCCCCCATGGCGCTGCATGATGTGCTGCTGCGTGGTTTGGGTTCCTCCGTTGTAAAGAGGTTGAGAGTAATCCAAGCTGAATGCACCGCTCGCAGAGCAGGGGCTCGTCTGTGCGACGTTAACCAAATTACTTGGGGCGATGCAGAAAAATGAAACCTACGATAAAGCACTGCTATTCCTTGAAAATCGCACAAGTTGAAGCACCCGGATTCCCACTAGCACGGCAGCTACGCAACTAATTATGACGAATATGGCATGACTAAAAGGGAAGTTTGCCCATTCGTAGCCTATTTCTGGCAAAACACTGACCAGAAAAAGAAGGCAGAGAACTCCGGTCAAGATTAAGACACCTTTCTCGATAAGGCTTGAGGTCTTTCGTATCGAGACGAATGACAATAACGCACCGAACATCATACCCGCAATCATTGGCACCAATATCAAGAGATCAGGTGTTCTATGAGAGGATATTGGCCCTTTGGTTGAATGAAGCAGTAGAACCAGTGCATTCAACGCATACGCGCAGAAAATATAGACATAAGTACTTGTTGCATCAAATAGCCGCATCGTGTCCTTTCATCTTGTCCACTAGCTCAGTAGCCCGCTTGTTTTGTACAGTCCACATTTGCTTTTACCATCGCGCCTGTATCCATAAGAGCCGCAGATCCGGCAAATATAAGACCTATTGGGTTGTATGCTTTGAGCTTTATCGCTAAAGCCGCACCGGCGTTCATAAAACCATAAGCAGTCCAACCACGCCCGTCTTCTTCGTCAGTAATGGTTTGAATAACCGAGTTGTAATAACAGCCCAAGAACGCAGAATATGACGGTTTCTTGACCGGGGGCGTCGGCGTTTGGACCACCGCACTCTTTGGGGCCGCGCTCGAAGCAAAAGCGGAAGCGAAGGCATACACCTGGAAGGTATATGCAGGCTGCGGGATGGCTTGGTCACCAAACCCCGATCCGCTGACATCGGCGTAGGACACATTGACATTTTCAGGCAAAGTGTAAGTTCCATTGCTGTCGTACGGATCGCCGTAAGTGGTCTCTACGGTAGCCGACACCGTCGGGCGCTGGGGCCCCCCACCACCCCCGAAGAAGCTAAAAATGTCCCAAAAAACGTCCAAAAAACCTCCCCACCCTCCGCCCCCGTCTCCGCCATCTCCTAGGCCATTCTGAAATAGCCCCACAGGATCGGTCGAGACCTGCGGGCGTCCCGCGAGGTAGGCATAGCGATTGAGCGATTGCGGGTCGGCCAGGTTGTAGCTGCCGTTGTAAGGATCGGGGGAGAGCCAGCTGCCTTGAGTCGATGCATATTGCCGGTAGAGGGTCGAATCGCTGGAGTTCTCCGTATCCCGTTCATGCCGGGTAAACAACAGCCGGTCTGGGGCCGAGCTGCTGACCAGTTCTCCATAGGGAGAGAAGTCATTGGCGCCAAGGACGTTGCCCGCCGCGTCCGTCTTCTGCGCCAAGGAATCCAAGTAGTCGCCGATGCGATAGACCGGAGTGGCAGTTTGGCTGCCAGGACTCTCCGCGATCAGACGGTTGCCGGCATAGATGTAATCCGTCCATTGCCCGCTGGAGGCGTCGTGAGTTGCCAGGAGCGTACCGCCGAAGTAATAGTATTCCGTGGCTGCGCCGCTGAAGTCCTTACGAATTCGCTGACCTAAGGGGTCACGGGTATAGACAACTCCATTGCTTCCCGAGGTTTTTCCGTCCGCGTCGTAGGTGTACGAGTTTCCTGCGCCATCGGAGGTCTGGTTTCCCGCCAGGTCATATCCGTAACCCGTGGCATTGATCTGATTGCTTCCGTTGAACTGTTGATTGAAATTGAAGGTCCCGGACTCCTGCCTGTTTCCCCAGGCATCAACGGTGTAGGTGTCCGACAATCCTCCAACGGTAGATCCGAGCCGCCGGTGAGCGCAGGCTCCGAGGCCGTCACCTGGAAATCCGTGGTGGAGCTGCCCAGCAGCGAATAGTTCGTGGCGCCGCCGGTGGCATTGCTGAGAATGCTGATGGTTGTGCCCGAGGCCGAAGCCGTAATCGCAGAGTTCCCAGCGTTCAAGGCCGCAGCCAACGCTGAGGCAAGCGAAGACACCGTGCTCCCCTGCCCGAAATTCGCATTGGCGACGATTCCATTGACCGTGATCGAGACCGTCCCCGTATCCCAGGAGATAAAGCAGGGTGGCCGCCCTGTAGGGCAAGTTGCATGGCTTTTTTCAGCGCCGGAGAGCGTTGCGGAACCGTGTCCAGCCGTGCCCGGCGTCCCTCCGCCTTGAATACTATCCAGGGCTGATGATACGCGGTTCACATAATCGTAAGAGAAGGTCCGTACATTGCCGCTGAGATTGTCTGTCGTGTTCAGAAGGTTTGCCGCATTCAGATCCCAAGTATATCCCTTCGACCACAGCGGCTGGCCATTCACAGAATAGGCAAGCGATGTTATATCCTGACGGCCATTAAAGCCCGCCGACACCTGCACCCCGTTGCCGTACGTTGCCGACTCAGTTCGCCGGATGGATAGTAGGTGGCGTTGGACAAGTAGGGGCTGTTGGTAGGATTGCCGTTCCAAGCGGTATAAGTTTCTCCAGTTAGCTGATCGAGCGGATTATAGGCGGGAACGATGGTACGTCCGTCAGGATAGGTCAAGGACACGACGTTTCGATGATAGTCATATGTAGCTTGAGTCGCCTGCGTATATGAACAGTTGCTTGGCATGCAATATTTCTCTGAAGCGACGTTGCCGCTGACGTCATGTGTAAAGTATGCCCCTACGTTTGCGCCGTTATGTACGGATGTAAGACGTCCAATTCCGAACGCATCGCCCGAGCTATCCTGCGCGTCGTAGTCGTAGATGTATGTGTCTCCGTTCTGCAGAATCTTCTTTGTCAATCGGTTCAATGCATCATACTGATATTGTACTGTGAGATTCCTCGAATCTGTCATCAAAAGCAGGTTGCCGTTCGAGTCATAATTGTTAAAAGTCAGGAGTCCCGCTTCTGGCGTCGTCTGCGTGGAAAGCCGCCCTAGAGAATCGTAGGAAAATGTCCGTGTTCTCCAGTCGGCTGGGCTTGTCGAACCTCCTTTTTGGTCAATGCGCCCAAGCCTATCCAAACCGTCGTATTTATAATCGGTTTCCCAGTCCAGTATCCCCTGATTGTCCTGCTCCACAACCCCGGTCAAGTCGCCGAATGCGTTGTACGTGTTTTGATGGGAGTGGCCTACCTCATCCGTGGTGGTGACTGCATTATCGGCGTAAGAAAGGCCCACTGTATTTCCATCCGGCTGCTGTATCGTCATAACCCGGTCAAAAAGATCATACGCCGTGTTGCAGGTGCTACCGTCTGTCGAGGCGGGGGTCGCCGCTACGTGCGCCGTGGCAACGCAATCTATCCGGCCGAAAGCGTCGTAGGTTGTTCCGGTTGACACGCCGGCGACTGTTTGTTGGCTCGGACGCGCGAAGGAATCGGTCAAAATCGTGGATAGCACGCTGACGCCCGCAGACTGCGTATCGGCTATGTCCGTCTCATTTGCACTGGGATACGTAGTGGTCGTCACTCTGCCAATGGGTGAGGTCACTGTGTACGGACGCCCGAGGGAGTCGTATGCATATTGCGTGACCTGTCCGTTTTGGTCCGTCGCGTTGAGAATCTGCCCGGTGGAAAAGTCGTAGGTTGCTTTCAATACCTGCTGAACACCTCCCGTTGCCGGAAGCGTGAGCGAGGTCACAAAAGTATCTGTAGGATCATACCCGAAGTTTGTCGTGTTGCCTCGCGGATCAATTTCATACTGCAAGGTCCCGGCACTGTCATAATAGAATCCTGTCGAGATCTCGGTATTGGTCGTATTGAGCCAGCGGCTCATCGTAGTCAGATTGCCGCGGTTGCCGGTCACGCTCATGTGATGCGGCGGCGTCACGGAAGACGAAACCATGTGGCTAGGTTCGTCATAGGCGAGCGTTGTTTGCGCGAGTTGACCGGAAGAATCGGAGACCGTGACCACGGTGGGCAGAAGTGCCCCGTTTACATTGTATCCGAGGGTCGTATCGGTCTCGCGGTCTCGGCGAACCCGACGGCGCATACGGCGGAGTGGAACTGGGAGATGAG
The DNA here is from genome assembly GCA_963705665.1 of uncultured Acidobacteriaceae bacterium. Taxonomy (GTDB): domain Bacteria; phylum Acidobacteriota; class Terriglobia; order Terriglobales; family Acidobacteriaceae; genus PALSA-350. The sequence continues at coordinate 78,942 of CAVPKQ010000019.1, read as the reverse complement.
GTGTAATAATCCCACTGCTTTACCGTGGTCGGAATACCGGCGGCGGGGGTTGAGTAGTCGTAGGAAGTGTACTTCGTCATCAGGCTATCGTTGAAGACCTCTGCGACCGTCGCCAGATTCGGCCAAAGATACCCACCCGCGCTTCCGCATATTGTCGCTGGACACGGGGTGTCGAAATGATAGGTCTTGGCCACCGTCCGCACAACGCCAGAGTTCTGGTCTCCGGTGTGATAGTAAACGAAATCGTTGAAGTAGCCGCTGTTGCCCTGGAGCGAAAAGTGATAGTCGGTCGTGCTTCCATTCCTTGTGAGATAGTTGTGCTGTACCGGGCATGGCCCAAGTTGCCCTATTCCTCCTGGGCAATTCGATGGGATAATGGAAAACGTGGTTGTTCCATTTGAGCCGGTATGAGATGAGACCCATCGGGGCGGAACCGCTTCCCCGGAGCGCGTCCCATTTAGACCGCTCTGATAGAGGTAGCTGACAGTTCCTCCGTGGGGGAGTGTTACGCTGCTCAGTTCACCATAGTTCCCCTCTTCATAGGTAAAGCTATAAGAGGAACCGTCTGGTAAGCCTATACTCTGAACAACAGTCATGGTGCCTTGAAAATCGCTACCCACCGAATCTGATAGAAAATGTGTGTGGAGCTGTATGGTCTCCGTAGTAACACTGTATTGCTCGGTGCTTCCGTAGGTGGTCAACACATTATAGTAGGTTGTGTTTCCGTCCGGCGACGTGGTTACGCTCGGCACCAGGACCCGTCCGAGATCATCTCCGGTGTCATCGTTATAGTTGCCATTCGAATCTGTCTGCTTATCGACACCATTAGCCCAGACTTGTGCCCCCGTTCGGTCATATATCGTAAGCTCGTTGTAATTTGTTACAACGCCATAATAACCGCTACCGTCAATCGCATAGCCACTGCCAGTGGGTGTGTCCGCATATTGCGGATCCGTGCAGCCACTCTCGGGGGAAGGGTTCTCAATTGTGATAAAGGGGAATGTATGTGATGTACCTTGGAGATCGCCAAAATAAAATGGGCCATACTGAATTGCGCTATCGTAACCGGTGCCACAAATACTTGTTGTTGACTCGCCGCTGCTGAAATTCGCTGGACTCGACGACACGAAACGCCATCCTCCCATTGAATTAGGAATGTTTGTAGGCTGCCACTGCTTTGATCCTGAGACAGTGGTGACGCCATGCCAAATCATACTGTCGTAAACCATTCGCAGGTTCGTCGATAATGCGCCGCGTCCCTTGAAACTCCCGAGCGGTATTTCGAGGTGCAGATTTCCATCCGCCAGGTTGATGAAACCACGCTCTACGGGCACAGTTGTAGCGCTTGTGGGACGCCCAGGTAAATATTCCGTGTCCTGGGCTTTGAGGAACGCGGACGTCGATATCATCCCGAGCAGAACAACAATAGCAACGGTACTCGTTCGTCTCCAAGTCTTCATGGGAGGCCCTCAAAATGTGAAATATGATGGATCGGTCTGAGCTTCCGTTTGAGCGGCCGTGAGCTGAAGTACCCATGAACGCTGGCCATTGATGGTTTCGGTATACCGGAAGGGCAACTTGACACCCTCGACTTCTCGGTAATCTTCATAGGTGACTACCCGGATATACCGCTCAGGGGATGGATCGAGAGCCTCTGTCAACTCCACACTCTTGTAGAGAAGGTGTGTATCCGGGAACAGATAGAGATCAGTTGTCATGGACTCGCTACGCGCTCGGGACGATGCTTGCCTGCCGACCACGGGACGCGTGAAAGAGAGTTTATCGAAAGTCTTGCCCTGCAATTGCGACGTGCCCGAAGAGAGGCTCAGTTGTTGCTGCTCTGATAGCGGGGGCGATAGAAGAAACGGGTACACAAAAAGGCCAGCTCGCGCATTCCGGAGCGGCAGCCGGTGCAGCTTTCCATTCACATCCTGAAACGCGCCACTCGCTCCTCGAATTCTAAGACTGGTGTTCCCCAGGCTATTCGTGACATCCAGGCGCGTGAAGCCATCGCGCGTAATTGTCAGTGTCGCCGATCCTTCAGGAGACGCTTCATTGCCGGCGTATGTGATGGATCCTGTCGCCTGAACGCCTTGCCATTGGCTTGCCCCCTCCGCGCTCAGATAGGCGTGAAGCAATTCCAGTGCGCCAGGATCCTGGTTTGCGGAGTTCGTGCTTGCCTTGGGGAGTGCGACGTCTTGATCGTCGGTACCGAAGATGCGCGTAGCCTGGGACTGTAAGCCTCTTGCGGATACTACAAATAGGCATAGGGTTAGCGCGAGACACACAGGTCTGCGCCTCAATACCGGTAGTTTCCAGTTTCGGTAACAGTGTAGATAGCAGAACACGTGTAACCTTTCTGATCAGCGGTGGTTCGCATCCGCTGCGCGCGCTTACACTCGGCATCGGGGTAGAAAGTCGCCGACCTCTAATCCGGTGATCTGCCAGAGCGTAGCATCACTTCAAGAAAAGTCAAGCCACCCTGCTTTATTTGTTAGCTCTATTATCGGAGAAGTATCTCTGTCTGTGGTTACCGCTAAATGACACTATGATGGCTACCTTATGGCGCGGCCATTCTCCTTCATCGCATTACCTTAGTTTTATTTAAACGACCTGTGGCAACATAGCAGTTAGGATTACGGGGTATTATGCAAGCGTCGATGTGGTAGACAGCCCTCTGTTACCGCTCGCCGTATTCTCTGGGTCGCGACGTTATCGCGGAACCATCAGTAACATCATCAAACGGTACAGATTTAGTGTGATTGCCTGAGCTCATATATCAGACGCGCTCTAGAAAAAAGCTGATGAGCGTACAACGTAGTATCGCCCTCGAAGCTACCGGGGCAATAGCGCGAAGAGACTGCAGTAGGGCAGTCGATCTATCGCGTAAGAGGGAATGACCATGCTAGACAAATGGCTTTGGCGCGCGATTTGTGCAATGTTCACGGCGCTCAGTATCTACATGCTCGGTTTTGGTGCGGCGAAGACCGAGGCGCAATCGACTCAGATTTCGCAGATCTCCCAAGCCATTGATACATCAGCTCTTATTACGCTGCGAGGAAATGTGCATCCTTTGGCGACGGCCCGATACGATCGTGGACCCGCGCCACGAGATCTGGCAGCGGGCAGGATGTTGCTTGTTCTCAGGCGCAGCGTAGACCAGGAGTCGAACCTCAAAGAATTTCTCGACTCTGTCTACGACCGTAAATCGCAGAACTATCACAGGTTTGTGACGCCTGTAGAGTTCGAAAGCCGATACGGTCCATCAGATGGCGATGTCAAAACGGTGATCGCATGGCTAGAATCTAATGGGTTTACCGTTAACCGTGTGCTGAAAGGCAAGAGTGCAGTTGAATTCTCCGGTTCTGTAGGTCAGGTGGAGGACACGTTTCATACTCCAATTCATCACTACGTTGTGCAAGGTAAAGACCACTGGGCGAACGCAAGAGAACCGCAAATTCCTTCGGCTTTGGCAAGAGTAGTAGCCGGAGTTGCAAGGCTGAATAATTTTCAAGCGCACCCTCTCAATAGGGTGCTCGGGCAGGCGCAGATTGATGCGACTTCACACAGGGCTGTGCCGCTCTTTAACGATCCCGTATCCGGAGGCCTAGGCTACTATTTACCACTAGTGCCAGGCGATGTAAATACCATTTACGATTTGAAACCTCTTTTACAAGCCGGCGTCAATGGTTCAGGTGTAAGCATCGCCGTGGTGGGCGATTCAAATATCGACACGGCGATTGTAGATAGGTACCGGGGGACTTTCGGTCTTCCAGCGAGTACGCCGACCGTAATCATCGATGGAGCTGATCCTGGAGTTAACGGGGATGCCACAGAGGCCTACCTCGATGTCGAGTTAGCCGGCGCCGTAGCCCCCAACGCATCGATTAAGCTCTATGCGGCGAGCGACACCTCTCTCGCATCGGGCCTTGATATTGCAGCCCTCCGGGCAGTCACAGACAATTCTGCAGCCGTTCTCAGTATTAGCTATGGAGCATGTGAGCAGGAGCTAGGTGCAACGGAAAACGAATTTCTAAACAGCCTGTTTGAAGAAGCTGCGGCACAGGGGATAACCGTCGTAGTGGCGGCGGGCGATGCAGGTTCTGCTGGATGCGACAATTCCTCATTTGAATCCTCCGCCGCCAATGGCCTCGCGGTCAACGGATATGCGTCCACGCCATATTCGGTCACCGTCGGAGGAACAGATTTTTTCTATAGTGACCCGTCTGGTCCTTTGAACGGTACCTATTGGAATCAAGAGGGTACGCCCGGCCCGAACAACAATTCAGATTTCAGTTCAGCATTGCAGTACATCCCCGAGATGCCATGGAACGACAGCAATCCGACTTTAAATCAGTTTACTGCCTCGGGGGATATAAGCGGTGGCGGAGGGGGAAAGAGTAGTTGCTCGCAGACCAACAGCTCCGGATCCTGCAGCGGAGGCTATCAAAAGCCAGCGTGGCAGGTGGGCAGTGGCGTTCCCAACGATGGCGTACGCGATCTTCCTGACGTGTCCCTCTTTGGGGGAGATGGCTTGAACTACAGTTTCTACGCGATATGCGCTGCATCAACCGATTGCCCCGCCGGCGCCGACCCCAACAGCCTAAACAGCCCCCTCACTGTCACTGCGATCGGGGGAACCTCAGCCGCGGCTCCGGCATTCGCCGGTATTATGGCGCTCGCAGTGCAGAAGTACGGTCTCCTTGGGCAGGTAAATTACGTACTCTATCCCTTGGCGGCACAACATCCTGCAGCCTTCCACGATATTGCCATCGGAGACAATGCAGTGCAATGCCAGCTCGGCACACCGGATTGCAACGCTACTGGGTATCTTACTGGCTATACGGCGGCGACAGGTTACGATCAAGCCAGCGGACTAGGCAGTGTGGATGCGAGCCAGTTGCTAAACAATTGGAATGCGATCAGCTTCGCGTCAACGGGCACCTCATTGACGGCTAGCCCTACCTCCTTCGCCCATGGAACAACCGTAACTCTCGGCACACAGGTTTCTGCTTCAAATGGAGGAACTCCGTCTGGTCAGGTCGCAATTCTCTCGAACGCGAGCGTTCAGAGTCTCATCGGTTATGTCAATCTGACAAATGGCACTGGGACGCTGCAGACTTCAATGTTGCCTGGAGGCAACTATCAAATTTACGCCAGATATTCCGGAGACGGGGTATATGGAAGCAGCACATCAGCGCAACTCAGCTTGAGCGTGTCTCCCGAGGCAAGCTTAATTACCATTCTGGACGAAGCGGGACTGAGCTCCACGGGGACGGCTGTTTCCAATCTTAGTAACGAGACCTTATCTGATGGGAGTACCGTTAGCTTCGAAGTCGTTGTGACGCCGGCTTCCGGAGCCTCTGGCTCAACACTTGCACAAGGCACCGTTACGGTCTCGGATAACGGCTCAGCTGTGAGCACGCTCAGCTTGAACGCAGGCGGCATTGCTACGTTCTCGAGCAATACCCTCGCCCCGGGAAGCCACTCCATAGTCCTTTCTTTCAGTGGTGATGCCAGCTACAGCCCCAGTAGTACGAGCGCCACTCCTCTAACGTTTGTAGTTTCTCAGTCCGCTACCGCAGCTATCGTGCCGAACGTGGTCGTAGACGCGCAGACCATCCTTGCCTCCGGCTTTAACCAGCCTCAAGGCATCGTAGTAACGCCTAACGGCGCGATATATGTCGCTGATGCTCTGAACAATCGCATTGCGACGATCGCAAATGGAATAGTGACACCGGTGCCCATATCGGGTTTCAGCCTTAACCGGCCTAGCGCAATCGCATGTGATTTGCAAGGCAATCTCTTTATCGCGGATACAAATAACGCCAGGGTGATTGAGATACCGGCCTCAGGATCTCCGTCCATCGTCGTCGGCTCAACCATCCTGCAAAGTCCCATTTCACTCGCCATCGATTCGAACGGCAACCTGTATGTCGGCGATGGTCAGACTCGAAGCGTCTATGAGCTGCCGTCCACTGGAGGTGCAGCAACACAGATTTCTACAACGGGCGCAACAAACCTGATACCAACAGCCCTTACTACTGACACAGCAAGGAACCTATATATAGGGGACGATACTTCGGGCGCGATCTACGAAGTTCCGGCAGGAGGTGGTGTCGCCCAAAATGTAACTCCCTCGAATATGGGTCTACTTCAACCAAAAGGCTTGGGTTTCGACCTCAAGGGAAACCTTTACATCTTAGACGCTGCGGCTGAGCACATTATCGAGGTGCCTGCGGCGGATCCAGCAGATCCGTATCTTGTACCCATTCAAGGTTTGATAGGCCCAAATGGGCTTGCCACGGATACGCGGGGTAATGTCTACGTTACGGATGCTACCGCCGATACGGTCACACAGTTGCTCTACAATGGCAACGCGGTAGAACTTGGATCGTCTCCCGTCGGGGCACTTGGCACGACAAATGTAATGCTCAACTACGAACTCAATGCTCCTACGAATGTCAGCAGCTTCCAATCGGTTAGTCTTGGAGATCCCGGTAATGAAGTCGTGACTGGTACCACCAGTACTTGTCAGGCTAAAAACTACTCTTACAATCCAGTCTCCAGCCGCACCCCAATCACGCCGGCCAATCCCTTCGTTTGCACAGTCGCCGCAATTCCAAACCCGCTTGCTCCTGGTCTACGTCAGACGGCCTTCCAGATGCTCGGAACAAGCGGCACCGTTCTGGCATCCATCCCGGTCAACGAGATCGGCCTTGCCGCGGCTCCCCTGGCATACCCGTTGAGCGTGCAGCAAGAGTTTACCGGATTAAAATGGGTGTCCGCTTTCGCGGTTTCGGGACTAGACCAGACGATCTACGTTGCAGAAGCGTATACCACACATACCACCGGTTTGGTATATAAGTGGAATCCTAACGTCAGCCAGACGTTGACTCCCCTGAATACGGGAGCCATTACCCTGTGGGCTCCCTACGGCTTGGCCCTGGATAGCTCCGGAAACCTATACATTGCCGATAGTGGCGATTGCGCTAACAGCTACGGTCCTGCCGAACCGGGGAAAATAGTCGTTGTCCCCCCGGGTACAGGGGAGCAGCCATACGTTCTAAACACAGGAACTCTGTTAGCGCATCCGGCAGCGGTCACTGTAGATCGACAAGGCAACTTATTCGTAGGCGACGGTGGCGCCGACGTCTGCACTGCCAACGGATCGATCACCGATTTTTATGTGAAGTTCCCGGTCGGCGGCGGAACGCCGACCGTGTTGTCGACGAGCCCTCTAACAGTATATTTTCCGGATGCTTTGATCATGGACCCTGCCGGCGATCTCTACATTGCGGATAGCGGCCCCGACAATCTTAACGATGGTTCGGGACAGGTCGTGATTATTCCGGCCAACGGGGGTTCTGCTTCTAGGGTTAATATTCCAGGACTGGTACAGCCCGCAGGCATCTCGATCGATGCCGCTGGCCAATTATATGTTGCTGATACTTTTGCTCCCAATCAGATTACTGTAGTGCCGCCAGGAACAGGGACAGAGCCTTACGTGATGCCAGTGTCATCAAACAATCTCAATTACATGCTCGCCATGGCGCCTCTCAGCAATGGCCAAGGTTTTTTGATTGGCGATGCCTCGGGAACATTTCCGCTCAGCAGTGTCGATGTTGTCTATGGGTACAAAACGGGGCTGACCTTTCCCGCTACAGCGGTGGGTTCGCAAAGTTCACCTTTGGTCTCAACCTTGGTTAATGTCGGCAACCTGCCGCTCACCCTGGGAAATCCCGATTACAATGCGAGTGGTCAAAGCGCGGTGTTTCCAATTCAAAGCACTTCGACCTGCGCGAACGGCCTGATTCTGGATCCCGCTGTAAGTTGCGGAGTCGAAGCAGCCTTTACTCCCACAACCTCGGGCAGCTTTTCGAGCACTCTGACCTTCACGACGAATGGCTTTGTCCCTCTCGGTGCCCCTTCGGTCACGCTAACAGGCACGGCGCAATAATGAAATGAATGGATGCTCCCACAGCCGAATCCGGCAGTGTTGGAACGGGAATTCCCGGGCTCATATTCCTAGCATTTGGACCTCGTGCATGGTGCGGGCGGCGGACAACGTTCGTAAACCGCTCGGCAGGAGGATATGGAAGCTCAAAAGCGTCGCAGCACTCCTTCTAGCGGCGATCGCACCAGGCTGATGCTGTCGGCAATGGTTGCCGCGATCCGCAGCGACGGCCGCCCATATCTTCGCGGGCCAGCCCTACAGCCGTGATGATCGCCGCCGCAATGACAAGGGTCGAGACGTAGTGCGATCCGTGCGCTGGTCGCTTTCATAGGCTTCGTGCCTCTTCATCTCGCCCATGTGGCTTATGTTGGGTCTACCCCGTGATAAAGATGATGACAAGGTGCGCGACAGCCGCTCCGCAGATGGTCCGCCGAATGCACCGTTTATGGCTGTCTCCGAACTGGAAACCACGCGCATTATGCCGGACGGCACGAGCGTCAGCCTCCAAGGCCACTCGGGCTATCGCCCGGGACAGTAAAGGGCGCATCTATAAAGAGGCCGGACGGCTCGAACCTGCTACGGAGAGCGCGACGCCACCGATCATAATGATTGATCTCTACGAGCCGCCGACTAAAACCTACACGTTCATCTATCCCCAGTGCAGGACCTTCTGGAAAGGCACGCTTCAGCGACCTCCGAGTGCGCTAGCTCGCGAGTATTTCTATGGTTGGCCCACACGCAACGGCCTTCCGGTGAACAGATTCGTAAAAAAGGAAGATCTAGGCAGTCAGACTATAGACGGCATGCCAGTGCATGGCGCCCCCGGAGACGCAAAAAGTTGTTGACGATACTGGGGAAAAGCATCGTTGTGACGGACGAATATTGGTACTCGACCGATCTCCGTATGAACCTTGTAGCCAAGCATGACGAGCCAGGTAGAGTGAGTTTGAAGGTCACCGTTACTCAAGTTACGCGGATAGAGCCGGAATGCCGCCATCTTCGAGATACCATCCGGCTACAAGAGAAAGGAGACGCCCTATCAAATAGGCGTATTACCGGAGTGAAACCTGTGTCGCCCAAGGGCCAATGGCTGAATTGTCAGCCTACGCACGCGACGAACATAGCAGCAACGTTGGAGTCGGTACTTCTCCGATGTGGTCTCGTCGAGAGGCTTTGTTGAGAAATACCTTTGCCAAGAATGGTGCGGTTTCCGACTCACGGTCGGCGTGCTCGAACTTTCAGGTTGGATGGCCGCTGCCACATCGCCTCGAATTCTTGCTCAAATTGTGATGCGGCAGTTGAGGACCTAAGAAACACCACGTCATTGTCCTGAACAGAATCTCCCGCTTCCGCAGACCGCGACAGGTTCGCTGATCCGGTACGTAAAACCTTTCCATCTACCGCGTAGCTCTTCAAGTGCATCAGCCCCTCTGTCTGCTTGACTCGGACCTCCGCTCCGGACGACAGGAGGAGCTGAGCGCAAGTCTGACCTCCGATTCCCCGCTGCTCTTCAGCGTCGTACTCACTCCCATCTCGATAAACACGTACCCTCACGCCCCGCTGCGCTGCGTTGGCCATTTCACGACAAATTCGCATATCGCTCCAACTGTAGAGAGCCGCGTTGATGGACTCATGCGCCGCGCGAAGAATTGCGAGATCAGTGGACTCAAGATTCGTTCCCGGTCCATAGTAGACCTTATAGAACCCGTCTCCAATCGAACCCGCGGACCCATTGCGGACCTGGCCGGCTCCGCCGGCCGGCGACGGCCCCGCGGCTGCCGCTCCCGGCCGGGCCGCCCACCCATTTGACTTCGCTGTCGCAACGCTATTCTGCTCCACTGTCTTCACGATCGGCGGTACGATCAATGCCGCTGCCACTACACCCAGAACCGTCAGTGGAAGTTTTGATAGTGCTGCCCAGCCAAAAGTGCGCTCAGTCCCCTGCTCCGGCACGATTTTCGACGCCCGCCCGATCGCGCGTATGGTCTGCAACTGCTCCACGAGTTTCAACGCTTGCTCCTTTCTAGTGCTCCGCCAGCGCCACCTGGGCTCTTTTTGCCGAAATGCTTATGCCGTGTCCCTTCAAAACTTCCGCGATCTTCGTATCCTTTCTCGGCGCTTCCTTCTACGATTTCCTTACTCAGCGCTTGAATCAGTTCTTTCTTCGACAGGCTCTGGGGCTCCAATTTCGGCAACGCCTTCAGTTTCTTTCTCAAGTCTTTCACCACATCGGATGAATCGACCGCAACGCTTTACCTCGCTCCCGTCCCATATTTGCTCGCTTTCCTCCCCTACTCGACCGCTCCATTTTACTCTCCTTCTTCCTAGCTTTGATCAGGCTATTGATACACTCGCTGTCTCTTTTTCGGGGAGGATTGCTTCGCCCTCCTCTCGCTCCAACCGCACCTAGAACGGGCGTTTTCCGCTACCCCTCCATACGGGCCTGTTCCTGCCCGTATCGCCGTCCCTAGAAGCATTCGTTGGACCGGCGCGAACGCCGGTCGGTGAACAGCAACATGCTTTCCGCTTCGCTTATCCACCGCTTCCCTGCTCCTCGTGTCAAGGGTCTCCGGGTTGCTCCAGTGCTCGCTGCGCTGCGCGCTTCGCAATCCTCGCCGAGCGGCTACCGCCGCCCTTGACACCGCAGGGAAGCGGAACAACCCCCTCGCTATTCAAGAAAGCATGGTGTTTTTTATGGCGATTCTCGCCCTGCTTTCTACCACCCGAAGGGGGAGTTTCTTGGCATGGCCGCACGTGTCTCTCGCTATTGGTTCAGAACCTTTTCTCACGGTCGGCTTGGTGCGGATGCTGTGGTCTTTCGCGATGCCGCTCCGTTCTGGAGACGTCCCATCGTTCAGGCGTTTGGCACGGGGGACACAGACCGGAAGAAAGCTGCGCGGTTCGCCCGCGAGTTTATCGCTGACCGCAAGACGCTCGATGCCCTGAAAGCAAAACGGGACGAGCCGCGCCCGGAACGAGGTTAACCAGAGCTTGGGGCGGCGCTCCTGAGCGCAGTCCCGTTACCACAACGAACCATACAACGCTTGGAGAAATGCGATGAAGAATGCAGCGAATTCCCAGTACAAGAGCGTGCCACTCCCTAGCCTCCACGAGTCGTCGACCAATCCCCGTCGCACGTTCGACAAGGCCAAGATCGTCGAGCTTGCCAATTCCATCCGCGTCCACGGTCTGATCCAGCCCATCACAGTCCGGCCCAATCAGGATGGCTTCGAGATCATTGCCGGAGCAAGCCGCTTCGCGCAGCGAAGATCGCGGAGTTGTCCGAGGTTGCCGTGCCGCGTGCTTGCGCTCGATGATGCCGCCGCCCTTGAAGTGCAGTTGATCGAGAACAGCCAGAGGCAGGATGTTCATCCCTACGAAGAAGCTGCAGGCTATCAACGCCTTCTGACCATGCCCGGTTACGATGTGGCCGCTCTCGCGGACAAATGCGGCAAGAGTGAGAGGCACATTTATTCGCGCCTGTCGCTCCTGCAGCTTATTCCCGACGTAGCGGATGCGTATCAACAGGAACGGATCAGCACGAGCCACGCGAACCAAATCCCCCGGCTGCCGGAGGCTAAGCAAAGGATGCCCTCGACGCTTGCTTCCGTAAGGAGTGGCCAGACAATGAACCCCGCTTACTGTCCGTGAAAGTGTTGGCCTTGCGTTATCTTCACTGTGCGGCTTATGGCCGGCAACTTGGCGCATTTTACTGTTCCATCGGTCGCGAGACTCGGCATCTATACGTTGCGAGGAGGGTATTACGTAGACCTGCGCGTGGTCTCGAAAGTACATCTTTCGCGAGACACTCTAATGCGTCTTGGTCAGCTTGTGCGATCCGAAGATGACCGAGCGATCTATGTGCGTCGCGATGGAGAATCCCTAGCATCAGCTCTTACCATCCCTCCGGCATCGTAGGAATGGTTCACAGCGGGTTAATCAGCAATTCCAGAGGCGCCGCCAGGATCGGCAGCGCCTACTGTTTTCTGGGCGATAAAGCTTGTGTGCGGTATTTGCTACAGTTGCAGAATGAGCATGAAGTAACGATAAGACACGCTGAGGCGCCCGCCTACAGGAGTAGAATAGAGGTACGCCTGGAAAGGAGATTCCTGATGTCAACAGTGGCAAGCAAAGCATCTCCCCAAGAAATCGCAGCATTGGTGCGGTTGCTCCGGGAAGGCGAAGCGAGCGCGTTCGCCGAAGGCTGTGACCTCAGCCAAGTGCCCATCTACCAACAGACCAAACAACGTCCGTTGGCCGGCGAGATCAACATCGATCAAGCAGTCGCGATTATCGGCGACCACTTCGCCTCCCATCCCACTGTCGCCTAAGCTCTCACTGGCCTCATGACAGATGACCCGTACTACTATCCGGGAACGGATGTTTTGCGCAATAAGCAGAACATCCGTGATAAGGACACTCTCGAACAAACCGAAAACGCCTTTTCTGCCTTGCGCGTCCGTGACGCGGAGCAGTCCCCCCGGTCCACCAGATCTGACCCGTTTGAAGGCCGTGCACCGAACTCTCTTCGGCGATCTCTATGACTGGGCCGGCCGGACGCGCGAGAATACGGGTCGTATGACGAAAGACTGGCCGGCCGGCTACTCCATCTCTTACGGTGATTCCGCTTATGTAGAATCGCAGCTCGCGTTCGTCTTCGATGCGCTGAAGCGCGAGAAGTACTTGACCGGCTTATCGCCAGATGCCTTTGCCAAGCGTCTGGCTCACTACTATGGCGAGATCGATGCCATACATCCATTCCGCGAAGGCAACAGCCGGACCTTGCGGCAGTTCACGGCCGATCTAGCGCGCATGGCCGGCCACACGCTAGAATGGAGCCGCGCTCTTACCAACGACGCAGACCGTCAAACACTCTTCTATGCACGCGATGTTGCTGTCATGCGTGCGGACTCTTCTCAACTTGCTGGCGTCGTCCTTACCTGCCTCACGCATGAGCAGGAACACAACACACCCGCAACGACACAGGAGGAGAGAATGCCCGACACCGATGAAATAACGGAAGAAGAATCTGAGGTTCGCCCACCGCGCGACGATCACGCGGCGAACCGCGAAAAGAGCCTGGAGTCCGAGGGCGAGAACCCTCTCGGGCGCATGTCCGATCAAGACCTAGAAGGTCATCGCAAGAAACTCGAGCAAAAGTTAGCCAAATCCGACGCTACTTGGGGCGAGCAGTTTGATATGGCGCATCAATTGGGAGAACTGAGCGAAGAGGAAGATTTTCGACTTACCAATGGCGCCAATCAGCCTCCGGAAGCGAGCGCCGGCACGAGCCTTTCCGAGGAATCCGAAGATATTGCCGTTCGGCTCACGGAGGAACAAACGAAATTGCTTCTCTCCAATACTTACCCAGACAACAGCCGCGCCCAAACCACGGCTCTCTATAACGTCTACACCGGCCATGACGATGTAGATGTCATGAACGAAAGCGTCAAGCTCGATTACAGTGAAGATCAAAAATCCTTCTTTGCCACACTCCACCGCGACGAGAAAGCCGCGCTCGATCAGAAACTGACCGAGCTGCAAAATGAGACGGAACAGAAAAAGCAATCAAAGGAAAAAGGACGATCGCGCGAAGGCGATGAGCGCGAGAAAGAGCGCGGCGGGATCGAACGATAAAAGTAGTCCAGCGAGACCGAGGCCGTTCTTATGAGCGGCCTTTCTTGTTTTCTATCTCTGGCACGCACAACTTTCCTACGAGGATTCGGGCTACATTCGTCCACGCCATTCACGGGGGGCAGGTGCACAGAAAACGACGGACACATATGTTGCTATCGCTTACGCCCTTACACAGCTCAAAGAACGCCACAGCTTTCTCAAATTCCCTGAGTCTATATCGGAGGCGGAAAATAAGCGCATTTCCGCAGGCGTGGATGCCATTCTCGCTCCATATAAACATCAGTTTCCCTCGCGCCCCAAATCGATCTTCAAAACTCGGTCAGCCCCGGCTGGCAATCTGATTCAGCTCGGCGACGCGGTCTTCGCTCACGTGGTCATTCCGACATGCTGGCAGATGCAGTCCAGCCCCCATAGCGGCGGGGAAACTACTTCCAGAATCATGCCGACTCGCTGCACGCTGTTGCAGCAACCTTCAAAGGTAGTCATCCCTGGGGATGATTATTGATCTGCGCGGCAATGGCGGCGGCAATATGTATCCCATGCTTGTGCTGGCATCGGATTCGTTCTCGGCGAAGGCCGTCTCGGTCTATTTCGCTTCTGTTGGCGGTACGGAAGATGACTGGTGGTTTTATCAGCAGGGTAGCGCCGACGAAATGAACGTCGGTCGTGAGACCGTCAACGCGACGATCAGGAATTCTCCTCTTACGCTGCCCAGTCCGCCTCCCGTGGCCTTACTTGTCGATGGCGGAACCGCTAGCTCCGGAGAAGCAACAGCAATCTCCTTCATCGGCCTCCTAATACACGCACGTTTGGCGCCCATACCGCCGGGCTTACGACCGCGAACAATGGTTTCTCCTTTCCAGATGGCGCGATGTTCTTTCTTTCCACTTCGGTCGAAGAAGACCGCAATCATCGCAGGTATCTCGACGGTGTGGAGCCTGACGTGGTCTTCCCCCAACCATCCGTACAGCGTTCCGAAGGCACCGATCCTGTTATGCTGGCAGCCGCACAGTGGCTCTTATCTCAGCATACGAAGTAAGAAACGGCGGCCAGCACCCCTATCTCCAGTCGTATGGATATGGATGATCCTCACAATGATCCTCACAAGTCGGCCAGTTTCCGCCGATCTGCCTAAGCATGATCCTGGCATGACGCCAACAGGGCTTAGCGCGAATTGACTTCTTCGGATCGATCCTTCGGCAAGTGGACGTTTTGTGAGCGCTACGTGAACCACAGGTTCGGGTCGCGGCTATTAGAGCGGCACGTTTGGAGGAGAGTGGGTAAGTTTCCACTGATCGGGAAGCCAGACGGGGAGTTCAGCGGTGGAGGTCGTGGGCAGGTTGACCAACAACTGCGTGAGGTAAAACTGCGGATCAACGTCATGCCGCCGGCAGGTGCTCGTTAAGCTGGCCAGGATTGCCGCCGTTCGACCCCCGCGCGGGTTACCGACGAAGAGCGAGTTCTTGCGAGTGAGGACCACGCGTTTCATCTCGCGCTCGCTCAGGTTATTGTCGACGGGCACTGTGCCGTCGAACGAGAACACGTTGAGTTCCTGCCACTGGCTGAGGGCGTAGCTGATGGCCTCGGCCATGGGATGGCGGGGCAATAACTGCTCTTTCCAGGCAAGGAACTTTTCGCGCAACTCGGCCAACACCGGCACCGACTGCACTTGCCGCATCTCGAGCTTCTTTGCGGCCGACAGAGTTGCAGCCTGCTTCTCGACGGCGTAGAGTGCACGCACCATCTCGATGGCTTGGCGTGCGATCTCCGGCGCGGTCTTCTCCGCTTCGATTACCTTGCGGCGCAGATGTGCCCAGCATCCGGCGCGGATGATGCCGTTGCCGGCAACCACGCCGTTGTAACCGCCGTAGGCATCTGCCAGAAGCACCTGGTTGTAATCCCGGAGGAAATACTTCGGTCCGTCGCGGCCGCGGTTCAGCGTGAAGTCGAAGACGTTGTAGGGATGCTCGTCGTCGCCCACGTAGACCCACATCCTTGCATTTGCAGTTTTGCGCGTGTTCAGCATGGGCATGATGGTGTCGTCGGTGCAGACCACATGCGAAGCGCGCACCTTCTCGGCCATCAGCTCATACAGCGGCTCGACCAGGTCAGCCACATCGCCGCACCAGATCGATTGCGTGGCCCGCGAGATTTCGAAGCCCTGCCGTGCGAAGATATCTTCCAACCTATAGAGGGGCACATACTCTGCGAATTTGCTGGTGACGATGTAGGCCAGCAGCCCCGGCCCGGCCATGCCTTTCTCGATGGCCGTTTCCGGCTTGGCTGCGGTCGCCATCTGTGGGTAGTCACCGTTGGTCTTGCAAGCAGGGCAGGCATACTTCTTGCGCACGTGATGGATGCGCTCGAAGCGCCCCGGAATATGTTCGATCTGCCAGCTCTCCTCCCGGCCGATCTCCTTGCGCTCCGCGCCGCAGCAGGGACAGGAGCGCTGTTCGGCGTTCAACTCGTATACCTGCGTGGTAACGGGAAGATTTTCGAAGTTGGCAAGATGGCGCCGGCCTTTGCGTCGCTTCACCCGCCGTAGTTCTTCTTGCGGCTCGGAATGAGGCGGAACGTCGTCAGGGTTGATCGGCTTGCGATCCAGTTCCTGGGCGAAGCCGAGCAGCAACTGCGCCAGATCGGCTGCCGACTGCAGCCGGTCCGCGCGCGGCCCGTAGTACCGTTTCTTGTAGCCATCCAGTTCTACCTGCAAGCGCAGATTTTCGATATGCAGATGGTCGCGCTCACGCAGCAGTGCGGCGACCATGGCCTTCAGGGCTTCCTTATCGTCGGGTAAGTTGGGCGGCGCACCAGGCACGATTAAGTTATGCCATAACTTGCTACGGATAACTTATACCGCGACCTTCTTCCTGTTGCTTCCGCTGGTTCGCTCGTACCGCGGAACGCGCTTCAGCTTCGTCATGTCGATCCCATCCAGGATCATCGCCAACTCACTCGGTCGCAACTCCACCGAGCGCGACCCTTCCTTCAGCCGAGGCAGCTTGAATACACCGGCTTCGAGCCGCTTGTACCATAACACGTAACCATCGCGGTCCCAGGTCAGGATCTTCAGCCGCTCCCCGCGTCGCGAACGAAACACAAACAAATGGCCGCTAAGCGGGTCCTGGCTGATCACCGCCTTCACTCGCTCTGCCAGCCGATCGAACCCGCAGCGCATATCGGTTGCCTCGGCCGCCAGCCAGATCCGAGCGCCCTGCGCACCATCCAACGCGCGCAAGCTCGGCAGACCGATCATACTTCGGACTCCAATACCGCCAACAAAGCGCGCAAGTGGCTCGCCTCGAATCCAGGCTCAACCACTAGACTGCGGCCTTCTCTTAGACGGATCTCAATCGCGCTACTCCGTGTCACTGCAGGTCGCACTGGCTCTGCCGGGACAGCAACCCGCACTTCCAGAAACCTCGCTGCCTCCGACTCCCTCACTCGCTTCTTCCACTGGTAGAACTGCCAGGCTCGCAGCCCGTGCTGATTGCAAAACGCCGCCACGCTCAGGCCGGTCTGACTCTGCTCGGAAACCAACTCACGCCACCTCGTCAACGCCTGCGTATTCTCTTGTCTCATCCCACAACTGTGCTCTCTCCAGCAGCACCGGACAAGATGTGGTTCGCACAGCGCTCACGCTATGAGCCTTCAGCCCCGGCTGCCGGACGTCTACCTTCAGCTCGTGATACTCGCCGGCATGCTCTGCGGGGGCCGGGTCGAAAGTAAGCGTATAGAAGGGGCTCGCCTCGAGCACACAGTCGTCGATCTGACGCACCGGATCGCCGAGCGACTCAATCACTCGTCCGCCGCTTTCCATCGCGAGCACCTTCCTGTTTAGATTGAGCGCTTCAAACGGGAACCGGGGGAGTTGTTGGAGGGACGTAACGGCGTGCACCGCATACCATGGAAAGCCCATTTCCGTCGGATCCAGCGCATTCAGAGGACTGACCTCTCCTACAGAGAATGTGTAGAGGCTGACGCGCGCCAGCCGCAGGAGCGTCGAGAACCAGACAATTCTGTCGAACAACGCCTGCTTTTCCGGCTGAGTTTTCGCGTGTTTCCTCAGGGTTCCCACTCCCGACACCCGAGCCTGGTCCGATCCAGATCAGTAGTTTTCTGCCGGGCTGCCGCCGTTCCGCCGTCGCAACCGCTCCCAATGCCTTCAAAGCCGCTTCACCAGGAAGATCCGTCGCATGATAAGGATTGATGGTTCCTGCCGCCGGAGCTTGAGGTTCCCAACCCTGACCAATCTGGGCAGATAAATTGTTCGGGTTGCCATTCCAGCTTGTCACTCGGTTGTGAGCGATTGACGCAGCTAACGCGTTTCCGTCGGTGGAAGGCAAGCCTACCCGCCACAGCCCGCTCTCCGTCAGCATTAGGATCGATATCGGCTGCGCAAGACGCCCGCCATTCTGCCGCAGGAATACCTCGACGGACAATCGTTCCTGAG
Organism: uncultured Acidobacteriaceae bacterium; assembly: GCA_963705665.1. Classification (GTDB taxonomy): domain Bacteria; phylum Acidobacteriota; class Terriglobia; order Terriglobales; family Acidobacteriaceae; genus PALSA-350. Next base: position 60,895 of record CAVPKQ010000019.1, on the reverse strand, counting down.
AAACCAGATCGGTGGGCAACCGGAGTGTATCGAGGACCAGGGTGATCGCCACCGGAAGATCGGAGCTGGCGCCGCCTTCTCCATATGCGTGAAAGGAGATAATCTTCTCGGGCCGCCCACCGTCGAGTACGGTAAAGTCCGCAGCCTTGAGCCCGGATACGGGTTTCCCCTTCTGGTCAGTTACCACAACATCGAGATGAATGAACCCCTCTGGGCCGTCGGACGCCGTCGAAGGATGCTGGACGAGACCGTGAGACTCAGTGGCAGGTACAGCGACACGAACGTTCTGAGCAGCAACCCCCTCCTGAACACCGGCCGGTCGCCCGCTAGCGGGAGGAAGGAGGAGAAAGAGAGATACGAGATACAGCCGGCCAGGCGTGGTCAAACCTTCCCTCCTTTAGCCGCGTATCCGATTGCGGGCGGAATCTGGCTGCTCCCTCTATAGTTATCTCCGAGCCACCATCTACTGTGACGTTTTCAGGTCGAAGAACTATCGCAATTTTCTTCAATGTCCGTTGGTGCGTAGTCGCCCGTTCGATCAGGGAGCGATTCGGGAACTATTTTAGCAATTCCGAAGTCCACAGAGTTGTGGTCCGATTCCCGAAACGCTCTTTTATCATTTTCGGCGAGAACAAGCCTAAGGCACTCAGTGAGCCGTCTACCGTTACTTCCAAGTCGTCGGCTACCCGTCTGCTACTCATCGGTAAACAGGACGCGGGATTCGTTCGCAAAACTCTCACGTTTTGCGACGATTTGACCTTCGATGAATATGGGGCAAACACGTCTCGCAGAAATTGGCACGCAAAATCGGTTTCTATTGCTATATATTTTGCGAAAACTTTCAAGAAATCCGAGGTTTTGGCGGCGGCATGCACAATTTTCATCACTCAGATTGGTGGGCTTAGGCCTTGAGGGAACGAGACAGATTACGGTCACCGGCTCATCACGCGTAATGATCCAACCCCTCCAGTGATGGATCGCGGCGAATGGCTGTTACGTGTTGGAAAAATCCCTGCGGACACGTAGAGAGCTACTTGGCAATCATGATCAGCGCCTCCCGGCATAAGCGGACAGTACAATTCCGTTCCCCGCCCGTTGTCGGGCGCAAGGGTACAAACCCCGTCGGTTGACCGCTTTTCCCGTTCTTACCCGCTCCGCTGGGACGTGACGCTGGCGAGAGGAACCCGCCTTCGCTCTCCTCCTAGCTCCGCGAATTGGAACAACAACAGCAAAGGCGCAATACATGCTTTTCGTAGCGCTTATACGCCCTGCTCTCTGCTCCTTCTGTCAAGAGTCTCCGTGCAGCTCCAATGCTCGCTTTGCTGCGCGTTTCGCTTCCTCTGCCGTGCGGCTACGCCGCTCTTGACAGCGCAGAGAGCGGGCAAGTGCGGTCGGCAGTTATCAAAGCATGTTGTTTTTTATGGCGATTCTCGCGATTTCTTGCGATCTCTCTAACACCACTTCGTTGTGCGACCTTTTTGGCACACAACGAAGTAATAATTCAGATTGCAACTGGGGTATGCCTGTGAGCCACGGAGACGTGATAGCAGATATCTCGCCTACTGATCGTTCTTCTCGGAGTTCAAGCAATCATTCAGCCACGCGTCGTACCATCCCGTGAACGTCGCAGGAGAGCCATCGGCCAATCGCAGTGGCTTGAGTCCTCCATACTCTGATCGCCTGTCTTCCCACAAATATCCTGACTGAGCTCCCGTAAGCACCAACCAGATCCGCAGCGCACATCCTTCATGACATATTGGAATCGCGCCGTTTACCAGCGAGCCGTCCCAATACGCTCTTTGGAACACGTCCATTTGCCTGTCGTACTCAGACTCGTCCCGGTCGGCCAGTTCCGCTGACGGTTGAGAAGAGATGTCGTTCCATTCCTCTCCGAGTGGGAACGGCTCAGAAAGAATTCCGACGAAGCCATCCTTCTCCTGCCAGGTTTGAAGGCCGAAGTTGTCGTCCATTTTGCCAAGCGGAAAAACACCGTAGAACGGCCCGGCTCCACCATTTCCAATGTCAGTCAGGAACTGACGAAAGTCATACGGAAGAGAGACGTTGCGGACCGTCTCAAACGCTGTAACGTCGGCTTCGGGCAGCGGCGGGTTCAATCGAAAACCGTGAACGTCGGCTCCAAAGACACGCAGGTGCACACCCTGCAAGAATGCTAACGCGTCCGTTATACGAGAAGTATCGAGTCCTGGCACGAGGAAAGTGTATCGCTTGGATGGCTCTTAGGAATAGGTCCTCTTACGCACTATCCGATCGAAAATCAATCTTAATTAGGCGTTTCTCGAATGGCGAATTCCGGCAGAAAGTTGAGTTCTTCAACCATCCTGCTCAATGGTTATGTTGCCTATAATCGTCTCTCGCTCTCGTACCCAGAAGCCAAACGCTCTCTACACGACATAATTCCCAACACAACATAAGTGGGCTTGGACTAAACCGCTCCGCGGTATTGATGTAACGCAACCTTCCTATCGTCGAGCTTCAGACTTGCTGTATCGGTAAGGACTTCTCCCCGAAACGATTCCTTGTACGTGCTCTGTTGCGGAAACATGGAGGTGCTGCTTGCAGCGCACTTCAGGTTCCACAAGGAGCCCATCATGACCACCCTTCGCCAGCGCATGACGGAAGACATGCAGGTGCGGAATCTTGCCCAGAACACCCAGAGCAGTTACATTCAGCAGGTTTCGCTGTTCGCACGGTACTTCAAAAAGTCTCCCGAGCAGTTGGGGCCCGAGGAGATCCGTGCATACCAGGTCTATCTCACCAAGGAACGAAAGCTGGCCCCCAGTTCGATCCTCACCGCGATTGCGGCGCTGCGGTTTCTCTATAAGATCTCGCTGAAACGGGAGTGGCCTTTCGAGGAGATCATCCCGGCGCCGAAGAAGCCGCAGAAACTACCCGTCGTTCTGAGTCCGGAGGAAGTCCTCCAGTTTCTCAGTTGTGTGGGCAGCAGGAAGCATCGAACGATTCTCACTGTCTGCTATGCCGCCGGCTTGCGCATCTCCGAGGCTGTTCATTTGAAGCCAACCGACATCGACAGCAAGCGGATGGTTATTCGAGTTGAACAGGGCAAAGGGCAGAAGGATCGCTATGTCATGCTCTCTCCCCAGTTGCTGGACAGCTTGCGCGCTTGCTGGCGAGCTGTGCGACCGAAAGCATGGCTCTTCGAGGGAGATGTACCCGGCAAGCCGATCGACAGAAGCGCTGTCGAACAAGCCTGCCAGAAGGCTCGCCGTCTTTCCGGCATCGGCAAGCTTATTACTCCGCATTCGCTGCGCCATGCCTTTGCTGTCCATCTGCTGGAATCCGTACCGATGTTCGTACCATCCAGTTATTGCTTGGCCATCGCAGTCTGGCCACAACGGCTCGATACTTGCGCATCGCCACCAACAAGGTGTGCTCGACAGCGAGTCCGTTAGATTTGCTTCCTCACCCTGATCCCATTGCCTCCCCACCCGCCTCACCGCAGCATTTCTGAGCGGCGGGCCTATGGGTCGTCCCAAGCTGGAAGTAGCAGATGTATTCCGCCGCTATGGCGAAACTTATCGACAGCAGCATGGTGCGTCGATGTCCAGCGAACAGCGGCGTGTTATGACCGCCATCGAAGTGTGTCGCACGGCAGCTCTTGGCGGCCATCTCGAACGTTGCGATCAGTGCAACCATGAACGTAATTGCTTCAACTCCTGCCGTGATCGTCATTGCCCCAAGTGCCAGTCGCTGGCCCCGGGCACAGTGGATCGAGAACCGCCAGGCCGAGTTGCTCGATTGCCCCTACTTCCACGTCGTGTTCACCGTGCCCGATCAGATAGCCACGATTGCCTATCAGAACAAGGAGGTGGTCTACGATATCCTCTTCCGCACCACCGCTGAAACGCTGAAGACCATTGCTGCCGATCCCAAATACCTGGGAGCAGAGATCGGCTTCTTCGCTGTCCTGCACACCTGGGGACAGAACCTCCTACATCATCCCCATCTGCACTGCGTCGTACCCGGCGGTGGATTATCGCCTGATGGCCAGCGCTGGATTCGTTGCCGGACCGGGTTCTTCTTGCCTGTCCGGGTGCTATCCCGTCTATTCCGTCGCCTATTCCTGGAGTCGTTGGAGAGGGTGTTCATCGCCGGCAAACTACAGTTCTTTGGATCGCTGGAGCCGCTCTGCGATCCAAAGGCTTTTGCCGAACAAATGGCCAGCGCTAAAAATTCCGAATGGGTGGTTTACTCCAAACGTCCGTTCGCCGGACCGGAGCAGGTGCTCGATTACGTCGGCCGCTACACGCATCGCGTGGCCATCTGCAATAACCGGCTGGTCCGCATTGACAATGGCCGGGTGCAATTTCACTGGAAAGACTATCGTGATGGCAGTCAGATAAAAACCATGGACCTGGCCGCCGAAGAATTCATTCGCCGGTTTCTGATGCATGTTCTGCCGTCAGGCTTCCAGCGAATCCGCTACTATGGCTTTCTCGCCAATCGTTATCGCCAGCAGAAGCTGGCCTTGTGCCGCGGTCTCCTCGGAATGCACCTTTCGTCATCTACAAAAGAACCCCCGAAAGACTATCGCGAACGATACGAAGAGCTGACCGGCTGCTCGCTGTATCTATGTCCGCAATGCAAGCATGGCCGGATGCAGATCGTTGCGACTTTGCCACGCCTCCCAGAACAGGTTCCGCAACCGATGGACTCATCATGATCCGTCGACTCATCTATCGTGCTGCTTCGACCTGGCTCCGCCAGGCCATACCTCTCGTGTGTCCTGCCCGCATTGCCACGATACTCCGCGACTCGATCAGATTCGATCAACTGCTCTGGCTTCCTCCTCCAAGACTCTGGAAATCCTCTATCACTCCTTCCAAAACCCCGGATCCACTCTTTCCGAAAGCATCGTGTGGACCATTCAATACCCATACTCCAGCATCGTGCCAAACGGCTTAGTCCAATCCATTTTTAGCGTACCGTCGCGGCGAAAAGCATTCATGCGTTACGTAACATGTGTAGCGCCGCGCCGCCACGCTAAAAACGCTCTGCATTATGCTGAGCACTACATAAGGACACGAGCTGTTGCACAGGGTCAACCGCGAAGGCACCACTCGGCAGCAGCGCGAGCTAGAGGCCGAGTCTGTTGCCTACGCCGTCCTTGCTCATTTCGGGATGCACTCCCAAAGCTGTTTCTATCTCGCAACCTATGACGTCACCCCGGAGATGCTGACCGCCTCGCTTCAGACCATTGGCAGCGCCGCAAAGACAATCATCAGCCTGATCGACACCACAGGCCAACAGACGGAGGAGGGAGAGGGCGCACAGATTGACGCGCCCGTTCCCATCGCCCCCTGACGCGGCACGCACGTGAACCACATCCCGAGAGGAGCCAAACGCCATGATGACACCCAGCATTCACTTGAACGGCACAACCCGCGACTTGCTGCTAGACCAAGCCGTCGATGCAATCGGAGCACTCCGGACGGCAATCGAAGCCGTTATGCGGACCGCCCCGAATGCTCGGGACTACTATCCGCAAGGTCCGGACGCGTTTACGAAGGCCAGCGCCGAACACCAGGACCGTCTATCTCGTCTTCTGACGCTTAAAGGGGAATATGAGGCCCTGACGGACGCAATCATACACACAGAAACTGTGAGCGCTCGATGAGCGCGGGATGCCGAGGCGCGAGGCAATCCACGGCCGCCCGCCCGGCAGCTCATGGCTTTGGTGGGATCACATGAAACCGGACATCCTACGATGGCATGAAGCCATTCGGGAGGCTTACGACGGAGGCGACGTGTTTAGAACTCCACAATTGAAACGCGCGTTCGCCAATCTACTCTCGCGGCAACTCGGCCGCACGGTTGTCGACAAGACTGGACTGGCGGGCAAGTACGATCTTACTTTGGAATGGGCGCCAGAGGAGAGCGAGCTCCACAGAGAGCCAGGGCCGTCTCTTTTTACCGCGATTCAGGAGCAGCTCGGGCTCAAACTGGAATCGGAGAAGGCGCCGGTTGAGATCCTGGCGATTGATCATATCGACCGGCCCCTCGGCGAACTGACCCTTGCGACCAAAGCCCCGGTGGATGTGCTGGTCATCGATCGGCTCGAGACCTCACCCACGGTACCACAGCGCGGGCCGGCTGGTGCTGCCGCTTGCGCGGTTCTAGGTCTTCACCTTTGTTTCATGAATAGTTCGTCACAGAGCTGGTAACTTCGGCCGAACCGCTGTAGATTGGTGGCCAGAACGGAAGGCCGGGGTCGTAGCACGCTCTCGGGTGCCATGTCGATTCAGAGTTCGATTCATCCCGGCGGCCCAAATCTTGTGCGGCCTTTGCCGGCAACAGCCGCTGCCGATGGAAGGCGAAAGGATGCTATGAGCGGAAAAGCGGATTTTGGCGTTGAAGAGTGGGATTTGCTGCGTTCGGCACCACTTATGTCGAGTCTCCTCGTCGTTGCGGCTAGTCCCAGCGGACCCCTCGGCCTCATCCAGGAGTCTGTCGCCGCGGGCAAAATGATCACGCAAGCGGCGGGAGGGGCACAGACTCCGCTGCTCAAAGCTCTTGCGGAGGACCTCACGGGAACGGTATCGATTCCCAAGCCGCCACCGGGCGCGACGCCTGTCCAGATTCAAGGCGCGGCGGCGGAGATCTTGAAGCGGACAAGCGATCTGCTATCTCAGAAGGCCACGCCCGAGGAGGCCGTGGAGATCAAGGAATGGCTGATGAAGATCGCGAATGAGACGGCGGAGGCGGCCAAGGAGGGCGGTTTTCTCGGCTTTGGAGGCGTGCAGGTCTCCGATCAGGAGAAGGCCGCGCTAGAGACCATCCACTCCTCGCTCGGCCTGGCAGCCGCCTGAAGAGCTTGAGACCCGGCATCCCCGGTCTCAGACTCGTCCTGCAGGCGTTCTGTAAGTCCCATGGCGCGAGTTCATGCCCTCGCCGTACGCAGAAGCGAGATGGCTTCCGCAAAGCGCAGCCGGATGCGCGATCTATTCGAGTCAGCTTGCCAGAACTGATCACGTAAGTTGTTTCCTTTTATCGTTGCGATCTGCTTACCGTACTCTGTTGTCCGAATTCTGACCCTACCCCATGTACAGCTCTCTGTTGATGTAGCAATGTCGCCAAGTGTGGAAGGACTGTGGCACTTTAGAAGTCAGAGTATGTCCAAGATTGCAGTCAGTCCGAAGCGCCCCGAACGGCTGGTCGCCGAGCTGCGCCAGTTGATCTCCGATGCCCGCCGCCACACGGCGACGGTCGTGAACGCGGCTTTGACGCTCCTCTATTGGAGGGTGGGCGATCGAATTCGACATAATGTTCTTGGAAATGAACGTGCGGAGTACGGTCGGCAGATTCTTGCCACGCTGTCGCAAGAATTGGTTGCTGAGTTCGGCCGGGGTTTCGATGCGACAAACCTCACGCGTATGATGAAGTTTGCCGAGGCCTTCCCCGACGAAGAAATTGTTGCGACACTGGCGCAACAATTGAGCTGGTCTCACTTCCGCGAGCTGCTGCCCCTGACAGCGCCGTTGCAGCGCGAGTTTTACGCTGAGATGTGCCGCATGGAGGGTTGGAGCGTCCGAAGCCTCCGGGGCCGTATCGACTCTATGCTCTATGAGCGAACTGCACTCTCCAAAAAGCCGGCTGAACTGGCGAAGCAAGAGCTGGCTACTTTGCGGAGCACCGGAGCGGTCGGCCCGGCCCTTGTTCTCAAAGACCCCTACATACTTGACTTCCTTGAGCTAAAGGATCACTACCTGGAACGAGATTTTGAGGATGCAATACTGCGGGAGCTGGAGCTATTCCTGTTGGAACTGGGTGTCGGCTTCTCTTTCGTGGCTCGCCAAAAGCGTATTCAGCTCGACGGGGAAGACTTCTACATCGATCTGCTTTTCTATAACCGCAAGCTCAAGCGTCTTGTCGCATTGGACCTTTTATGTGGTCGGCCACATAATAGCTCGAAGGCTACCAGGCAGTTGAGACCGTGGTGGAAGAACAGTAAGTCCAGCGCAAAGTCGCGGCCCCCGACCTGCAACGGGTACTCGGAGCCAACGAAACAGAAGTCGCGCCCCAACTCGATCAGAAAGTCCTTGAGCTTGAGCAACAAGGCGCCGTGCAGATCGGCTTCAGCATGGCCCGCCGGTAGGTCCAAGAATTCCAACATGTAAGCATCTTTGAAGACACTCAGGGCTTCGGGCTGCATTTGTCGCGCGACTGCTGAGACTTTTGCTGGGGTGAGCACAGCACGTTCGAAAAGGGCAGTCTTGAACTGGCGCTCTAACTGACGGCTTGACCACCGTTCGTGTACTGCCATGCGGAGGTAAAACTCGCGCTCTTCAGCACCTTTGCTTTGTCCGAGAATGATCAGGTGGTGGGTCCAGGGCAATTGTCGCAGCAGTGCCGCGACAATTGAGTCGTCTCTGTAGGTCTCGTAGAACTGTCTCATTCTGGATAGGTTAGCGCGGGTAAAGCCCCGAACACCAGGCTGTGTTCTGCCGATGTATTGGGCTAGTTGCGGGACCACGCCATCGCCCCACTCGGCGGCCTCGATCTTGCGGCTGATGGTCTCACCCACCTTCCAGTAGAGGTCAATCGGCGTGGCGTTCACGCTCTGAATAGCCCTCTCGCGGGATGCAGCGATGAGCCGCACAATCTCCGAGAAGACCTCTTCGTCTCTCACCTTTGGCTAGAGACCAGACGGATTGGAATCGGATGGTGGCGTCATGCGGCGGGTACCTCAATCATAGCCAAGATGAGATTTCCGTAGGTGGGGGCCGCTCCGCTACAGACCCAGATCATCACAGTTCGAACGATCTCTTGCTCCGACCCTAGATTACGGCTCCGTCGTCTGTATTGACGAATGCCCGAGAAGGAACTTGATCTGCTCGAGAACTCGGGATGCCCAGCCGAGTGCGCTTCATCGACAAGATCACCCATCCGCAACCACGGACTCTTGCAGGACACGTTCTCGTGGGCAAAAAGTCTGGAGCCATATTCCAACGCGAGTGCCCGACGGACTGCAAGACACGCATACCGCGAAATGCCCATAGGTACAGAATCTCCTCGGCTGCTACATCAAATGACCTTGGAATCGCTACTCCATGGCGATGCAATTCGTTCTCCAGATCCCCGGCGAACTGCTGCCGGGTAAGAGATCCGATGAGGATGAAATCCTCGGCATTCTGATCCTTGAGATGGCGTCCTATCTCGGCGAGACCTTTGTGTCCGTCGTGCAGCACCTGAATGAGCGAGCGCAGGCTCGATTCGAATTTGTCCGGCATGAATGTCTTTTCCTGCGGGGGATGAGATGCCGTTTAGACAATAGGAACCGCTTTATTGCGGGACTTGCTCCGCATTCTCCTTCTCCTCAAAGCGGCCGGCGATAACCTGCGTTACCAATGCCGATGTCTCATCGAGATGCGTGCGCATCAGAGTCCGGGCGCTTTCCGCATCCCGATTCCGAATAGCCTGATAGATTCCCCGATGCCGCTCCAGGGCTGCGGATGGGACATTTCTGATCAGCAGCTTGAGCTGAATCCAATATTTCATCAAATTGCGCAGGAGCTGTGCCGCATTCGCCAAGACTTCGTTGTGAGCAGCTTCGGCCACTGCTAAATGAAAGGCCATATCCGATTCCAGAACGGGTTCACTTGCTGCGATGTTCTCTGACATTCTCTGGATAGCATCATCGATCCTGGCAAGCTCCTCCGGAGATGCGCGTTCGGCCGCCAACCCGGCAAGATCTCTCTCCAAAAACACGCGCGCTTCCATGATTTTGCCGAGTTCGGCATGATCGATTCCGGTAAATGCCCACAGCAAAGGGCGGGACAGAAACTCCGATCGCGGACAGATGAAAGTGCCCTCTCCGACGCGGCTCTCCAACATACCAATGAGTTCCATAGCTTTTAGCGCCTCTCGCAGGGATGTGCGAGCGATTCCAAGATGTCGGCACAACTCGCGCTCTGGCGGAAGTTGATCCCCAGCTTTCCACTTGCCATGCACGATGTTGGAGATGAGGCGCTCAAAGGCGGCGGCTACTAGGGTTGTCCGCTCAATCGGAGCTGTGGGCTCTACTTTCATTCCTTCTACCCCGAACTCAATTCCTATTCTCTTTTGAGCATAGTCCTAAGTGGCGAAATGGACGAACGAGATAGATCATTTGTAAGGTATTACCAGATTACCGCCTCCAATCGAGGAACCTTTGCGAGTCTCCCATCCGCTTGAGTTACGCCGCAAAAGATATCCCTAAAGGAAGCCTCGTTTTGCGCCGTAACTTTGTGACTTATATGGCTATTATTGAAATAGCCATCCGGCTTTCCAAGGTAGCCCAAAGAAACCTCCACTGCCAAGGAAAAAAATAAACAAAAACACTCCTTGACAAAATTGGTCTTACCAGACTACCTTCTGGATCGTGATTTCTGGGTCATCCAAAGCTGGTCGATATTTGCTCCGCACGCCTTTGTCGGGCATAACAAATCGTCTGTGCCGCCCTGGCAAAGGCGCACCGGAACACATGGCATTCGAGAATGTGACCAGCTTGCACGTTAGCCGAGCAGTTCTTTTCACAACAGGTGACGTCATGCATACGCTATCCATACGGAAATTCAGCTGCATTATCCTGGCCGTTTTGATCAGCTTGGTTCTGCCTCATGTGGCGTTATCGCAGTCATCGGGAGGAGCGCAAATCGGGGGAATAATTACCGATCAGAGTTCCGCGGTCGTGCCCAATGCCGAGGTAAAAGCCACTCAAACCGATACTGGACAGGTGCGGACCACGATTAGCTCCGCCAACGGTTCCTATGTTTTTCCGAATCTCGCCGTAGGGCCGTATACGTTGGAAGTAACCGGTCAGGGCTTTCAGCGTTACATCCAATCCGGCATTGTTTTGGCGGTGGGAAACGATGTTCAGGTCAACGTTGCCCTACAGTTGGGCACCGTGAATCAGGAAGTACGAGTTTCCGCTGCGGCAGGCATGGTGCAAACGCAGGAGACATCGATTTCGGAATTGGTGGATCAGCGCAGGATTGTGGACCTTCCATTGAATGGCCGCCAAGCGACACAGTTGATCTTGCTCTCCGGCGGCTCAGCCAATTCACCGGCCTTTGCCAGCGGAGGCGGGGTCGCGCTGGTTACTACGAAGACCTATAGCGGCTCCGTCGCAATCTCGGTAGCCGGCGCCCAAGCCACCGGTAACAACTTTCTTATGGACGGCGGAGACAACAATGATGCCTTTTCAAACGTGAATCTTCCCTTTCCTTTTCCTGACGCCCTTCAAGAGTTCAATGTTCAGACGAGCGGGCTCTCGGCGCAATACGGGCTTCATCCCGGCGCCGCTGTGAACATCGTGACGAAATCCGGAACAAACCAGTTCCACGGAGATCTTTTTGAGTTTGTCAGGAATGGAGATTTCAACGCGCGCAACTACTTCGCCACGGCGCAAGATACCCTTAAAAGGAATCAATTTGGGGGGACTGTGGGAGGCCCGATCAAGAGGGATAAGCTCTTCGGATTCTTCGGTTATCAGAACACGATTCAGCGAACCGCACCGCCTCAAACAATCAGCTTTGTACCCACACAAGCTACACTTCACGGGGATTTCAGTGCTCGCGAGGCCGCAACTTGTCAATCAAACCACACGGCCCGGCCAATCACCAATCCCAGCACAGGTCTGCCGTTCGCCAACGATCAAGTATCGCCTACTCTCTTCAGTTCCCAGGCGCTTGCTTTACTGAAGTTTGTGCCTATATCAAGCGACCCCTGCGGAAAAATAACCTATGGGATTCCGACGCCCAGCAATGAGACGCAGTACATTGGACGCGCTGACTGGACGCAAAGCACAAAGGATCAGCTCTTCGTTCGATACTTTATTGTGAACCTAAACAATCCGCCGTACTTTGATGGCAAGGATTTACTCACAACCACCTCGCCTGGAACCGAGCAGCGCGGTCAGTCCCTGGTGCTGGGGGACACCTATTCGCTCAGCACTACATTGGTGAACAGCATCCATCTGACCTGGAGCCGATTCAGAGATAATCGGACGGCGGCATCGAATTTTTTTAGCCCTCCAGCCGTCGGCATCGATATTGCCTCCTTCGTTCCAAATTTCACCAACATGAGCATCAGCAGCGCCTTCGCTATCGGCAACGGCAACGGCGCTCCAGCACACTTCAATCGGAACACCTTTCAGTTCGCCGATGATGCGGCGCTGATTCACGGACGCCACCAAATCACTTTTGGAGTGGATTACCTCTACCGGCAGCTAAACGAATTCAACGTATTCAACGGAAATGGCACATTCAGCTTCAATGGACAATTTACTGGCGATCCCTTGCTCGACTTTATGTTGGGGAGGTCCAGCCAACTGGTCCAAGGTAATCCCGAACAAATGGGTTTCCGGCAAAATTATATTGCCCTCTACGGGCAGGACAACATTCAAGTGAACGGCAAATTGAATGTTCATTTTGGATTGCGGTGGGAGCCTTTTCTGCCGGAAACGGATGTAGCCGGGCGAGGCGAGTACTTTTCTCAAAGTGCGTTCAATGCCGGCCAGAAGACCGCCAAATATACGAATGGGCCTCCCGGACTTCTATTTGCCGGCGACCCGGGCGTACCATCTTCCTACATCAACGGCAAGCTTGCCAACTTCAGTCCCAGGATCGGGTTCGCACTGGATCCAACCGGCACCGGCAAGCAGAGCATCCGCGGCTCTTATAGCATCTTCCACGATACTCCAAACCTGTACTTTTACGCAAAGTGGGCGGACGCGGCTCCATGGGGAAGCACTGTGACTCTCACAAACCCTGGTCCGCTCTCCAACTTGTACGCGAACTATCCTGGGGGCAACCCGTTCCCCTTTCCATTTCCGCCGTCGATGAATCAGCCTTTCCCTACCCAAGCGACTTACTATAGCTCTCCCATTAATACCAGGCCAACGTATGCCCAAATTTGGGGCTTGAGCTATCAAATCCAACTGGGCAAAGATTGGCTGATTTCCGCAGACTATCTAGGCAGCAAGACCACTCATCTATGGTCTGGCGCAGACCAGAATCACGCGGTTTATATTCCTGGATTGTGCAGCGGGAAAGCTTGTTCCACTACCGCCAATACAAATCAGAGAAGGCTCTTATATCTGCAAAATCCTACCGCGGGCGCTGCTTATGGCCAAATACAAACCTTGGATGAGGGAAATTATTCCAACTACAACGGCCTTATTTTAAAGGCCAGGCATAGATTTGCCCAGAATTATACGATTATTACCAGCTACACATACTCCCGCTGCCTGCAGGACGGTGAGATAGAGTCGAATGATTTGGGGAATAATGGACCTTCTTTCCAAAATCCCTATGACCGAAACGCCGACTACGGGCCGTGCGACTCTGATCTGCGTAGTGCGTTCGTCGGTTCTTTGGTGGTAGATAGCCCGCGCTTTGGCAATAGGTTTGTCCAGGCAGCCCTGGGGAATTGGGAGGTATCACCGATCATCACTGCTCAATCGGGGTATCCTTTCAATCCTGTGACCGGGCTCGACAACTCTCTCACCGGGATAGGACAAGACCGGCCCAATGTTGTCGGCCAGCCGTACGTTCGAAATACCAAAACTCTGGAATGGGTGAACCCAAAGGCTTATGTGGCCAACCCTTTGGGAACTCTTGGGGACGCGCGATGGAACTCGTTGACAACGCCAGGATATGTCGATGTCGACGCTGCTGTGGTGCGCATGATTCCTGTGCGCGAGGCCATCAATTTGCAACTTCGCTTTGAAGCTTTTAACGCGCTGAATCACACAAACTTCGGCCAACCCGCGAATAATCTGAACACCAATACATTCGGAACGATTCTCAGCTCGAACCCGGCACGTATTCTGCAATTGGCTGCGAAGCTTACCTTTTAGCGAATTGCCCTGTTGGAGCGATCTAGATATCAGGAGAAAAAATAATGGACCGAAGAACATTTTTGCACAGCGCTGCAGCAACAGCTGTCGCTGCCTCCATGCCCTCTTACCTGGGGGCAAGCGCTGCTGCTGCCGATCAGAAATTATCAAATGATACGCCCGGCTGGTGGATGATTGAGCCGATTCGCTGGCTGCAAACTAATCTTCGCGAAACCAATGCTGCGCTAAATCCAAAGCTGTTCATCCGAGATGTGGCCAACTTTAATGTGAACGTGTTGATGATGTCGGCCGGCGGAATTACGGCGCTTTATCCCAGCAAAGTGCAATATGAATACGTTAGCCCCTATATGCCAAAGGGGCAGGATACGTTTGGCGAGGTTCTTCGTGAGGCTCATGCGCGCAATATCCGTGTGGTTAGCCGTTGGGACTTCAGCAAGACGCATAAGGATGTTTACGATGCTCATCCCGATTGGTTCTTTAAGATGGCTAACGGCAAACCGGCCATCTACAACGGACTTTATTTAGCCTGTATCAATGGCGGCTGGTATCGACAGAAGTCGATTGAGATCTTGGGTGAAGCGCTCGAGCGCTATGACGTTGACGGCTGCTTTTTTAATATGTTCAGCAATTCTACGACGGATTACAGTGGTCACTACCTCGGACTCTGTCATTGCGACAATTGTGAGAGACTCTATCGCGAACGCTTCCATCGCGATGTGCCTGAGGCGCCCGACGCCGATTATCGGGCATTCCTGCACGATGCTAGCGTTTCGATGTCGATCACCATCCGCGATCTGGTGAAGAGCAAGCGGCCCAACGCGGCGCTCGTCGGCACCGCTCCTGAAATCGGTGACATAGTTTACGGAGAAGCGAATACGGCAGTGCGCCGTCCGCTTCCTTTGTGGCCCTATACGGCCAGTGACAATACCAATCAGTGGAGAAACAGTTACCCCGAGAAAGGCGTGGTCTGCCAGGGTATGTCCTTCGTCGACTATCCCTGGCGCTTCGCGACCGTGCCCCAGCCCGAGATTCGAACACGCATTTGGCAAGATGTGGCCAACGGAGGAGCCGCGGCTTTCAATCTGCATGGCACTATCGCCGAGCAGCAGGACAGAATGGCCATCGATGTCGCTATTCCAGCCTATGGCTGGCTCAAAAGCCACCAGGCCTATTTCGTCGGACAGAGGAGCGAAGCGCGGGTCTTTCTGCTCGCGCCGCGATCCGGGGGCGTTGGTTTTCAGATCGCGCAGGACTCCTACCGTGGTTTCTTCCGGTTGCTGACCGAGCAGCATATTCCGTTTGCAGCAGTTGAGAACCTGGATTGGCTTGGGAAGCGCGATGCTGACCTGGTGATCACGCCCGGGACTGCGCCCAAGGGTTTGCAAGAATACGTCGAGAATGGCGGCCGGCTGATTATGGCCAGTTTTGCCGCTCCGGAATTCGACGTGGCGCCCGTGGTCAAGCTGTGGAAGGACCCGGATGGCGCCTATTTCAGGATCAGAGACAAAGCCATGTTTCCTTCCCTTAAGGAAACAGATGTAGTTTTCATGTACGGCAACTACTTGCAAGTGAAGGCAGAGAGCCCGAGTCCGATTACTTTTATTCCCCCCTCAATGTACGGTCCGCCTGAGCTCGTCCATATCGACTGGAAAGACACGAATGATCCAGGTCTGGTTATGAAGAACATTGGAAAGGGAAAGGTAGCTTGGCTGCCTTGGGATATCGGTGGACTTTACTACCGGCATAGTTCCGAGGCTCACTCCAGGCTTTTGAGCGATTTGATCGACGCTATGCTGTCTGACGGACGTCAGCTTAAGACCAACGCACATCCCCTTGTAGAGATCACGTTCATGCGGCAGAAGGATCGCCACTTGGTGCAGTTCATCAATCTTTCAGGCCACTCAGACATCGCCTATTTCAATCCTGTGCGCATGACCGATATTGAGGTCAATGTAAAGGGAGACTTCCATTCCGCCAATGCAGTCAGGTCTGGTCAAAACGTCAACGTCGCAAATAACAATGGCTATAGCCAATTTACCCTTCCGGCTTTGGACGAATACGAATTAGTCGTACTAAGCTGAGCAGTTTTGTTTTCTCGATCTGTCCCGTCTCTGCCTTTCTTAAACGTCGCGCAGCACGAGAAGGGCAGGAGCAGATTCCCTTCGGGAATGACAGAAAGAAAGGCAAAGACGGACTTCGCGCAGAGCATGTGGGGACGATTCGTTTGACGCTTGCCCCACATCCCCTGGAAATCTTGTCTCACTTGCAGGGAATCAGTACCCCACTTGCACCTGAAGACTCAGTCTGATTATGCCGAACAAAATAGTGTTGAAGGCAGCGATAACAACGTTTGCAACACCTTATGCGGCATAGTCCGGCATTCGACATTGCAGCTGAAGCCCGCGGTCGTCGCTCGGATAGAGTTCTTGAAGTGGACGGATAGTTGGCTGTCAGTCAGTTGCATGGGGACGCTGTCAGTACCCCAACGCCGGAGGTCTATCTCATACTGGGTCATATCTTCCTCGGTAACATGGCCCCAGGTGAACACCTTTGCTTTGATCTCGTCGTTCGAATCAAAGAGCAGCCAAGGCCCGACAGGTATTTGAGTAGCGGTAACGACGAAGTGGACGCACCAATCGTTGCTAGCTATGTGGACGGTGATGTCGGTCATAACTTGCCCGTCAACTTGGCAAATTGTTCGGGGGTCAACAGCAGGTCGACGTTCCCGCGACCTGCCTGGATGGCAAGGTCGACGGCCTGCCTGCAGGCAAGATCCCGGAAGCCGTTGCCGCGGCGAATCATTTCGAGCATGGAATCGGAGGTGCTGAAGGTACGCGCGGGCGCAATCGGCGTGCGCAGGTCCTCTGCCAAGAATGTGCAATGCCAACGCTCACGCAAGGCGAAGGACACATGAATGCGGTGGAGCTTTGGAGTAGGTGAACGCTTGGCCTCACACGAATTACAGACGCGCTCGCCTAGCGGCTGCCAGAGCATTGCATCGAGATGACGACCACAAAGACAGCAAATTTTGCCTGCCAGCCTCATCCGGGTTGTGGAGGACCGTTCGCCACCCATGTCAAAGATCATAGGCATTGCCAGATTACGATAGGGTGTTATGCTCTATGTGATTCATAATAAACAACTTATGTCCGATAACACATCTTCTGTATAGTGGGCGAGGCGGTTGTTTGAACCGTCACACCATCTGGGTGGTCATACCATCTGGTGCTTCAGAGCTAGTCCTTGAAAGAGAGACAATCGAGTGGGCGTGTTTGGCGAACGCGCTCATCGCAATCGAACGCCCCGATGACCTGGCCGGCCCGCATCTGCATCGCTCCGGGGGCATGGACTTCATTCCCGGCCCTGGGTGCAGACCCGTCTGGCTTCGGCGGGCCGCCTAGCCCAGAGGGGCCTTGAGATCGGCGCTATCGTTCGCCGCCGCATCTTTTGTGATCGTGTGCAGCGGCTATCAGCCAACTTGCTCCAGATCCGATTTTCGGTAGCCAACTAAGTCGATTTGAGTCTTAGATAAGGTCAGGCAATTTCCTGTAAGCTATTGATTATAAATGGTGGCCAGAGACGTGGTCGAACCGCCGAGGTCGGCCTTTTCAGGGCCCCCTATAAGATTGGTCACTGTGATGGCATGCCGCAGCGTCAACTCCACCCGCTTTTGGTCGCCTTCCTCCACCGCAACCTCCGGCGCAACCGTGCGCGCATGTCGCGCAACGCCCGTTCCTCCAATGTGGATTACGAGTACCTCGCGTAGTTCTCACGCAGACACTTTAAGACCCACGCCGTCCTTATGAATGGTCTCACGCGGGTCTAGTTCCCGATGCTATTGGGAGGTGCCGTGTTGTCCTGGATTAACAATCCGGGTAGCGGAAACGTAGGGCTCCAGATCCCTGTATTTTGCTCACTTATGAGTCCATTAATCTGATTCCAACCGTCGGTGAGAAACATTGTCTGCACATCTGCTACTGTGTTTCCACGCATCATTAGGCCGGAGAGCATGCACCCGGGGAAGTCCGCGATTCCTAGGCCGCCGGCAGTGCCCGCCGATGCGATAAGATCACCAGCGCCCGTACTTAATGTATTACGGAGGACATCCGTGTTGATTACCGGACCATACCCGGCAGGTGCGCCATAAGGCCCCTGAGCAGCAATTAGGATACCCTGGTCTGAATTTATCATTATGTTATCCTCGACCACTGACTCTAACGAATCACCCAAGACAATCGTCGAGCCCAACGTGTTTGCCATTTTATTGTTTGCGTACGTCATATTCAGTTCATACTGCGCAATAACCACAACTGACGTGCTATCGGGTAGCACCTTCCAGGGTGAAGCTAGCTCTATTGTCCTACCATTCCACCCTGCGAGGAAGGAATACTGACCTTCGCCCCTTCCGGAGACTATCGCCATCACGGCGGCCTCAGGATTGGTTGTTCCCATCCAATTCCATGACGGATCATTGGCTAAAGTTACCTCCGTCGCCGTGCTAGTCGTGATTGGCCCAAGGTATGAGCCTCCATCGCCGTCATTGGTAATTATTTGCTGGCCTGTGATTCCCATACTTTCGAAAGTGTTATACCCGACATAGATGTTCCTTGAAAGGGCAGACGGACCCCACTGGCTATTTCCTCGGCTAATGCCTAACCCAGAACCAGCGTTGGCCTTTCCCGCAAGCTGATTAGGGACTGGGATATGCTGCGACGTTGTCGTATTCTTCTCGAAAATTATGTTTTGGCTGTCCTCGATGCCGTTACCTACATAGCCATTTAATATAAAAGTGTTGCCAGCCACTATGGCGCCGTCCCCTAAATCGATGTCGAACGCCTGGTACTGACTAGATAGAAAATATGAGTTGTAAACCTGAATATCCGGACCACTCAAGACAAATAGCTGTTCTCCAATATTAAGTACCTCACCGGTATCCTGGAAGTGAACACCGCTGAAGTAATAGTGTCCTTCTGTGAGAGGACTGCTATTCCATATATTAGATGCAGTAACCAGATTGGGATCGGCGGGAGCTGTAATCGAAATGTTGGCCATCCCAAAGAACTGAGGAAGAGCAAGCCAGGTCGAAGGTGGGGTCGCTGACGTACCGACTAGTTGTGTGTTGCTCGCCGAGATGCCCAACAGGACTTCGTATGAATGCGGATAGAGGGTATCTGAAATTGTGAACTTACCAGCGGGTACGCTAATATAAGTAATGGTTTTGGCGCCCGGAGCCGGGGCATTCTGGTCGAGACACGCCTGCAGTGCCGCGGTGTTGTCCACCGTACCTGCTATCAGTGGACAGCTCACGCTATTTATCTTGTAAGACTGTTGTGCGTAGAGCGTGATTTGACTTGCCGCACTGGAAGTCGTGTCCCAGGGCGAATCCCCTACCCAAAGATTATAAACGCCCGCCGGTAAATTGGACGGAACCGCAGCAATTAATGAATTCGAGTCGTTTCTTGATATCTTTAGCGGGTACTCGTCGCCAGTTGACGATTGCAATATGACCTGGTTCGAGGGTGAGAAGTTCTTGCCGAAGATTCGTAAATTTTCTCCGGGCTCTGCTCCGCAATCGTGGACCTCTTCCTGTAGCGCTGTTGCTGGATCGGTTTGGGACGGAACACCGATGACCCAGTTGATCGCTGGCTCGTTCGCTATTCCAAACACGGGTGCTGTTGTCGGATCTATGATTTCAAACCCGTAGACCCCTGAAGGAAGGTGTGGCGGCACAATAAACGAGAGCCATGTCGTTTCTGCAGGGGCGGGACTTCCGCCCTCCGGTGTACCCTTCTGCGTCGCACTAACTACAGACGTACTGGAGCTAACGACTGATTGCCAGTCATTGGTTCCTGGCGGAATGAGGGCAATACGGACGGTTTTCGGCGCAGGGGTAAAAGCGCCAGTCACCAAGACCGATTGGCCGGGCCCGTTTTCTCTGGAAGTCCAAAAAATCGTATTTGTCGTGTATACAGGCGCTCCAATACCCAACGCCTGAGGATCTGAATATACTGGAACCTCACCGCCTGCCCCCCAGTCTCCGTTCGAC
Source organism: uncultured Acidobacteriaceae bacterium (assembly GCA_963705665.1). Classification (GTDB taxonomy): domain Bacteria; phylum Acidobacteriota; class Terriglobia; order Terriglobales; family Acidobacteriaceae; genus PALSA-350. The sequence continues at coordinate 40,970 of CAVPKQ010000019.1, read as the reverse complement.
ACCCCCATATTTGGATTCGTGCACCCCGTGAGGGCTGTGGGCGACCTTGGGGCGCCCGAAACTGTCGACGACCCAGTCCCTTGATCGGAAATATTGAGCGCTATCTGCGCCGTCAGTGTCTGACCCTGTGAGGTCGCGAGCAGCGTTGCCGCCATGATTCCGGTCTCAACGCTCGAAGCGGCAGTCAATGTGATAGATTGCGAAGTACCAGAACCAAGGGTCAGCGTTGAAGGAGCGGCAGTTACTCCGGCCGGAAGGTTACTTATCGAGACGCTGACGGGACCTTTAGTTCCACTCTGCGTCGACGCTGACACCTGCACTGCTTGTCCGCTCGCGCCCGGAGTCAGGGTAACGGAGCCTGGATTTACAGACAGGTTAAAATCGGTCACTTGGTCACCTCCAGTGGATCAGCCGCGATCCTCCCCCTGATCCGCTGGCGGTGGCTCCCGATCCGGTCGACTTACTGCCGTTTTCGGGTGTGAGTCCACATCCCGATAAGGCGAGCGCGCATGCGAGAAGGAGCAAAGCGTGGAAGGAAGTTAGTAACTCGCAACGTGACGATGGCATCAAGGAACTATTCTGGGAACAGTTGCGCATGATGCGTTTATCGACAGTGAGTGGAGGAAAAACAGGTTTTATGAAGTGTTCTGATACACCAAAGTACTAAAGGTTTATTGTCGGGACATAGCGGTGCAAGAGAGATCTCCGAAGAAGGTGCTCATATGGACCGACTATTCAACCGCATTAGGTTGTGTATTGACTGCGGACTGCTTGAGTGACGATTGACATGGCGCGAGTTCCCCCTTTCACTTATGGCAGAAGACTAGCTAGTCCAGGCGAAGGACGCATGTTTTAGATCAATGTCGGATCTGGATGATGGCGCCGGCCACAGCGAAGCACATTCTCGACGTCTGGGGCAAAAAGCCGCTCGACTTCGATCCCGCAACGCAGTGGCAATATTCGAATACTAACTATGTAATCGCCGGCCAGATCGTCGAGCAGGTAAGCGGCATGCCGCTGATGTCGTTTTCTCGAAAAGCGCATCTTTACGCCGCTGGCGATGGGTGGTGTTTTTAATTCGGATGCGAGCCGGCTGCCTGCTACAGACCCGGTGGGCTATTACCGCCATGCGCTGGGGCCGCTGCGTCCTGCGCCGCAAGAGGGCGCAGGCTGGATCTTTGCCGCCGGCGAACTGGCAATGCCCGCTCGCGATTTGGCTTTGTGGGACATCAGCATGATCGATCGCTCGCTCCTGAAGCAGGCATCCTACGCGCAGATGGTCATCCCGGTTCTGCTCAAGAATGGCAAAAACAGCGGATATGGCCTTGGCGTCTTTCTCAAAACCAGGGACGGACACCCGGTAATCGAGCATGACGGCGAAGTCTCGGGATTCGTTTCGGAGAATCTCATCTTCCCCCAGGATCGCGCGGCGATCGTGGTGCTTACCAATGAAGATCCATCCCCTGCCGCGATTACGATTGGCCGCAGGCTCACTCCGCTGGTTCTCGGCATCGAATCTCCCGCGCCCAGCAAAGCCGAGGCACTGGCGTTGGCAATCTTCACCGGCCTGCAGGATGGGCGACTGGATCGCACCCTCTTCACTGCCAACTGCAACGCCTACTTCACTACGGAGGCAATCCATGACTTCGCCAGCAGCCTCGAGCCCTTGGGTCCGGCACTCAGCTTTCGCCGGCAAAGGCAAGAAGCTCGCGGCGGCATGATCTTTCGCAGCTTCACCGCGGAGTTTCCCGACTTCCCGACCGCAAATTCACCATCACAACCTAGGAATGCCGGACGGGAAGCTGGAACAGTATTTGGTCATTCCCTGAGCGAATCGAGGGTGGGTGATAAATTGAAATAGAATTTCCTCCCAAGCCGGGATGGCGGAACTCGCAGACGCAGCGGACTTAAAATCCGCCGAGGGTAACCTCGTGGGGGCTCGCCCCCCTGCCGGCACCAGGATTCTACTGACTAAACATACTTGTTGTCCGTAGACACGTTCACCTTCTGACCTTCTGATGGTGTCCCAGAACTTGGTCTGCCAGTCGGGGTAGGTCGTCCCTAGAGCAAAATCCAATGTCCTGAGTGCGCAAAGGCCCGGACGAGAGTTCCTTGATCTCGCGAAAAAGCCCGTCGAGTTTATCGCCATCCAAGGTTCGCCAAGTCTCAAACAGCTCGTATAGGTAACCCAGGTGTCGTTCGTTTATTGCGGTTCCGACAACCACGGCGACATGTAACATCAGTTGTCCGGGTTTGCCCAGGTTTAGTTCTCGACCTGCGACGGCGATCGGCAGGAAGCTCTCCTGGGTGGGATACGAAACGTATGCGAGCACGACATATTCACATGTGGGTTGATGGGAACCGTCCCATGAAGCGCGCGTAGTGGTCGAGCACGGCCGCTACCCTGGTTTGCTGCAGCATAATCTCGGAAACCCAGATCGGGTACGGCTCGCCGCTGCGCCGCCAGGGCAAATCACGCGCGTTGGCCTCAAACCATGCCAGAATGTACTGCTGAAATTCGGGGATTTGAGCGTTCGCGGCACTGGCCTGCGGCATGCAGGGATTGTAACCGACCGCCAAGCTACGCTTGCCGGCTAATCCTGTGCAGCTTGGCTTTTGCCGGGCGTCATCTCGGATATGGGCATCGTGTACGCTAAGCGGAAAACAGCGCGCTCATGCGCAGCTCAGCCGTAAGTAGGAGGCTATTTCTCAGGTTGTAAACAAGATGACTGATTCAAACCCCACATTGCCGAGCAAAAGTTTCTAACTCATCACATTGTGGCGAGCAGACCTGCAATTCATACTCTTCAGCTGTAAGCAGGGGCTTGCCACACCAAGCGCATGAAGGGTCCGAACGACCGCGTGCTTCGCTGACCTGCAGCAACCCCGAGCGCACTGGCCGGACACTATTTATTTAGCCTAATAGCACTCGTTGGCCGCCCTGCCACCAGGAGCAACCCTGTATTTTCCTATGAGGACTCGCTGGCAGGTAGCGCGTCAAGCGCTTCGTTGGGTCCGAGGACCCGCGTTGCCAGCTGAGGGAAATCCCCAATCGCACACGATCCCGAGCGCTGAACGGACAGAGGCCCACGCGAGAGTTCCTGGAGCTGGCAAAAGAGAGCAGCGACTTCGTCACCCGAAACTTGGCGCCAGTTCTGGAGGAGTTCGTTCAGATAATCTAGATGGCGTCTAGTCACGAGCTTTGCCAGGGTTGGGATCACATAGAGTAGCAACCTCGCATTATCCACCGTACCCACTTCTCGAGCAGCTACCGCGATCGGCACCATCTCTTCGCGTGTGGGATCAGGCACGTAGGCGAGCACAACGAATTCAGCCGTGAGTGAGCTAGTCATACGCTAATTATCTTTTATTTCAATTTCGGAGCCCCCGTGCTACTTCGTTTACCCTGTATTTTAAGCCCCCCTGATTCCTCATCAGTAGGCTGATCGTATCCCGCTCGATCGTGCTATTACACCATTCGCGAGGCACAGCGTCCATCAGAGCCTTCAATGTGCTCTCATTTAGCGATTCGATCCGCTGTAGCCAGTCCTCGATGGCAGCGGCTTCGAATGCCGTAGTATACACATTCCTGTGCTCGTAGAGGCATCCTTTGGCACTCTTTAGCTGTTTTCTCCCATGGGGCCCTGAAAACATGTGTCCAAAATCGAAAAAAAGAACGTCCAGAGCGCGGCTCATCGAACGCTCGATAAAAAAAACCTGACGACGGTCCACGTTTTCCGCCCAAACATCGAGAAGAAACATGCCCCCAAAAAATTGGGGATTCCTTACGCGCCCCATCCACTTGTGCGGCACTACTTCGTACACTTCGTCCTCAGGCGAAACCCTAAGGAAGCGGGATCCGAAATGCAAGCCCGGAGACGGAGCACAGGATCCCGTCTCGGTCGCGAAGGATAAGCCAGGATTTGCGAGGATGAACTCTTGATCCATATAAATTGGGCACCAGTCAGGGACTGGCAGTCCCAGATATTGTGAAAGAATAGTGCCGCATGCTTCGTTAAAAAGGGTATTTGGCCCTTGGGGGTTGTTTGCTAGCTTTAGTACGTAAAAATTACCATCCGAAGCACCGATAAGAGCACTCTGGCTCCCCCCGTTCATCTTTCGTACGAACATGTCTCCAACTATATGAGGAGGAGCGTGATTTTCGGAATTACTTTTAAGGCAGGAATGATTCATCGACAAGTGAAAAACCTCCGCTACGCTCGTAGCACGTAACCTTTTTACCGGGGTTACTATTGAAAAATTTACGCGCCGTAGTAAGGGTTCTAAAACAGTACTTTGGTCATATCAAATCTGACTTTTGTAACAATAACATGCAGATTCGAGGGTTTTTGAACATCGGTACTCTATTCCTTGGGTACCGCCGGGCACTGAATTCTTGTTCCTACGATCATTGGACAAGCGAGGCCGTTGCGGCGAAAGGCTTATTAACGGTGAAATTGGCGCGGCGCGCTCAATTACCCCGGAGCGCGCCCAACCACCGTGAGCCTCACTTCTACACTTTGAACTAGCTCCGCCTTTCACTGCGGCGTATTGTCCTGTATCAGAAACCCTGGGTTTGGGAAGGTAAGGAGCCAGTTAGCTCGGTTTTGCTCAATTACCGTCGCACTAATACCGTTCATCCCATCCGTACTATATATGTTATCGACAGCGGGGACGACATTGTCGCGAATTAGAAGGCCCGATACCAGACAACCGGGCATGTCTTGGATCCCAAGACCCGCCGGTCCATTCAACACCGATGGGGCGATGAGATTTCCCGCACCCACGGCTATCGTATTGCGAAGAACATCGGTATTCATGACGGGGCCGTAACTAGCGGGGCCCCCATAGGGGCCGAAAGCGGAGATCAATATTCCGCGGTCCGAATTGGTGATTACGTTATCTTCGATTACGCCCTCGAGAGAATCTGCCAACACTATAGATGATCCCAAAGTGTTGGAGATAGTATTGTGAGCAATCGTCATGTTCAGTTCATATTGAGAAATGACAATCACTGAAGTCGAATCGGGGAGCACCTTCCATGGAGTTACTAGATTTATCGTCCGAGCGCTGTAACTCTTAACAAGAGAGTACTGGCCTACTCCGGTTCCCGAGATAATAGCGATAGCGGAGGACTCGTAATTTGTCGTGCCCATCCAATTCCACGCAGGGTCATTAGCCAGTATCACAGTACCCGCCGTGCTCGAGGCTATCGGGCCGAAGTAAGACCCTCCATCTCCGTCGTTCGTAATAATCTGTTGACCCAGAGAGCCCATGTTTTTGAATGTATTGTAGCCGACGTAGACGTCTTGAGAGATTGCGGAGGGGCCCCACTGACTGTTTGCTCTGCTTATGCCGAGACCGGCACCCGCTGACATCCCATTCGGTCCCTGCCCTAGAGGGTTTTGGGAATGAATCAGGTTATTTTCGAAGATTATATTCTGGGAGTCGCTAAGCCCAAGACCAGTGACACCATTTAGGAGCATCTGATTTCCAGACACAATAGCGCCATCCCCGAAATTGATATCAAAGACCTGATTCGAGGTCGAGAGAAACACTGAGTTGTACACCTGGATGTCTGGCCCTGACAGAAGAAACATCTGTTCGAGCCCATTCGATGCGTCTGAAATGGACTGAAAGTTTACGTTCTCGAAGAAGAGATGGCCCGCTGTCGCTGGATCACCCGTTGCGGCACCTGAAGAATAAAGAAGGCGGATATTGGCAGGCGCCTGAAAGGAAATGTTAGCCATGCCAAAATACTGAGGAATCAAGAACCATGCGTTAGGCGCAGAGCCTTGCGGCTTTCCGATAAAATTTGACGTGGTGGGCGACGACCCAACAAGGAATTCATACGGGTAAGGCTGAATCCCGCCTGTGAGCACGAAGTTGCCCTCTGGAATGGTTATGTAGACAAGCTGATTTGAACCTGACGCTGGGGCATTTTGTTTAAGGCACTGTTGGAATAGGCTCCTGTTATCAGTTTTACCGTCTCCCACAAGATTAGAGCAAATAGCGTATGTTACGGTGAATGAAGGCGGCGAGTAGACAGTAATTTGACTTGCCGGGCTCGAGGTTGCACTCCAAGGGATGCTCCCAACCCAGATATTGTACTTTCCAGGACTAAGTGTGCTAGGAACCTCTACTGCGATAGAATTGCTGTCTATCTTGGAAGGTTTCAGTGCGTAAGCGGCGCCGCTCGATGATTGCAAAATTACATCGTTCGAAGTTACGAAGTTCTTTCCAAAAAGCCGCAAGCTCTCACCCGACTCCACACCACAATCGTAGACCTGATGCTGAAGCGCGGTGCTTGTGTCAGTTCCGAGAGGCACCCCCACGGCCCAGTTCATCGAAGGTACATTTGCCAAACCCATGATAGGCGGAGACGAGGGATCTGGATCTCAAAGCCATAGACGCCATTGGAGAAATTTGACGGAACAATGAACGAGAGGCCTATAGCGTTCTGCTCCGTTGTGGGAACTACTGTAGTACTCGCCTTAACTAGCGACTGCCAATCTTTGGTTCCCGGCGGAATCAGGGCCACCCTCGCAGTTTTGGTCGCATCAGTAAAAGCCCCTGTCATCAATACCGATTGTCCCGGTCCTGTCTCGCGGGAAATCCAAAAAATAGAGTTTGAAGTGTAGATAGGTTTGCCAACATTGAGTGAGACAGGATCCGCATACACAGGAGACGTTCCGACACCCCAATCGTTATATGACGAACCTGTATTTGGATTGGTGCAGCCGGTAAGGGGTTGAAAGGATGCCGGGATCGGAACAGACGATGCATCTCCAGCTCCTTGCGTGATCCCCAGATCCAAGGTTGCGGTCAGATTAACGCTGCCAGAAGTCGCAGACAGACTTACTGTCATGGCATTGGCTGTAGCGTTCTGCGCGGCAGCCAGATGGATCACCTGTGGATTGCCTGGAGTTAGGGCCAGGTTAGTTGGAGTCGCAGTGACACCATTGGGGAGGCTCCCCAGAGCGATGTTAATTGTACCTTTGAATCCATCGACAGGTGTTGCCAGCACCTGGAAAGTCTGTGGGCTACCGCCAGCAGCCAAGATTACCGTCGCCGGGCTTACAGAAATCGTGAAACTGCTTCCTGGCGGGCTGCCGCTGCCCGACGAGCCGCCGCTTCCCTGCGAGCCACTACTTCCCTGCGGGGTTGTCGAGCCCGAGGGAGAGTTATTCGTGAGGCCGCAGCCGAGCAGGAAGCTCGACATAATTCCAAGGAAGACAGCACCTATCGCAATCGATAGGATATTCCGCGCCGATATAGGCTTGTGACCGCCAAGGATACGAACGGTTGTTCTAGGCTTAACCGTTATCGCACCGAAGTAAATGAAGCTAAGACCTCTCATGACGCATTTATCGACATAATGTCTAAATATGAGAGATCATCAACCCTGTGTTACGGGCACTTAGGTAACGTCTATGTGTCTTTCCATGACCCCTGGAGGTGGGTTGGGCGCGGATGGGTCAACTCATATCTATTGATAAGCAGAGGTTGAATGAAATTGATTCACAACGGGGAGATGGCTGTAGGCACCTGACTCGATCACAAGGTTTATTCCTACGATGGCCACGCGCCGATCTTGGGCTCGTACTCTCGCAGATAAAGGAGCAGCTAATTTTTATTCCGAACGGCGTTTGGTCTATACCAGTGGCCCCGGCGTGCGGCCCGGAATGGCCCGGGGTCACTGTCATCGGGGATCGCCTCTGTTCGGGTTATACCGCATCCTCGAGTTGGTCTTTTGTGTTATTCGAGAAGCCGTCTACTGGAATGTATGCTTCTGTCTGGGGATGTTCGAGAGGTAACGAGCTAAGGTCGGCTGGGTTAAATGGATTCCAGAAATCTTTGCGTTCGTCGGGGAATGGAGAGGATTCTAGCCGCGGAGGAAGAAGACGCGGATTGGGCGCGGCATCAGACTTCTGTGCTATTTGAAGCACAGAGGCACAGGTATACGCTGGACGTCCTGGGGAATGATAATGAAATCCCTAAATGTTAGCCGTGCTTCTCTGTGCTGCTCTCGACTTAGCCAAAGACAAGCCGCAGTACATCTACCAGGACGGCCACCTTCAGGAGCACCGGGAGAGGCTGTGCACACGATTCCAACTCCCGGACCCCGTCAACGCCAGCACGGACGATTAGGGAACACCAGCGGAACAGTGAAACCAGCGGATCTAGCTACTGCCGGGACAAGTATTCTATGGTATACATCGTGAAATCCGGCGAGAACGTCTATCAGCTAATTCCTCGGTGGAATGGCGACGCAACCCAAAGGCGGTTTTTTGACGCGCGACTCCTCATCAAGAAAAGCACTCTGAATAACCAACGCAGGGACCCATCTAAGGTCCCGAGCTGTGTAAAGCACTTTTTTGTCAAGGTCAGAAATCGTGAGTCAGAGTATTCAGTCGGGGGAGCGGAATAACTATGGAAATACTCACCATTCTCTGCATCCTGCTTGGCTTATTCGTATTCGTTGCGACCGGCATAGAGGCGTTGCGCGAGCGAGACTTTGAGATTGCCGCGTTCATCATGCCGGCATGTCTCATCCTGATCAGTTTCGCCTGTCTGGTTCTATAGCCCCCGAGTCGAACCTGGCGGCTCAAACTGAAAGATGACCTGCGGAGGACACTTTCTACGGCGGCTTCGAGTAGGTTCTCGCGGCGATGGTTGATGTTCATTTTCGCACCACAAGGTGTACCTCCGGGATCACCCGTAAGTAATATAGCTATTACGGTTACGTACGGTAACAAATACATATACCGATCACCGTTGAGAATATTACCGAGGTGGCAGCGATTTGTAACAAACGCTGCCGCGCGTTCTCGGTAGTTCTATCGAATCGCCGCGCCAGAGAAGCTTTAATTAGCTCAACTCGCGAGAGATAGACGTCCCCAGCAACATTGCTGGCCTCGGCTAGTGGGGCTTCGCTGCTCAAGGCGCGGTTGCCGATAAGAAAACGCGGAAATCGCGACTTGAAAAGCTGGTGGGTTTTTAAATCGCGAGCTGCACCATTGATTTCTGCGCGATCTGGCGTGGGAAATTGCCGGGTAATAGACGCGCAACCAGCCGGTCGAAAAGAGTAAAACGGCGCCGCGTTCAGTCGGGAGAACAGAGTGATCCGAGCGGGGTTAAACTCGCGTTGCGGCCCTTGAAAACGACCCCGGCGTCCGAAGATCTTGGGAAGCAGCACGTTCTCTCAATCCGGATCATGGTGGCAGAACTAGCCTCCCGAGCATATGGTCTATCAGCTTCTTAGCCACATCTGAAGAGTTCACGCAATAGGAACCATCCGCCAATGCACGCGAAATCCTAGTGATCTTTTGGGCTCGCGCAGCATCATCGTCGATGCCTTCGATGCGTGACGCATGCAGCGGGGCCAGACCGGGCAGCGCTCTTTGAATTTCGTCAAATGGGCCTATATCGGCCCTTACGCCAGAAGTCGGCGAAAACTCAATATCCTCGTGACCAGCATTATCTTCGCGATGCATGTGCAACGGCCTTCCAAGTTGCCAAAACCCACATTGACCGAGCAGCCAAAGGGCCGAAGTACTATGGAGTTTTCAACAGGCGTATAGATAATAGCATCGCTGCGGTACATAATGGGCACTTTCGTAACCGGATGTCCTTTCTGTTTCAGCTTCAGAGATCTAACATTTGCCTCTGGTCGAGGGCAAGAGGGCTGGCCTGGTTCCGTCCCCATAGCGTGAGCTTCCACTTCGTTGGAATTGCTTCTGTCTTTCCCGCAATTTGCCGGGAGGCGGCCGCGGCCTCAATAAGGGCGTCTATGCATATCCATTTGTCCGGGAACAACCCACATGCCATTTTTCTGCTCGCCATGCTGCTTTTGCTCGTAGCTCTCCGTCTCCGCCGGAGGCGCGAATTACCCCTGAATTACCCATATAGGCCCAAACGTCGGTGCTTTCGATTCGCGGGGACAGCACTCAAGAATGCTCTTCAAACCATCCACGTATTTGTCGATCCTGGCGTGCACTAAGTGATCGCAGAAAGGCTAGAGGAGCAAGCCGAGGACGACGGAGAAGATGACTCGGCTGATCCAGCGAAACACCTTGAACGCCACTCCGCCGCATCCGACGTGGTGAGCAGATCCAGCGGCTAACCGTCCGAATGAAAGAGAAGGAATAAAATCGCTTTGTTGCCCCAGACTCCAGGACAATCGGAGCTTATCCAAAAGCATCCCATCTGGACAATTTCACAGACCAAAAAATGAAAAGCTACCAGTGGGGTGGCCAATTCCGCAAATCCTTTTTATCCGCCAATCTCTTATTGTGGCTGGTTAACCAAGAGCACACCCACTGTCCAGCGGCACGAGCAACGTCACGAAAGTCGTCAGTGACCGGTATAATAGGGTGATAGCTTCCGCCGGAGGCCACGGCGTATCGTCTACATTTCCGGGGTCACAACAAAGACCGGGCACACCGACCACAGGCCTTGATGAGCATAATCGAAAAACCAGATATAAAACCTCTATGTGATGTACATCTCGCGCCCACCTGTCTTACGCGGTATCACGGAAAGGTAGGGCAAGCCGATTTTGCGGCACATGCCTGTACAGTAATGGGCTGTGATCTCGCGTATTGGCATGGCCAGGGATATTGTAGGCTTCCGGAGAGCGGTCCGGCTTCCAGCATGCGGTTTGACCAATGCCCGGAATGCTTCACGACGCTTTATTTGGCGAGTGTGAATTGGAAGACGAAAAGCCAGACGTGGTCATGTGGGCAGCTAAATTGCGGCCATTCTGAACGGCGATAGAATGCATATACGAACATCCTGAACGCCAAACCAAAGCCTAGGTTGAAACGCTTTGGGACGAAGTGCAGGAAGGTTCTAAGCAAAGAGTGGAACACTGGCAGATTTTCATGCACTTTAGGTTCACCTGTTCGTCCGGCACTTCGGGCATAAAGAAACATGAGCGCCGTTCGTTTGCGAGTATGCCAAGTTAGCGAACAATAACAACATTCTCAGAGTTTTCGCCCGTCAGCATGGATCTGTGCGCTCCTGCTGAGCAGGATCATGCACGCGAGATTACTTCGGAGTGAAAGGATGTATCGACGGTTCCGTTGCGAACTTCGGAGGAGGGGTCCTGATAGCGTAGAAAGGCCATGGCGACCAACGCGTGCAATCCGTTCAAAGGGCACCAGTACCCTGGAGAAGTGATCGTTTTGTGCGTGCGCTGGTATCTCCGCTATCCGCTCTCCTATGAGCACGTCAGCGAAATGTTGGTCGAACGGGGTGTCGAGGTGGACGTCAGCTGCATTTGGCGTTGGGTGCAGGCATATGCACCGGAGTTGAACAAGCGCTGCCGACCGCACCTGAAGCCGATCGATAAGAGCTATCGGATCGATGAGACTTATATAAAGGTAAGGGGCGAGGACAAGTATCTGTGTCGGGCACTGGATTCGACCGGACAGACGATTGAGTTTCTACTTACGGCCAGACGCGATGCCGCCGCAGCCAAACGCTTCCTCCGCAGGTCGATCGAGGCATCGGGCAATCCAATGCCACGGGTGATGAACGTGGACAAGAACCCGGCATATCCGGCCGCGTTGGAAGCACTGAAAGCCGATGGCGCCATCCCCCGCCGCGTCGCTTTACGCCAGTGCAAGTATCTCAACAACGTGATTGAACAGGACCACCGGACGGTTAAAAAACGAGTCTGGCTGGCGAAGGGATATGGATCGTTTCAGAGTGCATGGCGGACGTTGCAGGGCATCGAGACAATGAACATGATCGGGAAAGGTCGAGTGAGATGGCTGGCCAAAGCAGACGCAGTGGGCCAGGCGCTTTTCATCGGCGCGTTGTTCGGACTCGCTATCTGATTCGGTTTCACCCCCAACCGACTTGCATTGGCCTGAGTCGCTTATTCCCAGAACTTCGCAACGAAACCCAACTATGATTGGAGACAGGAAAAAGATGCGCTCCGGGGATGCGGGCGTTACTGAACGTGATCGGGGAGTGATTCGCTCAGACTGCTTGCTCACCATCACGGAGTGCATTCGCCAAGGACCATTTTGCGAGTTCCCCAACGTCTGTAAACGTTCGTTGTTCGCCAGTCGGTTGCGTCAACTGAATGCCAGGAAGTTTCCGGCCATCGGCCACGTCGGGCCGTGTAGCGAGTTGTACCGCCCAGATACAAAGACACCTGGCGTTGCAGAAATACATCTCGCCTTCCGTTTCAGTCAACGTATACCCGTCTGGCCGTACCTCTACAGATGCGGCGCTTGGAAGGAAGCTGGCTCATGGCAAAGACTGTAGGTATGGGTAATTTATTATCTGCGAGACCGCTATGCTTCTGTATAGCTGCCTCACCGTCCTAAATTGTCGTTTACGGCAACAGCTAGGTCTTGCTCCGAACCAAGATATCGCTCCGTAGTTTGAATGGAGCTATGCCCAAGTAAGAATTTGATCTGTTTCCAGATCGCCGCCTTTTTACGACAGAGCTTCGCACATGTCCGGCGCAGATCGTGTGCGCCGAAGTGTTCGATTCCAATCTCCTTCGCAGATTGCTCGACGACCGACCAAATCGCCCAGTCGCCCGGCTCGTCGCCGATCAGCTTCCCGCTCTTGGAGAGCGGCCTCAGCAGGCGGCCGTCCTCAATCTTCGCCGCTATCATCCAGGCGTTGATTCCCTGCTTGACCCAGACCGGGATCGCGACAATTCGGACTCGGCCGCCCTTGCCACGAAGATCGGGCAATACCCATCGCCCCTCGCGCATCTGGATAGCGTCAACGTCCAAGCTGGCCAGCTCCTGCGGCCTCAATGCGCACCCCAGCAGCAACGCCAAAATCACGTAGTCCCGCTTCCCTTTGATCGTGGAGCGGTCAGGGACCGTTAGTAGCTCTTTGGCCTGGTCTCGCGTGAGCCAGTTCCCCACCCTAGTTCCCTTCTGGCAGAGGTTGGGGACGCCGGCGAGTTTGCGGCCTCTTCAGCGCCGATGATTCCATTGCGTTGCGCCTCGCCGATCAGCTTGCGAACGGCGGACAGGCGAACATTCACGGTCGACGCGCTCAATTTCTTCTCCAGCATGGCTGCACGATATTCCATGAGGAGAGCACGAGAGAGAGCCTGTGAGCGATTCGCGCACAGGGTGAACACCTCGTCCAACGCTTTGGCATAGTTGCGTTTGGAATGCTCGCAGGCGACCGAGTTCAGCACCATCTCCCGCAACTCCCGAAATGCAGCATCGCGATTGAGCTGCGATTCCACCGCTGAGGGGGTTAGGGCCAGGGATTCGGTCATAGGAGCACGCCGGTAGGTTTCATCCCCGGGGTAAGAAACGTTCCAATATAAGGATGAGTGCTCAAAAACCAATTGTGCAATAGCCTATTGCCCAATTGACTGGAGGGGATGAATCCGTGTCTTCCGGCGGTACGGAGCGCCCTATTCCTCATCAGCCAACTCTTTCCGCAGCGTCTCCATCTCCGAACGAAGCTTGTTGACTACTTCCTGGAGATCCTCAACGCCGGGTAGCTCCTCCCGGACCGGCTCGGGCAGCTCGCGTGTGACCCGATAGGTGGAGACACCTATCGGCTGGATGAGGTTCTGCAGAGCGTACTCGACAATGGGGCCGCTCCGGCTCTCTCAAAGTAGAAGTCCGATAGTCGGACCATCGATAGGGGTCCGCATGGCTCCATCGATCGCTGAGAGATAGAAGCCCCGTTTGCGGCATACTCCGGCTGGAACTCTCCAGTTTTCGCCTCAATCACGAAATAGCAGTACAAACGGATGTGGTAAAAGAGCAGGTCCACGTAGAAAGAGTGCTCGTCGACGACCAGAGGTACCTGACTGCCAACAAAGGCGAAGCCGCGGCCGAGCTCAAGCAGCAGATCGCGTAGGAGAAGGCCTCGCTCCAGTTCTCGCTCCGCAAACGGGTCAGCCAAGGTTAGAAAGTCGAAGTTGTACGGATCGCGCAGGATCTGCTGCGCCATATCTGAGTCGGGCGGCGGCAGATTACGCGTGAAGTTGGGGAGCGCCTTCCCTTCCCTCTCGTGGATCTGTTCGGAGATCATATGAACCAGGACATTTTGACTCCAGCCGTGCTCCAGCGCTGCCCGGAGATACCACTCCCGCGTCGGCCGGTCCTTGATTCGGTCCAGAACGCGCACATTGTGCCCCCAGGGCAATTGTGCAATAAGATGTTGCACAATCGGTTCCTCCGGCCAGGTCTCTGCCAGGGCACGCATGTACTTGAGGCTTCTGGGGCTGAAGCCCTCGATGCCAGGGAACTCATCTGGAGATCATGGGCAAGCCGGTCGATAATCCGGGTACCCCAACCCTCTGTTCCCTGCTTTGCGAAGATATCCCGGCCAATCGACCAATAGAGGAGAACCAACTCGCGATTGACCGCGAGCGCAGCCCGAACCTGTGCCGTACGAATGCGGTTCTTGAGCTCCTGGAGGAGGTCAGGGTAGCCGGAGGGGAGCTGGAGAGGGTAACGGAAGGGAAGCTGCGATACGACCCAATAAGCTGGCCGTGTCCGGCCGACGAATTTTCGGTAGTCTCCTAACTAAATCTGCTCCGGTGCTCACCCCGCCGTGTTCAAGGTGCTGGCTCCAGGAGAACAATCGGGTTTGAGTGAACCGCGCATGGAACTGGGCTCAAAGTACCAAGTGGGGCCGCAGGTGAGTCAAGAAAGACGGGTTCCAATAGATGAAGGTCACCCGATAGCTGCCGCCTGGATGAGGTGTCGCTTCATCACCCCATAGATCGAGTTGATCGAAGACTTTTGTGTAGAGTCCCCCCGGCGGAAGCGTGATCGGCTCGTTCGATTCAGCCTCCTGGGCGTGGTTCGGTCCGTGCCCTTGTCCAGAAGGCTCCCCCGGCGTCGCCGCGAAACGCGAACGGCGCAGTTGTGAATAAGGAGACAGATACAGAAGCCTATTGCAAACACTCCCATTTACAAACCACCGATTCACGTGCGATCTCCATACCCGCTGTAAGGATCATTCGACCCCACGGGTAGCGCTCCACAGGGGAGAGTTGCCTTCGGACTGCCCTGTAATCGCCGCAGCGATAATATGGAAACCGTTAGGGTTGGTAATTGACTCCACTCGAAGTCACGTGGTTCGATGTAACTTGGTGAGCCGCAAACCTAGTCTTCCGGTAGACGCAATCCTTCCGGAGGTCCTCGCTTCTCTCGGACATTCTCCGAACCTCATTATTGAGGCATCCCCGGGCGCGGGCAAGACGACCCGCGTGCCTCCCGCGATCCTGAATTCAGTTGCCGGTGAAGTGATTGTCCTGGAGCCGCGCCGGATTGCGGCTCGAATGGCTGCGAGGCGAGTCGCTTCGGAAATGGGCGAGCAGCTCGGCCAGACAGTTGGCTACCAGATCCGCTTCGACGAAGTTTCTGGCCCGCATACGCGCCTCCGTTTCATCACGGAGGGCGTGCTGACTCGGCGCCTAATCTCCGATCCGTACCTGAAGGGCGTTGCGGCGGTGATTCTCGACGAGTTCCATGAGCGCCATCTCGAAGGCGACCTCGCGCTGGCCTTGTTGAAACGCCTGCAGCGGAGACGCCCCGATCTGAGAATCATCATCATGTCTGCAACACTCGATGCTGGTCCGGTCTCGCGATACCTGGATCACTGTCCTGTTATTCGGTCGGAAGGAAAGCTGTTTGAGCTTTCGATCGAGCATCTGCAGTACTCGCCAGAGCCGCTGGATATCCAGGTGCGAAACGCGCTGGAGCTACTGATGGAGGAGGAGGGCTCCGGGGATATTCTCGCATTTTTGCCGGGGGCGGCTGAGATTCGCCGTACCATGCGGGAGTGCGAAGCGGTTGCGCGGCGGACCGGTTTGCTGATGCTGCCGCTCCATGGAAGCTTGCCTCCCAAAGAACAGGATCGAGCGGTCGCACCCGCTTCCCGCCGGAAACTCATCCTTGCAACGAATGTCGCGGAAAGCTCCCTCACCGTGGAAGGGATCAGTGCCGTAATCGATACCGGTGTGGCCCGCGCCGCAACCTGGTCCCCTTGGAGCGGGTTGCCGACACTCCAGATCAGCCGCGTAAGCAAAGCTTCCGCAAAGCAGAGAGCGGGGCGTGCGGGGCGCACTGGGCCGGGTCGTGTACTGCGTCTCTACCCAGTCGAGGATTACCATCGGCGCCCGGAGCACGACACTCCGGAGATCCTGCGCAGCGATCTATCGCAGCTTTGCTTGGTCTTGCGGGCTATGCGGATGGACTTGCTCAAGGACATAGATTGGCTCGATGCGCCACCCGCGCCAGCAGTCGAAAAGGCCGAATTACTGCTGAATCGCCTGGGTGCTATCGGAGACATGGCCATGCAGCTTTCTCGCTATCCTCTTCCTCCCCGGCTGTCGCGCATTCTCGTCGAGTCTCTGGAGCGCGGTGTTGGGGAGGACGGCTGCGTCGCGGCAGCCCTGCTCGCATCGGGCATCGATTTTGAAACCAATGACCTCCTGAGCGCGATGGAACGCCGTCAGAATTCGAACCTGCAACAGCACGTCGAGCAACTACGTAGAATTGCGAGGCCCTCCAGACAGAAGCATCACGATGAGGATGCTCTGCTCCGATCCGTGTTGGCAGGATTTCCCGACCGCGTGGCGCGGCTGCGGGCGGGCAAGCAGGTAACGTTATGGACGGGTCACTCGGCGGAGGTGATGGGCGAGTCTCCCCGATATCAGTTCATGGTCGCCCTGGACGCTGAAGACCGCAGAGATAAGCCGATGCCGCTGATCCGCATGGTGGCGCGAATTGAACCGGAGTGGTTGATCGATCTGTGTCCGGATCGCATACGAGAGCAATCGACGCTCCTCTGGAATCGCGCGACCGAGCGGGTAGAGGCTGCAAGCATGCTGGTCTACGACGAACTGGTCCTCCAGGAATCGCGCGGTGCCGTGCCAGAAATGGAATCCGCAGCCGAGTTGCTTTCACGGAAGGCAATTGAAGCCGGGATTGAGCGCTTCGTCAATGGAAATGCGCTTGAACGGTTCCTGGCACGGGCACAGTTTGCTGGGCTTGAGCCGCCGGAAATTCCGCAAACACTCCGAGAATTGTCTTTTGGCCTGGTGAGCTTCGCAGAGCTGAAGGCAGCGGCGAAAAACTTCATTCCTATCCTGGAGCAGAAGATCGCCATGCGGCCTCTCCACGAGATGGCGCCTGCATCGATACGACTACCGAGTGGACGCCAGACGAAGGTTCACTACGAGCGCGGCAAGCCTCCGTGGATTGCCTCCCGCTTGCAAGACTTCTTCGGCATGCGCGAAACGCCCCGGATAGGAGTTCGGCAGACGCCTGTGGTCGTCCACCTACTTGCGCCCAACCATCGCTCTATACAGACCACTACGGATCTTGCCGGTTTCTGGGATAGGCTCTATCCGCAGGTCCGGCGGGAGCTGATGCGACGTTACCCTAAGCACGCATGGCCCGAGCGGCCCTGAGGGCCAGGGACCCATCAAAGCTCCCGAGCGATGCAAAGCGCTTCTCTATCAAGCCCGAAAATCTGAATCAGAGTAGTCGGTCGTGGGAACCTAACAACCATGAAAATACTCGTCATTCTCTGCCTGCTGGTGATACTGCTCAATTTCGAACGGGAGCCGCTATTCTGTTGGTGATTTCAGGAACTTTAGGAGGTCGCCGGATCACTGCTCCGGCGCCTAGTGGTGAAGCTTGTCTCTTTTCTGTCCTTTTCAGTTCCCTTTCACCAAATGTGCGCCAGAAGCCAAATAGTTATCAAACAACAATTTGGGGTGACCGAAAACTTGCTAGCCACTTCCTCGCTGGCTTGAGGGTTGCTTAATGCTGTCAATCGTCCCCGACATCTTGTGCCCTACACCTTCCAACACGCTCGGTGCATCCGCCTCGCCTTGGGCGCAGCAAGACTTTTTATACGGCGCTACTGGGGTGGCTAGGACCCTTCTTGCCGATTCTCCGATTTTAGGGCTCAAACACGCCATCTCTGTCGGAAGGGTAAATCTAGTCGCCGCGAATCCTACTTCCTGACCCAAGTACAACCACCGGCCGCATCGGAGTTTGCTAGAACCTCAAAACTAGCAGTCTGATTCGGTGCAATAGTAGCCGCACCGGAGATGTTCTCCGATCCTAAGCCCGACATCGTGATCGTATTCCCCCCGGAGGATGTGTTCTCAATCGTGAACACTCCCCGGGTAGGTGTGCCCAGCATCCCTATGCAGTCGGGTAGGGTACCGGTTGCCGGAGCCGTGGGGGCCCAATGCACAAAGTTGTCAGCCGTCGTCATGGCGTATGAGTTGGCGCTTACAACTGTGGGGGCGTTGAGTGTCGCACCGTCAACGGAATTTATATAGCGGGTGATAATTCCACCCATTTCGCCGTAGCCCGCATTGGTTGGATGCAACGCGCCGGGATTGAAATAAGTGGTGTTCAATGAAGCGCCGTCTGCTCCCAACAATGGGTCGGACGCCATGTCGATAAAACCATCACACCCGGAATGACCGTCCGTCGCCATCTGTCGAATCAGGGGATTGGTAGTATCTTTCACCGAATCAAAGCCGCCCAAAGATAGCATGGTCCCAACCACCGCCATAGCATTCGGATAGATCTGCTTGATCTCCTGACACGCCTGAGCAAGATTGGCGACAGACGTAGCCGCCGGTACGGAGAACCTGACATCATTGGTTATGTAGTCGTCAAAGAAGATGTTCCTCTTCGCGTTTGTGGCGTCCCAGAGCGCGATCTGCGGCGCTTGGGCGGCTCCTAGAGCTGTTTCCGCACCGCCTTGGCCAAGACAGGTAACGCCGTAGGCATTGTTTGGAGCCACAAAGGAGCAGTAGGTACGGGGCCCATCCCACCCATAGGTTATCGAATCTCCGAACGCGACAAACTGATTGACAGACTCCAGATTGATGTCAGAAGGATTTTGAATTCCACGGCTGCGCATCAAGATATTGAAATAGGCGACATTCTGCGCAATCTCATCCGGCGTGAGCTGCACGTTGTAGTATGCCGACGGTCCCAAAGCACCTTGCAGATATTTTCCGGTTAAGTAGTTTCCGCCTGTCTGGTATCCGCCTACCGCACTGGCCACATTCTGATCGAAAACGACTTCATCCGCGCCGATATAGAACACGTCATCCGTTGCGTTCGAGGCCAAGCCCATCACCAACGAGAGCGTGTTCTGCCCGGCAAAGGGAGTATCGGAGCTAGAGCCTACACTTGAACTGGCGACGACCATAGTGCCCGGTTGGAAGCCCGGACAACACGGAGTCGTGAGCTGACTCCCCAAAACCCACTGAGTATTAGCGCTACCGCCGGTGCCGGTTAAGAAATTCGGGCTACCGACATATACATCCGGGTTGTTCGGCTGGGATACGTACATTTGCACGGTTATAGCGGAATTCAAAGCTGGGGGTAAGGATATGTAGCCGGAGCCATTGAGCACCACTCCGATCGGGCTCCACGTATTACCAGAACCTCCAAAAGTAGCCTGATATCCGCCAACCGTGGAGGTAAGCGTGTTGCCGCTTCCTTCGTTCGCCGGAAAGAAAGCCATGAGGCCGCGAGTCACGATAGAGGGTGCAATCGTAAGCCCGAGCGAAGCATCATGAGAGAGATTTCCAGACGTAGCCGTGAGATTGAGCGTCCCCGCACCGGCTAAGGCGTTTGGGTTTGCCGTCAGGTTGACCGCTTGCGCCACCCCGGGTGTGAGCGTCAGGCTCGCAGGGGCCGCGGTAACACCGGCGGGCAGACCGGAGAGCACAACACTGACCTGCCCGGAGAAACCGTTCAAGGCAGTCGCGGTAATATTCACCGATTGCGGGATTCCTGCAGGGTTCAGAGTCAACGCGGCTGGATTTAGCTGAAGACTGAAATCGGGTGGGGGTGCGGTAATCGTAAGGGCCAGCGCGGCGCTGTGGGTGATGCCGCCGGCCGCTGCGTTGAAGATAATCACCGCATTGCTGGCGGCATCGGTTGAGGCGGCGGTGAAGGAGATCTGCTGTGGAGTTCCGGGCGTAAGCGTGAAGCTCGCAGGCGCGGCGGCGACCCCATTCGGCAATCCGCTTAGAGTCACTGCTACTGGCCCGGTGAAGCCGTTGACCGCGGTGGCCGAGAATGTCGCTGGCGCTGGGCTTCCCCCGGGGACCAGAGTAATGGCCGCTGGGGCAAGGTTCAGCGAAAAGTCAGAAGCGGGGGTCAGAGTTAGACCCACCGAAGCACTGTGGGATAAGGCTCCAGATGTACCAGTGACACTAACTGTAGCCGGGCCGGGTATGACGCTACGAGAAGCCGCAATGGTAATTGTTTGCGATATCCCGGATTGAACTGAGACCGTCGCTGGCGATGCTGTCACCCCAGCGGGTAACCCACTGACACCAAAGATGACTGGAGCAGTGAACCCATTTAGGGAAGATGCAGTCACGGAGATCTGCTCGGTCGGACCTCCAGCCTGAATCGAGAATGTGCTTGGCGTAACCACTAAGCTGAAGTCGGGAGAAGGCGAATTTGCAGGCTTAGAGTTGCTACTTGCGCAACCCGCCAAGAGCAAAGCAACCGAAAACGCGGCGGCAAGGAGTGAACGAACCAAAGTGGAGCCCATTCAGGGAGCAAGTTGTCAGAGGATCAACCAAACATTAGCACAAATATGGAAGTTCCAGAAGCGAATAAGAGAGGAAGTGGCGTCGCTGTAAGGAGGCCCTCTGAGTCACGACTGGCAACTTTCGGTCCTGGGCCTTGACCTCAAACTGCATAAACTTTATACCACACGAAAAAGTTGATCGAATGGAGGTGTTTGACTACAGCGTACTGAGGTCGAATTACTGAGCAAAGACGCTGACGCAGGCGACCCCGATGCGCATTTTCGTCTGGCCTTCATCTTCGAGGCAAATGAATCCAAGCCCGAGGATCTGCAAAAGGCGTTCGAACCTCTATAAGGGGATTTGGAAGGATGCGGCGGTGGAGGTAAGGCTCACGCTCGCTCGCGATTTTCTGGTCGGAGGAGGTGCTATTCCCCAGGACGATAAACAGGCAGCGCTACGGATGCAATACGCAGTGAAGCGCGGATCGCTCCTGGCCTGCGGTTTGCTGGCGGGCCTTTATGAGCAAGGACAAGGTATACCCAAAGACCGAGTAGCAGCCTACGTATGGCTCAAACTGTCCCCTACTGCAAAATCCGCAAAGTCGCCGGAAGGTCACCCAGATGCGACTAGTGCCAACTCCAACAGAAATACAAAAGACTGCAAAAATCGAGAACGACTGGCTGGTTGAACATCCGGAATAGAAAGAGAAGCGGTAACTAAGGTTTTCTGTAGGCGCGGCCACCTGTTCCGAAGGCCATCAAAGAGATGAAAAAGCCAGATGAGCCGGGGCTTGCGGATCTCCTCAAGTTAGCGCCTTCTCCTCGAGTTGAAGAAGTTTGGAAAAGAGCTGGTACTCGTCGGGGGAAGAAATGTAAGACAAACCGGCGGGTCGCCTCTAGCCAGTCACGCTCGTCTGGATCGAACGTCGATAGAGTGGCTCAAACGTCACCGTGAGCATTGCGGTGCTAGTCGATTGAAGATAACGGAGATTATCTTCCATTGTGAAGACTATAGGCCATGGTTAAAGCGGGTGCTTCACCTTTCGTCACGGTCGCTGCTACTTTGGTCACGTTGCTGGTGCCGCTTTCCTGCAGGTACATTCGACCTTAACCAGCCACAAAGACTGTTGGGGACGAATCAAAACGAAATTGGTAGATTGGCCGCTCCACGGGCGGCCTTCATTTTTTCATTCGAGATGTTCCCTCACAAAATGATCAGGCTGCGGGGCTCGAAGATGACGTTGCGTTTCAGGAAGATTTCGTGTGCTCGCGCTCGGCCTTCTTCCCGATGCTGCTCAGCGTTTGGTAACCACTCGTTCAGGATGTCCCACTCGTCGCTCAGGAAATACTCGGGCCGTGAAACCCACTCCGGGACTGGAAGGTGATATCAAAGAAGGCCGGGTTGGGCAGTCAGTATGGAAAATCTGTGGTCAAGGACCAGCAATGGCTCCTGGAGGGTCTCGACAATCGCTTCAGCATATTCGCGTGCATGCATCACGTTCTCCAACAGCGGACAGGCGGCGCTCAAAGTCTCCGGTCAATTTGAGATTGGTAGATGCAGCAGATGAGAAATGTGCCTGCGTGACGCAAGAAGAATCGCAGGCGACTTGCTTCTGTAACTATGGTGTGTCCTTGTGCCGGCTGGCCGTTCCCCGGATGGTTGAATACCCGCTTACCATGCACCTCGCCATTTGCGTTTATTCAAATCTTATTCCAATAAGAAATGGCACATGCTCTCCGAATATGACATTTTATGGATTCTTTTTGATGACGTGACCAAGAGAAACGTTATCGTCAAGACGAGCTACCCATTCGGTATCCGTATACGTAGCATATTCTATTATGAAATGTGTCATTCCGGGGGCAGACAGTTGCGTCTCCACCGAAGTCGTTCGTGTTCGTAACATAAACAATTTAATTTGTTTTTTTCCGCAGTTCTCAGCAGGGCCGCACCACTTGTACGATAGCCCGTTACACATCCACATTGACCCACTACCCTCCCATGCTCCCGCCGACCCAGGCGAGCACTGCAACTGATACTGTGACGTAAATGGCGCCCCGGCGCCTAAAATGGTTCGGCATGCCACGAACGTGCGATACCCAAAGCGCAATCTGTCGACTATCTAAAAGGAGATGGGAAACAATTATCCCTGCGGCGGTTGATAAGGGGACGCGATGGCGACGATGCGCTGTTCGGCCTGCGGAATGCAGACCTCGGGCGAGACGGTGGTCTGCTCCCGCTGCGGACTGTCGCTCAGCGTGCGGGCGGTGCCAACCACCTCGATGCCGTACAAGGAGTCAATGGTTTACTTGGTGCTTCTTCTCGAAGGTCCGGCCTTCCCAGCGATACTCCTGCCATGCCGAGGCTGGAACGCGCACCTGTTGAGCCAGAAACTGGACTGCTGACTGAGGCACCTCTTCCCGGTTGCGCGGGAAACGCCCTTCGGCTGCAAAGAACTTCAGTAGCGCAGAAAAGCCGAGCCGGGTAGCTCCGGTCTTGTTCGCCAGCCACTCCCAATCGGCAGGATCGAGCGTCCATTGTTCTGCTAGCTGGTCCGCAGAAAGCTCTTGTCCCATTCCCAATCTCCTTTATCCGCTTCTCCAGGAAGGAGATCTGGGAACTTGCCCGACCGCCACTCGTCGCAAAACTTGTAAGTTCCGCGACAAAACAACATCATGCTTGAAATCAGCCAAACGCGTTTCGCAGAAGTATCTCGCAAAACCCATCTCTATTGCTATATATTTTGCGAAGGTTTGGGAACCGTCTAAATGAAGATCGGCTACGCTCGCGTCTCGACCGAAGATCAGCGGCTGAATCTTCAAATCGAAGCCCTCAAGAGAGCTGGCTGTACACGTATCTACCGTGAGAAAGTCTCAGGAGCGTATCGCGACAGGCCGGAGCTCGATCGAATGCTCGACCAACTACGCCAAGGCGATGTCGTCATCGTATGGAAGCTCGATCGTTTCGCACGCTCTACCCGCAACCTGCTTGAGATCGTTGAATCGATCAGCAACGCAAGGGCCCGCTTCCAATCCATCTCCGAACCCTGGGCCGACACCACCACCCATGCCGGCAAAATGATCATGACCATCTTCG
Source organism: uncultured Acidobacteriaceae bacterium (assembly GCA_963705665.1). GTDB lineage: Bacteria > Acidobacteriota > Terriglobia > Terriglobales > Acidobacteriaceae > PALSA-350. The sequence continues at coordinate 17,329 of CAVPKQ010000019.1, read as the reverse complement.
CTGGTATCGCCGAGTTCGAGCGCGATCTGATTCGTGAGCGTACCGGTGCCGGGCGCGTAGACGCACAAAAGCGCGGCGTTCGCTTCGGACGGCCGAAAAAAATGAACGCCGAGCAGCAGGATATTGCCCAAAGGTTGCTTAAGGAAGGACAATCTGTTCGCGACGTCGCCCGCACCTTCAGCGTCCATCCCGCCACCCTCTACCGCATCCTCTCCCCCAGCCACCGGTAAACAAACCATGGCTGATTCGGGCACTTAGGGAACTCGCTCATTTTCAGGAGAGAATGCAGCATGGATGAAAATGAATTCCTCCGGTCATTGCACGCTGGGCTAGGACGAGCCATTTTGCGTGCCCGCGACCATGACGTTCGACCCTTCAGAGCCCTGATCTTAGATGCCTGTTTGAATTGCTATGCAATAGATCCACAGTCTGAAGGAACTCGCGCAGATTATATGTTCGATTTGGTGAGCCTGCTGCCAGATAAAAAGTTCTATTGGGATGCGGTCTTGAACGCTTTGGCGAACAGCGGTGACGACTGGCACGCGAAGCAACGTTTTCGTTTTGCGGCTCTATTGGCCATTAGTGGAGATGAACGAGCAAAGCGTCTGATGTATGAGAGCTTTGAGCCCGGACCGAGTATGGGCGAAGGAATTGCAATCGAGTTCTTGAACTTGGATGGAATGGCAGGATTGCTCTTTGCCGCAGAAAAACTCGGCAAGCTCCTGATAGCCAATCCGGACGGGGTTGATTTGGGTTGGTTGATGAGTGTAGCAAAGGAGAATCTCGGCGAGCAGAAGATCTGGGATGCCCTACGAGCTGAGGCGACGCGAAATCCGCTTGTCAAAGTTTATTTATCGGCGGTCGAAAATTCAGAAGTGATGCCGCGTCCAGATACGAACTGGATCAGAAATGCAACCTTCAAACAGCTCAAAGCAAAACTTCCTATGAAAATGCGTACCCATCTCCACCTCAGAAGCTGGGGCGAGCGGGCGACAGACGAGGACTTGCTGCAAGCTGCCCACGGATTGAGCACTGCTCCTGATGCGGCCATGCAGCTAGCCCTGCTGCCAATCTTCTGGAATCGACGTTTTCCGCTTGATCACAACATCCTATTCGAACTCGCTCAATCCTCCCACGAACGCGTGCAATGGGGCGCACTGAAGGCTCTCGCACAGATTACCGGCCCTGCAGTTAGAAATCTTGCCTTCGAACTTGTTCTTACGCATGCAAAGTGGCGATCGCAAGCGATTGATCTTCTCCGCGAGAACTTTCAGCCAGGCGACCACGACATCGTCCTTAACTGGTTCGAGACAGAGGATGAACTGGAAACGCTCCACACAGAAGGTCGAAATCTCATCGCCTTCTGGGAGAAACATCCCTCAGAAGTGTCGTGTACGCGGATGTTGTGCAACCTGTACGAGAAAGGTCCATGTTCGTTCTGCCGAGAACGAACTGTAGAACTTCTGCTCCAGCGCAACGCCATGTCTGCCGATATGCGCACGGAGTGCACGAAGGACGCTAATTTTGATATCCGTGAACTGATCGAGACAGATCGATCTGCCGAGCTTTATTGAGAACTGCATAACGAATGTCCTATTGATCCGGCCAAGGCCGCAGATTTTCGGCCTTGTTCGGAATGGCGACGCGGACATTACTTATGCAGTGGTCAAATAGCCCGGGGTCGGTGGTAACCCAGCTTCTCTTCAGCCCTGGTCAGCAAAAAGGGTGAAGATTGCGCCTCATGACAGCAATTTCGGATCGACCGCAACCGTCGAGCTGCTACTTTGCGGCTGGCAACATCAATGTTGGGTTTGGCCCGAATAGCGTCAGCGCCCTGTCATCCAGACATCGTGTATTGCCCTTGATCACGACGGGTTCATCAAGCATGATTTGTTGCGCGTTTTGGGTGGCACACGCAACTGCCATTTAGACGAGCGGCTTGGTAAGTCTCGGGCCAGTGCATGCACAAGGCTTACGCTTGAAAGACGCCGGCCAGAATATGTTCCTGGCTTGGTTGGAAGAGTTTGAATACCCTGAAACCCACACTCGGGTCCGGGTAAATCGCACGCTACAGGATCGGCTAGTGAAAGAACTTCGATTAGCCGCAGTGGGCGATCTGGAATCAGGTAATGCATTCCTGCCTGGATTCTGGCTGACATCCTGTGTCACCGGGAGGAACGCTATGTCGGCGCACCTGGGCGATAATGGACAACTGAAGCGAGAGATCAAAATGGGATTCGTGGCGAAGGATGCAGAGTGGTATCTTGCTGAGATCGTTCAGGAGCTAACGGTCGCAGATGACCCGCGAAATGTTGTCTGGCGCAATCTGACTCTCGTTCATGCAAATTCGCCAGACGATGCTTACGAGCAAGCTCTTCATCTCGGACGATCGGGCGATACTGAATACCAAAACCCCTCAGGCAAGCTCGTCACAATTCGATTCCGGGGCTTGTCGTTCCTAGACGTGATTCACGATCCGCTCGAGCGCGGGGCTGAACTGATGTTTCAATCAAACGTCGGTATTGCCTCAGACGATTTACAGAAACTCCTACTCTCTAAAGAGCAGCTTCCGCTGTTCCGTCCAAATACCCGTCCAGATAGCCCCGATGTCGCCTCCGGAGAAATCGTTCAGGAGATGGAAGAGAAATTCGGGATCAAGCGTCCCGTGTGATCGTTGCTCGAAAGCGGTGGAATGCCGGTCTGATGGAAAGAGAGGAAAACAAACAAGCCGTTTCCCTCTCTTTCGCACAGACCTTGGAAATCGCCACAGAACGACGATTTCACACATTACCACCGCACGGCTGCTACGGCTTATACTGACATTTCTAATGGGTGAATCACCTGTCATTTCTATTGAGCGCCAACAAAGTAGTAAACAGAAGACCGTATATTTTCCTTCCAACACGAATCCATACCATCTTCGCCATCCACTAGAACTTAGTTTACTGGCCTATGGGAAAACGGCGTCTGATCTGCCAGCGGCGATACTCCCAGGCTACAAATGTCACGTCCAACATGAGCCCAGCCATGCTGCCCGCCACATGGGGCGCTCGAGTCTATGGTCATCACGATTGTCCCAATCACTATTTCCAGTAGTGCGAACTGGAAGCAACCACTATTGCCTTGGGAGTCTTCGCTCCCCCTCGCATCCAATAGATGAAATCGAAGGCTGCTCCCGTCAGACCAACCATGAGGATCAGGCCCAGGAAACCGTCATGCGGCGTTCCTTGCTGCATAATTCCCTCTCATATTGAGTGAGCTTCGCGTACGCGTCGTCGCGTCTCTCTTCCATCGCCCACGTAGGACTCATGGTCGGGACTCTACTTGGAAATCATAGAAGCCTATATGCCTCTTCCGTGGGGCTTCAGTCAGCGGATGTTCGGAAAGGGGAAGACTTGAGCAGTTCGGAGAAAGCGGTACTGGAAAGACCGCGGAATCAATTGGCGCCAGAAGACCCACGTCACTCGGGTTCACGAAAGGGTGACAATCAATGCCAGCAGTACGGATGCTGCAAGGAGGAATCGGAAGATCGACGAAGCTCTCGGGTCCAAAAGGAGACGCTGCAGGGTCGGTTAAGGACCAGTTCCCATCTCTGCGTTTAGCATCTGTGCCAACCGAAGACCAGCTAGGGCGAGCCGACGGTCCACTATGGGCTGCTCCCGGCTGCAGTAAGCTTCGTCAATGACGGCGCCAGGCTCAACCCATGCCGCTTTCGCGAGCCTGAGAGATTCATTTGCCCACTGCTCCGGAGCGTCTGCGCCGGCCTGCAGATGCTGTTCTGCAATCATGGTCTCCAGCGCTGCAGCGTAACGATGTTCACGAATGCCAGTGTGCTTGATGAGGTCAGTATCTCAAACACCATGAAGTTCACAGGCGTAGTAGCCACACTGCGTAGAACCAAAGAACTCAACAGGCACACTGTTCCCGCCGCGCGCATCTGCGATGGCATGGAAAGGCTGGTGAATATCGCCAACGAAATGGACGAGGAACTTGAGCGCCTCTTGCCGGGTCGCGAGTGGTTTGCGCGTATCTGCGACGATCGCGGCAAACTCGGTGATCTTCGGCACGACACAGTCACCATCCACGCAGTCTCGTTGCGCTAGATAGGAATCGGCCGAGGATGGGATATTCACGTAATGCCACGGTTTGGTTTCGGGTCGGCCGCTTCTGATGTCATCGGCCCAGGTGGCGATCGAGGCGAGATCATTGTCTCCGAGCACCTCTCGGAGATTCTGACGTGCCGAGGGGCTCAGGTGGTCCATCGCAACATCGGCGACGATTCGATGGCCTTCGCTTCCCCAAGCATTCGCCGGTGATGGCAATGCCAGGATGAGTCCGGTGACAGCTATCAGAGCGCCGAGTTCACGAACTATGTGACGGCTGCCGGCGCGGTGAGCCTTTTTCGGCATTCGAGACCCCGCAGGTTCATTCTATTGCCTATGTGCAACCACAGCACACCATCTCGAAACGATTGCTGCCTCGGTTTGTGCGAGAAGCTCCGTAAAACCAGTGAGGAAGAGAGCACGGGTAGCGCCTCGATTGTGGAAGATTCAGGGTGGCAGATCGGCTCTGTTGCATTAACTTGAGCGGAACGCAGTTCTCTTGCATGCGCGCAGACTGATCAGGCGGCGATATCGAAGAGCTTGTTAACGAACTGGATTTCACCCTCGACTTTAGGTTTGCACAGGAAACAATGGCGGCGGCGAATCATGCGCATGATTTCGAATCCTTTGATGGTGGCATAGGCCGTTCTCATTGTCTGTAAGCCTCGCATTGGACAGATCACCCGTTTGAGACCACCATGGTCGGCTTCAATGATGTTGTTGAGGTACTTGGATGTTCGATGGCGTGTATCTTTGGAAAGCTTGCCTTCACGATGCAGCCGACAAATCGCCTTTGGGTAAGAGCCGAGCTTATCGGTGGTGATCGAGTGCGGAGGCCAATGGCGCATAGTGTGCAGCACCTTGCCCAGAAACCGATAGGCGGCGCGCGTGTTCCGCCGGTCCAGTAGCATGAAGTCGATCAGCCGTCCTTGCTTGTCGATGGCGCGAAACAGGTACTTCCACTCGCCGCCCACCCTGACATAGGTTTCATCCACCCGCCAAGATCCAGAGCGGTAGCCTTGGTACCAGCGAACGCGCTTCTCCAACTCAGGAGCGTAGCGCTGCACCCAACGGAAGATCGTCGAGGCGTCCACCTCCACACCTCGCTCTTGCATCATCTCCGCCAGATCCCGATAGGTAATGCCGTACCACAATACCAGCGAACGCATACCAGGATGATCTCAACTGGGAACCGGCGGCACTTAAAAATAGACATCTGGACTCCTTGGCTTGCCCTCCCACCATACATTTCCCTCACTTAATGCAACAGAGTCCGTCCGTGGCATAGTGATTGTCTGGCACTCTCCAGTTTCACAGAACCACCCTGATTCCTTGTAAAGTGCCCTGATACTTTTCAAACACCCTCTAACCCCGGACCGATGTCCACTTTCCCCACTCGACTCCACAGAACGGAATGCTCTCTGCGGCAACGGCCAGAGCTGCCGTCGCTTACTTCGCAAGGTCGAATTCATTCAGCATCAAAACGCTCGCGAATGGCAGCTCGGTTAGGTGATCCACCTGTACGTCGGTGACGTAGTGCACATAGAATCCGCTATTATCGATCAACTGCTCGGCGTATGGCCCCTGTGGATTGTGCTGGGTGAAATAGGCGAAGGCCACGTCGGAGTTCTTCCTGGTTACTACGGAATCCTGGCTCAAAGAGACGAGGGTGACTGGAACCGCGGGAACGAATGGGTAAGTGTCTCCCGCTACCAATTGCTGGTACAGCGGGTTATTCGTGTCTTTCTGCATCAGCGCATCGGCGTAGGCTTGGGTCAAGAGCGGAGTGATTGCATTATCGGTGTAGATGCCCCATCCGGTCAGCTCGGCCTGAGTCAATGCAACGAGGGTGACCGTCGTATCGCTGGCGGAGTCGGAATAGTACACATCGCCAAGATTGCCGGTGCATACCTGGATGCCGTAGTACTCTCCACAATTGTAAAACGTGTTTGAAAGAATATCGGCCGCGGGGATCCCCGAATAGGTGGCGAAGCCTAGCGCCAAATCGCCGCTTAGAAACGGCTTGCTTGACGCCGATTCTGCCGGATTCAACGAATACCAGTTGTTGTTCGTAGTGGATATATTGTCGAACAGATATGAAAGCATGGTGCCGGAGAGGTCGAATGCTCCGGACAGCGGCACCGCCTTGCGCAGACTGACGTTTAATTGCGAAGCGTAGCCGCTGTTGTCCTGCATCAGCTGCGCCGCTTCGAGCGAGTATGCTCCTCCCTCCGAGTAGCCGGTGGTGAATAGCGGCAATAGTGCGGTCATGCCATAGGAGGTTGCCAGAAATGAGCGCGCCGCCTTGATCATCGCCAGTCCGCTTTGAGCATTTTGCGCCGGATACACGACGTATGGATGGGCATGCGTAGTGTCATCGCCCAGACCGATATAATCCGGCATGATCACCACATAACCCTGGGAGGCCCACAGGGCCGCCAGCAACTTCCCTTCACTGTCACCCGTGCTGTTCGAAGGTGTAACAAAGTTGGAGGGTACATTGGCACGGTCGACGGTGGTCCCGTGGAAGTACAGGATGAGCCCTTTGATGGAGGCGGGAGCCAGATGAGGAATCAAAATTCCCCCCGAGACCGTTACTGCCGACTGATCAACATTCACTGCAGTGTACTGGATCTTGATGGCGTCAATCATGGCGACGCCAAGCGGATTGTTCCCGATCGGGTCTTGTGAAAGATTGAAGTTGCCAAACTGTGCGGTGTTGAGGTTTGTTTTGTCCTGCGCACAGTAGGCTGTACTTAAAGTCGAAGGACAGATGGTCAACCCGTAGTAAGTATCCAAATAAGTCGTATCTGACCTGTTGGAGCCCCCAGGATTATGGGTCGGATACATCACCACGACTTGCTCATCGAGTAAGTTTCCCTCACCCTTCCCGGTATTGAAAGGGGGTTGAACGCTACCGGTCGGCGAGGAGCCAGGCGATCCAGCTGAAGGAGAAGCTGAACTGCCGCCGCAGCCCTCGAGCAGCACCTGCATGGCGAGCAAAAGTGGAACGAGGACGCAGACGCACCCGCGCGCCACACGCCTAGGCCGACCATTGTTGCCGCTCCGCAACAGCCTTTCTGTGCGGTTCAATCTGCCCCTCCACCTCCGCCTACCTCGCTTTTTCTATACTGGCGGCACGCCACACGGTTGCATTGATCTGCTTTCCAGACGGGGAAAAAACGCCAGATGCAGACACAGTAGCAGTTACACTGCTGAGCTGCAACTACATCCGTACCACTTCCGGGTAATCGTCTTAGCTTCGCCAGTATAGATCGCCTGTTCAATCGATCTGCAGAAGACATGGCGCAACATCTGCCCGGCAAAAGGGGCCGCGGCCCAACTCCGCTCACCGGAGGGTCTATACGTAGCGAAGGAAAAGAAGCTCGACTTTTTATCGGTCTTGTTTTAGTTTTGTAGCCACCTTAAGATTCTTCAGAAATAAAGCCTCTGATAGTGAATGCTGACTGCCTGGGCTAGGACATTCTTGTGAGCGCGCTGCTCCTAAGCAGACGCGTTCGATTGCTGTTTTAATCCGTCCCCCAAATTACCCCGGATCCCAAAGACGCTGCAATCGGCGAATTTGATCGTGGAAGTGGCAGAATAAAGCGCTGAATTTCACGCGGCTGCGGTCGGTTACCGTGGTTCACAGCAGCCGGCGCATCCCGGCTCGTACGGCTTTCTCCGGTTCTTGTATGGGATTCATGTAACAACGCAGCAAAACGGCAATTGAGGATCGATGGGGTTACAAGGATTTCCGACCTTAACCAAAGACCGTGAAGTGGTCAAAACCGGCTGAATGTACCAGGAGTTCTGTAATGCCACTCAATCCTGAGTCTCACCCTGATCCATCTGAAATGCATCTGGCAAAGTCATGGCGAAAGCCTCCCCGGTACCATGCCCGGATGCGGTTGGCCGCAACTTCAACAGGCGTTTGTCTGATTGCCCTCGCGCTTAACGGGTGCCAGGAAAAACAGAAAGCTCCCAAGATGGCTCCTCCCGAGGTCGAAGTCACTGACGTAATACAACGAGACATCCCCATCTACCAGGAGTGGATAGCCCAGCTCAACGGTCCAAATAACGCCCAAATTACACCACGAGTCCAAGGGTATTTGATCAAGCAGAATTACCAGAATGGCTTTTTTGTTAAAAAGGGCCAGCTCATGTATGAGATCGATCCTCGTCCTTTCGAGGTCGCGCTCGACCAGGCTAAGGCGCAAGTAGCCGTGGCGGTAGCTAACCTCTCGCAGGCGGATACTAACGTCGCGCGCGACAGGCCGCTTGCTGCCCAGAGCGCGATTCCCCAAAAGCAGCTTGATACCGATCTTGCGACCCAGGCTGCAAGCAAGGCACAGTTGGACGCCGCGAAGGCCGAGATGGCTCAGGCGAAGCTAAATCTCTCCTGGACCAAGGTGTATTCACCCATCTCCGGTATCGCCGGCTTGACCAATGCCCAGGTAGGAAACCTGGTAGGGACGACCACGGACATGACTACCGTCTCTCAAGTGAATCCTATCTGGGCCTACTTCAGCATCAGCGAGAGTAGTTTCCTTCGCCGGGCAAATACCTTCTTTCTGGTGATTAGCGGCAGGAAAGTCAGCAGCCCGGCTGTCGAATTCATCCAGGCAAACGGAATAGCTTACCCGCAGAAAGGCAAAATCATCCTGGTGAATCGCCAGGTTTCGACCCAAACCGGCACAATTCAGCTTGCTGCCGAATTCTCCAACAAAGACGCGGTGCTTCGTCCGGGCGGCTTCGGGAGGGTTCGGTTCCAGACCAGCCTCAATAAGAATGCGTTGCTTGTTCCCCAGGCGGCCGTCCTTCAAGTCCAGTCCATGTATCAGGTCGTCGTCGTCGGGGACGATAACAAAGCCGCCTATCGCGCCGTGAAGGTGGGTGACAAGGTGGGCACGAACTGGATTGTTACGGAGGGATTAAAGCAGGGGGAAAGGATAGTAGTCCAGGGCTTCATGAAGGTGCGGGAAGATACTCCGGTCACGCCCAAACCGTACGTCGTTGCGCCCGAGGGAAACTGAACATGTCGAAATTCTTTATTGAGCGGCCCATCGTCGCGATCGTCATCGCAATTCTGATGGTGATCGCCGGCGGCGTCGCAATGCTGAGCCTCCCTACATCCCAATTTCCCAACATCACCGACCCCCAGATCCAAGTCATTGCCGCTTACCCCGGAGCAGACGCGGAGACGATCGCCCAGTCGGTGTCGACTCCCATCTCGCAGCAGATGTCCGGTGTCGATGGGATGAATTATATGTATTCGCAGAGCGCGAGCAGCGGAATCATGTCCCTCACCGTCGACTTTGGGATCGATACCCAGATCAACACGGATCAGATTCTCTCGCAAATGCGGGTTGCCCAGGCCAATTCGCAGCTGCCCATTTCGGTAGTCAACAATGGATTGACGGTACAGAAATCCACCGCATCTCCCCTGATGCTGGTCGATCTTTCGTCATCCAACAATACCTACGACAACCTGTTTCTGGCGAATTACGCCACCATCAATTTGAATGATGAACTGACGCGGGTTCCGGGTGTTGCGTCCGTATCGATCTTCGGCGCCGGCCAATATGCCATGCGCTGCTGGGTGAATCCCGACCAGCTGGCGAGCCTGGGGATTACGGTTCCGGAAATCATCAATGCCATCCGCACTCAGAATACGGTGAATCCCGCAGGTCAGATTGGAGGCGAGCCTGTTCCCCCAGGGCAACAGTTTACCTATTCCGTACGCGCGCCGGGACGCCTTCCGTCGGCGGAAGAGTTCGGACAAATCGTTGTCCGGGCTCAGCCCGACGGAAGCATTCTGCGTTTGAATCAGGTAGCTCGCGTAGAGCTGGGGGCACAGAGCTACAACATTGTGGGAAGGCTCAACGGCAAACCGGCCGCGCTCATCGCTATCTACCAGGCGCCAGGCAGCAACGCTGTAAAAACCGCCGCCGCGGTACGGAAGGTGATGGAGGAAGCTAGGACCAGGTTTCCTCCAGGTTTGAACTATGTGGTTGCGCTCGATACCACGCGTGCCGTCACCTCCGGCATCAAGGAGATCGAAAACACAATCCTGGAAGCGATGGTGCTAGTGATCATCGTGGTCTTTCTTTTTCTGCAGAGCTGGAGAGCAACGCTCATTCCATTGTTGGCGGTGCCGGTTTCGCTCATCGGGACATTTGCGGTCTTCCCATTGCTCGGCTTCTCTATTAATACACTCTCCCTCTTTGGCCTGGTGCTGGCTATCGGACTGGTGGTCGACGACGCCATCGTAGTGGTTGAGGCGGTGGAGCATCATATCGAGCAAAGCATGAGCTCCCATGACGCCACGATCCAGGCAATGGAGGAAGTCTCTGGACCGGTGGTGGCCATTGCCTTGATTTTGGCCGCGGTATTCATTCCAACGGCATTCATTCCCGGAATTACCGGCAAGCTGTATCAGCAATTTGCGGTCACCATCGCAGTCTCGGTGATCTTCTCCGCCTTCAACGCGTTGACGCTGAGCCCGGCTCTCTCGGCAATGTTTCTACGCCCAAAGAAGGAGTTACGCGGGCCGCTGGGCGCTTTCTTCCGCTGGTTCAACCGGGTATTCGGCAAAGCTACCGACTACTATGTCGGCGCCTCCAGGCAACTCATTCGCAAGGCAGGCTTGGCCATTATTCTTCTTCTCGTGCTAGCCGCGGGCGCCGGCTTTATGGGTAAAAAGGCGCCGCGCAGCTTTCTTCCCGATGAGGACCAGGGCTACGCCTTCGTCGCCCTGCAGCTCCCCCACGCGGCTTCTCTGCAACGCACTTTGCAAGCCTCGGCGGAAGTAGAAAAAATAATAATGAACACCCCCGGAGTAAGGTACGTGAGCTCGGTCATCGGTTACAGCATGTTGAGCGGCGTCACTACCACCTACAGCTCTTTTTTCTTCGTGACCTTTAAGGATTGGGCGGAGCGCAAAGCGCCGGACGAGAGCTATGAAGCAATCAAAAGGCATCTCGGGGCCGCTCTATCCACGGTAACGGCGGGGATAGCCTTCGCCTTCCCTCCCCCGGCAATTCCCGGCGTAGGGAGCTCGGGAGGATTTACCTTCGTGCTCGAAGACCGCTCCGGAGGTACAGTTGACTTTCTCGCTAAAAACACACAGCTCTTCCTGGCGGAGGCGCAAAAGCGTCCGGAGCTGGCAGCGGTGATGACGACAGCTCTCTTTGGTGTTCCCCAGGTTGATGTCGCAGTGGACACGTCCAAGGTGATGACGCAACAGATAAGTCTGGATAGCGTCTACCAGACGCTACAGACCTTTATGGGCGGAACGCCGGTGAACTACTTCAATCGCTTTGGCCGGCAGTGGCAGGTTTACTTGCAAGCAGAAGGAAATTATCGAACCTCTGCGGAAAATCTAGGCAAGTTCTATGTGACCAACAACACCGGACAACTGGTCCCGCTGAGCACACTGACGACCGTCAACGCGGGGAGCGGTCCGGAGTTTGTCATGCAATATAACCTGTTTCAATCGGTCCAGATCATAGGCTCGGCCGCTCCAGGTTACAGTTCCGCACAGGCAATCGCAGCGCTGCAAGATGTATTTAAGAAAACCATGCCCAGCCAGATGGGCTTCGATTACATGGGAATGTCGTACCAGGAGGTTAAGGCCTCACAAGGCATCAGCCCTACGGTGATATTCGGTCTCTCGTTCCTGATTGTCTTCCTGATCATGGCTGCGCAATACGAGAGTTGGACGCTACCCGTCAGCGTGCTGCTGGGAACGCCTATCGCGGTGCTGGGAGCTTTTGTCGCGATTTACTTTCGCCATCTGGACAATGACGTTTACGCACAGATTGGCTTGGTAATGCTCATCGGCCTATCGGCCAAGAACGCCATTCTGATAGTGGAGTTCGCCAAGAGCGAATACGAGAAGGGTTCCTCTTTGGTGGACGCCGCGCTGGCTGGCGCCAAGTTGAGACTACGGCCCATTTTGATGACGGCGTTTGCGTTCATTCTCGGTTGCGTGCCGCTGTGGCTGGCGTCCGGCGCAGGCGCAATTTCAAGACAGGTCCTCGGTACGGTTGTGATTGGCGGCATGCTCGCGGCCTCACTGATCGCCATCTTCTTCATCCCGGTGGCATTCGACGTCGTCGAGCGTTTCGGCCTGATCTTCAGCAAAAGCAAACAGGCGCGGGACACGGCTGAGGGCATTCCGAAATGACCCGAATCACGATGAAGATCAAAGCCGCCGCCGCCACCATGCTGATGCTCTCCCTATGCGCTTGTGAGCTTGGCCCGAACTACAAGCGCCCGATCGTGGCGACACCGGATCAATATCGCGGAGCCGCTCCAGACCAGTCCAAGCAGACGGCGGGAACGCCTTTCGCCGCAATGAAATGGCAGGCCGTCTTTGACGATAAGGTACTGCAGGGCCTGATCCAGGAGGCGCTCAGCAATAACTACGATATTCGAATTGCCGCCACTCGCATCCTTGAGGCCCAGGCAGCCGTGGGAATCACTCGCGCTGGCCAGTTGCCTTCGCTCGGCGGCACGGTAGGCGTGCAGAACGAGCGTTCTGCACAGTTTCCCGGAGCCCCGACTTTCGATCTGGCAGGATTGCAGTTTAAATATCTAATCGATTTTTGGGGACAATATCGCCGGGCGACGGAGGCGGCGCGCGCCAGTCTTCTGGCCACACGTTACGGTAAAGACCTGGTGCAAACAACCTTGATCTCCGACGTAGCCGATGCCTATTTTCAGCTGCGCCAATTGGACTCGCAGCTCGATTTTTCAAACCAAACCGTCGCCAACAATAACGAGAGTCTGCGCATCAATATCATCAATTTTAAGGGGGGAGAATACGCGATCACGGACGTATATCAAGCGCGATTGCTGGTGCAACAGGCGGAGGCAGAAGCCATCACGCTTCAGCAAGCGATAGAGCAGACGGAAAATCAACTCAGTATTTTGCTAGGCAGAAATCCGGAATCGATAGCGCGAGGTCTGCCCCTTATCGATGAGCCGCACATGCCTGAGATTCCTGCCGGTTTGCCCTCGGCAATCCTGGAGCGCCGTCGCGATGTGCGCCAAGCCGAAGAGAACTTAATAGCCGCCAATGCAAATGTGGGAATCGCCAAGGCAGCTTTCTTCCCGCAAATTCCCCTGACAGCCACCTTTGGAGCGCAGAGCACCGCCTTGACTAGCTTTCTGCAAGGTCCGGCCACGTTCTGGGCGTTGGGTGGGCAGTTAGTCCAGCCGCTCTACGCAGGAGGAAGCATCAAGAACAGGTATCGGCTGGCCTGGGAGCAGCGGAGCGAAGCTGAATTGGCATATAGGCAAACCGCACAGCAGGCATTCGAAGACGTTTCCAATAGCCTGGTCGCTTACGCCCAATCCCAGAAATACCGCATGAAGCTTCAGGAGCAGACGGCCACATATAAGGAAACGGCCCGCCTGGCGAATGTACGCTTCAAAGGGGGAGCCACCAGCTTTCTCGAAGTTCTGACTACCCAGCAGCAATATTTCACCTCAGAACTTAGCGTGGAGCAAGCCTGGTCGACGGAGTTGCAAAATTATGTTTCGCTCTATCGGGCCTTGGGCGGAGGCTGGCAATAGCGGCTGGATAAGCAAAAACTACTATTGGCCGATTCATCCAACGGGATCTGCGATCTGAAGAAAGATATTCAGCTTCGCGTCAGACGGTGTTACTCTTGCGGGCATTATCCCGGCATAAAAGGCGGCGGCATCCTGGATGATTCAAGCAAGCCAGGGTGAGTACAAGCGATAGCAGCGGATTCCAGCCCGGTGAATAGCCCGGCTCGAGGTCACGGGCTCACCTCATGGAGAAAATCAATGTTCAAGGCAATAGCGGATTTCTTGCTGCTCTCCTCTCTGGCGTCCGTACAGGATAGGAATTCGCCGTTGTGGAGGAGATACTTTGCCGCGTCTCGCGATGCGCGAGACGCTCAACCATGGAAAATTTCGCGGGACCTGATCGCAATCGTACCCAGCGAAAAGGGCCTAATTTGGAAAAAGGATGATAGTGGCAGCTCTATGGTGAAGGTAGTGACTTGGGTTGAATATGCTGCCGCCTCTGACCCGGAAATCTATGTTGTTGGCCCTATGACCGCCGCTCCGGCCTATGACGATAGCACCCTGATCTGGGTAACCGCGGAGCCCGAGCTGAGAAGATTTTGCACCGCGTTTAGAGACGAACAGAATTGCCCTGCACTCACTCTAAGGCTGCAGCAGGTGCTCGGTTTGCCGCCCGTGGAGGTTGCGAGAAGCGAATTTGCGGAGTTCTGAGTCCACCCAAAAGACCTCATTCGATCTGCCCCGGATCCGGAAATTACAGACCACGAGGCCGAGCTCGAGTTTCCTGTTTCCAATGAAATCGTCAAAATCGATGACGCCTACAAGGCTTGGTTTCTGGAACATAAGAGAACCATCTACGATCGCCCTATTCCGGGAACCTGGACGCGCCTGGGTTATACCTATGACTGGGGATCTCCAGATCACATCGGCCAAAGTGAATTTATTGTCCGGCCTGGAGCTCAAATTGTAGTTGATTCGGTTCTTCCCACGGATGAATACTGCCCCTAACACGGGTGGGCGCGGTCCCTAATCGATATTTTCCCCCAGGGCTTTCTTCTCGGCGGGTAAATCGGTGGCAATTCTCCGGCAGGCAGGAGCTATAATGGCCCACACCCAAATGGCAGAAAACGACATGACTTTGGTGGATCGCTATTTAGCGGAGCTCTTGAACACTGGGGATTTCGCGAACGCCGGCGAGATTCTGGCCCCGGATTTCGTATTCTACGGCCCGTCCACTATGGAAGGATTGGACCGGGAGGGCTTTCGCCGGTTTATCAAAGAAACCCGGGCCGCATTCTCGAACAAGCGGTTCACGGAACTGGACAGGATCGTCGAAGGAGATCGCGTCGCCCTACGATTCCGCATGACCGGAACCCAGGATGGCGCTTTCCATGGAATACCCCCGACGGGAGCAATGATCGATACCGAGGGCTGCGACGTAATCTATATCCGCGAAGGCAGGATCACGGAAGTTCGCGCCTATTACGATCTGATGGCTACGGTGCAAAGGATTCTGACGCCTTTGCCGGTGCGAATTGTCGGCGGCCTTATCGGCAGCCTTTTATCGCGCTGATGCAGCCTGAGGAGGACCGAGGGCTTTCGCATCCTTTTCGAGGAAGCTTAGTTTGTTAAGTTAGACGGCCAAGCTCCTGGTTTGAAACAATAACTGCAAGCCTGGGCCGGCCCAGTGCTGTCTAAATTAGTGCCGAATTTCTCATTTTAGACAGGCTAGGTTGGACAAGCCGGGCCGCTTGGCCGCACGCGGAGAGCCGGCTGAATGGACTTGGAAAGAATTTACTAAAAGACCTATAGACTTTTAACCAGACTTGCTTTAGCTTGGTAACCAATAAAAAATATCAGACTTGAAACACAGGAACAGACTTTTGTTCTCGTGACCGTTGCGATTCCTCCCGGCGCTGCTATTTCTGCCAATGGCTGTTACGGTTTTCCCAGGTTAATCCCAGAGTAACCGCAATAAGGAATTTTTCCCGGTTGAGGAGTCGCTTTTAAACCCCCGATGTTGACTGATTCCGCGGAAATTGATGTTTCGCGTCCAGAAGGTGTGCCAGGCGATGAGGTCCGCGGTGTCCTAATCCGGGGCGAGGGTCTGACTCTGCGGGATATCGCGCGCATCGCACGCCAGGGCTGTTATGTGGAGTTGCCTGAAGGCGCCGCTCTGGAAAGGGTGGCCGCCTCTCGCGCTTTCATCGAACGCGCAGTTGAGGCAGGCGAGGCCATCTACGGCGTCACCACGCTTTTTGGCGGAATGGCGAACATGGCTGTTCCCAAGGGCGCCGCTTCCGCCCTGCAAAACAATCTACCTCTCTCGCACAAGACCGGCACCGGGCGTTATCTGAGCAACGAAGATGTCCGGGCGGCGATGTTGCTTCGCGCCAATGCGCTGCTCCGAGGCGCCTCGGGCATACGCCTGGAACTCATCCGCCGGCTGGCGCTGTTTCTCAACCTGAACGTAATTCCACGAGTCCATTGTCACGGCTCCATCGGGGCAAGCGGGGATCTGGTGCCGCTAGCCTACATCACGGGATCAATCTGCGGTCTGGCGGCAAGTTTCCGTGTCGACTATGACGGAGAGGAGATGGATGCCCTGACGGCGCTCGAGCGAATGGGGCTGCCGCGCCTTACTCTCCAGGCCAAAGAGGCTCTCGCGCTTATGAACGGGACGTCGGTAATGACCGGGGTCGCGGCTACCTGCACTGTGGATGGATTGCAGATGCTGGCGATGGCGGTTTCCGTCCATGCCATTCTTGCCCAGGCGTTGCGGGCCTCCGACGAGTCTTTCCAACCGTTCATCCATGACCATAAGCCACACCCAGGCCAGAAATGGGTCGCTGCCGAGATGCTCTCCTTACTGAAAGGATCGAGGCTAAGCCGGGCGGAGGCAGGAACCACCCGGGACCGCCTTCCGGGGGAACTCATTCAAGACCGCTATTCGCTGCGCTGCCTTCCCCAGTATCTGGGGCCGGTGGTAGATGGCATGATGACCATTGCCGGCCAGGTGGAGGTGGAGGCGAATTCAGCCACCGACAACCCGCTGATCGACGGCGAGGCGGGTATCGCTTACCACTGCGGCAATTTCCTGGGACAGTATATCGGCGTGGGCATGGACCAGATGCGGTACCACCTGGGAATGCTGACCAAACACCTTGACGTCCAGATCGCGCTCGCAGTTACGCCTGAGTTCAGTAACGGCCTGCCGGCGTCGCTGGTAGGCAATCCGGGAAGCTTCATCAACACCGGACTCAAAGCGCTTCAACTGACGGGGAATTCCCTGATGCCCCGGATCTCCTTTTTTGGCCAATCCATTGCCGACCGCTTCCCCACGCATGCCGAACAGTTCAATCAAAACATCAACAGCCAAGGGCTGGGATCGGCCGTGTTGACGCGCGAGTCGCTCGACACCTGCCATCAATACATGGCGGTGGCGCTGATCTTTGCCGCACAGGCCGCCGACTTGCAAACCTTCCAGCGATTTCATCATTACAACGCGCTGGAGACGCTATCCGATGCCACCCGCCCGCTTTACCAGGCTGTGAAGCGCGTTGTCGGCGTCGAGCCGGGACATGAACGTCCCTATATCTGGGACGATGCGGATCAAGCGTTAGACGATCACATCTCAGCCCTGGTCGAAGATATTGCGATCC
>CAVPKQ010000018.1:0-211869 GCA_963705665.1 uncultured Acidobacteriaceae bacterium | reverse complement strand
AGCGGGCCGGTCTTTTAGGAGGTAGCCCTGGGCTCCCGCATCCATGGCGCGGCGCGGATCGCCGGCGCGCGCGAAGGTGGTCAGGATGACCGTGCGCACGCGGGGAAAGTATTGGCGCACCTCGGCGGCCAGCGTCAGGCCATTCATCTCCGGCATCTCGATGTCGGTCACCAGCACATCGGGCATCTGCGCGGCGATGCATTTCAGAGCCTCGCGGCCGTTGTTGGCCCGCCCCACGACCAGGATGTCCGGCTCGGTTTCAAGCAACGCCGCCAGCGCACCCAGAATCATGCTCTGATCTTCCGCCAGAATGACACGCAGCTTGGGGTTCATGAGCGCTGCTCCAGCGGGAGCAGAATCCTGAGTTGGGTTCCATTCTCTGAGTTCAGCGTGAACTTTCCTCCACGCGCCTCCGCGCGCTCGCGCATGCCGCGCAGTCCGTTGCCCTCCTGGCGGACTCCCCGCGCCCATCGTCAGCGACGATGAGCAGCGCATGCCCATCCTGGTTCTCGATCAGGAGCCGGCACTCGCGCGCGTTGGCGTGACGCACGATGTTGGTTACAGCCTCGCGCACGATGAGCGAGAGCACCGTCTCATCGGCAGGTCTCAGTGGAATTGACTCGGCGTTGCAGACCAGATTCAACCCCGCGGTATTCAAGGTGCGGCGCGTTCGCTCGATCTCCGCAGCCAGGCTTTCGGCTCGATACCCGCCGATGGCCTGGCGAACTTCCGCGAGAGCCTGCCTGGCTGTCCGCTCGACGTCGCCGATTTCGCCGGACGCCCTTAACGGGTCCGCCTGGATTAGCCGTCCGGCTAGCTCGCTCTTGAGCACAATCATCGACAGCGTATGCCCAAGCACATCATGCATGTCTCGCGCGATTCGCTCCGCTCGGCTCGCTTGGCCAAGTGCTCAATCTCTTCATGCGCCAGGCGGAGACGGGCGTCCGATTTCCTCTGTTGCGTCTCGCTGAAGACTGTTATTCCCACGATCAGCGGGAGGAGGACTCCCGTGCTCAGGACCCAGGAATCCAGGTGAAAATAAGAAATTTCCAGCACCACGCAGAGGCATTCGAAGCAAAGGATCCAAGCGAGCCGCCTGCCTGAAGAAATAGAAGCCGCGACCGCGGCCGCGAAGTAGATGAAGGCTCCGACCGATCCATAGTTCAGCGGCAGGTAGCAAATGCCAAGCAGCAGCATGCAAACCAGGCTGACTGTGCGTTTCCATCCGCTGGCGCCGTAAGCGCCGGCGTAGAGCAGAAGGAAGAACAGCCACATGCAGGCCGCCTCCACCCAAGAGCGTAAGGAGCGCGTGTAATAGGCGTGGGCAAAAAAGAAGATGGTGAAGACCAGCCAGAGATGGTGGCTCTGGCTGCGGAACCAGCGGGCCCAAAGCGGCCGGTGATGGCTGGCCGCGGCTTTCCACGGACGCTCGCCTCGGCCGCTCATCGCTTCGGCTAATTCGGCGTGCTCAACCATAGAGTTGCCTCTCGTCCTCTCCAACCATTGCGGGCGTCCAACATTCCGATTCTGGGACCTGAGATTCTCCGGCGCCAGTGGTAAAGGTCAGCCGCCCGGGGTGACAACTGTCACCTCCGGTTCTACGGTTGCACTGCCCAAGCACCTTCCTAATCCGGGAAGATAAAAACAACTTTACCCTTGCCGCCCTTATCCACGTAGGAGTAGAGCTTCTTGGGCATCTTCGAGTGAGCCGGATTTTGCAATTCTCGCAGGCTTCACCCGGCCGGTCACAAAGAGCGGCGACATCGCCTCGAGCAGCTTCGCGCAATCCGTGGAAATGAGCGCTCGTGAATCCACACCCAGGAGGGTCAAGCTGCGATGATAGAAATCGAGCAGATCGAAGCTGACCCGCCGGCTCCCCACGGAGGTGATTGAAACCTGCCGCCCGCGGTGACCTAAGGTTGAGAGAACGGGCTCGAACAGTCCCCCACCCACACAATCGTAAGCCACATCCACGCCCCTCCCGCCGTTGAGGTGCCGAACCGCTTCGCCCAAGTTTGGTCCGCTGGAATCGATATGCCCCAGCAACTCTACGCCTTCGAATTCGCCGGCTTTCAGCGGCTTCCGATCGACGGCGATCAGCTTCGCGCCAAGAGCTTGACCCAACTGAAGCACGGCGGAGCCGACGCCTCCTCTCGCACCTGTTACCAATAGCGTTTCACCGGTCTGAACCTTGGCGCGAGCAACCAGACCTTCATAGGCGGTAACGAAGTTCACGCCGGCGCATGCTGCCTGCTCAAATGTGAGATTGTCCGGCTTCGGCGTAACCGCATCCGCTGGAATCACGAGATATTCCGCATGGCTTCCATCGCGGGTGAAGCCTATGTCTCCGCCAGTGCCCCACACCTCTACGCCATGGAGATGCGATGGACCATCCACCACGATTCCTGCGAAATCCCTTCCCGGAGTCCGTGGAAGGGTAACACCTTCCATTCTTCCCTGCACGTTTTTAACGTCGCTGGGATTAATCGATGCAGCGCGCACCCGGATAATCACTTCGCCCTCTCCTCGGACTGGGTCTGGGAGTTCTTCGAGCTTGAGATTGCTCAAATCGCCGAACTGATGCAAGCGGAGCGCCTTCATATCGCCTCCTTTAGGCAGAGTATAGTATCTCCATTTGATGGCATCTCTGAGCTATCGAGAGGAAACATGGCGGTCTCTGGAAAAAATGAAACTCGATTTACCGGAAGGGTGGAGAGCTACAAACTCGCTCGGCCGGACTATCCAAAAGAGATTCTGGCTTTGCTGGGGCGGGAATGTGGATTGACGCCTCAGTCCAATATCGTGGATGTTGCAGCGGGGACGGGAATTTTCGCGGAACTCCTTCTTGAAAACGGGAACCCGGTTACAGCTATTGAACCGAATGCGGAGATGCGATCCGCTTGCAGCGAACTTCAACGCCGGCATTCAGCTCTCGTCGTGATGGAACGAACTGCCGAACATACCGGGTTACCGGAAGCCTGCGCCGATTTCGTTACCGTGGCCCAGGCGCTGCACTGGTTCGATCTTGAGCGGGCGAAAAAAGAATTTTCCCGGATTCAGAAGCGCGGCGGATGGTGCGTCATCGCTTACAACCTGCGCCGCGAGGATGGCGACGCCTTCCATCGAGGTTATGAAGACTTGTTGCAGAGGTTCGGAGTGGATTATGAAGCCGTACAAGGCAGGTATCCCAATGAGAGCACTCTGCGCGCCTTCTTCGATCCTGCTCCCATGCGCCTCGCCGGTTTAGAGAATTTTCAATTATTGGACCGCGATGCGCTTATCGGCAGAGTTGTATCTTCTTCGTACATGCCGACGCCCGGGCATCCCGCCTATACCGCAATGATCGAGCAAATCGAGCGCCTGTTCAGCGAGAATGAGAGGCATGGCGTTGTCCAATTGAATTACGACTGCATCGTAGCCTATGGACAATTGGTCTGAAATGCTCCGGCCTTCTGTATTCGCACTTACAGCGCTGCGAATACAAAAAGCAGATTCCCTTCGGGAATGACAGAAAGAAAAGCCGGGTGCCCCAGGTCCCGATTCTGGGACCTGGGATTCCGATAAACACTCATTTTACGTCGGCCGAACGATCCCCTTCATAGTGCATGATGTGGTAATAGGCCTCCCATCCATTCCAAACAAGGGGTGGCGATAAGTGAGTCAGCGGATCGTCGAGAAAGGCTGCGAAGGTTTGAACCATTTCGCGTGTTCTGTAGATACCGGTCAGCCAGTCTCCCCTATACCAGTCTTTCCATTTACCGTATTCCGCGTTAACCTCGGCATGATGAATCTCGTCGAGCGCGCTCAATGCCTGCTCGACCGCTTGGCGGGCTTCGGCCGTCTGTCCATTCTCCGCATCCTGAATAGCTTTCGATATCAGGAACAGGATGCGGTTGCTCTCCCTGTTGATCGCAATCATCGCCAATACCTGGGCGCGATAAAACGGCAAACGCCCGGGAGCGACCAGCGGTTCGGCCGCAACGGCCTTGTTCCATACCGCGTCCCATCGCGGCTGCGCATCACCGCATTGCTGAATCTCTTTTGTCACCGTCTCGCGAAGCCAATCTTTGCCGACACCCCGGCCAGACCGCGGTTCAAGGATGTGCGGGGGTTCCCATTTGGGGGCCTGGCTCGGGATAGAGTAGAGCGGCGAGTCGGTCATATAAGTCAGCATCATCTGCCGGGCCTCGGTGTGATAAAGCTGATCCCCATACTCCCGCGGCGGCTCGCCAAAATGCGCGGGGGCGGCAAAGTACTCCTTGTAGACCTCAGCGACCGCAGGCGCGGCTTTCTCTCCGAATTCCTCCGCGGCCCATTGCCGGTAAAACTCGCCGCTTGCACTTGCGCGTCCCTGCGGGACCCCTTTCCATCCCACGTCCATTACCGCCTTGGCCGTCATGACCACCGGACGAATGTCGCTGGTGTTGACCAGGAGATATTCCGTGGCTCCGGCTTTCGCGTACCGGCCTAGTTCCGAGAAGATGCGCGCTACCGGGACCATCTCCGTAAGCTGATTGGAGCGGTTATTCATCATTGCGACATGGTAGTAAGCACCCTGCCCGGCGGCCACTTCGCCCTTGTCCTGTAAGTATCCGTATCCAAGATCCGCCCACACCGGAATTACCTCGGCAGGTATTTTGAGGTCGCCCTGCTGAACGAGCCTCGCTCCCTCCTGCCATAAGTCGGTGTCGAACTTCGCATTCGGGTGGACGGCGCGGACAATGCGCATCTGATCGGCGATGGCCTTGCTGATTAGCTGGCCCAAGGCTTTGTCATTCCCCCTGACGCTTGGATCCATCGAAGCATAGCTGACATCCGACAAGCCGCGCAGACCTACGGCCCAAAGAATCTCCTGGTTCGGCGGATAGGAAGCAACCGCGTCCTTCCAGGCCCGCTCAAGAATCTCGGGATGGGTGCTGTAGTTATAAGGAACGTCCTTGGGCCATCGGGCAACGTTCAAGCCCAGAGGGATGGCGTGATGCTGGGTCATGATCAGTCCCCGCTCCCCAGCCAGCTTGATTTGCGGATCATTCGGAAAAATCCAGGTTCCCGGCACCACCATGTTTCCCTTGAGGCGGAGGATGGTCTCATAAACCTTGTTCCATACCGCGAGCGAGATTCCGGTCTTATCCTTTTTTTCTCCCGGCGCCCATCCGGTTAAGAGATCCTCGTCATTGAGAAAGAAGCCGCGATACTTGAAGACAGGAGCGGGAAATGCTCTGTCCAGCGACGCAGGAACTTCAATACGGGCGCGGCGGGCAGGCTGGTGATCGGTCCAGTAGTACAAAGGATCGACACCGAGATAATCCTGGGAAAATTGGTAGATAGCATAGATGGTCCCGCGCATGTCCGCGCCGGCCAGCACTACGGCCCGGGTTGGCTGCTTGGTGCTCCAGTTCGCGGCAGCCACGGAGATAGAAAACGATTCCGGCGCAGTCAAGCCCGTGGGCCGCATGCTCCGGGGAATCTTCGACTGCTCGCCGATCAGGATTGTCGCCGGTCCCGCATCTTGATCGTTGCTCACAATCCTCGGCTTGGTTCCCAGAACCTTCTGAAAATCAGCCGCAAGGTCACTCACCGCTTCCCGGATCGGCATTGGCTCGTCCGGCGTTTCGAGTATGGTTACCCTGGAATCGAGGACCACAACCGGCCCGCTCTTGGTATTCCTGGCGGGATGAGATTGTGCGAAGGCAGTTATTCCATATCCGCTAACCAGCGCCGCAGCCAAAATCGTTTTCATCCCTACGCCCGCGATGGATTGCAAGCGGCACACCCCTTCATGCTTCATCGTTCCCTTCTCTCCTGGCAGGCAGTGTCTTTCGATTGCGATAATCGCGTCACTTCAGAGCGCTCGCGCTTTGGGACGCGGCAAGCGGAGGCCCTTGATGAAATGGCTCGCAAAGGTAAGGAAGGTGGGCCAGTTTGGAGCGTCTGTGTGTCCGTAATGATGCTGGCGAAATCCCAGGTCGCCATCGATCAGCGCGGTCCCGATCGGAGGAAATGTGGTTGTGCCCAGGTCTTTTTTGCCCAAAAACCTGTATACAGGTCCAGCGGCGGCTTCAGCCATGAACATGCCCTTGGCGTCCGCCCATGCATCTCCGGGCGCCGCGCCTCCGCTGATAAACACCGGCCGCGGTGCGCACAAGGCGATCAATTCGTGAGCGTCGACCGGCAGATCTTTGGCGTGCAGCGGGCCGGAGTACTTGAGGAAATTGCCCGCCATCCAGTGGTATTCGTTCGCGGCAGCCAAATTCTCTACCAGTTCGCCCCAGTTGCGGCGGAGAAGCTTGGCGCCGCCTTCGCCGGAGGAACTGACATACCCGATAGCGAAACGTTGATCGTAGGCCATGGCGACGAGCGTCGCCTTACCGTAGCGGGAGTGGCCCTCGAGGCCCACCTGCTTGGCATCCACGGCCTTATCCGTTTCAAAATAATCCAAGGCGCGGCTGGCTCCCCAAGCCCAGGCGCGCAATGCGCCCCAATCATCGGGCTTACGCGGCCGGCCCTTGTTTACCAGACCGATAATTCCCTGCCTTAAACCCGCGCCGTTGTCCGCCTGCACCGAGGTGGGAATGAGCGTTGCATATCCCCAGCCTTTCGCGAGAACCTGCTCCTGCCACGTGGGACCGGGAAAGGGAGCGGGCCAATTCGCTCCCAGGCGGCGCCGGAGAGCAGCCATCAAGGCGGGATCGTAGGTAAACTGCATGATCACCGGCACCGGCCCGGCAGCATTTGCAGGTGTGGTCAGCGTCAACTGGATGTCCACCGTAACAGCTGGATACGACGAGTTGTCGACATGACCGATGAGCCTCTTGGTAATAACCGGAATTCCGCCGACTTTTTCATCGACCGTGTCCTTCACCTCCCACTTGACCTTGGGAGTATGTTTTGGAGCGCGGCCATAGATGTCCTGGTCGAAATATTCGACGATCTCCGGGCGACGCACTTTCCACCACATTCTGGCGGTCGTGACTTTTTTTCCGTTGTTCAGAATCAGCGGGTCGGGCAGCTTCGGATAGGGGTTTGCCTTCGACTCGTCATAGTTCACCGCGTTGGGCGAGTCGGGATGCCTGGGATCGGCGCCCGGACGAAGCGAGCTGATGTGAAGCTGATCCAGCATCTCTTGCCTATCCTGTTCCGATGTCACCTGCGCCGGGGCCATCGCTCCGGCCTTAGCCGCTTGCGTGGCCTGAGCGGCGCCTGCCGCCGGCGGGATGAGCAGAACTACCAGGAGCGATAAATCTTTCCATCGCCAGCTTCGCACAGGTCCTCCCCTGAATTCGCAATTAGTACGCGAGGAAGACTATAGGTTTCGGCGCGCAATATTGTCAATTGAAATATAAGATTAGACATCAAACCCTGCTTATCCGGGGCAAGAAGATTTCTTTTCGACCAGGACGCGAGTTAAACTCTGTTTGATTCGAATGCAAAACTAAATAGATTGATTTCCTTTCAGCTTTCCTGGTCTACGAGGGCATTCAGATGGGTAGGGATAACTTTAATCTTTGCGGGCGTACCGCGGTCGTGATCGGAGGAACCTCCGGCATAGGAAGAGCCATTGCCATCGGATTGGCCAAGGCAGGCGCCGATGTTGTACCTGCATCCAGGCGCATGGATGAGGTAGAACAGACGGCTGGAGAAATCGAGCGCCTGGGCCGCCGCACTCTCATACATCGAGCCGACGTTCTTGACCGGAAGTCAATCGCAGCGCTTCACTGCCGGGTCATCGAAGCCTTCGGGCGAGCCGATATCCTGGTGAACTCGGCAGGCATAACGCAGCGCGTCCCAACCCTGGACTGCTCGGAAGACGAATGGAACAGGATCATGGAAACGAACCTTACCGGACACTCCGCGCCTGCCAGATCTTTGGGCGAACTATGGTAGCCCAAAAGTACGGCCGAATTGTCAATATTGCTTCTCTGGCCACTTTTGTCGCGTTTTACGATGTGGCCGCCTACTGCGCAAGCAAAGCCGGAGTAGGCTCGTTGACCAAGTCGCTGGCAATTGAGCTTGCTCCGCATGGGGTTTGCGTGAACGCAATCGCCCCGGGCATCTTTCCTACTTCGCTCAATAGTGAACTGTTGGATAAGACGGGGCGCGGACGGGAGATGTGCCTGCGGATTCCCATGAAGAGATTCGGTCATACGGAGGAGCTTGTCGGAGCGGCCATTTTCCTTGCCTCCGACAGCGCGTCCTACGTGACTGGGCAAATTATCACCGTGGACGGTGGTTATCTGGCAAGCGGAGTGAACCAATGAAAACACAACAAGCAGGAGTCTCCCGTCGATGATGCCCTTGAGCCAATGCCGGAGAGCCGCCGCTTGGGCGGTTTTCTTCCTCTCCTGCGGCACAGCCACGCAGGCTGAGAATGGCGCCGATGGATGGCTTCGCTATGCACCGATCAAGAATGAACAGATGTTGAAACAGTATGCCTCGCTGCCCGGCAGGATTGTCGCTCTGGATGAGGCAGTTGTAGTGCAGTCCGCGGAGAGGGAAACAGTACGCGGCCTCGAATCCATGTTAGGAAAAACAATCGCGGTGGATAGCCGCATGCCACTCGATAATTCCTTCGTGGTCGGAACTGTCGCCGAGTTGCACCATCAATTTCCAGCTTGGCGAACTCCAGTCAGAATAAATGCAGGAGGATTTATCCTGGCAACCGTTCGCCAACACGGCCATACCTACTGGCTTATCGCCGGAGAGGATGCGCCTGGAGTGCTTTACGGAAGCTTCCATCTTCTTGAACACATCGCCGAGCAGAGGGATATTTCACCCTCTTTCCATGAAAGTCAGTCTCCGGCCGCTCCGATACGCTGGGTCAATCAGTGGGACAACTTCAACGGCAGCATTGAACGTGGTTTCGCCGGCCGCTCCATTTTTTTCGATAACGGAGCGGTGCGGCAGGACCTCACGCGGGCGGGTGACTATGCGCGCCTTCTCGCCTCCGTCGGTATCAATAGCTGCGCCGTCAACAATGTCAATGCCGATCTCAGAACGCTGACACCTGAGATGATTCGGCAATTTGCACGGATCGCCGATGCATTTCGTCCATGGGGAGTCAAGCTTTCCCTCTCCGTAGATCTAAGCAGTCCCAAGGTGGTGGGCGGATTGAGCACATTTGATCCAATGGACCCTCAGGTGATCGCCTGGTGGAAGAGTAAGGCTGATGAAATCTACAGCCAAATTCCGGATTTCGCAGGATTTGAAATCAAAGCCGACTCCGAGGGGCGCCCTGGGCCTTCGCAATACGGCCGCACGCCGGTTGACGCAGCCAACCTTCTGGCGCGTGCGCTCAAGCCGCATGGCGGAATCGTCATGTATCGGGCCTTCGTCTATGACCATCATCTGGATTGGCGCAATCTTAAGGCCGACCGTGCCCGCGCCGCCTATGACATCTTTCATCCCCTGGACGGCAAATTCGATGACAACGTAATCGTCCAGGTGAAGAATGGCCCTATCGACTTTCAGGTACGCGAGCCGGTTTCTCCCTTATTCGCCGGCCTGCGGCACACCAATGAAGCTATCGAGCTCCAGGTTACGCAGGAATACACCGGCCAGCAGCATCATCTTGTATTCCTGGTCCCGATGTGGAAGCAAGCTCTCGATTTCGATCTGCGCGCTGAAAACCGCTCCACGCCGGTTAAGGAGATCGTGGAAGGTAAGTCCTTCGATCGTCCAACCGGAGGATTCGTCGCGGTCGTTAATGTCGGATTGGATACGAACTGGCTTGCCCACCCGCTCGCCATGGCCAACCTCTATGGGTATGCTCGTCTGGCTTGGAACCCGGACACATCGGCTGAGACGATCGCCGAAGATTGGACGCGCATGACCTTCGGCAACAACCCCATAGTTGTCCAAACGATCGATAGTATGTTGCTTCCTTCATGGCATTACTACGAGCAGTACACCGGACCGCTTGGCATCGGCACACTTACCAATATTATTGGGGCTCACTACGGGCCAGGAGTCGCATCCGCCGAGCATAACGGATGGGGACAATGGTTCCGGGCCGACCAAGAAGGTGTCGGTATGGACCGCACTGTGGCAACGGGAACCGGCTTTATTGGCCAGTACCCTCCGCAAGTGGCGCGCATGTATGAATCGCTCGAGACGTGTCCGGACAACTTGTTGCTGTTCATGCACCACGTTCCTTACACCCACCGTCTGAATTCGGGAAGCACGGTGATCCAATATATCTATGACTCCCACTATGACGGGGTAGAGGGTGCAAAGACGCTCCTGCGCCAATGGCTGAGCCTGAAGGGATTGGTGGATAACCAGCGATTTGAGAAAGTTCTGGGTCTCCAGCAGTATCAGGTAGGACATGCCATTGTGTGGCGCGATGCGGTGATTAAGTGGTTCTACAGAATGTCGGGCATTCCCGACGCCAAGGGGCGGGTTGGCCACTATCCCGACCGGATTGAAGCCGAAGACATGCAGCTCGACGGATATACGCCAGTCGATGTCACCCCGTGGGAAACCGCATCCGGAGGCAAAGCAGTGGTGTGCAACCGCAGAGTCGACTGCAAGGCAACCGCTACTCTCAATCGGCCTAGTGGCGAGTATGAGATCGCCGTTCAGTACTTCGATGAGCGCAACGGCTCATCCGCCTACACCCTCCTGCTCAATCAAAAGCCCATTGCCCATTGGGCAGGTGACAACAACACCTTCCCCAGCGACCATCCGGACGGAAGCTCTTCCACTCGCTTCACCGTCCACGGAATCGTTCTGCGCCCAGGAGACATCTTGACGATCGACGGACACCCGGATGACGGAGAGCCCGCTCCATTAGACTATGTGGAGATTTATCCTCGCTCCCCATCCGATCCCACTGGATATGGAGCGCACCAGTAAGCGGTTGGCTTTGCATCCAATACGAACCTGTTGTAAACAGGACACTGACAATTTCGGAGAGGCGCTTTCATGAAGATCGTGAATGCCCGCGTGATCCTCTGCTCACCGGGCCGCAATTTTGTAACTCTCAAAGTCGAGACTGATGAAGGCATTTACGGACTTGGTGATGCCACCCTCAATGGCAGAGAGCTCGCCGTAGCCAGCTATCTGACCGAGCATGTGCTTCCATGTATCATCGGCCGCGATCCTTTTCAGACCGAGGATATCTGGCAATATCTCTACCGCGGCGCGTATTGGCGCCGCGGGCCGGTGACCATGGCTGCGATTGGAGCCATCGACATTGCGCTGTGGGATATTAAAGGCAAGGCGCTGAATACTCCTATCTACAACCTCCTTGGCGGCAAGAGCCGCGAAGGTGTGCTGGTGTACGCACACGCGCATGGAGCAGGCATTGAGGAAGCCGTCGATGATGTCGCCAGGCACATGGAGATGGGCTATCTGGCGATTCGCGTGCAAAGTGGTATTCCCGGACTGGAGTCCACCTACGGAGTGCCGAAATCCGACGTTCCTTATGAACCGGCGGAGAGAGGGCTACCCTCAGAGAGCAGATGGTCGACCGAAGCGTATCTCCGGCATGCGCCGAAGTTGTTCGAGCAGGTCCGGCAGCGGTTCGGCGACGAGCTTCATCTCCTGCACGATTGCCATCATCGGCTGACCCCCATTGAAGCTGCCCGCCTGGGCAAGGATCTCGAGCCTTACCGCCTATTCTGGATGGAAGACCCGCTACCCGCCGAATTGCAGCAGGGCTATAGCCTCATACGCCAGCACACCACGACACCGATTGCCACCGGCGAGGTGTTCAATACAGTTTGGGATACCCAAGAGCTGATACGTAATCAGTGGATCGACTATCTGCGAATGGCTCTGGCGCATTCCGGCGGCTTTACCCCGCTGAAGAAGATCGCTGACTTCGCCGCCATCTTTAACGTGCGCACCGGATGCCATGGCGCCACCGATCTCTCGCCGGTGACCATGGCGGGCGCCCTCCACATTGATCTGGCCATCAATAATTTCGGCATCCAGGAGCACATGCCGCACTCCGCCGAAACCGATGAAGTCTTTCCCCACGCCTACCGCTTCCAATCGGGATATATGCTGCCCGGCGATGTCCCCGGACTGGGCGTCGATATAGATGAAAAACTCGCCGCCAAGTTCCCTTACCAGCGCGCGTATCTGCCTATCAATCGCAAGCTGGACGGAACGCTCTTCGACTGGTAACCGAACCAAATCGTCCCATCTGCGAGCAATCCAGGTTGACAAATCTCGCGCTTCGGGTCTAATGTCCTAAATTATTAGGAGACGAGATCCGATGGTTGTCCGCAAAAAGCGCTCTTCTTCCCTTACTCCTCTTGAGCTCGAGATCATGCAGGTTCTCTGGAAAAATGGTCCGGGCAATGTCCAGGCTGTCCAGGAAGCGCTCAATCCCGATTCCAGCCTCGCGTACACCACGGTGCAGACAATGCTGAACATCCTTCAGCGGAAGGGAAAGGTCAAGCGAACATTGCGAGGAAGAGCTTACGAGTATCGGGCCGCCATATCGGAGGACAAGGTTTCCAGCCACGCGCTTCATGACCTGGTGAATCGCATGTTTGGAGGCTCAGCGGATCAGCTGGTGATGAGCTTGATCAAAAGCCGCCAGACCGACCCTGAACGCATAGCCAAACTATTGCGCCAAGTGGCCGCTCAAGAGAGGAGCGACGCAGATGATTGAAGCAAGCAGATATGTTGTCCAGTATTTCGTGAACTCCGCATGGCAAACTCCGCTCCTGCTGATGACGGCATGGGTGGTGAGCCGGATCCTTGGCAAGCTGGGTTCCGTGGCCCAGCATCGCGCGTGGGCAGCCGCGCTGATTGCCGCCGCGATTGCGCCATTAGGAGCGTTCAAGCAAGGATCGGCGAGCGTGCATCTGCTCCTCGGCGGAGGACCGGTAGGCCTTCTGGCAGACGCTCACCGCGCTCCTGGCATGGTGGGTCTTGCTCCTGGAAGCGTTCGCGTCACGCCGGCGATTTACTTCACGATACTTTTCGGCTACCTCGCTTTTCTCATTTTTGCCGGTCTTCGGCTGGGATGGGGTCTGCACAAAGCACGAAGACTCGGGCGCCGCTCGACCGCCGTTGCCATTCCTCCAGTGGCCGCGGAGATTTGGGGCCGCTGCGGGGGAGTTTTCGCAATCCGCGGCGCGACGCTGGCCTGCTCTTCAGAAATTGCCGGGCCGGTGACGGTCGGCGCTCGAAATCAACTCTTATTGCTTACACCCGGCTTTCTTTCAGAGTCGACAGGGGAGGATCTTGCCGCGGCTTTGGGCCATGAATGCGCGCATCTCGAGCGGCGGGATTTCTTGTTGAACCTGCTTTATGAGCTCATTTCGCTGCCCATCGCCTACCATCCAGCGGCCTGGATGATGAAGTCACGCATCGCCGAGACACGTGAGCTGATCTGCGATCGAATGGCCGCCGAGCGCATTGCCGGGTCCCGCTCTTACGCGCATTCCCTTCTTCGTCTGGCTGCCGCGATGCATACCGGCGTCACGACGAACTCCGCCCACGCCATCGGAATGTTCGATGCTAACACCTTGGAGAATCGAATTATGAGCTTAATGGCATCTCAACCGTCCATCAGCCGAAGGAAAAGAGCGATCCTGGCTGCGTCGGGAATCTTTCTGCTGGGTTTGAGCGGAATTGCAGCCGTTGCCCTGACGGCAAATGTGGAGGAGCAGGCGAAATCCGTGGGCGCCCCAATCCAGAATGCTTCCCAGAACTTCTCCCAGAGGGTCGCAGCCACACCGGCGCAAATCTACCATGTAGGAGGGGCTGTTTTACCGCCGAAGTTGGTCTACGCTCCTGATCCTGAATATCCAAAGGGAGAAAAACGGCAAGGCGTAGTTGTCATCAGCGCCGTCGTCGATGAGAAGGGACAGCCACAGCAGATTCAGGTGGCTCGCTCTTTCGCGCCTGCCTTTGACAAGAGCGCAATGCAAGCGGTAGAGCAATATCGTTTTACGCCCGGTACGCTGCAAGGCAAACCGGTTGCGGTGCAAGTGCATATCGAGGTCAACTTCAGGCGGCATTGAGGACAGAAGACCCGGTAGGAATAAAATGCGGATCTTTACATTCGATCGGAACGGTCGGGGGACCTCCATTTCCCACTCGCGAGTCATGGAAAATACGGTAGCCTGTGGGCATGGATATTCAGCTTCGTCCCGAGCTCGAGGATTTGGTAAGGCAGGACGTAGACCGCGGCCCCTACCAGTCTGTAGATGAATACGTCGAGCACGCGGTTTCCCTGCTCCACGCTCAAGAGACTTGGCTTGCCGAGCACCGGGCGGAAATCAATTCGAGGATTGCGGATGGTTTTGCCGCAGCAAAGCGCGGCGAGTTGATCGATGCGGACCGAGTCCGCTCAAATTTGCAGCAAAAAAAAACGTGCTTGGCTAACTGACCGCCACTGAGCATGACCGAGTACCAATTCACCCCGCAAGCCGAAGCTGATCTCCTTTCAATCTGGAGCTTCATCGCCAAGGACAGCGTGGAAGCAGCAGACCGCGTTGAGGAGGCAATCTATGCTGCTTCTGCATTTATTGCCAATTCTCCCGGAGCGGGTCAAATCCGAAAGGAGCTAACCGATCTGCCTGTGAGGTTCTGGGTCGTGCAGCCCTACAGAAACTATTTCGTTGTTTACGATCCGGAAACAGCACCTCTGCAGGTCATTCCTATTCTTCACGGAGCACGGAACCTTGTCGCTATATTGACGTAGCAAGCATCCGAGAACGTAAACGGCCGCCGGCCTATGCAATGGCTGAGGAACCGGAGAATCGCGGGTTCCACATCGAAACCTGGTGCGCCCACCGTAACACCATCAACTTCAGCCTGCTGGGATTAAGACGCCGATGGTGTGAAACCACACGTTAACTGTTTGCGGCCAGGTGTGGATGGGGAGGTTCGCCGGAGATCGCAGACCGTAGCCGTGACCGCCTACAGCGTAGAGATGCATCTCGACGGGTATTTTGGCATTCTTCAGAGCCAAGTAATATGCCAGGCTGTTTTCGACGCGCACCGGGTCGTCTTCAGCCTGAAGGAGAAATACGGGCGGTCCATCGGGATCGATTTTGATAGCCGGGTTGAGGGCGGAACTTCCCGGCTGGGCGAGATAGCCTGGATAAATGATGACAGCGAAATCAGGGCGGCAGCTTACCTTATCCGCGGCATCGACCGGGCTATAGATGCGGCTCTCGTACTGGTTGCTCAATGCAGCCGCAAGATGGGCGCCGGCGGAGAAGCCAAGCACGCCGATTCGATGTGGATCGATGTGCCAATCGGCCGCGTGAGCGCGAACCAGGCCGACGGCCCGCTGCGCATCCTGTAACGCCGCGCTCGACTTGGGATAAGGCCCCGAATCCGGGACCCGATATTTCAGAAGAATCGCGGTGACTCCAATCGAGTTGAGCCAGGCGCAGATCTCCGTGCCTTCCTTGTCGATGGCAAGGAGGTTATAGCCCCCGCCGGGGAAGACGACGACCGCCGCCCCCGTCTCCTGCCCCTTGGGCGGTGGATACAGAGTAATGGTCGGCGAGGAGACGTTGGTGAGCCGCAGGACGGTTCTGCCCACAGCATCGAGCGGACCGCCCGCATCTTTTTCCGGCCCTGGATTCGGCTGGCCCCCGGGCGCGCCATTGGGCCACAGCGTGATTGTTTGGTGACCTGGGGCAGGCTCCCACGCGGGTGTTGTTTGAGCAATTGCAGGAAGCGCCAGCGCCGTCGTCAAAAGCGGCAAAAAAAGATGTCTGAACATTAACCTTCCTGAAGCATGCTGGGCTCTTCAGGAGAACGCAACCGGACGAGCCGATCAATGGCGTAAGGCGAGCGATGTGAGGAGGTGTGATAATGCCGCACCTGCAATTCGCCCAGCAGACCAATAGCTAGCATCTGAATACCGGCAACGATCAGGACGCCCGCGACCACCACAAACGGCCCATGCTGATCCATGATGTCCTGATGCGTGTAGAGCTTAAGGACTCCCAGGAATGCCGAAAGAGCTCCGCCCATGAGCATGCTTAGGATGCCAAAGCTGCCAAAAAAGTGGAGCGGACGGGTCATGTACCTCAACAAAAAGCGAATGGTCAAAAGATCGAAGAAGACGCGGAAGGTACGCGAGATCCCATAGTGGGATTTGCCCTTCTCGCGATTCACATTCTTGATAGGAATCTCGCAAATGCTCGCCCCATACCACGAGGCCAGAGCTGGGATGAAGCGATGCATCTCGCCGTAAAGGGGGATGTTGTGGATCACTTCCCGGCGGTACGCCTTATAGGTCGTGCCGAAGTCGTGGATGTCGACCCCGGACAGCTTGGCCATCAACCAGTTGGCGCAGCGCGAAGGAATGCGGCGCATGACGAAGCTGTCGATGCGATCCTTGCGCCAGCCGCTGACCACGTCATAGCCTTCTTCAAGCTTCGCCGCAAAATCGGGAATCTCGGCGGGATCGTGCTGCAGATCGCCATCCATGGCCAGGATATAGTCGCCTTGAGAATGATCGAAGCCTGCTGCCAGCGCGGAGGTCTGGCCAAAGTTACGCCGCAGCTTGACCACGAGCACGCGGCTATCCACGGCGGCAATCTCTTCCAGCAGCTTGTAGGTGCGGTCGCTCGATCCGTCGTCCACCAGAACCAATTCGAAGCTCTCGCCGATCTGTTCCATCACTGCCTTCAGACGATCATAAAGCGCGGTGACATTCTCTTCCTCGTTGTGAAAGGGGACAACAATCGAGTATTTCGCCATAAAAATAGTATAAATCCTGACTAAACGCTCTGCAGGCAAGGATTTGCGCTTTTCCTCGGCCCGGGAACAGGGGGAACACAGGGAACAAAGGGCGATTCCCCTCCAGAAAGGCATCGAGCTTCCACCCAGGCTTCATAACGTGACCGGTTGAGTCCGGTATACGCCTAGGAACCTGGCGAAGACCTCGTTCGAGAACAACATGCCTCGCCGGGTCAGCCGGAAATTATCCGCCTGGTTCTCCAGAAGCTCGAGCTCGCACAACTCGCCGGCAACCGGTAAGTAGTCTTGCAATCTCTGCTCGCCAAACTGCTCTACCAAGGCGCTCCACTGCACCCCTTCGCTCAGCCTCAAGCCGAGGAACCAGGCTTCCTCCACTTCCTCCTCAGGGCTGAGTTCCCGCACTTCCACTTGCCCTTCGTTAAGATATTGCCCTAGAACCTCTCCGGTTTCAAAGCGGAGAGAGGTTGTTCCCGGCCGGCGAAGATGCGAGTGCGCATCCAATCCGAAGCCGAGATACGGTTGCCGCCGCCAGTACTTTTCATTGTGCCGCGATTGGTTCCCTAAGCGGGCGAAGTTCGAAATCTCGTACTGCCTCAGCCCGTGCTGCTCGAGCGTGGCGATCGCCATCTCGTAGAAATCGGCGGTGAGATCGTCGCCGGGCACGGTTTCCGCATGGTATCGCGTGCCTCCAGCCAGCAGCTCGCGCCCCAGCCGTGAATCTTCGTCCACTTCGAGCATGTAGACACTGGCGTGCCCGGCGCCGCTGCCCGCCAGTATCTCCAGCGACTCCCGCCAACTGCCGGAGGTCTGATGGGGCAAACCGGCAATCAAATCGATATTTACCCGCTCCACGCCCGCGGAACGCACCCGCCGCAAATCGGCCAGTGAAACCTCACGCGTGTGCAATCTCCCGGTGACAGCCGCCTCCCTGTCTATGAAGGACTGGACACCGAAACTAACCCGATTGAGACCACACTCCAGCATGGCCTCGAGCGCTCTATCGTCGACCTGCCCCGGGGCGCACTCCAACGTGATCTCAGCGGTGTTTGCGACATCGAATTCCTGCCGCAGGGCATGCCAGAGCTGGCGCATGAGTTCGGGGGCAAGAAGGCTGGGGGTTCCACCGCCCAGGTAAACACTGTCGGCCTGTTGCGGAATTTCGGCGCCCCATTGCGCCGCGCGCAGGCGGGAATTCCGCACATCCGCGCAGAGCCGCTCAACGTATTGCCGGTGTAGCGCCGGCGAATAGACGTCCGAAGCAAAATTGCAGTAGGTGCACTTGGAACGGCAAAACGGTACCGAAATGTAAATGCCCAGCGAATCCATCAAATCCATGAGGGGAACCTGATCCCTTATATTAGCTCTGGAGCCAGGCCAGGCAGGCAGCCACATAGCCTGGGATGCCGTAGGCCGCTCGAAATCGATTTTCCACCAGATCGAACAACAACTTCCGTGGTCCGGGCTGCCCGTTTCGCTCCTCCCACGTAGAATTACAAAGCGGGCACTATGGCGGAAAAGACGACCGAAAAGACCAAGAAGACCGGGCAGCAGGAAGACGACATTGTCGGCAAAGCCTACGACAGCCGGCTAATGGCCAGGCTGCTGACCTACCTTCGGCCGTATAAGTGGCAGGCCGCCGTTTCCCTGGCCGCGATCCTGCTTAAGGCCGGCGCGGACGTGGCCGGGCCCTACCTTACCAAGGTTGCCATCGATCATTACATGACGGCCCGCCCCGCGGAACACCCCTCGTGGCTGGCTCTTCGGCTGAGTCCCAACGCCGTCACCGGCATTACCGAGATTGCCGGCCTCTATTTGATCTCTCTGGTGTTGAGCTACATATTCGAGTTCCTGCAGACATATCTTATGCAGTGGACTGGGCAGAAGATCATGTTCGACATGCGCAGCCAGATTTTCCGCCACATTCAGAGCATGCACGTAGGTTTTTTTGACCGTCACCCCGTAGGGCGGCTGGTGACCAGGCTTACCAGCGATGTGGACGCGCTCAACGAGATGTTCACCTCGGGCGTATTTTCCATCTTTGAGGACGTTTTCGCGCTTACCTTCATCGTCATCATCATGCTGCGCATGAACTGGTGGCTGGCCCTGATTGCGCTGGCCGTCGTGCCCCTCATCCTGGTGGTCACGCGGGTCTTCCGTACACATGTGCGCGATTCCTACCGGCGTATCCGCACCGCCATCGCGGCCATCAACGCCTATACGCAAGAGCACGTCAGCGGCATGAGCGTGGTGCAACTCTTCAACCGGGAACGGCGCTCCTACGAAAAATTCGAACATGTCAACCGGCAGCATATGGAGGCGTTCAAGGACGCCATCATGGCTTATGCGCTCTACTACCCGGCGGTTGAATTGTTGAGCTCCGTGGCCATCGCCCTGGTGATCTGGGCCGGCGGCAATGGGGTGATGCGGAATGCCGTGACTATAGGCGTGCTCGTAGCCTTCATCCAATATTCACAGCGATTCTTCCGTCCCATTCAGGATTTGAGCGAGAAATACAACATCCTGCAGTCAGCGATGGCGGCCAGCGAGCGGGTGTTCAGGCTGCTCGATACCCCGGCTGAAGTCCTTACGCCCGAGCAACCCTCCGCCTGCGACGAATCCGGCCGGATCGAGTTTGAGCATGTCTGGTTTACTTATAAGGCCCTGGAAGCAGAACAGCTAGCCCGCATCCGGCAGGCTCGTAACGCGAAGGAGATCGGCGAGGCTTCACCGGATGTTGAATGGATTCTGCGTGACGTCTCTTTCGCGATCGAGCCCGATCAAACCGCGGCAATCGTCGGACACACGGGGGCCGGCAAAACCACCATCATCAGCCTCATGATGCGTTTTTACGACATTCAGCACGGCCGTATCTTGGTCAATGGCGTCGACGTCCGCGAGCAGGAGATCGCCGATTTGCGCCGCAACTTTGGCGTGGTGCTTCAGGACCCCTTTCTTTTCACCGGAACGATTGCCGAGAATATCCGCCTGGGGTCGAAGTGGATCTCCAACGAACAAATGGAGAGGGCCGCGGAGGAGGTCAATGTTCACGATTTCATTCGCGGGCTGCCGCAAGGTTTCAACGAGCCTCTACGCGAGCGCGGCAACGGTCTCTCCACCGGGCAGAAGCAACTGATCAATTTCGCGCGTGCGCTGGCTCACGATCCACGCATTCTTGTGCTCGACGAGGCTACCTCAAGCGTCGACACGGAGACGGAGATGCGTGTCCGCTCCGCTCTGAGCCGGATGGTTGAAGGGCGCACATCGGTCATCATCGCGCATCGCCTCTCCACGGTCCAACGCGCAGACAGGATCCTGGTCATGCACAAAGGGCAACTGCGTGAAAGCGGCTCGCACCAGGAGCCCTGGTCCAGCGAGGAATTTACTGGAGGCTGTACCAGCTCCAATACAAGGATCAGGAACTCAGCTCCGCCGGATCGAACGAGGTGCTTGCTGTAAGGATCAGCTAGGTCTACGACCACGATTTTGTAAGTATGTGCGATCCGGGTGCCCCAGGTTCGCGAACCGGGGTCGCCGGCAAGCGAAGCTTGCTTGGGTGGGGAAGCAAACCTGGGTCTTTGCTCCGCCTGGCCGGAGAATTAACGCAAGGAGAGATCAGTTGGCAACCCCGAAAATCTTTCTCTCCGCCGGAGAGGCTAGCGGCGAATATTACGGTACGCTGCTTCTCCGAGAGCTGCGCCGTCTCGCGCCGCAAGCGGATTTCTTCGGTTTGGGGGGAGTGCCGATGGAGAAGCTTGGCCTCCGGCGCATCGTACGGACCGAAGACGTGGCCGTCATGGGCATCACCGAAGTCATTGCCCATATGCCGCATATTTACGCCCAATACCGCAGGCTCAAGGCCAGCATTCGCAGGGAACGGCCTGATGTTGCCATCCTGGTCGATTTCCCGGACGTCAATTTGCGTCTTGCCGAGCAACTGCACCGTCTGCACATACCCGTCGTCTATTTCGTGAGCCCCCAGTTGTGGGCCTGGAAGAAGTGGCGCATTCGACGAGTCAGGCGTTTTGTGACCCGCATGCTGGTGATTTTTCCCTTCGAGGAGCCGTTTTACCGCAGCCACGGCGTGGCAGCGAGCTATGTCGGCCATCCACTTGCCGATCTCGAGCTGCCACAAATGACGCGCCAAGCCTTTGCTAGCGAAAATGGACTGGACCCGTCCAAACCCTGGATAGGCCTGCTGCCGGGAAGTCGCAGGAAGGAACTGCTGGCCAACCTGCCGCCAATGCTGGAAGCCGCCGAACTCCTGGGACCAGGGTATGAGTATCTGTTACCGGTTGCGCCCACGTTGCGGGAGCCGGATGTGCATGCCATTCTGAGACAACGGCCAAAGCCAGGGCGCTTGGTGCATTTGCTGCACGATGCCCGCGCGGCGCTGCTGCACGCCCGGGCCAGCGTGGTGGCCAGTGGGACGGCGACGGTGGAGGCGGCACTCATCGGCAATCCGTTCGTCGTGGTGTATCGTGTTTCTCCAATGAGTTATGCTTTGGCCCGCTTGGTTGTGAGCGTTCCACA
The DNA here is from genome assembly GCA_963705665.1 of uncultured Acidobacteriaceae bacterium. GTDB lineage: Bacteria > Acidobacteriota > Terriglobia > Terriglobales > Acidobacteriaceae > PALSA-350. Next base: position 190,650 of record CAVPKQ010000018.1, on the reverse strand, counting down.
CATTGCCATGGTCAATCTGATCGCGGAGCGCCGTGTCGTTCCCGAGCTCATTCAGCATGATTTCACCGCATCGAATGTGGCCGAGTCACTCAAGCCCTTGCTCGAAGACGGAGCTGCCCGTGCAACAATGCAGTCAAGCCTGCAAGCGGTGGGGGAGGCCCTGCGGGCGTGCGGTTACCCGAAACAAAGCACAGCTATCGAGCGCGTTGCCACCATCGTGCTCGAGTTAATCACCTACCCGCTCCGGCCGGCTTCGCAACCACTGGAGGCGGAGCCGCAATCCGTTCCATTCGCCCAATTGGAGAACGTCCATTCCAATGACGCCTGATTCCGCTATGACCGCCATTCTGGCCCAACCGGAGGCCAGCGCTCAGCTCCGCCGCCGCGAATTATTTCGATTTTGCGCCTCGCTTTTTCTGGCGCCCATGGCCCTCACGCTCGCGTTGCTGCCGCTGCCGCTTTATGCTGCGGCCAAGCCCAATATCGACATCACCGGTTACGTAATCGACCTTCAACTTGATCCCAGCGCCCATAGCATGACCGCGACCGCGCATGTCGCCTTCACCGCCGAGGACACCATCGACAACGTCACATTCGAGCTGCACAATGCCCTCAAAGTGGATAAAGTGACGGATTCCGCCGGCCATCTCCTCGCTGGCGAGCGAGGCGCTAATTCCACCATTAATATCGCCTTGCCCACTTCGATGAATAAGGGGCAGAGCGCCACCTACACCTTCGTCTACGGAGGCACGCTTGCCGGGGGGAAGAGAGTCCGGTCCCGGGACTCAAGCTGGCATCCATCGGCGACCCCATCTCCTATCTGCTTTACCCGGCGCGCTGGTTCCCCATGACTGGTTATCAAACCGACCGGTTTACCATGGAAATCCATGTGCGTGTGCCCGCCGGCTATAGCGTTGTCGGCAGCGGCAGCGCTGGCGCTCCGCGACCAGCCTCCGATCTTGAAGAGTACGACTTCAACTGGACTAAGCCGGGTTTTCCAGGAACCATCATTGCGGGCAAATTCAACGAGCCACTGGCCGTAGCCGGATCGACCAACGTACGCACCTACCTCACGAACGCTCACAAGCAAAGTGGGGCGGAGTACACCCAGACTGCATTGAAAGAGTTTGACTTTTTTAGCGGCGCATTTGGTCCGGCCGAATCGTCCCGTCTCAACGTGGTGGAGTTGCCCGACGACACGGTGCCCGCCTATTGGGCTCCGGAGATCGCCGCCATTGCCGGAGCGCGCATCGCCGACCGATCCAACTATCGCTTGCTGGCCAACACCATGGCCCACCAATGGTGGGGCAGCTTAGTCAGCCCGGCGACGCTCAACGATGCCTGGATCACGAATGGCATGTCACGCTATGGAGAGTTGATGTATGTGGAAGACTTGGCTGGCCAAGGGGCGCTGCAGGCGGCCATCGTCGATGTTTCCGCCGGTGCCCTCGCCTATGACACCATTCCGCTCACATCAGCCGGACGCCTGGATCCCTTTTCGCCACAATTCCAATCGATGACCTTGGAAAAGGGCGCGATGATCTTCCATATGCTCCGCTGGGAGATTGGGGATGACAATTTCAAGAAGACTCTACACGCGATCCTGAGCCAGTATGCGGATAAACCGGTCCGCACTAGCGACGTCGAAAAAGTGGCGGAAGCGGAATCTCAGCAGCAGCTTACTCCATTCTTCGCCCAGTGGCTCGATGGAACCGGAGCGCCGCAATTCACCGATAAGTACACCGTCTACCGCCTTGGCAACAACAAGGGCTTTCGCACGATCGGTGAGATCGACCAGGATCTCGATCTGTTCAATATGCCGGTCGAGCTGAGGGTGGAAACCGAGGGTAAAACAGAGAACAAGCGAGTGGATGTGGTCGGCTCCAATTCGCAATATGTCGTCGATACCTTTGGCCGGCCCCGTCGTATCGTGATCGATCCCGACAATTGGGTGCTCAAGAACACGCCGGATATGCAGGTTCGCATTGCCATCCTTCGCGGCCAGCAACTAGTCGCTCAAGGTGATCTTTCCGGGGCGCTGGCGGAGTATCAGAAGGCTCTGACCGCCAACCCTGGAAGCTCTCTAGCTAGCTACCGCATCGGCGAAGTCTTGTTTACCCAACGCAACTATCAGGCTGCCGCTAACGCCTACCGGGATGCTCTGCGCGGCGACGACGAACCGAAGTGGACCGAAGTGTGGAGTCATATCGCTCTGGGAAAAATCTTCGACGTCACCGGCCAGCGGGACCGCGCTGTCAACGAATACCGGCAGGCGGTGCAAACCAACGACAATACCCAGGGCGCGATCAACGAAGCACGCGAGTATTTGCAGCATCCTTACAAGCGGCCCGACACTGTGGAGTGAGTTAACGGCAGATTTCGATTTCTAGACAGTCTACGTTGCTGGGTTGATTGGAACGACATCAACGACCTCAATGTCCGGTAACGTGCGGTTCCCAGTCTCGCCCGTCAGCAAATGCCGGGTGCCCCAGGTCCCGATTTTGGGACCTGGGATTCCACGGATCGATAACAGCATCGTCGATTTTGCGCGATGACAACACTGTCCGTCGAGATTTGCGGAATTCCACGTCCGAGAATCCGGACGTGGGGCACCCAAAATTGGTTGAAGGAGGAGCTTTAAAAACCAAAAGTTCGTGGAGATGGCGAAATTTTTAGTGGATACTGTCAGTTGTCCCTACGGGACTCATCTATGCAAATCTGTTCTGCTTCGACGATGAAAATGTTCTGGTCGACCATCGCCTCGATCTGGCTGACCGGGAAGGCTATGCTCTTGCTCGGAAACACGAAATCCGTCCGGCGAATCAACTGACCATCTTCGAAGCGGGGAAAGGTACGGGTCTCAGGATCAACCACCCAAATTTCAGGGATACCCATGGTGTGATGGTTGTTCAGCTTACCCATCAGGCGGCGCACCGTGTCTTCCGGCGACAGAACCTCGAAGAAAGTATGTGCCCGGTTTATACCCTGTATCAGGGCACGACTTCAGTCGTGCGTAACATGACAGCAAAATCATCCGGGCTTTCAGCCCCTGAGGGCAATCCTCCGCGCACCAAGCGCGCTCACGAGACTGTCCATCGAGATTTGTGGAATCCCACATCTGACGCAAAGAACGCAAAGACGCGTCAGATATGGGGCACCCAGGATTGGTTGAAAGGGGAGCTTCAAAACCAAATTCGGAAAACGTCTTATTTCGTTTCCAGCGCGGCCATAACTTCATCAATGCTGGGGGAGCTGTCGCGCAGGTGTTGACTCACTCGCTTGCGCTCCTCAGCGGAAAGAGTAGGAGTGAGGGCAAGAATTCGCCGCAGGGTGGTCGAAATATCGTCGACAAGATTCATCATTCGGATGGCTTCGCCGGTCAGTGGCATGGAATTCTTCCTCGGTACCCAAGAACGATTTAGGAAACGTCTCCGCTCTTATTTTTACACTGTTTCTCCTGTTCCGCCTCCCGGCGCTGAGCTTGTTCCCCAGCGTGCCGTGTCCGCCAAGGCCGGTTCTGCATCTAACGGTTAAATATTTTGCCGGCCCCTTTGGCCAGAAACAATCCTCAACCGACATGGACGAATGCATCGATCACGTGCTTCACTCTGAGGGCCGGCGGCCTGTTTCTACCTATCGCCTTCAGATGCACGCCAAGTTTGCCTTTGCCGATGCACAGGCAATCCTGGGCTATCTTAAAAAGCTCGGTATCGGCGACCTTTATTCCGCGCCGATTTTTGAAGCGAGGCCAGGCAGCATGCACGGCTACGATGTCGCGCGCCACGACCGTCTGAATCCCGAATTGGGCGGAGCTGAGGGTTTCGAGAGCCTCTCGGCGGAGCTCAAGCAATTGGGCATGGGCTTGCTGCTCGACATCGTCCCCAACCACATGGGTGTCGGTAACGACTCGCTATGGTGGCAGGATGTGCTCGAGAACGGTCACGCCTCGCAATATTCGGAGTTTTTCGATATTGATTGGTATCCGCTGAAGCCGGAGATGCAGAACAAGCTTCTGTTGCCCATCTTGGGCCATCAATACGGCGTCGAGTTGGAAAACAAGCACATTCAAATTGTCATGAACGATGGGCGGCCGCTGATCAAGTACTACGACCACACCATGCCAGTGGCGCCGCGCTCGCTGTTGGTTCTCTTTCCCCGCGAAGAGGATGCGGTTAATGAGGTTCCCTCAAGAGTGCGCGAATTGCTAGATCAGCTTCCGCTGATTCCATCGCATGAAACCAGCGATGAGCAGCTTCGCGCCCAGCGGCGGGCAGAACTTGCGGTGTTGCTTCCGAAAATCGAGAATGCGTTTCACTCTCCGGAGATGCAGCCTGCGATTCACCGTGCACTCGAGAAGATCAATGGCGTCGCAGGCGACCCGCACAGCTTCGATCGCCTGCACAAGTTGCTCGAAGAGCAGCCCTACCGTCTTGCGTTCTGGCGCACTTCGGCGGAAGAGATCAACTATCGCCGCTTCTTCGACGTGAACGATCTGGTCGGCCTGCGCATGGAGAATCCCGTGGTCTTCGCCGAAACTCATTGCCTGATCCGTTCGCTGCTCGCGACACACAAAGTCACCGGCTTGCGCATCGACCATTGCGACGGCATGTTCAATCCGCGCCAGTACCTCATTCGCCTGCAGTTGCTGTATCTTGCCAGCCAGTGCCTGGGCGAGAAGCCGCAGGGAGCCACAGCCGCAAACGGAATCGAGTGCAGCGTTCTCGATCAGGTCCGAGGATACGACTGGTCGAAAAGCCAAGGCTCACTTTATACAGTGGTGGAAAAGATTCTCGAGCCGCGCGAGTATCTGCCGGCGGCATGGCCGGTGCGCGGCACCTCGGGATACGATTTCGTCTATCTGGCAAACGGGATCTCAATTCAAAGCGAAAACGAGAAGCACTTCGATGCTCTCTACGCCCGGATATTGGGCCATCCCGCCGATCCGGACATGATCATCTATCGTTCGAAACTGCAGGTGATGCAGACCGCCCTGGCCAGTGATGTCTACGCGCTTACCAACATGCTCAGCCATATCGCGGCCGCCAATCGCTCCGCCCGCGACTTCACCGACAACCTTCTGGAAACGGTTCTGCGCGAGACCATCGCCAGTTTTCCCGTGTATCGCACCTATTTCGATGACCGCGGCGAATATAGCGACCGCGATGTGGCCTTCATCCGTTATGCCATTGCTCGCGCCAAGCGCTTCAATCCGGATGTCGATGCCTCCGCGTTCGACTTCCTTCGCGATACGCTGCTGCTCAAGAGCACCGATCCGCCTGCTAGCTCCGGTAAGCCCGATCATGGAATGCTACATTTCGCTCTCAAATTTCAACAGCTCACGGGACCGGTAATGGCGAAGGGCGTCGAAGACACAGCATTCTACGTCTATAACCGCTTTATCTCTTCTAATGAAGTCGGCAGCTCCATCAAGTCTTTCGGCATCTCGCCGGATGTCCTGCACCAGAGCAATGCGGAGCGGCTCCGGCATTCGCCCGACTCCATGCTCACCACCTCAACCCACGATAGCAAGCGCAGTGAAGATGTGCGCAATCGCCTGAACGTGCTCTCCGAGATGCCCCGCGCCTGGACTTCAGTCGTGAATCGCTGGCGGCGCATGAATTCCAAATTCAAGCGGACGCTGGAGGACGGCCGCGTGGCTCCGGATGACAACGAAGAATATTTCTTCTATCAAACCATCGTGGGCGCATTGCCGTGGCAGGCAGACGATCCGGAAGGATTTTTGGAGCGGATCAAGCAATACGCGGCAAAGGCGCTGAGTGAGGCCAAAGTCAATTTAAGCTGGATCAATCCCGATCCCGTTTACGTTGGCGCCGTCCATGCTTTTCTGGATGCGATTCTGACTCCCGACCGTCCGGGCAGAGAGACTCCCTTTGTGCGCTCGCTTTTGCAGCTCATGCAGCCGCTTCGCCTCTTTGGAGCGGTCAACTCCCTGGCGGAACTTGTGCTTAAGGTCGCCTCTCCCGGCGTTCCCGACTTCTACCAGGGGACGGAGCTTTGGAACCTGAGCCTGGTCGATCCTGACAATCGCCGCCCGATCGATTACGCGCTGCGCTCCCGCTATCTCGACATGATGATTGCAATGGCGGAAGAGGAGGGCCCCGCTGCGGTGTGCCGCGATGTGCTCGCCAACCTGGCCGACGGGCGGGCCAAGCTCTGGACGATGCATCGCGCCCTTGAGCTGCGTGCCCGGGAGCCTTCTATTTTCCAGCGAGGCGAATACATTGCGCTCGATGTTTCGGCTCCCGGCCAGCAGTCGGAGCATGCCATCGCATTCCTGCGCCGCGACGCGACAAGCGGCAAAAGTGTGCTGGCCGTATTCCCACGTTTTAGCTTCACCCTGATGCAGGGCAAATCGAACCTGCCCTTGGGGGCGCCCTGGGGCCTCGCACGCCTGAGCTTGCCTCCATCCAAGGAGGGGACGCGTTATGTCAATGTTTTTACCGGCGAGGCGCTCTCGCCCGAGGAGGATGGCGGACTGGCGCTGAGCGCGATTTTCTCGAGCTTTCCCGTGGCTCTGTTCTACAGCCAGCAATAGAGAGAAGATGCGGTTTCGGGAATGACAGAAAGAACAACGGCGGTACTGCATTCGCGTTACTGTGCCGGGCGATCCCGATCCGTAATTTCCGTCAAGTAGCGCAGCCGCTGCGCCAACTCCGCCGTCAGCGCATTCGGCGCCCAAGCGCCACGCCCAATTATCCTCCGGCTTTGCCGGAGTATTCATGCGCGCTTCGGAGCCTAACGACAAGAGATCCTGCACCGGTAATAGACAAACGTCGGCGACCGATGTCTCCGCGGCGCAGATCATCGACCACACGAGATCGTGCTCAGGCGGATTCAAATAGGCGTTGACCTCCAACCGTTCTACCTCGCTGGCGCCGTGCCGCCACCAGCCAAGAGTCGTGTCGTTGTCGTGGGTGCCGGTGTAGACGACAGTGTTCTTCTCATAGCGATGGGGCAAGTAATTGTGCGCGCCGCGGCCGCTGAAGCCGAATTGCAGCACCCGCATCCCGGGCAGGCCGAACTGGCCGCGTAAAGCATCCACCTCTGGAGTTATCAGGCCCAGATCTTCGGCGATGAACGGCAGGTCTCCGAATACTTCACGGAACCTGGCGAAGAGCTTGCCTCCCGGCGCCTTGATCCATTGTCCGTTCACCGCTGTCTCATCTTCCGCGGGAATCGCCCAGAAGGCTTCAAAGCCGCGGAAGTGATCCAGCCGCATTATGTCGTAGAGCGCACGCGACCGCCGTATCCGGTCCACCCACCAATCGAATCCGCGGCTCTCAAGCACATCCCAGCGATAGAGCGGATTGCCCCATCGCTGCCCGGTGATGCTGAAATAGTCCGGAGGAACGCCAGCGATACTGATAGGCGTAAGATCCTCGCGCAGCTCAAAGAGGTGAGGATGCGTCCATACATCGGCGCTGTCATAGTTCACAAAGATAGCCACATCGCCGATAAAGCGAATGTCCCGCGCGGCACAGTAGGCGCGCAATGCCCGCCACTGCTCATCGAAGGCGAATTGGATCGCCTTCTCGATTTCCAGCTCACCGCTATTCTCTTGCTCGAAGAGACGCAGGGCGTCGCTTTGCCGGTAAGCGAATTGAGGCGGCCACGCATGCCAGGACGCGGATTGGAATTTTTGCCGCAATACGCTGTAGGCGGCGTAATCGTTCAACCAAAAGGCATTCTCTTCACGAAACAGCTCAAAACGTCTCCACTGCTCCGGGTCGTGGCGGCTGAGGAAATTACGCGCGGCTTCTTCCAAGAGAGGCTTCTTCGAGCGCTCGACTTCATCAAAACGGACCTTCCCCTCCCCGCCGGGCAGCCCTGCAAGGCGTTCCCTTGGAATCCAATCTGCAGCTACCAATTGTTCCAAACTGATCAGCAAGGGGTTACCGGCAAAGGCAGAGAGAGAGGCATAGGGGGAATTGCCGAAGCCCGTGGGACCCAACGGCAGCACTTGCCAAAGACGCTGTTTTGACAGCGCCAGAAAATCGGCAAAAGCGTAGGCTGCAGGACCAAAGTCGCCTATTCCCCCGTAGGAGGGCAAGGAGGAGACGTGCAGCAACAGTCCTGACGATCGCTCGAATGGCATTCCGTGGGCACCCAGGCAGAAGCAGAAGGGTTATACGATCACTGTGCGATTACTCTAGGCCCTTGGCCGCGTGATTCCGCATGTGATGGTTGATGACCGGAGAACAACGGCCGGAGAGCTAGCTCGGCAATCCTTGCTGAATCGGCAAAGGAGCCTGGGCGCGCCGGTTGATGCGAATGAGACCTTGCTTTTGATAACTATCCGTCAGATTCGTCACAAAGACGGCAAACATCTGCTCTCGCCTGTCAGACAGTAGCTTCTCTCGCGTCGCGTCTAAGTTCTTGGCGATATCGGCGGCGCTTGGCTCCTGTTTGTCGTCGATCTTCGCTACAAATCCGGTGCGCCCGGTGTTGATGGCCTTGCTGATCTGATCGGGTTTCAAGTCGAACAGCTCGGGAGCAACCGAGGCTAACTGGCCTATGTCCGGCACCTGCGCCGTACGGTCGACCAGGTCGCTGGTCTTGAGCGTAGCGCCCACTTCTTTCGCAGCCTGGGCCAGATTTCCTTCGGCCTTGGCTTTGTCGGCAAGCTCGTTGGTCTTCTTCGCTAATAGAAGGGGCAATTGCTGCTCGCGAAAATCATCCAGCAGATGAGCCTTGTACTCGGCAAAGGTGGGTGCATGCGCAGGCTTAATCTCTTGGACTTGGAAGACAGCGTAGCCGTCGCCCACCGGCGCGGCTTGCGGAACGGACCCCTGTTTGGCGGAGAAGGCCGCTGTGATCAACTTAGAACCATCGCTGAGCCCCGGTACAGTTGCGCCTTGCGGGAGGTAATCGGTAGTCACCAGTTGCAGGTGATGGGCTGCCGCGACGCCCGGCAAACCGCTCTTAGCAGCTTCGGCCGCCAACTGCTGCGCGTAATTAGCTTCCTGCTGCGCTTCCTTATCCCGCGTCAGGGTTGCCAGTATTTGAGTCTTCACTTCGTCCAGCGGTTTGGTATGGGCGGTCTGCTTCTCTTCGGCCAGGATGATGTGGTAACCGAACTGGCTTTTGATCACGTTGGATAGTTGCCCCGGCTGCAGGGCGAAGGCCGCGTTCTCAAATGGCTTGACGGTCACCCCGCGCTGAACAAAGCCTAACTCGCCACCCTGGTCCTTGCTGCCAGGGTCATCGGAATACTTCTTCGCCAGGTCGGCAAAGTTGGCGCCGGCCTTGAGCTTTTTGAGCAGATCTTCCGCCGTTTGCTTGGCCGCCGCGTCCGCCTTGGCATCGGCATTTGGCGCCACCTTGATGAGAATGTGCCGCACCTTCACTTGATCCGGCACTTGATATTCTTTTTGGTGCTGCTGGTAATACTGGGCAATCTCCTGTTGAGTCACCTGAGGTTCGCCGCCCGGCGTCTGGTTCTCCTTGAAGGCGATGTACTCCAGCTTGCGCGCTTCCGGAATCGCAGTCTTGTAACGCTCCGCGTTCTCCTTAAAAAAGGCTTGCAGCTCGCTGTCGGTGGGATTGATCTGCTTGCGCAGATCGTTGGAATCGATTACCGCATAATCGAACTTGATCTTCGCCGCCTGCTGGAGGTAGGCGTTGCGAACCTCCGCATCGGAGACTGTGATTCCCGAAGTTACGGTCGTTTCCAACCGGTTGATTTCGATTTGCTTCTTGACTTGATTTTCAAAATCCTGAGTGGAGGTGTGGAAATAGGTCTGCACAAAATCGGCATACCTGTCCGCGCCGATAAACTGTCCCTTAGGGAAGAGCGCTTCGGCGAAAGGCCCGGTCTGCAGAGCGCGAGCAAGGTCGGCATTACTCACCTGGAGACCTAAGCGGTTGGCCTCCTGCATCAGCACTTCACGCTGGATCAGCGCCTGGCCCGCGCGCGGCATTACATATGGCAACACCATATCCGGGAGATGCTGCTGGTCAAGTATCCGCTGAGCGACCTGCTGTACTTCCGGCTGCGATATGGACCCGGTCGAGCCTAAGAAGCGGCCCAGAATTCCCGGGCTATGAACCGTGGCGTAGGTATCGGAGGTAGTTCCTTCGTCGGCAAAGATGCCTGGCACCAGCGTGATTACCATGGTGATGCAAGCAACAGCAATAATCGCGATAAAGATGAATTTGACGACTCGGTTGTCTTTCTGCAAAAAGCGAATCATGAGCGGGTAACGACCTCAAGTTAAGTTTATAGCGTTTTCCCGTTCGGAGGGGAGCAGCGGCTGGAACTAAGGGGTCTAAACAGCGCTGAGATAGAGAGAGCAGATTCCCTCGAGAATGACAGAAAGTAAAGACAAGAGGGGTTTTATTTGTCATCTCGACCGGAGCGCCGCGGAGTGGAGAGATCTGGGGTTCCCCGCACATAACCCACTCCGCGTCAGTCGAGTAACGGCCTAATACCTTCTGTATCGGTAATAGCGCGCATAAGGGTATGGATAAGCATAGGCGTAGGGATAAGGATAGGCGTAGCGATACGGATAGGGGTAGCCATAAGGACCGGAATAGTAGGCATAGGGCGGAGGCGGAGGTGGGTAAGGAGGATAGGCCCGCGGATATTCTCTTTGCGGCGGCGCGGAATTCTGTTCGAGTTCCCGCGCTTCCTGAGCGGAGACAGGAGCGAGAGTGACGGGCTGGGTCAGGCGAAAGGTTAAGACGGACTCCGGCGGAATCACGCCTCGCGGCCCCGGAGTGGCGGCGGAAGCACCCAACCCTACGCCGGTTCCCGCAACTGCGCCGATCGCGGCGCCTGGGCCGCCGCCGGCGATGGCCCCGATAACGGCTCCCAGAGCGGCTCCGCCCACAGTATTGCCGGCGGTGTAGCCGCCCTTGCCGGGACCGTTCATTGACCACGAGTCGCTGGCCAGAGGATAGGACCGGCCGCCTAGATTCAGTGATGAGATCTGGAGCGTAAGACCCGCGCTACCCTTCAGCTCTCCTGGCTTTTTGACATCCACGACGCGTCCGCTAACCTCCGCTCCCCGCGGAATGGCAAGCTGGTTATTGATATAAACGCTCTGGGCCAGAGTAGCCCGGAAGGAATCCCCCGGCTGCAGCTTCTTAGTGTCCAATGGCTCGCTGGTCCTAACCTGCAGAATGGTTCCTGAGGAAAGCGTGACTGGGCCGGAAGGCAGCGAGAACTGCTCTTGATTCTGGTATGACTGCTGATTCGGGCGATATGGCGCGCGGCCCTGCTGGCCTTGCGGCTGCGGTGGAACCTGGCCATTCTGCACGTCGGGCGGAGGTCCGGCCTGGCCCCATTGACCCGGCTGCGATTGCGGCGTGGCTTGCCCATTTTGCGGGGTTTGTTGGCCCGGTGTGTTCGCAGGCGGTGCGGGCGGGGCCGGAGCAGCATCCGGCGTCTGATTGTTCTGTGCGTCTGCCGGAGGAGGAGGCGTCTGGCCGTTCTGCGCATCCGGCGGCGGCCCGGCCTGGCCCCAGTTGGCCTGCGTATCTGTTTGAGTCTGTTGAGCATACGCGGATGGCGCCAAAGCTACGGCAGTGCCAAGTATCCCAATGCCAAGTACTCGGAAAAGGCAATGATCACACACCCTGTTCATATAGACACTCACTCCACACCGATGAGCCGCGTCACAGCTGCGACACTATCTTGAACACCGTCCGGAGCAAAAAGTTGAGGCATCTTTAGCACGTTAACTCCTTGGTGATAATGACCGCGCGGCGCCTTTCATGATAGATATGATGGTCAGATATATGCCTATCGTAACGGAGAAGCACCTGCACCTCAGTAAAATCGCTCCCGGCGCCGTGCAATCGGAGATTCGCGCCATGTCCGTCGAGTGTGATCGCCTGGGAGGCGTGAATCTCGCTCAAGGGGTGTGCGATACGCCGCTTCCGGCCCCCGTCGAGGAGGCAGCCTTACGGGCCATTGCCGACGGGCACAATATCTATACCCGGGCCGACGGGATCGCCAGCTTGCGCTTTGCCCTTGCGGAAAAGCTGGAACGCCACAACCACATGACGGCCGATCCCGAATCGGAGATCGTGGTCACTTCCGGCGCTACCGGAGCGATGTACGCCTCCTGTCTCGCTCTCTTCGATGCCGGCGACGAAGTTCTTATTCTCGAACCGTTCTACGGCTATCACGTCAACACCCTGGTTTCATTGGGCATAACACCTGTCGTTGTTCCCCTTGCCGGCTCTACCTGGGAGATCGACTGGACGGAGCTGCGCGCTGCAGTTACGCCCCGCACCAGGGGAATGATCATCAATTCCCCCAACAATCCATGCGGCAAGGTATTCACCCAGACGGAACTCGAAGGACTCGCAGCACTTGCGATCGAGCACGACCTCTTTGTCTTGTCCGACGAGATTTACGAGTATTTTGTCTTTGACGGAGTCGCCACACCAGCTTGGCGACGCTGCCGGGAATGGCCGAGCGCACAATTACCATCTCCGGCCTCTCGAAGACGTTCAGCATGACCGGATGGCGCATCGGGTATCTCGCTGCGAGCAGCAGATGGACACCCTCCATCAGCTACTTCCACGATCTGGTGTACGTGTGCAGCCCGGCGCCCTTTCAGCACGCCGCGGCAGCCGGACTGCGCGCGCTGCCGGAGAGCTTCTACCAAGGGCTGTCGCTCGAATATAGCCTCAAGCGCGATAAGATCTGCCAGGCTCTGACCGAGGCCGGCATGACTCCGGTTATTCCCAGCGGAGCATATTACGTGCTCGCCGATGTCAGCAAGCTGGAGGGAAAAGACGCGAAAGAGAAGGCCCGGATGCTGCTCCGCGCCACAGGCGTGGCCGCAGTGGCAGGTTCGGCCTTTTACGCCGACGGCGGCGGCGAGGATCTGCTGCGCTTCTGTTTCGCAAAAAAAGAAGCCGACTTGGAACGGGCCTGCACCGCCCTGCGCGGGCTCGGAGCCTAGGACTCCGGAAGCCGGTTTTGAAATGAGTCCCGCAGGGACGGCCTGAAAATAGCCCAGCACGCTCAATCCCGCTCTTCGATCCAGCTCAGGGCGCGCTCCAGGCCCACGCCTCGGGAGGCCTTGAGGAGTACGGCATCCCCTTCTCTGATCTCAGCCTGGAGCCACTCGCCGGCTTCGAGGGGAGTCGAGACAAACATGGCCAAGGCGCCGTTTTCCCGGGCGCCGTCTACGATGTTCTGGGCGTTGCCTCGCACGCCGAGAATCAAATCGATGCCTTTACCGGCGGCGAACCGGCCGCACTCAAAGTGGATTCGCGCCGAGTTCGGGCCGAGCTCAAGCATCTCCCCGGCGACCAGAATGCGCCTCTTGGCGGGCATCGAGGCCAGCGTCTCGATCATCGCCTTGAGGGCCTCGGGGTTGGAATTGTAACAATCATTGATCACAATAGCTCCGCGGAAGCGAAGCAGCTCGCCGCGCTTGTCCGCTGGCTTTAGGCGTGCGATAGCGGCCGCGCACTCATCCAGCGGAATGCCGGCCTCCAAACCGACGGCTATGGCCGCCATGGCATTAGCGATATTGTGCCGGCCCAGAAGAGTCGTGCTCACGGCCGTCTGCGCTGTACCCGCGGTAACCTCGAAGCACATGCCTTGTGAGCCTCGCTCTTCGACCCTGCCGGCGCGGGGATCGGCGCAAGGACCACTCCCGAAATAAACCGTGCGTCCACGAAAGCCACGGCCGAATTGCGAGACGTAAGGATCATCGCAATTGAGGAAGGCGATGCCGTGTCCCGGAAGACTCTGCACTAGCTCGTATTTGGCTCGGGCGACGCCGGCCACTCCATCCGGAAAATTCTCTCCATGGGCGCTGCCGACGTTGGTGACGACTCCCCAGTCGGGATTCGCGATGCGGGCCAGCGCGGCTATTTCCCCGGCATGGGACATCCCCAACTCAATGACAGCGATATCATACTCGGGCTCCAGCTTCAGTAGTTGTAGCGGCAATCCGAAGGCGTTGTTGAGGTTGCCTTTGGATTTCAACACCGCAAAGCGTCCTCCAAGCACCGCCGCCACTGCTTCTTTGGTGGTGGTCTTGCCGGCGCTGCCGGTAACGCCGATGACGCGCTTATTCCAGCGCCGCCGGACCGTGGCGGCCAGCATCTGCAACGCTTCGAGCGGATCGTCGACCAGTAATAGAGTGTTGCTGCGTGCGACTTCGAGAAATTGAGTTGCCTTGTTGCCAGCGATCACCGCCGCGCGGGCGCCCCGCTCGAAAGCCGTAGGAACAAAGTCATGGGCGTCGAATCGCTCGCCGCGAATGGCGAAAAACAGGTCACCCGGCTGCAGAGTACGCGTGTCGATCGAATAGCCGGTGGCCGGCTGATCGGGCAAATCGCCACTCCAGGCTCGTAGGCCGGCTCCGGTCCAACTCGCAATGTCCCGCAGTTCGAGCTTCATTTGCCCCTCGCCATGGTTTCCAGAATGCCGCGGGCTACGGCCGCGTCATCAAAAGGTATCACCCGGTCACGCAGAATCTGCGTCTTTTCATGCCCTTTACCAGCCAGAAGCACGAGATCCCCACGGCGTGCCTCCTCAATGGCCAAGCGGATCGCTCGCTCGCGGTCGGGCTCGACCAGAACCGTGGCGCGGGATCCCCGCAGGCCGGGGAGCACATCGTCGAGAATCGCCTCCGGGTCCTCGCTCCTGGGATTATCAGAGGTCAGCACCACCAGGTCGCTTGCGATACCCGCAGCCCTGCCCATCAGCGGCCGCTTGGTCCGATCGCGATCGCCACCGCAGCCGAACAGAGTGATTACCCGGCCATCGGTCCGCTTCACAAAATCCCGCGCCGCAGCAAGAATGTTCTTGAGCGCGTCGTCGGTATGGGCGTAGTCGACGATAACAGCGAAGTCTTGTCCGCAAGCGACGCTCTGAAACCGGCCTGGAATGCTGCCGAGGGAGGCTGCGCCCTCGGCGATCTGATCCAGCATTAGGCCTCGCGCAAAGGCGGCCGCGCCAGCCGCAAGCAAATTATAGACATTCACCCGTCCGGTCAGGGTGGTTTCAATACCCTCTTCCCCTGCGGGACTCACCATGGCAAAGCGCATCCCGGAAGCTCCCATTTTGAGGCCAACCGCGTGGAAATCCCCATGGTCTATTCCATAGGTGAAGACCGTTTCAGCACCCGAGGGCCGCGAGGAATCGATCAGCCGCCGTCCATACTCATCGTCCTGGTTAAAAATGGAGACTCGCGGGGCTGGCCCTTGGGAGCCGTCAAATAGTTTCCGCTTAGCGGAGAAGTAGTCTTCCATGCCGCCGTGGTAGTCAAGATGATCGCGGGTGAGATTGGTGAAGATGGCGACATCAAAGTTCAGGCCCGAGACGCGCCCCTGCTCCAGGCCATGCGAGGAGACTTCCATAACGGCTTCGGTCGCGCCTGCATCCACGCCTTCACGAAATAGCTCGAACAGATCGCGCGACTCCGGCGTGGTATGCGGCGAAGGTCTGGTTTCTCCCGCGACATGATACTCGATCGTGCCTATCAGAACGGCAAGCCGCCCCTGGTGGCGCAACATCGCTTCCAGCAAAAACGCGGTCGTTGTCTTTCCGTTGGTTCCGGTCGCGCCGCTGAGCTTGAGGCAGCGTTCGGGATGGGAAAAGAAGTTGGCGGAAACCGCGGCCAGAGCAGCCCGGCCACGCGGCACTTGAGCTAGGGTAATTCCCGGATGGCTGCGCGAAGCCGCTTCAAATGCCGCAGGCGAATCTGTAAGGATGGCGGTTGCACCTTGTGCCACGGCTTGAGAAATATAGCAATTGCCATCGGTTGTGCCGCCCTGCATGGCAACGAATAGGGATCCCTTCCCTACCCGCCGGGAATCGTACTCGACCCCGAGCACGGGGAGGCTCGGTCCGGCGCGCCGGACAATCTCGACCGTCCGCAAGAGAACGTCAAGCTCCACTCCGCCCTCCCCGATTTCAGGCAATCCTTGCAAAGCAGGGTTGAATACTACACATTCTATAGAGGGTTTTGGTATCCCACATCTGACGCAAAAGAACGCATCAGATGTGGGGCGCCCGGGATTTGTTGTTTGGAAAACAGCGGATTCTAACGGGTGAAGCGGACCACGATTCCGGTCCCTGAAGGCACCATCGTTCCCGGCGCCGGAACCTGCTGTTTAGCCATTCCGCTACCTAGGATGCGCAGGCTCAAACCGGCGGTACCCGCGGACTCTACCGCCTGCCGCACCGATTCTCCAACAAAGGCTGGAACCGCTACACGGTTCTGAGCATTGACCACGACAACACCGCCCGTGGCCGAGGTCTGGCTCTGAGCCGCGGGAGTTGGAAGCGTGCTCGTACTTGTGGGCGGCGCGGCCACTGTCGTCTTCTCCGCCTGCGGAGCGGACGGCTGAGGTTTCGATGCCGAATGCGTCTCCGGCGCCTTTGCAGCCGCCGATTGCAGATCAACGGCAGCTGAGGGCGCTAACTGCTGGTTGTTCACCTGAGTGCGCAACGGATCGTCTGCCGGCAGATCGTTGACTGCGTCAAAGAGGGCGTCGAGATTCCCGGTTTGCTCGGGCGGCGCCTCATTCTCCCGCTGCACCGTTGCCACTTCCGTCTGCATTTGCGTGGTCAGCGGCTGATCGTGAGGCACTCCGAGATACTCGAGCACCTGTTGCGCTACTTCTTTGAAGACTGGAGCAGAGACATCGCGGCCATAATGGCTACCTTTGGGAGAGTCGATCACCACCGCCACGGCGATTGCAGGATTATTCACCGGCGTAATTCCAACAAAGGAGGCAACGTAATTTGTTTTGGAATAGCGATGGGTGGCGATATCGATCTTCTGCGCGGTGCCGGTTTTGCCGCCTGCGGAGTAGCCGTTCAACTGGGCCGTTGTCCCTGTGCCGTGAAGCACTACATCCTCCATCAACTGGCGCATTACTGCGGCAGTCATGGTTGAGATCACGCGGTGGGCACCGGCGGGCAGAGGATCGGGGAGATCGTGTTCGGGATGAAATGCGGCCGGCATGAGCTTGCCGTCCGCCGGGGTATTCCGCGTACGCTCCATCACGATGTGCGGAGGAAGATAGACGCCGCCATTGGCTATTGTGGAGGCCATGGTGATGAGCTGTATCGGAGTCACCGCGACTTCCTGGCCAATGGCAAGGGAGCCGATGCTCGATCCCGACCAGCGGCGCGGCGGCCTCAGCAGGCCGCGCGTCTCGGCCGGCAATTCGATCCCGCTGCGCGATCCAAAACCATAGGAGCGAATGTATCTATAAAAGGTATTGGAGCCCAACCGCAGCGACAGTTTTACCGCAGCCACGTCGCTCGACTTCTCCAAAGCCTGAGTCACCGTCAGGAGGCCATTCCAGTGATCGTCGTGGATGATCCTTCCCGCCAGCTCGATCTTCCCGCCCTGGCAATCGATTACCTCATTGGGATTAGTGACCTTCTGATCGAGCGCGGCCGAGTAGGTCACCAGCTTGAAGGTCGAGCCCGGCTCATACACATCACTGACCGCGTGGTCTCTCAGCAGGCCAGTCGTTGCATGGCGAAAGTCATTGGGGTTGAAGGTTGGGCGGATGGCGAGCGCGAGAATCTGGCCGGTGTTCGGATCTTGAACGACTACTGTGCCGTTGAGAGCGTGGGTGCGTGCCAGCGCCTCATCGAGCGCGCGTTCAGCGATGAATTGGATATTCTCATCAATCGTCAGCACCAGGTTTTCGCCCGGCTCAGGATCGCGTTCCTGGCTTCCCATGACATGACGGCGTGCATCAAGGGCAGTAAGCATCCGCCCTGGAACGCCGTGCAAGTCATGATCGAAGCCACGCTCCATGCCGCCCAAGCCGGTATCGTCCGTACCCACATAGCCCAGCACCTGCGCCGCCAGCACGCTATTGGGGTAAAAGCGCCTGAATTCTTTTTGGAAGTAGATGCCCTTAAGGTTGAGCGTCTTTACCTTTGCGATTTCCGCAGGCTCCAATTTCCGCGCTATCCAGGCAAAGTTTCTCGAAGCATTCAGGCGCGCAGCAATTTGCGCCGCAGAGGTAAACCTGTCGGTAGGATCGGTATGCACTATCTTTGCCAAGGCGGCCGCTGCCGCCTGGTATTTGGCGTGGGCATCCGGATCCTGCTTCTCGGCAATCTCCGATGGCACCGCATATACCGAATCCGCCAGCACCGTCATCGCCAACTGGTGAAGGTCCCGATCGTAGACAACGCCGCGGCGCGGGGCAACTTCAAACGTACGCTGCTGCTGCCTGTCCGCGCGCTCGACGAAATCAGAGTGGCGCACCACTTGCAACCAGACCAAACGGCCGCAGATCGCCGCGACCCAGAAAAGGAAAAACAATGCAATATGCAGGAAGCGTAAGCGGCGCGGAGCAATGGGAACGGAGGCGCGGCCCGCCGTCATTGGTTCGCGCCGGCCCGCGGCTGAACCGGCATGCGCTTGACGGGGAGATAACGATAGCTGCTTCAAGTGGCCTGCCCTAAATCTTCAGAACATTTTCACAGTGGTGTAGAGCCGCGCCGTGCCTCTCCGAAAGCCGTCTAGCGCAAATTGGGGAGGTTTGGCGATGTTTCGGCGACGACCGGCGCCTCTCTGTCGAAGATGGGATCGGGGCGAACCACCTGGCCGGGCTGAGGTGAATTCAGCCCGAGCTTACGCGCCATCCGGTCGATCCGCCCTGGATCGCAGAGCTGGGCCTCGGTGAGCCGTAGCTGCCGGTTCTGCTCTTCGAGAAGCTCTTTCTGCTGCTTCGCGGCCTCGACATGGTATCCATATTCGATGGCGCTGAAATGCTGCCATCCATAGACCATCAGGAAGAGAAAAAGGACCGACATGGCCAGGGTAAAGATGCGCATCTCCCGGACGCGGACCGGATCGTCCGTCTTTACCAGGCGCGTGTTGTCCAGATGCTTGGTGAAGAAGGCTTCCGGAGTCGGGCCCCGCCTCGCGCGCTGCTGCGCCGCCAGTAAAGAGAGGTTGCGCTCCGCTATCTGCCCGGCGTTCCTATCGAATGCCAGCCGCATTGTCTGCGCCGCAAGTATTTGTGTCGCCATGGTAATTCCCTTCCACCGTGCGATTCGGTTTTTCCTGCCTGATCAAATCTTCTTTGCCGTTCTCTCCGCCGCCCGCAACTTCGCGCTGCGCGACCGCGGATTGCGATCCGTCTCCTCTTCACCGGCCACCACCGGCTTCCGCGTGAGCACCTCGAAGACCCCTGTATGAGCGCCCTCACGCAGCGCATCTTTAGCCAGCCGGTCTTCCAAAGAGTGGAAGCTGATCACCACCAGCCTGCCTCCGGGTTTCAACACCTTGACCGATGCCGCCAACAACGCGCTTATTTCGTCCAGTTCAGCATTGACATAAATTCGGAGAGCCTGAAAGACCCTGGTCGCCGGATGAATGGGATGGCGGGTTCGCTCCGATTTCATTGCCGGGGCGGCAGCCGAAATGACTCTGGCCAATTGCGCCGTCGTCTTGATCGGCCGCGCCCTGACAATGGCTCTGGCAAATCTCCGCGATCTCCTCTCGTCTCCGAATTCGTAAATCAGGTTGGCGAGATCTTTTTCGTCAGCCTGGTTTACCACTTGTTCGGCAGTTATGCCTCCGCGCGGGTCAGCCCGCATATCAAGAGGCCCATCTGCCTGAAAACTAAATCCCCTGCGCGCCTCGTCCAACTGCAGCGAGCTCATGCCGAAGTCCGCGAGCAAGCCATCCAAGCTTGCTTCCCCAACCCTTCGGCTCAGAGCGGAAAACGCTTCTCCGTGGAACTCCACGTCAGGCATTTCGCCGCCCAGTTCCTCAGCCAGCTCATCCAAGCGCACGCGAGCAAGTTCGAGCGCTTCGGGATCGCGATCGAAGGCGATCAGCCGTCCCCGGCCGCCCAGTTTGCGGGCGATTGCCTGCGCGTGACCCGCCAATCCGAGGGTAGCGTCTACATACGTGCCGCTCCGACGCACATTCAAATATCGGATCGCATCTTGTAAAAGAACCGGCACATGCCGCTGGTTATCGCGCTTCATGTGCTCCCCCTCGGGGGTCTGGATCGAATCGGCTATAAGCCGAGGTCTTCCAGCTCCTTCGCATCCTCTACGGTCAACGGATTGTTATCCACCCGCTGCTCGTATGCCGCTCTGTTCGAAACTCGCAAGAACGTCAATTCCCCTACCACGGTCACGTCTCCCGCAATCAGGTTTGCCTTTTCCCGCAGGATCTGCGGCAGCAGCAACCGTCCCTGAGCATCCATCTCCGCCATCTGGCCGTAGTAGTTGACCTGGTCCATAAACTTCTTTTTGGCCGGGTTGAAGCTGGAAATCCCGGCCAGCTTCTCCTCGATCTTTTCCCATTCCGGCAGCGGATAAACCTCCGCATCTTTTCCGTCCCGGCTGGTGATGAAGAACTGCATGTTGTACTTCTCGTCGATCAGGCGCTTGAATTCCGCCGGCATCTTGAGCCGACCCTTGTCGTCTACGCGAGTTGGGTGGTTGCCGCGGAACATTTTTACCTGTTTCCTGATTGCTGCCTGTTGGGTTTTGGATCTGGGGATCCGGGGTAAAACCAGCCCTTCGAGTCAGAGTCTCCCTTCCGTTCGCCTAGTTCGGAAATAAACAGCGCAACAGGGTCAACATCGCCGCGCCGTAAACCAGTGAAATGGCGGTGCATTGGAATCTGGCTCTCATCGTGCTTTTTCCCCTTTCTGGCCCATACTGCCTATTTCTCACTGCTAAATCAGAATTTTTGTCCACTTTGGACCAAAATTCTCCACAATCTTAACGGACTGGAGGGGTCTGTCAAAGAACTAATTGCTTGGGGAAAATCACTTTATGGGATTTCGCGCGGAAAGCGCGATATATGGGACACGAAGGCATCATCTTCCCAACATGTAGTGTTAAGGAAGTTGGTTCCGGTGGGCTGCGGCCCACTTGTCAGAGCCCTGAAATCGAGCTAGACCCGGATTCAGTAGCATTTCTCCGCTGGCTGCGGTCCTTCTCAGGGCAGGTTTAACCTGCTCGGTCCGGATACGCCTACAGTAGAAATGCTATGGCCCGGGCATTGAGTAGAGGCATTCATTCAATCGAATATTACTTTAGTGTTAGAACGATTAGCCCAAAGACTTGTGCAATTTTTATCGAGGTGATTCATTTAGTAACCCTCGCAGCGGGCTCCTGACGGCCCCTGACCCGCTCCTTCACCACAAAAGCTAGATAGATGACGACGGCGACATTGAGCAGGGTGAGCAAAAGTTTGAACAACGTAATGTGGCGGATGATTTGATAGAACTCCCAGGGCAGAAACGAGGTGGTCAGAAAGAGGGTGAAATATTCCGCCCAGACCTTTTCGAGCACCAGGCCGACACCCTCGATGACGTCCAGGCCTGCGTACAGAAAGAGGGCGAAACTGATTTCCTTAAGTTGCTGAGGACTCAGCAAGGCCACCTTCTCCAGCAGAATGTTCACCGCGCGATTCTCCGGATCGAACCTGAGCGCCGTCGTGACTCGCAGGAGGAGATCGCCAATATCCTTGTGCAACAGCTTGATGACGCCAAAGCCCATGGAGACGAATAGCACCGCCTTCAATAGTTTGAGCACGCCTATCGCGATAAGCCATTGATTGCGGTTTGGGTGAGAAGCTTTGGTCAAAGCTATAAGTCATTCATGGAGTGGGAGAAAATCCCTAGCGTGCGATGAGCCGCCGGCGCTCGCGCTGCTGCAGATATGGGGCCAACTTTTCCAGGGCGGACTCCACGCTGATTCCGTATTTGGCGCGCAACTGATCCGGCTTGCCGTGCTCGATAAAGCGGTCCGGCCATCCGATTCGCACTACCGGCACATCCAGTTGCATCTCGCTGAGAGCCTCCAGCACCGCACTGCCGAAACCGCCCATCAGAACATGGTCCTCAAGAGTGACGATAACCCCGACACGGCGCGCATAGCCGGCCAGCAGATCGCGATCGAGCGGCTTGACGAAGCGCGGATTGATAACCGCCACGGAGAAGCCCTGCGCCTTGAGATTCGAAGCCAATTGTTGGGCCATGGGGAGCAATACGCCCAGGCCTAGAATCGCAATGTCGTCGCCATCCTCGATGACTTCCGCCTTGCCTATGGTCAAGGCCGCGGGGTGCGGCTTCAGCGGGACACCGGGTCCGATGCCGCGGGGATAGCGAATCGCGCTGGGGCCCTCGTGAAGCATGGCGGTGTAAAGCATGTCGGCCAGCTCGTCCTCATCCTTGGGCGCCATCTGAATGATATTCGGAAGGCCGCGCAAATAACTGATGTCAAAGAGCCCGTGGTGCGTCGGACCGTCATCGCCGGAGAGTCCGCCGCGGTCCATGCAGAAGACCACGGGCAGATTTTGCAGGCAGACGTCGTGCACGATGGGATCAAAGGCGCGCTGCAAGAAAGTCGAATAGATGGCGCAGAAAGGCTTGAATCCCACGGATGCAAGGCCGGCGGCAAAGATGACGCCATGCTCCTCGGCAATGCCGACATCAAAATACTTGGTTGGATGGTGGGGGCGGAAGAGGTCAAGCGCGGTTCCGTTAGGCATGGCGGCGGTAATTGCCACCAGCTTAGGGTTTTCGTTGGCCAACTTGACCAGCGTCTCGGCGAAAACCTCGGAGTAGGTCCGCTGCCCCACCGGCTTGGTCTCCCCCGTCTCAGGATCGTAGGGGCCCAGCCCGTGAAATTTCTTCTGCTTGTCAAGAGCAGGCTGAAAACCGCGCCCCTTCTGGGTAATAGCGTGGAGCAAAACCGGCCGTTCCTGGGTCTTCAAAAACTGAAATGTCTCGATCAGCAGCCCGATATTGTGGCCGTCCAGGGGACCGTAGTAGGTAAGCCCGAATTCCTCAAAGAGCATGGAGGGCCACAGCAACCCCTTGGCGGCTTCCTCCGCCTTGCGCACCATCTGCCGGGCGGTCTTGCCTCCCAGCTTTTCCAACAGTCGCGCCGCAGTGTCGTGCAGGTTGGCGTACCGCTCGTTGGTAACAATTTTGTGCAGGTAGTTGGCGATAGCGCCGACGTTGCGGTCGATGGACCACTCATTGTCATTTAGAACCACGATGAAGCGCTTGGTCTGCTCCGCGATATTGTTCAGCGCCTCAAAGCTGATGCCGTTGGTAAATGCCGCGTCGCCGGCGAAGGCCAGGACGTGATTCTGAGCGCCGGCCAAGTCGCGAGCCACTGCCATGCCCAGAGCAGCGGAGAGAGCTGTCCCGGCATGGCCGGCTCCGTAGCAATCGTGTTCGCTTTCGCTGCGCAGCATGAAGCCATTCAGGCCTCCAGGTTGCCGCATGGTGGCGATGCGGTGGCGGCGGCCGGTAAGAAGCTTGTGGACATAGGTCTGGTGACTCACATCGAAGACAAACTTATCCGCGGGCGTGTCAAAGACGTAGTGCATCGCCAGCGTGAGTTCTACGACCCCGAGATTCGGCCCGAGATGGCCGCCGGTTTTCGCCAGCACCAGAATCAAGTGCTCACGAATTTCCTGTGCAAGAGATTCCAATTGCCGGACGGTCAACCGCTTGATATCCGCCGGCGATTCGATGGTGTCGAGTAAATTCCCCATGTTGTCCCGTCGCACGCCCCTGAGAGCAGCCTCCTGAGCCATTCAGGCTCCCCCTGACGTCCTCCCCATCAAAAAAGACCCCATGTGGGGCCTGCGGGTGAATTTGAGGTCTTACCCTTTGATTCTTAGTATAGCAAGTGCGCGCCTTATAAGGACCTGGACGTCTAACCAAAGCATTGGGCCTGCGAGCCATAAGCGCTAAGGTTAAAGTAAGGTTGTTTTTGACCAGAAGAAAGAATCTTTTCAGTATACTTCTGTCGGATTTGCGATGCTCCGGCCTTCTCTATTCGCGGTTGCTTTTCTGGTCGGGGACGGATCTTCCCAGCTTGGGTTCACTCACGCGTGGCATCATAACAGCGCTGCGATAGGCAAAGCAGATTCCCTTGGGAAATGACAGAAACAAAGGCAACGGCGGAACAAGTGCAATCTGTCTTAGGTTCACCCTACGCACCAGAAGCGAAAAGGCTCTCAATGCAGGAGAATTGTTTTAGCATTTCCTAGAGGATTCCCTTCCGTGAGATCACGATATTTGCTCTCGCTGCTCCCCGTTCTCTGCTGCCTTTCCTTTGCCTACGCTAACGCGCAGCTCCCTTTGAACCCGAACCAGGCTCCCCCAGCCAGTGCCCTCAGCGACCCCTCGCTGTCGCCTGGGACCGCGTTTCTCTTTGATCTCGAGGCGAAATTCGCTAAGGCCACGGCGGCGGGCGGTGGGCGCGCCTTTGCTTCGTTCTTCGCCGACGATGCGGTCACATTGGCAAACGGCAAGGCCGCTGCAATCGGCCTGTCCGCTATTCAGAAAGACGCCACCTGGTCGCCCAAGCAGTATCAGCTCACGTGGACACCGGAAGGTGGACGAATGAGCTCGGCTGGGGATATGGGTTTCACCTGGGGCCATTACGATGGACACTCGACCGATGCTAACGGAAGCTCCATCGTAACCAGCGGACGTTACTTCACGGTCTGGAAAAAACAAACCGATGGGTCATGGAAAGTTGAACTGGACGCTAGTAACAACGAGCCAGCCAATTCAGGTGACTGTTGCCGCCTTCCATGAACCAGTTCCTTGTCAACGTAAGACGAATCTCAGGTTAGGATGTATCTACCGCTCTGACCCCCATGTGCGGTGCTTCCCCCTCCATTGCATCTTCGTGGCTGAAGATATTCCTTCGGCTTGTTCCATATATCAGGGCGCACCGCTTTCCAGGGAGTCGAGAGAGAACGAAAATGTCAACCACCGCCACAGTGATGCACCGGGACGAAGCGGAGCGCGTCAAGGCTCTGCTCGAATACGAGATTCTCGATACGCTTCCCGATCCTGCATTCGACGAGATCACTCGCCTGGCTGCTTCCATCTGCGGCGCGCGATACGCCTATGTTGGTTTTGTCGATTGGTCGCGCGTCTGGTTTAAGTCCTGCGTGGGATTTTCCAACCGGCAAATACCGCGCACCAAGTCGGCATGCCAATTTGTCGTGCTCGATTCCCGGCCGGCGCTAATCGTAGACACCGCCGCGGACCGCCGCTTCCAGGGTCAAGGTTTTGAACTGGCGCGAGATGTTTATGCCCGCTCGTATGCGGCGGCGCCGCTGCTCACTTCCTCCGGAGCGGTGGTGGGCACTCTGGCCGTCGGCTCGCCCGAGCCGCATGCCTTCAGACGCGACATTCTGGAGAATCTGCAGGTTCTTGCCCGTCTGGTGGTGACCCGCCTCGATCTCTACACCAAGAACAGCCAGCAGGAACGCGTTCTCCGCTCACGGCAGCGGGTGGAGCAGGCTCTGACCATCGAGCGAAATTTTGTCTCCACCGTGCTGGACACGATCAGCGCCCTGGTTCTGGTGCTCGATACCGCCGGACGTATCGTACGTTTCAACCGGGCCAGCGAAAACATCTCCGGCTACGCCTTTGCCGAACTGGCCGGACGCACACTGCCGCCGGAGCTCTTCCCGCTGGAGGACCGCCAGCGCAGCGTAATGGCTTTTGAGCGGGCGCGTTCCGGCAAGCTGGACGAAAACCTGGAAATCAACTGGCGTTCCAGGCAAGGGCGCTTGCGCCGGATCTCCTGGACAACAACCTCTCTTGCCAACTCGCAGGGCGTAGTCAGCTTCATCATCATGACCGGAGTGGATGTCACTCGCCAGCGGGAAGCCGAAGACGCACTGCGCACCAGCGAGACCCGGTATCGCCAACTGGTGGAGGGCAGCTTGGGCGTGGTGTGCACGCACAGCCTCGACGGCGTTCTGTTGTCCATTAATCCTCACGCCGGCGCTATCCTCGGCTACCGCCCGGAGGAGATGATTGGCGAGCCTTTGCGCCGCTATATCGATGAAGAGCACCTGACAGACTATGACGAATATCTCCAGAAGATACGGCAGAGCTCCGAACATCAGGGATTTTTCTATCTAAGGAAGCGAGATGGCGGCATCGCGATCGTCGCCTACCGCAACAAGGTATTGCAATTGCCCGGAGCCGCCCCGTTCGTGCTTAGCCATGGCATCGATATTACCGAGCAGACCCAGGCGCAGGAGGAGCTGCACGGGCTAATGCGCCAGCACGAATCCATTCTGGAGTCGGTTGGCGACGGCATCTGCGGCGTGGATATGGACGGGAGGCTCAGCTTTGTGAATCGCAGCGCCGCCAAAATCTTTGGTTACGCACCGGAGGAGATGCGCGGCAAGAATCTGCACGCGCTGGTGCACCACTCCCACGCCGATGGCTCTCATTATTCGGTCGAGGAGTGCCCCATCTTCGGCAGCCTCGCCCGTGAAACACCGTTAGCCGTCAACGACGATATCTTTTGGCGCAAAGATGGCACCTGGTTTCCCGTCGAGTACGTCGTCTGCCCGCTGGAGTACGCAGGCCGCATCAAGGGCACGGTTGTAGCCTTTCAAGACGTGACCGAGCGGCGGCGCCTGGAACGAATGAAGGACGAATTTATTTCCACTGTAAGCCACGAACTGCGCACCCCTCTCACCTCCCTGCGCGCGGCGCTGGGGCTGCTCGCCAGCGGCGCTATGGAAAGCCGCCCGGAAAGAGTTCCGCAAATGCTCGACATTGCCGTGGGCAACTGCGACCGGTTGGTTCGCCTGGTGAATGACATTGTCGACTTCGAGCGCATCGGCAGCGGCAGTCTGCCCCTGAACCGGAGCGACCGGAACACCATCGAGCTGTTGCGCCGGGCAACTGAGCTTGAGCAGGGGGGCGCTTCCCGCGCCGGCCTCACCTTCCGCGTCGATGCTCAGTCGGCGGAGGTTTGGGTCGACGGAGAGCGCATTCTGCAAACCCTGCGTGGTCTTATCCAGAACGCAGTGAAGTTCTCTGAGGAGGGCGGCGAGATCCGGCTAGGAGCAGCGGTAACCAACGAAACGGAAGTTACCTTCACCGTACAGGACCAGGGCTGCGGAATTTCACCGGAAAATCTGGACGTTATCTTTGAACGATTTCACCAGGCGGATGCCTCCGATTCCCGCTCCATCGGCGGCGCCGGCCTCGGCCTGGCAATCTGCCGCGGCATCATCCAGCAACACGGCGGCCGTATCTGGGCGCGGAGCAGTCCGGGCCAGGGGAGTACCTTCTCCTTCACGGTTGAGCGCTCCCGCCGCCCAGCCGATTCGCCGCCAGATCAGTCTACGCAATAAGCGGCGTGGGACCATCGGCTCACCCATGGCTATGAAATTGGGTGCCCCATGTCCGGATTTTCAGGTTATTCCAGCTCTCCATGACAGACCGTCCTCCCGAGATGATTTTCGAGGAGCGCAGCGGGCTCGAGATGACAAATCTGGTGTAATTGGCAACCTGGGCTTCCTCAACCCATTTTCATTCCTTTCCGCGGCCCGTAGTCCCCATCTAGAATTCTGTAACAATCCCATCGGTTTCCGTCTTGCCGGAGATTAGAATCTCTTCTGCTTTTGCAGCTGCGGTGCATATGCTCTTTGTTGGAATACCTGCGGGAGACGTGCTTTGAGAATCGAGGTGTGAGGATGCGGCGGAGAGATTTTCTCGTGAAATCCGGCATCGCATTTGCGGCGCCGATTGCAACATCGAAAGCTTTCGGTCTCGATCTAGACCCGGCGGCAGAACTGCGAAAACCCGATACGCCGGATAGCCCGAGCCATAAGAATGGCCTTGCTTTCACGCATCCGGGAATTTATCAGACCCAGAATGACCTCGATTTTATGAAGAGAAAGGTTCTCGCGAAGGAGCAGCCCTGGATCGCGGCTTGGGAGAGACTGCTGGCTGACCCCGTCTCTTCCCTTTCGTTTTCTCCGCAACCGGTTGCTCATATCGCGAGAGGATCATACGGGCGCGGTGCAATTGGGGATCGTGAACTTCGGGCCAGTGTGGATGCTGCAGAGAGTCACATGCTGCAATGGATCGTCACCGGCGACCATGCCCACGCGGCGAAGGCGGCAGACATACTTGACGCCTGGTCTGAAACCTTATGGGATTTCGATGGAAACGATGCCATGCTTCTTGCGGGCTGGACCGGCGCCTCCCTTTGCAACGTGGCGGAAATCCTTCGCTCGACATATCCAAGCTGGAGCCCCGACCAACACTTCCGAGGACTAATGACCGGAGTTTACCTGCCATTGCTGCGCGGCTTCTTTCCTACCGCGAATGGCAACTGGGACGGCGCGATCATGCAGACGCTTGCGGCAATCGCGATCTTCTGCGGCAATCGGGCGCTCTTCGACGTTGTAACCCAGCACTTTCTTTATGGCGTGGCCAATGCCGGCATAACCAAGTACGTTTACCCCACAGGCCAATGTGAGGAGTCTGATCGCGATCAGGGCCACACTCAACTAGGCCTCGGATATTTTTCTCTCACCGCGTTGGTCGCCTGGAATCAGCACGTCGATCTCTTTGCCGCAGCCGATAACCGGCTCGCGCTTGGCTTCGAATATACTTCGAAGTACATGCTGGGTGGGGAGGTCCCATATTTTGGAGATATCTCACCTCGCGGGCGCGGCAGGTTTTCCGATTTCTACGAAGCTGCTTATGAGCACTATCGCTTTGTCAAAGGAATAGACATGCCTTTCACAGAGCGGGCGGCCCAGCGGGCCAGAGAACAGGCGCGGAGCACCTTGACGCTCTTCCGCGGCCAAGCTGCGAGCACGGCGAGAACTCTTCTGCCCGCGCCTGTCGTCGAAACAGGTCCCCCGCATGCGGGAGCTCAGCAGGATAACCTCCCACCTGCACCGCCTGACGCGGTGGTTGTCTCAGCAGGATCTTCGATTCAGAAGGCACTGGATGCGCTGGCAGCAAAAGGGGGCGGGACCTTGCTGCTCGATCAAGGATTCCACAGCACCCCGGCCGCGCTTGGCATCCCCAGCAATGTCACGATAATTGGGCGGGGAAGATCGACTCTTCTCTCTCTTGATCCCGATGCGGCTGGGTACTGCATCGTGCAGGGCACGCCAACGCTCCAGAACGTAGTTCTCCGCAATTTTATTCTGGAGGGAGCCGTCTCGCATACTCCACCTACAGATCCGAACCAGGACAAGCGGCAGCGCAGCACATATCTTACCAAGGCGCGCGGAGGCATCCGCTTTCAAGCCGACAGAGCTGGGCAATTCAGCAACATCCGCATGGAGCGCCTTACGGTCAGAAACTGCACAATGGCTGGAGTTGAGATCGCCGGAGCCAAAGGCGTCTCAGTTCAAAACTGCGACTTTAGCGACAATGGAGGAAAAGTCGCGCCTGGTCCAGGCCAGCACCACAATCTGCAAATGAAGCACGTCTCCGAAGTTGAAGTGCGCGCGAGCCGGCTGGACGGGTCCATTGCCGGCTGCGGATTGCATGTTCGATCCGGCTTGAACCTCTCCATTGCGGCGACTGAGGCAGCCCGCAACGCGCAGTCCGGAATGTCTTTTGTAGATTGCGAAGCGGTCAGCATCGAAGAATGCCTGATTGAAGGAAATGATGGCCGTGGGATCGATCTCGAGGCGCAGGATAACCGGCGCACGGCTGCAAAACAGCGCGAAAACACGATACAACTCAATGGATCGGACTTGCTGCGTCAGTGTCGAGCAGTTTCGCAGTCGACTTAGACAAGAGCGGAGGAATTGCGCATGCAAGCGAGCACTGAACCGGCCTCTGTTTCGAAGGGCAGTCTCTGGACTGGAAGGGTTATCAGTACGGTTGTTGTTTTGTTCATGGCCTTCGATGGTGTAGCGAAGGCGATGAAGGGGCGGCAGGTAATCGAGGCCACGGTCCGACTTGGATTTCCTGAAAGTACGATCGTCGGGATTGGAGCCGCCCTGCTGTTCTCTGCGGCGCTTTATGCGAGTCCGCGGAGCTCTGTTTCGGAGCCATCTTGCTGACCGGTTATCTCGGCGGCGCAACCGCCGCCAATGTGCGCGTGGGCAGTGTGGCATTTAATACGATCTTCGCGGTCATTTTTGGAGTTCTCGTTTGGCTCGGCCTGTTTTTGTGCGAGAGCCGCTTAAGCGCGCTCATTCCATGGCGAGAAAAGCAAGCCGAGTCCCGGAAGGACGACTCACACATATAGCGATAAATTCTGCGGGTTGCTGGGGCGCCTACGGGACTTCCTTTCTAAACAAACTCCTGTCCAAACTAGAGATCTCATCTCTGGTGCAGAGCCGGGTGCCCCAGGCTCGCGCAGCTAGCCTTCAGCTAGCCTGGGTCTTTTTCTCGAGGCATTCCTTTACACCGCGGACGCGATCACGGCACTCTCCGCCGAGATCTGTGGAATCCCAGGTTCCAGAATCGGGACCTGGGGCACCCAGGATTTGCTGACAGGAGGGGCTTCACGGGTGCGCTCACCGAGATTAGAACAATATCTTTAACGCAATCTGGATCTGGCGCGGAGAGTTCGACTGAGACGTAACCTCGCCAAAGGTCGCGCTCGATACGCCCGTGTTCGGTCCTGCGAAGACCGGAGTATTGAAGGCGTTGAACGCCTCGCCTCTCAGCTCCGTCTTAATCTTCTCGGTTACGGCGAACTGTTTGAAGAGGGAGACGTCAAGGTTACGCGAGCCTGGATTGCGCAGATAGCCCGACGTGCGCGACATATTTCCGAAGGTGTAGATTTCCGGCTGGGAGAAGTCAGCCGTGTTGAAGTACTTATTCAGCCGATTCTCGACTCTGCCTCCAAGCGTCGCATTTTGCCCGTTGCTGTTGGGCCGTTCGCCCGGGTTGAAGATGTTGGCTACGTTGTTGGCGGAGAAGGCAAGCGGCGTTCCTGTCTGAGCGGAGAAAATTCCATTCAACTGGTACCCGCCGAGCAGTGCGTCTACAAAACGGTTCCACTGGGACCCGAAACGCTGGCCGCGTCCGAAGGGAAGACTATAAACGCCGCTGAAAACCAGCGCGCGCGACACGTCGAAGGTGGACAGAGAGTATGAGTCGTCGACCAAAGGGATGCTTGCATCCTGATATGTGCCATCCGAGCCGAAGTTGCCGTTGCTGACGGAATAGTCATCCATGGACTTGCCGCCGGTGTAGGAGAGAAGCAGCGTCGCGTTCTGGCCGAACCTCTTTTCCAGGCGCACCTGGAGCGAGTCGTAATGGGAGATTGCTCCAGAGTCGAGGTAACCGGAGACGCCTGTGAATTGAGGGAACGGCGCCAGCAGATAGCGCTTTTGAACGGTAGGCCCGGAGAGCGGTCCGGCCACCTGAACCTGCCCCTGGAAAGGATTGGGAACAGTGCTTAGTAGCTGGCCCGCGAGCGCAAGGTCTGCATCCGGAAGCTGATTGTAGCTTGGATTCCAAGGCAACTGGAGACCATGATTTCCGACATAAGAGACGCCAATCATCCAATTTGCCGGAAATTGATACTCAAGTCCAAAGTTATAGTTCTCAGTATATGGTGAGGGCTGGCGGCGCACGCCGGCGCTGATTCCGCCGCCGGTTCCGGTGAGCAGGCCGAAGGAGCTTCCGGTAACCGGCACGAAGGAGGCGTTGGGAAAAGGGTTGGAGAGATAGTTATTGGGCGTGGCGCCATCGATTGTGCCCAGATAGGGGCTATTGCTGCGGTAACCGGTGTTCGCAACGGTGGAGGCCGCCTGGTTTGGATTATTGGTATAGAAGATCCCAAATGCTCCGCGCACGACGAGCGCATTGAAGGGATGATAAGCGAAGCCCAGCCGGGGAGCGAAGTTCTTGTAGTTAGCGTCAGTGACATTTCTCGGGTTGCCATTGACTCCGGGATACTCTAAGCCGCCCTTTAGGCCTGCGATCCCCGCCGTTGCGGCAAGGGGCGAGGGCACGGTGAGATCGAGGTAGGTAGCCCGATTATGGCGCTCGGTTCTGGGGACGAAGAGATCGTACCTTAGGCCCAGATTGAGGGTCAGCTTATCGGTGGCCCTCCAGTCGTCCTGGAAGTAGCCCGCGAAGTAATGGCTGACCGTACTGACAACCTTGAAGTAATGGACCACGGTTCCGGAGCCGAGCCCCAGAAGGAACGAGGCAAATCCATCTCCGGCGGTGCTTGAAGCGGTGAGGGCGTTGGGGCCTTGGGTGAAGTTCGTACCAAAGCTGAAGTTGCCAGTGGCTTCGCCTACCTGGTTGTCGTTGTTTGCCAATATCCGGAACTCTCCGCCAAAGTTGAGCGTGTGGCGAGGCAGGACCTTGGTGTTGTTAATAAGAAAAGTGTCTGCCAGGTAGCCCGCCGATCCTTTGCTGAGCGCGCCACCGTCACCGATGCCGAGGTATCCGGTGGGACCGATTCCGGGAAAGGTAAGCGCAATCGGAGAGGTCGCGAGAGCGGCGGACGCGAGGTAGGAAGGGAAGCCCAGTTGAGTGGGATCAAATCCGTCGGCTGGAGTAGATGTGTTGTAGTAGACGTGGCTGACGCCCGCCCTCAATTCAAATATGTAAGTAGGGTTGGCGGCGAAGCTATAGTCGAATCCGGGCCGGTCGCCGGCTGAGAACCGGTGGTGGCGCTCTGGGCAATCGCAATCGCCTTGGGGAATAGCGGAGCGTAGCCATTGACCGGATTTCTCTTGGAGAAGCGGAACGACATGCGCTGGCGCTCGGAAAACACCTCATCGATTTTGATGTCGTATTGGTTGATCGAGTAGGGAGACGAGGCGTTGGCGATGTAGTTGTTTCTTCCAAAGGCGCCGGCTGTGTTGGGTAGAGGATAGTAATTGAGGATGTTGGCGGCAACAGGATCAAACCGGCTCGGATTGATGAAATTTCCGGGAAACGCCGTTCGCGAATAGGTCGTAGCGCCGGAGGGAGAGACGGTCTCTTTGGTGGTAAGCGGATCGAAGATGACGATGTGGGCGCCGCTATTGGTCACATCTTGCGAGAAGTCCCCGGAGCGCTCCTGGAGAGTAGGTACGGTGGTCAAGAGTTGAGTGGCCGTGTCCTGGCGCAAGCCCTCATAGTCGACGAAGAAGAAGGTTTTATTGCGTCCGTGGTAGAGCTTCGGGATATAGACCGGGCCGCCGAGACTGAAACCGAATTGATTCCGCTTGAAGCTTGGCAACTTGGCGCCCAGCCGGTTGGAAAAGAAGTTGTTTGCGTCAAGGTAGGAGTTGCGGAAGAAGTCGTAGATGCTGCCGTGAAGATCGTTAGTCCCCGATTTGTAGATGACATTGATGATGGCGCCTCCGCTATTGCCGAACTGGGAAGAGAAGTTGCTGGTCTGCACCTTGAACTCCTCCGTCGCGTCCACGGAGGGGAAGATGGTGAGAGCATTGAAATCGTCGGTCGGCGGGGCGGAGGGAATCCCGTCGAGCAAGACGTCGGTCGAGCCGGACCGGCCGCCATTGACGTTGAACTGCAGACCGGTAAAGGTGGAGTTTACGCTGCCGGTGACCCCGGGAACGAGCAGAATCAAGCTGAAGGGATTTCGTTGATTCAACGGCAGGTTTTCAATGCTCTTGTTGTTGATTACCTGTCCGATATCCGAGGTTTGGGTTTCCAACAGAGGTTCGGCAGAGCTTACCTCGACGCTTTGGGTGGCCGACCCCACTTCCAGGGTCAGGTCCAGATGGGCGGTCTGATCCACTTCGAGGACCAGTCCCGAGCGCACGAGACGCTTGAATCCGGCCGCGTCTACAGTGACGTTGTAAGGTCCAGGCGGCAGGTTGGGCACATCGAATTGACCATCGCTGTTGGTCTGAACTTTTTCCGTTACCTGGGTCCCCGTATTGACGATGGTAACGATAGCGTTGGGGATGATCGCATTGCTCGAATCGCGGGTCGTCCCCTCAAGCGAGGCCGTGATTCTTTGCGCATGTGCCAGGAACGCGCTGGCAAGTAGGAGCATGACTGGCAGCACCAAAAGGGATGCCACTTTGCCGGGCTGAGGGCGGCAGATAAAGCGGAGTGTGAGGAAAGTGCGGGGCGTCATGACGTTCTCTCTTTCGCGTTTATCGAGCGAAAGACTACAAGTCGGCAAGGAAAGCTGTCAATTGAGTCGTACCGCTATACGGGACGCCGCGCGATTGAGGCTGCGAAGCCTTCGTCTGCCAAGCCGTTTTTGCCTTTCTTTCTGTCATTCCCGCAGGGAATCTGCTTTCTCTATGGCAGTGCTGTCACCATGCCACTCCGCCATTACGCCGAGAGACCAGAAGCAGATTACCTGTAGGATTGGCAAACCAGAAAAGCCACTGTCAAGGTACGCCTTCAGCGCCGATTGCTTTGCGTGGCAAATCGGGGAATGGCGTCTCTGGCAAGCCAAATCAGCGTCGCAGTCGCTAGCGGTACAAGCAAGCCTGACAAAACCAGAACCGGGGTATATCCAAAGTGGTCCACGATCCATCCGGTGGAGAAGGTGAATATCATTGCTCCAATACCTGCGCCGGTTCCGGCGAGGCCGGAAATGGATGCGACCAGTTCATTTGGGAAGAAGTCGCTGGTAAGCGTCTGTACGTTATTCACCCAGAACTGAAAAGCAAAAAGAACAATGCTGATGAGAGCGATAGCCTCGGTTTCCGACTTCGCTCCGCCTACGAGCATTGCCGCCGGAGCCAACGCAGTCGCGAAGACAATCGCAGCCCCGCGAGCCCGGGTTGCTCTCCAACCACGCTGAATCAACCACCCGGAAAACCATCCGCCGGCCAGAGCGCCGGCGTCGGCGCAGAGAAAAGGAATCCAAGCCGTAATTCCAATCGTCTTCAAACTCAAGCCACGCGCCCGGGAAAGATAGAGCGGTAGCCAGACCAGATAGAGCCACCAGACGGGATCGCCCAAAAAACGGGAGAGGACGATCCCCTGCACTTGCCGATTCTTGAGCAGAGCGCGCCAGGTTGGGGCGGGTGTTGCTGGTGTGGATTGAGTTGCTCCCGTTTGAATCAATTCCAGTTCAGCAGGGCGAATCCAAGGGTGCCGATGCGGAGGCTGATAGCACCAGATCCACACACT
This sequence comes from uncultured Acidobacteriaceae bacterium, assembly GCA_963705665.1. GTDB lineage: Bacteria > Acidobacteriota > Terriglobia > Terriglobales > Acidobacteriaceae > PALSA-350. The sequence goes on along the minus strand of CAVPKQ010000018.1, from coordinate 155,799 downwards.
CAACCAGACAAATCCGAGAAACCCGGTAGCAACAAACGTCGTGCGCCAACCAAAGCTGATCTCTAACCAGACGATCAGCGGCGGCGCCAGCGCCGAACCAAGGGTAGCGCCGGTATTCACGATTCCGATGCCAAAGGCACGCTCTCGAATAGGAAACCATTCCGCGATCCCTTTGATTGCCGCCGGCCAATGGCCTCCTTCTCCAAGCCCCAAGACAAACCGGAAAGCACACAGGCTGAACAGACCCCTGGTCGCCGCCTGGGCGGTTTCAGCGATCGACCATATCGCCATCGCGATGGAGAGACCGATCTTGGTCCCGATGCGATCCTGCAGCTTACCGAAGGCTGTTTGGCCGAAGGAATATGCCAGAAGAAACCAGACGCTGATGCTGGCATACTGAAGGTTGGATAGATGCAGGTCGTCGCAAATGGTGGGAGCGAGGATGGAGAGTGTGAGCCGATCGATATAGCTGATCAGCGTGGCCAAGAAGAGCAGACCGGCGATCCACCACCGCAGGCCCGGTATTCCGCGACGCTTCAATGCGCTCGGCCCCGGCGGCATTATGTTATATCCGGCTCATTGCATCCGGCCTGCGGCTGACCAATGAACCAGATCCTTCGACCTGGCTAACCCTAACCGGTTCCAGCCTCGCCGCGCATAGGTCTTCCCTTCCGTGCGTCCGGCATAGATCAGATAATAGTAGCCATCGTATTGCCCCCAGTCGTAAAGCGCGGCAGCATTGTCGCGGTTATCTGTATTGAATTTCTCTTTGGGCGTATCCAGCCTGTAGCCTTTAGTCCACTTGAGCCATCCCGAGCCTGGTTGGAGCTTATAGAGATAAGGACCTTCCGGATTGTAGTCGGTGGTCAACAGATACCAACCGTCCTTGGTGTGTACGAACTCGTAATTTTCATGCGTCAGGCCATCATCTTTACCATCCGCCATCAGCAGAGCGGGAAATCCGTCTCCAACGTATTGGAACGGTCCGGCGAGCGAGGGGGCAAACGCCAGCCGGGGCTTCATCCGGCCCTGCCGCCCCTCTTTCCAGATCACGTAATAGCCGCCGTTCGCCTTCGCGAGAGCTGCATCGATCACCCGATTCTCGCCGGTCAGGTTGAGCGCCAACGTTCGCCGGGGCGACCAATGAAGCAAATCCTCTGAAGTCATATAGAAGAGTTCGTTCGGCTTGCCCGGCTTATCTCCCCAGGAGTTAAATGTCATGACGTACACCTTACCCAGCCGTTGCACATCCGGCGAGCACATGCCAATCCATCCATCTTCTTCTCCATCGAAGTTGAAGATCGGCTGTGAATAGTGCTTGAAGTCGCGCGTGCTCACTTCGACAACATGCGACCGCACTTGACCTCTCTCCGGGTAAAAAGCGGAGAAGAACACATAGAAAGTGCCATCGCGGTATGCCATCGCGGAGTCTTTAATCGACCAGTTCGGATAAGACAAGACGGGGTTGGATAAACTCTTCCAGTCGATAAACGGCTTATCTGCCGCGATGGCCAGCCGCGAGCCGGACAGGATAAGAAACAGTGTCAGTATTGATTTGAAACGGCGCATGCTCTCTCTCTTCCCGTCCATGGTCTAAGCTTCACAGTCGACCAACACATGGATCGCGTCATTCCGGCAATCGTCACGAAGCGCGAATGCATCCGCAATGCGGCTCAACGGAATCCGGTGGGTCACGATCTCAGAGGTGTTGACCAAACCTTCGACGACAAGCCGGACGCCCTCGTCATAGAAGCGCCGCATATCGATGTCACGCTTTGGTTCGGTGGAGAAGATATCGATGCGCTTGCGGTGAACTTTTAGAAAATCAATAGGAGTATTGCAGACGCCAATGCATCCATACATCGCAATCCTCCCGGCAAAGGCTGCGCATTCAATTGCATCCACCATGCCATCCCCCTCCAGCAAACATGGGATCACCACGTCGAATCCGTCGGGAAAATCCGAACCTACAATCTCCCATGTAGGCGTCTCCGGCGAGGGGATCTTGCAGGTATGCGTAGCTCCATATTTTTTTGCCAGTATCAGGTTCCGGTCGTTTAGGTCAGTCACAACCAGGGCCTTCGGGCTGTGCAGCCGAACCACCTGTGTCAGCACCAGGCCGCTCACCCCCTGCCCCATGATCAAGACCGTGGTCCGCTGATTGATCTGGCCGATCTCCACGGTATGAAGCACACCCGGCAGAATTTCGATCAGGCTGGCGTCAAGCAGAGGAAACCATGATGGCACTACCTTCACGTTAAAGGGCCGGCACACGATATATTCCGCAAACGCGCCCCACACGTAACGGCACGTGACCTGGTCCCCAGGTTGCAGCCCCTCAACATTGGGACCCAGCTTGTCGATCACCCCGGCGACCTCATGGCCGAGGCGCGCGGGAAAGCTGACAAACTCCGGCCGCCGTGTTCCGCGATAGGCCTCCACGTCAGAGCCGCACACTCCTACCCATTTCACCTTCACCCGCACCTCGCCATCCGCCGGCTCAGGGATCTCGGCATAGCCGAGAGATAGCTGCCGGGGCTGATCGAGAATTGCGACTCGCTGGGTATTTGAGTGGCCTGCATTCACCAACTTCAATGGCGCTTGGGTCATTCGAGTGGTCATCGGCACCGCCGCGATCCAGTATATGGAGCGTCTGCAGGAGATGTCTTTGCGCAAAATCGGTAAAGAATTATCTCAGACGGAAACGCCGAAGAAAAACCGCTCAAAAGAGATCCCTACAGGACCGCTGTTTTCTCACGCTCTCAATCATCGCGTATAATTTCCAGCCAAGGTGATGCCGTGTTGACATCGTCAGTGGAAGTATTGTGGACCGCGCGCTACGACTATCAACCCCATTGGAGGCTGGCGCCGCATAAGCACGAATACTTTCAGATGATTTATTTTGTCTCCGGCGCCGGCTGCGTTTCTCTGGGAGAACGTGAGTACGGCATCAGGCCCAATTCTCTGCTGCTCATCAAGCCTCGCTGCGTTCATGGCCTGAATCCCTCGTCGCTGGTCAAAACGCTCGACATAAAGTTCTCGGTAAAGGACCACTGGCTGCGTAAGTTGCTGCTATGTGCGAGCGACATCCTCGAACAGAATGAATCGGGAATTGCGGATCTATTTGAACGCATCCGCCACGAAGGGGAGCGCAGAGGACATCTCTATCGCGAACTGTGCAATCTCTGTCTGGCTGAGCTCCTGATCCTCTATCTCCGGCACGACAACATCCAGGAAGAGACGAGCCCCAACGACCCGATTGAACACGAGCTTTCAGGGGATTGGATCGTGCGGCAAGCGGCGCAGTTCATCCGCGAGCACCATGCCGAAGATTGCAACCTGCTCGAAATCGCACGAGTTGTCGGCCGCTCCGAACGGCATGTCCGACAGCATTTTAAAGATGCTCTCGGGGTTTCGCCTCGCCGCTATCTTCTTCAGTACCGCATCCAGAAGGCGCAGGAACTTATCGAATATTCGGGTTATTCTTTCAAGGAAATTGCCGCCAAAGTAGGCTTCAAGACCGTGCACCATTTTGCCCGCGCTTTCCACGAGACTAGCGGCGAAACGCCGGGAGGGTGGCGCCGCAAATATCAGGCGGGCATCTGCAAAGATGTCAATATCGATCCGCGCTTTGTAAACACGAACTGGACGATCCCGGATGATAGCCCGAGAGGCTCTCGGGCGTCGCTGGAAATCTCTGCGGCTTCCTTCAAGGAAGGCCACGCGGCGCGACACTGAATCTTATTTGTCATCTCGACCGGAGCGCAGCGGAGTGGAGAGATCTGCGGTTTCCCATTTCGGCCGGAATCGGAATTGGCGATGAGATCCTGGGACGCGTTCTCTCCCACAAGTTGGTCGCGGTAGGGATACCAGTCGCCTGGTACCCCCCGCACAGATCCGTACGAGCGCTCATTAGCGCATACGGCTCTTATCGAAGATGAGTAACGGCAGTAATGCTTGCCGCACAGCCGCCCATCGATGGAACACGCTGGTCTCGCTCGGTGTCGAGGCGTGCTCGATTTGCGGTTGTTCTCCCCGATCAGCAGCCTTCCCTCCTCACTCTCCGCCCTCGGTTTCCCGTCTTTGTTCGAGTGATTCATTGGTACTACGCCACTGTCCGACTCCTCGCAGGCGTACATGCGGGCCGTACGGCCTGGGCCTTCTCCCGCCGTCCTGTGGTCGGCTGCAACCGCAGAAGCCTCCGAGGTCTCCCGGTTCTCGTGCATGAAGTGTCTAGGCGTGTCTGGGGTCTACGACTACGCAGGACTGAACAGAGACTCGCGCTTGCGCCTCTGCCCATGTTGCCTTCCGCTAGACCAACAGCGTCGGCATCCTGATTTGGTGTTTTCGAAGCTCGATACCCAGCCCACCTATTCCCCTGTTTACGCTTCGTCTTACACCTCACGGTGCACTACGCAAAACTCGGGGCCGAGTGGTTCGCTACTCCTTCCTCGTAAGAATTTTCCATTCTCTGCTTCATGCCGGTTTATCCCGGCGCACTGGTCTCCCACCTAAAGCTGCCTGAAGTGCGGATCCAAGACCATCACGAGTCGAGGGGTGCCCCATATCTTTGGCCAGATGCGGAAACCGCAGATTTCTCCACTCCGCTGCGCTCCGGTCGAGATGACAAGGCAGGTGTAATTGCCACCTAGCAGGCTGCTGAAAAATGGTGTTGCAAGCTGCTGAATCTCACTTTGTGTCCTATCTTTGATGATTTTGCCCAAACCGGATTGGTTCGCTGCCCTGCAGGCGATTTGTAGCGCCCGCAGAGACACTACGACCTAATCAGGCCACGGCTGGAATCGGAACCAGTGTTCGCATTCGTACCAAGTTATAAGCTGCTGCCGCGAAGGTGAAAATCCAACTCACCTTGAACAGTCCGCGATGTTTCAGTTTGCGCAGCAGCGCGATGTCTTTCAACCAACCGAAGCACTCCTCGATCCTTTTCCTCTTCTTCTGACTGATCTCGTAACCGACATGGCGGGTGGTGCGCGCATCGATAGCGCTGCCGCCACACCGCCCGTTGTTCTGGGCCACGTGCGGGGTTACGTTCATGTGGCGACATTGGTCGATGAACTCCGCCGTGTCGAATCCCTTGTCGCCGCCGACCGTGATGCGATCGTCGCCGGGAACCTGCTCCAGCATCAAAAGCGCTGCATCGCGCTCGGCCCGTCCGTTGGCCTGGAGCAACTCCGCGTTCACGATCAACCCATTGCGGTTCTCTACCAGCAGATTGCCGTTGTAGCTCAACTTGGCCTCCTTGCCTTTGCCCTTGCGTGCTAATAGTGCGTCCGGATCGGTCTTCGACTCGTGTGTTTCGTTCGAGCGCTTCTGACCGTGAAAGTCCAACGTCGGATTACCGGGATCATCCGGCGGTGGATCCTGTTTGTCCTTTGGTTGAAAACTCTTCAAACTCGCCCAAGCCTCCAACAGCGTCCCATCGACCGTGAAGTGCTCATCGGAGATCAATCCCGCCCCACGCGCCCGCTCCACTACCTGCGCCAAGAACTCCTTGGCCACTGCCGCTTCCAGCAGCCGGTCGCGATTCTTCGTGAACGAGGTGGCGTCCCACACCGCTCATCCAGGTTCAGCCCCACAAACCAGCGGATACAAAATGCTGTAATCGATCTCCTCCATCAGCAGTCGCTCCGACCGGACCGAATACAGCATCTGCAAAAGCTGGGCACGCAGCAACTTCTCTGGAGGAATCGAAGGCCGACCGCCTTCTGCATACATGGCGGCAAACAACGGCGACATCCGCTCCAGAATCTCGTCCGTCATCGCACGCACCGTGCGCAGCGGATGATCCTTCCGAACACGCTGTTCCGGCGACAAGTAACTGAACATGTCACCCTGCTGATAATCAATTCCTCGCATCATTCCGTCTTAAATGAACACAGCCCGCCATGAAAGTGACTTTTTCAGCACCCTGCTAGACGTCCTAACCCGTTTTCATCCCCTCGGGCGCCCCGCAAGCCTATGAACAATCCCGGTCAAAGACCGATTAAACCTGGCTGCTATCCGCAGCCCGTCAGAAATATGCCTTCAGCGCAAACTCGATCTGCCGCGAACCATTCAACGTTGACGCCACCTGAGCCTCCGGAGGAGGCATCGATGTTTGTAGAAGGCGAGCTGAAGGTAGGACGATTGAAAATATTGAAGAATTCGCTGCGGAATTCCATGGATCGCTCAGCGGGTAAGGGGAAGCTCTTGATCATGGCGAAATCGAACTGAATCAGGTTGTCCGCGCGAAGAGTATTTCTGCCGCCGTTCCCGTAGCTATACATTGCGGGAAGAGAATAAGCATTGACGCCGCTTGGATCCAAGGCCTTGCAAGACGAATTTGCCGAGATATAAAACCAGCAGGAAGGTTTCTTCAGCATAACCGGCTTGCCGATGACCGCCGGTCTTTGGCTCCCAACTCCGGTATTGGCCTGGTCGACACTGATCGTGGGAGTGAATGGCAGTCCGGATTGTAGCGTAGTGATTCCTGTGGCTGTCCAGCCTCCTAAAATTGCGTTTCCCCATCTGGGCAGATCGCCAAGCAAGGCATGGCCGCGGCCCACGGGCAACTGGTAGTTGTAACTGGTCACGAAATTATGGGTGAGGTTATAAGAACAGACCCCATAGTAATGGATGAGCGGATTGGCTTCTTTTACGTCCACATTGTAGGTCCCGTTATCCAAGCATTTCCCGTAGGTATACGACATCAGCAGCGAAGCTCCATGCCAGGCCCGGGTCTCCAACTTCGCCTGCAAAGCGTTATAACTCGCGGCGCCGGCGAAATCTCCCAGCTCTATAGTTCCCCATTGCAGGTATGGTCTCCTGCTTTGGATCGCCCCTGCGGCCGGGCTGGGATTATTGACTTCAATTTGTTGCTCCAGATGGGTTGAGGTATTGCCTACATATGCGACATCCAGAGAGACTGCCGCACCGAACTGGTGCTGCAAAGAAAGATTCCACTCCTGGACGTATGTATTGCTCACCTTGAGCGGCATGGAAACGACGTTCGGTGTCGAGCATGAGTTTGTGGCAAATCCGAATGAGCAGGGCTTGCCGGGATTGGGATTCGGCGCCACAATCGGAGTGCTTCCATAGAAATTCCCGAAGGTCAATGCCGGAGGAGTGCTTCCCGTATTGTTCACTGTCTGGGAAGCGATAAAGGGAATGCTGTTCTGAGTGTTATTGATGTTGTTGGCATCGGGAAAGGCGAAAAAGATACCGTATCCGGAGCGCACGGCCCAGTTTGCCGCCGGACTCCATGCAAAACCTATCCGGGGGCCCACATCCCGGTTTGCGGACGGCCTTACAGATTGCGGTAAGCCTAACTGGTTGGTCAATTGGATGCGATCTTGAAAAAGCGGGTATAACGTCGAGGTCTGCGGTTGGGCATTGAGGGAGAAATTCGACGGCGGCACCAAGCCCCCAGTTCCCGTGTCGAAACCGGTAATTTGGCCTTTCACTCCGTTATAGAATGGGTTTATTTCCCAGCGTAACCCCAGATTCAACGTCAGGTTTGGCTTTATCCGGTAATCGTCCTGGAAATAATAGCTCTGATAATTTCCTGCCAGTCCCCAGAGGTTTCGAAAATAGCTTCTGGTTGCGCTCTTCGGATACCCGAGAAGAAAGTCGGCGAAGTTGTCTCCTGAATACTGACCGTTAAAGGTAAACGTTCCCACGGACGTTGATCCCGAGATAAAGGTATTGGTGTTGTGATACCACTCGATTCCAAATCGGATATCGTGCTTACCGCTCACATAGGTCACCATATCCGTGTACTGCCAGGAACGGATGCGGTTTTGTTTGGGATATGAGTTCGAGGCTGCCCCGGTGTAGTTGGAGTAGTTTGTGATTGTGATGCCGGGGAAGCCCTGGTCCTGAGGAGGCGCAAGCCCTTCCAGCCCTTGAATGCCAGCGGCCTGGTTAATATTCTGCCCCTGGAACGAGCTCGTGAAATCGAAGTAGCTTCTGTAATAGGAGACCTGAGCTTCATTGATCCACTTGGAACTGAAGACGTGCGTGAGACGGACCATCGGATCCTGCCCACGACTGCGCAAGGGAAAGGTGCCCATGGCAGGATAGGGGTTGGGATCGGTCTCCCGGTTGTCCGCGATCGAATATCGTCCCATCAAATGATCCGCCTGCGTGAGTTGTTCGTCGATTCTGATATCACCTTTGTCGAGCTGTTGCTTGAGAGCATTAGTATTGATTGCCCGCGAGGAAGCGCCGGAAACGAAGTTTGGAGTGGGCATGTACTTGAGCAGGAAAGCGGCCTGCGGAGAGATATCGCTGGATGGAATGATGTTGCCTGCAAACTGCCGTCCGGTAGCCGGATTGATGATTCGCGTCGAGGACTGGCTAAAGTTCCCGCCACGTTCCAGCAGACTGGGGACCACATTATTAAAGTCTTCACCTTCGCTCAACAAAGTGCTTTCGACATCGACAAAGAAGAATGTCTTGTCGCGACGGATCGGACCTCCCAGGTTAATGCCGAATTGGTTGCGGTGGAGCGGCTCATCGCGCTGATGGGTGCCGGCTGCCGGAATGAAGAAGTAGTTTTTGGCGTCAAATACGTTGTTCCGCAGGTATTCGTAAGCGATTCCATGGAAATGGTTGCTGCCGCTCTTCAGGGTAGCGTTGACGATAGTAGGGGTGTGTCCGTATTCGGCAGACATGTTCCCGGCTTCCACCCGGAACTCCTGCAACGCGTCTACGTTCGGTTGAATCTCCGTGCCACCGAGTTGAAACTCAGTAATGTTCGCGCCGTCCAGATACCAACCGGTCCAGGTAGGAGAGTGCCCATTTACGTTGACGTTCACCGAGCTGGCGCGAATCGATGTTCCTCCAGTGGGGATATTCTGGCCGCCCTGAACATAGCTGACACCCGGAGTCAGTTGCGTTAGCTGCCAGAAATTGCGGCCGTTAAGGGGCATGGAAGCCACCGTGCGAGTGTCGACCACCTGCCCTACCGACGAGGTTGCGATATTCAAAAGGGGAGATAGAGAACCGGTGACGGTGATTTTTTGGTTTGCTTCGCCGACTTGCAGGACCGGGTTGATCGTGGCTTTTTGTGCTACTTGGAGTTCGATGCTGGACAGAGTGGTGGTTTTAAAGCCTGCGTGACTCGCGGTTAACGAGTAGCGGCCCGCCTGGAGATCGGGAACTGTGTACTCTCCTGTCGCGCCGGTTGTAACAGTTCGTCTCGCCCCGGTCTCGAGGCTTTGAACAACGACCTGCGCATTTGGAACCGCTGCTCCGGTGCTGTCATCGACCGTACCCGCGACCGTGCCGGTGCTCAACTGCGCCTCGGAGTTGCTCATCAGAAGTGGCGTCAGAAGGACGAGTCCAAGCAATGTGCGCACTGGAAATATCTGTCGAAACATGAAGGCTTCTCCTTAAGGCCTGCTCATCATCCGCAATCGCCCAAAGGTGAGCAGTCCGAACAGCGGCCCGCAAATCTTCGCAGCCGTGGTCAGAGTCGAATTATGCTCGGTTCTTTCGGAGACTGTCTTTGGAGTGAAACGCACAACTTTTGCCTAAAACGGAGTCCCATCGGGTCTCAAATTATCCCGGCTGTCTGCGCACACTGCTTTGTTCCCAGCACTTCCGTTTTGGACAAGGCTTCACCAACTTCCCGCAAAGACACTCCCTGGAGCACCTCAATATACTGGCCGTTGAAAGGAAACAGAATGCGCCGTTTTACATCTGTGCTCGCACCACTGCTGGCTGTCGTTCTTGGCGGAACCGCCGCAATCGCACAAGAGAAATCGTTCATCGACTGGCGGCACTTAAAGAATCCCGTTCTCTCTTACCCCAATTGGTCAATTAAGGACGCGGCCATGGCTTACCGCGACGGTACCTTCTATGTTTTCTTTTCGGCTTTCTATGCGGAAAGAGGGCAGGTGCGATCGCATGTCGTCGAAGTCAGCACGCGCGATTTCAAACGCTTTTCACAGCCGATCTTTGACTTCGACGGAGAAGAGGAGGGATGGATTGGCATGTGCTCGCCCGATGTGGAGCGGCTGGACAAGCAGTACGTCATGACCTTCAACTCCTGGGGAGACAAACCGGGCAAGCCGAATCAGCTCTTCTACATGACTTCCGATGACCTGGTCCATTGGTCGCGCCGCCGCACACTGGCGCTCAACCTGACCGGCGCCGGCCCCGACCAGCATGCGATTGATGCGGCCCTCGCGTTCGCCGATGGCGGCTACTATCTGATCTATAAAGAACAAACGCCGGGAATTCCGAAGCGGCCTAGAATGGCCTTCGCGAAATCGCTCGACGGGCCTTACAAGTTTGTCGGAGACGGACTTCCAGCCCTGCCGATGGCAAATGGCAAAGACAATGGCCAGATCCACGAAAACTATGAGTTCGTGCATACAAACAACAAGTGGCGCCTGCTGACCACCGACTACGTCCCCCAAGCCCCTTATCTCTATACACTCCAACCCGGTTCGCACTGGCTTAGATGGACGCAGGGCTATAGATTGGACATACCTGTCGAGACATTCAATACAGATAACGTTGCCAACGCTGCCGCACTCTACGACTGGCGCAAATATGATGGTTATTACTACTTGGTCTATGGTGGACGCACTGAAGGCCACACCTATGCGCGGCGTGGCTGGAACCAGTTAGGATTAGCCAGGTCGAAAGACTTGATCCATTGGTCAGTCCCAGGCCGGTAGGAATAATCTTCTTGCTTAGGCTAGAAGACCAGTTTTGCCCCCAACTGCAGCTCTCGGGGCGTGTTCGAAATTCCTGTGGCCAAGCCGGCGGATGAGTTCCCGATCGTTGTACCGGGATTCCCCATGATCATTACGTTGTAGACATTGAATGCCTCGGCGCGAATCTCCAGGTTCAGGTTCTCGTAGAGCGGAGTCTCTTTAACCAGAGAGAAGTCCAGATTGTTGGAATAGGGCACCTGATAAGCCATTTTTCCCATATTGCCGAAGGCGCCCGAGGGAGATGAGAACACGGCCGGATTGAATTCGCAGAATCCGTTTGAACCCCGCTTGCCGATAGGTGTCGCACCGCAACTGCCCTGAAGGGAATTGCCTTTCACATTTGGACGAGAGTAGCCGGTGATAGAACCGTTGCTTCCGCTGATGTTGGCAACATCACCGCCCACTGTAAGGTTGTAGGGCTGCCCTGAGTGAATCTGGAACAGATAGTTTGCCCTCCATCCACCAGCAATGTAAGACAGAATCCCGGTTTGCAACCAACGCTGGCCGCGGCCAAAGGGAAGAGTATAGAGCGAGCTCCAGCTAAAATAATTCCTTATGTCGTAGGAGGAGGGTCCATAGGCATTTTGCGGCAGGAAAAAGCTTTGGACAACCGAAGCCCCTCCTGTTCCGTTTTCCGCGTTAAACCATCCGCTGCTGTTATCGAGGGATTTCGCCCAGGTGTAAGACGCGATGGTGTTCCACGAATTCGAGAATCGTTTCTGAAACTCCACTAAAAGAGCATTGTAGTTTGCATAGCCGGTGTCTGTAGAGTAGTGCCACCCAGGGCTCATCCACGGCATATATTTCAAGTTGTCGATGGAGGCGAGCGGCGTTCCAGCCGGGGAGGGGCGGGGAGCCGAATTGGCGTACCCGGTAAAATTGAGCCGCGTGCTTTTCGAACCCGCGTAGCCTAGCGTGAACAACGTCGTCGAGGCAAGTTGCTGTTGGATTTGCACATTCCATTCCACCGCGCGCTGGTCCTTATACCCTGGCTGCGAAACATAGCCGCCCCCGGTGGTCAGCCACGGACTGGGCGCCACAACAGGATTCGGGAAGTTGCCCTCAAGGCTGGTGATGGGAGTGAGCGGGTTATTCGGAGCGCCCTGCCAAACACCACTCTGCGCAAAGTTGACCTGCTGACTGGAGATGCCTGTCGTCCAGGGCCAGGTGGGGCCTTCGATATTGTTTTGAACCCACTGGCTGCGCGCGGTAATGGTGTCATAGAAGACGCCGATTCCGCCATTGACCACTGTTTTAGGACCCGTCTGGTAGGCGAATCCAAAGCGCGGACCCCAGTTGTCTTTTATCGCAGGCCCAACTTGCTGAATGTTGTTTGCGAACACGATGTGATTGTTATAAGGAACGCTGGCGATGCCGCCTGGGATGCATGGATTAACAAAAGTCGAAGTGCAGGCTGCGACTGAAGGGCGCGAGATGATGTATCTCTGGTTAGGGATATCGAGGCCGTTCGCCAACCGGTTATTCAGCATGTGAATGCCCGGCAGATACTCATACCGGACTCCGAAGTTGACCGTCAGCGCTGGAGTTACTTTCCAGGAATCCTGCACATATCCAGCCCAGACTGTCATGCTGAAGTAGTCTTCGGAATTTTGCGGGGTGAGCGCCGTGAAGGTTGCGGGAAGGGCCAGCAGAGCGGACGCAAGAGAATCCCCGGTATTTGTGGCATTGATGTTGCTGGTGGTCGAGTCGTTGAAGGCGAATTGCTGATAGAGGTTCCGCTGCAATCGGTTCTGATACATGTAGTCTGCTCCAGCCTTCAGCGTGTGCTGGCCGCGGACCCAGGATATGCTGCCGCCACCGCCTATTACGGGATTTCCACGGTACAGATCCCCCTCCTGGCCTGCATTGGAAGTGGTGTATGGCGCTGCAAGATTCGTGTACATGCCGCCGTACTGCCCAACGTTCTGAAAGCCCGCGGCTGTAGCAGCGGCATATCCGCCCGGCGATTGAGCCTGGTTGAAGATATAGGGCTTCAGCATGGCTCCGCCGCGGACGTCAAGCAGGAGATTGGGCGTAAACACGTGAGTGTAGCCACCCCCGAAATTGTATGCGTGGTAGTTCGAGACGTTCAGCGCTGTTGTTCCGGTAACCGGCGTCGTGTCATGCACCCACATCTGGCTGATTCGCCCAAATCCATAGTTCTTATCGCTCTTGTTGACGTCAATTCGCACCTGGTACCCATTGTCCGTATCGATTTGGGGCCGGTTTTCGATAAAGTTATAGCCGGAAGGCTCGTTGATCTGAGTATTTGGCGGAAGGTAATACGACTTTACATACGCCAACATGACCGGGTTGAGCATCGACGCGGGAATCTTGAGGCAGGGTGAACCGCCGGTCTGAACATTGTTGACAGGTGCAATGGGGGATCCGCTCGCGTCGCACTTGAAGGGTTGGACCGTACACTTTCCCCCGCTGCAAGTGGTCGAATAGGGGTTATACATCTGGTGCTGGTAGTATGACCAAGCCGAATTGGAAAAATCGCCGGCAAGTTGCTGTGGGGTTGGCACAAGGGTCAATGTCAGCGTGGGCTTGTCATAGCGCCATCCTTCATAGGCTCCCTCGAAGAACATCTTGTTTTTCCAGATTGGCCCACCCACTTGCCCGCCGAATTCATTCTGCACATAATGGCCGGGCGGCGCAGGAGCGGTAGTGGGCGTGCCCGGAGCGCACCGCCCAGTGGTGCAGAAGTCGCTGAAGGTATTACGCGCGTCGAAGGCATTGTTGCGATTGAACTCCCAGGCCGACCCGTGGAACTGGTTCGTGCCCGATTTGGACAACATGTTGATGACCCCGCCGGTCACATATCCAAATTCAGCGCTGTCAATGTGCGATGTGACCTTGAATTCAGACATCGCGTCGATGATTGGCAGGAACCCGTAAACCGCGCCGCGAAGGTCGGTATTTACGATGCCATCCATCAGGTAGAAAGTCTCGCGGTTTTGCTGGCCAAAGAAAGAGGGCTTGTAGAACGAAGTGCCGGGAATTGCGGTAATTCCCGCATCAGTGGTGCTGATCCCGGATCCTTGAGCCGTGGAGATCGGGTTGACGCCCGGAGACAGGACCAGCAATGAAGTAAAATTGCGGCCATTCAGCGGCAATTGCGCAATCTCCTTCTCCTCAATCACGCTTCCCATTTCCGACGAGGAACGCTGAAGCATGACGTCTTCCGCGGATGAGCTGACTTGCACGGTCTCAGTCGCAGCCCCCAAAGTCATGGGCACGTTCTCGGTAAGGAGTTGATTTACCACCAGATTGAAGGCTGGCAAGGCTACAGTCTTGAAACCCTTCGCCGCCACCGTCATGGCATAGGAGCCAGGCGGCACATTGAGAAAGGCAAAAGAGCCATCCCTGTTCGAGGTGGTGCGCCTCACCACATTCGTGTTCTGGTTGGTCAATGCGACAGAAGCTCCTGGAATCAGACTGCCGGTCGTATCTGTGATTGTGCCGTTGATCTGACCGGCTGCCGACTGGCCATAAACCAACGTAGGCCATGCAAGAAGCATGGCAGCCACGATAACACTTGCGATGCGCCCGAGGAGAACCATCGCTTCCCCCTTTCTGGTGATTCATAATGCAAACGCTTGCAATCCTTGCCCGTATGCGCGTTGCGCCGGCAAACAGGAGCAATCCGGAGTGTCGCTGAACTTTAGATTCGCAATAGTTCGCTTGTCAAGGACAGTTTGCTTCACAGAAAGTCACATACTTTCTACTTAAAGCAACGTTAAAAGCTATGTCGTTAAGTGTAAAGTACTTAGCGGCGAGACCACGCCTCTGTAGCGCGTGAGGAGACCCCATTGGCGTACCGGCTTCCGAGATGCCCGTAGAGAGGATGCTTTGTTCCCATTCTGCGCGGCGGAGAAATAGGGACATCCCCTTCGGACGTGGGATTCCACAATCGCGATAAAGTCGATCGATTTCTGAGCAGCGTGCGGCACCCCTGAAGATTGTGCCCTGCTCTCAAAATAGGCTGTCGCGCTGTCGAGGTTTGTGGTTTCCCACATCTGGCGCAAAGAGCGCGCCAGATATGGGGCAACCGGCTCTGTACCTGAAACGAAGGCCGTACGCTCTCTTGAAGCCGCCGCCTATAGGCGCAGTTTTACAGATTTTTTTGTGGCGCCATTTTTGAATACAACTGGCGTTCCTGCCTTGGACAGATCGCCGCCATCGATCGTTATTCCCTCGTTTTTCGCGCCTTCGAGTTGCAGGAATGCGGCGGCTGGCGTCAGAACTCGAGCGGCCGTCATCAAGGTTTGCTTGGAATCAATGAAGCGGACGACTGACTCAGCCTGGGGATTCCCTTGAGCACTGAAACCGTTGATCGCAGCATCTTCGACATGATCGAAGATCAGTGCGGGACGCAAATCCGGTGTGCTGACCTGGAAGCGCATGTTAACGAGCGTTAGCCCTTGAACATTGCGGGCATACAAGCCATAGGCCGGCATGGGTCCAAGCATGAAATACTCGCCCGCTATCTGGGGCAAATCGCGCCGCGCGGCGTCTTCCGCCGTGCCCCCGCCGCCAAAAGTAAGATGGATGTTGGCCAGAGAGATATTTTCCATGACTGCTCCGCCAACGCAGTTGAAGGTGATGCAGGAGTGGCCCTCGCCCGGCCTGTAGCCGCTGGTGACGGAGGCCTCGGGCAACTGCGACGGATTGGTTGTAACTGTGCCCTGAATGTTGCTAAAGGAGATGTTGCGCACAACGGCCGGTGCCGCGCCTTCTAAACGGGAATTTACAGGATGCGGGGATGCAGACCGGTGTTGAGGGGTTCTGCCGCGGCGGCCTGGGACCAGCCGACACGTGAATCGGACCGGTTACGTCCTCAAGAATCAAATTCGAAAACGAGATGTTCTCGTGGCGCGACCCGGAGTTGACCTGGAACTTGATAGGGCATCCGTACACCTGGTAGAGCAGGCAGTTAGAGACGGCGATGTTCTCCGCCGAGCCGCCCCCGAAGCGGAAGACGGACCAGCGGGTGCTGAATGAGCTGTTGGTGATGGTGATAAATTTGCAGCTCCCGAACATCGCGCAGGCATCGTCCTGCGACTTCACGGTACAGTTCGAGACGGTAACATACTCGGCGCTTATGAAATGGAAGCCATCGTTGTTTCCGTTGACGCGGTTGTGGATGTAGATTTGATCCATGTGGACGCGCGTGCTCTCAATAACCCGGACGCTGTGATACGCGCAATCCAGCAAAGAGATATCGCGGACAGTAAGGTCTTCACAGCGATAGCAAAGAATGTGATATGGCCGGCGGCTGCCGCCGATTCCACTCGGCGGCGGCGTGCCACGCACAGCCGAATGAAACTGCGCCCCCTGGCCGTCGATCGTGCCCGGACCTTCAACCGTCACCTTTTTCGCGTTGACGGCGAAGAGCAGCGCCCAATTGCCGTCCTCCAGTGTAGTGTCTCCGTGGAGCGGGATGGCATCGACGGCGTGATACTGCTTGCCATCCCCGCTGCCGAGCAATTTTCCTTGGGCGGCTATGTGCAGCGTGACATTGCTCTTCAATTCGACAGTGCCTACCTGAAAGGTGCCGGCGGGAACCAGCACCGTGCCTCCGCCGTCACGATTACAGGCATCGATCGCCGCCTGAAGCGCGGTTGTGTCAAGCGCGGCGCCGTCGCCTTTGGCGCCATAATCCCGGATGTTATAAACACGCGCGCCAAGATTGTTTCCGGTTTCCGTTGTCGTATCGGCAAGACTTGCTTCACTCATGACCCCGGCGCCCAAAGAAATGGCGAGCGCGGATAAGGGCAACCTACCCAGCCATTGGCGGCGGGTGAATATACTTGGATCAATCTCGTTCACGGCTCGTTTTCCTTTCCAGGTAATACCCTATGCGCAATCTTTGCACAAAAACAAAGGACGACACACAACACATCTCCACTTCTGCTAACCGAAACGCAGTACCAGCAGCAGAATATTCAATCTGGGTTCAGAAGTTTATGCGCAAAGCCAATTGCAGGTAACGCGGAGCTTCGGTACCGTTCAATTGTCCAAAGAGGGCATTCGTTTGCGGGGTTGAGGATGAATTTGCATTCGCGAAAGTAGCGTTCGCATTCACGCTGTTGAATTCCGCATGGTTGAATGTGTTATAGGTTTCCAGGCGAAACTGGATCGTCGCTCTCTGTTCCAGTGGAAAGTTCTTGAAGAGCGCGGTATCGAAGTTTGTGTCACCAGGAAGGAAGAAATTCCTATATCGGGCATTCCCCGCCTGCCCCATGACCGCGGGAGTAGTCTTGGTCGCCGGCACGCCTGCGACCGGAACACTGACCACGTTCCCATTAAACCAGTGGTTAAAGGTGTGCGGAGCGCCGTGCATTGGATCCCCTGATAAAACGAGCCGCGCGCCATCACCGCCACCCGTAATATTTGCGCCGTTGTTGGTAGTGAAGCCCGGGGTTGTGTTGCCGGGGGTTGCAAATGAGGCTGGCGCACCGCTGAGATAGGAGGCGATGCCGGAGATCTGCCAGTTGTCCAATACTGAGCGGGTCACGAAGTTGTCCCAGAGGCGGCTCGCCTTGGGTAAGCTCCACAGATAGTTCGCGACGAAATTGTTCCTGTGGTCCCATCCCGCGGGCCCATAGTTCCAGGCACGCAGGTTTTGGTACAAGGCGACTGTACCGTTGTAACTATCCGTGTAGTCCATGGCTCTGGACCAAGTATAGGCGACGCCAAACTCCAGGCCATCATGAAAGCGCCGTGTCAACTGCGCCTGCAACGAGTTGTAGTTGGACGTAAGGTTAAAATACTGCATATTGATCGTGCCGTAGCCCGGATACGGGCGGAAAAAGTTGTCGGGAAGGATTCCCCCTGCGGGGCTCTGGTTGGCAAGCTGGAATTCCGCCCCATATGGAACTTCATTGATCGGGGTGTAATCGCTCAGATGCCTGCCCAATGTGCCAACATATGCCACGTCCATGACGACGCCGGCGCCCAGCAACTGCTGAACCCCCAGGCTCATGTTCATCTCCGACGGCACCTTTCCATGCAGGTCGATGGCATGACTTATATTGTAGGGTCCGATAAGTCCGCCCGCGTTCTGGAAAGTGTCGACATTGCCGTAGAACTGCTCAGGCTGATTGGTCGTCGGAGCGTTATTAGTCAAGTCTCCCTCCTGTCCGGAACGCGCTCGAACGTTATAAAAGATTCCATATCCGCCGCGAATCACGGTGTTTGTCCGCGGAGAATAGGAAAAACCGACACGCGGGGCAAAAAGCAGCCCGTTTCCATAGGTAGTTCCTTGCGGATAACCCGGCGTATTCACATACAACACGCCGTTGTTGACATTTCCTGTGTTGGGCACAAAAAGGCCTGCATAGGCCGACGGATAGATTTTCCCGCTCGTGGGGTCCAGAGCGCCTCCCTTTACAGGCTGGTAAAGGATCGGCGCCTGTCCAGGAACGTATATGCCCGGAGCAAAGTTATTCCCGGAGGCCAGCCGCTGCGCCATGGCCCACGAGTAACGAACGCCATAATCGAAGGTAAATTGCTTGGTTACCTTCCATTGGTCCTGCGAGTACCACTCCAGCGCGTTCGTGCGCGGCTTGTAGTTGACCAATGCTGTTACTTCGCTGAAGGTGGAGAAGTTTCCTAGCAAAGTATTGGCATAGGCGTAATTGCTATCGTTGGGATTGCTTGTGTTGCGATCGAAGGCGAAATTGCCGACCCGGTTATGGTTTGGCTGCAAATAGCTGTCGGTTTGCGCATCAACGCCAAACTTCAAAACATGAGCGCCTAAGATTTTTGTCACGTTGTCCGTCGCACTGTACGTTCTGACCTGGTCCGCCATCGGGAAACGGCTATCCCAGCCAAATTTCGCGGCATTTGTAACGCCGCCAAAGGAAACGGTTGGAAACAGGTTCAGGGGATTGACGCCGGAGTACAACGAAGGAATATTGTATCCGCTGGGATTCAACTGGACCTTAGCCAAGTCCGCCTTATTATAAAGCTGAGTTTCGCTCCACCCTGCCGTTCCGACATTGAGACTCATTTACCAGCGTCGGAGTGAATGTATAGATTACGTTGAAGACAAAATTTGGATTCGTGGTTCTGTAGTTCACCTTCATCAGCCACGGCAGGTCGTTGGCAGGGGAACTATAGCCATTGTCATTGACTGTTTCCAGATCTCCGCGCCCAAACATGTGCAGTTTCTCCGTTGGAAAATAGTCGATGCGGAAGATTTCCTGGTCTACCGGTCTGTCGGCTGAGTAATTGGTGATGTAGTTGTAATTGCCGCCGCTGATGGCGCGGTCGGTAAAGTTGGGCAGCGGCATTACATTCAGTAGGGCCTCCTCCTGCGGGTTAATGAGGGTTGCCGGGAGTTTGTTGCCCGGGAAACAGCCGCTCCCGGAAGTTCCAGTGGCGGGACAACTAGCCATAGACTGTCCCGGCCTTTTGATATTGATCAAGGTCTGATTCGGCGATCCCTGCGCATAGGATTGCGAAAAGTCGCCTGTCCGCTCCAACGCCGTGGGCATGGTGTAGTACTTAAGTCCATCCGGAGAGGTGATGGGACTGTATTCTACCGAAACGAAGAAGAACAGCTTATTTCTTGCCGTGTTGAAACGGCCCGGCCAATAGACCGGACCACCGATGTCTCCGCCTATGGTGTTGTACCGGTAACGGGGACGGACCTGACCGTTGTATTTATTGAAATAGCTGTTGGCGTTAAAGGCCTCATTGCGCACATAGTAGTAGAGGGCGCCATGGAACTGCTGCGTGCCGTTCTTGGTCACGATATTGATGTTTGAGCCGGCAGTTTTCCCGTATTCCGCTTGATAATTCGCGTCCAAAACGGTGATTTCCTTGATGGCGTCAAGATTTTCCGGCGTATCCAGCGTGGAGAGACCGCGCGTATTGCCGGTGACGCCATCTACCGTGGCGGAATTGTATTCGTTGTTTACGCCGTTGATGGTCGGGGTTCCAGAAGTACCCAGACTCTGTCCTCCCTCGCTACCCACTACCCCAGGCATCACGCGAACCAATGCCATGGCATCGCGCCCAATCGCCAGCAGATTATCCAGCTGCTGGCTGTCCAGCACGCCGGAGCGCTCAGAACTGCTGGTTTGGAGTGGCGTAATGTCCGCTGAGACAGTTACCGACTGAGAAACCGTTCCTATCTCCAAAATGAGTGTTCCCGCTGAAAGGCTCTGCGACGCGCTTAACCGGAGATTTACTTTGCGCAGCTCTTTATAACCGGGAGATTGGACGATCACAGCGAATGTCCCGGGTTGCACATCCGCGAAGATAAAGTTTCCATCCGCGCCGGCGCGGGTCGTCACGATGACGCCGGTTTGCTGGTTGACCAGCCTCACCTCTGCGTTAGCGACGATGCCTTTGCTTTGATCGACGACACGTCCGCTGATGGTTCCGCTGGATGTTTGAGCGAAGCCTTTTGGGTTATTGAGCCCGAAGAGTACCCCGATTGCGATTAGCGCTCCTAAAAGGTGCTTCATGGTTTTCCCCTTATCCTGGCCGTTCAACGCCGTACGCGTCGAGAAATGCAAACGCTTGCACTTCCCATGTGGGGTGAACCTTAGTTTCATAAACGTTCACATGTCAAGGAGAATTTGCTTCACGAGAAGGCCATAAGTGCTCTGGAAAATGCATCTAGAAGATTAAATCTATCGAATTAAAGAATTTATGTGACAGGCGCGCCCGAAACGCAGGCTTGAAGAATTGTGCCGCGCGTACCGCTAGGCAGGACATACTGTCACTGTAGAATTTGCTTCGGTCTATCGAAAATCATCCCGGAAACCGCAGATCTCTCCAGTCCGCTACGCTCCGGTCGAGATGACAAAGTAGGTGGAATTGCAGATCAAGCCTTCGCAGTCCCATGCCACATCCCGCCTGGCGCCTCTGACTTTTCACCCTTTGGGTGGGTCGAAGCCCGTGAACGCTCCGGTGCTAGAGTCTTGCGTTGCGCTTGTCGCGGTACAAAATCACCGGCTGTTGAGCCGTCACGGATACTTCGACCGTGCGGTCAATCAATTTGAATTGAGCCGCTCCGCGTTGCGTAGGTGTCCGGTTCGGCGCGATAGTCACGGCGGCTATGTCCGCGGGATTCCATTCCTCAGGCAGCGTCGTCCGCAGCACTCTTGGGTCCGTGGAATAGAATGCGATTCGGTCCTTGCCCATAGGACAGGCTGCCTGCCCGGTCCGAGCCACTTCATTTCCATCTAGCTTGATGGTATGCGCCTGCGTCGTCCAATCGATCTCGATCGATGAGTTACCTTCCAGACCGATGATTGTGCGATCTCCGTCGCGGGTGAAAGATTCTATGTTCCTCATATGTAACTCACACCATGGCAACAACCATAAGTAAAACAGATCCATCACCGCCTTGGGATCTGTATTCGACAAGCCTACGGCTCGGGGAGATGCGCCCAGGAAGAGTTCGTAGAGGCGCGTGATGCCCGGCTCGGCATGGCTTCCTGACAGTCCCCAGACGGCAGACTTCCGGTAAACCAACGGCAGCAACGGAATCTGCTTGCCGCCAAACGGGCATTTTCCCGGACCTTGCGCATACCAGAAGCAACTGATGTGGCCAATCATCGGGTAACGAAGCGCCTCGGAGCTGACGTCGACGCCGTGGGCCTTGAATTCCTGGAGCACCCTATAGCGTCCTTCGACGAGGTTTTTGATGCCGCTCGCCGGATGCTCCGGATCCCAATCGTTCCTGATGGAGTAATACGAAAGCACGTCAATATGTGTCGTCTGAGGCAATCGGTATCGTTCGCAGGTATAGCGCACACGCTCCGGTCCCGGTCCCGCCATGTACTTCGCCAGGCCGATGATGTACGAGTTTTCGCCGGTCCAACTGCGGCTCTTCCATAATTCACCATCCGGACGCCGAGCGATGATGTTATCGCTCCATGCCGGACTGCTGCGATAGGCATCGTCATAGTTGTCAGAGATGGTTACGGTTGCATTAGACCGCTTCCCGCTCTCCATCACCTGCATCATGCCATCGTAGCCGCCGAGACGCTGGTTCACCTGGTTGACTGCCGGATAGCCTGTATCCTTGCCCCGGAACTGCCATCCCCACAAATGAACAACTTGCGGCCAATTGTCGATCAGCGAGGCGACATCTTGAATCTTGGTTTCGCATTCGGCGAAGGTCGCGGCGGGCTTGGGGAAAAGAGGTTGATCACAGCGAATGCCATAGACGTATTTGTCATCGTAGAAATGGTTTGGAATCGCCGGCATGCGCTCACCGACAAGTTTTGCCCCTTCCAGCCAGGCGTCTTCGGCCTTACCGGCAACGGGCAGAAAATCCAACCGGCTGCTCGATTGCTGGCTCACCAACAGATTGGGAGTCTGTGCCGTACCGCAGTTGAGAGGAATATCTTTTCCTCCATTCAGGTCGTAGCATGCGCTACCGTCAACCCGGTATGCCTTGCTGCCGCCTAGGGAAACACGCCGCGCCCCATCGCCACCGGTAACGGTCAAGGACGTTCCGTCCATGTAGGCAGTTGTCTCTTGCACGCACATCATGCGGTCCGTGCCGACCATCACCACCGGTAACGTTCCCAGCACATCGCCCCAAAACCGGTTCGGAGGCAAGCTTCCCGCGGTGGCTTCATGCAGCATCGTCAAACTGCCGCCGGCATCGCCGTGGGCCAGCCAGCCGATTCCGTCTTCTTCCCGGATCGTCACCAGACGAGGCATGCTTATTGAAATCAACTCATATCCCGGCCTCTCCGTCACCTGCTCCAGCGTGATAATGACAGCGGCGCCTCGAATGGCATAGCGGACAACCAGGCTAACTGCGGGTACGCCGTTGTATGCAGCGGAAAAGGAAAAATCGACGGTTCCTTCCCCTGCATGGACCTTGCTTGCGGTTACCGGAATATTGGCAAAACTCCACGGCTCCCTGCGGCAGAGGCGGAGATTTATTGGCCGGCCGGTGTCCTCTCCTCGCAAACGGGCTTGGCCAAGACGAAACTCGTATGGCAACCCGTCCTTCGGGTCGAGGATCATTTCAAGTTGGGACGAACGCAAGATAATCGGCTTGTCCGGCGCCGTGCGGCTGGAGAGGGGGCTCTCCTCTGCCTGGATCAGTTTCGGCAGCAGCATCTGCGTCCCAGCCAGGGTGATCCCAGTTCCACTTAGCCGCAGAAATGTGCGCCGGTTCACTTTGTAGTCTTCTTCCTGCATCAACCCCTCCTCGCTACGGTGACCGATTGAAACACGTCCTTTTTACGGTGGCAATTTTCCATACCGTTATCGGGTACGGCGCTCTAGAACTTCAGGCGGTAATTACGGCCAGCCGCGAGCTCGGTGAGCACGCAGCCGTCGGCAAGCCGCACCAGATGGGTGGACTTGGAACCGGATGTAATGGCCGCGATGGTCTGCCCTTGCGGCGCGCGGAGGCGAAACTCTCCATCAAGATCAGGCCGAACGGTGCACGCGGCCGCCTTACCGCCAGACCATCGCAGGTCTACGGTCAGGCCTCCCCGCGCGCGAAGGCCTTTCACCTGCCCATCCGGTATGGCAAATGGTAATGCGGGGAGCAGATCGATGCTGGAACCGTGGCTCTGCAGCAGCAGTTCTGCAATAGCGGCGGTAGTCCCAAAATTCCCATCGATTTGGAAAATGGGACCTTTCTTTGCGGGGTGGGTATCGAAGAGATTGATATTGGTGCTGTGCTCGATGAGCATAGTGAGCGATTCCCATGCCTTCTCGCCATCTGCCAGACGTGCCCAGAATGCGATAGCCCAGGAACGGCTCCATCCGGTATAGGCTCCGCCGTTCGCCAGGCGACGCTCCAGTGAGATGCGCGCGGCCCGCGCCAGCTCCGGAGTGTCACGCGGAGTAATCTGACTTCCGGGATAGAGTGGGTATAACTGGGACATGTGGCGCTGGCCGGGCGTCGCCTCGTCGAAGTCGATCGACCACTCCTGCAATTGGCCATGCTTGCCTATCTGATAAGGAATGAGCCGGGCGCGGGCGGCGTCGAGCTTCGCAACGAATTCAGCGTCCACACCAAGTTCTCTCGCAGCCGCGCTGCAGTTGGAGAAGAGCTCGCGGATCAGCGCCATATCCATGGTGCAGCCGGCGCTCGTCATGGCCGGCTTTCCGTCCGGAGCAAGAAAGTTGTTTTCGGTGGACTCCGACGGACAAGTTGTGAGCCGCCCTTTGCCGTCCCCTTTGCCCTCTTCGATCAGCCACGCCAGACAAAACTCCGCCGAGCCCCTCATCAGCGGATAAGCGCGTGTCCGGAGAAATTCGCGATCTCCCGTAAAACGGTAGTGCTCGTAAAGATGAGCGCAAAGCCATGGACCGCTCATGCACCAGTTCGCCCAAGTTGGCGCGCCAACCCCTTCGCCGACCGGATTCGAAGCGCGCCACAAGTCAATGTTGTGGTGCGACACCCATCCGGGAAGGCCATAGTTCTCTTTCGCTGTTGTCTTTCCGTTCAGGCTCAAGCCCTCCATCAGGTCGAAGAGAGGCTCTGTGCATTCGCTCAGATTGCAGGTTTCGGCAGGCCAGTAGTTCATCTGAATGTTGATATTTGCGGTCCAGTTCGAGCTCCAGGGAGGCGTCACCTGGGAGTTCCAGATGCCTTGTAAGTTGGCCGGTTGTGAGCCTGGACGTGAGCTAGCGATGAGCAGATAGCGGCCGTATTGGAAATAGAGGCCAAGCAGAGATGGGTCGGGATCGGTCGCGAAGTTCTTGACCCGCCGATCCGTAGGTTTGGACCCTCGTGAGTTTCCAAAATTCAGCGAGACACGGCGAAAGAGACGTTGATGGTCCTCAATATGTGTTTGACGCAACGCCCGGAAAGATTTGTCGCCCGCCGCATCGAGCTGCGCTTTTGCCTTGGCCACCACTTCTTCGACAGGCGTGTCCGGCTTAAATTCGAAGCCGCGATATCCAGTCGCGGCAGAGAGCACGATGGTGAAGGAGTTGGCTCCGCCAATGACGAGCTTATTCGCGTTTGCCGCCACCGTGCCGCCTTCTACCCGCACCTCGAGGATCGAAGCAAACCACATGCCGTCGCCGATTTCATCGGAGAGGGTTACCGGCTTTTCGCTCCCTGGGTGACCTGCGCCGGCGACATGTGCGGGAGCTTTGCCGATAAGCAGCAAGCGATTGTGTTCAAGAGCCTTGATCGTCTTCACCAGCGGGCCGTCGAAGGCTACGCTGCAATGCAGTTGATGCAGCTTGCTCGCCGAGGCGTTGAACACCAAAACCTGCTGCGGCGCGGAAACGAAAACTTCCCGCTCAAAGCGGACGGTGTCGATTGAGTATCTGGTGCGCGCGCAGGCGGTGTCGAGGTCTAATTCGCGCCGGTAATTCGATGCCGCGCCGGTGTGCGTGAAATCAAGGCTCAGGTTGCCGAGCGGTTGATAGGCTTCGGCGAAAAGTCCTTGCATTCTTTTGCAAATCTGGTCAGCCAGGTGATAGTTCTGCTGCTCGAGCACCGCGCGGCGGACATCGGGCAAGTATTTGGGTGCATCGCGGTTGTTGCCATCGCGCGGCTTGCCGGACCAAAGTGTGTCCTCATTGAGTTGGAGGAACTCATTGTCCGCGGCGCCATCCTCGCCGCCGCCAAGGACCATGGCGCCCAGCCTTCCGTTACCGATGGGCAACGCATCGACCCACTGCGCGGCGGGCTGTTCATACCAAAGGGTCACATCGTTTAGCGAGCTTTCCGCGCGCTGATTCAACGCCTGGGAAAAGCCGAGCCGCTTAGCGATGGAGAAATTCCCGAGGATGGCGGATGCCCTGGTGAGAAAACCGCGGCGGGTCAACTTGCGCATAGCCAAAAAGGGACCTTTCAGACAATAATTGAACCATTCTAAAGTATTTTGATTTTAATTGTGATCTTACTCTCCGTCTGTCCGCTGCCTTGAAGGCTGCGGAATAACGTACAAGAGAGCAGGAAAACTATTCCTTTCACCAGCTAGACAGGCTACAGAAGAGAAGAACGATGGTTCTGTATTGGGTCACGGCTGCCACTTTACGCAAATCTGTTCATGGAGAATTTTGAACATTTGTAAAATGAGACCAAAGGAGAGACAAACTTGATTCGAATTGCAGCCCGCGGAGAAGTCTTCATGAAATGTTGCCCACTCTTCAGAAGCTCTTTTTTCAAACGCGGTGTGCAATGTGCTGTTGCCTGTGGACTGCTCGCAATGCCTCTAGTGGCCTATGCCGGCAGTGCTCCGCTGCGCTCTCCCTGGGATGGCTCGGCAATCAAACCGACGAAGCTTCCCTATTCATGCCCTGCGGTTTCGCATCTTCCCGTGGATTTTGTCACCAATGGCTTCTATGCGGACAATGACCCCACCCATTCCATCATCGATCCGGTGAAGGCAAAGGCGTACGCCGAAAGCGCCGGCCCGGTAAAACAGGATGGAAATGAAGCGGTTGCGGCGGCGGACGCATACCGCACAACAGGCTCTATCGCTGCTGCCCGCTGCGTCATCGAGCATCTTGAAGCCAACGCCCGCAACCGTTCTCTTACCGGGAAGATGTCCTCGAACCAGGCCTACTACGTTCAGGGTTGGGTGTTGGGCGGAGAGGCGATCGCTTATTTGAAGGTACGTGATTCCGGCGTAATTTCGCGGAACCAGGCAGCGGTCATTCTGCCATGGATGAAAGAAGTGGCGCGTCAGGCGCAGGACTACTATGACGTTAAAGAAGAGCACGGCGGCCCATCGTCGCAAAACAATCACTACTATTGGGCGGCTGTCGAACTTGCGGCGGTTGGCATCGCGGCCAATGAACGGAGCGACTTCGACTGGGCTGTCAAAGCGGCGCAACAGGGCATCGCGGATATTCATCCCGATGGCACACTGCCCCAAGAGATGCGCCGGGGGAAGCGGGCGCTGCACTACCACCTTTACGCCGCGGCTCCTCTAGTGATGGTTGCTGAGTTTGCACACCCGAACGGTATCGATCTCTATTCAGAACGCAACAGCGCCTTGAAGCATCTGGTGCGCGTCTCCACCGCAGGTCTTGTGAATCCATCGATGTTCGAAAAAGCATCCGGCGTGCCACAGGAAGTGCCCGTACCGCCCACAGCAGAGGCCATCGGCTGGGCCAGACCTTTTAATCGCCGCTTCCCCGATCCAACGATCGCAAGCCTGCTCGCGCAATGCGAGAATTTGAGCTACATGTATCTGGGTGGTTTGCCTCCTGAGTAGACATCCGCTGGGCCCTGTCGAAAATCATCCTGGGACGCAATAGACTTGTCATCTCGACCGGAGTGGTAACCGCTGATTTTGTATCTGGATGATAGCCGGGCGCCCCAGGTTCGCGAAGCTAACCTGGGTCTTCCCAGCGTGAGGATCGGGTGGACGTGCTTGGGAATCAAAGCATGCACAGAAACTAAAATGCCCGGTGGTAGCGGGCCTTACGCTGGGCATTCAAACGGTTGCCTTGGTCCACCCGATAGATCGCAGGGGTAAAACCCGTTTCGCGCTTGAATGCGACGCTCAAGTATTCGGAGTGTTCGAAAACAGTGCGACTGGCGATATCTGCGAGCGTACGATCAGTGTTGACCAGGAGATGCTTCACGCGATCGACTCTTACCCGGATGGTTTCATCATGAAGGGTGTGATTCAAGAGTTTTTTGAAGCGCGTTTCGAGAACTTTGCGGGACAAGGGCACGACACGAAGCACATCCTCAACGTTGATAGGATCGCACGCATGGTCGCGAATGAACCGCACCGCGTGCACCACATGCGGATCATCGGTCGCCAATACATCGGTCGATTGCCGGCGGTGCACACCGATGGGCGCGAAACGAACCTCGACCACTGCCAAACGCTCCCCTTTCATCATCCGCGCCAGCAAAGCGGCAGCCTCGTAACCGGTGCGGTGGGTATCGGGGATCACGTTAGAAAGGTGAGGCGATGACAGCTCACAAAGCAGTTCGTCATTGTCGACGCCGAGCACTGCTATCTCGTCGGGAACGGCGAGGCCAGCGTTCCGGCGAGCATCGAGGACTTGTTGGCCGCGAATGTCGTAGCAGGCGAAGACACCCACCGGTTTTGGCAGTTGTGTCAACTAGCCTTCGATCGCCCTGATCTGCGTATCGGATTGTTGGCGCGGCGGCACGAAAGTGTGGCATCGGTGGCCCGCCGCCTCGAGTAATTTACGGAAGTGGTCACCGCGCCAGCGTGACCAATTAAAACGGTCGTCTCCGCAATAAGCGAAATGCTTGAAGCCCCGTTCCAGAAAATGATCGGCCGCGAGGTGCGCAATCTCCCGATCATCGGTCTCCACCCACGGTATCGCGGGAACATAGCGTCCGGCGCTTACATCGACGGTCGGGAGCCTGGAATTCACAACGGCTTTTGCAATTCTCTCGCTTTCGATGCGCGCAATTATGCCGTCGCCATTCCAGTGCGCTAACCAAGACGGCGGATCGTCACCGCGGCCTTGTTCCATGAGGTAGAACGACCACGGCTCGTGCTCGCGAATGTAACTGACCACTCCATGCACTAAGCCACGCGCATAGGCGTTGGAAGTTTCGATGAGCAATGCGACCTTGGGCCGGTTGCGAGAAAGGAACCAGCCTGCTTGGGCTGAGCGGAGCGATCGGGGCATATGAAATCTAACGACCGTCTTACTGGATGTTGCCGGCGGCCGCGGCAAAAAGACTCAATAAACAATAGCATTAACAACGTTCTTGGTGCTTGAACCTATCGGTGTCGTCGGTCTCAAAGGGATATTGATATCAAATGAGGCAAAAACGTCGAGGCTAAAAATCTCAAATTAAATACGTAAAGTCTCATAGCCGGGAAGTCTCCGCTTCGATAGTATCTCCTTCGTTCAGTTCATTGGCAAGAACTTCGCATGGAATGACAGCTTCTCATCGGTTCTCAATGAAGGCTTTCGTTCTCTACGAATGTTCGCGTTTTTCTGGGTAATTCTTCGGAGGTGCTAAGTATGCGGCGCGTGAATGGCTTTTTGAAGACGTTGGACGATAGGAGCAGGAACGCATTCACTTGCGCTACCATGCTGATTCTGGCTTTCGCGCTTTGGGGCACACCGCGCCCCTTGCTCGCACAGGCCGTCACAGCCGGTATCGTCGGGACAGTTACTGACACCACCGGAGGCCTGTTGGCCAATGTAAAGATTACTGTGGAAAATGTGGATACGGAACTCACACGTACGACTGAGACCGACAGCGGCGGTAGTTTTGAGGTTACTCTGCTGCCCATTGGTCGTTACCGTGTTGTTGCCGAACGATCGGGCTTCAAGATTACTACAGTCCCACTGATCACTCTCGCACAGGGGGACCGGCCGAAGCTCGACCTTCACATGGAACTTGGGCAGCTTCAGCAATCGGTAGAAGTGACGGCGCAAACACCTGCCCTACAAACCGAGACATCCAGCCTGGGTACGCTATTCGATAGGCAAGCGGTCGAGGATCTTCCCTTAAATGGGCGAAACTTCATGCAGCTTGCCCAATTGTCGGCGGGGGCCAACGCAGGCGCTGCGAACGCCTTGGCGAGTGGAAATCGCCCGGACGATCGCCGGTCCACCTCAAATGTTACCGTCAACGGCCAAATGTCTTATGCCAATAACTTCCTAATCGATGGCCTTGACGATAACGAGCGGTATATCGGCACCCTCATAATCAAGCCCTCGGTCGACGCCTTGGCTGAGTTCAAGGTCATCACCAACGGGTACTCCGCTGAACTTAGTCGAACATCTGGCGGTGTGATTGTGATGCTTACGAAGTCGGGAACCGATAACTTTCACGGGTCCTTATATGAATTCTTCCGGAATCAGGCGGTAGATGCGAAGAATTACTTCGCGGGTCCAGGGCCAAACCCTGATTACAAACAAAACCAGTTCGGCGGAAGTATTGGAGGCCCGATCAAGAAAGGGAAAACCTTCTTCTTCGGCGATTATGAAGGCACCCGCCTACGACAGGGAATCACATACACTAGTTCCGTCCCCACATTAGCAATGCGGCAAGGCAACTTCTCAGGTATTGCCAACGTATTCAATCCAATAACTCGCGCTCCTTTTTCTAACAACCAAATTCCCGCGAGCATGATAAATTCCACCGGCCAGAATTTGGTCAATCTCTATCCTCTGCCACAGAGCTCTGGACTAATCAACAACTTCAGCTTCAGTCCCGATAGACAGCTTCGGGACGACAAGTTTGATGTGCGTGTTGACCAGCAGCTGGGGCAGAAGGGCTCCTTTTTCGCCCGCTACTCCTTCGATGACGTTTATAACCTTCTTCCGCCAGAACTGCCGGCCATCGGCAATATCCAGGCCGGCAGCGATACCGGTTATTTCGCAGGCCCAGCCCACTTGCGGGCGCAGAGTGCAGCCACTAGCTACCTCTACACATTCAATCCCACGTTAATACTGCAACAAACTCTCGGCTATGCAAGACTCGCTAACCACACTTTTCCTCCGAATTACGGCAACACTGCGGCTACTCAATTGGGCATCCCCGGGGCAAACATAGACGCTGACAGCTCCGGCCTCACACCGATAAGCGTGAGCGGTTTCCGCGGTTTAGGGGATGGCACTTCAACGCCGATTATCGACTACAACAACATATATCAATACGCGGCGACCATAACCAAAATCGCCGGGCAGCATAGCCTTAAATTCGGCACGAATCTGATCTTTCGGCGACTGATGCAGTTTCAGAGCAATCAGGCTAAAGGTCAGTTTACGTTCAACTCCTCCGCCTCAAGTGACGGTAAAGGAAACGGCGGCAACGCGATTGCGTCGATGTTGCTGGGCTATCCGGCTAGTACTGTACGGTCGAAAACTTTATACCGGCCGGACTTTCACGCCGCCGAATACGGATTTTACGCACAAGATGATTGGCGGGCCACCAAAGCGCTTACTTTAAACATCGGCTTACGTTATGACATTATTACTCCTCCCGAAGAGGCACACGGGTTAGGAGCAAACCTGAATTTAGCGACGTTTCAGATTGAAAATGCTAACGTTAACGGGATCTCGAAGAGTGGTGGCTTGGCGATACCTTATAATGATTTCTCCCCTCGATTTGGCTTTGCCTACAGTGTGACTCCGCGAACTGTGGTCCGAGGCGGGTTTGGAATCAGCTTTTTCCCAGCAGTGGTAGGGAACAGCCAAGGTTTGCGGAACGCTCCATTTGTTAGCACTTTCAACATCACGACGACACCGTCCACCGTCGCCAACCTTGTGTCTGCGGGTCTGCCGTATCCTACGCCAGACAATCCATTAAACCCCCAAGGAAGTTTGAACGCGCTTGGGATGGGAAACCGAACGCCGTATGTCGAGCAGTACAACTTGACCGTTCAACGGGAGTTCGTTTCAGGCCTGGTAGGCACTGTGAGCTACGTTGGCGTCGGGGGAAGAAAGTTGGGAATGGCTGCGGAAATTGACCAAGCGCCCCCTGGGCCGGGAGCGGTGCAGTCACGCCGACATTTCTATTCTGAGCTTCCCGGTATTTCCTCGATTAGCGAAGGCTTTACCCAGGGGACTTCCGCTTACAGTGGTCTGCAAACTTCCCTTGAGAGGCGATTTGCGCAGGGCTTCGGTCTCTCGACCAACTTTACTTACGGGCATGTGATTGATGATTTTGCCTGCCGCGGCGGGTGCAAGCCCGGAAGTACCGCTGGCCCATTTCCGCTGCTAGGCTGGCTCACACCCAACCACGACCTGGACAGAGGAAATTCTGACGTTGACCTGCGGCTTCGGTGGATTCTAACCGGCTCTTATGCGCCTTCGTTTAATTGGGGTGGCAATCGCTTTACCGGCGCTCTTGTAAAAGGTTGGCAGTTCAATGGCATTCTGGCCATGCAGAGCGGCTCGACCTTTACGGTCGACAACGCTACCGCAAGAGCTAATACCGGCAGCGGTGATCGACCAGACTTAGTCGGCAACCCCCACGACATAAAGCGAAGCATCAGTGAATGGTTTGACGTTAAGGCGTTTGCACCCCAGCCGCTCTATACTATTGGTAACGTCGGACGCAACACTATGTACGGACCGCCTTTGAAACAGCTAGACTTTTCTACTTTCAGAAATTTCAGCCTAAAGGAGAACACGAATCTTCAATTCCGCGCGGAGTTCTTCAATATTTTGAACCATCCTAATTTTGGGTTTCCCGGCGTGGACCTAGGGACGGCGACTTTCGGAGTGATTAGCGATACGGGGAACTATCTCGCGCGAAACATTCAATTCGCACTAAAACTCACGTTCTAGTAGGGCAGCCAAAGACGGCCTTCACCCCTTGCTCCTACCGATTTACAGTTTCTAATGAATGTCTCACCGCAGTCATCGTCTCTCGAGCCGGCACCACGCCGGCTGGCAATGCGCCGAATCACTGCTTCAAGTATGTAGAGGATAAGACATGCCAGCTTCTCGCCTCCTTTCTCGCGCCGGTTTGCGAATTACCGTGCTTACCGCCGCCAGTGGGTTGCTTTCAACGTTACTTTGCTTGGCTGAATCATCACATCCAGGCAATAAGCTTTCACCGGCGGAGCAAAACTCCTATAAAACCTGGACGGTGTACGGCGGCTCTGACGCTAACATCAAATACTCCGCGCTAGATCAAATCACGCCGAGCAATATAAAACATCTCCAGGTGGCCTGGACCTATTCTTCAAGCCAAGCCTCTTCTACGAATCGGACAGACATGAAAACGAATCCGCTTATCGTGGATGGCACATTGTTCGGCCTAAACCCGCAGCTTAAGCTCTTCGCGCTGGATGCGGCGACCGGAAAAGAGAAGTGGGTTTATGACCCCGTGCATGTTCCGATCAAGGGCAAGAATATTGGACGCGGAGATTTCGCTACTTCGACGAAGATCTCACGCGGACTTGCCTACTACAAAGGTTCGGCGACCGATCAGCGAATTATATATGCGCCAGGCGGAGGGCCCGCACTATACTGCGTCGACGCGCTTACTGGAAAGCTGATCACTTCGTTCGGCGATCACGGAATAGTCGACCTGCATGACAACTTGGATGACGTGCTGGTTCACCCATACGACCTGCATGTATCCATGACCAGCCCCGGCATTATCTACAAAGACCTGATTATCATCGGATTACGTCTCTCCGAAGGAGCTCAGACCCCTCCCGGTAACATCCGTGCGTATGACGTACATACTGGAAAGGTCCGTTGGAACTTTCATACCGTGCCCCATCCTGGAGAGCTGGGTTATGAGACATACGAAAATAAGGACGCCTATAAGTATGTAGGGGCGAATAACGCTTGGGGTGGCTTTAGCCTGGATGAAAAGAGAGGAATTGTATTTGCCGGGACGGGCTCGCCAACTCCCGATCTCTACGGAGGATATCGAAAGGGATATGACCTTTTCGGCGACTCCACTCTGGCAATCGATGCGGCCACCGGAAAGCTGATCTGGTACTTCCAAGAAGTACATCATGATCTGTGGGACCGGGACAACCCTTGCCCTCCTATCTTAGGAACGATTACACAAAACGGTACGAAAAGGGATGTGGCGGTTCAAACGACGAAAATGGGCTATATTTTCATGTTCGACCGGGTGACCGGGAAGCCTATCCATCCGATTCACGAAGTTCCGGTGCCGCAAACCAAACTGAAAGGAGAGTACACGGCTCCGACTCAGCCAGTTCCAACCTTCTTTAAGCCGTTTTCTCGTACAAAGTTGACGGAAGCGGATCTGTTCAAAGACGGAATATCCGCAGAATCGTATCAGGATCTTTTAAAGAGATTTCGAGCCCTGGAACATGATGACATGTGGAATCCTCCGTCTACCAAAGGCACGATACAGAACCCTGGGTTTAACGGAGGCGGGGAGTGGGGAGGGCCGGCCTTCGATCCCGCTACGGAAATCCTGTATATCAATGGGAATAACTCACCATGGCTGATCGGTCCTCGAACGGAAATCAATAACGATAGTGGAGGGCGTCATTTAAAAGGAACCAACCTCCAGGTCGGTAAAATCTTGTATCAACAAAATTGCTCCCGGTGCCACGGTATGGATAGGAGGGCCGGGGAAACCAACCCGGCATTGGCGACATATCCGTCTTTGGTAGGTGCGGGGACACAGTTGGATGAAGCTTCCGTCAAAAGCTTGATTGCAACGGGTATCGGCACGATGCCTGAATTTTCCTATCTGAGTGACGCTAAACGGACGGCCATTGCTTCGTATGTCTTGGATTTGAAATCCAGGCAAAGGGAAATGTTTGTAGATTCGGGCGAATCAGATATTCCGCAGTATTATCGGATACCCTATAAAGGAATCAATACTAAATTTCTGACCAGGGAAGGATATCCTGGGGTCAAGCCGCCATGGGGATTGCTCACTGCCGTAGACCTCAATACAGGGAAAGTGATCTGGACGCAAACAATCGGCGACTACCCGGAATTGAAGGCGAAGGGAATTCATGCAGGTAGCGAGAACTTCGGGGCGCCCGTTGTCACGGCGGGAGGCGTGGTTTTTATTGCGGCTGCCAGAGACGAAAAAATTAGGGGCTTCAACAAGCTGACCGGAGAGCTTTTGTGGGAGGCGGATCTGCCTGCCGCGGGCATCGCTACACCTGCCGTCTACCAGGTAAACGGCAAGGAATATGTAGTTATCGCATGCGGAGGAGGAGGCAAGCAGCTTACTAAGTCGGGCGATAAGTATGTCGCGTTTGCTTTGCCGGATACTGAATCGAGTGCGGCGAGTGATCGCTGAACCGTGAACTCCATAGTGCATACAAGGGAGAATGGTGCTGTGAGTCGAGCGAAACTGAATGTGGCGATTGTAGGGCTAGGGTTCGGTAAGGAATTCATCCCCATTTATCGAAACCACCCCAATACCAACATGTACGCGATTTGTCAGCGGTCAACGGACAAGCTAAATGAAATCGGCGAACATTACGGCGTCAGTAAACGTTTCGGAAATTTCGAAGAGCTCATCCAGGACCCTGATGTTGATGTGGTCCACATCAACTCGCCGATCCACTTGCATGCCCCACAAAGCATCGCGGCACTTCAGGCGCGTAAGCACGTTGCCTGTACGGTTCCAGCCGCGACCTCGATGGAGGAGTGCAGTCAAATCGTGAAGGCCGCGAACGCGGCAGCCAAGAACTATATGATGATGGAGACGGCAATCTACACTCGGGAGTTCCTCTTTGTTCGCGAATTGCGAGAC
The DNA here is from genome assembly GCA_963705665.1 of uncultured Acidobacteriaceae bacterium. Lineage (GTDB taxonomy): Bacteria > Acidobacteriota > Terriglobia > Terriglobales > Acidobacteriaceae > PALSA-350. The sequence continues at coordinate 120,924 of CAVPKQ010000018.1, read as the reverse complement.
CGTGGGAAACTGGGGCGCATCCAATTCATGCGCGGCTCCCACCAACAGGAAATGGCAGGCTGGCCCGGTTATTGGGAAGGCCTCCCGCCGATGCACTATGCGACTCACGCCGTCAGCCCCTGCCTTGCGTTGGTCCGTGGTGAAGCCGAGTACGTGTCCTGTTATGGTTCTGGAAAAATAGAGGATCGCTTAGCCGCCAAATACGGATCCCCATTTGCGGTCGAGAGCGCGTTGTTCAAGGTACGCGACCAGGAGCTTGCGTTCGAAGTAACGCGCTCGTTATTTGAGACCGCGCGACAGTATCGCGAGAGCTTTGACGTGTACGGAGACAAAAGTTCTTTCGAATGGACGCAGATCGAGGACGAACGTCCGGTGATTCATGTCGGCGAAAAGCCAGAGCGCGCAACGATACCGGACTATGCATGGCTCCTCCCTGAGCCGATCCAACGATTCACGACAAATGGTGTTTATGACGAAGCCCATGCGCACCTTTCGTTTATTCAGGGAGCGGGTCACGGCGGGTCGCACCCGCACTTAGTAAATGAGTTTGTTTCCAGTATTGTGGAGGGCCGTCCTTCGTTTCCCGATGTTTATCAATCGGTAAATTGGACTTGTGCCGGTATCTGCGCCCATGAGTCGGCCAGGCAGGCAGGCCGCCGCGTCATACTTCCCGATTTCCGGAGGCCTGAGGAGTAGGTGCCCATGAAACCACTAGTAAGCCTTAGAGCTCGGAGCGTGAGTGTTACGAAATACATCGCAGTGCCTGGCGTTCTGCTGCTTGCGGCGCTCTGCCTATTTCCGCTTCCGAAAGATAGCCTTCTTCGGGCACAAACAGCGCCGCATAGCTCGCAAGGAGAAGCCGTTTCCGCGAAGGACTTGCTGCGTATCGAGCGAGACAGCCATACCACTGTAATCAAGGTCTATCGGGACAACGGCAAAGCGCCTATCTTGACGGAAAACGCCTACTTTGATACTCGGCCCTATATTCACCCAATCGTTGCCCCCGATGGCAAAGGACTGCTGACGGAGTTCCGTCCTTTCCACCACCCGCATCAAATGGGAATTTTTTGGGGCCTTAAGTGGGTCAACGGCCGTGACTTTTTTATGGGATGGCAAGGCGATCACTATCGCAAGGTTTCGGCAAATGTCGCCCAGCAAGAAGGACGGCAAGTCAAGTGGCAGACTATTTACGACATGTTCGATGAAACGGGGGCCACTGTCATGACCGAAACGCAAAATTGGTCCATGGAGGCACCCGATGGAAAATACATCTTAGACCTGGAATGGAAAGGGCAGGCGAAAACGGACATCACGTTTGGTCAATACTATGTCGGCGGCTTGTTCGTTCGGATGCCATGGCACGTGGGTGATCGTGCCGAAGCCGTCAACTCGAACGGACAACGTGATAAGGACGCTGAGGCCCAACATGCCAAATGGGTTGACCTCGGAATTCAAGTCGAAGGACGTAATGATTTGGCTCATATTGTGATCTTTGATTCTCCGGACAACACGGGGTCCCCAGTTGTTTGGAGAGTGGATGATCAGTTTGGCTTTGGCCCCGACAGATCGTGGCAAGCGTGGAAGATGGAAAAGGGCCAAACCGAGGTTCTTCGATATCGACTTATCGCGTATACGGGAGAATTTAAACCTGCCGAAATAGCGGACGCTTACAAGACATTCGTGACTGGGAAATAAGTGGATAACCAAAAGAATTCAACTGCATCCCCTGCCGCAGACGGCCGTACTTATGCGATGGGTCACCGTCCGGACTACATTTCGCAGGCAGTGTCGAATCCGCCGCAGAACCGTGCGCCTTGGTATATGAACACCGCGCCAAGCTACGCAGGAGTTTTTCTCTGGATTGCGTTTTATCAGTCTCTGGGCGGTTCTACGATCCGCCATGCAGAACCGGGACTCTGCCTCGTAGCCCTCGCCGCTGCCGGCCTGCTCTGCTATCTGTTGTATTATCTCGCTCCAGCAATGTTAGGGATGAAGAGCGGCTATCCACTCTACGTTATCGGGAGTTCTACGTTTGGGAGAACGGGGGGATATCTGGTGCCGGGACTGCTGATGGGCTTTCTGCAGATTGGCTGGTTCGCGGTCGCTACGTTCCTCGCTACCGACTTCATATTGAAGGGGCTGGGCCTCGCGGCCGCACCTGGGTCGATCCCATTCGTCGTCGTGGGGGTGGTCTGGGGATACACGATGGCCTATGTCGGGGTGAAGGGGATTAAATACGTTGGAAGGGTTTCGCTTCTGCTAAATTGCATCCCGCTTATCATGCTCATCGTTGTTTTCTGGCAAACGGCTCGGGGCGTCCCCGACTATGTGCCGAAACCGGCGGAAACGGACACCTATGGAGCCTTTGTTGCGATGCTGGCAATTGTTTTGGGCTTTTTCGCTACAGGGGGCGCTGCAGGCGCGGATTTCGGGATGAATAGCCGCGATGCGAAGGACGTCAAGCGGGGCGGACTGGTAGGCATCTCGCTTGCGGCTCTGATCGCGGGTGGCCTGGCGCTGCTTTCCGTGGCGGGCGCGCACGGTCTTGATCCATCTCTAACCGGCTATCAATACGACGACGTAGTTAAAGCAATCGGTGGCCCTATTGCGACGGCGATGTTTTTCCTTTTTGCCTTGGCCTCGGTTCCGGCCACTTGCTTTTGCTCTTTCATTGTCGGCAATAGCTTTTCGACGATGATTCCGCAAGTTTCGCGTCTTTTCTCCACCATGACTGGCGCCACCATCGGGATCATCTTGGCCGTAACAGGTATAGCTGGCGATTTGATCGGTTTTTTCGGAATTGTTGGCGCGTCGTTTGGTCCCATCTGCGGCGCCATCGCCGCCGACTACCTGTTGAGCGGTCGAAAGTGGGCTGGGCCCAGGCTGGGAATCAACTGGGCTGGATACGCAGCCTGGGCTGGAGGATTTCTCGTCGGAATAGTGCCTATTCTTCCACTCTCGCCAGCCATAAAAACCTACTCGCAGCCTGCTCCGCTCTACAGTTTCCTCGTGAGCTTCGCAATTTATGCCATTCTCGCAAAGTCCGGACTGGAACCTCGGCCTTGCTGACGCCCCGTCCGGCGCGCTCTTGCGCCAGATGTGGAAACCGCAGATCTCTCTCCGCTTCGCATAGGTGGAGTTGCCGCCAGTTCTACTCCTCCGATTCGCGTAGGCGGGCGATTACGCTGAAATCTTCCAATGTGCTGGTGTCACCCTTGATCTCGCCGCTGGTAGCCAGTTCACGGAGCAGGCGGCGCATGATCTTGCCGCTGCGTGTTTTGGGCAGCGCCTGCGTAAACCGGATGTCGTCCGGCCGGGCTAGCGCGCCTATCTCCTTGGCTACCCATGCGCGTAACTCCTCTTTCAAATCCGGCGACGGTGCATGGCTTCCTTCGAGCGAAACAAACGCGGCTATCGCCTGGCCTTTCAATTTATGGGGGCGGCCGACAACCGCAGCCTCCGCTACCTTAGGATGGGCGACAAGCGCCGACTCCACTTCCATCGTGCCCAGCCGATGTCCGCTTACGTTGATAACATCATCCACGCGTCCCATGAGCCAGTAGTCGCCATCGCTGTCGACGCGAGCGCCGTCTCCGCTGAAGTAGCCGCCGGGAATCTGCGACCAATACTGTTCCCGGTAGCGATCGGGATCGTTGAAGATGGTGCGCGCCATCGACGGCCACGGTTGACGGATCACCAGCAGTCCGCCGCTTCCGGCAGGAACGGGATCGCCGTTCCTGTCGACAACCTCGGCGCGCCACGCCCATAAACGGCCGGGTGGCCGAACCAGGTTTTGTGGGGACCGCGCCGGGCAGCGGCGCCAGCATGATGGCGCCGGTCTCCGTCTGCCACCAGGTATCCACGATAGGACAACGCCCGCGGCCGATCACCTCGCGGTACCACATCCATGCCTCGGGATTGATCGGCTCGCCCACGGAACCAAGCAGGCGCAGGCTGTCCAGCTTGTGCCTCTTGGGATACTGGTCGCCCCATTTGATACAGGCCCGGATGGCAGTCGGAGCAGTGTAGAAAACCGAGACTTTGTGATCGTCAACAATCTTCCACATGCGATCCGGTTCAGGATAATTGGGGCGCCCTCATACATCAGGGTGGTGACGCCATTCTGCAAAATCCCATACACCACATAGGAATGTCCGGTAACCCAACCGATATCGGCCGTGCACCAGTAGACGTCATCGTCCTTGAGATCGAAGATCAGCTTGCTGGTCAGGTAAGTCTGCACCGAGTAGCCGCCGATCGTATGCACCAGACCTTTAGGTTTTCCGGTGGTTCCCGAGGTGTAAAGAATGTAGAGCGGATCCTCTGAATCGAGTTGTTCCGGGGGACATTCGGCGGGCGCCTTGGCCATCAGATCGTGCCACCATCGGTCGCGGCCTTGTTGCATATTCACCGGCGAACCGGTGCGGCGATAGACGACAACGCTCTTTACTGAGGGGCACTTGGGCAGGGCTTCATCCACCACCGGCTTCAGCGGCACCTCCGCGCCCCGGCGGCAGGTTCCATCCTGCGTCAGCACTGCGACGCAGGATGCGTCGTTGATGCGATCAACCAGGGCGTTGGCTGCGAACCCTCCGAAGATCACTGAATGGATTACGCCCAACCGGGCGCAGGCCAACAACGCAATGGCCAGTTCGGGCGTCATGCCCATGTAAATGGCGACTCGATCGCCCTTACGGATTCCCAGCTCTTTGAGCACATTGGCGAACTTTTGCACTTCGACATACAGTTGGCCGAAAGTCAGCCGGCGAACCTCTCCGGGCTCGCTCTCCCACAAGATGGCGACTTTGTTCTCTTTGCCGCCCAGCGCGTGACGATCGACCGCGTTATAGCAGAGATTGGTCTTGCCCCCCACAAACCACCGGGCGCACGGCCGGTTCCACTCGAGGACCTTGGTCCAGGGAACAAACCAGTGCAACTCGCCGGCCACCTTCCCCCAGAAACCCTCCGGGTCGCGAATGGATTCACGATAGAGAGATTCATACTGCTCAAGGCTCTTCACATGCGCTTTCGCCGCGAACTCGGGCGGGGGCGGAAAAACCCTGTGCTCTTGCAGGCTCGAGCTGAGGTTTGGATCTTTTAGGTCGAATCGATCTTTACTGGCCACGGCCATCCTTCTCTTCTCTCTTCCTCTCAAACGCGGGTTTTGCAATAGCGCCCGTAAGGATTCATCAGGCCCCTCACCTTTTTACGGCAGGGGTGTGCCGCGGAGCAAGCGGCACGCGGCTGCGGAAAGCTATATCGCAGACGGCACACTGGCATAGCGTTGCTGGTGCCACTCCCACGCGCTCAGGAGGATGTCATCGAGTTTTGTGTATTTCGGTTTCCAGCCAAGCTCGGAGGCGATTTTGTCTGAGGAGGCCACCAGCACCGCCGGGTCGCCGGGCCGGCGAGGCATTTCTTGAACCGGAATGGGGTGGCCGGTCACCCGACGGGCTGATTCGATCACTTGCCGCACGCTGAATCCGCGGCCATTGCCCAGGTTGTAAATCAGCTGGCTGCGCTCCTGCAGGGCGCTAAACGCGAGAAAATGGGCTTCGGCCAAATCCTCAACATGGATGTAATCGCGGACGCAGGTGCCGTCGAGGGTTGGATAGTCGTGGCCGAAGACCTTGATCGTCTTTCGCCGCCCCAGTGCGACGTCGAGAATCAGCGGAATGAGATGTGACTCCGGCTCATGCGCCTCTCCCCGGCCGGGGAGGGCGCCGGCAACGTTGAAATATCTCAGGCTGGCGTAGCGGAACCCATGAATGCGATTCATCCAGGTGAGCATTTGCTCGACCAGCAATTTCGACTCTCCGTAGGGATTGGTAGGGCTGAGCCTGGCGTCCTCGCGGATCGGAGTAGTCTCCGGCTCGCCATAAACCGCCGCCGTCGAGGAGAAGACAAGCCGCGCCACCTTTTTTTCCATCATTGCCTGTAACAACTTTAACGTCGCAGCGGTGTTATTTTCGAAGTAGGCTTCCGGCTTTTGCATACTTTCGCCGGCTTCGATGAGCGCTGCGAAGTGCATAACGCCGGCGAAAGTACCATCCCCCAGAATGTCTTCAAGCCGTTTGACATCAGCGAGTTCGCCTTGTATGAAGTTCGCACCGGCGGGAAGCATGGAGGAATCGGAGTGGACCAGGTTGTCGTAGATAACCACGGTGTGACCCTTCTCGACCAGCATTCGCGCGACGGTTCCCCCGATGTAACCGGCCCCTCCAGTAATCAAAATCTTCACGATTTCACGCCTCCTTCTTGGTAGTCTACTCAGTAGTGGGATCTCGGCTGACGCGAAGGGCAACCATGGTGTCTTCTTCCACGTCTCAGATGTATCAAACGTGAGAAGGCTAGAATAACCGCGAGAAGGCTTTTCACGCGCTGCTGCTTTTCCTGTCTGCAGAAGGAAAATGACCATGGCCCGGTCAAATGCAAACCCATACACTTATGTTCCCATCGGGTCCACTTTTGGGTTACTGCATCCGCGACCGATCTCGTCTATCGTACGGTTTGTCGCCAGTACTTTGGTACCGAGATCAAAATGGAACGTTTGGCAAGCCAGAAGCCTGAACAAAGAAGAGAAAATCAGGCAACAGAAGTCTTGCACCGGACACATATTTTGACCCCGGTGAACGAACGAACCTCGTAGGAATTAGAGTGAGCCGTTTCATCATGGCTCCGGATCGCTCGCACAGAACCTCATTACGAGAGAACCAGAATACGAGAGAACCAGGGAATTGATTATGGCTCAGGACCTTTTGAATCGCGCTAACTTTGGACTACTCCCCGAGAACGAGGGCCGCTGGCGTTCGTTTGGCGTAAGCATCGCGACCAACGTGACCATCGCGGTGTTGCTGCTGTTGTTCACCGCGGCGAAGATCAAAGAAGTTCGTAGAGAAAGACTCGTCGAGTTAAGCTTCCCGACGCAACCAGTCCCACCGCCGCCAAAGGTTGTCGTACCCAAGGTCAAGGTGTTTGCTCCGCCGCAAGAGCAGATTGCCAAATTGGCGCCGCCCAAGATCATAATGCCGAAACCGACGCCTGTACCGGAGCCGCCCAAGCCGGTGAAGATGATCGCGCCGGACCAGCCCAAGCTTCCGCCTGCGCCGCCCAAAGCAGTCGCGCCTCCGCCGCAGCCTAAGGTAGGGCTCTTCTCCAGCCCGAAACCGACCGAGGTTGCCAATAACCGGGTAGCACCTACAGTTAAAGCTGGCGGCTTCGGCGATCCTCTGGGGGCCCGGCCAAACCCCAATTCGACTAAGTCGCAAATGGTTGCAACGGGAAGCTTTAATGCTGCTCCGGGAGTTGGTGCGGGCGCCGGAGCGGCACGCAAGGGATCGATTCAAGGTACTTCGTTCGGGGCTGGAGTAGCCAACGGAGTTCCCGGCGGACACGACCGTGGAAAAGTAGCTTCGGCTGGTTTCTCCAACGGCTCTCTTGGCGGAACGGGTAAACCCGGTGGAACGGGTAAGATCGAGACCGCCGGCTTCTCTAACAACATGGGCAAAGCGCCCACGGAAGTTGCAGTCAAGCAAAACGAGCCGGCATTCATTCCGCCGGTGGTAATTTCCGAGCCGCATCCGCAGTACACTGCCGAAGCCCAGCATTTGCGGATCCAAGGCGAAGTAACTCTACAGGTGCGTTTCCTGGCAAGTGGCCAGGTAGAGGTATTGCGGGTAGTCAATGGATTGGGGCATGGTCTGGATGAGCAGGCAAAGCGCGTGGCCGAGCAAATCCGCTTCAAGCCTGCGGAAAGAGATGGACATCCTGTGGATCACACTACTCTGATTCACGTGACGTTCCAGCTTGCCTAAACGCGTATTTGGACGACAAGGTTTGAGCATGAAGTATCAAGTAATGAGATCAGTAGAGGTTACAGGAGCCAGGAAATGACCCTGCGTAGATTTTGGATTCTTAGTTTGCTGCTGACTTTAGGTGCGTCCGCAGTCCAGGCGAAGCAAAAGTACGAGCCGCCCACGCCACTCACACCGCAGCAGAAGGCTTTGGTCCAAAAGGCCATCGCCGCGGAAAAGGTCACGGTCCGGGAGATCCAGAAGCATTCTCCTCTGGTGCAGACCTATATCCAGAACATGCGGCCCGACCAATTGCTATACGCCGTTCCGGAATCGGACCAGTATCTTCTGGGCCGCGTCGACTTCGCAAAGTCGATTTCCGATACCGCTTATGCCGGCGGCTCGGGATCGTCGCATACCATGTTCAAGGGGTCGATGAAATACGTCTCCGGGCTGACTAAGGCCTTCAAGATGCAGTACATCTCCGCCGGCTTTATGGAGATGATGTTTCTGGATCCCATCTCCTTCGATCAGCAGCACTACGATTTTTCCTACGTGCGCCGTGATTTTCTTGGCTCGGTACGGACGCTGGTCTTTGATGTCCACCCCAAGCCAGGCACCGGTAACGGCCGCTTCACCGGCCGAATCTGGATTGAGGATGAGGGCGGCAATATCGTTCGCTTCAACGGCACCTACACCGGCGGCAACGGCGACGATGACAGCTCAAACTACTTCCATTTTGATAGCTGGCGCGAGAATCTCCAGCCTGGTCTCTGGCTCCCGGTAGGCGTCTACGTTGAAGAAACGCAGAAGAGCGAGGAGCATCCGGTCTCTTTCAAGGCGCAGACTCACATCTGGGGCTACAATCTCAAGCTGCCGACCCACGAGTCCGACAACGAGTCGATTAAGATCGACGACGTTCAGGACCAGAGTGCCCAAACCCAGGACATGAGTCCCTTGGCGGCGCAGCGCGCATGGATCTCCCAGGCCGAAGAAAACGTCCTCGATCGTCTTGTCCAAGCCGGCCTTCTGGCTCCGCCCAGCGACTTCGACAAAATTCTTGAACAGGTAGCCAACAACATCGTCATCGGCAACAACATTCAGCTGTCGGATTCGATTCATTGCCGGGTAATGCTGACCGCGCCTCTGGAATCGCTGGCGGTCGGCAATACCATTATCCTGAGCAAGGGCTTGATCGACGTGCTGCCTACCGAAGCCGATTTGGCGGCGGTGCTCTCGTTCCAACTGGCGCACATCGTGCTCGGCCACCATATCGATACGCGTTACGCCTTCAATGACCGCCTGCTCTTCCCCGATGAGGCGACCTTTGAGCGCATCCACATGTCACACACCGATCCAGACAATGAACTGGCCGCAACCAAGGCGATCCAACTGCTCAATCACTCCGTCTACGCCAACCAGCTCTCCCAACCGGGTCTCTTCCTTGAGCAGCTTGAGGCTCGCTCCAAAGAGTTGCAGGCGCTGAACACCCCTCGGCTAGGCGACTCTCTGCTTCGTCCCGATGGTGAACCCTGGCTTAACGCGCTGATCGCCAAGGCGCCCAAGCTCGATATGAACAAGCTGGATCAGATTGCCGCCCTGCCGTTGGGCAGCAATCTTAAGATCGATGCCTGGGACGACAAAGTCATCCGCTTGAATCCCCGGCCGGCGGTGATCCTAAACGCTCGCGACAAGATGCCGTTCGAGGTCACACCCGTCTTCTTCCGGCTGACTCGTTTCCAAGCGACTCAGGCTCAGCAAACGGCAGGGGGAGTGGGCGCGCAGTCGAACGTACCAGGAGTGGACACGCAACAGGGCACGGCTGCTCAGGCATCGGCTTCGCAACCGAATCCGCAATAAGCAAGCCTCACATTAAGTGCAGGGTCGAGGCGGGGTAGACTTAACCTACCCCGCCTTTTTTTGTTTCCCCGGGGAAATTGAATTCCGAGAGATATCCGTGCTCAAAAGATACTTTCTCCTCACTGGCATTCTGATGTCTTCGCTTGCCTCTCTGCTTCACGGGCAGGCCATTCCAGCGGGTCGTGGCGGTTCCCACTTGACGGCTGGAGGATTTTTTTCTGCATTCAGCCCGGATTATGGTTCCAACGAACTGCTGGGAATTGGGTTTTACGCGGACTTTAATGTGGGGTCCCACCTGAGCGCGGAAGCGGAGGGACGGTTTCTGCGCTTCAATCAAACGGTCAATGTGCACGAAGACAACTACCTGATCGGTCCAAGGTATAGGTTCCACTGGCGCCGAACTCAGCCCTATGTCAAATTCCTTTTGGGAAACGGCCAGTTCAATTTTCCCTACAACTTCGCCCATGGCGGGTATTTTATGATCGCACCTGGCGGCGGCCTGGACATCAACCTAGGACATCACTTGGTGTGGCGGCCCATCGATTACGAATACCAGCACTGGAGCAGCTTTCAAGATAGCTCCCTCTCTCCCAACGGCTTCAGCACCGGCATTGCGTACCGAATTTTTTAACAGAACGAAAAACAGATTCCCTTCGGGAATGACAGAAAGAAAAAGCAAAGGCGGATAAGGCAGAAGCAGATTCTCTTTCGGAATGGTAGGAAGAAATGAAAAGCAAAGCATCGCTTTTAGCTTTTCTTGTCTGTCATTTCCGAAGGGAATCTGCTTCTGCCCTTCTTCTATTGTTTCGTGCCCCGGCTCCGCTAGAAATGGTAGGCGATGCCGATCGTGGGGTTATAAACGTTGTAGTACCGGCCAACCTTTTGTGGCGAAAGGCCGAAGTTGGGAGTCTTCATGATGAGCCCACGGTATTCGGCGCGGATGTCGAAACTGGGGCTGATCTCATAAGCAAGTCCGGCGCCGTAAATGCCGCCGACCTGGGTGGTCTGTTTGGCATCGAGGGCTGTCGTACTGGCGTCATCCAGGGGAACGAGCATAAAGCCCGCCGGACCGGCCTCTACGAAAGGATTGAAATTTTTGAAGTTAAAACTCAGAACGTAGGCGCCGGAAAATTCCATTATCCGGTCGTGGATGCGGATCCTATTGAAGCTAGTGAAATACTTTTGCGCGTTCTGAGCGTATTGGAAGTTCACCTCCAGAGCGCTTCGGGGTGTAAGCATGTAGCGGTAGCTCACCAAGCCGCCCAAGCCATAGGTCCCGGTCTGCTGTACTGCATTCCCAACGATAAAGGGGGGGAAAACGCCGGTCACACTCAGGCTGACATCTTGGCGGCTTTCCTGGGCAAGACTTGCCACTGCCAAAAACGGCAGCAGCAGAAACAACAGCAAAATTTTCCTCATTCGTTCCTGAACCTCTCGCCTGCTCCACCCGCCAGCAGGCGCACCCGCCTTTCGGGTTTGTCGATTTCCTTGAAGGAGTCCATGACTCGCTCCCGCAATTGTACCTGCCAGCGGGCGCTGCGCGCACGATGATGTACGCTTAACCGCTTCTCTTCTATAAGGAGCAAGAGAAACTAGCCGGAGCGTTCAACGCGAAATTCGTACGGCCATCCGGAATCCGAGGCGAGCGCGCGCACGACTTTGAGAAAAGCAATCGCCGCATGCGATAAGGAAGCTTGCTTACGATGCACCAGGCGAAGATGCCGCTCGAAACGCAGCGCCTCTACCGGAACGCGCACCAATTCGCCGCTCTTGATCTCCTGCTCTGCGGTAAGACCTGGAACCAGCGCCACACCATTTCCCATGGCGACAAAACGCTTGATCGCTTCAAGGCTGGGCAGTTCCACTCCCATATTCAGCGGGGTTTTGTGCTTCGCGAAGGCGGCAATCACCTGGCGCCGCAGCGGCGAAGGAACGTTGTGAGCGATGAAATTCTCCGCCCCCAGATCTTCGATCGCCACTCGTTTTTCGCGCGCCAGCGGATGCAGCGGACTCACCACCAAGGCTAACTCATCGGTGTAGACGGCAATCGACTTGAACTCATCCCCTTCGGGAGAGAACGACAAAATCCCGATCTCCACGGTCCGGTCCAGCACTTGTTCCGGAATCCTGGTAGCTAACGACCGATGTACCGTCACGCTTATCTGCGGGCACAGCCGTCGAAAACGATCGAGCACCCTGAGCAGATAGAGACAGGTATACTCATTGGCTGCCAGTTGCAAGCGCCCCCGCTCAAGGTTCTTCAATTCCTCGATCGCGCTCGCCGCCTCCGTCTTCAGCTTGAGCATTCTCAGCGCGTAATCGCGCAGCACCTCGCCGGCGGCAGTAAGAGTCCCATCGCGCGAGCTGCGCTCGAAGAGCACCTCGCCCAGATCGTCCTCCAGCTTGCGAACTGCCTGGCTGACCGCCGGCTGGGTCCGGCGCAAGCGAACCGCCGCACGGGAAAACCCTCCCTCTTCGGCGACAGCGAGGAAGGTTTCTAATTGACTGATGTCCATAGGCTCAATCCATGGTAGTGCTCTACTTTCATTAATACTATAAGAAAATATGATGCAGAATAGAAGAATAATAAATTTGCTTTATGGGATGGTTTCCGGGAAGATAGTAGTTGAGGCGGCCATCGATGACAGCGGATCGCGTTTTCTTTTTCGATACGACCTTGCGGGATGGCGAACAGTCGCCCGGTTGTAGCATGACCATCCAGGAAAAGCTGCGCATGGCGCATGCCCTTGGAGAGCTGGGCGTGGACGTTCTCGAGGGCGGCTTCGCGATTGCGTCGGAAGGCGATTTTAACGCGATCGGCGCCATCAGCCGGGAGGTTCGCGGGCCCAGCATCGCCTCTCTTGCCCGGGCGCGCAAGGAAGATATTGAAGCAGCCGCACGGTCTCTCAAGGACGCTCGTCGCCCGCGCATTCACATTTTTCTGGCAAGTTCGGATATCCATCTCGAATACAAGCTCAAGATCACGCGGTCTGAAGCGCTGGAGCAGGCCGATTTCTCAGTTCGCCTGGCGCGCGGCTACACCGACGAAGTCGAATTTTCTCCCGAAGACGCCACCCGCACGGATCCCGACTTTCTCTGTCAGATTGTCGCGACGGCTATCGAAGCGGGAGCTACCATCATCAATCTGCCCGACACCGTCGGCTATTGTGTCCCGCAGGAGTATGGCGCAATGTTCGAGATGCTGCGGGCGCGTGTCCCCCAGGTGGCCGGGGTCACACTTTCCTCGCACTGCCACGACGATCTCGGCATGGCGGTAGCGAATAGTTTGGCAGCGATCGCGGCCGGCGCACGGCAGGTAGAGTGTACGATCAACGGTATCGGCGAACGGGCCGGCAATGCGGCGCTGGAAGAGCTCGCCGCCACCATGCTGGTACGGAAAGACAAATTTCCCTGCACACATTCGATTGTGCTCGATCGTCTTTATTCCACCAGCCAACTACTCTCTGAACTTATCAGCTTCGGGCCGGCGCCCAACAAGGCGGTTGTGGGCAGCAACGCATTCGCTCACGAAGCGGGCATTCATCAGCACGGCGTTATGGCGAACCCGCTCACCTATGAGATCATGACGCCGGCTTCGGTCGGCGTGCCCCACAATCGCATCGTGCTGGGCAAGCACTCCGGCAGGCATGCGCTGGCTCACCGCCTGCAGGAGCTTGGGTTTGTTCTCGAAGCCGGCGAGCTCGATTTCGCTTATCGCCGCTTCAGTGAACTGGCCGATCGGAAGAAATCTATTTTCGACCAGGACCTGATTGCACTGGTTTCCTCGCGTCAGCGGCGCACAGCCGACGCCGAATCCTTGGCTTCCACTTCCCTTATTTAAGGAACTCACAACCGCTAAATTGCCAGGAGCATGTGCAAATGAAGCTAAGCATTCTCGTTGCCGCTGGAGATGGAATTGGTCCGGAAGTCACTACCGAGGCGGTGCGCATCCTTAAGGCAGTAGCTGAGTCCGGCGGCCACGATTTTCATTTCTCGGAGATGCCTATCGGCGGAGCAGCCATTCGCCAGGCGGGTACGCCGCTGCCGGCGGCTACTCTCGATACCGCACTCAAGAGCGATGCTGTCCTGCTGGGAGCAGTGGGGGGCAACGAATTCAATTCTCTCGCTCCGGACCGCCGGCCAGAAGCGGGGCTCTTGCAGCTTCGCCGCGCGCTCGGAGGCTTTGCCAATCTGCGCCCTGCGTTCGCTCATCCGTCGCTCGCCGGCAACTCTCCGCTGCGCGCGGAGGTCACCGGCGGAGCGGACATTCTGTTTGTTCGCGAGCTGCTCGGAGGGCTCTACTTTGGAGAGCCGCGCTCCTGGGATCGGGAAAGCGGAGCGGCGTGGAATACCATGCGCTATACCCGCGATGAAGTCGCCAGGGTGGCCCATGTGGCCTTTCGCCTGGCCGGCCAGCGGCGCAAGAAGGTCACCTCGGTGGATAAGGCGAACGTTCTTGAAGTCTCCCAGCTCTGGCGAGCGACGGTTACGGAAGTTGCTCAACAATACCCCGCCATCGCACTGGAGCATCAATATGTCGACGCTTGCGCCATGCACCTGATGAATACTCCGCGCAACTTCGACGTGGTGCTTGCGGAGAACCTTTTTGGAGACATTCTCAGCGACGAAGCCGCGGTGATTACCGGCTCGCTGGGCATGCTGCCGTCGGCCACCATTGGCGGCACGGTGAATCTCTACGAGCCGGTACACGGCTCCGCGCCCGATATCGCCGGCAAGGGTATCGCCAATCCACTGGGAGCGATCCTCACTGCGGCCATGCTGCTCCGCCATTCAGCCAATCTTGAAAAGGACGCTCAAGCTGTCGAGCACGCGGTAGGCAGCGTGCTCGAGCACGGCCATAGGACTGCCGATCTGGAGTCGGCGGGTGGTCCCGGCAGGCGCGCGTCCACGCAAGAGATGGGTGAGTTGGTTCTCCAGGCGCTCAACCGGACTAGCGATCGCCGCCAGCCTTTGCATGCGGTTTAGGCCTCTGGCCGCGTGGCTTCGCGTGTAACAGTTGAGGACCGGAGAATCCCAGGTCTCAGAATCGGGACCTGGGGCACCCGCCGGAGTGGTGAGATGCGCTCCGGGCGAGATGACAAATAAGACCCATCAGCCCTTTAGAGAAAGGCAGAAGGCGAGTCACAATGTCGCAACCAGCAAAGACACTCTTCGAGAAAGTATGGGAATCGCATATTGTCGCCGCGCCCAAAGGCGAGCCGGCGCTGCTCTATATTGATCTTCATCTCATACATGAAGTGACCTCGCCGCAGGCCTTTGACGGTCTCCGTTTGGCCGGCCGCCAGGTCCGGCGCCCGACCGCTCGGTGGCCACCGTCGATCACAACGTGCCCACAACCGGCAACCGGCTGATCATTGAAGACCCAATCGCCTCTAAACAGATCGAAACCCTGCGTGCAAACTGCGCGGAGTTTGGGGTTCCCCTCTACGATGTTCAATCCCGAAACCAGGGCATCGTCCACGTGATCGGCCCGGAACTTGGCCTGACTAAGCCGGGAATGACGATCGTTTGCGGCGATAGCCATACCAGCACCCACGGCGCTTTTGGCGCCTTGGCCTTCGGTATCGGCACCTCGGAGGTCGAGCACGTGCTGGCGACGCAGTGCCTGCAACAATCTCGGCCCAAGACTTTGCGCATCACGGTGGAGGGCAAGCTTCCCCTGGCGGTAACGGCAAAAGACATAGCTCTTGGCATCATCGGCCACATCGGAACGGACGGAGCGACCGGCTGCGTAATTGAATATGCCGGTTCCGCCATTCGCTCCTTGTCAATGGAAGGCCGCATGACCCTGTGCAACATGAGCATTGAAGCTGGCGCTCGCGCGGGCATGATAGCTCCCGACGAGGTTACCTTTGAATATCTCAAGGGGCGGGAGTTTAGCCCGGTGGGCGCGGAATGGGATCAGGCGATTGCCCAGTGGCGTTCACTGGCCAGCGATCCTGGCGCCATCTTCGACCATGAGCTGCTTCTTCATGCCGAAGACCTCGCGCCCTATGTGACTTGGGGTACTAACCCGGCGATGGTTGCGCCGATCACCGAGCGTGTGCCCGACCCGGCGGCGCGCAAGTCCGAGGCGGAGCGACGCTCCTGGGAACGCGCTCTGGAATACATGGCGCTCGAACCGGGCAAGGCGCTTGCCGAGCTGGCCATTGACCGGGTCTTCATCGGCTCCTGCACCAACTCGCGGATCGAGGACCTGAGAGCAGCGGCCCATGTGGTCAGCGGGTATCACGTGCATCCCAAGGTGCGCGCCATGGTTGTTCCCGGCTCGCAGCAGGTCAAGCTGCAAGCCGAGCAGGAAGGACTGGACGAGGTCTTCCGTGCGGCCGGCTTCGAGTGGCGTGAGCCAGGCTGTTCCATGTGCCTGGGCATGAACCCGGACATTCTTTCCCCCGGCGAGCGCTGCGCCTCCACCAGCAATCGAAATTTTGAAGGACGGCAAGGGCGCGGGGGACGCACCCATCTGGTAAGCCCGGCGATGGCCGCGGCAGCGGCGATCGCCGGCCACTTCACCGATGTCCGCCAATGGGAGTTCAAGCCTTTTGAGTCCAATTTAGCGGGGTCGAGAAACTAGCATGAAGCCATTCCGCAAACTTACAGCACGCGCCGCTCCGCTGGACCGCGCTAACGTCGATACCGATCAAATCATTCCCAAGCAGTTCCTGAAACGGATCGAGCGCACCGGGTATGGTGAATTCCTCTTCTTCGACTGGCGGCGAATCCAGGATGGCCCCAACGCAGGGGCTCATGATCCGGAGTTTGTCCTCAACCATCCGCGCCATGCGGGAGCGGAGATTCTTGTCGCCGGCAAGAATTTCGGGTGCGGCTCATCGCGCGAGCACGCCGCCTGGGCGCTCTCCGATTACGGCTTCCGCTGCGTGATTGCGCCCTCGTTTGCCGACATTTTTTACTCCAATGCGGGCAAGAACGGCATTTTGCTAATCACGCTACCCGAGGAACACGTACAGACTCTGACGGCGCGCGCCGCTGAGCTGCCTCATTATGAGATCGAAGTATCGCTGGAAGACCAAACGGTTAAAGATGCCCACGGCTTCTCCGCCTCCTTCTCCATCGACCCGTTTCGCCGCGAATGCCTGTTAGGCGGGCTGGACGATATCGCCCTGTCGCTGCGCCAATCCGAGGCTCTGGACAGATTCGAAACACTACACGATAAAGCGTTCTGGTTTGCGCCCCGGCCGGCAGAAGCCATCCGCGCACAAGAGCACACAAGGAAAGGCTGAATGACTCTGGATCCTAAGAAAAACAGCGTGGCCCTCACAGAAGGGCCTAACCGGGCAGCGGCCCGATCCTATTTACGCGGGGTCGGCTTCACCAGGGAAGATCTCGGCAAGCCCATCATCGGTATCGCCAATACCTGGACCGAGATCGGACCCTGCAACTTCCATCTGCGCCATGTAGCCGACGCCGTAAAGCAAGGTGTTCGCGATGCCGGCGGCACGCCAATGGAGTTCAACACCATCACCATCTCCGACGGCATCACCATGGGCACCCAGGGCATGAAGGCATCGCTCATCAGCCGGGAGGTGATCGCCGACTCCATTGAACTGGTGTCGCGCGGCAACCTGTTTGACGGTGTCATCGCCATCGCCGGCTGCGATAAAAATCTTCCCGGCACGGTGATGGCCCTGGCCCGTCTGGATATTCCCGGACTCATGCTGTACGGGGGATCGATCGCACCCGGCCAAGCAAATGGCCATGACATTACCATTCAGGATGTGTTTGAGGGTATCGGAGCCCATGCCCGCGGCGCGCTTGACGACGCCGGCCTGGAGCTGTTGGAAGCCAATGCCTGCCCCGGCGCCGGAGCTTGCGGCGGTCAATTCACGGCCAATACCATGGCCATGGCTTGTGAGTTCCTGGGAATTTCACCGATAGGGATTTCGGGAGTACCCGCGCTTTCGCCGGAAAAGAGTCCGGCTGCGCGCCGCGCTGGCGCGCTGGTGATGGAGCTTGCCCGGCTCGGCATTCGCCCCTCGCACATCATCACCCGGCAAGCGCTGGAGAATGCGATCACCAGCGTCGCTGCCTCCGGCGGCTCGACCAATGCGGTGTTGCACTTTATCGCCATTGCCCATGAGGTTGGAATCTCGCTTACTGTAGATGACTTCGACCGGCTCAGCTCGCGCACGCCTTTGCTTTGCGATCTGAAACCGGGCGGCCGGTACGTGGCCACGGATTACCATCGGGCAGGCGGCAGCCGGCTGCTGGCCAAACGCCTCATCGAGGCCGGCCTGATCGACGGCACGGCGCTCAACGCGAGCGGCCGCACTATCGGCGAAGAGGCTGCCGAGGCCAGCGAGACCCCGGGACAGCAGGTCATCCATTCGCTGGACAAGCCTCTCAAGCCGACTGGCGGGTTGGTGATACTCAAGGGCAATCTCGCGCCGGACGGCAGCGTGATAAAAGTAGCCGGTCACGAGCGTCTTGAACATCGCGGACCAGCGCGTGTTTTCGATACGGAAGAAGCCGCCTTCGCCGCGGTTGAGTCCGGGAGCATTCGACCGAACGACGTGGTCGTCATTCGCTACGAAGGGCCGCGAGGCGGTCCGGGCATGCGCGAGATGCTGGGCGTCACCGCCGCCATTGCCGGTATCGCCGAGCTTGCTTCAACCGTTGCGCTGATCACCGATGGGCGTTTCTCCGGAGCGACGCGCGGGCTTATGGCTGGGCATGTCGCGCCCGAGGCGGCCGAGGGCGGTCCCATTGCAGCGGTCCGGGACGGAGATATGATCCATTTCGATATCCCCAACCGGCGCCTGACCCTGGAGATACCCGATGAAGAAATCAGAGCCCGCATGAGCACATGGAAGGCTCCCGCGCCCCGGTATCCACGCGGTGTATTTCGTAAGTACGCTGACAGCGTTTCCTCGGCGTCTCTGGGAGCAGTTACGAATTGAGGAGGAGTATGAGCAACGCGGATCCTGCCATTCCCGATCGGCCTACCAGTCTCACGGGCGCGGAGATTCTTTGGGCAACCTTGGAAGGAGAAGGTGTGCGCGAAGTCTTCGGCTATCCCGGCGGGGCGGTTTTGCCGGCCTACGATGCGCTGCGCAACTTTCCCATCCGTCACATCCTGGTGCGCCACGAGCAAGGCGCGGTTCACATGGCCGACGGCTACGCGCGCGCTTCCGGCCGGGTGGGAGTAGCCATCGCCACCTCCGGCCCCGGCGCGACCAACATGGTGACCGGCATCGCCACCGCCATGCTGGACTCGATTCCGGTGGTTTGCATCACCGGCCAGGTCTCGAGCAAGGTCCTGGGATCGGATGCTTTTCAAGAGGTCGACATCACCGGCATTACCCTTCCGGTAACCAAGCACAACTATCTCGTCACCCGCGCGGAAGATGTTGCTCCGGTACTGCGCGACGCTTTCCGGGTAGCGGCCAGCGGCCGTCCCGGCCCAGTCCTGGTCGATATCACCAAGGATGCGCAACAAGGTAAAGCAGAGTTCGATTTTGCGGCTGCCGCCCCTCGCCAGAGCAGGCCACATCCGATGCTCGACGCCTCCGCGGACAAGATCGCGCAGGCTATTGAGCTGATCGGCGCAAGCAAGCGGCCGCTCATCCTGGCCGGGCATGGCATCGTTGCTTCAGGCGCAATGCGCCAGGTGCGCGCTTTGGCCGAGCGCGCTCAGATTCCCGTCACCTGCACCTTGCTCGGGCTGGGCTGCTTTCCCGCTTCCCACGAGCTCAACCTGGGCATGATGGGCATGCACGGGGAATATTTTGTGAACCACTCCATCCAGCAGGCTGACCTGCTGATTGCTTGCGGCATGCGCTTCGACGATCGCGTGACCGGTTCACTGGCAACCTACGCGCCCAATGCCAAGAAAATCCATATCGACATCGATCCGGCCGAGATCAACAAAAACGTGCCTGCCGATGTAGCGCTGGTTGGCGATCTTGCGCAGGTGCTCGATGTACTGCTGCCTCAGCTTCCCGTACGCGACGGTTCGGCTTGGCTCAAGACCATTCGCGCGCTCAAGGGCGACCACGCTGTCCGCGATATCCAAAATCTGCCTGACGACGGTCACCTCTACGCGGCGCACGTGATGTTCGACCTGTGGCGAGCGACCGCAGGCGACGCCATCATCTCGACCGACGTCGGCCAGCACCAGATGTGGGAGGCCCAATACTACAAACACGAGGAGCCGCGTTCGCTGGTCACCTCCGGCGGACTGGGAACCATGGGCTTTGCTTTGCCCGCGGCCATCGGAGCGAAGATTGCCTGCCCCGAGAAGGAGGTCTGGGCTGTCGCCGGCGACGGCGGCTTCCAGATGACCAGCCCCGAACTGGCCACCATCGCACAGGAAAAATTAGACATCAATATCGCCATCGTCAACAACGGCTATCTGGGCATGATCCGGCAGTGGCAGGAGGCGTTCTACGAAAAAAACTATCAATCGTCGCCCATCTTGTCGCCGGATTTCGTCAAGCTCGCCGACGCATACGGCATTCGCGCAGCCGCGGTGCGCACGCGCCGCGAGGTACTGGACGCGGTGAGCGCGGCGCGCGCACACAAAGGACCTTTCCTGATCAACTTTCTCGTGGAACAGGAAGATTCTGTTTATCCCATGGTTCCGGCCGGAGCCGGTTTACATGAAATGATCCGCCGGCCGGATGCGAATCCCCTGGTGGAAACCGCCTCCGACGCATAACGATTTCCCGTGGAGATTTGTGGTGGTTTTGAGAAATGCGTGAAGGCAAGGAGAGGCGTACATGCAGCACAGATTCGTCGCCTACGTGGAAGATAAGCCGGGCGTGCTTACCCGCGTAGCGTCATTGTTTCGCCGCTTGAATATCAACATCGTCTCGCTCACCGTGGGACGATCGGAGCGCGCCGGGCTCTCGCGCATGACGATCGTCGCCGATGCGCCATCCGCCGCCGGTCCGCGTATCATGGCGTCGCTCTACAAGCTGGAAAATGTGATTGAAGTGGATGACGTCGGGCGCTTTTCTTCAGTGAACCGCGAGCTGGCCCTGATCAAGGTGGCCGCCACGCCCAAGACGCGTTCGCATCTCTTCGAACTCGTCGAGGTCTTCCGCGCCCGCGTGGTCGACCTGGCGCCGGAGTCGCTAATGATTGAGATGACCGGGACGGAGAGCAAGATCGAAGGTCTGCTCCAGGTGCTCAACGAGAGCGACGACAGGGTGCTGGAGATCTCACGCACCGGCCAGATGGTGATGCGCCGCGGCCATCACACCAGCCGCGTACTTCAGGCGCTGGGGGATACAGATTCTTTGATCGACCGGAAATCGAACCCCGGCTTTTCTGCGCCAGCTCTGTCCCCTGAAGATGCTTCCTCCGCCGCGGATGATGAGGCTGAAGTCTTCGGCGGCAATTCCATTCCCCGCGGGAAATAACGTAACTACGATTGATAAAGGACGCTCAATGCCAGCGAAGACCTACTACGACAACAATGCGGATCTCTCCCTGATCCAGGATAAGAAAGTAGCTATTATCGGCTACGGTTCCCAGGGCCATGCCCACTCGCTCAACCTGAAGGATTCAGGCGTCGATGTACGAATCGGCCTGCCCGCAAGTAGCCGCTCTATCAAGAAGGCCCAGGCGGCCGGCCTCGAAGTGCTATCGGTGGCGGATGCGGCCAAGTGGGCCGACGTCATTATGATCCTCGCCCCCGACACCTCTCAGGCAGCCATTTACAACGAGCAAATCGCTCCCCATCTGGGAAAGGGCAAGACAGTGATGTTCGCCCACGGCTTCAATATCCGCTACGGTACGATCGTCCCCAGCGCGGAGATTGACGTCAGCATGGTCGCCCCTAAGGCTCCGGGCCATCGCGTCCGCGAAGTCTTCGTCGAAGGCGGCGGAGTTCCCGCGTTGATAGCCGTCCACCAGGACGCATCCGGCCGGGCTCACGCCCTCGCTCTCTCGTACGCCAAAGGAATCGGCAGCACCCGCGCCGGTGTCCTCGAAACCACCTTCACTGAAGAGACTGAAACCGACCTGTTCGGTGAGCAGGCTGTCCTGTGCGGTGGAACCAGCGCGCTGGTCAAAGCGGCCTTTGAAACACTGGTAGAAGCCGGCTATCAGCCGGAGATTGCCTACTTCGAGTGCCTGCATGAGTTGAAACTCATCGTAGATCTCATCTATCGCGGTGGCCTCGGCTATATGCGCTACTCGATCTCCGATACCGCCGAGTACGGCGATTACACTGCCGGACCGCGGATCGTAACGGACTCCACCCGCGCCGCCATGAAGCAGTTGCTGGCTGAGATTCAAAATGGCGCCTTCGCCAAAAAATGGATCCAGGAAAACCAGACCGGGCGCAAGGAATTTGAGAAGATGCGGACCCAGGATGCCTCCCATCCCATCGAGAAGGTGGGCAGTAAACTGCGCGCGCAGATGCCTTTCCTCGACCCGATTACGGTCACCGTGGATAGCCAAACCGGCACGCCGCGGATTGAAGAGACGGTCAAGGTATAGCTCGGAAGAGGCGGTCAGGAATTGCCCGGCGGGTGACGGCTGTGTAACACTCGCTGGGCAATTGAAATCACCACCAAAGGACTGGCCAAAAACGAATGATCTCTCGACGCACGTTTCTCCAAGGCAGCCTGGGCGCCGTTGCTTGCGCCGCTGTCTTGGACAATTCCCTGCGCTTGCACGCCGAAACCCTTCCTCTGCCGCTTGGCTTACAGTTCTATTCCCTGCGCGAGCAACTCCCTAGCAACTACGACGGACCACTTCATCAGATAGCGGCCTTGGGCTACCGCGAGGTTGAAGCTGCCGGCTTTTTCGGGCACACTGCCGCCCAGGTGAAGCAGTCCATGAAGAGCGCGGGATTGAATTGCGTCAGCGCGCATTATCCCTATGCGCAGCTTGATTCCAATTTTGACGACATTCTCCGCTTTGCCGGAGTTTTGGGGCTCAAGTACATCATCTGCTCCTCTCCTGGACTTAAAAATCCCGCCGAGGCGCATGGGCCCCACCATGCCCTTACGCTGGAGGATTGGCGGTGGAATGCCGAGCAATTCAATCGCTTCGGGGAGAAGGTCAA
Organism: uncultured Acidobacteriaceae bacterium; assembly: GCA_963705665.1. Lineage (GTDB taxonomy): Bacteria > Acidobacteriota > Terriglobia > Terriglobales > Acidobacteriaceae > PALSA-350. The sequence goes on along the minus strand of CAVPKQ010000018.1, from coordinate 98,211 downwards.
GGCAGCGGGTCTCCAATTCGGATACCACAATCACGTTGCGGAGTTCAAAGAAGACAACGGCGTGCTTCCTTATGACGAGTTGCTGCGCATCACGGACCCCTCCAAGGTGACCATGGAACTTGACTGCGGCTGGATGACTGTAGGCGGCCAGAGCCCCGCGCATTACTTGACCCGTTACCCGACGCGGTTCTCTATGTTGCATCTTAAGGATTTCAAGCGTGGTGAGCCGATCACATCCAGCCCTCCGCCTCCTCCGACGGAATTGGGACGGGGAAGCATCGACTACCGTCCGATCTTTCGCGCAGCGGTCAAGGCGCACATACGGCACTGCTTCATCGAGCAGGAAGGCTTTGATGTGCCTCCCATGGAATCGCTCAAAATCGACGCCGAGTATGTGCGCAACCTGAATTTCTAAGCGGCTCCAAGGAATCGGAGCTCCTCCTTCAATCGATCTTGGGTGCCCACCGGATTCTCGGACGTGGGACTCCGCAAATCGGGCCACCCTGCATTTGCGGTTTTGGATCCAGGCCTCAAACAGATCCAGGGTGCCCCATCCTTGTGCAGCAAGGGTGGGAGAGAACAAATGTAGTACTCCCATCAAAATCTCCCAAATAGCCGCCTCGCCAGCCTTTGATTGCGGTGCTAGTATGCAGAAGCAAAGCTTGGAAGCTACTCGCGCCTGACTTGCCAAGTTCTACCTCCATTCTGTCCGAGTATCTTCTGGAGCAACGCAAGGGTCCCCTGCCCGAACTCAGAAGGAGGCGGACATGAAAACCACCTGTGCAACTACAGCAGCTTTGCTGGCGCTGATGCTGATTGGAGCCGCATTGGACGCGCAGCAAACAACGGCCCCTGCGGAGACTTCGAGCGGCGCCGCCGCCGAGACAAGCCCACAACACTCTCCCGCTTTCGCGGATTCCAAAGTACGCATTGTGCGCCTGAGCCAGGTAAAAGGCGCAGTACAACTTGACCGCAATACCGGCCACGGCTTCGAAAGCGCAATGCCGAACCTACCGATCACCGAAGGAGCCAGGCTGCAGACGGATTCCGGCTTCGCTGAGGTCGAGTTTGAAGACAACAGCACGGTCCGCATCGCTCCTGATAGCCTCATCGAATTTCCGCAACTGGAACTGCGGCTATCCGGCGCCAAGGCATCGACCGTGAATGTGCTGAAAGGTACGGTTTACGTCAGTCTGGCGAACACCAAGGGAAATGAATTCACCCTGACTTTCGCCGGTAAGAAGCTAACTCCTATGCCGTCCAGCCATATCCGGTTGCAACTGGAACCTGCACAGGCCAAACTGGCGGTCTTCGATGGCAATGTCCAGGTCGAGCAAGCCGCGGGCGCAACGGAAGTAGGCAAGAAGAAAACTCTGGCCTTCGATTTGACCAAGCAAAGCCAACCCAGCCTGGTTAAGAATGTGGCGGAGGACCAGAATGATGCTTGGGATCAGGATGCGGTTGAGTATCACAAACGCTATGCGAATAGCAGCGCCTTTGCGGGCTCGCCCTACGCTTACGGCATAAGCGACATGAATTATTACGGAAGCTTTTTGAACGCCGGCGGGTGCGGATCGATGTGGCGGCCTTACTTTGCGAGTGCGGCCTGGGATCCATTCAGCAACGGTGTTTGGGCATGGTATCCGGGAGCGGGCTACTCTTGGGTGTCTCCGTATCCCTGGGGCTGGATGCCATACCATTATGGTGATTGGAGCTTCTGTCCAGGCATGGGGTGGGGATGGCGGCCGGGCGGTTCCTGGGTAGGACTGGCGAACGCGGGAAGCGCTGGAAATCCAATATTACGGCCGCACAGGCCGATCCAACCTATTCGGCAACCCATTCGCGGGCAATCGACCCTTGTGCCCGTAAATTCCAAGCCGATTGCGGTCTCAACCCTGAAATCTCGCGACACGTTTGTCTTCCGCAATGATTCCGCGGGATTGGGAATTCCCCGCGGAAGCCTGGGAAAGCTGAATAAGTTCTCCAGCGGAGCCGAGCGGCACGGTTTTGTGGCCGCACCTGTTTACTCCGCACCCATCCAGGCGGGGCGAACGACGGGCGCCGAACCGAGCCGCTGGCCTGCACAGGGCTCTGCCGGCCGGACCACCGCCGGATCAGGAAACTATCCGCGCTCATCCCCAAGCGGGATGCCGAGCTACTCGGGCGCCAGAGAACATCAGAGCGGCGGCGGGGTTGCCTCAAGGCCGGCTGGGACAGCGAGCAGTGGAGCGAGTAGAGCGGGCCGGTCGCGTTAAGAAGCCGCTCGAATCCCAGGTCCCAAAAGCGTGGAGTGAACCCCAAAAGTGAGACACGGCAAGATGTCCCATCCTACAGGGAATGGAGAGTGGGATGAAGAAGAGGCAATGAGAAGCGTCTAGAGCCGCCGCACTTCCCGGCAGCGCAGATGAGTTTTCAAGGCATGGGAAATCTATCATCCGATGTCGGCTTCAAAAACTCCGGGAGGAACATCGCGCGCCCTCCCGGAGCCTCATCGGCGTGATGAGTTTCAGCCGAGTATTCCTTGGCGAGTTGCTCTCCAGCAGAGCTCGCCTCCGCTTCCTCGGCTATCCTCATGCTGCAACCGCAAACTTCGTTCGTCGAGCAAAACTCAGCGAACGGTAACCTGGGACCTTCGCTCGTGTCTCACCATAGGGGTTCACTCCAGCGGGTCCTGGGGCACCCAGTATTGTGGTGATTTCTTGTCTTTTTCGCCATGAACGCTTGGCTGGCAGTTACACCAATTTGTCATCTCGACCGGAGCGCAGCGGAGTGGAGTGGAGAGATCTGCGGTTTCCCAAAAAATAGACCACATGTCCTGGGTGCCCCACCCGATTCTGGGACCCGGGATTCCGCAGACCTCGAAAAAAGACCCAGGTTAGCGGCTGCTGAGCAGCATCATTCCATCGGGAACCACATGACAGGTCTGGAGATCTGAGGAGCGCCACGTGGAGCCATCTGCGTAGCTTATGGAGTCCAGGTCCACCAAATCAACTGCGGAGAACGCATCGAGTGAGAGATCGGCCGACGCATCTTCTTTGCCGCCAACCGTAAGTTTAAGCTTGATCGTCTTTGTGATTTCGGATGGCTCCGCTTGCCCGCTCCGCGCCAGCGTCATGTGACCTTTGCCGTTAAAACCATGAACCGTAATCTCGGCTCCAACAATGTCCTTTGGTTTGGAGTTGCTCAAGGTCAGTTCAATCTGCTGGACGGGCGGTCCTACATGATGATTGCCCTGGATTTGGCCTGCATGATGACTACCCCGGACAGCGACAACTGCCCCCTGGCCGATTACATGCTGTGCTCGCATGCCGACGGGGCAGGCAGTACTAGCGGGAGGCAGATGGAGAACCGCCGATTGCGTGCCGGAGGCAGCAGAACTCTGAACTAGCAATGTGGCTGATACTAGAAACAGAAGGACGAATAAGGCGGGACGATTCATCTCTGGCTCCTATAAAGAACCATGAACCCCACCAGGATACTCCAACCATTTTTCTTGAGCAAACCCGGATGACCCCCCAAAGCTGCCCCAGGTTGACTGCCAAAACCTGGGGCGCCGGGAGGTACCTCCAGAATAAAAATGAGCTTCCGCCTTATGACGGCATCTCATCCGCCGACGGTCCATAGCATCCCGGAATGGCAACGCCATTCAGCCGCAGGAACACTCCCATCTGCGCCCGGTGGTGGATCATATGATTCATGACCCACTTGCGCAGCACCTGCGCCCGCGGCATGTCGATAATTGTCTGGCCGCCCCAATCCATCTTCCACTGATGAGCCAGATCGGCATCGCTGGCCGCGGCAATCCTCGCCCGCGCCTGCTTCACATGCTCATCAAACTGCTCCAAGATGTCTTTTGCACCTTTGCCTTTGCGTTTTGCGAGCTGCTGCTGATAGTCGTCATTGGACAGTGTCATCGAATCCTGCTTCAGCGTGTCATCACACCATTTGGGCAAATCGGAAAGATGCCACGCCAATTGACCGAGACTCATCGACTTCTCGTGCGGTTTCCATGCCATCTTCTCGTCGGGCACAATCTCCAGGAACTTTCGTGTTCCCGCCATCTCTTCGTCAAATTCCGGCAAAAGCGATTCGCTCATCCTCATCTCACTATCCTCCGGGCCATTTGGCCTATGGATTACAGCCTATGCCATGAAATATGACATCTTGTGTCATAATCCCCACGGGCGGCAATATGAAATTGTAGTTTCCGGGATGCTTGGAGGAATCGTGCGAGCCGACCGTCTACTCTCTTCGCTTCTTCTCTTGCAAGCGCACGGCCAGCTTACCGGGCGCGAGATAGCTAAGCGGCTCGAAGTTTCCCAGCGCACCGTACATCGCGATATGGAGGCGCTTAGCTCTTCAGGAGTACCGGTCTTTGCGCTGCGCGGGGTCAACGGTGGATGGCGGCTCGATGAGGATTGGCGCACCGTGGTTCCCGGGCTGGATCCGGGTGAGCTGCGCGCGCTGCTGATGTCGCAACCTTCGGCTATTGGAGATGCCGGCTTGGCTGCATCTGCGGAACGCGCTCTGGGCAAGCTGATGGCCGCCATGCCCACTCCGCTCCGGCAACAAGCAATCGCGATGCGCGAGCGCCTCTTCGTGGACACCACCGGCTGGCGCGGCTCGATGGAAAATCTCGCCATGCTGCCCATTGCGCAGGACGCAGTCGCCCGCGACCGCAAGCTGGCCTTCCAATACTGCCGCCCCGGCCAGCAGCCCAGCGCGCGGGTGGTCGATGCGCTGGGTCTGGTGGCCAAGGGCAGCAGCTGGTATTTGGTTGCGCAGTCGGTCAAAGGATTGCGCACCTACCGTATCTCCCGCATTACGGAAGCAGTGGTTCTCGAGGCCCCTTGCGAAAGGCCCCGCGATTTCAACCTGGCCGAACATTGGAGGGCATCGACCAATCAATTTAAAGAAGGATGGAAAAACTACGAAGCTGTTCTGCGTCTGGCGCCGCGGGCCGCGAACTGGATACGAACCTGGCAGCTTGTCGCCGAAAGCGCCGGAAATGATACTGCCAACGCCGACGGTTGGAGTACCTTGCGCGTCTGTTTCACATGCATTGAAGAAGCGTCGTTTGTCATCATGGGCCTGGGCGCAAGCGTGGATATTGTTGAACCAGCCAGTCTGCGCGAATGCATTGCCGCGCAGGCCGCTTCGCTCTGCCAGCGCATGCGCGGAGAATCCCAGGCGGTAAAATCGGGGTCAAAAATCGCGAGCAAAATCCGGATTTGGGGCACTCGCCTCTGGCAAAACTGACCCTGGCTCTGGCAAAACTAACCTGGATGAGAGCATCTGACTGTGCTGAACAATCAGGCGACGGTAGCCTGTTGCTCCACGTATTCCTCAAGCGGATAGCCGAGCTTCTTCCACTCGTCAAATCCGCCGTGCAAGGGACGAACCCGATGGATCCCTACTTGGCGAAGCCTCATCGCTGTTTTGGCTGCGGTCGCCTCACTGGGGCAGGTGCAGTAGAGGACGATGTCCCGGTCGTGGGGTATCTCCGCGCTGCGCAGCATCAGACTCTCCGGCGAAACGCGCAGCGCTCCGGGTAGAACACGAGGATCCGGCAAATAGTCGAGAGGATGGCGCAAATCGACGATAAAGACCTTTTGTCCCGCATCCAGCATCGCCTTCAACTCTTGGGGCTCCAATCTCGCGGTTTTCACCTGCCTCAAGAACGCCTGCTGCTTCCATACCCGGTAGACGAGGAAGCCGAAGACGGCGAGCACAAACAGTATCCCTGCGAAATGAATTACCCAGGAAAGAACGTTGGGATGACGTTTGAGTACATCGCCGAAGAAGCGCCCGGTCAGAACGACCGTTGCTCCCCAGAACAGCGCTCCTCCCAAGTCGTAAGCAAGGAACGTGGAATACCGCATACCGGTCTGGCCGGCGATCGGCGCGGCTACAGTGCTCAGTCCGGGAATAAATTTCGCCACCAGCAGCGTTTGTGGGCCCCGCTTGGTGAAGTAAGTCTCCGTTTTGCGCACACAAGTCGAAGCTTCGAGCGAGAGCCGGCACAGCATCTTGACTACTGACCCGCCAAAACGCTTGCCCAGGAGATACCAGACCGAATCGCTCACGAAGCATCCCGCAACCAGGGAGGTGAGCACCAGGGAGAGCGATAACTTATGAGTCGCGGTCAAGCTTCCGGCGGTGAGCAAGATCGGGATGCTGGGCACCGGCATTCCCAACTGCTCCGCCAAAATCCACAGGAAGATGATCGAATATGCGTAATGGAGGAAAAACTCCAGTGCCAATGGCATGATGCGTCCCGCCTCTTGCGGCCCTCATCTTAGATGATGCACCCGGATAAACGGTGCGAGAGCTGTGGATTTCCTCCGATTGTGGAGTGCAATCACGACCAATCGAGGGAAGCCACTCATCGGTATTCGGAAGCTCAGCCGTTGGGTTGAAATCTCATTGATTCGCCTTCGCGACGCGAAGAGCGGCCAAGGAAACATTCAGCGGTACGTCATCGCGAGCCGTGATCCGCAGCAGAACCTGCCAATTTGCCGGAATCGAGCCGTGGGGAGACGCGGCCTTTAGCTTTTCGAAGATCGGCTTCATTTGATCCGGATCAATGAAAAAGTTGCCGACGCCAGCCGTTCCGGTGCTAGTGAGACCTGCGAGCACGAGTATTCGTGAGCCCGAAGACGATTGGGACATCCAGATGAGCCCATAATCCACCAATACTCTGCCATCGAACTTCGGCGCATAAGCGGCCTGTTCTCCGGGCTTTGGACGCGTGTTGTAAATGACATCATGATCCATTTTGAAGTTCGCGGTAATAAGGTTGGTCTGAGCCCATGGGCTCATATGCCGCGCCCCGAGCAAAACCAAGTGCTGATCCCGAGCCTCATCCCAGTTCAGAAACCGCGCTTCAGTCAATTGAGCGGAGCGGTTCAGCAAGTCAAACAATTTTTGCAAATTGAAGGCCGTCTGGGCTTCTCCCAGTCCGGTGTAATCGGTGGTATCCAAAGCAAGATAGTGGTAGGGGAATCCAGCCTGCGTATCGTTTGGGCCACTGCTAAGGTTGCGGGCAAGAGCCTGGGGAATCGGTATCTTCTTCTTCCCTTTATCCGCATCGATAGTTGAAGTCGGCGAATCGCTTCCCCGATAAAGAAGGAGCGGCGGATCGCTCAAAACGACCTTGGTCGCCCTCTGCGGATCGGTAGCAATCGGGCCGAGCAGCTCCTTGTAGAAAGAATATCGGGCGTCGATGGAAGAACTCGGGCCGAGGGCGCTCTTGGCATGGAGCGCGCCCATACGCCAGCCCACGGCAAGAAAAATGACGCAAAGCGAACCGGTAGCCAGAATAAAGAACAGGCGCCGATAAACCGGAGGAAGGCGTTGAAACGCTCCGCCGGATGGTGACCCCGACAGGTCTTCTTTAAGCTCCGTAGTTACGACTGAAGCGTCCGCTGAGGGCGCAACAACTTCAAGGCTGCGGCCTGGGACCGCACCTGAATCGGGCGTAGAACCCGTATTGGGGATTGTCAAAGGAGAATAAGCCGGCTTGCCGACAACGTGATGGAACTCCGGAATGTACGATCCGGATCGCAACTCAATTCGAAGGGCAGAGGAAGCCGAGGTTTTATAGTAGCGAAGCAGGCGTTTTCGCACGTCGCTCGCGGTCACGCGGACGATAGAATCGTCGCTGGTATCGTAGCTTGCTTCCCGGCCGAAAATACGGATACCAAGAATGCGCTCCTTGATTCCGTTAAAATCTCCGCTCAAGGCATGTTCTACAACATGGGACAGGAATTCCTGAGCCCGGCGGCTGCCACTGAACGCGCTGCTCGCCAGGATCTGCCCCAAGTGCGCCCGAATCTCATTCTTGTAAGGGGTAACTTCGGAGACTTTGGTTACGGCAACTTGTTGCGCTGCATTATCAATTCGTCCCGCCAACTCCGCTCTCCCGGGATACCTTTATAAAGCGGTAAACCCTATAGCGTCAAGCCTAACGTTTTCCCTAACGTTTTTGCGCTTTTCTCGAAATACCCATAACACCAATAATTTCAACCATTTAAATCAAAGCTTAATTTAACCGCCCAGGACTCGAGGACGTTCACGTTTCTAGCCTTGTGCCTGATTCTTGGCGGTCCATAGTATCTGACAGAATCTAGCGATTTGAGGCGATTCGGCCCGGAAAAAATCCCAGATCAGGTCTGATCCGCAATGGTGTAACGTCGGCGCAGTCGTTCTAAACGCGCTGTGAGCAGCCAGCTCAACGTCCGCGGCAAATCCAGTTTGCACTGCGGCTCTCGTATTAGCAGGCTGGCGGAAATTATTTCGGAAGGATAAGGATTGGTTCCTCAGGGGCTGAAGACCATTTGATTTCGCGTCAGTTGCGGCACGACTGAAGTCGTGCCCCGATACAGAACGAGAGTTTTGATGAAGGCCCCTGCTTTAGCAGAGGGAGCTGGACTTCAGTCCGGCGGAAAGCATTCGAGCTTGAAATGGGCTTTGCAGGTTGCGGAAAAACTATGGCTTTGTATCGGGACATGACTGGTAGGTCAGGGTTTCAACCCTGACTGCCGGAACTGCTTGAAAACTCGACCGGCTTTAGCCGCTGAGGGAACTGTTTTCGCACTCTGTTCGACTTTTTTTCCGCGGCGCTGAAGTGCTCCTACCCCGCATAAATGCGGGGGATTCCACCCAAAACCAGATCAGAGAACGAAAGAACATCGGATCAAAATCGGATCAAAAAATTGGAGGCATTCGGAATGCGCCTGATACATCTAGCAAAGAACAAGCACCTACAGATACTCGCCTGCTGGGTGATTTGTTTGGCTTTCATCCCCGTCCTATTCAGTGGGACACTGCAAGCACAAAACACTTACGGATCGACTGTCGGAACCATCACCGATCATTCCGGCGCTGTCATCGGCGGAGCGACAGTGACATTGACCAATGTCGACACTGGGGATAAGCGGACTGCCACCACAAACGGGAGCGGTGATTACCAGTTTCTCAATATCCCGCCCGGCAATTACAGAATCGATGTGGAGGATACCGGATTCAAGCACTTCACCCGCACCAATATTCTGGTGCTGGTGCAAGGCTCTACACGTGTGGATGCCGCTCTCGAGTTAGGAGACATCAGCCAAACCGTTCAAGTCACCTCCCAAGCGCCTCTGCTTGAGACGCAGCAGGCCACGGTCGGCCAGGCTGTCGCGGGTCGAGCGGTAACCGAACTCCCCTTGAATGGACGCGATGTTTTCAACCTGCTCGCGCTCGCTCCCGGCGTAGTTCCGCAAGGCCAGGCATTGAACGGCAATGCGGTAACCAGCGGCCTCTCGACCTTCGCTTGGGGGAACTATCAGATTTCCGGAGGAATTCCCAATACGGGAGCTACGTTCATCGATGGCGCTCCCATCAATACGGGCTACATCAACTCGGTTGGGCTGGTGCCCACGCAAGACTCCGTTCAGGAGTTCCGCGTCGAGGCCAATAATATCGGCCCTGAATATGGCGGCACGACGGACGGCGTGATCACCATGGCGACCAAGAGTGGAACCAATGCCTTTCACGGCTCCGCCTATGACTTTCTGCGTAACACGGTGCTCAACGCCAACACATTTTTCTCCAATCGTGGGCACCTGCGGCGGCCTGCCTTTATACAGAACCAATTCGGCGCAACCATCGGCGGCCCGATCAAGAAAGACAAGTTCTTTTTCTTTGGCAGCTATGAAGGGGTCCGCGCGGCCCTCGGTGCAACCGGCACATCCACTGTGCCGACTGCTGCCCAGCGGGCAGGTATTTTCTCAACGCCGGTTACCGATCCAGGCCAATTTAACTCGAACGGCGTCTTCGTTCCCAATGCGCCGGGCACGACGTTTCCCGGAAACACCATTCCCGCCAACCGGGTCGATCCAACCGCCAAGGTTATGCTGGGTTACTGGCCTTTGCCGAATGTCCCAAACGCAACTAACAACAACTTCGTCGTAAATACCACGACCCATCCCCATGGCGATCAGTACGTGGCCAGGCTCGATTGGAATGCGAGCGAAAAACAGCGCATCTTTGGCCGCTACACCTACTGGACTGGTTTTAGCGGCGGAGCGCTACCCTTCGGTTATGTCCCTAACCCCGCCCGGAATTCGATTGCGACCCATCAAGCGGTGCTGGGAGATAGCTATACATTGAACGCAACCACGATTCTGGATCTTCGCCTTTCTTATCTTCGCTACACTTATTTGAGCGGTAACACGGGCATCCCCTTCGACATCGGGTTCACGGGATGGCCGGCTAGCCAGATAGCTCAACTGAATAACCCGGTAATTCCCAGGATCCAGGTATCGGGGCTCTCCAACAATGGCGGCGGAGGCCAATATATCACCGCGGTAGAAGACAACGATGCGATCTCGGGAAGCTTGACGAAGATTATGGGACTCCACACGATTCGCTTCGGCGGAGAATTTCGCCGGGTTCCCAACAACTACGGTCAAACCAATTCGGCCGACGTCGAAGCCTTCAATTTTAACTCCGCCTTTACCGGCAACGCGTTCGCATCCTACCTGCTGGGTCTTCCCCAAAGCACGATTACGGAAAACATAAACCTGGTGGCGGCGCGAGCCTATTATGCGGGCATCTATTTTGGAGATACCTACCAGGCGACCAATCGCCTGACGCTCAACGGCGGCATACGGTGGGAGTATCCAGGGTACTGGACGGAACGGCATGACCGCCAAACCGTCTTCTTGCCGAATGCGACGAATCCTTTGGCTGGATCGACAGGCCTGCCCCTCCAGGGTGACGTTGCACTGGTGAATACTCCGGCGTACCCCCATCGGACAAACTTGCTGCCTCACTTCGATTTGTTCTCGCCACGTATAGGTCTGGCCTACCGGTTGGGCGAGAGTTGGGTGGTTCGTAGCGGATTCGCCATCCTCTATGCTCCAACGGCCGCTATCCAACAAAATGCGCAGCCCTATCAGTCGCCGCTTAACCTTGCCTTTACCCAAATCAATCCCATCGGGGTGCCATCCAATTCGCTGAGCAATCCCTTCGCGGGGGGGGTCCTGCAACCCGTGGGCAGGAGTCCTAACTATGAGAGCGTCATACTGGGACAATCCGTCGTGACTTCTACGCCGAATCAGCCCGCAACCTACGTGGAGCAGTGGAACCTGGATCTGCAGAAAGATCTCGGACACCGGACTTTGCTCGATATCGCCTACGTCGGTGTCCATGGAGTTCATCAGCAAGCCCCGGCTGGAGTAAACGACAACGGCTTCGGCATGGACCAGTTCCCCCGATGGCGTCCTCAATCATGGCGACCCGACAACGGCTGCTGCGCTAACGAAACTAGTCCCAAATCCCTTCTACGGGAAAATTGCCACAGGGAATCTATCCGGGCCTACGGTCGCGGCGGGGCAGCTTTTGCGTCCCTATCCGCAGTACTACAACCTGAACAATCCCGCAAATGCCGTCGCCAGCTCATCCTATAGCGCGGTGCAAGTAAAGGTGGAAAAGCGGTTCAACCAGGGCGGGGTTCTGCTGGCGGATTACACCTGGGCGAAGGATGTGGGCACCGCCGATACGCAAACCGGCTTCCTCGAAGGGGGCGTACAAGAGGGGCAATTCCAAGACTGGAATAACATCCCTGGCGAGTATTCGCAGCTCAGCTACAACGTTCCCCAACGCTTTGTATTGAGTTATGTGCTTGACTTGCCTGTGGGCAAGGGCAAGCGCTTCCTGGGAACTGCGAGCGGGGTCGCGGATAAGGCGGTTTCCGGATGGGGCGTCGACGGAATCACAACCCTGCAAAGCGGCTTTCCTCTTGTACTTACTGCGCAGCCTACATATCTCAGCTCAAACTTCGGCGGCGGCGCTCCAAGGCCTCTCGTAACTGCAGGTTGCTCGAAGGGCGTCTCCGGGGGATCGGTCGCAAAGATCAACGGCTGGTTCAATACGAGCTGCTTCAGCCAGCCGCTCCAGACCTGGTTCGGGAACGAGCCCCGGGTCGATCCTCAGCTCCGCGCCGGCGGTGTTGCGAACTCGGATTTTGCCGTTTTCAAAGGGACGCCGATCAACGAGCGCTTCAACCTGCAGTTTCGCGCCGAAATGTTCAACATCTTCAACCGGGTTCAGTTCGGCTATCCGAACACGGTCTGCTGCAGCAACACCAACACCTCCTTCGGCGTTGTAAGTACGCAAACCAATCAGCCGAGGATATTTCAGTTTGCCCTGAAGCTTATTTACTAGCGTGATGAGCAGAAGTTCGCAGCGTTATAGCGTTTTCACAATCCGTGTATCCCAAGGAACAACACTCGGCGCGGGCGTTCCATCAAAGAGCGCCTGCACATAGCCAACTTTCACCAGGACACAGTAATTGTGAAAACGCTATAGTTCAAAGACCGGGATGCAGCGTGGGTGGTCGAAACCGCAGATCACTCCGCTGCGCTCCGGTCAAGATGACAAAATTGCCTCCCTGGAAGGGACATTAAGGATGAATCGCAGAGACCTCCTCAAAACGGCCGTTGCTTCGCTTCCCCTCATTTCTGTCGCCGCGGCGCAGGAGATAGCCAGAAAATCCAACGGGCTCCCTCCTCTCACCATCAAAGACGCCAAGATCATCACCACCAACGGCGGCAGCCACTATCGCTGGGTCTTCCTGAAAATCATCACCAGCGAGCCCGGGCTTTACGGAATCGGCACGGCCAACAATAGCTACCAGACAATGGCAGTTATCGCCGCTCTTCAAGATCAGCTGAAACCGTGGCTGATCGGGAAAGACCCGGACCGGATCGAAGACCTGTGGCAGTCGGCGCAGATGCGCACCTACTGGCGAAACGGCCCGGTAAACAACAACGTGCTCTCCGCCATGGACATGGCGTTATGGGACATCAAAGGCAAGCGCGCCGGCATGCCAGTCTACGAAATGCTTGGCGGAAAGGCGCGCGACGCCGTTCCCGTCTACGACCATCAAGGGGGCAAGACAAAAGAAGAGTGTCTGGACTCTCTGCAAAAATCGCTGGCGAACGGATTCCGTCACGTGCGCATCCAGCTCGGCGGCTACGGTGGGGGCGGTTTTATCCCACAAGGCGAGGGCAGCCGTCCCGAGGGCGGCTACCAGGGGCCGGCCTTTGACCAGGAGCTGTATGTCGACACCATCCCTCCTCTTTTCGAATACCTGCGCGCCAAAGCAGGGTTCGGACCAAAGCTCCTGCACGACGTGCACTCGCACTTGAGCGGCATGAACGCAGTGGAGCTGGCGCGGCGCTTACAGCCCTATCAGATGTTCTACGTCGAAGACATTCTTCCGCCTGACAGATCTCGCCTATTACCGCAACATCCGGCAGATCTGTACCACCCCACAGGCGGTCGGTGAAGTCTTTTCCAATCCTCTTGAGGTGGTCCCGCTGGTCAAGGAGCGCCTGATCGACTTCATTCGCTGCCGGGTGGCTGCGACCGGCGGTATTACTCCCATCCGCAAGCTCACGACGCTATGCGAAATCTGTCGGTGTAAAGACGGCGTTTCAGGAGGGCGGCGAGAACGATCCCATCAACCAGTTGGCGAGCTATCATGTCGATATTTCCAGCAGCGCCTTCGGAATCCAGGAAGAGAACCATTTTCCGCCTATAGTGCATGAGATGTTCCCTGGTATGGCGGAAATTCGCCGAGGCTATCTCTACGGCAGCGGCAAGCCCGGTCTCGGTGTGGACATCAATGAAGAACTGGCGGCAAAGAATCCGCTAGGACCGATTCCGAACGGCGGAGGATATAAATTAGACCGTGCTATTGATGGAACACTAGTGAAGCCGTAAAGGTATGGACCCAAAAATCACCACCAATCGAGGGGCGCCCTATATCTGGCGCGCACTTTGCGCCAGATATGGGAAACCGCAGATTTCTCCACTTCGCTGCGCTCCGGTCGAGATGACAAAGTTAGGTGTAATTGCCGACCAAACCTTCCTGAACCCGATTTTCATCTCCCTGGGAGGCCGCAGGTCCATGACCACTCCGGTCGAGATGACAAATTAGATGGGCTAATCTTGCGCGGGAACCTTAATTCTTGACCCGCACTCTAGGCTCGACGGAGAGTCCGGGGCGGAGGAGGTGGTCCCGATCCTCGTTGCGATTGGTCAGGTCGATGCGCACGGGCACCCGCTGCACCACTTTGACATAATTCCCGGTGGCGTTCTCCGGCGGGAAGAGACTGAGCACAGAGCCGGTTGCACCGCCAATCTGGGTAACTGCGCCGTCATAGTCGCGACCGTATGCGTCAACGTGGATCGTGACCTTCTGCCCTGGGCGCATCATCTTCAGTTGAGTTTCCTTGAAGTTGGCGGTGATCCAGACATCGTCCAGCGAAACCAGGGTTAACATGTTCTGTCCGACGCTGACGTTCTGCGCAACCTCCAGGCTCTTCCTGGTAATGATGCCGTTGACCGGGGCCACAATCCTGGTATAGCTCAAATTCAACTTGGCCTGGGCCAGTTGCGCCCTCGCCTGCTCCACCATCGCCGCCGCCTCGTCGGCCCTGGCCTTTTGGATTTTCACCTGATCGGGCGCGGTTTGGGCATAGGTGTATGCGGCCTTAGACTGCTCTACTCGATTCCGGGCGATGCGAATAGCATCTTCAGCGGCAATTTCATTGGCCTTGGCTTCGAGGACGGCTGCCGCGTCGGCATCCGCTACGGCGACGGCGCCATCGTATTGCTGCTTGGAAATAACATCCTTTTCGACCAGAGGCGTATACCGCTTGAGGTCGGATTGGGCTTTTACGTTATTCGCTACGGCCTGCGCTACGGCGGCCTGGGCGGCTTGCAGTTGCCGGGTGGCTTGTTGAACCGTGGCGTCGGAGCCCTGCACAACCGAGGCGGCGGACAAAAGATTTGTACTCGTGTTTGTATTGATGAGGGGCACGTTCACCCGCGCCGCTTCGTAGCTTGCCTCGGCGCTGGCCAGATCGCCCTCCGCCTGCTGCTCGGCAACTTCAAAGTCCTTGGGATCGATCTCGGCTATCTCCGTGCCGGCTTGGACGTATTGGTCCAGTTCGACGTTGACCTTGATGACCTGGCCGGCAACCCGCGCGCTGATCTGAATCAAGTGGCCGTCCACTTGCGCATCGTCTGTATCTTCGTAAAAAGTGGAATGCCACCAGAACAGCACTGCGCCCACTACGAGAACGGCAATTACGCCGATGATGATAAAGCGGCGACGTCCCTTCTTTTTGGGGCTGACTTCCGGACGCTCCGGATCGCGCTGGTCATTCTGGCCCCGGCCCCACGCTCCGTCCGGATTCTCTTCCGCCATTATTACTTTCCTCCCAAATAGTTCTTGTAGTTCGTTTGCGCAATTCCCAGCGCCCTGGCGAGAGAAAGCTTCGCCAGGTTGTGCTGATAGAGGCTGGAGATGTATTGCTGGTCCGCTTGGGCCATGGTGGTCTGGGCCTGGAAACGGCCAGGTTGTCCGAGATGCCGGCGGAGTAGCGCAGTTGCGCCTCGCTTAACGCCTCCTTGGCTAGCGCCACGTTGCTTTGCGCCACCTGCACCTGTTTGGCCGCAGACTGGATGTCGAGTATGCTATCACGCACATCGGCGGCGATCTGACCGCGCCGGTCGCTCAATTGAGCCTGCATCTGCTCCAGTTGCGATTGCGCCGTCTGAGCGTCGCCGCGAAGTTTCGCTTCTTCAAAGAGGGGCACACTGGCCGTGCCGACCGCGTCGAAAGTGCCGTGCGAATGGCCAAGCGTCGGTCCAATATCGCCATAGTCGGCGGCGGCGGCGACTGTCGGATAACGCTCGGCGGTGGCGGCCGATCTCCTCTTTTGAGCTGCCTGCACCTGCTGCTGCAGTGCTCGGAGGTCGGGACGGGCGGCGAGTGCCTGCTGGACGGCGGTATCGGGGTCCAGATTGTTGAGAGCGGCATAGGGAAGCTGATCCGAGAGCTCGAATTTCTGCTCCAGAGGAAGACCTATGGCGCGCGCCAGCGCAATCTTGTCCTTCTCATATTGGTTTTGCGCCACGATGAGGCTCTGCTGCTCGGTCTGATAGTCAACCCGCGCGCGCAAGACATCGAGCAGCGGAGCGGTTCCCGCCGAATGGTTGGATTCCGCTTGATCGAGTGAGACCCTTGAGGTGCTTACCTCGGCCTCGGCCGATTGGATTCGCGATGCGTCGGAGATACACAACAGGTACGCATTGCCGACAGTAAGCACAACCATGTCCCTGGCATCTTGCTCGGAGAGATTCGATCCCTCAAAATCGTGCTTGGCTGCCAAATAATTCTGCAGCGATGAGACGTTCACTGCGGACCACTGCAAGGAAGCCCGGATATCAATGTATCCGTAGGGTCCTATGATGGTGGGAAATCCCGGAATCCTCAACCCTTCGGCCTGCAGGTTGGTCTGTTGGACAGCCTCTTTCGCCGAGGCGTTGACGGTGGGCAGAAGGGCTTGAAGCGATTGCAGGCGTTGTCCGTGCACAGTGCGGATGTTCTCGCCGGAAAGCACCAAGCCAAGGTTATATTTCAGTCCCATCTGAATGGCCTGATCGAGCGACAGCTGGCGCACACCCGGCACTGCTTGCTCTCCAGAGACGCTGCCCGTATAAGCGGATCCTGTCGCCTGAGCCAACGCCAGGCTAGGCGCCATTCCGAGGAGGAGCAGCATCAGGCCGAGCCGGCACACTCGCTTTCCTGCTCCGGCCACGTAAGCTCTCATCTCTGCAATGACCTCAATTTACGAAAGTTAGATGCCTACGGCGGCCAAACAATTCAAAAAACACCGCTGGACAGCCGGAAATAAGCTCTTACCAGGATAGCCGGTCGCCATCGGTTGTGGTTTCCCATCCTTCGCACGGCGCTGTTCCGTGCGAAGGGTGGGAGACCACAAATGTTTATGCCCCCATTTTTCATTCGCATGGGTGGCCCGCAGGCACATGAACACTCGGGTCGGGGTGAAAAGATTAGGCGCTATTACCGATCAAACTCTTACGCATGAAGGCCGTGTCTCTTTCGGCATGGAAGGGCTAAAGGCGCGTCCTACTCGCGCTTTTATTCAACGGATAAAGCAGCCCTTAAACGAGTGCAACGACGGAGTTCGAAACCACCAGAGAACTCGCCAAGGAGCACAGCGCCTGACGATAGACGATCCCCACGTGCGATCTTTGCCAACCCTGAGCTCCCACATCTCCGCTGCCGCGCAGATTTTCCGCTGTCCGTTCGGCGTCCTGACCGACCACAGCGCGCAGGATGAAAATGGCGCGCAGCGCAGGCCCCAACTGTTCGAGCCATTCACGCATCTTGACCCGTCCCGGGCCACCTACCAGGGCGGCTAGTTGTTCGCTGTTCAACCCGGCGGCGCTCAGATCGTCGGTCTCGATGCAGGTTGCCGTTCCTTCGGTGGCCTCAGGAACGGTAAAGGCGCCAGGGTGCAGCCTGGCCAGATGCCGCATCGCGGCCTCAAGCAACCGGGGACGCGCCTCGTCCTGGACAGCCCCAGCGTCCGCACAGGGGTCCGCTTCGATATCGGCCAGGGTCTGCTCGACCAGAGAAACCGCCGCTTCTTCATTCCCAAGCATGAGAGCCGCGATCTGAAAAAGCTCGAGCGCCGTATCCTGGGCTTGCAAAGTCCCGCTTGCAGCCGCCTCCTTGCAATGTTGTTCGTTCATTCGGCTCTCCTTCTGTTCGCTAATAGCATCCTTCTCCATCCTCCCGCACCATCCGGCAGGCGTCAAATCCTTGTCTCTCCTGGCCAGGATTTTCGGGGAACTCCCCGGATTCATGGTCTATTTATCTCCCTACATCATTTCTTGGATTCGAGAGAGTATATAAACTGTGGGAATTGTGGAATATATGGATCGACCGCACTCTTATGGCGACTTTACGCACTAGGCGTCAGAACCTATTTATTGGCCGCGATGAATCGTGGCTCAGCTTCAACCGCCGCGTTCTTGAGGAGGCGCAGGACAAGGAGAATCCGCTTCTCGAGCGGGTAAAATTCCTCGCCATCACGGCCAGCAACCTGGATGAATTCGTCGAAATTCGAGTCGCCGGCGGCATGCAG
Source organism: uncultured Acidobacteriaceae bacterium (assembly GCA_963705665.1). Taxonomy (GTDB): domain Bacteria; phylum Acidobacteriota; class Terriglobia; order Terriglobales; family Acidobacteriaceae; genus PALSA-350. The sequence goes on along the minus strand of CAVPKQ010000018.1, from coordinate 80,191 downwards.
CGCATTGAGGACGGGTACAAAGAACCCGGCTTTGATGGTCTTACTCCCCAAGAGACGCTGGACGTCGTAATCGCTGATATGCACAAGTTCGTCATGGACCAGTATCGCTGCTGGACAGACGACCTTCGCCCCACTCTGTACAAGAGCGGCGTCCGGGTTTTGGATTGGGAGCAGATCGATGAACCGGCGCGAGAGCATGCAATGCTCTATTATCAGCGCGAAGTCGATCCCCTGTTGACTCCCATCACCATCGATCCGGCGCATCCTTTCCCGCGCGTGCTTAACAAGGCGCTTTGTCTGGCTCTGCTGCTCCGCCGCAAACGCAGGGGAGCGGGTGCGGCTAGCCCGGCGCTCGGCGTGCTCACCGTTCCCCGCGCCCTACCTCGCTTTGTGCCTGTGCCGTCAAGCTCCGGCACCTGGGATTTCATTTTTCTTCAGGACCTGATCGAGCACAATGCAGCCGCCATGTACCGCGGATATCAAATCCTCTCCAGAGCCGCCTTTCGCGTCACGCGCAACAGCAATCTGTATCTTCAGGAAGAAGAATCGCGCAGCCTGCTCGATAGCGTGCGCTCGGAGCTCCACAATCGCCGCAAGGGGGACGCCGTCCGGCTGGAAATCGAGCAAGACGCCGACTCCGAGATCATCGACCGCCTGAGCCTGAATTTCGAGCTGGATGAGTCGCAGATCTTCCGCACGAACGGCCCGGTAAACCTATCGCGGCTGATGAATCTGTACACTAATACGCCGCGCTCCGACCTCAAATATCCACCGTTTACCCCGCGTGAACTGCGGCTCAACCGCCGTTCAGAGGACCTGTTTGAAGAGCTCCGCCGCCACGACCTGCTGCTCCATCATCCCTTCGATTCCTATGACGCCGTGGTGAATTTTATTCAGCTCGGAGCAAGCGATCCGAGCGTGGTCTCGATGAAGCAAACGCTTTATCGAACCAGCTCCGATTCGCCTATGTTTCAGGCGCTTATTGAGGCTGCGCAGAGCAAAGAAGTCACCGTGGTGGTCGAACTGATGGCGCGCTTTGACGAGGCCTCCAACATCCGCTGGGCGCGTAATCTGGAGGACGCCGGCGTACAGGTATTCCACGGCATTGTCGGCCTGAAGACGCACTGCAAGCTGGCCTTGTTGGTCCGGCGCGATCCCGACGGAGTGACCCGCAGCTACGCTCATCTTGGCACCGGCAATTACAACCCGGAGACCGCTCGCTTTTATACCGACCTGAGCCTTCTGACGGCCGATCCCCAGATCACCAGCAGCGTGCATAGCGTTTTTAACTACCTCACCGCGCACTCGGAGTCGGACGATTACGCTCCTCTGCTGGTGGCGCCGCTCACCTTGGCTGAAAGCTTCATGCGCATGATCCACCGGGAAGCCGAACACGCCGCGGCCGGGCGGCCGGCGCACATCATCGCTAAGATGAATTCCCTGCTCGAACAAGGGATCATTGAAGCCCTCTACGAGGCCTCGAAAGCGGGCGTGGAGATCGACCTGATCGTGCGCGGCATCTGTTCTCTCCGCCCCGGGCTTTCCGGCATCAGCGAGAAGATTCGCGTGCGCTCGGTGGTTGGGCGATTCCTCGAGCACAGCCGCATCTTTTTCTTTGCCAATGGGGGAGCCGAGGAAATTTATTGCGGCAGCGCCGACTGGATGCCGCGCAATCTATTCGAACGCTGCGAAGTCGTCTTCCCCATCCGCGACCCGCAGCTTTGCGCCCGCATCAAGAACGAGATACTGGCCGCCTACCTCGCCGACAACAGCAAATCGCGCATGGAGACGGCCAGCGGCAGTTACGTACATCTCCGCCCAACCACCGGCAAACCCTTCAGCGCCCAGGAGTTTTTCATCCGTCTCGCCGAAGGGAGCGACACGGCGGATAACATCCCGCGTCCCACGCCGGTCCTGGCAATAGTAAACCCCAAGCCTCGCACGAATCCACGCGCCGCGCCACGCAAACGATCGCGCGTTAGCGCCAGTGCACAGCCGGATGCACCAGGCTCGCCCAGCTAGCCACCGGCAACTTGGATTCATCTGCTCGTATTCTTCTTTACACTGAAGTGAGGTGGAACACCGCTACAACTTTGCCGAGTGGTGGCATCTTCTCAGTCTGGATGCGCCGACTGTCGCCGGGCTATGGTCCTGGTTCTTCGCCCGCGCCATGCATCTCCGCGTGCCGATGCTCACAGCTCTACTGCTGGCCGGCGCGACATGGCTGTTCTACGTCGCGGATCGCATTCTCGACGGGCTGCGCACGGGATATACGGAGCTGCGCGAGCGCCACATCTTTCACGCGCGCCATCGGCGGCGCTTCATCCTTGCCGCCTTGGTTGTGGCTGGACCTCTGCTCTGGCTGGTGCTCACGCACATGACTCCCGCCGCGATCTGGGAAGAACTGCTACTTGCATTCTTCGCTCTGCTTTATCTGCTCTTCGTGCATGCGGGGAACGGCTCGGGCTTGCTTGGCCGTCCCCATTGGCTGCCCAAGGAGATGGCTGTCGGAATTCTCTTCGCCGCCGCCACCGCGGCGCCCGCATGGTCCCGCTTGACTGTATATCCGGATCTTGTGAAGGCCCGGCTGGCCCAGGCCGTCATTCTTTTCGCCGTCCTCTGCTGGATCAACTGCGTGGCCATTGAAAAATGGGAAGCCGGCAACAGGATGCCGCTCGGAACTCGCCCCGGCGCCAGGGCACACGCGAGCACCCGTTGGGCGGCCACGCATCTCCGGCCGGTTGTCTCGCTTATCGCCATTTTTTTCATCGTCGCGGCCGGTCTTGCGCCGACTCCCAACTTGACGGCTGTATACCTCGCGGGCCTGCTCAGCAGTTGTCTTTTTCTCGCGCTCGATACGCGCCACTCCCTATTTTATCCCCTTTTCCTGCGCATCGCGGCCGATGCGGCGCTGCTCACCCCCGTGGCATTCCTTCCCATACTCAAGCCGATACTGAAATAGGAACCTATGGCAACCTGTAACTTCGATCGAGTCGCTTACCTCTATCGCTGCTTGGAATACGCAAGCTTTGGTCCATTTCTCGCACGCTGCCGTGGAGCGCAACTGCCGCATCTCCAGGGTTCGCAGCAAGCACTGCTGCTGGGAGACGGCGATGGGCGCTTTCTCGCGCGGTCTGCTGGCGACAAATCCCGGATTGACCGCGGAGGTGATCGACTCCAGCCGCTCCATGCTGGATATGCTCGAGGGGCGCATAGACCGGATGGGCAGAACGGCTCGCCAACGGATCCGTCTGCATCATTCGGATGCTCTCTCCTCGAATGCCATTGGCAGCTATGATCTTCTCGTCTCTCACTTCTTTCTCGATTGCTTCTTCCCTGAGCAAATCGAGCAACTCCTCGACCGCGTTCTTCCCCATGCCCGCCGGCGTGCACAATGGGTCGTCTCCGAGTTCTCGGTTCCTCAACGGGCTCCCGCGTCGTATCTTTCCGTCTGCATCGTGGGGCTGCTCTATCGGGCCTTCGGGCTGCTCACCGGGCTTGCGGTGCGGGAACTGCCGGATTACGCGGCATCTTTCCGCAAGCGCGGACTGACGCTATCACGCGAGGAAACCTTTCTGGGCGGTCTGCTCCGGTCCCAACTCTGGTCCTTTCCCGGTTGAGGATTGCAAAGCTCGTCCTTTCAGCAAATCCTGGGTGCCCCAGGTCCCGATTCTGGGACTTGGGATTCCACATGATCTTAAAGAGTGATTTACAAAGAACCCACTTGCGGAGAAGATACGAAAACCCTAGCGAGGGACCGCCGCAATGAGATCACGGCTTGAAACCCAGCACCGGCCGCGCTGCCTGCTGAATGGCTTACGTGTGGCCGTTCGCAATTGGCAGTGCCTGCTTTCCGCATGGGCGCTCTGCGTAGCCTTTGGCCTGCTGGCCGGCTCACCTCTGGCAAGCAAAATCGCGCCAAAAATAGCCCCCGGAATAACCGCTGCGCAGGCCGATTCTATCCATCCCAGCCAGTTCTCGCGCCTGCTTGCCGACAAAGCCAGTAATGTCAATGTCCGCTCCCTGAAGGAGTTTGCCCATCACCTGGGGCCTGCAACCCGCAGCGCGGCAAAGAACAACCGCGTTCGAAGCGCGCTGGGAGCGACGCTGCTTGGATTTACCTTGTTCTTGTTCATTCTGGCCGCCGCTCTGCCTATGTATCTGGCCGAAGGACGGCCACGTTTTCGCGTGCTGCTGAAGAGCGGCAGAGGATCTTTTCTGGCGTCTGCTGCGGGCGCTCATCTTCGCCGCCCTGGTCGCCGTGCCTGTTCTCGCCGGCCTGATCGGTTTACGCGCTGTCCTGCTCCAACACGTAAGCAAAATCTATGCCGGGCGAATCTTGTTTCTTTACTCGGCCATCAGCGCCGGCGCTATCCTAGTCGTGGCTCTCATGCTGCTGCTTTGGGCCGATCTGGTCGAAGTGTATACGGTACGCAATGCCATGCTGGGGAACCCCCGCGTCCGCCAGGCTTTGTTGCCTGCGCTCAGGATCCTCGGACTGCAATTCCTGCGGATTCTACCCGGCTTTCTGTTCGCCGGCGTGTTGGGTGGGAGCTTGCTTGCCGCCTCTCTCTTCTTATGGAAACAGCTGGTTCTCTCAAATCACCTCTGGCTGGCGTACACGGCTGCGCAGACAGGCCTCTTGCTGCTGTTGACAGCCCGCTTCTGGCAACATGGCATGGAGGCTGCCATGATCCTCGCGGTCGAGCGCTCGGGCGGCGCCGCCGCTCGGTTCCATCAATCTCCGCAGAAGATTTCAGCCTATGAGCCCACGCTTCAGGATCTGGTGCTCAAGCTAAAAGAGCAGCCTTGGGCGAAACCGGATTCGGGGTTGCTGAACACAGCCCTCTTCCCATCACAAGAATCGCGATTGGCCGATCATGCAAAGAAGATAACTTTGCTCGACGCTCTCACGGAGGAAACCGCGCCAGCTCCTTTTTCCACAGAAGCGGAGCTACTATAAATTAAGTGCGCGCTTGAAACTGAAAGTTCTCTTCTCCCGCGCCTGGGCAGCGCTCCAAATATCTTTTAACAATCCAAATTGTTACAATCGTGTAAATTTAAGCGATGGGCTCCGAGTGTTTTTCCCCGGGCTTCGCTTCTTTATCCGGATTGATAGCCCCGCAGCAATACGGGGCCGCGCCAAAAAGAGAAACCACAAAGCAAATGAACCTTTATATTCTTCGTCACGCCAGTGCGGGTACTCGCCGCGCCAACCCCGCCATCGATGTCAAGCGGCCACTCGACAAGGAGGGCAAGGAACAATGCCTTTTGGTCGCCAATTACCTGAATGCGCTCAATCTGCAGTTTGATCTGATCGTGTCCAGTCCACTGAAGCGCGCTCTGCAGACGGCCTCGCTTGTGGGCACAGAAGTAGCCTACGACTCGAAGATTCAGGTGACCGAAGCTTTGTCGCCCACCGGGTCGGTGGCGGGTTTTCAGCAACTCGTCTCCCGGCTGTCAACCTATGAGAATGTTCTCGTGGTGGGCCACAATCCGAATCTGTCTCAGTTCCTTGCCGCTCAGACCTGCTCCTCGGGGCGCCTGAACGTCCGTTTGCGCAAGGGAACTGTGGCGCGGGTCGATTGCAGCACCCGTCCCGCTCAGCTTGCCTGGCTAGTGGACCCGCGGGTGCTGCGCCAGATCTATTCGAGCGTCGGAAAAAGCTCGCGGCGGAAAACGTCGCGAAAGTAGTCCGCCTCTTTCCGCAGCGACCACAGCTCAAGCTCGGCGCCGGTGCGGCCGGGCTTGATCTCCAGCAGTACACGCTTGGGGTAGACCCGCAAAACCACTTTGAGCACATCGCTGGCCCGATCCTGGTTCAAGGCCACAGCCAGGCGCAGCAGCACGACGGCGCGATGCACATGCGTGTGTTCTTCAGGAGCGATCAAGCGCATGGTACGATCCTCGGGGTCCGGCTTGGATTTGCCCAGATAGCGCGCAATCGCCGATACAATGGCACGCTGCTGGGGAGTAAATCCAAACAGCTCGGAGTTCGCGATGATGTATTGCGCATGGCGATGGTGCCCCTGATAGTTCATGAATTTGCCCACGTCGCGCATCATCGCCGCTGCTTCCAGCCAGGTCCGGTATTCCTCGGGTAATTGATGCACTGGCATCAGGTCGCGGAAGAGTTGGACTGCGTGTTGCCTCACGCTTTCGGCCAGCCTCGGATCGACTCCATAGCGTTTGCAAGTTGCCAGAACACCCAGCCGGCGGTCGCGCTCGAATTGCTGATGCGCCATGGTTCTGGAGTCCTGCTCAGCCAGCATTTGCGCCAGAATGCCATCCCGCAGCCCCAATTCGGAATAGATGAATCCGGGCAGCGACAACCGTTCCAACAGCTCGGCGAAGACTTGCGCGCCGGCGATGATAATCTCCGCCCGGCGCGGTCCGATGCCCGGAACGACGCCTCTCTGGGCGCTGTTCATCCTGGTCAACTTCTCCGCCAATCGGCGGGCATATCGAGTCTCCACCAAGCCGGCCGTCCCGCCGTCCCTGTCCTCCGGTTTTTCTTTGCGCGCGATCTGGCTGGACTGCGCGAGCGCCGCAGCGGTGCCCGAGGTGGCGATCACCAGAGATACATGGGCCGCTCCCAGGCGCCGCTCCGCTTTGCGCAGTTCACGGGCAATAAGCTGTTTGAGGCGCGCAATCTGTTCCGCGGCCGGGGGATCTTCGCCCAGGAACTCCTCAGTCAGCCGCACCGCGCCTAAAGGTAGGCTGACCGTCTCCCGAATACTCCTACGTTCGGAGAGCGTGATCTCACAACTACCCCCGCCGACATCTATCAGAAGACAGCGCCCTTTCGTCCCCGGGTGGTTCATCACACCACGATGAATCAGACGCGCTTCCTCCAGGCCGGAAATGATCTCAAGATCCCATCCGGTTTCGGACTTGACCCAAGCGACAAAGGCCTGTGCGTTCCGCGCCTCGCGCAGCGCGGCGGTCCCCACTACTCGCACGTGATCGGCGCCGTGCAATTTGACCGAGCGATAGAAGCGTTTGAGCGCTCCCAGGGTGCTGGCCATGGCCTCGGGAGAGATGAGGCCGCCTTCAAACACGCTGGTTCCGAGCCGCGTCACTTCGCGATCCTCGTGGAGCACCTTCAAGCGATGGAGTTGAACTCGCGCGATTTTCAACCGGCAGGAATTGGAGCCGATGTCTATCGCCGCAAAAGTCTGCATTGTCTGCTGAGCCGAAGCTGTCAAATGATGAACCCGCCTCCAACGCAAGATATACCAGAGGAAGACTGATATTCGGAGTTGCTTTTCTGGTCTCGCATGTGATGGCGCTGCGCACGTAGCGAAAAGCAGATTCCCTGCGGGAATGACAGAAAGAAAGGCAGAGACAGAGCATATTCGCAGTTGCGTTTCTTTCTGTCATTCCCGCAAGGGAATCTGCTTCTGGTTCTCTGGGGCCGACTAAGAGGCCTTCTGAGCCGGCGCATTCGATGTTACCCTTGCCGGGAACTTCCTTGACTGAGCGCCGCCTTTGGCGGCCTCCCACTCTCCCAGGAGTTGACCGCGCACGCGCAGGGTGATGCTCAATGCCTCGGCCAGAAAATGATCTGCCTGGCTCTCAAGCCACGCAATCAACTCCAATCCATCGCGTCCCAAAGCTGTATTCGCCTCTTCGGCGAGGCATCGCCAGTCATGCCATTCGCCGATCGCGTCCTGTACCCGTTTGAGCGCTTTGGCCACCGCCTGCGACGACCCGTCTTCTCCGCCCAGCTCGGCCACGTACCTCGCCTTCTTTGTGGCCTTGCGAAAATCATGCAGGTTGTCCGGATCAAGCAGCGGCATTCTATCCACTATGCGCACAAAATCTTCCAAGGCCACGGCGCTGACCGGCCGGCGCCTCCTCAAACTCCGGCTATGAGCATGATTTGCGGCAGCTAGAAACGCAGCCTGCAGCTGCTTCATCTTTTCATGGCGTTTCGTAATCTTCTTCTGGAGAGCCTCGGCCCACGCATTGCGCTCGTCCTTAAGCCGCTGGTCGAGTTTCTCAGCCTGATTCTTCAAACGCTCCTCCTCCGGAAGAGATGGCTTGTCAACCGACTTCTCGAGCAGCTTGCGATGCACGTCCAGATCCCGTACCCTGCCGGCCGCCCGGCGTATTTCCTTGATGGTACGCAGCCATGCATTCGCCGGTTTTTCGAAAGCTCGACCCGAGGCGCCCGCTTCGCGCAGCATCATCTCGACCGTCGCCTGAACCCGCCGCGAGCCGGTTCTTAAGCGATGAACCATTTCGACACCTGCGTCAATGGCGCATTTCTCCATCGTCTGATCGAAGATGGACGATATTTCGAGCAGGCGCGCCGGATTCGATGCAATCACAGTTTCACTTGCCACCTTACTAGCCACTGCATTTGCGCCGCCTTTCGCAGCTTGGCGCGCCGCCTGCCGCCCCCGCACGGTTGGATTGCGTGCTCTACGCCCCGGCGGCTGGAGGCTGCTATCCTTAGTTACAACCATCATTTCGCGTCTGTTCTCCATGTCGAATCACTTTGCTCTTTCTGTTGAATCACCCGTTGAGGCCCCCGTTGTTCTTTCTCCTGTAAGAGCATGGACGCTGCTTCTGCTCGTCTTTGTCGCCGTGCATTTCGCGGCGCTGTTCTCGCCTTCTCTGTTGGACGACGCAGACAGCACTCATGCTATCGCCGCCCAGCATATCGCGCTTGGCGGCGATTGGGTAACCCTCAAGGTGAACGGCGTCCGCTATCTGGAAAAGCCCCCGCTGCCTTACTGGATGGTTGCGGTCGATTATCGCATCTTCGGATATAACGTTTTTGCTACGCACCTGCCGCTGAGCCTCAGCGTTCTGGGCCTGGCTGTTCTTGCCTGGGTATGGGCCAGGAGGGTATATGGCGATCGTGCGGCTTTCTATGCCGCGCTGAGCATTCTCACCAGCGTCGGCATCTTCCTCTTCACTCGCATCTTCATCCCGGAAGTCCTGATTTCTTTGCTGCTCGCGATCGCTCTTTACTCTTTTCTCACCGGACTGGAGGACAAGAAGCCCGGCCGCATTTACCTGGCCTGGGCTGCGTTGGCGTTATCTATGCTGTCCAAAGGGCTCATCGGTCCGGTCTTCTTTATCGGCGGGATCGTCCCTTATCTTCTGCTCACCGGGGATTGGCGGCGCTGGCGCGAATTTCGTTTGGTCAGCGGCCTCCTGCTTTTCCTGGCGATTGCAGCACCCTGGCATATCCTCGCCGGACTGCACAACCCCGATCAGGGCCACCCATCCGGTAATATTCCGTCTTTCGGTAATGTACACGGCTTTTTCTACTTCTACTTCGTCAACGAGCACTTGCTGCGCTTTCTCGGTAAGCGCTATCCGGACGACTACAACAAGCTGCCCAGCGTTCTTTACTGGAGCCTGCACCTGATCTGGCTCTTTCCCTGGAGTCTCTACCTTCCCGTCGTCGTGCGGCGTATGTGGATCACACGAGCGCGCTGGTGGAATGACCTGCGCAACGACCACCGGCAACGCCGCGGCCCCTGGCTAGCGGTCTCCGCACGCCGGAATAGACGGCGCTCTCCCGCGCCAGCGGGGTCGGAGAGCTTCCGTAAGAAGACCATCTGGCTATTGAGTCTCTACGCAGCCTTCATTCTCCTATTTTTCTCCATTTCAACCAACCAGGAGTACTACACCTACCCGGCTTATTTTCCCTTGTTGGTGCTTACCGCCGGCGCTTTAGCCGGCGCGGAAAGCGAAGGCGGGGCGGTGAACAAGTGGCTCAATGGTATCCAAGGCGCATTTGCCGTTGTGGGGTTGGCAGCGGCCGGGGCGCTCGGCTACGGCCTTTGGTCCTCACGCAAGCTCCCTTACGTGGCGGATATCGGGACGCTTCTAGCCCATCGAGATGTCGCCGGCTATACCCTCGCGATGTCTCACTTCTTCGATCTCAGCGGTCCATCCTTTGCCGCGCTGCGTCTCCCCGCCATGGTCGCTGCCATTGCACTGTTGCTGGGGCCGGCCATCGCCTGGATGCTGCGCCGAAGAAGGCACCACTTTGAGGCGACAGTGAGCGTAGCCTTCACCGCGGCCATATTCCTCATCGCCGCGCATATAGCCTTGGTGCGTTTCGAGCCGGTGCTTTCCTCGCGGGCCATGGCGGACACCATCAACCGGATCGCCGGACCACCCGAGGAAAATAGCAAGCCGGCGAAGGCTACCCTGATGCTCTATGGAGATTCGTCGGAGGGCTCCTCGATAATCTTCTACACTCGCCGCCAAGCCCTCCTGGTGAACGGGCGGATCTCATCCATGATCTGGGGATCGGATTATCCCGATGTTCCTCACATCTTTCTCTCCGACGCCGATCTTCTGGCTATGTGGGGCAGAGGTCCGCGCAAATTTCTCTTCGTTCCCGAAGACTCCCACGACCACGTTTCCGCTCTGCTCGGGAGCCGAGCGTACGTGTTGCAGAAACTGGCGGATAAGACCTTGTATACGGATCGCCCATACGAGGGGAGATAATTTTGCGGGCTTAGGTTGTTAGCACGGCCTCGGTTTTTGGATTCGAGGACTCGCTGCGCATCGAACCATCTTGAAGGAGTTGGTACACCTCGCCGCGCCATTGCACGTCGTTGCCCAGGTAGCTGGCAGCCCAGTAGAAGAAGCCTAGCAGATCGCGCAAAGGATAGAGCAATGCGCTTCTCAGTAATCCGAAGTTCTCGATCACCAGACCGCCCATGAATGCCGCGAGCGCCACACGCGTCGCCCAGCCCCAGGTGAGGAGCAGCGCAGCCGCAGCCGGCCTGTGCAGCACCAAGGCGGCGCAGGAGGCCAGGATCGCGTAAGGCATGCTGAAGGTCAGGGCTGTTCCTAAATGTCCCTTAGGACGGGAAAAACGCGTGCTCTTCATCCAGCGGACCTGGTGCCGCCACGACGAAAGGAAGGAACTATTCAGAATGTGATGCTCGATCACATGCGTCGACAAGACCACCTTATAACCGTTCGCCGCGACCAAGTTACCCAGGATGAAGTCATCGGCATGATACGCTCCGATGACGCCAAAGCCGCCGAAGCGTGACACGCATTCGCGCCGAACCGCCATAGTCGGCCCCAATGCGAATTTCATTCCCTCGAGCATCTCGGCCACCAGCACTCCTGAAGGCATCTCGACCGACATGCCTTCGGCCTCCAAACGAGACCACAGGCTGCTTCCACGCATGGCTCTTCTCCTGGCCACGCCCCGGTAAAGGCAGGTCACAAGACCGACGCCCTCATCGGCAAAAGGCGCAACCACCTCGCGCAGATACTGCGGCTTTACCGAAACATCGCTATCGCTGATAACGAAGATTCCATGTTGGGCGGCCTCCTGCATGCGCTGGAGAGACCACACCTTGGCATTGGCGCAAAGAGGGTTTCCACTAGAGAGAAATTTTACCGGGACGCGAGGATAACGGGCCGCTACCCGGCGCGCAACCTGCAGGCCGGGGTCGCGGTCGCTGCGGGCGCAAAAGAGAATCTCGAATCGGGGATAATCCTGCTTGAAGAAGCTCTCCAGATGCGCTTCGAGCCTCGGGCTCCGATCCATGAAGAGGCTTGAGCAGGCTGATTGGCGCATGGAATCCGCACGGCCGCTGTCTACGCCGCCGCATGGCAAAACGCAACGCTCCTGCCGCCGCCAAACTGGCATACATAGTCGACGTGATCAGCCCGGCTATCCCGAATAACAAGAGAAAATGAACCATGACTCGCAGTGGCTAAAATCCTCGGAAACCAGCATAGCCAAAATCCTCGAAAACCAGCATATCGGTTGCGCCGCGCGTTGGAAAGTAAATCTCGCTGGAGGCCACAAATCTGGAAAAGACCCAGGATAGCTTTAGGTTAACTCCACAAGTGAAGCGCCTCTGCCTTTCTTTCTGTCATTCCCGCAGGGAATCTGCTTGGTCTCTCGGGCAGGTGAAAAGCAGATTCCCCGCGGGAATGACAGAAAGAAAGGCAAGGTCAGACCAGGAGGGCAGAAATGTAGCATGGGATTGCAAAGCCTACATCCAGCCACTTCACCTACCTTTGCCATCTCGACCGGAGCGAAGCGAAGTGGAGAGATATGGGGCACGCTCGATTGGTGGCATTTTTGGACCCCTACTTCAAGCAGATTTGGGTGCCCCAGGTCCCGCTTCTGGGAGCTGGGATTCACCAAAATAGCCCAAGGCTAGCTGCGGTTGCGATCCCGCGGGGGAGATGGCACCGCTACAGGCTTGTGCAGGGGGACAATAGCTGCTCCGCCGAAAGGCGAACCCGATTGCATCCGGTTCAGCATCTCCGTCCGCACGTAATCGACGAAGCCCTGCATCTGGCGATTCATCTCCTCCATGCGCTCACGCATTTGCAGGATGATGGCAATGCCTGCGATGTTGACCCCCAAATCGCGCGCCAGGTTCAAAATGAACTCCAATCGCTCCAAATCCTCATCGGTATAAAGGCGCGTGTTCCCTTCGGTCCGCGAAGGCTTCAGCAGCCCTTCCCGCTCATAGAACCGCAGCGTCTGAGGGTGAATCTCGTACATCTCGGCAACCGCCGAGATCATGTACGCACCTTTTGATTTGCGTTTTGTTGGCATATTGTTCTCTCACTCACCGAGCCCATTTACACCAGATTAAAAACCGACACCCGTGGATCTTCCGGATTCAACTTGGCGAACTCCCGCAAAATCTCCTTGGAGCGCTCGTCCTTGACCGCCGGCACAACGATTTCTACAGTTACGATCTCATCGCCGCGCACCCCTTCTCGGGTAGCCGAGGCAACTCCTTTTTGCCGCATCCTGAGCTTTTGCCCGCTTTGCGTCCCCGGCGGGATCTTGAGTTGCGCCCGCCCGTCAATCGTCGGCACCTCGATCTTGGAGCCGAGCGCGGCCTCCGCCACGGTTACCGGAATGGTCACCTGAATGTCGTCCCCTGCACGGGTGAAAACCGGATGGGGGCCGGTTTTGATGATCAGATAAAGGTCCCCAGGAGGGCCGCCATTGACTCCAGCGTTTCCCTTCCCTGCCAGCCGGATTCGCTGGCCATCCCGGGTGCCGGGCTTGATGCGGACCTCGACTGGCTCGGGCTTCGATAGAGTTCCCTCTCCATGACAGGTCGGGCATGCATTTTCGATCTTGCCCGTACCGCCGCAGCGCGGGCACTGAACACTGAACTTCATGCGGCCGCCCATCTGTTGCACCTGCCCCGTGCCATGGCATTCCGGACAGGTGACAGGCGACCCAACTGTGCCCTTCCCCTTGCAGGTGGCACAGACTTCCTGCCTCATCACCTGAAGCCGGATTGTGCCCCCACGAACGGCGGCCCAAAAATCCACGTTTACCTGATAATCGAGATCGCTGCCCGGCTGCGGCCCAGGTTTACCTCTCCGTCCCTGGGAAAACATGCCGGAGAAAATATCCCGCATGCCGCCCCAACCCGAAGAGGATCCGGAGCTTTCACCGGGCCGGGCGCCCGTGTAATCGGAAAAGTCAAAGCCTTCAAAATCGAACGGGACTTCCTGCCCTCTCGCCGATCCCGTTGCCGAGCCACCAGCCCCTGCCCCGCCGGGAAAGCCTCCATATCCACCCCTCGCCGCGGCCTCGGCGGCGGCCGGGTCAATCTGATCGGAATAAAAGCCGAACTGATCGTAGATTTTTCGCTTTTTTGGGTCGCTCAAAATATCATTGGCTTCGGAGATCTCCTTGAACTTGGCCTCGGCCTTCTTGTCATTCGGATTTACATCCGGGTGATATTTGCGCGCAAGCTTGCGAAATGCCTTCCGGATCTCGTCCGCCGTTGCCGTTTTTTTTACGCCCAGGAGCGAATAATAGTCTTTGGTTGGTGTCGGCATCTCTTCTCACGAAATGTAACCTACAAGGCCTGAATCAGTTCCAAACCGCGCGTGCTTCTACCGGCTCGATACGGCTAAAAAGATCGGGCTCCACCTTGGTCATCTGCGTGGCAAAGTTTTCCGCCTCTTCTCGCGTATTGAACATGAATTTAGCGTAAACTCGGCCGGCTCTGAGCTGTTCATATTTCCACATCATGTCTCCCACCCCATTTCCATGTTCGATTTGCGACGTGGAGTTCTCTTGATTCATCTGCATTTCACCCCGTTTATTGACCTTCATTTTGCCGCCTTCGGTGAAACCGGTTCTAGCTTGAAAAGCTGGGGCGTCCCCGTTTTCTGGAGAGCGCCCCATAAGTACCGTGCGCCGGTTTGTGACCGTTTACTTCTTGTCTTCAACGTCTACGTACTCGGCGTCGATAACTCCCTCATCTTTCTTTTGCTCATCCGCGGCCGCAGGGCCCGAGGCCGCGTGACCATCTGCCGGAGGCGCCGAGGCGTTCGCCTTGTACATGGCTTCGGCGAGCTTATGTTGGGCCGAAGTCAGCTTCTCGCGGGCGGCGTTCATCTCCTCCGCGCTTGGGCTGGCTGCCTGCAGCGTCGTTCTGGCTTCAGTTAAAGCCTCCTCGACGTCGCTCTTCTCCTGGCCGCTGATCTTATCCCCATTCTCCCTCAGCAGCTTGTCCACGTTATAGACCATGCTGTCGAGATTGTTGCGGGCTTCGATCTCCTGACGCTTCGCCTTGTCTTCAGACGCATGCGCGTCGGCCTCTTTGGCCATGCGTTCGACTTCGTCCTTGCTCAGGCCGGAAGACGATGTGATGGTGATCTTCTGGTCCTTGCCTGTGGCATTGTCCTTCGCCGTCACATTGAGGATTCCGTTAGCGTCGATGTCGAAGGTGACCTCGATCTGCGGGATGCCTCGCGGAGCCGGAGGAATGCCGGCCAGCTTGAACTTACCAAGGGTGCGGTTCTGTGTTGCCATCGGTCGCTCGCCTTGCAAGACGTGGACCTCCACTTCGGTCTGATTGTCGGCCGCAGTGGAAAACTTCTCCGTCTTCTTGGTCGGAATGGTGGTATTACGCTGAATCATCGGCGTCGCCACGCCGCCCAATGTCTCAATCGAAAGCGTCAACGGAGTTACATCCAGCAGCAGCAGATCCTTCACCTCACCTGCCAATACGCCGCCCTGGATAGCCGCGCCGATTGCCACGACCTCGTCGGGATTAACCCCACGGTGAGGCTCCTTCTTGAACAGCTCCTTGACCAGTTCCTGGATGCGCGGCATACGTGTCTGGCCGCCAACCAGCACAACTTCGTCAATTTTGCTGGCGTCAACCTGCGCATCCGCCATCGCCTTCTTGCACGGCTCTACCGATTGCTGAATAAGGTCCTCGACCAACTGCTCCAGTTTGGCCCTGGTCAATTTCTTCACCAGGTGCTTAGGCCCGGTCGCGTCCGCCGTAACAAAGGGAAGATTGATCTCCGTCTCAACCGCCGTCGACAGCTCAATCTTCGCCTTCTCCGCAGCATCCTTGAGCCGCTGCAAGGCCATTTCATTGCCTTTGGAACGCAGATCCAGCCCTTCATCCTTCTTGAATTCGTCAATCAGCCAATCAACAATCCGCTGGTCGAGATTGTCACCGCCCAGGTGTGTATTCCCGTTGGTGGACTTCACCTCGATCACGCCTTCGCCGACTTCGAGGATGGAAATATCGAAGGTTCCGCCTCCAAAGTCATAGACGGCGATGGTTTCGTCTTTCTTCTTATCCAACCCATAGGCCAGCGCCGCCGCTGTGGGTTCGTTCACGATTCGCTTTACGTCCAAGCCGGCGATCTTGCCCGCGTCCTTAGTGGCCTGCCGCTGGGCATCGTTAAAATATGCGGGGACGGTAATTACCGCCTCAGTCACGGTTGTTCCAAGGTAGTTCTCTGCCGCTTTCTTCAGCTTCTGCAGAATCAGTGCGGAGATCTCTTCCGGACTGTAATCCTTGCCCGAAACCTCCACGACTACGTGGTCGCCCTTCGGCTTGACCTTGTAGGGCACCATTTTCAACTCATCGCTGACTTCACTGGCCCTGCGGCCCATAAACCTCTTGATCGAGTAGATTGTGTTTTCAGGGTTGGTAATCGCCTGGCGCTTGGCCACTTGGCCGACCAGCCGCTCTCCGCTCTTGGTAAAAGCGACAACGGAAGGGGTGGTGCGGCCGCCTTCCTCGTTAGGTATAACCTTAGGCTCACCACCCTCCATCACTGCCACCACTGAGTTGGTGGTCCCTAAATCAATGCCGATAATCTTTGCCATTGTCCGCGCTCCTGCTCCTGCACTTCTCAGGTGCTAGCATCGCACTTGAGTGTTTTATTGTCAATGTATCTGATGCCCTACATCACCATATGGATTCATAAGGGTTTTTCTTTTAGTTTGTGAGCTTTAGCTATCAGGTCATGTGCGGCGAGAGCTTTACGGGATCGATGTGTTCGGCCTTGATTCCAGGGGACATATCCAGGTGAGTTTTAGAGCATCCCCGGAGAGCGCTCGGCTATCTTAAAGAGACTGGGTTCTGGGCCGTCTCGCTAATCCCTCCCCAACTCGAACAAATCTAAAGACCTTCAAGATCGAATGGCTGATACTGATACTGGACCAGGCGGCGGCCAGACCGCCCAGACCTTCGGCGTCAATCCATGGCTGATTGCCATCTCCGTGATGTTGGCCACTTTCATGGAGGTTCTGGACACGGCAATTGCGTCGGTCGCTTTGCCGTATATTGCAGGCAGTCTTTCGGCGAGCACGGATGAAGCCACCTGGGTGCTTACCAGTTACCTGGTCGCCAATGCCGTCATTCTGCCCGCGAGCAGTTGGTTTTCTCTTCGCTTTGGACGCAAACGCTTTCTTATCATTTGCGTAATCATCTTTACCGTGGCCTCATTTTTTGTTGGGGTAGCGCCGTCGCTGGCTTTCATCCTGATCGCCCGCATCGTGCAGGGGGCGGGCGGGGGCGCTCTGCAGCCGCTTTCCCAGTCCATCTTGCTGGAGAGCTTTCCGCCGGCCAAGCGAGGCGCCGCCATGGCTTTTTTCGCCTTCGGCATCGTGGTTGCGCCGGTGCTTGGTCCTACGCTGGGCGGCTGGCTCACCGACGCCTATAGCTGGCGCTATGCCTTCTATATCAATATCCCGGTGGGCGCTTTGGCGGTCTTCATGATCGGCCGCTTTGTCCATGACCCTTCCTATATATCGAAGGCCAAAGTCAGCCGGTTTGACTCCCTTGGATTCGGGCTGCTGGCTGTCTGGACGGGATGTCTGCAGGTTGTTCTGGACAAAGGACAGGAGGACGACTGGTTCAGCGCCGTCTGGATCCGTTGGGCCACGTTCTTTGTCGTGGTCGCTTTGACCTGGTTCATCGTGCATTCATGGCGCAACAAAACGCCGTTGGTAAACCTGCGCGTGCTCAAGAATCGGAACTTCGCTATCGGCTGCCTGTTGATGTTCATGCTGGGCGCGGCGCTCTATTCCACCATCACTGTGCTCCCTCTGTTCTATCAGGAGATCCTCGGCTACACGGCTTTTTCCGCCGGCTTGATGGTGGGCCCGCGCGGCATCGGTTCAATTATCGGGATGCCTCTGATCGGCTATATCAACGATAAGATGGATGCCCGTGTGCTGCTCAGCATCGGTTTCGTAACCTTTGGCATTTGCTCTATCTTCTTCGGCAACATCAACCTTGAAATCGGCCCGTGGACTTTACTGTGGCCGATTGTGATCACCGGTTTGGCGATGAGCTTCATCTTCGTGCCCATCACTACCCAGGCGTATGGCACTCTGGCCAACGAGCAGATTGGCAATGCCAGCGGCATCTTCAATCTGGTCCGCAACATCGGCGGCAGCATCGGCATCTCGGTCGCCCAAACCTTGATTGTCCGCCGCGCCGACGTCCACCAAAACCAGATTTCCGCTTCTATTCCCCTCGCCGGCTACTGGTTCGAGCAGCGAATGAACAATCTCAGCCGCTACCTCGGCCACCAGACCAATCCGGCAAACGCTCTGGGAGCCGCCCGCGGCCAGGTCTATCAGCAGGTGGTGCAGCAAGCCAGGTTATGGGCCTTTATAGATATCTTTCGTTGGACCGCGCTGCTGGCTTTTCTCTCTGTCGGAGTGGTCTGGCTCTTCCGCAAGATCAGCCACGGACGAGGTCCGGCGGTGGCCGCGCACTAAAAAGTACGCACCTGGACCGCGACAATAGATTTGTCATCTCGACCGGAGCGCAGCGAAGTGGAGAGATCTGCGGTTTCACACATCTGGCGCGAAGAGCGGGCCAGATGCGGGGCACCCTGGATTGTGGAGGGGTTTGGATCCTTAAATCCCACGTCCGAAAATCCGGACGTGGGGCACCCGCTAACCTGCTGTTTGTAGCGCAATCTTTAACATCACTCGAATGATCCTCGAAGCGGCCTTGATCGACCCTTGAAAGGAACCTGCGACCTTGGAGATACCGCCCTGGCGGCAGCGGTAGCCTACCGGGATCTCCAGAATACGGAGTCTGAGCTTGGCGGCCTTCATCTGCATTTCAAGGTTCCATCCATAAGTCATCTCCGTCATATGCAGGGCTGCAAGCGCTTCGCGAGAGATGGCGCGCAAAGGGCCCATGTCGGTGTAGCGCACTCCATAGAGCAGGCGCATTGCGGCTCCGCCCATCCATCCGGCAAAGACCTGCGAAGCGAGCAGGCTACCGGCATCGCGGTCGCCGCGTATGCGAGAACCCAGCACGAAATCGTAATCCCCTCTTAGGACCGGCTCTACAATGGCCGGAATATCCGCCGGGACATCGCTTCCATCGCCATCCATAAACAGAAAAACAGCAGATTGCGGATCAGCCTGAGCAGCGCCCGCGGCGCAGGCGGATCCGTATCCGCGGCGAGGCTCGCTGACCACGCGCGCGCCGGCGCCAGCCGCCGCGGCGCAGGTTCCGTCGGTGCTGCCATTGTCCACCACGATGTACTCGCGTATGAGGCCGCCGACTTCCTGCCGCAGCTCGCGAACGACGGAGGCGATTGTCGCCCCCTCGTTCAGAGCCGGGATGATAACGCTGATTCGCCGGTCCCGCTTGTCTATCTTGTCTACAGGCTCCATCGCAGCCCACAGTTGGCGCAGGCCCTGGGTGGCTCCGGGCTCAGCAGCTTGCCTCGAAACTCCTGGTACTCGGGCCCGTTCCATATCTCGCGCAGCGTCTGCTGAGTGGCATCGCCCAGCGTGAAACTGCTATAGCCGTGCATGGAGAAGGGCGCAATGCAGCAAGGGATGGCGCGGCCTGTGGCAGTGAAGTACATGAGCGTCCAAGGCCGGCGGCACAGAGACCAGGGCGAGCCCGACGGCTTCCGCCGGATGCTGGTCTCGGGCTCGGTTGCGCCGGACGCGTTGAAGATAATATTGAGTGATTTAGCGAGAACCGTCGCCCGGGCGATCATCGCCTCCTCTTCTTTTGAGGTCTGTTCGAACAAGGCGCTCTCTGCGCGCGCCAGGCCATTCGGATTGTCCGCGAAAAAGACGAGACGTTGCAGATAGACCTCGCGCACGTTCACCGAATCGGCGATGCGCACGAATGCCTCCAACTGATTGAGAGTCTCCCTCAGTCCGGTGAGCCATAACGAGACGCGCGGCAACTCAATTCCCTGCTCGGTCTGCATCTGGCGAAAACGCCGGACATTGGCGACGATGCGATCGAACATGTCCTTGCCCCGGACCATTTGAAAGGCGGCAGGCTCGGCGGCGTCGAGTGAGACTCGCAGCTCATCCAGGCCTGCGTCTATCAAGGCCTGACCGTTCTTCTCATTCAGCAGCGTGCCGTTGGTGTTGAACAGGACATACACGCCGCGCTGCTTGAGGTAAGCCACCATCTCAGGCAGTTTCTTCACCAGCATCGGTTCGCCTACGCCATGCAGCACCACGCGCTTCACGTTGGGAATCTGATCCACGATCCTGGTAAAGAGATCCAGCTCATGTCGGCTTCCGCCTCCAGCTCCTCATACGTGCGCGGGCAGGTGGTGCAAAGCAGATTGCAGCGGTTGGTCACTTCAAGATAAAGGCAGACCGGCTCCTCTTCGACGAAGACGGAAAGCTGGTCTTCATTCTTCTCGAAGTATCTGCGCATTTCGATAGGTGGGCCTGCAACTTGTGAGTCATGATTCCTCCGTTGCCGAGACATCCTGCGAAGTACGATGCACCGCCGTCCAGGACCGCGGTCCCTGAATCCGGTTCACTTTCTGAGCCAGCCGGGGCATCGCGCGGTCCATTAGCCAATCGTATGCCAGTAGCAGCAAGAAGCCGCTATAGAGCAGGCAGTTCATCCAATACATAGGCGCTCCCGGCGCGCCCAGGCTAGTGGACAGTAAATAGCCCGGAGCGAGGGCCAGGAAGAATGCCGGGCGCACGGCCATAGGGCAAGAAATGGAAGCAGCCACAGAAAATACCAGGGATAATGTGGAGAGAAGCAGAGGGTAAGCGCAGTTGCCAGCAGCAAACCGGAGCGGATGCAGGCGCCGGGCTGAGCGCCCTGGCGGTAGGCCCACCAAGCCAGCGCGGCCAGCGTGCAGGCGCAGATCGCCACATACGCGGCTGGCGGTATCGCCCTATGAAGAATGTGTTCGGCCAAGGCGAGAGGGAAAAATCGCGTGCCGCTCTTCAAGCCCTCCTCCTGCGCGTAGACGGGAGAGAAAACCGAGGACTCCCTTACCCGCGCTGAGATAGAGTGAGTACCCGGCAGCGACAACCACGCACATTACCCACGCAGGACGGAGCCGTCGCGGGCGCAAAAAGGCGGGCAGCAGGGCAGCCGGGTAGAGCTTACCAGTACGGCGGCCACAGCCAGCCACCCGCCAAGGTATCCCGGTTCGAAAGCCGGGCAAGTATGGCAAGGGAAATGAAGGCGAGCGCCGCTGCATCCACGTGGCCGCTGCTTGCGATCTGCCAGATGGCAAGCGGATGCCAGGCATAGAGCAGCACCCGCTCCGGCGGCAGGTGCAACAGCTTCAAAGACCGGATGAGCGCGAAGCAGGTAACAGCTTCAAAGCCCAGCATCGCCACCTTCATGGACGCGACCTTGGCGCTGATTCGGGTGACCCCCCAAAAGATCATCTGCGATCCCGGCGGGTAGATGGTGTGCGCATAATTACGCCGGTTGATATGGGGATAAATCTTCGCATCCGCAGGAAAGACAAGTGCGGGTCCGCCGGGATATAGCGGAAGGGATTGATACCCGCCCCTTGCACCAGGCCATCCCACACGTAGCGGTAAACGTCTGTCGAGAGAAAAGGCGGCGCAGCTACGGCGATCAGTTGCGCGGCCAGCCCGGTCAGTAGAACGATGCGCAGAGTCCACTTATTGGTCGGGCATCTTTCCACCAGCGAGATAGCGCCCAGGTAGAGCACAATCTGGGCAAAGACAGTCGCGCTATAGCCATGAACGTAATGGTGATACTCGCCGACACCGGTGCGGGTGAACTCTATCAGGAACGCGGCAAAGAGCAGCAGGGCCGCATTGGTTATCGACGGAGTGCCGTTACGCCAGTTAGCTTTCAACGTCTTCAAGCTCCGCCTCCCCGGGGATGAGTGCCGCCGATCCGTCGAGGGACAAGCCGATCTGCTCTAGATATGCGCGCGTTGCAAGCGCGGGATAGGCACCCCCGTCCAAGAATGGCCCCGGGCCGCAGAGGAAAAGCTCCCGCCGAAGGCGGTCGAGCGATTGAGCGTCGTCGACGTCGTACCAGCATGGCAGCTCAGTGAGAGACAAGCCCAACCGCTCTGCTCGCCGGCGCGTCTGCTGAGCTACAGCCGCTGTGCTCCATGCGATCCCGTCAAACAAATCTTTGTGGGGGCGCTTGAGACCGAGAAGATAGTAACCGCCATCGTCCGAGCCGCCGAGTACGGCGCGGTCCTCCGCAGCCTGCAGTTCTTCCGCCGCGCGCACAAATATACTTGTGGGGACTGTAGGGCTATCGGAATCGATCAGGCATACCGCAGCGAAACCGCAGCTGAAGAGGTCTTCGGCGGTTCGCAGCAAACGATCGCCGAATCCATTTCCACGCTGCGGCAGGAGAAGCGTTCCGGGCGGCAGAATGCCCTCGAAGGCCGATTCCTCACTGGCTGGAGTATAGGAGAGAACCCAGCGCGCAGCGGTCGCAGACGCTGCTTTCACAAGATTGCACATGGTATCCCTCAGGAAGCAAGCGCTGAGCCCGGCAGCCTGCTCGGATGTCAACGGCGGAGTCAGCCGGGTCTTCACCTTGCCGGCAACTGGAGCTTTAGCCATCACAGCGAGCGCACAGGTGTTTCGAAATTCAATGCGTGGCTGACGGGGATTCAATAGCAGCGACGACTGGCTCATGCGGCCTTCTCACACAGGGCATACTGGTAGCGCCGGTCCCTCCACAGCCTGACGTTGCGCCAGGGCTGGCCGTCGATGAACCTTTGGAAGCGGTCTTCGCTCAGCACCTCACACCGGACCGGAATACAGTTTCTGGCGTGGGCGCTTCGGCCAGGCATGGTGAGCCGCATCAGCCACAGCGGCATAGCCGCGCGCATTGCGGAAGTCGGCTCAACCACAAAGCAGAGCCCGCCTGGGCGCAGGGTTTGGAAGATTGCGCGGAGCGCTTGCTCACGGTCAGCCAGGATGAGGAAGAGGCGGGAGGCGACCACCGCATCAATCGTGCCGCAAAACTGTTCCAGGTTTTGTGCATCCGCTCTGAGAAAGAGGCAGTTCTCCAGTCCCGCACGATGCGCGCGCTCGCGAGCCCAGGAAAGGAGACGTTCTGAAATGTCAATGCCGGTAACCTGGAGGCCGGGGAATCGAGCGGCGAGCCGGCGCGCGTAAAAACCGGGTCCGCAGCCGACCTCAAGCAAACGCCTTTGCGGAAGATCGCTGAGCAATGGCCGAAGGATATCGGCGATTGCCTCGGTGTGATCGGTGAAGAGCCATTCCCGGTAAAGCGCATACATCCACCAACATCGCTCGAAAAGAGGCTCGACAGGCAACTGCACTGCTCGGCTGTTCTTCAAATCACTCTCCAGTACAGCACGTTGGATGCGGCAAGAGACATGTGCGAAATGCGCAGTTCCATAACGCCGTTCTATCATGCCTGCCCTGAGATCTCATTGAAGTTTCCCGAAACTTGCCAGGCGAATTTGATGGCGAGATCCTGTAACTCAGAGGCAACCAATGGACTCTCATGATGAGCCGCTCGCGGCTGGCGAGGAGGGAGACCGCCAGGATATGGCAGAAACAGGACCGGCGAAGCCGCCGGATCAATCGTTATCGGAGACGGCCAATTCCCCTTGCGAAGGTGACCCTGGCTTGATGGAAGTGGCGCCGCCAAGCGCCCTGCCAGCTCCTGAAGAAATCAGGCGTGGGCCGGTTGCGCCGAGTATCCGCCTCGAAAAGAAACATCCGCTTGCCATCCGCTGGATGCACTGGATCAACTTCCCTGTGCTGTTCACCATGATCTGGAGCGGACTGCTAATTTACTGGAACGATTCGGACAATGCCTACAAGCATCCGCATGCGGTCTACCAGCTAGGGGTGGGATCGTTCACTCTCTTCCGCTTTTTCCCGACCTGGTTCTGGAAAATGATGGACGCGCCGTACCACGTGACCCAGGGATTGGGTTATCACTTTTTCTTCATGTGGATCTTTGCGGTCAACGGCCTTGCGTACGTGCTGTACACGATTCTCTCCGGCGAATGGCGCTTCATCGTTCCCAACCGGAAGAGCCTGAAAGAAGCCATTCAGGTGACCAAAAGAGATTTGCACCTGAGCAAGGATTTGCCGCCGCAGACCAAGTACAACGGCGCCCAAAAGATCGCATATAGCGCCATTATCCTGATGGGCGCGGGAAGCTTGATGACCGGTCTGGCAATCTATAAACCGACCCAGGCGCACTGGCTGACAACAGTGCTAGGCGGGTACGAGATGGCCCGTTGGGAACACTTCTGGCTGACACTCGGCTTTTGCGGATTTTTCGTCATACACGTAACCCAGGTCGTGTTGGCAGGGTGGAACAATTTCCGCAGTATGGTGAGTGGACTGGAAGTGAAGCGGGTGGAGGAGCGGTCGATTGAAGCCGAAAGAAGGAATTGGAAATGAGCGCCCCCGAAAAGGAACCGCGCGGCGAAGGTCCGGAGATCCCGCCGCAAGAGGATTCAACTGAAATTAGCCTCCAGATCAGTGAAGAGGAGCAGAAAGCGGCGGATGCGGAAGTATTGAAAATGAGCCGCAAATACACGCGGCGCAGCTTCGCCGTCGCCGCAATCGGCGCGGCCGCGGGATACGGGTTCTATCACTGGATCGCTCACAGCGAGCCCGAAGAGATGCAGCCCACGCCGCATCGAAGGGCCTTCGAGGTAAATGCCAGGCTTTCGCGCGCAGTTTTCGACGATCGGGCGCTGGCGCCGACCTATCCCGTGCGGCGTTCTGAGGAGTTGCGGGTCAACGGAGTCTACGGCTTAAAGGAAACCCTCGTTCCCGAGAGTTGGCGGCTACAGTTGACCGGAGTGGCAAACGCGAAGAGCTTCCCTCAATATGCAGCCGACGTCACAACCTGGGAATACCAGTATGCGAACGTAAAGACCAGCGAGAATCAGGGTCACGATACCAAGGTCACTCCTGGCGCCGATACCGCGGAGAAAATGGCGCCGAAACCGATGGTCGCACGCGAAAAATACCGCGAGGAGCGGGCGGGAAAGATGCCTCGCGGACGGGAAGAGGCCGGGGAGAGCAGGTCCACTCTAAAGCCCGGCACACCGGGCCTCCTTTTGACCATGGACGACATCCTGAAGCTCCCCAAATACGATCTGGTGACCCAATTCAAATGTATTGAGGGCTGGAGCCAGATCGTGCATTGGCATGGAGTACGTTTCGCCGATCTCATCGAGGCCTACCCTCCGGCGCGCCGGCCGGATGGAACGTTACCGCGCTATGTTTACCTGGAGACGCCGAACGGCGATTACTATGTCGGCTACGATATGAAGGTTTGCCTGCATCCCCAGACGCTGCTGGTAACGCAAATGGGCGGAAAGCCGTTGACGCAATTTCACGGCGCACCATTGCGGCTGCATACTCCGGCCAAGTACGGCTATAAGCAGATCAAGCGCATCGGCCTTATCGCCTATACGGATCAGCGGCCCGACGATTACTGGACCAAACTCGGCTACGACTGGTACGCAGGGCTGTAGTTGCGTAATGGTCTGGTTTGCGCCGGTTGAGGTGAAAATACGCTAGTGTGGCGAGTCAGTGATTCCTCGCATAATTTGTCATCTCGACCGGAGTGCTCATGGACCTGCGGCTCACCCAAGGGGATGAAAATCGGGTTGAGGAAGGCTTGGTTGGCAACTACACATAACTTTGTCATCTCGACCGGAGCGGAGAGATCTGCGGTTTGGTCAGTTTGCGGCGAAACGAATGCTGGAGTTTACTGAAACGAACTTCTGACTCACCGCACTAGCTCAACTGCAAACCGCAAGACTTGTAGATCTGCGCGATGAGCTCCATATCGCGCAAGCCCTCTTCTCCGGGCGTCTTCGGCGTTTGGTTGTTAAGAATGCATCCGGAGAAATGATCGGCCTCGGCTACGAATTGGGAAGGATCGCGGCTCGTATTGGGCTCGTCGATCGACGTACCCTGCCCCGGTCCCGTCCCATTAAAATGCGCCGTCAGGTGGAGACCTTGATAGCCGAACGCGGGCTCTACATACATTATCCCTTCCGACCCATGCACCCGGTAAAAGCCGTTCATGGACGCGCCATACGTAGTGTTTGCCGAGGCGACGATTCCCGAAGGAAACTTCATCGTCCACGAAACATTCTCTTCCACCTCGTTGAACCGTCCGTCGTGATCGATTACGGAGGAATAGCCGTGGAGTCTCGGCCGGCTCCTCCCCGGTCAAATACCGGCATGCATTCAAGCTGTAGATGCCCATATCCATCAACGGACCGCCGCCCGCCAGCTTCTTATTCAACCGCCACTCGCCAAGCCTTTCCTTAAAGCCGTTGGCGGTTTCAATTGCCTGCACTTTTCCCAGGCGGCCGTCGCGAATCAACTGGATGGCGCGCAGGTTGGTTGGCTCATACTGGCAGCGGTAGGCAATCATCAGCTTTTTGTTGGCTTGGCGGCAGGCCTGAATCATATCTTTCGAATCGCTAACGGAGGTGGCCATCGGCTTTTCGCAAAGCACATGCTTGCCCGCGCGCGCTGCGCGTATCGTGTACTCGGCATGCATGCTATTGGGCAGGGCCACGTAGACTGCATCGATAGCCGGGTTGTCGCGAACCTTGTCGAATTCCTCGTAACTGTAGATAGAGCTCTCCGGCACCTTGTATTGCGCGGCCATCCTCAATGCCTTGTCGCGATGCCCGCTTACCAGGCCGGTAATCTGTGAGGTCTGGGTCTCGAGCACTGCGGGCATGAAGTGCCCCATTGAAATTCGCCCCAGACCGATGATGCAATAGCCGATTTTGCGATCGGCCCCCCGCGCGCCCACCGATGAAAGCATCTGCGCTGCGATACCGGCGCCAGCTAAACGCCCAAATTCGCGACGACTCAGGTTCATGAATCCTCCAGGATCCCAACAAAAAGAATGGTATAGCAAATTGAGAGACGGGACCTATCGAGCACACTGCTTCTAGAATTGGGAGAGGTATGCCGATCCCGTCGCTCCTTGACTCGCTTCTTGACCGCCGTCCTAAGCTTCTGCTCGCCGGCTTTGTGGCAATCTTGAGCTCTTTAAGTTTGTTTGGGAGTTCCATTGGACTTGCCGCTCCGCCGGCGGGCGCGGCCCAGCCAAAGGACACGTTCCCGCCTGCCCTGGCGCAGAAGATCGATGCTGCCTGCAATCAGATCCTGATGGCGAGCGGAGTTCCCAGCGCCTCAATCGCCATCGTAATGGACGGCCGCATCGCCTATCTCCACGCCTATGGTCAGGCGCGGCTCTCTCCGCCCATGGAAGCGCAACCCAGCATGCGGTACTCCATTGGCTCGATCAGCAAGCAGTTCACCGCGGCGGCAATTCTGCTGCTGGCGGAGCAAGGCAAGCTTTCGCTGGACGATTCCGTGGCCAAGTACCTGCCCGACCTCACGCGCGCGGATGAAGTCACCCTGCGCATGCTGCTCTCGCACACCTCCGGATACCAGGACTTCTGGCCGGAGGATTACGTGATGATCTCCATGAGGCCGCCCGCCACGGCGAGACACATTCTCGATGTGTGGGGCAAGAAGCCGCTCGACTTCGATCCCGGAACCCAGTGGCAATATTCGAACACGAATTATGTAATCGCCGGCCAGATCGTCGAGCAGGTAAGCGGCATGCCGCTGATGTCGTTTCTCGAAAAGCGCATTTTTACGCCGCTGGCGATGGAGGGCGTTTTTAACTCCGATGCGAGCCGGCTGCCTGCGACGGACCCGGTGGGCTATTACCGCCATGCCCTGGGGCCGCTGCGTCCCGCGCCGCAAGAGGGCGCAGGCTGGATGTTTGCCGCCGGCGAATTGGCGATGCCCGCTCGCGATCTGGCTTTGTGGGATATCAGCATGATCGATCGCTCGCTGCTGAAGCAGGCATCCTACGCGCAGATGGTTACGCCGGTTCTGCTCAAGAATGGCAAAAACAGCGGATATGGCCTTGGCGTCTTTCTCAAAACCAGGGACGGACACCGCGTAATCGAGCATGACGGCGAAGTCTCGGGATTCGTCTCAGAGAATCTCGTCTTCCCCCAGGATCGGGCGGCGATCGTCGTGCTTACCAATGAAGATGCGTCCCCTGCCGCCATCACGATTGGCCGCAGGCTCACTCCGCTGGTTCTCGGGGTGGAGTCTCCTACAGCCAGCAAAGCGGAGGCGCTGGCGTTGGCCATCTTCACCGGCTTGCAGGATGGCCGGCTGGATCGCACGCTCTTCACCGCCAATTGCAACGCCTACTTCACTCCGGAGGCGATCCAAGACTTCGCCCGCAGCCTCAAGCCCTTGGGTCCGCCGCTCAGCTTTCATCAGCAGAGGCAGGAAGCACGTGGAGGCATGATCTTCCGCAGCTTCACAGCGGAGTTCCCCGAGCGCAAACTCACCATCACGACCTACGAAATGCCGGACGGAAAGCTGGAACAGTATTTGGTCATTCCCTGAGCGAATCGAGGGTGGGAGTGATAAATTGAAATAGAATTTCTTCCCAAGCCGGGATGGCGGAACTGGCAGACGCAGCGGACTCAAAATCGGCCTATCAGAAATCAAATCCACTATAAACAATTGAATATAAACGGCTTGTTTCGATGCTTTGCACGGCGCAGGACTTACGCAACTCTTGCACACTTTTGTGCTTCTATAGAGAAGCAGGAGGTGCAGACACATGTCAGAGCATTACACCATCCTTGGTGGCAAAGTTCACGTCTACAAGCGTCCGAACAGTTCTAGCTGGCAGTGCGCAACCTATCTAGCGGGGAAGAATCGGCGCACCACGACCAAAGAAGACAGCCTCTCGAAAGCGAAGGAAATCGCGGAAGACTGGTATTTGCAGTTGCGCGGCAAACTCCGCGACGGTGAGTTGAAGAGCGGCAAACTGTTCTGCGACGCTGCAAAGTTGTACCTGCGCGAGTTTGACATCATGACGCAGGGACAGCGCAGCGCGAAATACGCATCCGGGCAGCACGCGCGCGCCAATGGCTATCTGGTCCCGTTCTTCGGCAGCATGGTGCTACCTGAGATCACGGCGGGCAAGGTCAACGAATATCGCGTCCATCGACTTGAAGAGTGCAAGGCGACGCGCGGCAAGCCTCCAGCGCATAGCACCATGCACCAGGAGATCGTGACGTTGCGCCAGATTTTCAAAACGGCTCTGCGGCACGGATGGATAGATCATCTCCCGGATTTGTCAGCGCCATATCGCGCGTCCGCGAAGATTTCTCATAGAGCATGGTTCTCACCGGAAGAGTACAGGCAACTTTACGAGGCAACGCGGAAACGCGTCCAGGACCCAAAGCAGCCCCGTTTTCGTTGGGAAGCGGAACAACTTCACGATTATGTTCTGTTCTCCGCCAACACCGGGCTCCGCCCCGACGAGGCGAGGCGTCTTCAGTTCCGCGATGTTACGGTGACCGAAGACGAAGGCAGCGGCCAAACCATCCTTGAGATCGAAGTACGCGGCAAGCGAGGCGTTGGCTATTGCAAGAGCACAACAGGTGCCGTGCATCCGTTCGAGCGGTTGAAAGTGCGCCTGCGTCCAGATGGAGGGCCGGGAAGAGCAGGCAGCCGCACCGCGTCGATGGCGAACGGCGAGTGGCATGTGCCCGGACCCACCGATCTCCTGTTTCCGAAATGGCCGCGTGAGTTGTTCAACGCAATCCTTGAGGAAGAAAAGCTACGCACCGACCGTGACGGAAGGCCGCGAACGGCGTATAGCCTGCGCCACACATACATTTGCCTGCGCCTGCTTGAAGGTGCCGACATCTATCAGATTGCCAAGAACTGCCGGACAAGCGTGGAGATGATTGAGAAATACTATGCAGCGCATTTGAAGACGCAGCTCGATGCTTCCGCTATCAACATCATGAGGCCACGGTCCAAGAAAAAGACGGTTCCGAAGAAAGGCCCCGGACGAGTAGAGGCCGTCCGTTTGGCTGAGGAAGCGTAGACCAGAACCGCTTGCTTTCTGATCACCGTCAACACTGTTATCCAGTGGAGCCAGGATGGAACCATCCTGGCATGGTTTTAGGGCCGGAACCGGCCCCACTCCGGCCCGGAACCGGGCCACGAACCGCCAATCGCTTGTGTAGGAAAGTTAGGCTGTGCTTCTCAGTGGCGGCTCCTAGCCGGAGGAAGCCAACACATCATCGGGCGAAAGAACAGTGATGTCGCTGAACCGGCGAAAGTCCTTGGCATTGAGCGTCAGTAGATTCGCAATTCCATGCACGCGCATCGCTGCTACCATGCGAGCATCATGGACCTGGATACCGGAGACGCCCGCCGCAACTACGATTTTGCGCCACTCTTGATGTGTTGCTTCGCTGTCGGCGGCAAAAGAGAATTTGGATTCGATCAGAACAGCGCGTTCATCCGTCTCTGCAACCGAGAATCCGAACCCGTTCCGCTCAGCCGGTCGAGTACAGACGTTCCAGAATTCAGCCAAATTTTGCGACGTATAGAAGAGGTCCGCTCCCTGTGCCCAAAGACGATCCGTACATTGCCGAATCGTTCCATAATCGGGGCTGTCCGGCTGTACGAGGCGGAGCAAAATGTTCGTGTCCACTAGGTAGGACGAGCCAGGCATCAGGCGTGCTCACCGTAGATCATTTCGCGTGAGAAGGTCTCGGTCCGCAGTTGCGGGACATTCGGCGCTTTGCTCGCAAGAGCATCCAGAAAGGCGCGAAATTCTTGCTGGCTTGCGCGCGCATGCCCTTTGCTCCTAGAAGCAATTGCTTCCTGGAGGAGCCGCTGCGCATACAACTCCAGCGCAATGCCGCGAGCCAGTGCTTCAGCGGCAAGCTGCCTTTCCATCTCCGGGTTGAGTTCGACACGGATCGTCATGGGAACCTCGCGTCCATACCTATTATCCGCTGGTTACGGGCAGAAAGTCGATGCCAAGGCGACACTCGCCCTTGCGAAAGCTGATTTGTCGGTTGCGGGCGACAAGGATTTATTGACTCTCGGCACTACAAGGGAACCCGCATTGTCACGCCTTCGGAGTACCTGAGAGCAAGATAGAGACGAGATCGGGCACCGGCCTCCCGGTCCCAACTTATCATTCCAGCCATTCGGGGAAAGTCAGATTTTAATCCTCCCCCTATCTTGCTTCCGTTTTTGCCTAAGACGCCTCATTGCCGCCGTCGCTTGGCATTGTGTGGAACAGTAGAGTTGTTTCCTCCGCTTACGCACAAAGTCCTTACCGCATTTCTGACAGATCGCCCATCCACCAGCTGTCCCAGTGCTCCACATTGCCAGCGCGTATAAAGCCGTCACGATGTCTGGGCAGTAGAGGCCAGGCACGAACCTCTTTGCCACCTCGGACCACCAAACAACAAATCGAGTCTTGCTCAATCCCTCGGTGAAAGCCTCAGAGAGAGCAAAAGCCATCGACTTGTACTCTCCACTGATTTCGCCACTCCATTGCATGGAGGTCTCTCCATTGCGCTTTGAAATGGAAAACTTGGGCAAAGGAATCTTGTTTGATTTCTTCTTCACAGCGATGGGCTCGATCGTGAATGCGATGCGACCGTGTACGTCACCGGAAGCCGATTTGATTCTGATTTCGCCGTCGCTCTGTTCGTTTTCCATAAACCATCCTGCTGGGCTGAGATTATTGAGGAGCGCAGGCAAGTTCTCCAGCGCCTTTCCCAAGACCTCTCCTACATCTGGTGTCGTAATGGGTGACCAGTCTCCTGCGTTGATGCGATCAATCAACCTGAGCAACTCTCGCAGCCGATTCCATTCCGACGCGCTAATCGCACCGTATTTATTCTCAATTTCCCTACGCTTGCCATGATCCCGCAGTCCGTCAACAAAGGACGGCAACAAACGCCGTACCCTCGTGTGGCGCTTGTTGCTCCACGTATTGGACGGTACAAATCCCTCGGCCTCTTTGGCGTCTGCTTCGATAAGCACTGGAATTTGCCTTTCCGGCAATGCCAGATGTGTTATGGCGTCGTTATGGTTATGGGTTCTCATCTCTTGCCATCACTCCCTGTCTTTTATACCGTGGAGCCTAGAAGGTGAGCAACCTGCTGGTTGTTCTCCGAAGCGTGGAGGCTGTCGGAATGAACTATTCAGAAAAAATCTCAAAGCGGGTTCTTGAGGCAATTCTGCCGGGAGCAATCTTGCAGTACCGGTTGACCCAATCCCATGGGGAATACGACTTCGATTTGCATTACGAAGATGGAAGCCAGGCCGCCGTGGAGGTAACCGCTGCGCTGGACGAGACATTAATGAGGACCGTCGGCGCAATCCACGGCAAAAGAGCGGGCGGATCAACTATCCGGGCAAAAGTCTGCAAAAGGACTTGGATCATCTTCCCGACCAAAGGAGCATCTATCCGCAGAATCAGAACCGATGCTGACTTCTATCTCGCGGAATTGGAGCAGGAAGGGATCGACAGGTTTTATTGCGTGAGCAGGTCTCCATCTGTTCAGAAAGCCTGCTGCCATCTTGAAATCACTGGTGGCGGAGTTGTTTCTTCAGACCATGAACCAACCATATGCATCGCAGGCCCAATTGGCGGCGGCGCAGTCGGGCCGAGTCTTGCGATTGAAGCGGGGGAAAGGGAGGCTTTGAAACAAGACAATCGCCGAAAACTGGGCGCAGCGCAAACCACTGAACGTCACCTTGTCGTGTATATTGACGGGAGCAATGGCTTGGCCTGGACTGCCCTAACCAGCTTTGCACCACCCGCGATCCTACCGAAAATCCCAAACGAAATAACGAACCTTTGGCTCATTGGACAAGGTGATAACAGAAATGAGTTCGTTGTGTGGCGTGCGGGTGCAACGGAGACTTGGCGAAGCATGAAGGTGCACTGCGCACCGGAGATCTGAAGACTGACGGCTCCATCGGCATCGATTGAGTGTCAGATTCGGCGAAACAGATCGGGCAGGCTGGTCTTCAGACCTTTTGCAACCTTTTCGATGTTTACTAGGGAAACATTGCGCACGCCGCGCTCGATACCGCTGTAGTATGTCCTGTGTAACCCACAACGGTCTGCCGCCTCTTCCTGATTGATTTCCTGTTCCTCGCGGATGCGACGAACCGCGCGGCCAAATCGGATGCGAATATCGACGGGCATTCGTTCCAATCATCGAATTGCGCAGCCGATGCGTACACAGCCGATAGGTCACATTGTTGTAGACTGACAGACGTACTCCCCCTTGTTCCGAATCCTTTAGGTAGCCGTTTGGAGGGATGCAAGAATGCGGCGAATAGGGGTTGCCTTAGCAGTTTCGATTGTCACGGTTCTTACGCTGCGAATGGGCAGCAAGAAGAGGAGGAAGTTATGAATCTCTCCAAAGCAGCGTTGCCCTTCATTCTTACCCTTGCGTCAGCAACCATCTTCTCATTGGCGCAAGCGCCAACAGTCTCTTCAGCCACAAAGACAGGCGTTTCACAAAAGCAATCAAACGAAACTCGTATTGCCGAGTTGCAGCCGAAGGCGAGCAAAGGTGATGCAAAGGCTCAGTTCGACTTGGCTATGGTCTACTGCCACGACGATCCAAACTTTTTTGCAAGGCACGATGACGATGAGGGGCGTACTTGCAAACAAAAGGGATTGCCTTGGTTGAAAAAATCAGCGAATGCAGGGTACGCTCCCGCGCAGAACGATCTTGGAGTTTATTATGAGGCCCCTGGTATGTTCGGCGGGCATTGGCCTAATGCAGATTTTCTAGCGGCGGCCCTTGAGTACCGTGAAGCGTCAGAACAGGGTTTTGCAATTTCACAAAGGAACCTTGGAGAACTCTACCTTCACGGGAACGGGGTTCCAAGGAACTATAACGAGGCCGCGAAGTGGATTCTGAAGGCCGCAGACCAGGGCAACGTCGATGCCATGATCGACCTAGGGAAGCTCTGCGCAACCGGTCGCCGTGAAGCTGTTTTAGGCAGATCGGAGCGGAAGCGTCGGAGCTATCGACCGGTGGGATGCTTTTCAGTGATTTGCTTGGTCGAAACCCGCTGTTTTCGCGGTTTCCGAAGACACTACGCCGCGAGCCGAGCCAGCCGTCTGCGGTGCAGATACAGATTCGCCAGGGCGAAGTTCACGCACAGCCGCTGGTGGTTCTTGCTGAGCCCGCGGTAGCGGGTCTTCTCGAATCCGAAGATGCGCTTCACGATCCGGAAGGGATGCTCCACCTTCGCTCTTACTCGGGCCTTGACCCGGTTCTTCGCCCTCTGTAACTGGTCCACATAGTCCTTATATCTTGTCCGGCGGCTGGTCATATCCTGGGCGTGCGGCGCGGCCTGGCGGATCGTCTCGCTCTGCCCCTGGTACCCGCCGTCGCCCCATACCTTGCGCTCGTCTCCATGCAGCAGGTCGGGCAACATATGCGCGTCGGCCACCGAGGCCGCCGTGGTGCACACCGAGTGCACGATGCCCGACTTAGAATCCACGCCGATGTGCGCCTTCATGCCGAAGTACCACTGGTTGCCCTTGCGCGTCTGGTGCATCTCCGGGTCGCGCTCCCCCTGCGCGTTCTTCGTCGAGGAGGGCGCATGAATAATGGTGGCGTCCACAATAGTGCCGCTCGCGATGCGGATGCCCCGGCTGTCCAGATAGCGGTTCACCGTGTCCAGCATGGCCCCGCCCAGATCGTGCTTCTCCAGCAGATGACGGAACTGCAGGATGGTCGTCTCGTCCGGCGCTGGAGCCTGTCCCAGGTCCACGCCCGCAAACCGCCGCAGCACAGCCGAGTCGTACAGCGCCTCTTCGGCCGCAGGATCGCTCAGGTTGAACCACTGCTGCAGAAAATGAATGCGCAGCATGATGCCGAGGCCCATCGGCGGACGCCCGTTCTCGCCCTTCGGATAGTGCGGCCGAATCAGCGCTTCTAACTCCGCCCACGGCACTACCCGCTCCATCTCTTCCAGAAAGTGCTCCCGCCGTGTCTTCTTCCCGTATCTCTCAAACCCGCTCTGCGCTGCCAGACTCTGCTGTCTCACTCGCCTTTTGCCTCCACAACCCAGGTTAACCGCATCGGCTGTGGACCGGCGAGTACTTCAGAGGTTCCCTAGGAGAGCTCTATATCGAAGGAAGAGGTGTTGAGCAAAGCTATGCCGAGGCAGATCAGTGGTTCAAGAAGGCACTCAACTCGCCGACAGAAAAAGACGCCAGTGGCTGGGCCGTGTATGAAGCTCTTGGTTACGTGAGCCATATTGGCGATTTGTATGAAAATAGCGAACATGCTCCGCACGATTACGCGCGCGCATTTTACTGGACAAAACTAGCTGCGGAGTCACGAGCCCATTTGTTGGATTCAGGCGCTCCGGCTGGCGGCGGTGCAGATATGTGCAACCTTGCGGTGATCTACGATCTTGGCCTTGGAGTCGGAAAATCTCCTCAGCAAGCAGAGTATTGGTACAACAAGTTTGCTGATGAATCGAACTCCACGAACTCTAGTAAGCCAGCGAATGAAGACGAGCGTCAACACATCGTAGACACGAACTGCAAGAATATTTTCTTTCCTCTGTACATCCGCAATCTGGCAGACGACAGTATCACGCCTGAATCGTCGAAAGAATGGTTGCAAGAGCAGAAACAAAGCGACTGGGCAAAAGCAGCTGACTCGGCACGCAAAGATGCCGACCAGGGTGTTGCGCCTGCACAAAACGAACTTGCAAATCTCTACACTCTCGGCCTTGGCGTTCCACAGGATTACGGTATGGCCGCAAACCTTTTTCGCAAAGCGGCGGAACAGGGATTTCCACCGTCCGAATACATGCTTGGCAAGGCTTATCTCGATGGCAGAGGCATGCAGCGTGATTACGAAGAAGCCTATTTCTGGTTTGATCTTGCCGCAATTGGAACTCCTACCACCAAGGAGCTTCAAGCAAAAGCGATCGCTGATAGAGATGGACTGGTTTCACAGATCAAGCCCGCTGCGCTCGAAAACGTGCAGAAACGCGCACGCAAGTGGTTTGAGGAGCACCAATACAATTCTCAACAGTAAAGTCGAGAAAACACCCGGGGAGCAGCCGTCCCGAGGAATTAGCGTCCCGCGTTTAGTCTTATGTCGCAGTTGCAAGCTCTCCCACTTTTTGGATTCTTCATTCCGTGGGGAGCGGTTCGCGCAATCGGATGGGTGGGAACTGGTTTCGCCGTAAGTTCCAGGTAGAACCTGTTCAGAAGATGATGGGGCATTGCAATGATTGGATTACCTCAAGCTGTGCCGAACCCGGATATTCTGCTGGCGATGGAGCCGGAAGAACTCGGAGCGAAGCTTCTCTTTTTATTGCGAAAGGAAGCGAACCGAGCGCCATTCATCCTCAGCAATTTTTTCCTTGAACTCTGGCCGTACAATCTTATGCCGGGCCAAACGCCTCCCTATCCCACAGCCCGTAAGGGCGAGATCGATCTTGCCTTGGCTGAAGCGTGGTCATGGCTCATTGCTCAAGGCTTGCTTGTGATGGCTCCGAACGCTGCGAATACGCCCGCCTATGTCCTGAGTCGCAGGGCTGGAAAGTTTGCGGATGAATCCGAGTTCCGTAGGTTTGCCGCTGCGCGAATGCTTCAGAAGGAAGCTCTCCATCCCCGGATTGCGACGGATGTATGGATAGAGTTCATGCGCGGCAAATTTGATATTGCAGTTTTGCTGGCTATGAAAGCGGTGGAGGTTGCAGTTCGCGAGGCGTCTGCCTTGCCCCCTGATCTGCTCGGAGTATCGCTAATGCGAGAAGCGTTTAAGCCGAAAACCGGCCCCTTGACAGACCATGCAACTGAAAAAGGCGAGCAAGAGGCGCGATCTGCGTTCTTTGCCGGGGCCATCGGCTCATATAAGAACCCTCAATCGCACCGTGACGTGAATCTCGATGATCCTGTAGAGGCACTTGAAATCATCATGCTCGCCAATCATCTTCTGCGCATTGTCGATAGCCGAATTGCGGCAGCGCGCGGGATGGCGGCATCAGGTTCTTGAGTTCGAGTGGAGACAAAAAACCGTCGCGGTGTACGTTCCGACATGAGGTGAGAGAATGCGTGGATACAAAAGTATTATCCAAGAGGCGGAGTTGTTGGCTATGTCGCCGGAGGCCGTAGCCGAATTCTTGAAGAAGCGGGCCAAGCAGTCGATGGATGAGCTTGACCATGATCCAGTTGACGAGGAGGCCGAGGTAGCCCTGCGTGGCCGTTCCAGCCCGTTGATCGACCTTGCGTTGGCGCGATATGCGCGGTTCATTGAGACCTTGCGACCGATATTCCAAAGCTCACAGCCGTGCGGTGCAGTTCGGCTTGCAGTCCTCTCGAACGGGACGCGCTGGCCCGCATACACCCACTTTCCGGTCGAGTTGTTTGGCGAACGAAAGCAAGAACCCCGTGAGCAAGCAGCCGCGTGGCTCGCCGAAGCCCCGAAGGAAGAGTTGCAAGCACTGTTTGAGAACCCCAGGATCAACGACGACTTTCTGAGTGACCTCCTGAAACGCTCCAAGCCGTGGGACGCGCTCTCTGACGAGAGCCTTGTGACTATTGTTGGAATCTTGGGTCGCAACGAGCGGATGTGGACGCCTGCAGACGACTTCATAGACGGCTCCGCCGATGCCAGTTACCATGCAGTGTTCGATTCAGCATGGAAGCTCGCCGAAAGCGTTGAGCCCAGCGAACGCTGGGCCAAGGCACTGTCCTATCTTTACGACCGATTGGAAACCCGTGCCTTCTCTATCAAGGAACCCCTGGGACTGGTAAATCGTTGGCGTCCAGAACCCTCCAACTCAAAGCTGGTCGAAGAGGAGACAAAGAGAAACGCACGTGGAGACTTGTCTAGCTACCAGGGTGTGCGTAGGGGACTGGCAAAGCTCGCGCTACGCGGGAACCCCGACCTGTTGCCGGGGCTGTTGACTAGCGACGATCCGGGCTTGCGCTCGGCGGCATATGCTGACGGGCACTTGACAACTGAGCAGTTGTTAGCCGCATACGAGCGTGAGGGCAAACTCGTTTTCGACCAGGCGGTACGCAACCGCAACTTGTGGCTTTGGCGCACAGCGGCAGGAAGGGAAGCGTTAGGAAAAGTGGCGCAGGGTGCGGACTCGGAGGATTGGTATTGGCCGCTCTACAAAAACATTTGGGCGATTACGGCCAAAGAACACCCGGACTGGTTCAAGGACTAAAAGGACTTCCTGCCAGAGTCGGGTGAAGGAGAAGCAACGATGGCTAAGACGCAGAAGGAAAAACAAGAGCACCAGCACAGGACGATGCTGATTAACAACAGCTTGGGCGAGGAATACCGGGATTGGTACGGGTGGCCTAATCACACGACCTATGGCCGATATGTTGCCTTGGGCGAGTACATCGTAGAGCTATGCGAAAACGAACCGCATGACGAATGGTTCGACGCGGCGAAAGATGCTTACCTGAAGTGGAAAAAGGCGCGTGGCTATGACAACACGCCGCCGCCTAGCAGGTCTTAATTTAGCGAAGGCCTCCCGCGCTCTGCCGGACGCCTTAGAAGACGCATTTTTACCATTTTCCAGAACTTCAAGGGCTTAGCCTCGGGGCGTTGCAAATATTTTACGCCCCTGAAAAGCTATGCCGCGTATCGCATCATCGGAGAGCCGCACCTGATTTTCGCCGTGCTGACGAGTTCCATGTGAGCTTTGCCTAAGCGGGAGCCGTGAATACCGACAACAGGCCAGCGTTCCCCAATACCGCGCTGCCTTCGGCATCGGCAGGAGTGGTGACACGTCACCCCGGTTCGGGTGCTGCAAGGTTGCTGGAGGTTCCTGCGGCGGGAACCTATTGAGAGTGCGGCGGTTGACCGCAAAACGGACTGCTCAGGGTTACTGCGGGAGTAACCCGCTGCTGCCACTTGGGGAACCTGTTGAAAGTACAAAGCGAGAGGCTGGAACCGGCATCCCGGCGCGTTCACGCGCGTGTAGCCTCCGCTCCGCCGTCCGTAAAGGCTCTCCGCTTCGCTCCGACCGCTGCGCGGCTCCCTTTGGTCGGCCTTGACTGACGGCTCCGCTGCGGCTGGTTGGCAGCTATGAGAAGAATGTCTTCTTCTCATGTTCCACATGACAAGGGCCACTGCTCCGATCTTCGTCGGCTCTGGGGAGGGGCCAGGGGCCATCACCATACGGCGAAGCACGCAGCGCCAGGGTTGTAGGTGGGAAGCGATGAGGCAAAATCTCTGAAATCGGGTTACTCTGGTAGCAACCTGCGGTTGCTGAAGGGGTAACCCGATGACTCCCCTCCCCTTAGCAAGAAAGCGGCTCGGCACGGCCCCGTGTCCTGTACGTTGCGGCGCGCTGGCGGCGTGCGGCCCGAATCCCCAACCCAATCGAATTGGCGGTGCGCGATGAAAGCACCGCTCAGAACCAAGTCCATCGGCACCAAGGTGAGCGAGGAGGAGTTCGCGACACTGGAGGAGTGTGCGCGCCAGGCGGACATGACGCTCTCGGAATGGGTGCGGGCGGTGTTGCTGGCCGCACCGGGGGTGGAGCTTCCCGACGACGACGCGGCGCTGGCCGGGCGGGTGACGCTGGCCGAGGTGCTGGCGCTGCGGACGCTGTTCCTGAATCTTCAGTTCCGGCAGGCGCAGGGTCCGATGACGGAGGCCGAGATGCGCGGGCTGATCGAGCGGGCCGACGCGGTGAAGGGAGAGCGAGCACGGGAGCGGATCGAAGCGGCGCGGAGTCAGACCAGGAAGCAGGCCGGTGTCCAGGCTGAGAAGCCGGAGGCCGGAGAGACACAGGCGGAGGAGGTTTGAGCATGGCGGAATGGGGCCGGAAGCAGTACGCGAAACCGTGGCCAAGCCGGGCGCACGTGTGGACGTGGGGAGCATTTTTTCTTAGCTGCCTGTTCTTCGTGTTCATGACGTGGCGGGATGGGCGGGTGAACTGGACGGCGGCGGAGCGGCTGTACCTGTCCGATTACTTGAAGAGCGGAGCGCGGTCGAAGCTCCCGGCAGCGAAGGCGCGTTACACGCTGCTCGAAGGGATGACGGCGAAGGGCGAGCCGGTGCTCGTGACAGGCGACGAGATCGAAGCAGTGAAGGGCCAGGACGGGCGCTACGGGTACGTGCTGACCGACCAGGGAATCAAGGATGGACTGACGCGGTTGCAGTGGACGACGGGGGTGTTCAACGACCGTGGACTGCATGAGCTGATGGGAAGTTACGTCTTCCAGAACCAAACGCTGTGGGACTTCGTGAAGCGGCCCACGTACTGGACGCTGGCGTTCTTCGCCGTGCTGCTGTTCATGGCCGTGCCGAAGGACCGTGCGCGGCGGATGGTCTGGAAGTTCGGGCGGCGGCTGCGGGGGCCAGAGTTAGTCACGACGGCGGAGTTCAACGAGAAGCTGGGCCGGAAGAAATGGCTGACGACTTACTACCCGGACGGAATCGCGCTAATAAATTTAGAGCAGACGTGGGTTGACCGGCTGATGCGCCGGGACCGGGGCCGTTGGGTCCGCATCCCGAAGGAGCGCGAGGCAATGCACGTGCTGATCGTGGGCGACTCGGGGACGGGCAAGAGCGCGGCCATCCGGCAAGTGCTCGCGCAGATCGCCGACCGGGGAGAGACGGCCATCGTGTACGATCCGGCGCTCGAATACCTGCCGCAGTTTTACTCGGAATCGCGGGGTGACATGGTGCTGAATCCCCTGGACGCGCGGTGTCCGTTCTGGACGCCGGGCGACGAAGTGCCGCATGAGGCGGAGGCGCTGACGGTAGCGGCTTCTCTGTTCCCGGATCGAGGTCGGGAGAACCAGTTCTTCGTCGATGCGCCAAGGAAAATCTTCGCGCACCTGATCAATCTGAAACCCACGCCGGAGCAGTTGACGTACTGGATGTGCCACGAGGAGGAGATCGAAAAGCGGGTACGGGGTACGGAGCTTGCGGCGATGATCCACGCCACGGCTCCGCCGCAGAGATCGGGAGTGTTGGGGTCGCTGAATATGGTCGCCGACGCGTTCAAGCTGCTGCCACCGGAGCGCGAAACGGAGCGGCGCTGGAGCGCGTATACGTGGAGCCGGGAGCGGCGCGGTTGGCTGTTCCTTACGTCGAAGCCGACGATGCGCGAGCGGCTGCGTCCGCTGATGAGCCTGTGGCTTGACCTGTTAGTGCTGCGGCTGATGAACGAGGGCGGAAGCGGGGCGCGGAAGACATGGTTCGTGCTGGACGAGCTGGCGACGCTGCAACGGTTGCCGCAGTTGACGACGGCGATCACGGAGGGCCGGAAATCGAATAACCCGATGGTTCTGGGCTTCCAGGGCAAAGCGCAGGTAGAGGCGCTGTACGGGCACATCGCCGAGGCCATGCTGTCGCAGCCTGCGACGAAGTTCTTCTTCAAAACGAGCGAGCCTCATGCGTCGGAGTGGATCTCGAAATCCATCGGCGAAGTGGAGGTAGAACGGTTCCGGGATAGCCGGACGCGGGGCGTGTTCCCGCATCAACGGGAGAATGAGCAGCGGGAGATTACGCGCGAGCCGCTGGTCATGGCTTCGGAGATCGGCGGGCTTGAGCCGCTGCATGGGTACTTGAAGCACGGCAACCTGGTTGTGCGGATGCGGATACCGTATCTCAAGCTAGAGGAGCCAGCGGAGAAGTTCATCGAGCGGAAGATGACGACGCCGGCGATGCCGGCGACAGAGCCGGAGCCGGTTGCAGCACCGGCACGAAAGCCGGTACGTTCCGTCCAAAAGAAGCAGGAGCAAGCACAACAACCAGCGGCGGTGAACGAGCAGACGCCGTTCTTCGAGTGAATCGATGATTACGCTGTCGAAACCGATCAGCTCCGGCCAGGCACAGGCGTACCACAAGGAAGAGTTCGCCAATGCGCGGGAGAACTACTACACGGAAGGCGAGCGTGTGCGCGGCGAGTGGCAGGGCAGCTTGCCGCGCGTTACGGCTTGCGCGGCGAAGTGCAGGAGCAACAGTTCGCGCGGCTGGCCGAAGGCCAGCACCCGGAGACAGGCGAGCAGTTGGTTCGGCATCAGACGGCCCGCGAGTATGTGAACGCGCAGGGCGACACGGTGCGCACGATGGAGCACCGGGCGGGATGGGATGCGACGTTCAGCGCGCCGAAGTCGGTATCTCTGACTGCGCTGGTTGGCGGCGATGATCGAGTGCGAGATGCCCATAGGGAGAGCGTGCGCACTGCGCTTGACGAGATGGAGAAGTATGCGCAGGCGCGCATGGGCGGCAATGTTCCGGCGCAGACGACGGGCCAGTGGGC
Organism: uncultured Acidobacteriaceae bacterium; assembly: GCA_963705665.1. Lineage (GTDB taxonomy): Bacteria > Acidobacteriota > Terriglobia > Terriglobales > Acidobacteriaceae > PALSA-350. The sequence continues at coordinate 38,487 of CAVPKQ010000018.1, read as the reverse complement.
CGTCGCCAAGTTCGAGCATGACAGTAGCAGGCCCGTTGACGGCTACGCCGCACCGCAGTTGCACACGCACGCGGTGATCTTCAATGTGACCGAAACGGCAGACGGCCAGACGCGGGCGTTGCAGCCGCAGGAACTTTACAGAGACGCAGCAGTACGCGACGGCGGTGTATCGCTCGGAGCTTGCGGCGCAGTTGCAACGGCTGGGCTACGAGATCGAGCGCGGCGAGCATGGGCAGCCGGAGATCAAGGGTTACACGCGGGAATATCTGGAGGCGTCGAGTCCGCGGCGGCAACAGATCGAGGAGCACATGGAGACGGCTGGCGTGCGCGGGGCTGGCGCCGCGCAGATCGCGGCGCATCAGACGCGGGATGCGAAGCAGCCGCTCTCGCACGAAAAAGTGCGCGAGCAGCATCAGAGACTCGCTGCTCAACACGGCCATCAGCCGCAGCACGTTGTCAGAGAGGCGGCGCAGCGGCCCGGTGTGGACTTGAAGCCGGAGCAGTCGGGAGTCGCCGCGCACGAGGGCGTGAGCTATGCGCGCGAGCGCGGCATGGAGCGCGAGGCCGTAGCCGATGAAAGAACGCTGATGCGCGATGCCCTCAAGCACACGATGGGCGAGGCGCGGTTGCCGGAGGTGCGCGCCGAGTTCGAGCGGCGTGCGCAGTCGCATGATCTGATCGAAGTGGAGCGCAGGCCAGGTCTCCCAGGCCGCGCGTTCACGACAGGCGAAATGCAGTGTTACGAGCGCGAGCTAATCGAGCGGATGAAGCTGGGTCAGGGCACACGCGAGGTGCTGGCAGACGGCAATGTACGGCGAGCACGTGATGCGGGAGCACGCACACTTGAGCGTGAGCCAAGGGCACGCGGTCGAAGATGTGCTGACAAGCCGCGACCGCATGATGGCTCTTGAAGGTGTTGCGGGGGAGGAAAGACTACTTCCTTAGCCGCTGTCCGTGAAGGGGCCGAGCGCGCAGGCTATCGAGGTGGAAGGACTCGCGCCGACATCGCGGGCCGCGCAGAAGCTCGCCGAAGCGGGCATCGAGACGCAAACTTTGCAAAGGCATCTTGCACGGGGCGAGCAGCAAGACGACGGACAGAAACGGCTCTATGTGGTCGATGAATCGAGCATGGCGAGCACGAAGCAGATACACACGTTCGTTGAGCGGCTGAGAGAAAACGACCGCGTGCTGTTCGTGGGCGACGTGCGCCAGCATGAGGCGGTCGAAGCAGGACGGCCCTATGCGCAGTTGCAGGAAGCGGGAATGCGCACGGCCAGATTGGATGAGATCATCCGGCAGAAGGACCCGGCGCTCAAAGAGGCCGTGGAGCAGCTTGCGCGCGGCGAAGTGCGCGAGGCCATCGGCAATCTGAACAGCCAGGGCCGCGTGCATGAAATCGGCGACCGGCAGGAACGCATCAGCGAAATCGCCCACGAGTACGTGCGCTCACCGGAGCGGACGTTGGTTGTGTCGCCGGATAACGCATCCCGCCGCGAGATCAACGAGGCCATCCATCGCACGATGCAGAACGAGGGCAAGGTCAGCAATAACGAGCAGCGCGTGCATGTGCTCTACGCGCGCCAGGACGTGACGGGTGCAGACCGGCAGCACGCGCAGAACTACGAGCGCGGCGACGTACTGCGCTACTCGAAAGGTAGCAAGCCTCTCGGCGTCGAGCCGGGAGAATATGCGCGTGTCTCGCACGTAGACCGTGAAACCAACACGCTCACAGTGAAGCTACACGGCGGCGAAGAACTCAGCTACGATCCGCGCCGCTTGCAGGGCGTGACGGTCTACCGCGACAGCGAGCGCAAGTTCGCGCAGGGCGACCGCGTGCAACTCACGGCCCCGTACCATGAACAGAAACTCGCCAACCGCGAGCTGGCGACCATCGAGCGGATCGAGGGCGACGGCAATCTGAAACTCCGCACGGACTCGGGGCGCGAGGTTGAGTTCAATTCGAGGCAGCATCCACATCTCGATTACGGTTATGCGGTGACGAGCCACAGCAGCCAGGGCCAGACAGCAGAGCGCGTGCTGATCCACGTGGACACGGAACAGGCTCCCGGCGAACTCGTCAACAGCCGCATGGCTTATGTGTCGGTGTCGCGCGCGCAGTTTGACGTGCAGATGTACACGAACGATGCGAAAGCCCTGGGATACGAACTGAGCCGCGACGTGTCGCACCCGACCGCGATCCAGCAAGAGTCAGCGGCAACACAAAAAATTGAGCCGCAAGCGGTGGGTATGGAAATTTCCCAGGGGCTGAGCGTTGGATAAACTGACGCTGCCGTGGGTAATGGCGCAGTTTCCGGATTGACAACTACTCGCCCAGAACGCCGCTAAAAGTACAATTCGGCGGGGGATAATTGTGAAATGGCGATCTCAATACCCTCTGGACTAACGGATGACAATGATTTCGTCGATTTGTTAAACGCACTGCTAAATGCTTTACTCGTTCAGCAAAACCCGGAGCAGCTCTGGGTGATTCAGATCGCTAATTGGTTCGATCACAAATGGCTACGCTATTCCGGGAGTGGTAGTGTTGCCGCAAAGTTCCCCGCCGATTGGAGCTCCCTCTTTTATGGATCGGTTCACATCTGTCAAGGAGCAGTTTTGGCGGGACAATCTTACGTTCCCGCCGTTTGCGCCGGACAGAGTGGTAAACCAGTGGTCCTTTCTCCATTCCAAGGGAGGCTACATCGAGGTTCCTCTCCCGAAGCTGCCGCATAAAGAGTCTCGACGCCGCAGCCATTCCAACCTAAACAGGCGGGTGGAGGATTTCGTTCAATCGGCTTCATTTGTCTGGTATAGCGGCAACACATTGAAGAACGGGCGAGGAAGCTTGATGGTCTACAGCATCGGACCTGACAAACCTAATTGCTGGTTTGCAGCATTCGGAAGGAAATCGGGCTGGACGCTTGAAAGGACCAAGGGCATAGAAAAGGAGCAGGTCTCTCGTTTGTTTATTTGCGAATGATCGGCTGCTCGGACCCGACGTGTTTTCAAATCACTTCAGGGCAAGCCGCGAGGTGTCGCACCCGACCGCGATCCAGCAAGAGCAACGAGCAGCACAGAAAATTGCGCCGCAAGCGGCGACCATGGACATTTCCTAGGGGCTGAGCGTTGGATATAGGCGAAACTCTGCCGTCGGCAGTGGTGCAGTTTCCGGTTAGCGGACAATACGCACAGAGGGAGGTCGGGCCGATTGGTTAGGTGGGGACTGCACGGTTTTAGAACCGATGAAATTGCCCATCGCAATTCGGGAAGTAGGTACGGGGAGGTAAACGCCGGATTCACTCGTGCGCACGCTCACCCAGCTTAGCGAGTCCCTCGCGCGCAGACATCGCAATACTTCCGTAGGGGAAAACAGCCAAAGATTGCTGAAATGACACACGCGCTCTCCCGTCGTCTCCAAGGGCCTCAAAGGCCACACCCTTCGAGTTCAGCAGTTGGGCGAAATCGTCCTTACCGAAAGAGTCGGATTGGGCGAATGCCTCATCAAGTCTGGTCAGCGCCTCTTCTCGCCGCCCAGAGGCAGCCAGTGCCCAAGCGCCTATCACGTCACACTGTGCCAAGCGAAGCCGATCCTGCTTTGGAAGGGGTACCCTGTTCAGGTCGCCCCTGACCTGCTCGACAAGTTCCAGAGCCCGCTCCACCTGCTTGTTCTGGAAAAGAAGGCACTCGGCAAGACTGAAACGCAAATGAACCGGCTTTTTCTGAGCCGCAAGAACGGCCGCTTCTAACAGAGGCTGTGCCTCGGAATACTTCTTCTCCTCCATAAGAGCCATCACGTAGTAGTAAAAATATTCGCTCTTCAGAAATGGATGACCCGTTTCATCGAACGCAGAATCCTTCAGGAGTTCCAACGCTTCGCTATACCGTCCGGCCACCAACATAATCCAGCCCTGGAATTTGCGACCGTAGGTTTCTGTCCGAAGCCATTTCCTGCTGATTCGCAGCGCTTCGTCATAATCTCCACGAGTCGCTGAGGCGACGGCCTTACGTTTCATCCACATGAGCGGAAGCGGGTAGAGCAGCATAGCCACGATAACCGCAGCCAAGAGTATCCAACCAAGTGACCCACCATGCTGCGAGCCAAACCAATCCTTGGACAAGGAATTCAGAATCCATACGAGGAAGGCCAGCACTAGCGCGAGCACCCAGATATTCCCTCGTTTAGCAGAATGATTCAAGGGTATTGTCCTCTCGTTCCCTTCGTTCCCTCACAAGACGCGCGAATATCCTGTTCAACCGGTTCTTCCTCCGAGAGCATTTCCATTTTCCCATAGCCATGCTCCGTCTTTAACCGTGCTAGGCTATGCGCGCTATGTATCGGTCGGATGACTGGACTCGTCTTCGGGTCAGCGTCTTGTATGGTCTAATAGAGATGTTGGCTTGATGGCGGAATCGGCATACGCGGTGGTCTCAAAAACCATTGGGAGCAATCCCGTGTGGGTTCAAGTCCCACTCAAGCCACCAGATCGCTCCAGCCCTCTGCCCCTCCCCAAAAACTAATGCAAAAGGTTCCCAGGGTGATCAGTCAGGGCCAAGGCTGATTCCAAAAAAAAGTCGAAATTTACACATTTTCTTGCACAGTTTCTAACGTCTCATCTCTATCATACTGAAATATAAATAGTTACTAGCAGACGCAGCGGACTCAAAATCCGCCGATCGCAAGGTCGTGGGGGTTCGACCCCCCCTCCCGGCACCAAATATAGCAAAGAGTTTAAGTCAGTTTGGCCCCTCGAGGGCGGAGAGGCCAAAATCGTTTGGTGGCTGTTTTGATGGCTGTTTGTTTTTGATTTAGACCGGAGGGGTTCATTCGCGACTGCTTCGGCAATGTACCCTTTGGAAGCAATATCCTTTTGAGAAAGTCATATTGAGAGAACGTGCCGCGCTCGAACTGGGCACAACCTCTTTGGAGAGCGGGTGAAACATTGATTGCTCGGGGAACGCAGATCGTAGCGGCTGTTGCTCAATTCCCAGGTGGCACAAGTGGCAACTTGGCCACACTGGCTCCTTTGGCATTTCTGGATGGAAGTCCAATTGAGTTTGGGGACTTTCCCGAAAATGATCTCGTATTCTGGATCATTCGGAATCGTGACTTCTCGTCGAACCTGAGTCCTGGAACCGTGGTGCTTGCCTCTGTAGAAGAGACGGATCACAGCTCTCTTCCGAATAATCCATCTGATCGTCACATTTACCGCACAGAAGCTGGCTCCGTTCGTTCTCCTTTGGGGACGGAGATGTGTGAGATTCTGCAGGGGCCAAACGCGCAGATCCAACATCCACGGGAACTCCTTGGGGCAAGTCAGATAGTTGTGGATCATCGGCCCACACCGAGAGTTTATGTACAGACCGACGAAGACCTTTACGGGCCCTTCTCAACAGAAGCGCGGGCGACGGACGAAACGAATACTTACTATGCGATCAATCTAAAACCAGTTTATGAATACGTCGATGTTTTTCCAGTCTCGGTGCTCTCGGGGTCGGACATCGTTAGAGAGGCGACTACATTAGTGTCCCTACGTCCCATTCCGCCGAATCGTAGCAACCAAAATATTCGTTGCACCTATCACTTCCTCTTAGAAGAAGGGTTAACTGTCTTGAACGGCTCTGCGAAGCAGAGCGTCCAGTTGAAGACTCCGGAGCAGATACTGCGGCCCCTCACGAAGCGGTTTTTCCAAGTAGGAAAGTTTCGGTCCGCTGCTGAACAGTTCGACGAATTTGTAAATCAGTACGCTGAACACGATTCTGCGACAACAATTGCTCAAGCGGACGTAATCGAAGCAGTTCGCTCCGCTTCGATTTCGGACAAGCGAATGCTTCGAGATCTCGCAGATGGGCTTTTGGACTCCGGCGTCCTTTCAGAGACGTTTGAAGAACGTTTGCGCGGTCGAATAGACGACCACATTAGTAGCAAGTCGACAGAGCTAACTGCGCAAATCAAAGAGAGAGCTCAGGAACAGCAAAAGGCGCTTGATGCTATTGACAGGCGCTTGACAGATCGTCAAGCCGAATTCGACCAGCTTCTACGGGAGCAGCGCGAAGTAATCAATACTGAGAAGACTGTCTTCGAAGCGAATAGAGATTCTGAACTTCACAAAATTGCCTCGGAGAAAGCTGAGCTAAATACTCAGCGACAGGTAGTCGCAAACTACCTAGAAAGTACTGCGTTTGGCAACTAATCTTGGCCCATCTGTGGCAATTAACTTTGGCCCGCCTGTGGCAGTTCGCTAAACAACATCGTGGGATGGAGATTCGCTGGGCTTCGGGCTGGAGCGTAGCGGAAGCCTGAAGTCCAGCGAGGGCGTCGATCAGCCCATGGGCTTGGACCTGCCTTTCTCGACCGTTCGCCGGAAGCGGTAGCTGTCGGCGCCGGTTTCGATGATGTGGGCACGATCGGTGATCCGGTCCAACAGCGCTTTACAGAGGCGGGCGTTCGGAATCACCTGAGTCCACTCGGAGAACGGCAGATTGGTGGTCATGATGACGGCGGCCTTCTCCGCTCTCTCAGCGATGACTTGGAAGAGGAACTCGGCCCCGAGATCGGCCATAGGCACATAGCCCACCTCGTCTATGGCGATTAGGTCATAACGCTCCCAGCGGGCCAGCACGCGGCGCAGCTGCAGTTGCTGCTTGGCCTCGACCAACTCGTTGACCAGAGCGGCGGCGGTGGCGAAGCGTACACGGCGCTTCTGACGGCAGGCGGCCACACACAGGCCGGTCAACAAATGCGTCTTTCCCGTTCCGCAATCGCCGATAAGTATGATCGGTTCGGCGCGTTCGATATAGCCGCCCTGGGCCAGGTCGTGGATCTTCGTAGCCGGCACCTGCGGCGCTTTACTGAAATCGAAATCGTCCAGAGTCTTCATGCGCGGCAGGCGTGCCTCCTTGATCCGTCGGGTGATGGTGTTGCGTTCGCGCTCTTCCAACTCCGCGGCAAGCAGGGCTTCGAGATAGCGCAGATACGTCTGTCTCTGCTTGGCTGCCACGTCGGCGAGCGGTGCACACTGATCCGCTACTGCGGGCAGGCGTAAGGAGCGGCACTGTTGTTGGACTGCAGCTTGTTCCAGGTTCTCAACGGCGGCCTTCATGCCGGCACCTCCGAGAGTCCTGTGTGGCTCAGCAACTGGTCGTAACCGCTCATTACCGGCATCGGCCTTTCGTAACGGGCCAGATGTCCTAAATCAATGGCCTCGACTGTCGGGCGATCAAACTGAGCAGCCGACATAAGATGACGGATCGCGGCCACATCATGGCAGCCAAGCAACAGAGCCTGTTCCACTGCAGCTCGCAGCCGGCCCCAGGCATCGCCCGTTCCAAGCTGAAGCAGTTCGATCATCTGCCGTGTGCCTTGTTGCCTGCCATGGCGCATGTTCAACGCATGCCACAGCTGGTCGAAGGACTCAGGCCAGCGGCCTGCCTGGCGCCACTGTGCCAGTGCAGTCGAACCGGCCAGTGCTCCAGGCTTGCGCTCCAGTACATCCAGATAGTGTTCCAGATCGAGCACCTGCTGCTGGCGGCTGAAGCAACGTTCATGGCGGGCGACACGCCGCCCTTCGTGCCACAGTTCGACAGAATCGGCGTTCACCCTTGCTTCCACCTTGGTTCCCGGTCTCAGCGGCACAGAGTAGCGGTTGGTCCGCACGCGCACGCAACGCAGCCCGTCTACGGTGGGAAAGCTGATCTCGGCCAGAGCGAACGGCTCGGTGGCCAGCGGCAGAAGATGCGGCTGTTCAGCGAGCATCGCCGCTCCGACCGTCTCGGTGCGTCCAGCCAGGATACGGCGCCGATCTTCGCGGCAACACCGTTCAAGATATGCGTTCAACTCATCCAGGTCGCGTGCTTCCGGAAGGGGCACCCAGTGGTTGCGCCGGAAGTATCCGCCTTCACCTTCGACGCCGCCCTTCTCGTTGCCACGTGCTGGGTTGCAGAACTCGCTCTGAAACCGCCAGTGCGAACGGAACGCAATGAAGCGGCTCGTCTCCTCGCGGCGAAAGCCACGAAGGATCCGCTTCACGGCACTCTTCAGGTTGTCATAACGGAGCACGCGAAAGACGCCATCGAAGTAGGCAAAGGCCAACTGATGCGCTTCAAGAAACGCTTGCTGTGTGGCATGTGTGTAAGCCCGATGATAGGCCGCCCCGCTGGCCATTGACCGTATCTCGAAGACCTGCAGCTTGACGCGTTCACCGCTCAGAATGGCCCAGGCTTCATACCAGTCCACCTGCGCTTCCGAGCCCCAGGCGTACGTCTGCGCCACGAACACCTCGCGGTGTTCCAGTCCCAGTTGCTGCCGCCTCCGCTGCACATAGCCGCGAACTGTACGCTCGCTCCCCTTGAAGTCGGGCAGTTCAACCCTCAGGCGATCGAAAATGCGACGCGCCGTATGACGCTGCTTCGGCGGTGCTGAAAGATCGGCTCGCAAGACCCGATCGATGAAAGCCGATGCCGCATCCAGCTTGCGAAGCCGGCGTTGTTGGGACTTGCTCTCCGCGGGTTCAGCACTGTGCAACGCCTCCCGCACCATCCGCCTGTGTACACCCAGTTTCCGTGAAACCCCAGAAATCGTTCCCACGCCGAACTCATACTCTCGGCGAATCTGTTCGAAAAGTTCCACCTTCTCCCTCCTGTTCAGCCAGCTACGCTTCCGTTGCCCCATCCACGAAGCGTAGCCAACACCCTCCCAGGTGGGCCAAAGTTAACTGCCACTGCTGGGCCAGACCAGAATGCCAAAATCAAGTACCGTTGCGCGTTTCAACACCGACAGAGACAAGGTTATTAGCGAACTGCTCACGATCCTACCCCTTCTCGATCGAGGGCAATTGCATTCCGACGAGAGCTACTCTTCGCACGATAGTATTGAGAGCGAAAGCGCCGAAGTATTGGAGCTACCACCAGCCATTCGCAACTCCAGGGGCGCATTCGTCCGTATTCCTGAGAAAGAGTTTTTTGATCGCTTCTGCGCTCACGTGGAAGCGAGCGGCTTCCGGTATAGAGAAATAGATTTACTCGCCTTTCATCTAAATTTCAAAAGTAGCGACTTCTTCGTTTTGGGGGGCTTATCCGGGACCGGCAAATCCTCTCTTCCCCAACTGTATGCAGAGTCTCTGGCTGGCGAAGCTGGGAACGCATCTAGCCGTCTATTGAGGATTCCTGTTAATCCGACTTGGTTGGAAGTAGCTGATCTTCTAGGACGCGTGAACATTCTTGATAGGTCCTTCAACCCTGCCGAAACCGGTTTGGTAAGGTATCTCGCATATGCCGCGATGGAATCTACAGATCGTGGCCAGGATTCAGGTATGTGGCCTGTCGTGCTCGATGAGATGAACCTTGCGCAAGTTGAGCACTACTTCGGACCGTTTGTTCAAATGTTTGGATCTGACCAAAGCCGCGAACTCAGACTTTTTGATTCAAGCGTGATAAAGAAGAGTGATCCGTTCTCGTCTTGTTCCAGTATTCAATTGCCTCGTACGCTACGCTTTATTGGCACGATAAACTTTGATGAAACGACAAAACCGTTGAGTCTGCGTCTTCTGGATCGTGCGGCCATAATGAGTATGGGAATCGCGCCGCGTTCAGCGTCGGTGACTCTCAATAAGGAGGCAACTGGTTCGACGATCCTACAACGGAACATTGATGAGTGGAGGGCAACCAGCTCGTTAGCACAGGCTGAGGCTGCTCTGCTCGATAACATTCAAACCGAGCTCACTCAGCTTGGTTGCCCACTTAATCCAAGACGACGGAAAGCGATTTATAGGTTTATCGATGGCGTCAGCAGTGAGTCTCTGCTCAACCGGTACGGCATTCGATTTGGTGATTGCGCAAAGAGTCTTGCCACATGTGAGGGGTCTCTTCAGATCTTCGTTGCGAAGCGCGTTTGAGTCCCTATCAGAAAAGATTTTGGGGGCAAACCTTGAGCTGCCTGAGTCGGAGCGGATTCTTAGCGAGGTAAGAGAACGTGAGGACGCGGGAGCGACGACTTAGGATCACATGGCTCACTCATCTCTAGAGTTGCTGATAAATGATCACAACCGGTACAGCCTTGCCTTTGGTGAGGGGCTGGGGGCATCAGAATCGGAAATCATAGCGATTTCCGAGCGGCAGAAATGCGGATTTAAACTTGTCAACCGTGACCCGGTCTTGGATTACGTTTTATCTATCGGTGATACGGTCGTCCCGAGTTTCGCTACAGACACACTGATTGAACCAGATGCCTCTGTGGGGGGAAGCGTTTGGTGGAAAGACGATTGGTATTTTGAGAGCGGCGTCGGTGTGGTGTACGCCAATATTTATTGTCGTCCGACCGATGAGGAAAGCGATTGGCGTCGAGCCGCGAGCCTAAGGGTCAACGTCCTCCCCGAGAAAATCGGCTCTGAACGATACGCGAAAATGTTCGAAGATGTCAGCAAGCTTTCAGCGGCTCTCGTGTTCGATTTGGTTTCGAAAAACACGAGGCAATTGAGCTTTCGTGGATACGGTATTGCTTATGAGCCTTGCAACGTGCAACTGCGTAGAATTGAAGATGCCTGGGAGAGGATTGAGCCCGCATTCGTTTACATCCGAGACAATCCCACTACGCGTATTGAGCGAAGACAGGTTCAGACGTCCGATATTACGAGGCTAAACGGTCGATCACTGGCATCGGCGCTCTCAAGAGGTACGCACCCGCACAATGGAAGTGCCCGCTTTTCGACGTTGACAAGCGCCGAGTCTACAGACGTTTATGAACACGACCTATTGAAGACTTTTCTTCTCGCTCTGATTGAGCGCATTTCTGATTGTAAGAGATACGCTACTCAGTTGCAGGAGGAGCTCCGGGGTGATTACCCAAAGTTCTTCACGCCCGAATTGGCTGCTGATATAGTTGCTAGGGATTTCACGCCCAGGTTGGCAAAACTGGCAGAGATGATCGATCGATGCGAATCTCTTATTGGCCAAGTTAGGCGGGTTCTTAACTGGGGACTATTTACACACGCGAAGCCAACGACCAGCTTCAGAGAGTCACCCGTTTTCCGAAATGTGAAATCGTACAATGCTCTATTTCGCGAGGCATTGAGTTTCCGTAATCGCTCCTCGTGGAGTCTCGATACAGGACAACAAGAGAGAATCAAACTCACGAGCAGGCTGTATGAGCACTGGTTATTTATTCAGATAGCAGCTGCGCTGGTGCGCCTTGGATTTAGTTGTTCTGATTCTGAACACTTTTTTTCCATTGGGTGTCAACATAGATTTGTGTTGGACATCGAACGGGGCACGTCACTGAACTTTCGTTTAGGTGGGAGAACTATGTTGAGGCTCCGGTACGAGCCTTGGATATTGCCGAAAGATCCTGCCGAGCGAACGGGGGAATTCTTATACGCACCATCAAGAGACCCATGGAATCCCGATATCACGATGGAGTTCTTCAGGCTAAGGCCTAATGGGGAGATTGAGTCTATCGAATATTTGGCAGTTATTGACGCCAAGTACTCCAGCTCCCCAAGCCGACAACAACGCGATAAGGTGGGACGTTACGCAATGATCCGGTCGTTGATGTCTCGACAGCCAATCGCCCGACAAGTCTGGATCGCTTTCCCTTCCGATTCGTTGGCGCGGATATCTGACGATTCGATCTCTTGGGGGAGTGTTAGTGATCCAACGGAGTTTGTCGAGGGGATCGTTGGTATTCGGCCTGATAGGAATGACGACATTCCCAAAGACCTCTTGAGATTTCTTAAGGAGATTCTTTCCTTCAGAGGTCTTGATGATTTAGATCTAGTCTCTGAAGCTTGGAGTTCATCTTGAGCTGACCTCCTCCTGCCTGGAAGAGATACGGTCTATAACGGAAAGTCGGTGCTCTGGAGAAAGATGACTGTACCGCGCCGACATTGTGATCGTTTTGTGCCCCGCTAGTTCTTGAATATCTTTGATCGACGCACCCGCCATCGCCAGCCAGGAGCAGAACGTGTGGCGGCTGCAGTGCCAGACGTAGCCTTCGATCTCCGCCTCCTGCAAGCATGGGACGAACCATGAACGGGAGGTAACTCGGGGACAGACGGAACGTTCCCTGGTATTGGGTGCGGAGGGCACGTTTGGGGCCGCGCTGTAGCCGTTGATGTTGCGGAAAGCGCGGCGATTGGCCTGTGATGCTGATCGGATGGATCTATCTCGACTTGTCGCGGTAGAACATTGAATTTCACAGCGTGTCACAGATCGCGTCGGGATGCGAATCAGTCGGAGCTCTTTTTTAACCGCAACAGTGTGTCGCGTCGTGCGGGGAGAGACGCCGAAACTAACTGGTTCGGGCCGCGTCACGCCACCAGAGTCACGGTATAGTCGTCGTTGTCGCCGACATCAATCTCGCGAAAGCCCGCTGAGAATTCGTTAGTACTGCCGGTATTCCAGCACCAGTCGAAGGCGGAGAACGGAACTTCATGCACCACGTCGCCCGCCCAGAACGCCCCGTCGCTGGCCTCTGCGTTGAAATACCAGTAGCGGTTAATGTCCTCAAGGTCTCCGAAGAAGACGGTCATACTCTGCCCGTTATCAAGGTTGTACCAACCAGCCAATTCCCAATCGCTGCCGTCGGCGCAACCGGGAGAGTACCACAAGATTGAAATCGACACTGAGGCGGGGTATTGGTTGCTGAATGTCAGAGACATAGAGAACCTCCTCGTGGAGGGGAGCAGGATTAGTTCTAATGCTTCGGAGGTCTGAGCGCGTTCTTGTGCGTCGAGCGGGCGCCAGCATCCTTGGAGTCCCGAGCGTAGGAGGCATTTTTCCCGCTCGGACGATGGTCCGCGGACGCACTCTTTCTAGGACCGGCCGACTTGTTGGAACCTACCACGGGCCCGTGCAAAGGTATTTTTCCCACGGTGCTTCCTCCTAGGTATCGAACAGTATAGCCCTCAACCGGGCCTAAACAACGGAAATATCGTGTTTCGGGCCGGGCACCCGAGAGGGGACACGGACGGAGGGGACAGGGACAGAGGGAACGTCTTCTTCGACCTGTCGCGAATACAGTTGTGTAAGGAGCGGTAAACGTTCCGTTTGTTCCCGCCCGCTTCCAAGAGTATTGATACCGTCTTGTCGTCCGTTTTGGATAAGCTTCCGGTCCTTGAGAGCCTGAGACACGATCAGTCCCGGTTCGTGGAAGTGATCCATTCGACGAAACAGGAAGTGCTCCATCAAATCGGCAGGATTGCCCCGACTCTGAAGCATCCGGATTTTCGTGAAGAAGCCGAGTGGCGGGCAGTCAAGGTCGTGTATGCCAACGATCCGGGCAGGGATTACCACATTAAGGGAGCTGTCGCCGTGCCGCATTGCAATCTGCGTCTCAATGCCAGCCCGGGCGAGTTCCCGATCGATGAGATCACGGTGGGACCTGGGCCGCACCAAGATTTGGCGTACCGAGGTCTGGGGTCAATCGCAAATCAGGCCCGGGTCAGGATCAAGGTCTCACAGACGCCGCTGCGAAATCTTTAGAGAACTCAATCAGGGCGCCGGCCGTTCAGCCGCGGTTCACTGCCTCCTCCAGCTTTTGCGCAATGGCGTCCTTGTCTCCAAACAGCACCTCGTAGCTGAAGTTTTCGTGCTTCTCCATGCCGATGAAATCGTGCATCGAGTGAAGGCTCAGAGTTCGTTTGCGTTGCTTGAGAAAGACGGATACCGCATCACGAGGAAAATCGAGTTCGTATCCGATCCGCTGATAGGCTCGTCCGGAATCGTGAAAATGTTTCCAACAAGCCTCATGGAACTTTTCAAAATCGTCAATCTTGCGTTCTACTCCGATAGCCAGATCGACATCGGCGGGGCGTTCCGCGCCGCGCACGTAACTTCCGTAAAGAACGACAGCGGTAATTCGATACAGAAAGCGGTCATCCTCGTTGACAGTGCGGACTCTCTCCATGAGCCCCTGAAGAGCTTCCTCGGCGTTCTTGCGGTGAACCGGTCTGGCGGCAGTGGCGCGACAAAGCTCGTGACCGCGCTCGGTGAGCTTGTACCATTCTTTCCCGGTAAGATTGTGGCCCGTGTTCTTTTCCTTCTGCGTTTCCTCTTCGTCCGGCTCGATGAAGCCTTCTGCGATCAGACCTGCGATCAGTGGGACGGCCTCGCGGCGCAACGCTCTGTCCTCTTCAGGATAGAAGTACAAGTTACCGCGCCCGAATTTGCGCCGGAACAAAAGCTCCGACAGCGCTTCTTCCAGCCAGTCTTTGCGAAACCGCTCGTGGTACTTGCGCAACAGTTTGCGTGCATCCAGCGTCGAAACGCCGCCGATCTTCTGATGCTTCGTGATACGCATGGTCGTGGTTTCAGTGTACCCACATGATCTGGTGGCAACAGATAACACCGCATTTGTTCATCGCCTGCGAGGCAGACGTATTCTTCACCGAATTGCGGCACGCCCCTCTCTCGCACCAGCCAAGAGCTACTAATCACAGCTCGCGCCTGTTGGTCGATGGCGGAAATATCGTCCCCTCGGAAGTTGATCAGATTCTCCGCGATATGTCCTTGGTAAGTCGACTTATCAGGATGATCCTCTGCTGATACACACCAAACGTAAAGAACACGGAGGATCGTTTGATAGCTTATTCAGGAAACATGAGCAAGGATACCCAGGGATTCAGCAACCCTGCCCAGTTTCCCGTCAAGGGTCCATATCCGGGTGCCTGGAGTGGCGAGGCATGAGGCAAGCAGATGGGCATCGGTCAAGCCGATTCCTTTGGAGGTAAGCCCGCGAGTTTCGATCATATGGCGCACATCAGCCAGCCGCGCGGGGTGCAATTGGATAAGGCGATCGAGAAATGCAAGTGTTTTGGCGCGTTCCGGCAAGGTGCCCAGGGCCAATTCGGCGATTAGGAACGGATGGATGCACAGTTGGTCATTCTCTATCAAAGTGCTTAACTCCGTCTTGTAAGCGCCAGTACGAAACATGGCGATCCAGACCGAAGCATCCGCCAGAATCACAATTCATCCACTCTGAGCCTGCGCACGTCTTCTATCTTGGGAGCAGTTCCAGCTAACGCTAGCAGTCTGCGGCCAGCCTCCCGAGCAATCAGTGACTTCAATGCCTCTCGAATCAAAGCTGCTCGCTCCGTCAATCCGCTGTACTCTTCAGCAGTTCGCAAAAGTTCGTCGTCCAGGGATACAGTGGCTCTCATATGATCCTCGTGCACCAATTATAGCACCGCTCTGCGTCGTTATGTGGTGCAGAGCGATGCTACCAATAAACCCCCAAAGCTTATCGACTTCCTGGAGGGAGAGTCCGCCCCATATGATCCCTCGACCTTTCCCGGAAAGATCGGTCATTTGTGCTGCGAGAAACGCCACCACGTCACTCTCGCGAAAACGCACCGGTGGTCCAAGTTTGATCGCACGGATGCGAGGGTTGCGCCGCATGGCGTGATCGCGAACCCGTCGTTCGGGCACACCTAACCGCGCCGCCACCTCGTGCGCAGTGTACAGCCGTTCCGCGAGCGTGAAAGGCTTCACCTCGGGTTGGGTTAACCGTCCTGGCAACGAACGGGATTCAATGCTGGCCGTGGAATTCAATCTACAATAGGCCGTAAATATGAACAACCCTCGAGAATTTTGGGACGCTCCGCAGAATGAAGTACCAGTTCGAGGATTTCTGCACCACCCGCCCGATTCGGGTGGGGATTGCCTCGTCTTGACGCACGGCGCGGGAGCGAACTGCGACTCTCCGCTTCTCGTGATGCTGGCGAGTACGTTCTGCGCCTCCGGGTTGACCGTCCTCCGCTGCGATCTCCCCTTCCGCCAGTTGCGACCGCACGGGCCACCGCAACGTGGCAGTGCGGAACGCGACCAACAGGGACTTCGAGCAGCAATTGCATCCATGCGACGACAAACTTCGGGCCGCATATTTCTGGGAGGCCATTCTTACGGAGGGAGACAGGCGTCGATGCTGGCTGCGTCTGAACCCGATCTCGTCGATCGGCTCCTACTGCTCTCGTACCCTCTTCACCCACCGCAACGACCCAGTGAGTTGCGGACAGGGCACTTCCCGGGCCTTAAAACTCCTGCGATGTTCGTTCACGGCACGCGGGATGGGTTCGGCTCCATCGACGAAATGGTGGCGGCGTTGAAGCTCATCCCGGCACGGACCGTACTGCTTCCTGTCACCGGTGCAGGACACGAACTCGTAACCAAGCGGAATCGTGATGAGGTGCCGAAGATGGTGGTTGAGGCGTTCCGGTCATTCACATACGAAGTAGCTGCCTGACTGGATAACTCGGGGAAGAACGCTATAGCCTGCCGGCGTAAACATCTCCAGCGCCCGGAGGTCCTGCATGCTCTGGTTCTACGAATCCTTCTTTCCCGTGGTCTGGATTGCCTTTATTCTCTACTGGCAGATCAGAGCCGCGGATACCAAAACTACCCAGCGCCTCGAGCCGGCTGCCTCACGCATCCTGCGCGCATTCACCTTCCTGATCGCAATCGTCCTTCTCTCGACAACTCGCATCCCGCTGCCCTGGCTTTACTTCCAGCTCTGGCCGGTTGGCTTTTGGCCCTTCTGGCTGGGAGCCGCTGTCACGGTCGCCGGCCTTCTCTTCGCCGTCTGGGCGCGCGAGCACCTCGGCCGCAACTGGAGCCGCTCCGTCACCATTAAGCAGGGGCACGAGCTGATCACCACCGGTCCCTATGCCGTGGTCCGTCACCCCATCTACACCGGCGTTCTGACAGGGTTGCTTGGCACCGCAATTGCCCTCTCCCAGGTACGCGGGTTCATCGCTTTCGTTCTCTTCTTCCTCGCGTTCTGGATCAAGCTCCGCATGGAGGAGCAGTGGATGCGCTCCCAGTTTGGGGAGACGTATGCCACCTACGCCCATCAGACCGCCGCCCTGGTGCCTTACCTCTTCTGATCGCTCGCGCGAAACTGCTTGAGGCAAAGTGCACCGCTCCCGGGGTGAAGATCTTTCGCAGGTTCGGATCGCCCACCATACACTCCGAACTTCGCTCGCCTGCGCAAACTCTTCTGGTGTCAGCTATCGTAACGGCACTGCCCTTGACAGGCATTAGAGTACGGGCGTACTCTTTAGTCGTGCGATACTCCCTGGAACACAAAGCGCAGAACCACGAGAACATTCTTTCCGTGGCCGCTCGCTCTTTCCGCGAGCACGGTGGTGACAGCAGCGGCATCGGAACAGTGATGAAGAAGGTAGGCCTGACGAAAGGGGGCTTCTACCGGCATTTTAAGAGCAAGGATGACCTGTTCGTCGAAGCGGTTTCACGCGCATTCGACGAGATGGGAAGAGGCATGGTGGGAATTGCAAAGTCCGCGCCCGAGGGTGAGGCTCTGCGTGCCATCATCGAATACTATCTAAGCGCGCGCCACGCTAATTCGCCAGGAATGGGTTGTGTGGTCTCCGCTCTCGGGCCGGAGCTCGCGCGAAAGCCCTTGCCGGTGCGAAAACGGATTGAGGCGTCGCGAGAAGCGTATCGTGAGCGGCTACTGCCGTTTGTTCCTGGTCAGACGCGAGAAGAAAAACTGGCGAAGTTTCAGCTGTTGTTCTCCAGTATGGCTGGGGTGCTGACCGCGGTCCGGATCACCTTGGCCCCTCAAACCCGCGAGCAGATGTTGATGGAGGCGAGGAACTTTTTCATAAAGTGCTTCGCTGAAGAGTAATTTTTTTGCCCTCAAAAGAGTACGATCGTACTCTTTTGAGAAATCGAAACGATAACAACCGAATTGAGAGGACAACGCGATGAAATTCATGATCCCTTTTCTCATTGCAATGCTACCCGTAGCGTCCGTAGCGCAATCACAGCCGGGAGCCTCCCAAGGCGTGCCGAGCGTGGCTATACCTAAAACCACCGAAGTGCTGGTTATTCAGACTCCCAAGCCGGGCGTAACCGTTCAACAAATCTTGGACGTGATGCCGTCCGAGGTTCCGGCAACTGTGAAGCTCTACCTCGACGGGAAAATCCGCGAGTGGTATTCCCGCGGCGATGGCAAAGGCGTCATCTTCCTGGTCGAGGCGAAGACTGAGGACGAGGCACGAGCCATTATGGAAACGCTGCCGCTCGCGAAGGAACAGTTGATGGATCACCAGTACATTCCCGTCGGACCCTTGATGCCGCTCAGGATGCTGATAGGCCCAGGTGCGCAGTAGTGACTCTCCTCGCGGTAGCACTGCGGCAGGAGGAAACCCTAGAAGGAGACGATCATGTCTCTCATCCCACGCGATAGGAGGCTAAAATGTCGCCGGAAATCATCTTCCAACTACATCTCGTTTTAGGTTATGTGGCGTGCTTGCTCTGCTTCAGCGCGTACTTCTGGCCCAAGCTCAAGTCGATGGAGAGTTTCGAAGCGCAACGCGTCATCGCTACTATTCACAGCTTCCGCTTCTTCGGCCTGGTCTTTATTCTTCCAGGCGTCGTCGGACCCAATCTGCCTGCCAGCTTTGCTACGTTCGCCGCCTATGGTGACTTTGCTACCGGTGTGCTGGCGCTTCTGGCGCTTCTCGCGACAAGAATACGCCCGCTGTTTTGGACCTTAGCCGTCGCCTTCAATGTCGTTGGAACGGCCGATCTCGTCCTCGATTACTACCACGCGGTCCGGGTCGGCCTTCCCGCACTGGCGGGACAATTGGGCGCGACCTACGCGATCCCGGTTATCTACGTACCCGCGCTGATGATCACCCACATTGCCGCTTTCTACTTGCTGCTGCGTTCTCAGCCCAAGGCGGCGATGGCTGGCGATGTGGTTGCATCTTAGGCCGGGATCAGCCGCATCGACCAGCCTGCTCGCTGCTCAGGGTTGGAATCCCTCGTCCATCCACTTCTTGTAGAGGGCAACCTGCTCCGCCGTCCAGTACGGCCCCCCGGGCGGCATGGATGGGGGATTTCCCACCACTGTTTCGAGCACGGCGCGCGCGTTGCCGTGATCATTTTCCGCATGGGACATGTAAGCGAAGTCGTCCAGTAAAACGCCACCGTGTTTCATGTGCTCAACATCGATCGGTCGAAACATCGGCCTGATGTCGCTGGCGAAGGAAGTAGCCATTTCATGGTCTCCTTTTGATCGTTGGATTTGCCGTTGAATTTTCTAGCTGGCCCCGCCCCGGCACCCGGAGTCAAAAACAGCCTGCCCTCAGCGGATGCTCGGCATTGCCTTGCCAAGGCGGTGACGGTCTGGCCACCGTGCCCCATGCGACTGACCGCATCCTGCTTGAACTCCGCGCTATACCGTGCTCTCTGTTTGCTCATCGGTCATCTCCATTATGACCGCTGAGTGTCCCCATTTTCCGCACACCCGCCATGTCTCACTTTTGGGGTGCACTACACCAGCCTGTCCCCACGTTTGTCCAGCAAGACAGCGGCTGTGCAGCGGGTTTGATCAGCCTCCGGATAGAAGACGTGAGCTTTGCCGAACGCCAGCTCTTCGGTCTGCATCCGCACGGGATTCTTGTGCAGCAGATAGCCTAGATCGGTCGCGGGTTGGTGAGTTGTCGTCAGCGTAAGGAGCATTGCAATCCAGTTTATGGCACGCCATACCTTGCCGGTCGGCTTGAAGGCTCTCTGACATTCCCGGATATTGGGATGACTTGTGCGAGTTCTACCTGGAGCTGGTCTTCGCGGGTCCTGATGACAGAGAACCGTTCAACGAAATACGCCCTGTTCTGGAAGAGTGCCGAGGTCCAGGTTGGATGGAGCAAGAAATGAAACAGAAGTGGTATAAAAAAAACAGGATGTTGCTCCCAGCCTATCTCTGCGCAAACAGCGTTACGACTCCTCCGCATGCGATTCAGTGCGTTCAGGAATATTTGACCAACCCGGATTCCTGAATCATCCGACGCGAATATCCATGAATATCGAGAAATACCCTGAAGAAAAAGTTCACGGGAAATAGCTTTGCTAACGCCGGACCAACCGATACGGATAGAGAGAAAACGAGATGAAACGGTTAGCGATCGCGGGACTATGTCTAGCTCTGGCGGCGGCCCACGCAGATGCGCAGATCAATGCGGGCGAGCAGAAGCCCGAGCCTAGCCTGCCTTTCAACATGGTCCAGGTAACGACCCTCACTCTGCCCTGGCGGATTGCTTTCCTGCCTGACGGGCGGATGCTGATCACAGAGAAGGTCGGCGGCATGGTTTTGCTGACTCAGCAGGGAGCCAAGACGCCCGTTGCGAATGTGCCGGTCGTTCTTCACAAAGGACAAGGCGGCATGTTGGGCGTCTTCCTCTCGCCGCACTATGCCAAGGATCACAGTGTCTACCTTACCTATTCGGAGCCGGGCGATGGCGGTTCGAGCCTGGCTCTTGCACGAGCGCGGCTGGCGCTGGGCAAGGATTCGGCGAGCCTCGAGAAACTCAAAGTGATCTGGCGCGATGGCGAGAGGGGCAATGGTGGACAGTTCGGTGCACAGATAGCCTTCTCCCCGGATGGCCACTATTTATTCCTTACCTCTGGCGATCGACAGCGCATGACATCGGCTCAGGATCCTAACCAGCCACTCGGCAAGATCCTGCGCCTGACGTTGGATGGCAAGCCCGCTCGCGGCAATCCGATGGCCGGGAAGAAGGGCGCGGCCAGCGTGCCCGTGATTGACCCGCCCAGGGATACCGAAGCCGCGAAGACTGCTCCGGTCGTGAGAACGTATACCTTCCCCGGACCTAACCTGACGCCGGCGGAGACCTGGAGCACCGGACACCGTACGCCCTACGGTCTGGCCTTCGCGCCCGACGGCCGGTTGTGGGAGGTTGAGCATGGCCCGAGGGGCGGCGATGAGCTGAACCTGATCGAGCCCGGCAAGAATTATGGCTGGCCCCTCGTCTCCTACGCGACCAACTACAACGGAGTGCCGATCCCGAGTCCAGACACGCGGCCTGACTTAACCAAGCCGGTCATCTACTGGACGCCGGTCATCGCGCCAGGCAGCCTCACCTTCTATAACGGCGCGATGTTCCCGGAGTGGAAGGGCTCCGCCCTGATTGGCGGAATGGCGACAAAGACGCTCAACCGTATTACCTTCGACGGCCAGGGGGGCGCCAAGCCTGCCGAACGCTGGGATGTTGGTCACCGCATCCGCGACGTGGAGGTCGCTCCCGATGGCGCGCTGTGGATGCTCGAGGATTCCAGGACAGGTGGTGTATTCCGCGTGACGCCGAAGGAACGGTAAGTCATCTATAGCGTTTTCACAATTGCTGTGTCCTGGTGAGAGTTTCTTGGGATTCACCGATTGTGAAAACGCTATAGTGAAGCCAGAACGATGCCTCGTGGCGCAGAACATTCTGAGGCTCACGGTCCCACTCACCAATTTCCCTCTGTCATTTCGGCGTCGGAATCGATACTGCCTTGCCGGCGCCGCGTTCGGCGACCCAGATCGTGTCGCCCGCGGGCTCGACTGCGGTTGGTGTCTTGAATCCTTCCTTGATTACTGTGACGCTGGCCTTATCGCCATTGACAGTAATCACGGCAATCTTGCCGTTGCCATTCTCAGCAAGGAGTAGCTTGCCATTGGCTGCGCGCATGCCATCCGGCCCTTTCACGGGCTGATCCATCCAGATATCGACAGGTTGTCCGGCCTTGCCGGCAGCGTCCACCGGGATACGGTAGAGATTGTTCGAGAACACATTGTTGACATACAGCGTACCGTCCAAAAAAGTGATCCCGTCGATGCCGTAGAGCGCGTGATCTTCCAGGAAGAGTTCGGCAGTGGTAGCACCGGCTGCTAGCTTGTAGATTTTGCCGTTGGCGGTGTCGGTGATGTAAAGCGCCCTGTCCGGTCCGACTGAGAAATCGTTGCAGGTACTATTGTCACCAGGCAGGCTCCAACGAAGCTTTTCGACGCCGGTGGAGAGATCAAAGCCCCTCAGGGCGGTATGACGCTTCACCGGCGCTGTGCCTGGCACCGGGGTTAGCTGGCATGCCCACAATGTGTTGGTAGTGGCATCGGCAAGCATACCGAAGAAAAAGGTTCCGGCACCCTCAGCGCTGGCATCAACGAACTTCTCAGCAGTGGTCGAGCCCGGGCGTACCTTGTAGATGAATGGACTGCTCGCGCTACCGACGATCAGTATCCCACCCGGTGCGACCGTCAAACTCTCTGGCTGGGATTTCGCGTCAACGATAAGAATTTCAGCGGCAGACGCAACAGGCACAAGGCCCGTCAATAGTGCGGCGCATGCGGCAAACCGTCTTAGACTCAAATTCGGCATAGTCAAATCTCCTCACTTTTTGACCCTCCATACAGAACTGCCTATAAGGCCTACGCAATTTTGGGAGCACAGGAGCGGAATTATAACTTGTTGCGAGCTTCCTCGGCACAGGCATGAAATTGCTATCGCCAGTAACAGAGTATCGGGGCGAAGGGGCAAATTTATCCGAGTCCGGTCACAGGTAACGCCCGGAATCCATTTGCGAAAGGAAAGCTGTTCGGTGTGCGAGAGACGATTGCGCCGGCGGTCACCCCTGACTTGCCGATTACGTGACGCACGAAGTCGAGATTGACCGTATCGCCGAGATCCGGGAGCTCGGTCCATTTCGCCTCAAACAGCTCCAGGCGTCCGCCGACATCCACGACGAAGTCTACTTCGCGAGTTCGATCACGCCAGAAGAAGAGGCTGCCGGAGCGCCCGGCACGGCGTTCACGCTCGCGGAGTTGAGCGTAAACAAACGTCTCCCATACTGCGCCGGCTGCGGGCGATTGCCTGAGCGCGCCCTCAGATCGAATATTCAACAGAGCACAGAGCAGGCCAGTGTCCGCAAGGTAGAGTTTTGGACTCTTGACTATGGACTTGGTTCGGTTCGAGAACCATGGCTCAAGCAGCACTACCTGGCCGGAGGCTTCCAGCACGGACAGCCATTGATTCGCTGTCGATGGTGCGATGCCTACATCCCGCGCCAGATCCGCTTTGTTCAACAGGTTTGCAGAGCGCAAGGCGCAAGCGCGTAGAAACCTCTCAAAGTCCCGCAGACTGCCAACATTCGCTAGGGCGCGCACATCGCGTTCCAGGTATGTGGCAAGGTAAGAATTGTAGAAGGCGACCGAGTCAATGTCCGGGTTGGCATAGAGTTCCGGGAACCCGCCGCGCACGATGGCGGTTTCCAGCTCAGTTTTGGGCAGCGCTCTGCGAATCTCGGCAAAAGATAGCGTCTCCAATTCCACGATATCGGCCCTGCCCGCCAACGATTCGGAGACGTTCTTCATCAGGGTGAACTTTTGGGACCCGGTAAGGAGGAATTGCCCGTTGCGTCTACGGCTGGCATCCACGGCCACCTTGAGGTGCCGGAAAAGGCCAGGGGCATATTGCACCTCATCAATAATGACGGGCGGCGGATGGCGCTGAAGGAAGTGCGCTGGCTCCTTTTCGGCCTGCTCAGCTTCGGTCGGTAAGATCTAGAGATACGAACCTATAATCCGGAAATAGGTGCCGGAAGGTGGAGGTCTTGCCGGTCTGGCGGGCGCCGGTCAGGACGATCGCGGGCCGAGTCTTCGCAGAGCGCTTCAGGCGGGCCTCAACATCTCGCTCGATCCACATATGCAAAATATACGACAACATCGCATATTTTGCATACCCCCGACCCCAAGCGGATCGGGGCCTAGGCTCAAGGGAATGGGTGTAATTGGGTGCATTATTGGGTGTAATGATCCGCGCAGACATCCTCCAGATCACCCCAAGAATCCTGAGTCTCGTCGCCGAACCGGATGAGTTCAAAGCGCGTGGCAAGCCCTTGGCGCCCTGGCCCTGGATCGTTTCTCCGCGTTGCGACGCATCGCCACTATTGAAACGGAGCACCTTGCCCTAGTTGCGGGCCGACTCACTCGCTTGTTGGCCGGCCGGCGCGTCTTCCCCTCTCGATCGACCGTCCTTCTTGCCGATCCCTGGCGGCGTACCCCTATTTGCCCGAGCTCCCCGCCGAGGCCGCCGGACTACCCTGACCTTCCCGGTTTTTCCTCCGCCGCAGAAAAACTGATCGCCGCCGTCGGACTCGAGCCCTGAAACGTAGACTCCGTGAGGCATTTCCAGGTTTTCAAGAACCTCTCCAGTCCGAGGATCGATATGCCTCAAATCGCTCTCATCACCTTCCCAAGTGGCGTGCCAGAGCTCGCCCTCAACCCAAGTGACGCCAGTGACGAAACGGTTCGACTCGATGGTGCGAAGAATTGCCCCTGTGCCGGGATCAATTTGATGGATCTTGCGGTTCCGATACTCCCCAACCCAGAGCGACCCCTCGGCCCACGCCAGCCCCGAGTCACCGCCGCCGCCGGGCGCCGGAATGGTGGCGAGCACCTCGCCGCTCTTGGGATCGATCTTCTGGATACGATCCTCAGCGATTTGAAACAAGTGCCGGCCGTCGAAGGCTGTTCCGGCATGCGCGGCGACATCAATCGAGCGCACTGCCTTTCCACTCGCGGGGTCGAAGGCATTCAGCTTCTCTCCGGAGGCAAACCAAACCTTCTCACCGTCATAGCTGACTCCATGGACGCGGTCAGCTTCCGGAAAGGGACCATACTCACGGACGATTTCGGCGGTTGATCGTTTCATACTTTCACCTTAATCAATTGGCAGCGGAGCGGGGAGTAGCAAAGTCGTGGTGAAACCCGGCATCGGCGGAGTTATCCAGCGTCGAGCTCGCGCTCGGCCGAACGACTGGACCTTTCCCGCTGCCGCGAGCGAATCAAGCGCCCGCTGCACGGTACGCTGGCTTGTCCCAAGCGCAATCGCCAGAGCTGAACTCGACCACGACTCACCGTCGGCGAGAAAAGCGAGAACAGCGCCATTTTCATCGTCAACGGGCTGCGCCAGCACAACGACCTCGCGTCCACCACGAGGCGCCAGTGCAAACCCTCGCTTGGTCGCAATGATATCGGCCAGCGACCGAAGCATCTTCCGAAGACGTCCGATTTCGACTCGCAGCCGCATGCGATGCGATTCATCGACGAATCTCGCTCCGAATCCGCGGGCAAGAAGTATGTCCCTCGGGACGTCGCCGGGCCACGCTTCGCCCAGCGCGCGGGCGAGCGCGAACAATACCGGACGTGTTATGAGCGAAACCACTGAACGTGTATCGCGCACGACATTCCGGCACGCGTCGACGACGAGCGCTCTTGACGCCAGCAACGATTCGACGTCTTTGAGCAGCAGCGGCCGCTCCTCGCCACGTGCAATCAGGCGTGCCGCCGGCGTATTTAGAACATGGGATGCGCTTTCCACCTCCGCCATTAAAGCAGGGATACCTGCTTGCCGCGCGGCGCGTTCGGCCCGAGCGAGCGCAGCGCGCGCCGCTTTCGTCCGTAAGCGGCGCATCGCAATCCCTGCAACTACGAGTTCGTGGGCGGTTCTCGATGCGGGCGGAAACAGAGCCGGGTCGAGCTCGGCAAGCATTTGCTCCGCCTCGTCCAGGCGTCCAATCAGGAGAAGGCGCCGGATCTCCAGGTACCGCGCAAGCGCGGCGTTCAACCTGTCTCCGTGTTCTTCGAGTATCACGCGCGCTCGATCAAGCGCTTTCTCAGGCCAGCCCAGGTCGCGCGAGGCAAGTGCGATCTCGGCTTCAGCAACGACGCACCTCGCCCGCGCCACGGATTCTTTTGGACTGAAGGCGCGCTGAGCGGATCGTAGCAGCGCCCGCGCGCGCTCGAAATCGCCGAGCTGCGCAATTGCGATACCGCGAAGCGCGAGCGCAGGCGCATCGTCGCGCAGCGCGACCCGCTTCAACGCGCCGAGGGGATCACCTTGGACGAGGGCGCGTGCCGCGGCCGTGATCAGCGAATCCATCGGAATCCCGCCACACTTGTCACTCCCTGGCCGTTGGATACCTGCATCAGTATTAGTACATGACCACCATGCACTCGGTCATATCGATAACACAACGAAAAGCCAACATCCGACGAAGGAGAAATAAGATGGCGACAAGCAAAGAGAGAGACAAGGAACACGGGAAAGATCCCGCGATGAACACACCCCCGATCGTGTCGCAGCAGGAGTGGGAGGCTGCGCGCCAGCAGCTTCTCGTGAAGGAGAAGGCCTTTACCCGCTCCCGTGACGCGCTGGCCGCCGAACGCCGGCGGATGCCGTGGCTGGCTGTGGACAAGAAGTACGCGTTCGACGGACCCAAGGGCCAGGTAAGCCTGCTCGATTTGTTCGAGGGCCGCCGACAGTTGATCGTCTATCGCGCTTTCTTCGAGCCCGGGGTCTTCGGCTGGCCCGAGCACGCCTGCCGCGGCTGCTCCCTGGGCGCCGATCAGGTCTCCCACCTAGCCCATCTGAACATCCGCGACACCACCCTCGTCTACGCCTCACGCGCGCCGCAAGCGGAGATCGCGCGCGTGAAGGCGCGGATGGGCTGGGAGATGCCCTGGTACACCATCACCGACAGCTTCGACGCGGACTTCGGCGTCGATGAATGGCACGGCCACAACGTGTTCTTCCGCGATGGCGAGCGGGTGTTCCGCACATACTTCATCAACGGCCGCGGCGACGAGGCGATGGGGACCATCTGGAGCTACCTCGACATCACGCCGCTCGGCCGTCAGGAGACTTGGGAGGACTCGCCAGAGGGTTACCCCCAGACCCCGCCCTACAAGTGGTGGAACTGGCACGACAACTACGACGCCGAGGCCTCGCCTGACGCGAAGTGGGTCAAGGTGTCCGACGCTGGAGAAGCCGCCTTCCGAAAGCGCGACGCAGAGGCGAAAGAGAGCTAGAGAAGGGCGGCCGCTTCGCCGCCTTCGAGCCGGCGCGACCTCAGGAAAATGAAAACAGCGCCCCAGGCGCTCAAGGAGAGAACGATGACAGACTTCATGAGAGATGAACTTGGAGCCCCTAAGGTAGTCGATCGGAACACCTTCCACTCCGAGCTGGCCGCATTGCGGGTTCGAGAGAAGGCTCACACAAGAGAAGGCGACGCGATTGCAGCCGGCCGCCGACGGCTCCCCATGGTCGAGGTGGATGGCGCCACACGGCTTATTGGCGAACGAGGCGCGGTCACACTATCGGACGCGTTTGAGGGACGCCGGATGCTCATCGCCTACTACTTCATGTGGCACACCGGCCACCCTGCGCCCGAGCAGTGCGAGGGGTGCACCTGGCTTACATCGCAGGTCCGCGAGCTGTCCTACATTCATTCTCGCGACGTCACCTACGCCGTGTTCTGCCAAGGCCCTTACGAACCGAGCGCCCGGTACCGCGACTTCATGGGCTGGGAGATGCCTTGGTATTCGGCCCAGGACTCGCTCGACACTCTCTTGGTTGGACGCCGGGTGGGCCTGTTTCACATCGTTTGCTACCTGCGACAAGGATCCAATGTCTTCGAGACTTACTGGACGACGGGCCGGGGCGGCGAAGCGATGGACAATAGCTACGATTTGCTCGACATGACGGTCTACGGGCGGCAGGAGATGTGGGAGGATTCGCCAGCCGGCTGGCCACAACGGTTTGAAGGCAAGCAAGTTATCCGTACCGATGGACGTCCAACCGCCCAGTGGTCCCGCCTGAAGGCTGGGTATTCGGACGACCTGGGAACCGGCGGGCGCTGAACCGCGTGCCTACTGATACCTCGACCTGGAAAACGGAGAGAGCATCATGACTGACATAATTTCCCTCGCCAGCAATTTTGAGCCCCGTATCTGCCGGAGCATGGACACGGGCGTGGCTTCCGAGCGAACTTCCCATCCTGCCTTTGCCGGTGTCTCCGCGTTGCTCTTCGCCACTAGCGCGGCGCTGACAATTGTCTGGTGCGGACCCATGTCGGCGATGCGAGGGATGCCGATGCCGGGCGGCTGGACGATGTCGATGGTGTGGATGCGGATGCCAGGACAAACGTGGATCGAAGCCACTGCATCATTCCTCGCGATGTGGGTCGTGATGATGGCGGCGATGATGCTCCCGTCCCTGGCGCCAATACTGTGGCGCTACCGTCAGGCGGTCGGCTGGAGGGGCGAATCGCGTCTGGGAAGTCTCACCCTGCTTTCGGGTCTTGGGTACTTCTTCGTGTGGACCCTGTGCGGATTGGCCATCTTTCCGCTGGGCGTCGTGCTGGCAACAGTCGAGATGGAACAACCGGCACTGGCTCGCGCTGCTCCAGTCGCTGTTGGTGTGGTCATCCTCTTAGCCGGCGCAGTCCAGCTCACGTCATGGAAGGCACATCACCTTGCCCGTTGCCGGGAAACGCCGGCGCGCGGCTGCACGCTGCCCGCAGACGCCACCACGGCGTGGCGACAGGGCTTGCGCTTCGGATTCCACTGCGGGCTAAGCTGCGCCAATTTGACGGCGATCCTTTTGGTGATTGGGGTCATGGATTTACGCGCAATGGCTGTAGTGACGGCAGCTATCACCGCCGAACGACTCGCGCCGGCCGGCGAGCGCGTCGCGCAAGCTATTGGAGCCGTTGTCATCGTGGCAGGGTTGTTACTGATCACGCGAGCGACCGGCCTTGGATGACACATTGCATTCGCCATACTATGCGTCTTCAGTTGTGTCCTGGGTTCGAGCACGGCGAAAATATCGGGCGGCATCCGGACGAAAAAGCAGCCATGCAATTACGGCACAGAACAGGGCGTGGATGGCGAGTTCGTGGAATGCGCGAAAGGCGCTCAGGACGACATGGAATGCAATCCAGGCGAGCGCGAGCCAGCGCGCCCAGTTTTGGCCCCGGAGCATGAATACTCCGGAGACTACTGCCAGGAACTCCGTGAGTTCCACCCAGCCGCTGCCCTGTTGCAGGGCCAGCAGCTCGCGGAAGTGGTAGGCAAAACCAATGACGCCTACCGCGATATACACGCAAGCGACGACCAATACAGTCACGGGACGCTTGGTCGAATTCATGGCAACACCTCTAGCAACGCCCCCGCTATACCGTTTTCACTGTTAATGTGAAACACAAACATTAAGTTTGTCATCTCGACCGAAGTGCCTGTGCGGCTCACCCAAGGGGATGAAATCGGGCTGAGGAAGGCTTGGTCGGCAACTACACCTGCCTTTGTCATCTCGACCGGAGCGCAGCGAAGTGGAGAGATCTCGCGGTTTCCCACATCTGGCGCAAAGAGCGCGCCAGATATGGGGCACCCAGGTTTTGCAGGACGATTTTCGAGAGAGCGAACGCATCGCCTTTGCCTTTCTTCTGTCATTCCCGAAGGAATCTGCTTCTGCCTAACCGCAGATCTCTCCACTTCGCTGCGCTCCGGTCGAGATGACAAAGGCAGGTGTAATTGCCAACCAAGCCTCCCTCAACCCGATTTTCATCCTCTTGGGTGGCCCGCAGGCCCATGAGCGCTCCGGCCGAGATGACAAAGTTATGGTAGTAGGATGATTTTCTAGAGAGCGAAACCGGGGTCCAGGCGAACGAAGCTTGCTGGGCTGGAAAGCGAAGTGGAGAGATCCGCGGTTTCCCACATCTGGCGCAAAGAGCGCGCCAGATATGGGGCACCCGGCTTTTGCGGAATGATTTTTGACGCGATGGCAAGCCGGTATTTATTTGCTTGCCATCGCCTGAAACGCTTCTTCGTGCGACGCAGCCGCCATCAGGTTGATATGCCCAAGTCCTGCTGCCGCCGCCATTTTGTCGAGCGCCGGAACGTCGTTGGCCTGAAGCGCCTTCCACTTGGCAAGCTGCACGTCGAGTTGCTGGGTGAGCACCTGAAGGCGCTGGTAGGCTTGCGGCCTGGGGCCGGTGTCGGCGCTATCCAGGAAGTGTTGGAGTGTAATGAATTGCACCCTGAGCTTCACCGGGTAGTTGTGGGCGTCTTCCGCCGCCAGGATCTCAGGTTCGTAGAGTTCATTGACCAGCTCCGACAGCTTGTCATTCAGGCTGCCGGCCTTGGCCGCTACCGGCGATCCCGATCCGGCCTGGTGCTCAAGCGCCGCGGTCCGCTGCTGCACGCCTTCGATCTGGTTGACCGTCGTAATCAAGAGGTTTAACTCATCGCGGACTTTCAATCCCAGATCCAACTGCCTGGCAAGATCGGCCTCGCTGGTTTTCACCAGCGGGTCCATTTTCACCTCGAGCGGCTGGGTCATGGTTTTCCCGTTCACCATCAAGCGAACCTGATACATCCCAGGCAGGATATAGGGACCGATGGCCACGCCTCCATACGCGGGATGAGGGCCGCTGGCCAGAAGTGTCGGCGGCGGATAGCGAAGGTCCCAGACATAACGGTTGATTCCCGCCGCGGCCGGCAAGCGAGCCTGGTCAACTTCCCGATTTGGGCCTCCTCCCTGGACTTGCGGAGCGGGCGCCTGACGGCTGCTGAAATGGCGAACTTGTTTGCCTTGGCTGTCGAGGACATCGAGGGTGATCTCGGAACCGGGCGCGGATTTCAGATAGTAATCAATCACTGCGCCGTCCGGAGGATTCTGCGCCGCCGGCCCACTACCGGTCAGAGCAAGCCCGCCACTGCGGCGAACGCGGTAGGCAACTGCAGGCTTATAGAGAAAAGCATCGGAGCCGGCCACTTGCTGGTCGATCTGGCGCAGCGGAGTGATGTCATCAAGGCTCCAGAAGGCGCGGCCATGAGTGGCAACAACCAGGTCGTCACCATGAATGATCAGGTCGCGAACGGAAGCGACTGGCAGATTCATCTGCAACGGCTGCCACTGGCCGCCGTCGTTGAAGGAGACGTAAACCCCGGTTTCAGTCCCGGCGAAGAGCAGGCCGCGACGGACGGGATCTTCGGCTACAACGCGGAGAAATGAGCCAGTAGGAATGCCGTTTGTGATCGACGTCCACGTCTTGCCATAGTCGTCGGTCTTCCAGGCATAGGGTTTGAGGTCGTCGTTCTTGAAGCGATTGACGGCAACGTAGACCCCGCCAGCAGCGTGGGGAGACGGTTCGATCATGCTGACCTTGCTCCATTCAGGCAGACCCTTGGGAGTAACATTCTCCCAGTGTCCGCCGCCGTCGCGGGTGACCCACACCATGCCGTCGTCGGTGCCTACCCAGATCAGGCCTTTTTGCAGCGGCGATTCCACCACCGAATAGATCACGTCGTATATCTCAATGGTGGCGTTATCGCCGGTGATCGCCCCTCCCGATCTTTGCTGCTTGCTCTTGTCATTGCGCGTCAAATCCGGGCTGATGATCTTCCAGTCCTGCCCGTCATCGGTCGACTCGAAAAGCACGTTCGACCCGTGATAGATGGTGTGCGGGTCGAACGGAGAAGTGGCAATCGGCTCTTCCCAGTTGAAGCGGTACTTATCCGCCTCCGCTCCCCAGCCGTCGACCGAGGCGGGCCACTCGGAGATATCCTGGTCCTGCTCGGTCTTCTTGTCGAACCGGTGAATATAGGATGTCTCCTTGTCGGTCGCATAGACGATATTGGGATCGCCCGGGCTGATGAAGATGGAAGCGCTTTCGCCGCCGCCGGTCGAGGCGTAATCGGCGGACGAGATGTCGCGGTGGCGAGTGCGGGTGGCGATGACGACGGTGGAATTGTCCTGCTGAGCGCCGTAGACGTGGTAATCGAATAGGTTGTCGGCGGAGACGTGATAGAACTGCGCGGTGGGTTGATTGTAAATGGTGCTCCACGTCTTGCCGTAATTGTTGGAGATGGTTGCGCCGCCATCGTTGCCGATGATCATGCGCTTGGAATTGTTGGGGTCGATCCAGAGCGCGTGGTTATCGCCGTGCGGCACCGAGTCTATCCGTGCGAGAGTTTTGCCGGCGTCGGTGGAACGGTAGACACCCAAATTCTGCACATAGACCGTGTCGGCCTTCCGCGGATCTGCCCAAACGTGGGTGAAATACCAGGGGCGCTGCATGAAATAGTGTTGATTGTTCATGAGCTGCCAGCTTTGGCCGCCGTCATCGGAGCGGTAAAGACCCTTTTGGTTTTGTGTGGCTTCCACCAACGCATAGACGCGGTCGGGATTGGCGGCGGAGACAGCCACGCCGATCTTGCCCAGTATCCCCGTCGGCCATCCCTGCCCACCCACCTTCGTCCAGGTGTCGCCGCCGTCGGTCGACTTGTAGAGTCCGTCGTCGGGCGAGCCCCCGCTGGTCATGTGCCACGGGGTTCGTTGAAAAGTCCATAACGACGCATAAAGAATCTGGGTGTTATTGCCGTCGAAGACGATATCGGCAGCGCCGGTGGTGTCGTTCTTATAGAGAACCTTGGTCCACGTCTTGCCGCCGTCGGTGGAGCGGAAGACGCCGCGCTCCTGATTGGGCCCGTAAACATGGCCGAGGGCGGTGATAAAAACTCGATTGGGATCGTGCGGATCGATGAGGATTTTCCCGATGTGGCGGGTGTCGTCAAGCCCCAGGTGAGTCCACGTCTTGCCGGCATCGGTGGATTTGTACATACCGTTGCCATACGAGGCATCTCCGCGAGGGCAAGCCTCGCCGGTGCCGACATACAAGATATTCGGATCGGAGTAGGAGACAGCAACCGCCCCGATCGAGGCGACCGGCTCATGGTTCCACAGCGGATTCCAGGTCAGGCCGGCATCGGTGGTTTTCCAAACCCCGCCTCCCACATTGCCCATGTAGTAGGTCAGCGGATCGTTCGGAATGCCGGTGACCGACTCGACACGGCCGCCGCGAAACGGACCGATCAGCCGCCACTTCATGCCTCCGTACAAACTCTGGTCGTAGGTCTGCGACTGCGCAAGTGCGTATCCGGTTCCGAGCAGCACCACAATAGCTGCCAGCAGGAACGCGCCCCAAGCCAAGGATTTCCGCATATCTCGTTGATCTCCTTCAAAAAGTCTCTACCAAGATCAGCCCGTACGCACGGTCCTTGCCCGCTACTACTCTGGAGCGGATACACGTCCATCACCGGCCTCCGAATTCAGGCCCCTTTTTTTGCAATTACCAACTTGCTTATGCCAATTCTTATATTCGGAATCATACAGAACCACCGGCAACGTTCCATACACAAAATTCCAGCAAGTGCGAATGGAACCGATCTGTCCCAGGCCCCACTTTATTGCAATATGATGGAAGGCGGCTGTGGCTGCTCTCCGTGTCTCAATAACCTCAACCGGAAAGATTACACTGGAGGACAAATGGGCGTTAACTTTGGTGATTCGATAAGAATACCTACGCGAGGCCGGAGCCTTTTCTTAGCCACTCTCGCGCTCGGATGTGCGTTCGGCATGATTATTCACGCAGAAGCGCAAAACATCACGGCTCCAGCCACACCAAGCGCGATTACGCCACCAGCGGGAAACTCCGCATTTTTCCTGGGTCACGCCGTGGGAACTCAAGGCTATGTTTGCCTGCCCACAAGACCGGGCGCTTCTACAGCTTCCTGGACCGTCAACGGCGCTCGCCCTGAAGCGACCCTTTTTGCGAGTATCTTCGGTCAGTCCGTGGAGGCGGTCACACACTTCCTTAGCCCTAACACCAACCCCAACGGGTCCGCCCCAAACCCTCTACCCTTTGGCAGCCCAACCTGGCAGAGTTCCCTCGATAGCAGCAAGGTATGGGGACTGCAACTGCAGTCGATTCCCGCCGGGTCTGACCAGAGTTGTCCGCATGCCGGTGCAATCGCCTGCCTCTTACTGGAGTCAATCGGGTCGGAAGCGGGACCAGCCGGCGGTAAATTCTTGACTCAGACCACTTTCGTCCAGCGTTTGAACACCCAAGGGGGATTTGCCCCCACTAGCGGTTGCTCCGTGATCGGCGATGTGGGTAAGCAAATACTCGTGCCGTACACCGCCGACTACTACTTTTTCCACGCGAATAAATAGCGTCCCCTGATTCTGCTAGTGCCGATCAAAGCGAAACTTAGAGAAGCTCTGAAACACCAGGCCTAGCTACTATAGGACGCCGGCGCGGCCCGCCCACTCTCTGCACTTACCGCCGGCAAGGCTGCACTAATTTGGGCTCCCACTGCAAAGGCTTTGATTCTCTTCAATAGCGCGCTGAAGATCGCCGCATGAGAAATCGAAGCCGGCTCATCTCTCTCGTTGTGCTCCTGCTCACGCCTCTTCCGTCGCTATGCCGGGAAGATCCCGGAGGGACTTCTGTCGCCAGGGCCCTGGAACTCGACAAACAGGGTCACATGGAGGCAGCTATCTCACTGCTGAAACCTCTGGTGCAACTTGCGGACGGTCCTCTCAATGGAGAAGATCGAGGGATTGCCTGGGCAGTGCTAGCGAGAACCTACCAGGACATCGGCAGTTTCGATCAGGCGCGACGCTGTTACGAAGAGGCGCTCCAGATTCTTGCCTCCGCCGAAGGTGCGGCTTCGCAGTATGCCTCCGCTCTGGATAACTTTGGTTCGCTCTATAGAGAGGAAAAGCAATTTGCGGCTGCTGATGAACTCCGTCATCGTGCCCTTGCCTTCTACCAGCATCTATCGGACCACGCCCGTGCGGCAATTGTCCTGAACAACCTTGCGGCCACAGCAATTGAACAGAATAATCAGCGCCGTGGCCGCGAATACCTGCGACGAGCCTTTGAGGAAACCCAGCACGCGACGGATATTGGTTCCGACGACTTGGCTGCGATATACAGCAATCAGGGAACGCTTTTCCTGCTCGCCGGCAATCCCTACCGGGCACAGCAGGATTTCCAGATGTCCATGGCCCTCTGGCAACGGGCCTTCGGCCCCAATCATTACTGGATCGGATGGGGATACATCCTGCGTGCCCAGTGCTACCTGGCTGAGGGCAATAACGCGGGCGCAGGCGCGGACGTAGAAAAGGGCATGGCGATCCTGGAGAAGACGCTGGGTCGAGGCAGCCGCAAGTATGCATTGGCCGAGATGGTCTACGCGCGCACCTTGAATGCGTCGGGCGATGAGGCGCGCGCCCACAGTGTGGAGTCAGCCGCCCAGCGATCCCTTCGGGCTTTAGAGCGCGGTGAATGCGGAGGGTGCAGCGTCAGTGCGGAGGCGTTCCGATAACAAACTGTTTCTTCTACAGCTTTATCGGAAAGGCATAACACTGAAACCCGCCTTAAACGTGCGGGTTCCAGTGTTTCGGAGCGGCCGTTTAATTGTGTTCCATTTGTATCTCATTCTCCCGATAGTCCTCCTCCACGCGGGGCTGCCGGATGACAGTCAGGCCTTCGCTGCCAAGCAGGAATGTGGTGCCGGTTTGGTCGTTCATTACGCGATCGTCCACTTGCTTGATCGTGGTCAATAGAGCGGGGGCGGAAGGACTGGAGACGTCGACCACCTGGAAGTCCTGCGGCGTGGGGCTAACGTACCTATATGTTCCACTCGAGATAAAACCGGTCACGCCGAGCGGTTCTGCCATTCCCGGATCGCCCAACGACGCTACGGTTCGCAATGCGGGCCTCTTCGCCTTGGACAGGTCCAGCACAGCAACATCTCCGCTCCGGCGAAAACGAATCAATTCAGCGCGATTATTCAAAGGCTGCATGAAATCAAAAGCGCCTTCAGTCTGCAGATGGACGCTCGAAACCGCTTTGATTTCGGCAGGATCGGTTACGTCGAGGACTGTCAAACGCGCGCCCTCCTGTTGCTCGAGGTAGAGATAAGTGCTGCCGGCATTATCCGAGTGCAGGAAGAGGCCCTCGCCGCCAACCTGCGCCTGTTCGGGGAGATCCGTGGGCAACAGGACCACAATCTCCTTTGATTTCGAGTGAAGTTCCGCGTGGCTTGCCAGCGGAGTTATGACGGTAGCTAACGCAATCACGACGGTTGCGAAACGGTTAATAGTTTGGTTTTTCATGTAAAACCTCCTTGTCGATCTCAGTCTCCAACCTGCGGCCTACGATGTCCAAGAAGTAATCTTGATGCCATATAAGTGCGCCTCCGAAGATGGTTTATACCCTATAAGAATTTGCAAATTCCATCGTGTCTCCACTGCGTCTAAGGTCGTATTTGAGGAGACAAGAATGCGTCGACCAAATACGAAACAGAAGACGATCGCAATCGTCGGAGGAGGAGCAAGCGGCGTCCTAACCGCCTATCACCTGGTTCAACAGAAAGTGAATGCGAGAATACTGGTCATCGATCCTCGGGCCGAACTGGGGCTCGGGCTGGCATACTCGACGCCCAGCCTGCGGCACCTGCTCAACGTGCCCGCGGGCAAAATCAGTGCGCTGCCCGCTGAGCCCGATCACTTTCTTAACTGGCTTCATGCAAACTACGACTCAGCCGCGTCGCCGGAGACCTTTGCTCCGCGCGCCGTCTTCGGGCGCTATCTTCAGTCGTTGCTCGCGTCGGCAAAAGGCGTGCGGCATGTGCAGGCAAGCGTGGTGGACCTCTCTCAGAGAGGATCCGGCGCTTTGCTGAAGCTGAGCGACGGACGCGAGCTTCGCGCGAACCTGGTAGTGCTGGCCACGGGAAACTTCGAGCCGGCAATGCTGCCGGGCGTCCGCCGCGACGCAGCGGCGAGTGGAGCCTATCGTCACGATGCGTGGCTTCCTGAAACCTACGGCAATCTGGCCAAGGATGCTCCGGTCACGTTGATCGGCACGGGGTTGTCGGCTGTGGATGCAGTGCTGCGGCTGCGTGAGCTGGGGCATCGAGGTACGATCACGGCCGTTTCGCGGAATGGCGTCTTTCCTAATCGCCACGCCGCGTACACTCCGCTGACGGAGAGCGCAATTCCTGCGGCCACGGCGCCAACCTGTGTTGCCTATCTGCATGCGCTCCATAAGTCAATCCGAAACGGTGATGATTGGCGGGCAGCGTTCGACAGCCTGCGCGCCACTACCAACGACCTCTGGCTGGCGTTGCCGCTCAGGGAGCAGAAGCGCTTCCGGCGTCACCTGCAGCGTCGCTGGGATGTGGTGCGGCATCGCATGGCGCCGCCTATCGCGGACCTGATCGATGCCGAGTTGACCGCGGGCACGCTTGTGATCCGCAAAGGCAATCTCGAGCGCGTGGAAGCAGCCGAAAGCGGCGCGAAGGTAACGGTCCGCACGCCGTCAGGGATTGAAAGCTTCGCCACCACCCGAGTGATCAACTGCACCGGACCCAGCATGAATTACCGGAGCGTGAATTCGCCCTTGCTCAACAATCTGTTTATGCGAGGTCTCGTTTCCCCGGGACCGCTGGGCGGAGGATTCAACAGCACCAGGACCGGAGTGTTGATCGACGCTGGGGCTGCACTTTCCAGTGTGCTGTTCAACCTGGGTCCGGGCCGGCAGGGCACACTGCTCGAATCCATCGCGATGCCGGAGATCTGCGAGCAGGCATTCGAACTTGCTAGCCTCCTAGCCGGCCGAATTGCATTCACGGAGCGCTCCGCCTGGGAGCGGGAAATTAGCTCTCCTCTTGAGCCCGGCGCGCTGCTGAACCCTGCGGCAGAGGCCGTATGACGCCATCGGTCCTCTTATCGGAACCGGTTTCCAGGCGTGCGATCGCCGGTAGAATCGCCGATGGAATCAAGGTCGCGGGTTGGGCAGCGGTGCTTGGCACGGTCAGCGGTCTTGCATGCGTTGGGGTACGTCTTACATTCCGCATGTTGCAGTGGGTGTTTGTGCAGCACACCGGTCTTTTGCCGCAGGCTGCCGCCACGCTCTCACCAGAACGCAGGGTCATGACTCCGATCCTGGGTGCTGCACTTGCAACTGCCGTGCTCTGGGCCGTCAGGCGATGGGACAATCCAGTTCGCTTTGAGGAATATGTACATGCCGTTCGCCACCACCGGGGCCGGATTCCGTTTACCTCAACCCTGTGGCGCACCGTCTCGTCGGCATTCTCTGTGGCAACCGGAGCGGCAATCGGACGCGAGGGCTCGATGATCCAGTTTGCATCGTCGGTGACCTCGTGGCTGGGAGAGCATTCGCCGCTTCCCTCCCTCTCTCTTTCGAGGCAGGTCTCTTACGGTGCGGCCGCAGCGGTTGCCGCGGCCTACCAGGCGCCGCTCGCCGGCGTGTTCTTCGCACTCGAAATCGTTGTGGGCGCATGGCTCTGGGCGGAGATCCCCGCTCTCGCCTGCGCGTCGGCTGCCGGCTGGCTGGCAAGCCGCATGGTACTCGGGGCCGGTCCGCTTTTTGCCGTACATCACACCCTAGCATTGAGCGCGAGCGGCCTATGGGCTCTTCCGCTGGCGTTGCTGCTTGGATGCATCGGGCCGGTGTACCAGCGCCTGCTTCGCAGCCTGCATTTTGCCAGTCGCTGGCCCGCGGCGCTGCTGTGGGGCGGCCTGGCCGTCGGCCTGTTGAGCCTCTTGCGGCCCACGGTGTGGCGCAACGGCGATATGGCACTGCTGGAAACATTGACCGGAACCCCGGCGCTCTGGAGCATCGCCTTTCTTCTTCTTGTGCGATTGCTGGCGACTACTGTCTGCGTCGGTACCGGCACTGTCGGTGGAGTGTTCACGCCGACGCTCTTCGCGGGAGCTTCATTAGGACTCGCCGCCGGGCACCTGCTGCACGTCGCGCAACCTGTGCTGCTCGCCATCGGTTGCCTGAGCGCTTTTCTCGCCGCGGTGACCCATGCTCCTGTGATGGCAAGTCTGATGGCCGTCGAACTCACCGGGCAATATGAGTTACTGCCCCCGCTGCTTGTCCTCAACCTTGGCGCTTGGCTGGTGGCGAAGCGCCTGTCCCCGCGCTCGCTCTATGGAGCTTCTGTCCAGGCCTCGGTTACCGACTCTGATGAAT
>CAVPKQ010000017.1:0-179095 GCA_963705665.1 uncultured Acidobacteriaceae bacterium | reverse complement strand
GTATCTTGATCGTACCTTGGCGGTGGAGGTTTGTGGTTTCCCATTTTGAGACTGCGTTTTGACTGGCTTCTCTGCCCGTGCCCGAAATGATACGGCCCGGTTTCCCACAGAAGATAATTTGGCCTGCCCCCCTGCGGTTCTGATAATAGAATTCTGATGGCTCAATCGAGGAGAAGGCCCTGAAACCACAAGCGACACAAGCAGCCGGAACCGTTCAACGTCCGATGCGCTTCGACTTTGACGACCAGGGGCTGAGTGCTCCAATCGTCACGGCTTCGTATCGCCGTGCGTTCGAAAATTACATCCGCGACAGGTCGACTTCGCCGCTTTTCTGTCAGGGTGACGCTCTCACCGTCCTGAAAACTCTTCCAGATGACTGTATCGACTGCGCCATGACCTCCCCGCCCTATTGGGGAAAGCGTGAATACGAAAACGGCGGAATTGGCCTTGAGCACGACTATCGGCACTTTGTTAAAGACCTCGCGGCGATCTTTTTCGAGTTGAAGCGAACACTAAAACCTAGCGGCTCATTCTGGCTCAATCTGGGTGACAGCTACGAGAACAAGGGACTTGTCGGCGTACCGTGGCGCGTGGCGTTCGAGCTTACCGACCGCCAAGGTTGGATACTTCGGAACAGCGTCATTTGGAACAAAGTCAAAAGCGGGATGGATAACACTAAAGACCGGCTAGGCAACGTCCACGAGAACGTTTTTCATTTCGTCAAACTAGCGAAAGGCTATTACTACAACGCCGATGCGATACGTTCAAAGCCACGCGAAGCGAAAATCATCAACGGCTCGGTGATTTCCGCAACCGGTGTTTCAGGCGTCCGCTATAAGCGCCAGATCGAGCTATCTACTGACCTTACTCCCCAACAAAAGGCCGATGCTTTCAAAGAGCTTAAAAACATGCTGGCGGACATGGCCGCTGGCAAGGTTTCCGACTTCAGGATGATAATCCGCTCTCAACAGCGAGCTACCCATTCGGACAGCGAAAAAGTTTCTGGCCGCGCCAAGGAACTTCGTGACAAGGGTTTCTATTTTTTGCGCTACCACCCAAACGGGAGCAAGCCCACTGACGTGTGGGACATCATTCCAGAGGACACGCAGAAAAGAGAAGCGCACTTCGCGCCGTATCCCGTGGACCTCTGCCGACTTCCAATCCTTGCCACATGCCCGGAAGAAGGCCTCGTGCTTGACCCATTCTGCGGAACGGGCACAACCCTCCTGGCCGCTCGCAACCTAGGCCGCAAATCTGTTGGCATCGATATCTCGCGCCAGTACCTCGAACACGCCGAGGAAAGGTGTGCGTGCCTTCTATGAGCAATGTGGTTGAGTTATTTGGGCACTCTTCGGGTGAGCCAAATCAGAACTGGGAAGCCACCGTCGAACAACAGCAATGCCCGTTTCTCGGCAAGCGTTGCTACAAGGTCCGCAAGAGCGACCCCGATACTTCCATCGGTACATGCACCGTTCTCTATGGCCGTGCCGCCGAGCCGATCATCATTTGCCCAACCCGTCTAATCCAGCGCCGTCAGATATTCATTGATTGCCTCCACCTACTCACAACCCATGAACCCGGCAACGAACTACACATCGTTTCCGAGGTTTCCATCCCCGCGCAACGTCGATTATTTTCTGGTGTCCGCGCGAGACGGCCGCGTCAGAGATTTTGTCGGTATCGAGCTTCAAACCTCGACACCACAGGCACTCTGTGGCCGGAACGTCAACGGCTTCTAAAGGAGCTTGGTGTCCGCGCGGTGATGATGCAGAGACTTCAGAGAAAACCTACGGGATGAACTGGAAATGACGACGAGAACATTCTCGTTCAGATGCACCACAAAATTCAGACCTTCGAGCACGTGAACAAAAAATTAGCCCTAGTCACGCAAGATAAGTTGCTCGATTACATGACCAAGGAATTTAACTTCGGCCACTTGAGCAACCCGCCCGCTGTCGGAGATGCCATGCACTTTCATGCTTACCGCATGGCGGAGCAGCCGGACCACTCCTATCGGCTCACGCTACAGTCCAGATTTAGCACTGACGCCGAGGGTATTGCGCTGTGCCTAGGATTGCAGGCTGAGGCCCGCGTTGAACTTGAAGAGATTGTGAGGGCTTACAGGCCAAGATTTCAGCGGCCACATTATTCACGCCTGTTTAAACAGTTCCCCTTTTCCGCCCCGATCGAGCGCGATCGCCCGAAATCGGTGACAGTCTCACAAAGGCCGCACAGTTACGGCTTCGAAAGCCCCGCGAGGGACGCAAGAAAATAGCCCAGCACGAAGTACTGGGTAGAGTTCTATAAAGGGAGAAAGTCCCGCAGGGACGGCTGAATCATCCGTTGCCTTTTCAGTCGTCCCTACGGGACTGGTCCTGCTCCTTTCCAGCAGACCCAGCACTGACGTGCTGGGCTATTTTCTTGCCGTCCCTGCGGGACCATTTAAAGCCGATTCTCCATCTGGTCGGGTTTTTTCCTGGCCTGTTTGGCTCTTAAGGAGTGTCACAAGCATGCGAACAGCCTATGTTGGGCTGGGGTCGAATCTGAGCTCGCAGCATGGGGGACCGGCAGAGACGGTCGAGGCCGCGGTTGAGCGGCTGGCTGGGCTGGGACGGATCACGGCGCAGTCGGGGCTTTATGAAACCGAGCCGGTGGAGTATCACCGGCAGCCGAAGTTCGTGAATGCCGTGGTTGCGCTCGAAACCGGACTGGAGCCGCTCGAATTGCTGCGGCGAATGACGGCCATTGAGCGGGAGTTTGGGCGTGAGCGTGGCAGCGGGTTTGCCCAAGGGCCCGCGCACGCTGGATTTAGATCTGCTTTTGATCGATGGCCTGACGCTCGACTCTGCCGAGCTGACCTTGCCTCATCCGGAGCTGGCGCGGCGCCGCTTCGTGCTGGCTCCTCTGGCCGAGATCGCGCCCCGTATGGAGCACCCGCTGCTTCATCGGACGGTTGAGGAATTGTTGAATCTGCTGCCGGACGAAGGAGACAATCGCGTTGCGGCGGTGCGCAGGAAAGCAGATTCCCTTCGGGAATGACAGAAAGGCAAAAGGTCAGGAGAAATGCCGCTCACGTTCGAGTTAGAGGCTCATCAGGAATTGGGCAGGCAGGGATTGGCCAGGCGGGGCCCATGCGCCTGGCGCATGGAGTGGTCGAGACTCCCGCCTTCATGCCTGTAGGCACAGCGGCCACGGTCAAGGCCGTGCCGCAGCATTTGCTGGAAGCGCTGCGGGCGCAGATCGTTCTCGCCAATACTTATCACCTCT
This sequence comes from uncultured Acidobacteriaceae bacterium, assembly GCA_963705665.1. Lineage (GTDB taxonomy): Bacteria > Acidobacteriota > Terriglobia > Terriglobales > Acidobacteriaceae > PALSA-350. The sequence continues at coordinate 175,828 of CAVPKQ010000017.1, read as the reverse complement.
ACCTGCGGCCGGGGCATGAACTCATCCGGCGGCTGGGCGGACTGCATCGCTTTATGAGCTGGCCTGGTCCCATTCTGACCGACTCGGGCGGCTTTCAGGTCTTCAGCCTGAGCGCATTGCGCAAGGTCACGGAAGAAGGAGTACGCTTCCGCTCGCACCTGGACGGCTCGACGCATTTCCTCTCCCCGGAGCGGTCGATCGAGGTGCAGATGGCCCTGGGCGCCGATATCGTGATGGCCTTCGACGAATGCACGGAGTACCCCAGCGGCCGCGAGCGGGCGCGGCAGTCCCTGGAGCTGACCCACCGCTGGGCCATACGGTCGAAGGAGGCGCTGGCGGCCGGAAACCAATCGCCGGATCAATCGGATCATCGCTCTTCGGCATTGTGCAAGGCGGAATGTATCCGGATCTGCGGCGCGAGTCGGCGGAACGGCTAGTGGAGTTGGATCTGCCGGGCTACGCTTTGGGAGGATTGAGCGTGGGCGAGCCCAGGGCATTGACCATGGAGATCATCGAAGCCACTCTGCCGCTGCTTCCGCAAGACAGGCCGCGTTACGTGATGGGAGTGGGCTATCCGGAAGAAATCGTCGAATATGCGGCGCTGGGCGTAGACATGATGGATTGCGTACTGCCTACGCGCGCCGCCCGCCACGGCCTCATCTTCACTTCCCAGGGACGAATCAATATCAAAGGCCAGCGCTATGCCGAGGACCAGGAGCCGCTTGATCCGGAGTGCGGCTGCATGGTCTGCCGGCGATACACCCGGGCCTATCTGCGGCACCTGGCGGCGGCGCGGGAGCCGCTCTCGGCGATATTGAACACGCTGCACAACCTGGCCTACTACCTTGACACGATGCGATCTGTACGGGATGCTATCTCGATGGGCTCTCTACCCGAGCTGCTGGCGAGAGTGCGTTCGCGGAACGGCCATGCGGAGGCTGGATGAGTCTAAAGATCTGTGGTTTCCCACATCTGGCGCAAAAGCGCGCCAGATATGGGGCACCCTGGATTTGTGGGGCTTTTAGATGAAAGCCAAAGTTTATAAGTTAGAGATAGAAGGTATGTCGAGTTGAACGTTACTTCGCTTTTACTGGCTCCAGCCATCGCGCCCGGCCTGATGACTTTTCTGCCATTTCTCCTGATTATTGCCGTTTTCTATCTGCTGCTGGTGCGTCCCAACCAGAAGAAGCAGAAGCAATGGCAGGAAATGCTGGCCAACTTGAAGTCCGGGGACCGGATCACGACCAGCGGCGGTCTTCGCGGCACCATCCTCTCCATCCGCGAGGATGCGGTGCAGCTGCGCGTGCCTCCGGATAACATCAGGATTGAAGTAGTAAAGAGCGCGATCGCCGCGGTGACGGCCAACCCAGAGGAAGTAAAATAAAACGTATTCCGCCAGACGAGAAAAGTTGCCCTGGCGCTGAAGCCCGATTGCGACTCCCATGCGTAAGAACCTAACCGGTAAGACAATCCTGATCATTGCCATTCTTCTGGTCTTTTTTTATGGCATCTTCGGCATTCCCAAGGGCATAGGCCTGGATGCCTGGAAGAATGCGTTGACCAGCCGCGTTCATCTCGGCCTGGACCTGAAAGGCGGCATCCACCTGGTGCTGCAGGTCATGGTCGAGGAGGCGGTGGGCGCAGTTACCGATAACGACGTCGCCCGCCTGCAGGCCGATCTGCGCCAAGCCGGGCTGAGCGCGCAGTCCATCTTTAAGCCCGATCCGGCCAAGCAGCCGCAAGTGATCCAGATCCAGGGAACGCAGGCGGACCGGGTCGGCGATGTGCGCAGCCTGCTCGATTCGCGCTACAGCAATCAGTACACCGTGACCTCGGGAAGCAAAAATAGCTGGACCCTGACCATGAAGGCCTCCGAGGTGCAGGCGACGGAGCAGCATGCGCTGCAAAATTCGATTGAGACCATTCGCGAACGCATTGACGACCTGGGGGTTGTCGAGCCCACCATTCAGGAATACAACATGGGCAGCAACCAGATCCTGGTCGAGTTGCCCGGCATCGGCGACATCAGCCGCGTTCGCGAGGTTATCCAATCCACGGCGCGCCTGGAGATCCATCAGGTGGTGGGCGGGCCGTTTCCTAGCGAGCAGGCGGCGATCCAGAGCCTGAATGGAACGGTTCCTCCGGAAGACGAGGTTATGGCGTACGGAGGCAACGAACCGGATTTGCAGGGCCAATTTTACGTTTTGCAGCGGCTGGCAGTGGTGCAGGGTCCGGATTTCCGCGACGCGCAGCCCAACGTGGATGAGAACGGGCGCCCGGACGCGACCTTTATCCTTACGCGCAATGCGGGCGACCGCTTTTACCAGTTCACCAGCACGAATATCGGCAAGTCTCTGGCGGTTGTCTTGGATAACCGGGTGCAGGAAGCGGCGACGATTCAGCAGGCCATCCGCGACCAGGGCCGAATCACCGGCTTGAGCAAGGAGAAGGCGGAGAACCTCTCTCTGATGCTGCGCACCGGCGCCTTGCCCGCTTCAATCCATTACCTGCAGGAGAGCGTAATCGGGCCCTCGCTGGGCGCCGACTCCATCCGCGCGGGCGTGCTGGCTTCGATTATCGGCATGGCGGCGGTGCTGATCTTCATGCTGATCTATTACCACGGCGCGGGGATCAATGCAGATCTGGCCTTGATTTTGAACCTGGTCATCCTGCTCGGCTTCATGGGTTTCTCCGGGGCAGTGCTAACGTTGCCGGGAATTGCGGGCGTGATCCTGACCGTCGGCATGGGGGTCGATTCCAACGTGCTGATCTTCGAGCGCATCCGGGAGGAACTGCGCGCCGGCAAGGCGCCGGGAGCGGCGGTCGACCAGGGCTTTGCCCATGCCTGGACGACGATTCTGGATACTCACGTGACCACGATCGTCTCGGCTCTGATCCTGTTTCTATTTGGCACCGGGCCGGTCAAGGGCTTTGCCGTGACCTTGAGCTTCGGTCTGGCGGCCAATCTGTTCACCGCAGTCTTTGTCTCGCGGGTGATTTTTGACGCGATCCTCAAGCGGAAGCAGCGGGGAGAGGCGCTTTCCATCGGGTAGTAGTAGACCTCTGGAGATGTGAGGCCGGAGGATCCCAGGTCCCAGAATCGGGACCTGGGGCACCCGCGTAGGTAGAGCAACGAATTAGTAAGAGAAGCGGAGTAACCGAGTGGAACTGTTCGGAGAAGTAAAAGTCGATTGGCTGGGCAAGAAGTGGTACTTTCTCGGTTTCTCGCTGATTTTCAGCGTGGCGGGCATCCTTTCCATGCTGTTCTGGCACCACATCAACCTGGGCGTAGACTTCAAGGGCGGCACGCTGGTCTATGTGCAGTTTGCCCAGAAACCGAATGCGGACAAGCTCCGCCAAGCCATCGACCATGCCGGTATTCATGACGCCCGGATTACCACCTATGGGACGTCGGGCACCCAGGTAGTCATCGCGCTGGCGGAAAAGCAGACCAATGAATCCAATGAAGATGCCGGGCGGCAAGCCATTGTCAATGGCCTCACGAGCAACTACTCGACCGCCGCGCCGGCGGACAAGAGCAAGCTGGATTTGGACAACGTCAGCGCCGGGACGTTGACCCAGTTTCTTATGCAGAAAGACCCAGAGCATTTGAACGGAGGCGCCGAAGCGGAGACCAGGTATGCGCAGCAGGCGGCGGCTATTCTCAACTATCGCGATCACAGCCTGGGCGGACTCTTCAGCAGCCTTGACCAGTTGAATGGGATCGCCGATCCGGCCATCGTCGGGGAGCTGAAGCAGGATGCCTATCTCTCCGGGTTCAGCGTCTTCCGGGTGGAGATTATCGGACCGCAGGTGGGCGCGCAGCTGCGCAAGCAGGCGTTTTTGGCAGTGCTCTACTCGCTGGCGGGAATGCTGGTGTATCTGTGGTTCCGCTTCGAGCTGATCTATGGAGTCGCCGCGGTAGTGGCCGTCTTCCACGATACCTTGATTACGGTGGGCGCCTTCAGCCTGACCAACCGGGAGATCACCTTGACGGTGATCGCGGCCATTCTTACCTTGATCGGTTATTCGATGAACGATACCATCGTGGTCTTCGACCGCATTCGCGAGAACCTGAGGCTCGCCCGGCGGGAGAACCTGACCACAGTGGTGAACCGCAGCATTAACCAGACATTGAGCCGGACGGTGCTGACCTCAGGGCTGACCTTTTTGACGGTTCTTTCGCTGTTTCTCTTTGGCGGTGAGGTTTTGAAGGGCTTTTCCTTCGCGCTGGTCATCGGTATCCTGATCGGTACCTATTCATCGATCGCGGTGGCGGCGCCGATGCTGGTGGCTTATCAGGAATTCAGGGCCAAAAAGGGTAAGAGGGCGGCGCTGCCGGCGGGTAAGAAGGCCAAGGTATAAGGAAAAGGCTGGGTTGGCAGTTACACCTAATTTGTCATCTCGACCGGAGCGCAGCGAAGTGGAGAGATTCGCGGTTTCCCACATCTGGCGCAAAGAGCGCGCCAGATATGGGGCACCCAGGTTTTGCAGGACGATTTTCGAGAAGCAGATTGGAGCAATTGTGGAACCCATTCAGGACTCGGGATCAAAAATCGGATGGGTGGTGTCTATATAGTTACAAGTTCTAGAAAGGTTCCGAGGTTAAGGCCATGTTTGAAGATTCGTTGGTGGAATCGGGTGGGAGGCTCAAGACCAAGAGCAAGTACTGGACGATAGCGACTTTCGCCTTTAATGCTGTAATCCTCCTCGCGCTGATTATCTGGCCTCTGATTCATTTTGAGGCTCTCCCCAATCAGATGATGGCGACCTTGCTGGTGGCGCCACCACCGCCACCACCACCCCCCCCGCCACCGCCGCCCGCGCCGAAGGTGGTTCAAGTCCATTCCGAGATGATGAACAACGAGCTGCAGGCTCCAAGCAAGATTCCTAAAACCATCAAGCAGGTGACGGAATCGTCTGCGCCGCCGCAAATGGGCGTTGCCGGCATGGAAGGCATGGGGGGCGGAGCTTCCGGGGCTATGGGAAGTATTCTCGGCAATATGGGCAAGGCTCCGATAGTCAAGGCGGCGCCGCCGAAAAAGCTGACCATTTCTTCCGGAGTGATGCAAGGAAACTTGCTACAGAAGACCATTCCCCAGTATCCTGCCATCGCGAAGGCGGCGCGGATCCAGGGCACGGTGGTTCTGCAGGCGACCATCTCGAAAAGCGGAACTATTCAGAACCTCAAGGTGGTCAGCGGGCCGCCTATGTTGCAACAGGCAGCGCTGGAGGCTGTGCGCACCTGGCGTTATCGGCCCTACCTGCTGAACGGCGAGCCGGTCGAGGTGGAAACGACCGTGAACGTAGTCTTCAATCTTGGCGGATGACACGGCCGCGGCCGGTCTGTCTTCAACCAAGGTGTTAGTCAGAACCTCATTACTGGCCTCTTCGGGTCATTTGCGGACGAAGAGGCCGATGCTAGTATCTGGATGTTTTTTAATGCATTTCTCCTGTAGTTGTGTTCCTTCGGGAGATGTCAGATGCAGCTTTTTTAGCCGAAAAGTTGCAAGACAGACTCTCTCCGGTATAGATTTACGGTAAAAATGCCAGCCCTCAAAGACGTCACTCCCTAGGAGGAAAGATTCAGTGATTCTCGCTCACCTCACTCACCTCGTTTCGCATCAGGCAGCTCTTGGAATGTATTTCTTCCAGGATCAGGCAGCTCCCGGCTTCGGACCCATGGACCTTTGGAACAACATGGGTAATCTGGTACGGGCTGTGGTCATCATTCTCTTCATCATGTCCATCTGGTCGCTCGCGGTCATCATCGATCGCGCTCTTTACTTCAGCGCCGCCCGCAAGCAGTCACGTGAGTTTGCGCCGCGCGTGGCCGGGGCCCTTAAGGAAGGCAAGCTGGACGAAGCGGTCAAGGTAGCCGACCGCAATAAGAAGTCACATCTGGCGGAAGTGGTTACGGCCGGCTTGCAGGAGTTCCGCAATTACGGCGGCGGCGGAGCCATCACCGAAGAACAGATCGAGTCGAGCAATCGCGCATTGGACCGCTCGGAGGCTATCGTTCACGCCAAGCTGAAGAGGGGTCTCGGCGGCCTGGCGACGATCGGCGCGGTCGCTCCCTTCGTCGGGCTGTTCGGAACGGTGGTGGGTATTCTGCACGCTTTCCAGCAGATCGCAACCCAAAAAACCTCCGGTATCGGCGCGGTCGCCGGCGGTATCTCCGAAGCTCTGGTGACGACGGCTTTCGGGCTGCTGGTCGCCATCCCGGCGGTTATGACCTTCAACTATTTCACCGGCAAAGTGGAAGCGTTTGACGTGGAAATGGACAACTCTTCAAGCGAGTTGATCGATTACTTCATCAAGCAAAGCCACCGGCGCTAGAACACAGCCGCATCAAAGGGCATAGCTCAAGTGCGCAGGGCGAAGCGAGAATCTTACGGGTTGGGATGGAGTTCCGTCCCGACCCGCCAGTTTCCAGCCGGGCCCGCCCGCTGCTATGCAATCGGTAGAAAGCAAGGCGGCGGAAGTTTCACAGTTTAAGCAATGGAGTACGAACAATGGCAATCACGGTTAGGGATGAAGGCAAAAAGATAAATTCCAACATCAACGTCACACCTATGTGCGACGTCATGCTGGTGCTCCTGATCATCTTCATGGTCATCACGCCGATGCTGCAGAACAAGGTGAATATCGAGCTGGCCAAGGTCTCCGATCCTACCGCGATGCCCGATGCGGACAAGGAAGATGCGGTGGTGGTGGCGGTCACCCGCGACAGCAAAGTCTACCTGGGGCAAAACCAGATCTCGATGGCCGATCTGGGACAAAAGGTAGCGGACATGCTGCAGAACAAGACGAACAAGGAAATTTTTATGCGCGCCGACGCCCGGGCGCAGTACGGCACGGTAGAAGACGCCATTGATAGCGTCCGCAGCGCGGGTGTCGATCAAGTCGGTCTGCTCACCGAGAGGATCAACGGCGAGAACAGCGCCAACCTGGGCCCCGGAGCCGCGGCGCCTACCGGCGAATGAGCAAAGAACCTGGCTTGGCCTGAGAGAGCCGGGCAAAGGAAAACGAGGGACGATCTATGTCAATGACAACTGGTGGTGGCGGCGGAGTTTCCTCCGACATCAATATCACTCCCCTGATCGATATCATGCTGGTGCTGCTCATCATTTTCATGGTGATTGTGCCGGTTACGCCGCATGGTCTTGACGCCCTGGTGCCGCAGCCGCCGAAGAATCCGCAGAAGCAGCAGGAGAACGACCGTACTATTGTCATACAGGTCCTAGCCAACGGAGCGGGGCAGCCGGGATACAAGATCAATGAGACGGATGTAACGTTGAAAGATCTGCCCACCAAGCTGCAGGGCATTTTCGCCACTCGCGCCGAGAAAGTGATGTTCATCAAGGGCGATCCCAAGTTGAACTTCGCCACTATTGCGACGGTCATCGATATCGGCAAAGATGCCGGCGTGGATCACATCGGTCTAATTACGCCCAAGGTGGAAGCGGGTCAATAGGTCGATAGGTCCCTCGGTCGCAGGCCCCCCATGCGGTAGCCAGGGAATTGGCTCATCTCCAAGACGATGCTCTTGCTTCCAGCTAGCCGCTGGGTGCAATAATAAGCTTTTACTTTTGAGAGCAGCCGCGACGCGGACTTCGGTCCCCGCGGCTCATGATTGTAGGTGAAGTGGTAGGAAAATCTCTTCAAGAATTTGACGGTCCGCGGCGCCCTCCCGGGGCAACCGCGGGCTTTGTTTTGTCCGCGGACATTGCCACCACCGTGAAACCAATTACAATCACAGCGCGGAGTTTTAGAATATCTGTTTGCCCGCGGTAGCGTGTAGGATTACGATGTCAGGCTCGCCCTGGCGACTGAAGGAGATGAGAAGCCTAATGAAGCGAAGCGCATATTTCCCTATGTTGGCAGCCGCCAGCCTGTCATTGCTCACCTTGGTGGGGTGCAGCAAACTGCAGGCCCGCGACCAACTTAACAAGGGTGTCGAGGCTTACAAGAATGCTAAATTTGAGGAAGCGATCGACCATTTTCAGCATGCGGAGCGTCTCGATCCCTCCCTTACAATGGCGCCGTTGTATCTCGCCACGGCATATGCGCAACAGGTCGTTCCTGACGCCAATACACCGGAAAATATGAAGAACGCGCAGCTTGCGATCACCGCGTATCAGAAGGTGATGGAGAAAGATCCGCAAGACTTGAACGCGCTGAAGGGCACCGCCGCCGTCTATCTGAATACAGGAAAACTGGACGAGGCGAAGCAATGGCAGGAAAAGGCGCTCCAGGTCGATCCGAAGGATCCAGTGGCCCATTACACCATCGGCGTCATCGACTGGAGACAGGCTTACCGCAACGCGATCCAGACGCGCCAGAGCCTTAACATGCAGGATAACGGCGACATGATCAAGGACAAGAAAGCCTGCGCGGCGCTGCAAGAGAAGAACACGCCTCTGGTTACCGAGGGAATGCAAGAACTGCAGCAGGCCATCGCTCTGCGTCCGGCTTATGACGACGCGATGTCTTATCTGAGCCTGATGTACAGGCGCAAGGCTGATTTGGATTGCGGCGACGAAGAGGCGACCAAGGCCGATATGGCTCAGTTCCAAGATTGGGCGGCAAAGACCATGGCGACGCGCAAGGCGAACGAGCAGAAGAAGAACCAGCAGACGCCTGGCGGCGTAGTGATGGACAATACGAAAAAGTAGTTCAGCTAAGAAGCGGTCAGCTAAAGAGCGGTTAGCTAAGGTCCGGTCAGCTAGAAAGCGGTCAGCGGGCTTGGTTACGCGTTTAGCCGGCCGCTTTTTTAGCTAAGAAGCGGTCAGCGGAATCGGTTGCGGATTTAACTGGCGCTTTTTTGCCGGCCAACCGCAGATCTCCCCACTTGGCTGCGCTCCGGTCGAGATGACAAAATAAGTTTTGACTGGTTCTTAAGGGTCGACGGGAGTGCGAAAATTGCTCCTTCAGGGGCTGAAGCTCACTTGATTTCGCATCAATTACGGCACGACTGAAGTCGTGCCCTGATACAGAACCAGAGTTTTCCGCGGCCTGTGAAGCCTGGTTAGCGGGTGATGTTCGAAGCGAGGAGCACTCACTGACCGCTTTTTGGCTGACCGGAGTTTAGCTGACCGCCCTTTTAGCTGACCGCTTCTTAGCTGAACCATGCGTAAGATTCTGATTGCGAACCGTGGAGAGATTGCGCTCCGCGTCATCCGGGCCGCCAAGGAGCTTGGACTACCTACAGTGGCTGTTTACACCGGCGTCGACCGCGCGGCGCTGCACGTCTTACACGCGGATCAAGCCTATCTCCTGGCATCCGCCTCTACCTCCTACCTGGACGGCGAGCTGATTCTTGAAGCCGCCCGCAAGAGCGGAGCGGACGCAATCCATCCCGGCTACGGTTTCCTCTCGGAGAATGCGGATTTCGCCGCCGCCTGCGAAGCCAGCGGCATCAAGTTTATCGGTCCCTCATCTGCCGCCATGCGCGCGCTGGGCTTGAAGACGAGCGCGCGGGCGGCGGCGGATCGAGCGGATATCCCCCGTACTCCGGGTTCAACCAAGGCGCTGGCTTCGCTTGAGGAAGCTGCCGAGGTAGCGTCTTCCATAGGTTATCCGGTGATGCTCAAAGCTGCGGCAGGAGGCGGCGGCAAGGGCATGCGGAGCGTCGCCGCGCGCGAAGAGCTGCCGGGGGCCTTCGCCAGCGCGCAGAGCGAGGCGGAACGCGCATTCGGCTCACGCGAGGTGTATCTGGAGAAGCTGATCGAGCGGCCGCGACATATCGAGATCCAGTTGCTGGCCGACGAACAGGGGCATTGTGTTTATTTGGGTGAGCGCGAATGTTCCGTGCAGCGCCGCCACCAGAAGGTGATTGAAGAGGCGCCTTCGGCGATCGTGGAGCAGGAGCTGCGGCGGCGCATGGGCGAGGCCGCTGTACGTCTGGCCCTGGAGGCCGGTTACAGCAATGCCGGTACGGTTGAGTTTCTGGTGGACGGCGAGAGGGATTTCTATTTCCTGGAGATGAACACGCGGCTGCAGGTAGAGCATCCGGTCACCGAGCTTCTGACCGGGCTGGATCTCGTCCACCTGCAGATCCTGGTTGCGCAGGGCAAGCCGTTGCCTATCGCGCAGAAGGACATTGTCCTGCGCGGGCACGCCATCGAGTGCCGAATTTACGCCGAGGATCCTGAGAACAATTTCTTTCCCTCCCCGGGGCGCATCACGCGCCTGACCCAGCCCTCGGGGCCAGGCATTCGCGAGGATTGCGGTATCTATGAAGGCTGGGTAGTTCCCATGGACTATGACCCATTGCTGTCGAAACTCATTGCCTATGCTCCGACACGCGGCGCGGCAATCGCCAGGATGCTGCGCGCCCTGGATGAGTACTCGATTGGAGGTATTCGGACGAATCTCCGTTTCCTTCGGCAGATCCTGGGCGATCCCGCCTTCATGCGCGCTGAGATCGACACCGGATTTCTCGATCGATGGGTGGCGGAGAAGAAAGACGAAGCAGTCCGTAACTCGGATGGGGACTCGGCTGCGGCGGTAGCGGTTGCGCTCTTTGAAGCGCTCCGGCCTGCAGCGGCCGGAGGACAGCAGCAGGCCTATTCAGCGGAAGTGAGCCGATGGAAGGCTCGCGGGCGATGGGAAGGAGTCTCGTGATCCTGCACGTGGCCATTGATGGCCGCCTGCGCAAGCTTGTTCTGGAGTTGAATCCGCGAGATGGAAGTTTCGTCTGTGAGATTGACGGAGAAAAATTGGAGGGTTCGGCGAGCCTGCTCCAGCCGGGAATTCTCTCTTTGCTCCTGGGCGGCAAATCCTACCGCTGCGTGCTCGACCAGGGCGGTGAAGAGCCGGCGATTTATCTGGATGGGCAGCGCCATAGTTTTCGCATCGAAGACCCCCGCCTGCTGAAGAAGAGGCTTGCCGGCGCCGCCAGTGAAAGCGGACCGCAGTCCATCAAGGCTCCCATGCCCGGCCGGGTGGTCCGCATCCTGGCGGAGCTGGGCGCGCAGGTCGAAGCCCATCAGGGAGTGCTGGTGATCGAGGCCATGAAGATGCAAAACGAGCTGAAAGCTCCCAAGAGCGGAAGAGTTATTGAATTACGCGCGGCGCCGGGAGCCGCGGTGAATGCGGGCGAGGTTTTGGCCGTGGTTGAGTAACTGCCGACCAAGCCTTCCTCAACCCGAATCCCACATCTGACGCAAAGAACGCGTCAGATATGGGGCACCCAGGATTTGTTTGAAGGGAGGAGCTTCTTAGCTGAGGGAGGCGACGCCGAGCATTTTCTCCAGGCTGGCTGGGTCTTCCACGTGCAGGGCGGTCCGGCCGCGGTCGATCTGGCGTAGCAGTCCGCTAAGCACCTTTCCCGGACCAACTTCGACGAAGTTAGTAACTCCGGCGGCGATCATCCACTGAACCGATTCCGTCCAACGCACCGCGCCGGTAACCTGGCGGATCAGGGCATCGCGCAGAGCATCGCCATCCTTCACCGGCGCGGCATCCACGTTCACGATTACGGGGAACTCCGGATCGGTAAAAGGAATCGCCTCCAGCACCGGACGCAGAGCATCCTCGGCAGGCTGCATCAATGCGCAATGGAATGGCGCTGATACATGCAGCAGGACGGCCCGCTTGGCGCCGCGCTCCTTGGCCAGGGCGATCGCCCGCTCCACCGCGGCGACTGCTCCGGAGATGACGGTCTGCTCCTGGGAGTTCATGTTGGCCGCGACGACCACTTGTCCGGTTTCGCTGGCGGCATCGCGGCAGAGCGCGACTACGAGCTGAGGATTCATGCCGAGCACCGCCGCCATCACGCCTTCGCCCGCGGCAACCGCCTGCTGCATCAATTGGCCGCGGCGGCGCACGGCGCGGACCGCATCTGCAAAGGGAAGAACCCCGGCGGCGACATCGGCGGAATACTCACCCAGAGAGTGCCCGGCGACATAGTCGGGTAGAATCCCTCGCTCGGCCAGAACACGGTGAGCGGCGATCGATGAGGTAAAGATGGCCGGCTGGGTGAACTCGGTCAACCGCAGTTGCTCTTCGGGGCCGGAAAAGCACAGCGCCGACAGGCTGAAGCCCAGCGCTTCATCCGCTTCCTCGAAGGTGTGCCGCGCGATAGAGAAGGTCCTGGCCAGGTCGCGCCCCATACCGACCCTCTGCGAACCTTGCCCGGGAAATAAGAAAGCTGTCTTGCTCATGGACTGAACTCTCGACTCATCGACTACTGAATCGGGAACGCTCCCCCTTGCAGCGGCTCGTGACCTGCCGGACGCCTGCGGGCAAACTCCTGCTCCAGGCGCTCGTTGATCCCCGCCAGCACGAACTCCGCCGTGACCCTAATCCCATTGTAGATGGCCCGCTCATTCGAAGAGCCGTGATTCACGATGCAAACCCCGCGCACCCCGAGCAGCGGCGCGCCGCCATACTCGGAGTAATCCAACCGCTTCTTGAAATCGTTGAATGCCTTGCGCGAGAGAAGCGCGCCGACTTGGGCCGTGACAGTGGAGTTGAGAGACTGGCGCAGCAGATCGCTCACCAGGCGGCCCAATCCCTCCGAGGTCTTCAGCGCCACGTTGCCCACAAATCCGTCACAGACCACTACATCGGCATGGCCGTTATAAATGTCCCGGCCCTCTACATTGCCGATAAAGTTGAGCGGCAGCAGCTTGAGCAAGGGAGCGGCTTCCCGGGTGAGGTCGTTGCCTTTGCCTTCCTCTTCACCGATCGAGAGCAGGCCAACCCGGGGGCGGGCGATCTTAAGCACGCTGCGCGCATAGAGCTCGCCCATTACGGCAAACTGCTCCAGGTTATGCGGCTTGCAATCGACATTCGCGCCCACATCGAGCAGCACGCAGGGCGAGCCGGTGGAGGTAGGCAGCATTTTGCACAGCGCCGGGCGATCCACTCCGGGGAGCGCTCCCAGCACCATCTTGGCGATCGCCATCGCCGCGCCGGTATTGCCCGCGGTAATAAAGCCGGCGACTTGCTTCTCTTTGACCAGGCGAAGGCCTACGCGCATGCTGCTCTCCGGCTTCTTGCGGATGGCGGACGCCGCCTTCTCGTCCATGGTGATCCACTCCCTGGCGGGAACGATCACGATAGGAAGATTGTGGCCATTGGCGGCGTCGCGCAGAGCTGCCCGCAGACGAGCCTCGGGACCAACCAGGTGCACGCGCACGGGGAGTTGGCGGCAAGCCTGGATCGCGCCCTTGATTTCCGGCTCGGGCGAGCGGTCCGAGCCCATCGCATCAAGCGCAATGTCGGTCAGCATCGCCACGGGATGAAGTTAAGCTTCCTTGCCCTGGAGCACTTCGCGGCCTTTGTAAGCGCCGCACTTCGGGCATGCCCTGTGGGGCAGCTTACGTTCATGGCAATTAGGGCATTCGGAGGTGGTAATGGCGGTCAACGCATCGTGCGCGCGCCGCTTGGAGGTGCGGGCCTTGGAGTGGCGCCGCTTTGGATTGGGCATGACAAAATTCCTTTCACGCGTCCCAGCTCGGAGCCAGGGCTGGACTGCTTTCGCTCGCCGTATCCGTCGCTCCCAGTCAATCCAGGCTGGAGAGGAATAACAGGACGCTCAACAAAAATTTATGGCTTCATCCTGCTGCGAAGATCCGCAAGCGCCGTCCACCGGGGATCGGATGGGGCACCTTCACAAATGCAAGCTTCTGCATTCAGATTTCGGCCGCAGCGGGCGCAAAGTCCTTTGCAATCCTGCCGGCAAAGCGTCTTGGCGGGTAGGGAAAGCAACACCTGCTCCCGCAAAACGTCTTCCAGGACAAGACCACCGTCTTGATAGTACCCGATTTCCGTATCCGAGGTCGAGATGGAGTGCTCCGGTGAACCGGCATCGGCACCCAGGGGGCGGAAGATCAGATCGACCTGATCCTTGATCGCATGCTGCACGGGCTCCAGACAGCGCGCGCAAAATACCTCGAAGCGTCCCTCGAACTCGGCGCGCAAACGAATGTCCTCGATGACCTGGCGCGCGCCGCGATGTTCGAGCACAAGCTCCGCCCTACCCTGGGCCCGCAAGCCATCGACCTGGCGCACCTCATCTCCATAGTCGATGGCGCCATTGTCGACCGTTTCTTTGAATTCAAGCGGTTCTCGCTCGAGATCAAGCACGCTAATGAACATGGCGAACCTCTTGAGGGTAGATCAAAACCGGTAATAGACACCTGCGCCCGGTTCCATCGTTGTCCGCAGCCTATGCGAATCGATCAGAACATTATTAAAATTAGGCGCCTTGTAGTCCAACGCGCGGTATTGCACGCGGATTCCAATGTGCTGCGTAACCTGGTGGTTTACCCCTACGGAATAGACGAAGGCGGGGAGCAATTGGGTTGACTGGCCATTACCGCCCGCCGAAGTTGGCGCAATGACCATCAGGCCGGTCCCGAGGGTGACGAAAAGCTGCAAACCATAATAGGGTGTCGGGGTTTGGAGCAAAAGGGCTCCGGTAAGCTCGTGGGTGTTGTGCTGCACCGGGAACCCCTTGTTGTAGAACTCGGAGTAGCGGGTGAATCCGTAATCGAGCTCATATCCCAACCACGGCCTGTAGGTTTGCCGAAAGCTGGCCAGTCCGCCCAGGGACTCAGTCGTATCCTGACGGATAAAATTGCCGTTTGCGGCGCCGCTGACTTGATAGAACGGGGTCAAGGCGGCGTCGAATCTGAACGTGTTTGGCGCCGCTGGCGCCTCAGGCTGGGGAGCCGATGGAGTCGCCGGCACGCTTTGCGTTTGTTGCGCATTTACGGGAGAAAGCAGGGCGGCTAATGAGAGGAGCGAACCGATCAACAAGCAAAAGTGCCGCACACCGGAAGAACAGGGGAACCTCATCGATTTTTCCAAACATGACACCTTAAGCAATTGGTCTTTCTTAACTATATATCGGTGGGTTACGTCTTGAGCCGGCGCCAGTCTTCACCGGCAAAGAGCCTGATCCCGGCCACGCCGGCAGCTCCCGCGGCGACGCACTCGGCGGCGTTGGACGCGGTCACGCCGCCTAGGGCAAATACCGGCATCCCCGCGCCCGCCTCACAGACGCGATGCAATTCGCTTAGTCCTTGCGGCTTCTCCCCAAGTTTTTCAAAGACCGGGGCGAAGAGGGCCAGATCCGCTCCTTCCTCCCTGGCCACCTCTACGTCTGCAACACTGTGGCACGCCATGCTCACGATGGCTTGCCGGCCGATGGCTGCAAAGGTCTGCCGCACCAGTTTAGCCGTACCTCGCTTGGGGCGCCCGGGATGTGCACGCCGTCGGCCACCGGCGCGAGCGCCTTGAGCCACGCAGCGGAAGCGGGAAGATTGAGCAGCAGCTTCGATTGCCCGCGTTCCAGCCCGGACGTAATCTCCGCGGCAAGCGCACCCAGCCGGTAAGCGTTCAGATCCTTTTCTCGAAGCTGGATGAAGTCCACTCCGCCTTCGATCCAGCCCGCAACCAGGCGGCGAAGCGCGGCTTCGTCTTCCCCGGCGAGGCGCTTGCGGTCGGTGATAGCGCATAGCTGCATCCGAGTCGAGTGTAGAGCACAGCCGGTCTTTTCGAGAGTTGTGGAATCCCAGGTCCCAGAATCGGGACCTGGGGCACCCGGCTTTTCTTGCGGGAATGACAGACAGAAAAGCAAAGACCAAGGGCAAACAGGATGCGAAAAAACTCTGTAGAAGGGTTGGTGGAAGCCCCCTGCTTTAGCAGGGGAATGCCAGCGCTAAAGCGCATCATGTTCAGAGTCGAACTTCCACCCCAAAGCCAAAGATGGAAGACCGGATACTGTAACCGTGGGTTCCACTGCTTCCGGTATGCTTTCAGAAGGCATGAAAACCTACGATCTCCTCATCATCGGATCAGGCCCGGCAGGGCAGCGTGCCGCTATCTATGCCACCAAGCTGGGCAAGCATGTTGCCGTGGTGGAAAAGTTCCGCACCGTGGGCGGCGTTTCCGTAAACAGCGGCACCATTCCCTCCAAAACCATGCGCGAGGCGGTTCTCCACCTCTCCGGGTACAACTACCGCTCCGTCTATGGCATGAACTACCGCGTGAAGGAAAAGATCTCCATGTCGGATCTCGCCTTTCGCGTGCAGCATGTGATCAAGACTGAGATCGATGTCACCGAGGCGCAACTCTCGCGCAATAACGTCGATGTACTCTCCGGGATTGCCAGTTTCGAGGACCCCACGCACGTCAAGGTGACCAGCGACACCGGTTCAACGGTCTATGAGGCGCGAAACATCATTATTGCCACCGGCACCAAGCCGGCCTACTCGCCCAAGGTTCCCGTCAATGGACGCACCATCGTCAACAGCGATCAGATTCTGGACCTGTCTACCCTGCCTAAGACGCTCATCGTGGTGGGCGGCGGCGTGATCGGGGTCGAATACACCTGCATGTTCGCCGCGCTCGGGGTGCGCGTTATTCTCATCGAAAAGAGGCCCAAGCTGCTGGAGTTCGCCGATCAGGAGATCGTGGAGGCGCTGAGCTATCACTTGCGCGACAGCCGCGTGACCATGCGCCTGAATGAAGAAGTGGAAAGCGTGGAAGAGCTGCCGGAAGGCGGCGTGGTCGCCAACCTGGAGAGCAAAAAGCGCGTCTCCGCCGATGCTCTGCTCTACGCCGTGGGCCGCGCCGGCAACATCAGCGAGCTCAATCTCGCCGCTGCCGGAGTCGAGGCCGACTCTCGCGGACGCATTCCGGTGGATAAGGACTTCCGCACCAAAACTCAAGGCATTTTCGCCGTCGGCGACGTGATCGGTTTCCCCAGCCTGGCTTCGGTTTCAATGGAACAGGGCCGTATCGCGGCGGCACGGGCTTTTAATAACGACGATTTGCATTCCAATCCCAGCTTCTATCCCTATGGCATCTATACCATCCCGGAGATTTCATTCATTGGAAAAACCGAAGAGCAGTTGACCGATGAAGACGTGCCTTACGAAGTGGGCGTAGCTTATTACCGGGAGATTGCGCGGGGCCAGATCCGCGGCGACACCACGGGGCGGCTGAAGATCGTCTTTCACCGCGAGACGCGGCACCTTCTCGGGGTGCACATTATCGGCGAGGGCGCGAGCGAACTGCTGCACATCGGACAAGCGGTCATGTCCCTGGGAGGCACTCTGGATTATTTCATCGAAACTGTTTTCAACTACCCCACGCTTGCCGAATGCTACAAATCCGCGGCATTCAACGGTATTAACCGGCTCTCCCGGATCTCGGGCTGAAAGGAGGATCGCATGGGCAGGACCATTGGCGTTGTCATCACCTCGCATATCGTCGCGGGACTGGTTGAGGAGCACAGGCTGCTCGCTCCGCTGCGCTCCTTTCCGGAGAACCCGGACGACCACGAAGGACTGCTGGACCATCCTGTGGAGAGCCTTTGCGAGCGTGTACGCGATCATGTGGCGGCGCTGAGACTTGAAGAGGGAAGCCAGGGCGGAATCGAGTCCATCGGGGTCGCCATGCCGGGCATCATCCGCGGTGGAGTGGTTGAAGACTCGCCCAATCTGGCCCAATTGAAAGGGGCCAAGATCGCGGAGATGCTCGCGGTCAGTTTTGCCGCCCAAGACATTCACGCGCCGGTGACCATACTCAACGACGCCGACGCGGTGGCTGCGGGGCTGGCCGCAACCCAGGGCCATTTGGACCGCGTGGTCCGGGTATGGACGATCGGCAACGGCATCGGATTTGGGCGCTATCCCTACGTTGAAGGCGTATGGGAAGGCGGCCACATGGTGGTGACCCTCGATCCCAAGGAAACATTCTGCGGCTGCGGCGGCCTGGGCCATCTGGAAGGGATCATGGGCCACCGCGCGATGCGCATGCGCTTTCTCGACATGGAGCCTGAAGAGGTATTTGCCGCAGGCAAGAAGGGGGACGCGCGCTGCATGCAATTCGTCGAGCGTTGGCATCGCGCCCTGAGCGCGGCCACGGCCACTTCCATTCACCTGGACGGGCCGGGACATTTCTACTTCACCGGCATCAATGTCCATTTCCTGGAGCTGAATCTGCTCAAGGAGTATTTATGGCAGATGGTGAAGATGAGCCCATTGCAAAGCTACAAGCTGAGGGTCGTGCCGCTGAGCAACGAGATCAGCGTCATTGGCGCAGCTGCCTCCAGTCAGCGGGTCAGCAAGTCAGCGGGTTAGCGAGTCAGCGGGTTAGCGAGTCAGCGGGTTAGCGAGTCAGCGGGTTAGCGAGATCCATTTCGAGTGCTGATTTTCCAATCGCCGCAACCGTCAGTCGGAGCACGTAATCTCAAACCACCACAAACACCGCTGACTAGCTGACTAGCTGACCCGCTGACTCGCTGCCTTTAACAGCGCATACGGCGATGATTACCTGGTAGTTGGGATCGTGGTAATCCAGCTCTTTTTTTTGCAATTCGAAGGTAGCCAGACCTTGTAGAGAGGCGACGGCGGAGAGCACGTTTCCATAGGTGTTGATTGTGAGATTGGCGCCAAGATGCTGGGCGAAGAGGCGCCTGGTGGAGAACTCGGTGAATCGCCAGCAGTCGCTTTCCTTGTCGGCCTGGTCACGCAAGATCCGGCTGATGCCGGGCACCGTGGCCAGTACAGCGCCTCCCGGTTTGAGAATGCGGAACAAGGTTGCTATGGCGGCCGGCGCGTCGAAGATGTATTGCAGAACCTGGGTAAAAATGATGCAGTCGAAGGTATTGGAGGGAATCTGCGGCGCGTCGCTGATGTCGGCGACGATTGTCGCGCCGGGAAAGCCGGGGACCACGTGAAGAACATCTTGTTGGGCGACTTTGCCGGCCCCAAACTTCCGCGAGTAGGAGTCGTCGCCGATTTCGAGCACCCGCCCGCGGATTCGGCCGGCGTGGCTGGCGAGGAATGACTCGATGTAGTAACGGTCGATCGGGGTGCCACGATCGAATCCGAAGACGTTGCTGACCGGCTCCAGCCGCCGCAGGCTGCCAAAGCGAACGCGGTTTGGAGGGACACTGTAAAAGGCTTCCTTGGCGACTTTCTTCAAATTCTGGGGGAGAGGAGTCATACTCAGCTAAGAAGGGGTCAGCTGAAAAACGGTTGGCTAAGAGCCGGTCAGCTAAGAAGCGGTCAGCGGTGTTTGTGGCGGTTTGAGATTCCGCGTAACCAAATAGATCTCCGTGACCGCTTCTCGGCAGCCTGCATTTGTGGTTTCCCACATCTGGCGCAAAGAGCGCGCCAGATATGGGGCACCCGGCCGACGCTCCCGAAACCGAGTATGCCCGGAAGAGCAGAAGCAGATTCCCTGCGGGAATGACAGAAAGAAAAGCAGAGACGGACAGAGCGGTCAGCGGTGTTTGTGGCGGTTTGAGATTCCGCGTAACCAAATAGATCTCCGTGACCGCTTCTCGGCTACTTACCGGTAGCTCCGCTGATACATCCGGCTCAACCGGTCGTGCCATCCCAGGCGGTCGGCGTCGAACCATGCCCAGGCAAAACCCAAACCCAGCGGGGCCGCTGAGAGCGCCAGGTAAAGGATGCGGCGGCGCATGGCTTTTCGCGTGGGATTCTCATCCTCGAAAGTGCACAGCGCGATCTTGGCGTAGTGCATCCCCGGCGTGCCTTCGGTAAACCTGAAGAATAGATATTGGTAAAGTATGAAGAGACCTGCCAACGCCAGGCCGCCCGCCAACAACGCCGGCTTGCCCGACGGCGGGTGAGCGGTACAGGCAGCAAATACCAGGACGAAGAGCACGAAGGCCAGCAGCACCAGCACAGCATCCAGGATTCCCGCCATCAACCTGTCTTCAAGCGGCGCGCTTTTGAGTGGAAGCTCCAGAGAGGATGAGTATTTTTCGTCGTCGAGAGCAGTAGAGGGTTTGGCATCCAGGCGGATCGAAGACCACTCGGAGGCGGCTGCTTCAACCTTGACCGCCTTGGAAATATTCTCCGCTTCCACTTCAAAGATTCGGAGTTGCGATTGATCGTGGGCGGTTTGCTCGGAATTCTCACGCAGCGGACCTTCGGCCAGACGGGGACGCGCTTTGCGGGCGGCCACCAGCTCGCGAGGAAATTCAATCAAATTGACCGGCAAGGGCTGGGGAGGAAACACCATCACGTCGTCGAGAGACTGCAGACCGGGAGCTTCCTGCGAAGGGCTGGTGGATTCACATGCCGACTTGCCTGAATCAATCGTCGAACGCGCCGCCGAATCCAATGCGGGGCCGGGGAGGGCCAGATGGTCGTGGCTGGCTTGGGCGCCCGCGTGCGTCCGGCATTCCTCCACTGGCTTATCCGGCGCCTGTGCCGCGGCGCAGATATCTTGTGTCAAGACGGCTGCCTCGGCTGCTTCGGCTGCCGCGCGCGCGTCGGCCGCAAGGATCTCGCTATACGATGGCGCGTTGGCGTAGCGTGCCGCTACTTTGGCGGCGAGCCGGGCGGAACGCGATTCCACTTTGGACAATGGATCCGAGCTCGGGAGTGAGGCTTGCTCCCCTCCTCTGCGGCCCTGGCGGGTGCGCTTCGCTTGCAGACGCTCGTTCAGCTCCTGCTTCCATGCGGGAACCGGGCCAACGGCATCATGTGCGTCAAGGTTCAGGTCAAGTCTGGATGAAGAAGTACTCAATGCGGATCCCTCCCTCTGCCTTCAGGCGACTTCCTCTTTTCGCGAAAAAGAAGCCTTTGGCGGTACGTTCGCGTCTTTTGAAGCACACGGGTTCTGAGCAGACGAACACACGTTTGTCCGGTCATTGGCGTATTCCAATGGTGGCGAGGCGACGAGCGTTGACAGCCAGAGCGATGCTAAAGAATGGGACCTCACGCTTGAGCTCGAGCATGATGACGCTCTGTTTGCTATGCTAACTTCGCCCCAGGTAATGAGAGTCCGCACCTTTTTGTTTATCACGGCGTTACTGCTCTGTCATCTCCAGCTTTGGCCGCAAGCGTTGACCAAACAGTTTCCCCTCGCAACCCCGAGTGGAGATGCCGCGCCTGCGCCCGGCGCGGGAGATAGTACTCCGGCAGACGCGGCGCCATCTTCAACTGACTTTCTTCCCGATGCTCCCGGATATCCTATTGCCCAAGTTATCCCCGCGCCGCCATCGGGCGTTCCGGTTCGCTTTCAGTCCGACCAGCAGGAGAAGCATGGGGATATCTATACGCTGACCGGCGAGGTAAGAATCGACTACAAGGGTTACACCTTAACGGCGGATAGGATCACCTTTAACCAGCAGACCAGCGAGGCCGAGGCGCAAGGACACCTTGAACTCAAAGGTGGTCCCGACGACGAGCTCATCACCGCCGATCACGGTGTCATGAACCTCGACTTGAATACCGGCCATTTCTATAACGTTGTCGGCAGCATCGGCACGCGCGCCTCCACCAATAAGCGAAAGGTCGTCTATACCTCAGGCAATCCCTTCCTGTTTACCGGCCGGGAAGTTATCAAGCAAGGCCCGCTCAAGTACCGGGTCATCGACGGCACCATGACTTCCTGCAGCCTGCCTAAGCCGGACTGGCGGATCCTGGCCTCCGATATCGGCGTGAGCGATGGCAAAGCGCACGCCAAAAACGGCTACTTTACACTGCTCCGCGTGCCCATTCTCTACCTGCCGTATGTGACTCACCCGGTGAGTACGGAGGCGCGGCAGAGCGGCATCCTGATCCCGATTATCGGCAACTCCACCATCAAGGGGTACGTCTTCGGCGAATCGATTTACTGGGCTATCAACCGCAGCATGGACGCCACCTTCGGCACGCAATATTTCTCCAAGCGCGGCTGGTCGCCCAGCGGCGAAATCCGCTATCGCGGCGACGGAGAAGACTTCGCCAACCTCCATTTCGTCGCTCTCTTCGATCGCGGCCTGGCGCCGTTGAACCTGAACCAGGGCGGCCAGGATATTGTCTTCAACGGCCGCAAGGATTTCGCGGACGGCCAGACCCGCGCGATTGCCTCAGGGGAGTATCTCAGCTCCTATGTCTACCGTCAGGCCTTCGCCGAATCGTTTGCCCTTGCCATCGCCTCCGAAGTAGCTTCTACGATATTTATTACCCACAATGAGAACGGGATCTCGGAAAGCATCGACCTGGACAGGTATCAAAATTTTCAGGGAGTCACGCTTACCGGCACCACTTACTACACCCCCCAGATCCAGATACTGCACTTGCCCAGCCTGGACTTCGATACTGTCGAACGCTCTTTCCAAGGCACGCCGCTGGTCTGGAGCTTTGACGGTTCAGTGGCGGGTTTGAGCCGCAACGAACCCAATTTCAGTTCCGGGGAAACGGGCCGCCTGGACCTCTATCCTCACCTGGCTCTCCCTCTTCACCTGGTGGGATGGACCTTCCGGCCGGAAGTGGGGGCGCGAGAAACTTTCTATACCCAGAGCCAGACTTCTACCGGGACTACGCCCATCATCAACCCGGCTAGCGTCAACCGCAAAGACCTTGAAGCCAGCTTCGAGCTGCGTCCGCCGGTGTTGGTGCGCGATTTTTCCATGCCCTGGATGGAGAGGTTCCTGGGCAGCGATCTGCGCCACACCATCGAGCCCCGGGTGACATATAAGTACGTGGGGGGCATCGACAACTTCTCCTTCATCCCGCGCTTCGACTCGGCCGACGTTGTGAGCGATACCAATGAGCTCGACTACGAGTTGACGCAAAGACTCTTTCTCAAGCGTCTCCATCCCCAGCCCTGCGTCAATGCCGCCCTTCCCGCGCCGCTCAACGGAGTTATCTACGTGCCCGCGACTTATAGAGAATGCGGCGGGGATAACGATGCCTGGATAACCTGGACCCTGGGCGCGAAGTATTTCTTCGACCCCAACTTCGGCGGCGCTGTATCCCGCTTCCGGCGCAATGTCCTGGCCACCACGCTCGATCTCTCCGGAGTGGCTTTTCTAGGGGGCCCGCGCCACGCCTCTCCCATTGTTTCGCGCTTGCGGGTGCGCACCAGCCAACGCATGGACCTGGAGTGGGATGCCGACTACGACACCAGGGAGGGCCGCTTGAATGCGAGCAACATCTTCGCCGACTACCGGCGCGGGGACGTCTTCGGCAGCCTCGGCTATTCCACCCTTCAGGCGTTGAATCCCTCGTTCAATCCCAAACTCGGCAACCAGGTGACGAAATACAATCTGCTGCGCGTGCTACTAGGGTTTGGCAATACTGCTAAACCCGGTCTGAGCGCCGGAGCGGACGCCGGCTATGACTTCACCGAGAACGCTCTGCAGTATTACGGCGTGCAGACTTCCTACAACTGGAATTGCTGCGGCCTGAGCGTCGAATATCGCCGCCTCGCATTGGGCTCGCTGCGTAACGAAGGCGAGCCCATCTTCAGCTTCACCCTCTCGGGCATAGGAATGGCGGGAAATCTCAGACGCGCAGAGCAAATCTTCTAGTCTGCTGAAAGCCCCTGCTTTAGCAGGGGGGGCACGACTTTAGTCGTGCCGTAAGACAGAACGCCACTAAAGATTGGCGGTGAGATGAGTCGCGCAGGCAACAAACCTTGGGTGCCCCACGTCCGGATTCTCGGACGTGGGATTCCACAAATCTCGATGTACGGCGTGCCGATCACGCCGCGATGAGATGAGTCCCGAAGGGACGGCCTGAAAATAGCCCAGCACGTCAGTGCTGGGTTGGCGGGAAACAGACCCCCGTCCCGAAGGGACGACTGATGGCGATTGATTCAACCGTCCCTTCGGGACTGACCAACTGGGGAGGATAAACGCATGCTGAAAACCGACAGCGAGGACAGCTATGATCTGGAGGCTCTCAACGCCGGGCTTGTAGCCACTCCCTTCGCCGGCAAAGTGCGCTATTTCCCCACCATCCATTCCACCAATATCCTCGCCATGCAGCAGGCAGAGGAGGGCGCGCCGGAGGGCATGGTCTATCTGGCCGACGAGCAGACCGCGGGCCGGGGCCGCGGCGGGCACGGCTGGCACTCCGCTCCAGGCAGCGGGCTCTATGTCAGCATTCTGCTGCGCCCGCGCATGGCTCCGGCGGATATCTTGTGGCTCTCCCTTGCCGCCGGTCTCGCGGTGCGCGAGGCGGTTCAACAAGTCACCTCGCTTGAAGCGGACATTCGCTGGCCCAATGACCTGCTCTTCGGCAAGAAGAAATTCTGCGGCATCCTCACCGAATTAAACGCGGAAGTCACCCGGGTGCGCCACTCCGTCATAGGCATTGGCATCAACGTACACCAGGAAAGTTTTCCCCCTGAGATTGCGGCGGCCGCCACATCGCTTGCTATCGAAACCGGCCGCTCCTGGGCGCGCCAGGACCTGCTTCTCGCTTTGTTACAATCGCTTCACCAGGAAGCGGCGGCGCTGAACGCGGATACGCCGGGGGCGGCATCGAGTGTGCTGCGGCGGCTGGGAGACGCGTCCTCCTGGATTCGCGGCAAGCATGTGCATGTCGATGAAGCAGAGGGATACTCGGGAATTACAGCGGGCCTGGACGCGCGCGGCTTTCTACGGGTTCGTACTCCGGATGACCTGCGCACGGTGATTTCCGGGGGCGTCCGGGAAAACAGATAAACATGCTGCTCACCCTCGATGTAGGCAACACAAACACGGTGTTGGGACTCTACCCTCTCTCCTCCTGCGGCGATTTGGCGGCTCACTGGCGCACCAGCACGCAGAGAACTCAGACGGTGGACGAGTACGGCGTCCTGTTTCTCAATCTCTTCTCGCTCAAAAAAATTGATCCCGCCGAGGTGACCAGCATCATCATCGCCTCCGTAGTACCGCCGGTTGAAACCGTGCTGCGCGAGGTTTGCGAGCGGTACTTCCATATAAAGCCGGTTTTTGTCGAGCCTGGCATCAAGACGGGGATGCCGATACTGGTGGACAACCCCGCCGAACTGGGCGCGGACCGCCTAGTCAACGGAGTTGCCGCGTTCGCCCGTTACGGAGGCCCTTGCATCGTGGTCGATTTCGGCACTGCCACAACCTTCGATGTGGTCTCGGCCAAAGGCGAGTACATCGGCGGGGCGATCGCTCCCGGCATCGGCCTGTCCGCGGAGGCTCTGTTTGCCCGCGCCGCTCGTCTTTCCCGGGTGGATATCAAGAAGCCGGAAAAAGTGATCGGAACCAACACCGTCACCCACCTGCAAAGCGGCCTCTACTACGGATATGTCGGGTTGGTGGACGGCATTCTCGACCGCATGTTGCAGGAACTCTCCGAGCGAGGTCTCCTCGGGGCAGGACCCGCCAAGGTGATTGCCACCGGCGGCCTGGCGCGCATGGTTGCGGCCGATTCCAAACACATCTCGACCATCGACGATCTGCTGACCCTGGAAGGGCTTCGCCTGGTCTATGAACGCAACCGCGCCGCCAAAGCAAAGCATGCGGAGAATCCCAGGTCCCACAATCGGGAGCTAGGGCACTCGTCTTTGTAACTCGTGGAAAACTACTTCAACTATTTCACTGAAATCGAGGAGCATTTCCAGCGCCGGCGAGGCTCGCTGCTTCTGCTCTCCACTTTGGACTGGGCGCTGATCGAAACCTGGCGCGAAGCCGGCGTGCCCTTGGAGGCGGTGCTTCGCGGCATCGACGCCGCCTTCGACAAGTACGAAGCGCGCAAGAGGAAAGGCCGGATGCGCCGGATCAACGGTTTAGCTTATTGCGCCCAAGCGGTAATCACCGCCATCGAAGATATGAAGGAAGCCTCTGCCGGCACAGCCCGAGCCAAGCCGGAGGCTCAGGAAGGCTTCGAGCAGGAGCGTGTCGCGCAATACCTGGAAAGATGCGCGGAGCAGCTTCGAGCCTCTCCCCGGGCCGCATCGCTTGCTGAGACATCGCAGCGGCTGGAGGCGCTCGCCGCTGAGATCCGCGCCGCCAAGCCGAATCTCGAGGATCTGGAAGCCAATCTCACCGCGATGGAGGAGAAGCTTTTCGCCATCCTCATCTCCACCATGCCCGAGCCTGAGCTCTTGGCGCTGCGGCAACAGGCAGCCAGCGAGCTGCGCCATACCGGGGCCGCATGCAGGCAATGCAGATCCGCCAGATCGAACAACAGTTCCTGCACAAGCGCCTGCTGGAAAAATTTTTGCTGCCCCGGCTCAGCCTCTTCTATATGAGCCAATCATGAAGCTGCGCATCGAAAAGGCCATCTACGGCGGAGATGGCCTGGCCCGCATCCCTGCGGACTCTCCTCTAGATGCGGGCGGCAAAACCGTCTTTGTGCCCTACGCGTTGCCGGGAGAGCTGGTTGAGGCGCACATAGCCGAGGAGCGGCGCAGCTTTGCCACCGCCGACTCGATGCCGTTCTCGAGCCTTCGGCCGAACGGGTGCGCCCCGGCTGCGAGTATTTCCCTGCCTGCGGGGGCTGCCAGTATCAGCATGCCGCCGCCCTCTATCAACCGCGGATGAAGCTCGAGATTCTCCGCGACACAATGGAGCGCGCACATATCGCATCGCATCTGCCCCCGATCGGCAGCCTTGAAGCCGAAGCCTGGGGCTACCGCAATCGCATCCGCCTGCAGATTGATGCGAGCGGCGGATTTGCACTCTGCTATCGCGAGCGCGGATCGCACAGCAATCTGCCGGTCACGCACTGTCCCATCGCAGCGCCGCTGATCGAGCGAGCGATCGCCGCGGTGCTCGAGATTGGACCGGAGAGCAGTCTCGCCAAACTTTGCGATGAAGTGGAATTCTTCGTCAACGGCGAGCAGGATTCGCTGCTCGTCTCCCTGTGGAGCGGGCAAGCGGCCTTCCCGGCAAATGGGCTGCAAGACTTCTCCGAGCGGCTGCTCAGCCAAGTGCCGGAACTCACCGGCGCGGGACTCTTTTCTTCCGGGGAGCGAGGCGGCCGGTTGCTCAGCCATTGGGGCCAGCGCTCCCTGCTCTACTCCGTCGCTGGCCACAGCTATCAGGTGAGCCTGGGATCGTTCTTCCAGGTCAACCGTTTTCTGGTTGCCGGCCTGCTCGACCTGGTCACAGCTGATCGCCGCGGTGGGACAGCCTGGGATTCTTTATGCGGGCGCCGGTCTCTTCTCGCGGGCTCTCGACTTCGAAGATGTAACCGCTGTTGAAGCATCGCCTTTTTCCGCCGCCGATCTCGAACATAACCTGGCGGCCACACCCCATCGCGCGGTGCGCTCCGCCACGCTGGATTTTATCCGGGCAGAAAGGCGCCGCAATTTTCCCCGGGGAAAGCCTGACTTTATTCTGCTCGATCCGCCCCGCGCCGGTTTAGGCAAGGAAGTCTGCGCCGAGCTGGCCCAGATAGCTGCCCCCGAAGTTGTCTATGTCTCCTGCGATCCCGCTACCCTGGCGCGCGATTTGCAGGCACTGTTACGTTCCGGGTATTGTCTCCGGACCATGCATATGGTGGACTTGTTCCCGCAGACCTTCCATCTGGAAACAGTGACCGCGCTGACGCGAGGTTGAGCTGTCCAAATTTTGTTTTTGAAGCTCGCCCTTTCAGCAAATCCTGGGTGCCCCAGGTCCCGATTCTGGGACCTGGGATTCCACAGATCTCGATGGACCGTGTCGTCGCTCTTGCTTTTGATATTGAGGAAAGGTTTGGCGTGAGCACAACCGTATTGGCCCCCGCCGTCTCTGCCCGGACTCCCACCCGCCCTCCGATCCGTGCTCCCCGCAATGCTCTCAACAAGCTCTCCGTTGAGAGCGCTCCCGCACTCTTTGCCGGCTTGTTTCTTTCTGCCGGCATCCTGCTCGCGCAGCGTATCTGGATTGTGCCTGGCATCGTATTGACGGCCACGGTCCTCGCCGCGGCGGTTACTCTACTGGCGGCGCGCTCGACTGCTCGAGCCGCCTGGCTGCCCCTGGCCTGCTGTTGGCTTCTTCTAGGGCTCTTCCTCAATGAAATCGAGCTCGCGCCGGACGCACAGCGAAGCCTGGCAGCGCTTGCCGACAGCGGCGGCGCGCACTCGATTGAAGGCGAGATCACCCGCACCACGCCGGTGCGGCACACGCGCTCGACCATGCCTTTCTCCACCAAGGTGCGGGAGGAACAGAGCGAGAGCATCGATATCCGTATCGACTCGGTAGATGGAAAAGCCATCGCCGGCGGCCTGAGAGCTTCCATCTACGCCCCTGCGCAACAGATCTTCCCCGCGATTCGCTGTGGGGACGCAATCCACGCCAACCTCGAAATGCACCTGCCCGAGCGTTACTTCGACCCCGGGGTGTGGGACTCGAATGCATGGCTATTAGGACAAGGGATCGGAGCCGTCGGCGCGCTGAAAGCCTCGGTTCTCAATCTACGTCATACCAGCGGCCACGGTACCTGGGGCTGCCGGCTGCACTCTCTGCAGCAGGCCGGCACCCAGCGCCTGCTCGACTTTGCCGGATCGGACGCGTCGCTGCGCATGCCTGCATGGCTGCGGCTTAGCACCGAGGACGCCGGCATGCTCGCGGCCATGATACTTGGCGACCGCACCTATCTCAATCGTCAGGCCCGCTTGGGCTTCGAACGCACCGGCTCATTTCACTTGCTCGTGGTCTCGGGAATGCATCTCGCGCTCTTTGCCGGGTTTATCTTTGCTCTTGCGGCTCTTCTCCGGCTGCCTGGCTGGGCGGCGGCAGTACTCACCATCGCCTGTTCCTTTGCCTACGCCCTGCTTACCGGCTTTGGCGCGCCCGTACAACGCTCCTTCTGGATGGTTACCCTCTTCCTGATCGCGCGCTTTCTCTTCCGCGAACGGAACAGTCTCAACGCCATCGGCTTCGCGGCGCTTTGCCTGCTGGCCAAGGACCCACGCTCCATCCTCGGCGCCAGCTTCGAGATGACTCTGCTTTCAGTTCTGGTGATTGCCGGCATCGTACTTCCAATCACTGAACACTCCCTCGCTCCCTACCTGCGCGCCATGCGCAACCTGGAGCAGATCGAGTTCGATCCGACGTTTACACCGCGTCTAGCGCAGTTCCGCGTGACCTTGCGCCTGATCGCGGATCATCTGCAACCGATCCTGGGGCGCCGCGCAGCGCAGTTGTGGTTTCCCGCAGGGCTGCGCCTGGCGGTTCGTCTCTGCGAGTTGCTGCTGGTTTCCGCGAGCATCGAGCTGGCCATGTCTCTGCCCATGGCCGTCTATTTCCATCGCGTCACCTTGCTCGCGCTCCCGGTGAACATTTTCGTCGTGCCGCTGATCGCGGCAGCTCTGCCCGCGGCGCTTATCGCTTTCGCGGCCATTCTGGTTTCCCCTTACCTCGCCATCGTTCCCACCGCCATCACCGCCGCCCTGCTCCACTCGATCACCGCCATCGTGCGGCTCTTCGGCGGCATGCCGGCGGGAGACATACGCATTCCCTCCCCAGGCGCGCTCGCCGTGCTGGCGTCAATTCTGCTGTTGGGCTTCGCCGTCTGGGCTGCCCGCAACGGCCGCTTCCCGGCAAGCCTCTCGATGGCCGCTCTGGCTTGCTCGGCGCTATGCGTGCTCTATCCGCGTTCGCTAATCTTTCATCCCGGCACGCTCGAAATTACGGCCATCGATGTGGGTCAAGGGGATTCGCTGCTGCTCATCTCGCCCCAGGGAAAAACGCTGCTGATCGATGCCGGGGGACCGATCGGGGGGGCCCAAACCGCCGCCTCGAATTTCGACATTGGCGAAGATGTAGTCTCGCCCGTGCTTTGGACGCGCAACATCCGCCATCTTGACGCGGTCGAGCTCACCCATGCGCACAGCGATCACATGGGAGGAATGCCCGCGGTGCTGCGCAACTTCCGCCCTAAGGAGCTTTGGGTGGGCAAGAACCCGCCTATCCCTGAGTATGACGACCTGCTCGACGAAGCCCGCGGCCTGGGCATTGCGGTCCGAAGCTGGGCAGCGGGAGACGCCTTCGAATTCGGCGGCGCGAAGGTGCAGGTGCTTTCTCCGGCGCAAGACTACGTCCCCGGCCGCACCGCCAGTAACGACGACTCCCTGGTGATCCGGGTTACCTATGGCCACACATCGGCGCTTATGGAAGGCGATGCGCAAGCCAAGAGCGAAGTTCGCATGCTGGGCGAAGATCTCCATTCCGATCTGCTGAAGGTTGGCCACCATGGAAGCAAGACGTCTACCATTCCCCCATTCCTTACCGCGGTCGATCCCAGGTATGCGATCATCTCCGTCGGCCATCGCAATCCTTACGGCCATCCCAAGATCGAGGTGCTCGACCGCTTGCAAGGAGATCATGTGAAGACCTTCCGCACTGACGCCCTGGGCGCCGCATCGTTCTTTCTCGATGGAAATACTGTCACTGGTTATCCCTTGGCGGAGAGGTAACCTGGCTTCGCAACCTTTTTTGGTTTGAATTGCATCTTTTCAGTTGTTACGATCCGAAGAAGAGTATCAGTTGGATTCGGAGGAAAGCCTTCCATGGGGCCACGCGAAACCGACGGCAGCAACAATCCTTCCCATCTGCAAACCGACCAGGAAAAATTGGACGAACAGCGCAAGATCCGCCGCCTGCAAATGATGATGAACATGGTCACATCGGTGATCAGCCAGGACGAAAACCTGACGGTGGATGAAGCCGCTCAAATGGTGGCCGATAGCAAGAAGGCCGCGCTGGCCATGTTCCCCGACAAGGAACTTGCTTATAACCTCATCTACAAGCCGAGGCTGCAGCGGCTGATGCGCGAGCGCTACCGCATCCAGTAGGCTGCATTCTCACCGGAGTTGAGAAGACTGGTACCCCGGATTCTCGGACGTGGGATTTGAGGATCCCAATCCCCACCATCAATCCAGGGTGCCCGATATCTGGCGCGCTCTTTGCGCCAGATGTGGGAAACCACAGACCTCCGCAGCGGGACGGGCTATTTTTAGGAAAGGTTGGTACGCACGCGAGAACCAGTGGTCAAGTCCCGTCAGGGGCGGCATGAAAATACCCCAGCACGCAGTGCTGGGTAGAGTTTCGTACGGGAAGGGTCCCGCAGGGACGGCTGAATAATTGCTCAAACCCTATTTTCAGTCGTTCCTGCGGGACTCCCTTCAAACGGCGGCGGGGCACCGCCGCGATCGGCAACTTTCTGCGCTAACTGGTTCTATGATTCCAGTAGGCAGGCTGGAATGTTTCCCTATATCAGGATCGCCATCGGCTGTCTTTGGGCTGCAGCGGGCGTTGTCTGGCTGGTGGGCGCCCTCACGGCAAAAAGGATAGCACGCTCGCAATCCGCAGGCTCCCGTCTGCTTCATCTGGCTCTTGGTCTGCTGGCATGGCTTATCGGGTTTAGCAAACCCTTCGGGTTTGGGCTGCTCGCGCGGCCCTTCGTTCCCAACTCGCCTGTGACCGCATACAGCGGACTGGCGCTAACTATAGCCGGGGTCGGTTTCGCGATATGGGCGAGATTGATCTTGGGCGGCAATTGGAGCGGGAGGGTCACAATCAAAGAAGGCCATACGCTGGAAAAACGCGGCCCATACGCTATTGTGCGCCACCCTATCTACTCCGGGCTCTTGCTGGCTATCTTAGGGACCGCCATCGCATTCCGCGAAATACGCGGTCTTATCGCTGTGGCTTTAGTTTTCGCGATGCTGCTGATGAAGTCTCGCATGGAAGAGCGCTTCATGATAGAAGAGTTCGGTTCCGTGTACAGGGAGTATGGGCGGCAGGTCAAGGCGCTCATCCCGTTTGTGTATTAGAGCATTTCTCCTGATGGTGCAAAGCGAAGAGCGGATCTAGACGTAGCCATTCCATCGAAGAATGGCTACACATAGCGACTCTCGCCACACCACAGTATCAGGAGAAATGCTCTAAGGCGTGCGTTCCAGGGACGCGCGATCCCAGTTTGCCAGCCTCGCGGCGGCCGCATAGGTACTCTCAAGAAAATTGAGCAGCGCCTCCTCCGGTGAGGGCTGCGCCCGCAGATCGTCATACCTGAGGATCCACTCGCCCAGCGCCGGGTTATAGCCTGCGCCGGCCGGCTGTATGGCTTCCGCTTCCAGGCCCGCGGGAGCAGGCGCGGCGTAGCAATAGAATGCGGCCTCACCAAAGCCACCGTTTCCCGGCCAAAAGCCGGCGCTGATAACCTCATGCGAATAGGCCTCCCGTGTGACCGCATCCGCGCCCTGGCGTTCCGGAGCCTTCCGTCCGGAGAAGCGGGTGACGGCAAGATCGAAACTGCCCCAGAAGAAGTGAACCGGGCTTACCTTGCCGATAAATCGCGAGGAGAACTGCTGGAAGATCTGATCTGCGCGAACCAATACCCGCCAGAAGCGATGTGCATACTCCCGGTCATAGGAGGAGTGGCGGGTGTCCTCGGCGAAAGGAATTGGGTCCTTCAACTCGACCGGCACAGGGTAGATGGGAACGGAGAGACCGAGGGCGGCCAGGCTGCGTTGGTATTCGCTGTAGAAAGCAGCGACAGACTGGGCCCGCAACGGCGTGGATAACGCTGCGCCGTTGCTCAGCCTGAAGCGCAGATGGTGACTGACGAAGTCGAACTCGATGTCGAGCATCTCATCGCCGATGGGCATTGCCGATGTATTCAGGCCGCGCGCGCTGACGTAGAGAGGGACGTTCCACCAATGAGCCTGCAGAGGGCTAAGCGCCAATCGCGTCTTGCCGACGATCTGCGTCCACATGTGGAGGGTATCCGCGGTTGCTTCCCAATCGCGCCATTTCAGTTCAGGCCATCTGCTGCGATCGTCCTCGGGAGCGGCCAAGATCGTGCCTCCGTCAAATTACTGCTCTATCGATTCTATGATTTTGCCCGGGGAAATTCTTCGATGTGATACTCCCCCTGGCGCCCGAAGTAGATGACCTTCCCGCCGGTGAGGAAGGCCCAGTAGGCGATCACGCCGGCCGCAGCCGATTGCTTCATAAACTCGGGATAGCGAATGGCGTCGGCTTGCGCTCCGCGAATCGCCGCGACAATGCCGGAAGAGGAAAACTGCTCAGCGACTGGGGCCAGAGGCAGAGTCATCTTCTCAACATGAGTGCGGCCATCGGACAGGTAGAAAGTCTCTGCTCCGCGGGCTAGATCGCAGAAGTACGACTCGACTCCGGCCTCGAGCAGCCTGCGCACCACCTCGGGGAAGACCAGCTTGCCCGCCTGCGACTCCGCCAAAACTTCGTGTATTACGGTGGTATTCATCGTTCTTCCGCCCTCAGTATCGCCCAAACCGGCCCCGCACTCCAGAGCGGCGCCTGCTTGCGTTTCGGCTAGGCAAAATCGCGTCGCTGGGATTTACTGTTCACAGCCGGCAGAAAGGTCAAAGAGGCGGCACCTATGAAGAGACGTCTTGCCATAGTTGTTTTTTTCATCTGCGCCATTGCTATAACCGCGTCACCACAGGATCAAACTACCCAGCGCTTCGATGCGGGCGCGCTCTTTCAACCTGGCATGAGCACCATGCAGGCAGCGCGCGAGCGCTGCAGCAAGGTTCCCGGAGCGCAGTTCGGCAGTTGTTTTGTGCAGCAGATGAAGGCGGCGGGAGCGCCGCCGCAGGCGGTAGCCTTCATGCACGCTGTTGACGACAACGGCTTCATGCGCGACTTCAAGAATACGGGGCGGGTGGACATTGCCTTCGCCTTCTATCCATTCGCGGCTAATGAAAATCAGCACTGCCTGCTGGTCAACGGCATTCCCAACCTGATCGATGTGGACGATTACAATCTCCTTCCCAAAAAAGCATTGGCGAAGAACCCGGCATATTCCGCCCTGCTGGGTAAATTTCCCAACATCGCAATCTTTCCCGGCGACCGCTCGGGCACGGAATTCATCACCGCGAAAAACCTCCCGGATGGCGGCCAGCGCTTCGTAGTTCCCTATGTTCTGGTGAACGGGTGCCACGCCTGCGCGCGAGTCGGTTCCCTCCGCCTGGCGTTTGATTTCGACCCGTCGGGCAAATCCCTGGGCGCGAAGGTTGCAAGCGTCAGGCCGCTGCCGCAATAGCCAACTAGTTGGGCGGTGCGAGCGGAGGATTCCTGAAGACCGACCGCTGTAGTTGCTGCTGCAGAAGGGATTGCTGGACCATGTAATCGAAGACTCGGCCCTGTGCCGCCGCACCGCCTGCGCGGCGAAGCAGAATGTTGTAAGCAATGCGGGAGATGAGAGCGGCATCCGCGGCCTCGGCTGCACTGTCGCCGACCGCCTTGGAATTTTCATTGAAGAAGCGAACCCGCTGCGCGGCGACGATTCCGTTGAAGAAATCGATCGCATGAGGGCAATTTCGTCCCACGTGCGCATAGGCATCCTGCGCATCGTCGCCCAGACGTCCATAGGAAGATTTCAGCACGGCACGCTCGTTGGCGATGAAAGCTCCGCCGGGGCCGGGCTTGTGGAGGTTCTGCGCGAGCCACACGGTGCATCCGCGCAGGGCGATCAGAGTCGCTTCGGTAATGATGCGCTGGTGGGCCTTGTCAAAGATGACGACGGGGTCGTACCGTTCCGCGAGCATGTACTCGATGTCGGAATGAGGGACATTGGCGGCAATGTCATAGCGCCACAACTCGCGCAGGCGAGGGGCGTCCTTGGGGTGGCGGGCCGCGTTGGTTAAGGTTGTAGCGATGAGACCGTCGCGGCGAATCACGTTCTGGGGAGCCTTCCTCATGGAATCCGTCACCTCGCTCACAACCCGTCCGCGTTCGTCGGGCGAGAATCTTGTCTGGGTGACGAACTGCAACAGGTCGATATTGCTCTCTATCGCCTGTGCAGTTTGGTTTGCAAAGCTGTCCGCCCTCAGGTTGAAAGCCAACGTCAGAGCAGCCAGGGCAACGATGCAGGATCGAAACACTGATGGCGGAGATTTTACCGGCTTGTTCACCACACTCTCCAGATGCTGTAATTAGACGCAAACTGGGATGCTTTCCGGTTGCGGTGCGCTGCTCAAAGGCTTATTAAATGCCGGTGAATCGGGCTCCCTCCAGGGAATCTGCTTGGCCTTTCTTTCTGTCATTCCCGCAGGGAATCTGCTTCTGCCTTTGAAAATCGGGTTGAGGAAGGCTTGGTTGGCAACTACACCTAACTTTGTCATCTCGACCGGAGCGGAACGGAGCGGAGAGATCTGCGGTTTCCCACATCTGGCGCAAAAGCCCGCCAGATATGGGGCACCCAGGCGTCTGCTTTTCTTTCTGTCATTCCCGCAGGGAATCTGCTTTTCCTTCTAGGTCTCCCGGCAAGCGATAGCTTCCCGAGGTTGAATCGAATCCTTCCCCGGTACTCATCCATCCAATTCGCTACTGGAGATCCCGATGCCGAAAGTGGTTCGTTTTCATGAAACAGGCGGCCCGGAAGTATTGAGATTCGAGGATGTGCCGCCGCAACGGCCTGGAACGGGCGAGGTCCGATTGAAGGTGCAAGCGATTGGCCTGAACCGCGCCGAGTCAATGTTCTATCACGGACAATATCTCTATCAGCCCAAGTTGCCTGCGGGTCTGGGTTATGAAGCGGCGGGAATCGTGGAGACCGTCGGTCCCGATGTGGACGAGAGCTGGATTGGTAGGCGGGTCTCGACCGTTCCGGCATTTACTCTCAACGAATACAGCATGGTGGGCGAAACCGCCGTGGCTCCGCTTGAAGCGATTGCCGAGTATCCGGCGAATCTGTCTCCAACGGAAGGCGCTGCCATCTGGATGCAGTATGTGACCGCGTATGGAGCTCTGAAGGCCATCGCCAAGGTGACGAAGGGCGATTTCGTCGTGATTACCGCCGCCTCAAGCAGCGTAGGGCTGGCCGCAATTGAGATCGTGAAGGCGGAGGGCGGCATCTCCATCGCTACCACGCGCAAGAGCAATAAGAAGGAAGATCTGGCGAAGCTGGGCGCGGATTATATTATCGCTACGGACGAAGAGGATTACGTGGCGAGGGTCGCCGAAATCACCGCAGGGAAAGGCGCGCGCGTGACCTTCGATCCGATCGCCGGACCCTTTGTGGAGAAACTGGCTGAGGCAGCGCAACCCGGCGGTATTATCTTTGCTTATGGGGCTCTTTCCGGGCAGCCTACTCCGTTTCCTCTGCTTACGGCACTCCCCAAGGGCTTGTCTCTTCGCGGCTACACACTGATGGAATTCACGCGGGTCCCGGAAAAGCTGGCTGCTGCGAAGAAATATATTTACGACCGGTTGGCCGGCGGCCATTTTCATCCGAAGATTGCGAGGACTTTTCCCTTTGCCCAGACGGTCGATGCGTATAGATACCTGGAATCGAACGCGCAGGTTGGAAAAATTGTGGTCACAGTGCCGTAGAGCATTTCTCCTGATGGTGTAAAGCGAAGAGCGGATCTAGACGTAGCCATTCCATCGAAGAATGGCTACACATAGCGACTCTCGCCACACCACAGTATCAGGAGAAATGCTCTAGGGTTACTGTAACGAGGAGCGGGCCGTGGTCGTACTCCCCTCACTACGTGTGCCCTGGAAGTACCGTCAGCTCGGCATTTTTCTAACGCTGGGAGCGTGGATCGCGGCCAATTTTGTCTCCTGCGCCCAGGTGATTGAAGCCAGCCGTTATGCGCCTCGCGCGGTAGAGGTCATGCATGGTTTTCGCCTTGCAACTCTTGGCTGGTTGGGCCCATTCGCGCTTTCCTTTGCGTGGTACGCTAACATCCCATATTTCTATTGCATCTGGAAGCTGTTTCGCGGCCAAGCATCGCAGCGTGCCGCCCTGATTGCCTTCTGTCTGGCCCTGACTGCTTTGCTTCCCCACGCAATCTTCAGCGAAGTTGATGGATGGCATCGGGCATACATCACCGGCCCGGCGCTCTGGTTGTGGCTGTGCGCATTTGCCATCAACCTGGCCCTGGCCGGCCCATCGCCACGGTCTAATTCGTAAATAATCTCTGAGCGCTTGGCCATCAGCCCGCCGCATTCAAGTTCATTGCCGCGCCGACGGCGGCCAAGTCGGTCAATACACTGTCGCCCAGGAACTCCAAGGTCAGCAGTGCGCGGTCGGCCGCGTCCTGATGTCCGGCTCCACATGCATCGCGAACAACTATAGGTACAAATCCGAGATCAGCGCCGTGGCGGCAGGTTATGTCGATCCCAATCTCCATGGCAACTCCGGCGATGAGAAAACACTGGATCCCGCAGTCTCGCAGCGCCATGGCCAGCGGAGTTCCTTCAAAGGCCGACATCGTGAGTTTGTCGAAGACCGCTTCACTGGGCAGCGGCTCCACTTCGCGCGCGATCTGAAATGCCGGGCTGTCGCGCAGAAACCAGGGCTGCACCTTCTCCGGATCGTCTGCACGCTGCCATGACATGGCCTGGCGAAATTGGAATGCGCCCATCAACGGCCTCGGCAAAGAGAGATGCCGGGTATGAAAGACCCGCATGCCGGCTCTCCGCGCCATATCCAGCACTTGCTTCACCCGCGCCGTAATCAGAGCGCCATCTTTGATTTGTCCAACAATACCCACCTGCATGTCGTACACGATCAGTGCACAACGCTTCGGGTCTACCAGTTCTCGAAGGCTCTCCGGTATCTCTAATCCGTAGGCAGATTTCATTTTCATTTCTTCCAGGCGTTTCGCCTACGCATTATCTTAAACGCTGATTCTCGCAGGGGACCGTCCAGTCCGTTTACCTGATGAACCGCTGCGAAAAACTATGGCTTTGTATCAGGGCACGACTGGCAGGTCAGGGTTTCAACCCTGACTGCCGTAACTGCTGAAAACTCGATCGGCTTTAGCCGCTGAGGGAACAGTTTTCGCACTCTCTTCGACCTTTTCCCGCAACCTACCTTCAACCGTGAGGAGCTAAGCTGAATGTGGGGAGGGCTAAAATGTGCGGCCGCTACGTTCGCCGTTCAGACAAACAGCGCATCGCCGAAGCCTTTGAAACAGGGGAGGCAGACGACTTCACCTTCCAGCTGGAGCCGTCATACAACGTCGCGCCCCAGTCCACACAGCCGATTGTCCGCCTGAATAGAGAAACAGGCCGGCGCGAACTGGCTCTGATGCGCTGGGGCCTCATTCCGTATTGGGCCAAGGATGCCAAAATCGGGTCCAGGTCTATCAACGCCAGGGCGGAAACCATCACGACGAACCCGGCATTCCGCGAGGCGGTGACGCGTCGCCGCTGTCTGGTCCCCGCCGACCTGTTCTACGAGTGGCAGAAGATAGATGCTAATACGAAACAGCCGTATGCCATAGGGCTGAAGGACGGCGATCTGTTCGCCTTCGCCGGGCTGTGGGAGCGCTGGAAGGACAGCACCACGGGACAGCCGCTCGAGACCTACACGATCATCACCACCGATCCCAACGGACTCCTGGAATCGTTCCATGACCGGATGCCAGCCATTCTCCCACGGCGCGATTACCAGCGATGGCTTGCGCCTGCCGATCCTTCACACCCGCCGATTGACCTGTTAAGGCCGTATCCGGCTGAAGAACTGGTGAGCTGGAAGGTGAGCCCCGCCGTGGGCAACGTCAGGAACGATGAGCCCGGACTCTGCGCGGAGTGGGAATCCCGGCCTAATCCACTTTGTGGCTGATTATCATCCCCACAAACTGCTCTAAGATGTTAGGCAGATCTTCGCAAACAGAAAGAGCACGACGTTATGCCGTACAACGCACGGCGGGCTTTGGAATTACTTCGCCTTGGCTGCGGAATTCCTACTGCGACATTTCGGGAGGGACAAGAGGAAGCGATTCGACATATAGTGGAAGGCCGCGGCCGGCTACTGGTCGTTCAGAAAACCGGGTGGGGCAAGAGTTTCGTCTATTTCATAGCGAACAAGATGCTGCGGGATTCCGGGGCAGGCCCTGCGCTCTTGATCTCACCTTTGCTGGCGCTGATGAGGAACCAGATTGCCGCTGCCGAACGCATGGGTGTTCACGCCCTGACCATAAACAGCGACAATGCTGATGATTGGGATTCCGTTGAAGAACAGATCCGGAATGACAGGGTGGATGTCCTACTCATATCGCCGGAACGTCTGGCGAATGAGCGATTTCGCAATAACGTGCTGGCCGGGATCGCAACTCGAGTCTCGTTGCTCGTGATTGACGAGGCACATTGCATTTCAGATTGGGGCCACGACTTTCGCCCCCACTACAGATTGATTGAACGGATCGCGCGCACACTCCCTCCAAACCTTCGACTGCTCGCGACAACCGCCACCGCGAACAATCGTGTAATGGATGATCTGATCGCGCTTGCCGTTCATTACCTCAGACACGATGCTTGGTGTTCCGAAAACGGCCGTTAGGTCTTTCTGCTTGAGGTTGTGCTGCTCCATGAGAAAAGAGATTACCTCGATTGGCGTCGCTTTTGGCAACTGATATTTCTTCTCTTCGAAGTCCTCAATCAGCAAGGTGAGCAGATCTGCCAAGTCCTTTTCTTCCGGAGCTAGTGTGCCGTGCTGGTCGAGCTTTAACAGGGCCTCAGTGTAATACTCATTTTCCTCTTCTGTGTGGATGATCTTCGGGGGCAGCTTCGCCAGCAATTCAACATATGCGGGATTTACAGTCAATGTACTCATCTTTTCCGCGCTTCCTTGTCGTACTCGGCATGAGTGAGCACGTCACGAACGTATAGTCTCTTGGCCTTATAGAAAATCAGCGCAATGAGCCGATAGTCGTTGCCTTTGATGTTGAATACCGTATAGTCCCCACCCCCGTCGGCCGAGGGAAACTCCCGCCGAACATCTTGTAGAGAATTCCATTCGGCCTTCCTCGCAACTCGGTACCAGGATTCCAGTGGGGTACGCGACATCCAGCGTTCACAATGCGTTCATTTTCACCTCAAAACGTCCGTCAATTCTTTTAATGGCAGTTCGATAAAATTTGCCGGCCGCGTCCTCGTATTCAATGAGAATTCCGCTACGGTCGATCATATCGGCCGTTAACTCTACTAGATCGTCGGACAGCGGGCCGGTGAAATACAAGGTGAACGGCATCCCCACCCCCACGGTCCCGAGGCTAGTTTTGTTGGTCAGTTCTGAATTCAGAAATCTCCAAGTGGTTTTCAGGGCCACTCCAGGCCCGACGTTGCATAGAATTGCCCTCTTTGCAGAGGAGGGTTCTTCATCAATCTTGAAAAAGGGACGCCGGGCAGCTTGCCCTTGCAAGCGCATCTCGTTCACCTGTGCATTCGCCGCCACGACTTGGGCGTTAGCCGCCCTGACTTGCTCGTCAGCAGCCTCCGCCTGAGAATCAGCGGCTCTAGCTAGCTTCCACCCCACTCGAATCAGAATGATAGCGGCCAGAAACAGCAACGCTTGAATGAGTAGGCTGATTTGATCCTTATAGTTCTCCAACCACCAGAAGAGTTTGCCAGTCATTGCAGCAGGGTAACAGTGACTTCAATCGGTCTGCGACCATTCCAAGGGAGGCCATTAAGCCACTTGCGACAAAATCTTGTCTTGCAGATTGTTGTTTTGCGGTTAACTCTTTTATTTTGCTAGTTTTTATGGTGGGCGCAGCAGGATTCGAACCTACGACTTCCACCGTGTGAAGGTGGCACTCTACCGCTGAGTTATGCGCCCGCTATTTTCGAGAGGACTGCCGCAATCCAGAGGGCGTCTCCTTCTTTAGGAGACCAGCCGGCTGGGTCCTCTGACGGAGCCTTTGGGTAGTTTACATGACGCCCGACGGGGGAGAGCGTCTGTATTGCCGCAACGCGTACAATCCACACAGTTCATGGTTTTCCGAGACGCAAATCCATCCCCCAATGAGCCTCCCGGTCAGCTTCGCGACCGGTCGCTTGGAGCCCGGGATGCGGAGTCGGCCGAAGAGCGGGAAGACCCGGAAAACTCTCGCCAATTCGCGCAACCTCAAGAGAGCGACGGGGTTGATAGGGGTATGGCGACCGTAGCGATCGATCAAGGCGGCTTCCAGGGTGCTTTACGGGAGAAGCGAATTGCTTCCGTCCCGGGGAATTTGGGGCCGCTCTCCGACGCGGAGATCATGCTTCGGGTTCGCGAAGGGGACGATGCCGGATTCGGCGTGCTTATCGAGAAATACCGCAAGCCGATGGTGCATTTCATGTTCCGCATGGTGCACAATCAGGCGGTAGCCGAGGAATTGGCGCAGGAGGTCTTCCTCCGTGTCTACCGTTCGCGGCAGTCCTACAGAGCTGAAGCCAAGTTCAGCACCTGGTTATACCGGATTGCCACGAATCTGGGGGTAAACCACGCCCGCGACACCAAGCATGAGCGGGCGGCGCAAAATGTTTATCTGGACCAGCCGGATGCGGAGACGGGCATCACGCCGGATGTACCCGATCTAACCCCCAGCGCGGAACAGCAACTGCTGCGCCAGGAGAGGATGAGCGCTATCCGGGCGCATGTAATGGCCCTCCCTGAGCGGCAGCGCACGGCGGTATTGATGCATAAATATCAGGGAATGGATTATAAGCAAATTGGCGAGGTTTTACGGCTGAGTGAGTCCGCCACCAAATCTCTGCTGTTTCGGGCCTATCAGGAGCTTCGCCAAAAGCTGAAGGATTTTGTTTAGCGGGAATTGAGGGATTTTTATGACTTGCCGGAAGATGAATGCCAATTTGATGGACTTGCTGCTAGAGCCCGAGTCCGTCCCGGCCGAAGTGCGAGAGCATGTGACCAAGTGCGCCGGCTGCGGGTCGGAACTTGCGGCTCTCGAAGCAACAGTGAAGCTCTTGGAGGAATGGCCGGCGCCGGAGCCGGGGGCTTTCTTTGATGCCAAGCTATATGCCCGCCTGCGCACAGAGGAGTCGGCCGCTCCCGCCGGCCCGGTGGAACGGCTGCGGGCATGGCTGCTCTATACCAGCCGGCTGCAAACGCGGCAGTGGGCGGCGGCAGCTTTGACCGCTGTGCTTGCCATCGGTGGGGGAACTTTCGCCCTGCTCGATCACGGCCAGACGCCGCCGGTTCAGACCTCTGCGGCCGTACGCGATCTGCAGTCCTACGACGGAAACGTGCAGCTCTTTCAGCAACTGAATGCTTTGGATGTATCTGACGACGGCTCGACCGGCGCCTCGAATTAGGGTCCTTAGGAGCCTTCTCACTCTTAAAATAGGGTGGCAAGCCTTCGCTCCTTGGACCTGCCGGTTGCATTTACTTATAGAACGGCTGCGCCAGGGGTTGCTTCCGGCTCGATGCCTTTGGGGGAAAGCGATGACACGGCGCGACGATCTCGGGAAAAGCTCCGGGAAGGCGGCTCGTGGTGTCTTCGCGCTCTTGCTTCTGGGCTTGGCCGCGCTGCCAAGTATCTGCATCGCGCAGCATGGGCGCGGCGGGGGACACTCGCCCGCTCCCCAAGCCCGAGCTCCGTACCAAGGCGGCCCACATTATCCTCAAGCCCGGCCACCATATGAAGGCGGCCGGGGCAATGAGGCAGGGCGGCCTCCATATCAGGGCCCACAAGGGCATATAGGGGCCTGGCTGCAGCAGCACAAGAATATGTCCTTATCCGAGCAGCAGAAGGCCCTGCGGAGCGAGCCGGGCTTCAATCGGCTGCCGCCGGAAGGCCAACAAAGAGTCATGAATGGCTTGGCGCGCCTCGACAGCATGCCTCCCGAGCAGCGCCAGCGCACTATTGGCCGCATCGAGGCGATGGAGCGCCTGAGCCCGGAGAAAAAGCAGCAAGTGCGCGAGTCCGGTCAAGAACTCCGTAACCTGCCTCCGGACCGGTACCGCATGGTCGAGAAAGCATTTCGCGATCTACGCGAGTATCCGCCTCAACAGCGCAACGAAATTATTTCCAGCCCCCGGTTCCGGAGCCAGTTCTCAGCCCAGGAGCGCAACATTCTAAGCAACGTTCTCGCGGTAGAGCCATATCAGCCGCCTGGCGGCCCCCCGCAAAACCGTCTGCAAAACGGAAAATAGCGGAATCTTAACTCGACGTGCTCGATCGGACTTCGCTTCGCTGCGCTCCGGTCGAGATGACAAAGGTAGGTGTAATTGCCACCCAAGCCTTCCTCAAGCCGATTTCTCCCCTCCTCAACAACACAAAACCAAATCATGCGGCCAGAACCTAGTCGCCAATAGGGCCGGCATGCCAAACTGATTGATGGGCCATCTCTGACCGAAGCCCAATCTGGGAGAAGATTCAATTGAACCTCAAACGTCTGCTCTTGCCGGCGCTGTTGTGCGTCCTTTGTCCTATAAGTCTGTATGCGGCTGCCGCGCCGGACCAGAACGCGGTTACCAGGGCTACGCTGCCCAATGGCATGCGCGTGGTCATTATCAAGAACGCGCTGGCGCCGGTCGCGACCGTTCAGATGAACTTCCTGGTCGGCGGAGATGAAACTCCCTCCGGCTTCCCCGGCATGGCTCATGCCCAGGAGCATATGGCCTTTCGCGGCTGTGAAGGCATGACCGCCGACCAGACTGCGGCCATCTATGCCCTGCTGGGCGGGGAGGACAATGCGGACACGCAACAGAACATCACCCAGTTCTTTGCTACCGTTCCGGCGGGGGACATCGATGTCGCACTGGAAGCCCAGGCCGCATGTCTGCGCGGCGTGCAGGATTCCCAGCAGGAGTGGGCGCAGGAGAAGGGAGCGATCGAGCAGGAAGTGGCCCGCGATCTCTCCAATCCTACTTACAAATTTATCGATCGCTTGAATGAGGACATGTTCGCCGGAACGCCTTACTCTCATGATCCGCTGGGCACGCAGGCATCCTTCGACGCGACCACAGGTCCCATGCTCAAGGAGTTCTATTCCAAGTGGTATACGCCGAACAACGCCATTCTGGTCATCGTCGGCAATCTCGATCCCGCAGCGACTCTCGAGAAGGTCAGGCAGCTCTTCGGCCGGATTCCCAGCCACCCGCTCGCTCCACGCCCCGCCGTGGACCTCAAGCCGGTCAAGTCGGAGACCTTCACGCTCGACAGCAATCTGCCCTACGTTCTTGGCTTCATCGCCTACCGCTTCCCTGGAACCAGTTCCCCGGACTATGCCGCCATGCAGATTCTGGCGGACGTGCTGGCCAGCCAGCGGGGCGACCTTTATGCCATGGTGCCGGCCGGAAAGGCTCTGGCCGCTGAATTCGGCGTCGCCGAGACCTATCCCAAAGCCAGCGTCGGCTATGGCTTGGTTGCTCTGCCGTCGGGCGTCGACGCCACCAGCGCAATTGCCGAGATGCGGCAGATCCTGGCCAATTATGCGCAAAAGGGAGTGCCTGAGGACCTGGTCGAGGCCGCCAAGCGCAGTGAGGTGGCCCAGGCTGAATTTCAGCGCAACTCCATTCCCGGCCTCACTGACGTCTGGTCTGAAGCCCTGGCTGCCGAGGGACGTAATTCTCCCGATGAGGACGTTGAAGCCATCAAGCGAGTCACCTTGGCGGATGTGAACCGGGTGGCCAAGCAATACCTGCTCGAACAGAACTCGATCACCGCGACACTGAAACCGGTGCCCAGCAACAAGCCGGTTGCCGCTAAGGGTTTTGGCGGCCAGGAAAAGGTAACTTCCGCTCCCACCAAACCGGTAATGCTTCCCGCATGGGCTTCGGGCGCTTTGGCTCAGCTCAAGGTTCCCGCCGACTACATCGCGGTTTCCGATACGACTTTGCCCAATGGTCTTCGATTGATCGTGAAGACCGACCATGCCAGCCCGACGGTTTCAGTCTTCGGCTCGGTGAAGCACGACTCCGATCTGCAGACTCCCCAGGGACAGGAAGGCGTCTCCGACGTTCTCGACGATCTCTTCTCCTACGGCACGCAGACTCTGGACCGGCTCGCCTTCCAGAAAGCGCTGGACGACATCGCCGCCAATGAGAGTGCGGGCTACGGCTTTTCCCTAAAAGTTCTG
This sequence comes from uncultured Acidobacteriaceae bacterium, assembly GCA_963705665.1. Lineage (GTDB taxonomy): Bacteria > Acidobacteriota > Terriglobia > Terriglobales > Acidobacteriaceae > PALSA-350. Next base: position 131,295 of record CAVPKQ010000017.1, on the reverse strand, counting down.
AAGGAGAACTTTTCTCGCGGCGTCCAACTCCTGGCTGACAACGAGCTTCACCCGGCGCTTCCCGCCGACGCCTTCAAGGTAGTGAAGCAGCAGACCACCCAGTTTGTCGCCGGCAACCTCGTCAGCCCGGGCTACCGGACCTCGCGTGCGGTCGATTTAGGATTGCTGCCGCCAGGCGATCCCCAGCTGCGCGAGGTTACACCAGCCACTCTCGCCAACGTCAATCTGGATGAGGTAAAGCAATATCACGCCGACACGATCCGGCCCGATCTGACTACCATCGTGGTCATTGGCGATGTCACCCCCGAGGAAGCCAAGGCGGTGATCGAAAAATGGTTTGGCAGTTGGAAGGCCGTTGGACCCAAGCCCAATACCGATCTGCCACCCGTTCCTGTCAACAAGCCCTCGGCAACGAATGTGCCCGATCCTCAGGCGGTGCAAGACTCGGTCACTTTGGCCGAGCAGTTGGACCTCAACCGCTTTGATCCGGATTACTATCCCTTGCAGTTGGCCAATCACGTGCTCGGTGGAGGCTTCTACGCTACCCGCCTGTATCACGATCTGCGCCAGGTTGCCGGCTATGTCTATACCGTCGACGTGAGTCTGGGAGCATCGAAGACCAGGGCCACATATACAGTTAGTTATGGCTGCAATCCGGAGAACGTATCCAAAGCGCGCGCTTTGATTGAGCGCGACCTGGAACAGATGCGCACCCAGGATGTCTCCGCCGACGAGCTGCACCAGGCCAAAGCTCTGTTGCTGCGGCAGATCCCATTGCGCGAGTCGAGTGAAGATGCGGTTGCCGGCGGCTTTCTCGCCAGGGCGCAGATGGGCCTGCCGCTGGACGAGCCTATCCGCGCGGCGAAGAAGTATTTTGAGACCGACGCAAGCCAGGTAAGGGCCGCATATTCTAAACAGATACGGGTGAATGATTTTGTCCAGGTGGTCCGTGGACCGGCTCCCCACTAGACGGCAGGATATAATGAGTTGAGCCCGGACAAATCTTGCCTGCCTGCATTTCTCACCAGAGTTGAGACTCCGGGTGCCCCAGGTTAGGCTTGCCATCCTGTTGAATGCGGCAGTGAACGCCTACTCGCCATCCTCACAGTGCCCGTAAAAACGGGATAGAGATAGAAACAGAAAAGGAAGCCGCGCCCTCATGAGCACGCCTACGCCGATTCGAAATATCGCCATCATCGCCCATGTCGACCACGGCAAAACCACTTTGGTCGACGCGATGCTGCGCCAGTCCGGCACCTTCCGCGCCAATGAGTCCGTAGCCGAACGCGTCATGGACTCGAATGAATTGGAGCGGGAGCGGGGTATCACCATCCTCGCCAAGAACACCGCGATTCACTTCCATGACAGCAAGATCAATATCGTAGACACGCCCGGCCACGCCGATTTCGGCGGCGAGGTGGAGCGCGCGCTCAAGATGGTCGATGGCGTCATGCTGCTGGTGGATGCCTCGGAAGGTCCTTTGCCGCAGACCCGCTACGTCCTTTCCAAAGCCCTCGAAGCGAAGCTTCCGCCTATCGTGGTCATCAACAAGATCGATCGTCCGGACGCGCGCGCGCAGGAAGTCTTGAATGAAATCTACGATCTTTTCATCGATCTCGATGCCGCCGAAGATCAGCTCGATTTCCCCGTGCTCTACACCAATGCCAAGCTGGGGACCGCATCGAACGATGCGGCCAAGCCCGGAGTCGATCTGCAGCCGTTGTTCGAAGCCATCCTTTCCACCATTCCTCAGGCAACGGGCGACCCCGATGGCGTGCTGGAAATCCTGGTCACCAACCTCGACTACTCCGACTACCTGGGGCGCCTGGCCATCGCGCGCGTCTTTAATGGCACGCTGCATTTCGGAGACGAGGTCAATATCTCCAAGCGCGACGGCTCGCTGCAGAAGACCAAAATCACCAAGCTATTCACCTTCGACGGTCTCAAGCGCACCGACATCGAGCAGACTGAGGTTGGCGATATTGTCGCCATCGCAGGAGTGGCCGGCATCACCATCGGGGAAACCATCACCAGCCTTGAAAACCCCAGCCCGCTGCCGCTGATCGTGATCGATGAGCCGACGATTGCCATGCAATTCTCCGTCAACACTTCGCCCATGGCAGGCCGCGAAGGGCAGTTTGTCACCTCGCGCAACCTGCGCGAGCGCCTGGATAAGGAACTGCTGACCAACGTTTCCATTCGCGTGGAGGAGACCGGAAGCCCGGACAGCTTCAAGGTTCTGGGGCGGGGCGAATTACAGCTAGCCATACTGATTGAAATGATGCGGCGCGAAGGATTCGAGCTGATGGTAGGCCGCCCTGAAATCGTCACTCGCAATGTGGATGGCAAGCTGTTGGAGCCGGTCGAACACCTGACTATCGATGTCCCGGACAATTTCGTGGGCACGGTGATCGAGCGCCTGGGACCGCGGCGCGGCGAAATGCTCAAAATGCACAATCACGGTTACGGGCGCGTGCGCCTGGAATTCCGCGTTCCCAGCCGCGGCATCATCGGCCTGCGCAGCGAGATGCTCACCGAGACCCGGGGCACCATCGTCATGAATGCGCTCTTTGACGGTTACATGCCTTATCAGGGCGAGATTCCGCAGCGGCCCACCGGCGCTCTTATCGCGGACCGCACCGGACCCACCACCGCCTATGCGCTGAACGGACTGCAGGACCGCGGCGTGCTCTTTGTAGGAGCGGGAGTCGAAGTCTACGAGGGCATGGTAGTCGGCGAGCACTCCCGCGACAACGATCTGGATGTAAACGTGGTGCGCGAGAAGAAGCTCACCAACATGCGCGCATCGAGCGCCGACGACGCCATCCGCCTGGTGCCATTCAAGCCCATGAATCTGGAACAGGCCATAGAGTTCATCGCGGAGGACGAGCTAGTTGAGGTTACGCCCAAGTCTCTGCGCCTGCGTAAGAAGATCCTCCAGGCCAACCGCCGTCCCCGCCGCAACGCCGTAACCGCCGGGTAGGCTATTTGTTGTAATACGGCGGGTGCCCCTCCGGATTCTCGGACGTGGGTTTATGCTGTGGCGATGACCCAAGGCCTGGTCCGTCATCAACAGACGGGCAATTTGCATTTTGTAACGTTCAGTTGTTATCAACGTCAGGCATTTCTCGCGACCGAGTCTGCGCGATCCCTCTTTGAGGATGCGTTGGAACGGATGCGGCGGCAGTACAGCTTTTCGGTTTCAGGGTACGTCGTCATGCCGGAGCACGTTCATCTCTTGATCAGCGAGCCGCCTGCGCAGCAGCTTGCCAGAGTGCTCAAGGCGATCAAGCTATCCGTCGCACTACTACGATTTCAATGTATTCACAGAAAAGAAACGGATCGAAAAGCTCCGGTACATGCACCGTAACCCGGTGACTCGCGGCCTTGTGTCGCAGCCCGAGGAATGGGTGTGGTCCAGCTTTCGCCATTACTCAACTGGCGTTATGGGTGCCGTTGGATTAAGTCGCCGTGAACGGCTGCGCGGACGTGGGGCACCCGATTTCATAACTTATGATCCGCCAAAATATAAACCACAGATCCCGGGTGCCGGGTGCCCCAGGTCCCGATTCTGGGACCTGGGATTCCACAAATCTCGATTGAGAGTGTTCTAATCACACCGGCTGCGCCAAGGATTGCTTGTAGCTCGGGGAAAAAACCCAGGCTAGCTTCGCGAGCCCGGGGCACCATGCTGAGTTGCTCCACCGCCGTTAGAGCGATCAGCATATATGCGATCATAGGGTCAACGGAGTTGTTGGGGGACGATCATACTGGTCACGTATGCTCGTGCCCTGTTAATCATCATTGAAGAGTGATTCTTTCCCGAGCATCTGTCGGAGCTTCGCAAGGAGAGGGGCAGGACGCCCGTCGCCGGTCCGCTGAACGATAATCGAAGAGGAAGGATTTTCTCCGATGGCAACCACAACAAGCAACTCGAAGCAGCAAGCGCACGAACTCATCGAGCGCATGTCCACTGCGCAGGTCTCCGCCGTCGTCGGCCTGCTCGCAACCATGCTCGATCCGGTGGACCGCGCCATCGCCAACGCCCCTATTGAGGACGAACCGATCAGCGAAGAAGAGACCCGCGCCGTCGCCGCTTCCAAGGCATGGCTGGCCGAGCATCCCGGCGAAGGCATCCCCCACGAAGACCTCCTCCGCGAGTTCGGACTTAACCCCGAAGACTTCCACCGCTGACAAGCCTCTGGCGTGAAAAAGATCATCTTCACCCCGCCCGCCCGCGCCGATGTGCGCCGCATTGACCGCGACACCGCCATGCGCATTCTCACCGCGCTCGATCGCTTCGCCCGCACCGGCGAGGGCGACATCAAGAAGCTGCAAGGCGACTCCGACGAGTTGCGCCTGCGCGTGGGCGACTACCGCGTCCGCTTCACCGAGGACCCGCCCGGTACCCTCCACATCCACGCCGTCCTGCACCGCTCCGAAGCCTACCGCTGAACGCCGCATAAATGAGGAGGCTTCCACGCAAAGATACCCTTGATGGGTTTTGAGCTTCTTAACCTGCTCTGGGCGGCTCTTCTGGAGACACCTAGCCGTTTTTCCAACACAGCATAAAATATCTTCCCCGCTGGTCCGTCTACATCTGTAGATCAGGGAAAATGCCAATCCTTCACGAGATGACCATCGAGCAGGATCAGCGGATTTCCGAGGCCATCGAACGCGAGCAGGCGCGCCTCAGGAACTTCATTCGCAGGCGTGTCCCCGATCGGGAGGACGCGGAAGACATTCTGCAAGAGGTCTTCTACGAGCTCATCGAGGCATATCGCCTGATGAAGCCCGTGGAGCGGGTGAGCGCGTGGCTCTTCAGCGTGGCGCGCAACCGGATCACCGACCTCTTCCGCAAGAAGCGGCCGGAGTCTCTGAGCCGCCCGATTGCGGCTTCCGAAGATGGAGACGAGTTTGTACTCGAAGACTTGTTGCCTTCCGCGGATGCGGGGCCGGAGGCGGAGTACGCCAGAAGCATCCTGGTCGATGCCCTGGAAGAGACGCTGGAGGAACTGCCGCCGGAGCAGCGCGATGTATTCATCGCCCATGAGATGGAGGGCCGGAGCTTTCGCGAACTTGCCGCAGAGACCGGCATCCCGATCAACACTCTGCTCACGCGCAAGCATTATGCGGTGCTCTACCTGCGCCGGCGGCTGCAAGCGATCTACGAGGATTTTGTAAAGCGATGAGGGAACGAATGAAAAGAAATCGGAGTCTAAGAGTATTGAAAGTGGCGCTGATCGCGGTAATCGCCTGCGCCGTCTTCGGATTTCTGGTCATGGGTTTGTGGAACTGGCTCATGCCGGGGATCTTTGGATTGCATCTGATCACCTTCTGGCAGGGTCTCGGGCTATTTGTGCTGGCCAAGATTCTCTTTGGAGGATTTCGCGGCCGGCCAGGTTGGGGAGGCCACTGGCGAAGCCGCATGAAGGAGCGCTGGGAAGCGATGACTCCCGAAGAGCGCGAACGTTTTCGCCAAGGAATGAAGGAACGCTGCGGCCGGTTTGCGCCTTCCGAGCCTTCGGCATGAGCCAGACCGGCTATAGCGTTTTCATAATCGGTGTATCCCAAGAAACGACTCTCACCAGGACACAGTAATTGTGAAAACGCTATAGCTGCTCGATATCTCGAAAAAATAACCGCACGCGCTGGCCCAACTTCGCACCAGCCTGCGCATAACATATAGGGCCGTCTTCCAGATCTGAAAGAGATAAATGTTGCGCCCAAAATTGGCCGGCCAGGTTTCCCAAGGACGGTCCTCCATTTTTTTCGTCTCGATGGCGCCTCCAAGGCGGCATGGGATCTCTAAACGACAACGGCATAGAGCGGAAGAGAAATCGATGAACCATAGAGAGATTGTCCTGAAGATGAACGTCATCGCGCCACCCAGCGAGAACCGGCGAATCGCGGAATTGGAACTTGAGAATCTGCGATTGCACCGCCTGGTCGCGGAGCTGCTTCTCAAAAATCAGAAGCTGCGCGCCACGCTGGCCAAAGACACCGCCTTATCCCCCGTCTCATCCTTGGAGGACGCCGGCATTTATCCCGATACCGGCACACTGTGATACTGTTGGCATAGAAGTCCATGGGCCATGGTTTAGCCCTTCCCAACGAGAATGCCGCATCAGCCGAACCTGTTTTCGTCCAGTTCTACGAGCGGCTCTGTCGTGCCTGACCGGAAACCAGTGCTATCACATTCTCATCGCATACCCTTGTGGCTGCGCCGCTTTGAACTCTTTCTCTATGTGGTTCTCCGTATCTACATTGGGGTCGTCGTGCTGGTGCTTCCCTGGACCCCTCTCTGGACCGACAACCACCTGCTTAATTATTTTCCCCGCTTATCCGTGCTTCTGACCTACGGCGCTGTGCGCGGAATCGTCTCAGGCCTCGGCCTGCTCAACCTTTGGATCGCTGTCGATGAAGCCGTGCACTACCGCGAATCCACTTCCTAACCACATGAAAAAGAAGACCGAAACACCGGACGCCTCAGCGCGCCCGCCTCTTCCCTACCTTAATCCGGCCTTTCTCAACAGTCCCGACGGACGCGTCATCCGCATCCTCTCGGAATATTCCGAGCCTCTGGCCCGGTTCCGCCGCGAGCGCATCCAGGACACCGTCGTCTTCTTCGGCTCGGCGCGCTTCGGCCCCTTGGACCTGGCCAACGAGACTCTGGAGGGCTTAGGCAATCTTCAGCCGACCGGGGTGGAGGAGGACGGCAGCGCCGTCGCCCTACGCAGAAGCGCCGAAGCGGCAGTGGAAATGGCGCAGTACTATGAGGATGCGCGCAGGCTCGCCTACATGTTGACCGCCTGGTCGCAGACCATCAAATCGCGCCGCCATCGCTTCGTCGTCACCTCCGGCGGAGGGCCGGGAATCATGGAGGCCGCAAACCGCGGCGCCCACGAAGCCGGCGGCAAGACCATAGGCTTGAACATCCGTCTGCCGCTCGAGCAAACGCCGAATCCCTACATCACGCCCGCATTGAACTTCGACTTCCACTATTTCTTCATGCGCAAGTACTGGTTCGCATATCTCGCCAAAGCCCTGGTCGTCTTCCCCGGAGGGTTCGGCACGATGGATGAACTCTTCGAATTGCTCACGCTGACACAAACCCAGAAACTGGCCAAGCACATCGTCATTCTTGTCTACGGAACATCTTACTGGAAGAGCATTCTCAACCTGGATGCATTGGTAGACAAGGGAGCCATCTCTCCTGAAGATCGCGGCTTGTTCCGCATGGCCGATACTCCGGAGCAGGCATTTGAGATGCTGAAAGAGGATCTGAGCCGGTTCTATCTGGAGCCGGAGACGAAATCTCAACCCCATGCCAGCGCCGAAGAGGAGAGCCTGCTCAACCCGGAGATCGCCCGCACCCGGTGAGAACGTATCTGACACAGAGCGGTCTATCGAGATTTGTGGAATCCCACGTCCGAGAATCCGGACGTGGGGCACCCAAGATTGGTTGTACGTTATGGAGCGTTAGCGGCCGGCGTGAGCCAGGCTGGTCTCCACATTGGGATCGATAATGAAGAGCGGCGTAGTATGCGTAATCTGCATGATCTGCGTCAAGCGGGCGCCCACCGAGGCAAGGCGCACTGCAGCTCCCACGTCTTTGGCGGACCCGTTCAAAAAGAGCAGTGCGCCCAGCCCCGCGCTGTCGGCATATGCCACCTTGCCCAGATCCAGGATCAGCGTGTTTCCCGGCGTCTCGACAAAGGCCATGAGCTGCCCTTTGAGAGCTTGCAGCGAGGGTCCGTATTCGAGGCGGCCGTCCAGCACGGCCAGCACCACGTCCTCTCTGGGATGTTGAATAGCAACTTCGATCGGCATCGTGCGATCACTCTAGCATGTTTTGTCGGCCGGAAAACGCTATCGTCGGGCGTGTTTGCCAAGCTCCTGATTGAAGAACGAGGCCATGACCCCATCGGCTTCCTTGGATTCCGGCAGCGACGGATTGTTCCAGAAAGCATGCGGCAAACCTTCAAAGACAACCAGATGTGCATCCACTCCGGCGGACAGGTACTTGCGATGGAGAGTTGTGGTGCCGCTGAGCAGCATGTCGCGCGTGCTGGAGACAAACAAGCTGGGCGGCATACCCTTCAGATCCGAGAAAATTGGCGATAGGATCGGATCGGTCAAACTTGTGGAGCCGGCGTAGGGGCTCGTGCTTCCCTGCGAATGGGGTATGTCCAGGTGGCCTGAAAGACCGGTAACTGAAAAAAGCGCGGAAGTGTCGCCGACGCGGCTGAAGTCTCCCATGCCGGAAAAGATGCCCAACGCCGCGGGAAGCGGAAGCTTAAGCTGTTTGAGCTTGGCTGCAACCTCGGCAGTCAGAATGGCGCCGGCCGAAGTTCCGTACAGTCCAATATCGTTCGGCTTGTAGGTTTTGAGCAGCTCCTTATAGACCGCTACCGTATCGTCCACAGCAGCCGGAAAAGGGTGCTCCGGCGCCAGCCGGTACAGCACCGCTATTACTTTGGTCTGGGTGAGATTGGCGATCGGGATCGTCTCGGTGAGCGAACCGAAGTCACCATTGAATCCTCCGCCATGCACATTGACCAGGACGCGGTTCCTCTTCGCTGGAGGAATCTCGACCGGGGTGATGACTTTGACCGGCACGCCGGCGATAGTGTCCGCGGTCACGTCCTTCACTGGAAAGGCTTGGCGGTAGAGATCTCCGTTACGCGCTTGCCCGGCATCGGCACGGCTGCGGCGCGCTGCCAGACTCTCCGGCGCTGCGGCATCGGAGATTTGCCGGGAGAGAAACTGCCGCGCCTCCGGACTGACTGTCTCCGGCACGGGAACGACTCGGGTGATGTGAGCTGTTCCATTTGCGTCAATAAAGCTGGTGTCGGTTTGCGGAATCGCAGGCGCCGCATTCTCCGGAGCCTTTTTCGCGCAGGCTAAAACTGCGCAGGCGACGACCGTAAAACTTGTGAATCTTATTGCATGGCGCAGGCCGTTTTCGATCATGCTCGTTCCATCTCCAACCATCGCATCGTACTCTACACCAAATGGCGAAGAATTCGGTTGGAAGCGCCACGAAATCTGGAACCTGGGACTCTCCGGTCCTCAACAACCATCACATACTCTCTAACGCCTGCCGTTTTCCTTGAATTTCAAGGTAGATGTTGACCAGCGAGAGCGCAGCCGGGGTTACGCCGGGAATGCGGCTAGCCTGGCCCAGAGTCTGCGGCCGCACTCTGCTGAACTTCTCCTGCATCTCGCGCGACAGACCGCTGATGCCCATGTAATCGAAGGAAGAGGGTATAGTTCGCTCCTCCGCCCGCTTGAGCTTGTCGATCGCCTTGCGCTGCTGATCGAGATAGCCGGCGTACTTAATCTCGGTCTCGACCGACTTCAACTCATTGCGAATCTTGGCGGTCATAGGCAGGGCGAAAAATTCCAACGGCCCGGCGAACTCGTCCTTCAAAACGGGAAGCAGCGCATCGATGGTGACTTCAGGGCGCTTGAGCAGTTGCGCATAGGTTTGACCGGCCATTAATGTGGACGCGATCTCCGGGAGCAGGCTGCTCAACCGCGCGGGGCTTACCTTGCGCGTTGCCAGCAGCTTCTCCAGCTCGACCGCGCGCGCCTGCTTCTCCTGGTACGACTGCCACGCGCCATCGTCGATCAGCCCCAGCCTTCGTCCATAGGGAGTCAAGCGGCGGTCGGCATTATCGATGCGCAGGTGCAGGCGAAACTCGGCCCGCGAGGTAAACATGCGATAAGGCTCGTTCGTGCCTTTGCTGATCAGGTCGTCAATCAGGATGCCGGTATAAGCCTCGGTGCGATCCAGCGTGAAAGGCTTCTCTCCATGCGCCCGCAGCGCGGCGTTGATGCCGGCCATCAGGCCCTGGCATGCCGCTTCCTCATAGCCCGAGGTGCCGTTGATTTGCCCCGCGAGATAGAGACCCGGAATCTGCTTGACCGCCAGGCTGCGATCGAGTTCGGTGGGGTCGATGGCGTCGTATTCAATGGCGTACCCGGGGCGGAGCATCTCCGCCTTCTCCAACCCAGGAATAGAGCGGACGATCTGCCACTGCACCTCCATAGGCAGAGAGGTGGACATGCCATTGACATAGACCTCGTGCGTATCGAGTCCTTCAGGCTCAAGAAAAAACTGATGCTGCTCCTTGTCGGGAAAGCGGACAACCTTATCTTCGATGGAAGGACAATACCGCGGCCCTATGCCTTGAATCTGGCCGGAGTACATGGGCGAGCGGGTGACATTCTCACGAATGATGCGCAGCGTCTCCGGCGTGGTATAGGCGATGTGGCAGGAGATTTGCCTCTGCGGCAACTCTATGGTGCGAAAGCTGAAGGGAGTCGGATCGGCGTCGCCGGGCTGCTCCGCGAAGCTGGCCCAGTCGATAGACCGCCCGTCCAGCCGCGGCGGCGTGCCCGTCTTGAGCCGGCAGCCTCGCAACCCCAGCCGCTTGAGCGCCTCGCCAAGCAACACGCTCGGCGGCTCGCCGCTGCGGCCGGCCGGATAATGCTCTTCGCCGCAGTGGATGAGCCCGTTCAGAAAGGTTCCCGCGGTGATGATCACCACCTCGGCGAGCACGGTGCGGCCATCGCGCAGGCGAAGACCGCTGGCTCGCCGCAACCCGGAGGAATCTCCCTCCGCAAAAACCAGGTCGACGACTTCGGCCTGCTTGATAAAGAGATTGGCTTGCGACTCCAGCACCTGGCGCATTTTTACGCGATATTGCTGCTTGTCGCATTGCGCTCGCGGAGACCACACCGCAGGCCCGCGGGAAGTATTGAGCAGGCGAAATTGAATGCCTACCGCATCGGCGACTTCGCCCATGACGCCGCCCAGAGCATCCACTTCGCGCACCAAGTGGCCCTTGGCAATGCCTCCAATCGCCGGATTGCAGGACATCTGCGCAATCAGGTCCAGATTGAAGGTGAAGAGCGCCGTGCGCAGCCCCATGCGCGCGGCAGCCATCGCGGCTTCGCAGCCGGCGTGGCCCGCTCCCACCACTACAACGTCATATTGTTCGGTAAAAGGCATCTGCACTCTATTTTAGCGTTTGGGGGGAAAGGCAAAGACCAGAAGCAGATTCCCTGCGGGAATGACAGAAAGAAAAGCTACTGCGAAAACCAATCCGTCTTTGCTTTTCTTTCTGTCATTCCCGCAGGGAATCTGCTTCTCTCTTACCCGGTATTGCGCAGGCCTGCGGAGATGCCGTTGATGGTCGCGGAGATAGCGCGGTTGATGCCCTCCGAGTTATCTCCCGCGCGCTTGCGGCGCAGGAGATCGACCTGGATAAAACTCATGGGATCCACGTAAGGATTGCGCAAGCGGATGGAGCGGGCCAAAACCGGGTTGGTCTCCAGGAGTTCCTTTTGTCCGGTCACGGCGAGGATGGAGCGCCGGGTAAGGTTGAACTCGGCTTCGAGCTTGGCGTAGACGCGATCGCGCACCTCGGGATTTTTTACCAGCGAAGCATACAGCCGGGCGATGCCGAAGTCGGACTTGGCCAGCGCCATCTCCACGTTGCGGACCAGATCGATGAAGAGCGGGAACTCACGCGCCATGGTCCTGAGAACGGCAACTCCATCGGGCTTTTTCAGGAAGTGGTCAAGCGCATGTCCGACGGCAAACCAGGCGGGGACGACCTGGCGGCTTTGCGTCCAGCCAAAGACCCAGGGAATGGCGCGCAGATCGGCAAGGTTGGCACGGCCGCTGCGCCGCGATGGCCGGGAGCCGAGCTTGGCATGTTCCAGCTCGGCCACGGGCGTGCCTTCTTCGAAGTACTCCAGTACCTCCGGATCATCGAGGATTTGCGCGCGATAAAACTCGAAGGCAATGCTCGAAAGCTCGTCGAAAACAGCCTCCCACTCCGGCAAGAGAACGCCGGTCAAATGTCCTTCAGGGTTGCGCGCATTGGGGCGCGCCAGGGAATCGAGAGAGGCCGCGATCATCAGCTCCAGATTGCGCTCGGCGAGAATCACGTCGGAGTATTTCCAGTTGAGCACCTCTCCTTGCTCGGTAATGCGGATCTGGCCTTCGAAGGCGCCGTTGGGCTGGGCATAAATGGCGCGGTGGGTAGGTCCTCCGCCGCGGCCCACGGTCCCACCCCGGCCGTGGAAGAGACGCAGGCGAACGCCGCACTCGCGGGCAACATCATGCAGCGCGCGATGCGCCCGGAAAATCTCCCAGGTGCTGGTGAGCATGCCGCCGTCTTTATTCGAATCGGAATAGCCGAGCATCACCTCCTGAACATTGGACCAGGACTGGAGCAAGCGTCGATAGCCGGGCGATTGCCACAGCTCGCGGCAAACGGCGGGCGCATTGCGCAGGTCTTCAATGGACTCGAAGAGGGGAACCGGCATCAAGCCCGGGTCGTTGCCGCTAGCCTCCACCCGAACCCCACCCAGGCGAGCCAGCCAGACGACATTGAGCACATCTTCCGCGCTGGCTGCCCCGCTGACAACGTAGTATCGAATGGCCTCCGGGGAGCAGGATGCTTTCAGCTCAGCGATCGTGCGGAAAGTCTCGATTACATTGGTGGATTGCGGCGTGAGCGGCGGCGGAACGGACAAAGCGCTCTCCCCCTCGTACTTCCAGCCGGAAAACTCTGCGATTGCTGCCGTGTGCTGGCGCGCATGCTGGCGAATGTCGAGAGTATGCAGATGCAAACCGTAGGTGCGAATTTGCAGGATGAGGGGATCGATCAGGGAGCGCGCAATGCGCGATCCGCGATTCTCGACCAGGCTGGAATGCACCATCTCCAGATCGTCGAGGAAATCCTGCGCCGAGCAGTAGGGAGGCAGATTGGCGAGGGATGAATCCTTCGCCTGAGCGCTCAAGCCGGTGCCCGCCAGACGGGCGCGGACACAGCTCAGCAGCCGGCGATAAATCTCAAACTCGTAGCGTTCTCCGAAGGCCTGCACGCCGGTGGTATTGAGTTCGGCCATATAGCTACGGAGCCGCTCCTCGACCGCTGCGCTGACCGGCGCCTGCCTCTCAGAGGTGCTGAGCAGGTCGATAATCATCAAAATCTGCTGGTCGTAGTGCGCCAACAGATGCTCGCGGGCCATTTCCAGGGCCTGGCGAGTGACCTGCGGTGTCACGTACGGGTTGCCGTCGCGATCGCCGCCGATCCAGGAGCCGAAGGTGAGCAACACCGGCAGCTCGGCCGGGCTAAGCGAAACGCCATACTCGCTTTCGAAGGCGTCGGCGATTTCGGCATAGAGGCCAGGCACGGTGGCGAAGATGGAGGCGCCATAATAATCCAGCCCCATCTTGATCTCGTCGCCCACTGTGGGGCGCCGGCTGCGCACTTCGTCCGTCTCCCAAAGCGCCGTGATCTCCGCGGCGAGGTGGGCTTCCATCCGCTCCAGTTGCTCGTCGGAGAGCGGGATGCGGTCCAGCTGTTCGAGAAGATCGCTCATACGCCGGCGCTTGAACATAACCGACCTGCGCGCAACTTCGGTGGGATGCGCGGTGAAGACCGGGATAACAGTGACCCGGCGCAGGAGCTCCAATGCCTCGCTGGCCGGAATGCCCACCTTACGCATCTCCCGCAGAGTTCCCCGCATGGAGCCGCGCTGCGTTTCGGCCTCGCCGGACAGGTGCAGCGACAACCGTCTGCGTTTTCGGTGGTTGGTCTCCGCAAGGTTGATCAATTCGAAATAGAAAGCGAATGCGCGCGCCAGCCGGTAGGCTTGGGCGGTGTCCAAGGAGTGGACGCGGGCCAGAGCGGAGGCAAAGAGCCGCTGCGCTTCGGCGCCACTTTCGCTTTGCGCTTCGCGGCGCCGGATGGCAATCTGGCGCAGGAACTCCTCTTCTTCGAATAGCTCATTGCCTGCCTGCTCGCGCAGCACCTGTCCCAGCAGCATGCCCAGCGAGCGGACGTCGCGCCGCAGCGGCGCCTCTTTGAGGTCGCCGGAGCGCGCTTCCAACTCCGCCAGGCGGAGAGACCAGCTTTCAGGTTTCCAGAGCGGCGTCATCTAATTCGATTATGCCGGATTCGGCGGAGAATCTGCTTCTACCCGTCTTGCCCGTCTTTGCTTTTCTTTCTGTCATTCCCGAAGGGAATCTGCTTCTGTTCCCGGTTTCTGGAGTGGAGGAATAGATCTTCCCACGTCGGGTTTACTCGTTCGATGAGTTCGATCTTTTGCGAAAGCAGATTCCCTTCGGGAATGACAGAAAGAAAAGCAAAGGGCGGCAGCTCGACGTATTCGCTCTAATCAAGGCCTATTTCGGTAAAGCCGCCTTATCTTAGACAGGCTCCGGTAACAAAAACTCCCGGTGGTCTTCGTCATAAGCAGTCACCGAGCCGGAGGCGATGTGATAGACCCAGCCGTGCAGGGCAAGAGAGCCTTCTTCAAGTCCCGCCACAACCGCGGGATGTGTGCGCAGGTTCTTCAGTTGGGCAACCACATTGCGTTCGGCGAGCGCGAGAAGAAATTCGGCGCTCGGCTCAGATTCGCGCTTCTCCACCTGCGCGTAACGCAGCCACGCGGCAACGTTGGGATAAGCATCAAACGCGCCAGGATTGAGCGCGCCTCTCATGACTCCGCAGTCGGTGTGGCCGCAGACGATGATCTCGGGCACCTTCAGCACGCCAGCCGCATATTCGATGGTCGCCGAAACGCCGCCGATCGCGTCCGGGTAGGGCGGAACAATGTTACCAATCACGCGGCAGATAAAAAGCTCGCCCGGCCTGGTCTGTGTCAGTAGACAAGGATCGATGCGCGAGTCGGCGCAGGTAATAAAGAGCGCTTCAGGCCGCTGGCCCATAGCCAGGCTCTCGAAGAGATCCTGATGCTTGGGATACACGTGCTTTTGAAAGCGGGAGACGCCGGATAGGAGCTTTTCGACAGCCATGCGTTGCACTCCTGAATCTCAAGGGTAAACCACAAACTGCCACAAACTGCATTGAGCCGCCCGGCGGAAGAAAAGCTCAAAAATGTTAGTTCCGGTTGGCCGCATTTCCTGGTAAAGTGCTCCCACTTGCTGAATCATGCTGTACGTCGGGCATTGTGAAAGGAGCATTCGAATGCCAATCCGGCGGAGTGTGTGGGTATTATCGGCGCTTATCTGCCTTCTCTTCGAATCAATCGCGGCGCGAGCCGCATCGCCAGGCTACGACGCAATCTATGTCTTCGGCGACAGCTATTGCGACGTAGGAAACATCTACGCTGCGACCGGCGGCAAGACTCCCCTCTCACCGCCTTACTTCAGCGGCCGTTTTTCCAATGGACCTATTTGGGTTGAGCATGTAGCCGGCGCCTGGGGCCTGCCCATGAAAGCATCTTTGCTTGGCGGGACAGATTACGCTGTCGGCGGAGCCTATGTCACCAATGCTCAAGTAACTCCTCAGGGGACCATTCCCAGCGTGCCCCAGCAGGTGGAGGAGTATCTGAGCCAGCACGGCGGCCACGCAGATCCCAATGCGCTCTACATTATCGAGGGCGGAGGGAATGACATCCTGGGAGCCACCGGCGGGTCGCCGCAACAGCTTGGATACCAGATAGCCGTGGGCATTTCGGGAAGCGAGCTGCTGTTGCGCCGCGCCGGCGCCGCAAATTTTCTTATTCCGGATTTGTTGGATGTGGGGCAGTTGCCGGCGGCCAAGGCCAATGCGAGCTTTGCAACCGCGGCCAGCGTGGCGACCAACCAGGCGCTCGACGTGCTCCTAAAATTCGAGGATCTCCTGGAGGGAGTACGCATCCATCGTCTGAATGTGTTTGACCTCTTCCATGCTGTCGCGGCGGACCCAACCCACTTCGGGTTTACCGACATCACCGATCCCTGCCTCAACCCAGCCCCGTGCAGCGACCCGGACCATACGCTCTTCTGGGATGTCGAGCATCCGACCGAGTTTGGGCACGCATTTTTCGCCGTGGCAGTGGAAACGAAACTCGGCCGCTGAAGAGATAAGGCTTGGTTGGCAACTACATCTAACTAACTTTTGGATCTGCTTTTCCGCCTTTGCAAAGTAGGTGTACCTAACAAATTGGGTGCCCCAGGTCCCGATTCTGGGACCTGGGATTCCACAAATCTTTAAGTCGCTTGCTGCTCCAGTTCGAGAGCGAGCTCTTCCCATTCGGCGCTGAGCGTCGCGTGTTGCACCCGCAGATCTTCCAGCAGTTCTGTCAGGCGCCGCGTCTCCTCCACGCTCACGTAATCCCCCAGACGCCGCTCGGCATCGACGATCAAGCCCTCCAGGCGCGGAATCTCCTCCTCAACGAAGGCGCACCGCTCCTGCATCTGACGCAGCTTGATCGGATTCAGCCTGCGAAGCTGGGACGGCCCTTTGCCGTCGGCAGAAGGTTTTTCATCGTCCCGCGGCGGCGCGGCGCCGTTGGACGACACCGCCGGAAGGCTGGCGGCAACCGGATCGGCCAACCCTTGTTTGCGCAGCATGTAATCTTCGTAATTGCCCGGATAGACATGGACGTGCCCGCTCTCGACCTCAAAAATGCGCGTAGCCAGGCGATCGAGAAAATAGCGATCGTGCGAAACCAGGACCACGGTTCCCGTAAAGCTGGAAAGCGCTTCGAGCAGAACGTCCTTCGCCCGCAGATCCAGGTGATTGGTAGGTTCGTCCAGGAGCAGGAAATTCGCCGGGCTTACAAGGATGCGGGCCAGCGCATATCGATTCCGCTCCCCTCCGGAGAGTACGCCCAGGGGCTTGAAGACATCGTCCCCGGAGAAGAGAAAACAGCCCAGCAGGCTGCGCAACTGGGCCGTGGGCACGCGCGGCGCGGTGGCGGCGATATCGTCGAGCATGCGCGCATCGGCGTCCAGAACCTTGTACTGGTCCTGGGCGAAATATTCTCCGCTGACGTTGTGCCCCAAGCGCAGCGAGCCGTGGGTCGGCGGCTCCATGCCTGAGAGCATGCGGATGAGGGTGGACTTCCCGGCGCCGTTGACGCCCACCAGCGCGACCCGATCGCCGCGGTCGATAGTGAAATTTACTTCGGAGAGAACCTGGTTCGCGCCATAGCTCTTGGCCAGGTTTTGCACCTCGGCCACTGTGCGTCCCGAAGCCGGCGGCTGGGGAAAGGTGAAGTGGATGGCCTGCTCTTCGGCGGGAATCTCAATGCGCTCGATCTTTTCCAGTTCCTTGATGCGGCTCTGCACCTGCTTGGCCTTGGTGGCCTGATAGCGAAAGCGCGTAATGAAGGCTTCCAAATGCTCGATGCGTTCGCGCTGGTTCTTGTATGCGGCCTCAAGCTGCGCCCTTCTCTCCGCCTTCTGCTGAAGATACCGCTCGTAGTTCCCGTGATAGAAATGCAGCCCCTTGTTCCATATCTCAATCGTCTTATTGACCGTCACATCCAGAAAATAACGGTCGTGGGAGATGAGGATGTAGCCATTGGGGTAGCCGTGGAGATAGTCCTCCAGCCAGTTTCGAGTTTCCAGGTCCAGGTGATTGGTGGGCTCATCGAGCAACAGCAGGCTGGGCTTCTGCAGCAGGAGCTTGGCCAGGGCGATGCGCATCTGCCATCCGCCGGAGAACTCTTCGCTCTGCCGGGACCAGTCGTGCTTGCTGAAGCCGAGGCCATCGAGAACGGCGCCTACCTGGGCATCGAGCGCGTACCCCCCGTGGGCGCGAAGTTGGGAGTCGATATGCGAGTAACGCTCCGCGGCAGCGGCATACTCGGCTCCGCTGGGATCGAGTTCGGCCAAATGCGAGGAGAGAATCTCAATCTCCTGCTCCATGCCGCGGAGCTCGGCGAAAACCGAGAGGCACTCCTCGAAGACACTGCGGCCGGAGAGGACCAATCCCTCCTGAGGGAGATACCCGACCGACATGCCGCGGGTGCGCTGCAGGCTGCCATAGTCGAGCGATTCCGTACCGCCGAGAACCTTCAGCAGGGTGGATTTTCCCGTCCCATTGGCGCCTACCAGCGCCGTGCGCTCATCGGGCGTGATGAGCCAATTGGCGTTCTCGAATAAGACCCTTGGACCAAACCGTTTGCCGGCCGCTGAAAGTTGCAACATGAGGGAAAAGGAGAGCAGTCGTCTCTTCCATTATTGTCGCATCAAGTACTTCTCGGTAAGACGTGCAACGAATCCTGGGTGATTTCATGCGGGAGCGCCCTTTTTCGTCGCGCTGGAAGGCTCGCTCCGCGGTTGCCGGGGAGCGAAGCGAGAGTGCAGGAAGGTCTGGTAATCGCGTTCGGTCTGGTCGGCATACTGCTGAGCGAACTCGGTAACGGCAAGGTCGAATTTGCCTGAGGCGCCGATATAACCGTCGAGCACCAAAGGATCGCCCGAGCGGGCATGGCCGCGGGCAAGCAGCTCGCCGCAAATCTCCGCGTATTGTATGAGACCGTCGCCCTTCAAATCCTCCGAGGAGACGGAGGCTTTGTGATCGTTCAGTTGGCGCACCAGATAGTGCCGGTTGTTGATGGTTGTCCAGCCGAGAAAGATATCCGATTGCAATTGCATGGCGCGCTGGCCCTCGGCGACCCGCCGTCCGTGATGCTGCGAGGCCCCCTGTTCACCCAGGTAAGGAGCATAAGCCGAGCCGGGCTCTTCCTTGATTTGCAAGAAGAGAGGGTCGCCTGCTCCGTTGCCCTCGAAGTAGATGACGTAATCGCGCAGGCCCACGCTTCCCGTCCCGACAACCCGGGACGCGACATCGAGCGGCCGGTATTGCGCGAAAAAGTGTTGCCGCTCCGGCAGAAGAATCTCGCGGTACGGGGTGAGGGAATCGAGAATCCTGCGCGCCTGCATCGCCTTCACCGGGTACTGCAGCGGCCGCGCCTCGATGAAGGTGCGGCGTTGCGGCGGCTTGTTCTTGCCTGCTTGAGCTTTGGCGGGCACCGTCAGGCGTTCCAGCGTGGCCAGCGGAGTCTGCAGCTCGGCTTTACGCAGGGCCAGCGAGACCGGCGCGATGCGCTGCAGGCGGTGCACTTGATAGCGGGCTATCTCCAGCACCGTCATGCGCGCAAAGCTCCGGATGGAGCGGCGATAGCGATTGAGAAACGCCGCCGCTGCTTCTGAGCAGGCAGCGTTCTTGGCTCCCGTCTCCCGCCCCGCCAGCGCCAGGCTGGTGGCCATGCGCTTGAGATCCCACTCGAATGGACCGACGATGGTCTCATCGAAATCGTTGATGTCGAATACCAGGCGCCCATCAGGAGCAGCGAAGGCGCCCAGGTTCTGCACATGCGCGTCGCCGCAGAGCTGAGTGGCGATGCCGGTGTGCGGCAATGCGGCCAGGTCGGCGGCCATGACGGGAACAGCCCCGCGAAAAAATCCGAAGGGCGAGGCCGCCATGCGCTCCCACTTGATGGCCAGCAGCGCAGGTACGCGGCCGGTCGCGGAAGCCGCAATAGCGTCGATAGGGTCGGTTTGCCGGTCGCCGGCGCGCCAGTAGTTATGTCCTTGCCGCGGCAGTTGTTTACGTCTCGACTGACCATAGGCGCGGCGTTGCTGAGGATCTCGCGGTTGCAGCATAGTGGGAGACGATACACGCTGGGCTCCAACGGATCAAGGATTGAAAAGGTGGACTTGGCTCTTAGACTATCGATACAGCATCGCGTAATATGCGATCCGTGAGAGTTCCGCGCAATGACGAGAGACAAACAATAGACGGTCGTGATATCGGCCTGTCTGTTGTGGTGCCGGTGTATCAAGGAGCCGCAACGCTTCGAACCCTGGTGACGGCATTATCGGATCTGAAGCCCTTCGGCGGCCTGGAAATCGTGCTGATCAACGACGGCAGCTCGGACCGCTCGGCCGATGTATGCCGCTCTCTCATGCGCACCGCCGCAGTCCCCATCACCTACATCGAACACGCTCGTAATTTTGGCGAACATAATGCTGTGATGACCGGACTGCGGCATGCCCGCGGCGCATACCTCATCACCATGGACGACGATCTGCAGAACCCTCCCGGAGAAGTAATCCGTCTTTACGATCACGCCCGGCTGGGCGGTTGGGATGTGGTCTATACCAGGTATGCGGAAAAGCGGCATGCGCCCTGGCGCAACCTGGGCAGCCGCTTTAGCAACCGTGTGGCGGACTGGCTTCTGGACAAGCCTGGCGGTCTCTATCTCTCATCCTTCCGCTGCATGTCTTCCCTGGTGGCTCACGCCGTAACCCGCTATCGCGGGCCCTACCCGTATGTCGATGGCCTGGTGATGCAGGTTACGCAGCGCATCACCAGCATCGAAGTCGAGCACCTCGCCCGCGCCCAGGGCAGATCGAACTATACCCTTCGCCGCCTGATCCGCCTGTGGCTGAATCTGGCGACCAGTTTTTTCCTCAAGCCTCTAAGGATCGCCGTGCTGGCTGGTGCGGCAATGGCCATGGTAGGCGCGCTGGGCGCCGCCGCGGTGATAATCGAGGCGCTCACCACCCCCCATGAGCCTTCCGGTTGGGCATCGACCATGGTGGTCATTCTCATCGTCGGCGGCGTTCAATCCATGATCCTGGGAGTGGTGGGCGAGTATGTCGGCCGCACCTTTCTCACGGCAAACGGCAAGCCCCAAGCTACGGTGCGATGGATCGAGCGTTCGGAAGAAGATGCGGTGACTCATGGTCCATTCTCCAAGAGGCGCGGCCAAGGAACAGAGTGAATGGAACCCGCCGAATATTTGCTCATGGATGCGGCCGAGGAAACCATGTGGTGGTACCGCGCCCTGCATGCGCGTCTGCTCGATGCGCTGGTGCCGGCGCGCGGCCGGATTCTGGATGCCGGCTGCGGGACGGGCGGATTTCTGAACATTCTGCGTGTGCGCCGCCCCGACCTTGAAACAGCGGGCTTGGAATCGAACGAGGGCGCTGCCCGGCGGGCGGCGGAAAAATCTGGAGCCTGCGTCATCCAGGGCAGCGTCAACCAGGCACCATTTGCCTCCGCGAGCTTCGATGCCATCGTCTCCGCCGACGTGCTATACCACCAGGCGGTTGAGCCAACGGCGGCGCTGCTTGAATTTTCGCGCATGCTGCGCCCAGGCGGACTGCTGGTGGTCAACATGCCTGCGTATGAATGGCTCCGTTCGGCGCATGACCGGAGGGTCTTTACCGCGCGGCGCGTCTCCAGAGGCAGCCTTACGGCACTGCTGGTCGAAGCCGGTTTCGTTCAGGTGCGCGCGCGCTATTGGAACAGCTTGCTGCTTCCCTTGATGACGATGCAGCGCAAACTGATCGCCCGCGGCGATGATGCTGCCTCCGATGTCGCTCCATTCGCGCCCTGGCTGGATGCGACTCTGTATTCCGTAACCGAACTGGAGCGGCGGATTCCCGTGGCGATGCCGGCGGGCGGATCGGTTCTGGCCACCGCAGTCCGCTCGGACAGGGATCAGGGACCTAGTTAGGGTTCACGTCTTTGCCTTTCTTTCTGTCATTCCCGAAGGGAATCTGCTTTTCGTACTCGCAACGTTGTTAGCGCCGCGCCCCACGCGAGGAGCAACTCAAGCACTCCAGAAACCGAGTATGCCCGAGAGAGACCGGAAAGCAGATTCCCTGCAGGAATGACAGAAAGAAAGACAAAAATGGACAAGAAGAGCAGAAGCAGCCCGATTGAGGAAGGCTTGGTTGGCAACTACACCTAACTTTGTCATCTCGACCGGAGCGCAGCGAAGCGGAGAGATCTGCGGTTTCCCATATCTGGCGCAAAGAGCGCGCCAGATATGGGGCACCCTCGATTCGTGGTGTTTTTGCATCCATATTTCAAGCAGATAAGGGTGGGAGACTACAAATCTCAAATACCGCGCAGACCGTGGCAGACGTCCTCCACCTGATCGTCGCTCAGCTCGGGAAACATAGGCACGCTGAGGATCTGCCCGGCTATGCGATCGGTATTCTGGCAGCGCGATGGTCCTAGCGCCAGCCGGCCGCGATAGGCTGGCTGGCGGTGAA
Source organism: uncultured Acidobacteriaceae bacterium (assembly GCA_963705665.1). Taxonomy (GTDB): domain Bacteria; phylum Acidobacteriota; class Terriglobia; order Terriglobales; family Acidobacteriaceae; genus PALSA-350. The sequence goes on along the minus strand of CAVPKQ010000017.1, from coordinate 109,454 downwards.
CCGGCATCGGATAGTGAATCGCAGTCGCGATACCAAGCGCTTGCAGGTGAGCCTGGGCGCCTAAACGATCGGCTGCGCGAATTACATATTGGTAAAAAACGTGCTCTGTCTGCGCCCGGCGGGCAGGCGGGCGAACCGACGATCCGGCAAGCGCCTCGTCGTAGACTGCCGCAATCTGCTGCCGCCGCGCGTTGCGCGCATCCAACCCGCGCAGCCGCACACGCAGGATAGCCGCCTGAATCTCGTCCAGCCTGGAATTCATGCCTGTTTCGGCGCTGACGAAGCGCGTGCGCCATCCGTACTGGCGCAGCTCCACGATCCTTGTGGCAAGGCCTCTATCTCGCGTGGTCAACACACCGCCGTCTCCCAAAGCGCCCAGGTTCTTGGTCGGATAGAGGCTGAAGGCCGCGCCCTCAGAAAGAGTTCCCACTCTGCGGCCGCGGTAGCAAGCGCCGTGCGCCTGGCTGCAATCCTCGATGAGCGCCACGCCGTGCCGGCTGCATATACGAGTGAGGGCCGCCATTTCGGCCGGTTGTCCGTAGAGATGAACGGCGATCACCGCACGGATGGGCGGCACGCCGCGCGGTGGAGAGTCCATTACCGCTTCCAGCTCCGCAACGTCCATGGTGTAGTACTCCGGCTCAATGTCCACCATCACCGGTACTGCCCGGCACATTTCGATAGCTGCTATGGTAGCCACCGAGGTGTGCGAGACAGTTACCACGGACGAGCCCGCGCCGATGCCCATGCCGTGGAGCAGCAAGGCGAGAGCGTCGGTGCCGCTGGCGCATCCCACTGCTTGCGGAGCGCCAAGCCACTCCGCAAACTCCTCCTCGAACGCGTCACCTTCGGGTCCCAGCACAAACCTGCCCGAAGCCAGTACGCGCGCGACGGCCGCATCGATCTCGTCCTTCTGAGCCCGATAGCCGGCGCCCGGATCCGCTTGCGGTATAAATTTCGTCGCAGTGTCCATGAATCGTCCTAGAGGTATGCCGTCATGCGCGGACGGAACCATTCGATGGAGCGGCGCAAGCCATCCTCCAAGCTCACGCTCGCCCTCCAGCAGGTAGCCTTCCGGAACGCCGTATCGTCGGCGTGATAACTGCCGATATCGATCCGGGTCCGTTCGGCAGGAAACTCGCACATCTTATAGCAGAGCCCATTGCCCGCGATCTCGACCAACCGGCCGGCAATCTGCCGCAGCGATTCCGGCGCTGCTCCACCGATATTGAAGATCCGGCCGTGGCAAGCAGGCGTCGCGGCCGCGGCCAGAAAGGCCTCAGTCACATCGTCCACGTAGGTGAGATCGCGCAACTGCTCGCCACCCCAGACTTCGAAAGAGCGGCGCTCCAGGGCGCTGCGCAGCCACAAGCCCAAAAAATTTTGATGTGCGTCGCGGATGCGCTGCCGCGGCCCATAGCAGTTGGTCAACCTTAACGACACCACCGGGCGGTCGCGGAGCCGGTGTTCGAGCATCCAATACTGCTCGCCCGCGAACTTCGAAACAGCATTTGCGTCGGGCGGGGCTATCGGATGGTCCTCGGCGACCGGGAGGTGTTCCGCCCGGCCGTAGAACTGGCGGGTAGAGGCGTGGACCACGATGGCCTGCGGCGCGGCGTCGCGTGCGGCCTGGATCAGCCGCAGTTGGGCGACAGCGTTGATTGCGGCGTCGAGCAGTGGATCCTGCTGGCCGCCCATATGGCTGGTCTGCGCGGCTAAATTGAAGATAACCTCCGCTCCCTGGCATAGCGGACGCAATTCGGCATCGCGAATATCCGCCTGCAGAAAATCAACCTCGGCTCCCTCGAGATTTGCGCGATTGGCGCCTCCGCCGCAGAGAAAGGAATCCACCGCCCGCACATGGGCGCCCCGGCTCGCCAAAGCATGACAAAGACTGGAGCCAAGGAACCCGGCGCCCCCGGTAACGAAAACTTTACGGCCGTTCCAGTTCATTGCTCAATCCGTCCGGGTATCGGGGCCTGAACAATATACGCGCGGTTGCTGAGATGCGGTAGTTAAGAAACGCGACAGCGATTATTTTGCGTATTCATAAAGAATGCCGTCAAGATCCTGGTGTGCGGACTCCAAGGTATAGCCGGCGCTCAAAAACTGCTGCACGCAGTCTCCGCACTCCGCGCTGCCGCCTCCTCCTCTTACGTTTCCATAAACCAGAAACCTCTTATGCATGGCCAGAAAGGGGGCAAACGTGGTCGCTTTCAGATTGACATGCGTCAGAGCGGCCAGCCGCTGGTACTCGCCAAGAAATATGTTGCTGGGTGACGGCGTAGCAAAGAAGAGATGTGTTGCCACTTTGGGGGGGGCGTACTGGTACAGGTAAAAGTATTCAATGTCCTGCAAAATCAGTATGTCCTGATCTTCAGGCGGATTCAGGAGTGTGGCATTCGCGGCCAACGGATTCACCGGCCCGGCGCGGAAAACTGCGAAGCTTAAATCGGTAATCATGAGAGCGATCATGAATCCCGCCAAAGCCCCGGCAGTCCACGAGCGTCCAACTCCGCGCGCACTGGCGAAGCCGAGGAATATGGCATATCCGGCGATGGCCGAAAGGAAGTAGCGAGGCAGAAACGGGCCGTGGCTAAGCTTGGCGCCGGCTACCCCGAGCAGCGGCATGCAGGCAAGACATGTGGCCAGCAAGAGCTCCCGCCGGAAAAAAAAGGGGAGATTGCCGGGAGACTTTGCTTGCACACTCCCACCCCAGGCGAAGATCGCGACCCCCGCCAGGAAAATCACCAATCCATCAGCTAGAAGAGCGACGGGCGTGGTGCGCAAAAATCCTCCGAATGCGGCCGGGGCGAAGGGGTGACGAACCGTGGCCCGGTACATGCGAACCAGAAAAATATATTCCGGCAAAACAACCACCACGGGCACGAAGATAGCCGCGAACATCCCCCAGTTCAGCCGCCGCTCCTTGATCATCGAATAGATCTCTACGGCCAGAAATGGGAAGACCAGATAGACGGCGTATACGTGCGTCAAGAGGGCGCCCGTGAGACTCAGCGCAAAGCCCAGCAGCCAGAGAACTCTGCCTCGTCCTTCATCGCTTCTCTGCCAGCAAACCAGCGCCAGACCGCACCAGCCGAGAGTAATTCCATGCGGCCTGGCTTCGTAGGCGTAATACTGGGCGACGGTGAAGAAAGGAAACAGGGCGGCAACGACTCCGGCAAGCCGCCCGGCGCGCCGGGCAACGAAAAGATACAGGCAGATGCAAAAAATCCAGACGCTTAGCATCTCCGGCACTCTGGAGCCGATCAATCCTTCTCCGAAGATCCACTCTGCGCCGTGCGTGAGCAGATATAAAACCGGAGGATTGTAGTCTCCGCCCTGAGTAACCGCTGCCCAGGTATGTTTGAAATCGGGCAAGCGGCAAAGATAGACGGTGAACAATTCGTCATACCAGAAGCGTTTGCGGCTTGCTTTGAGCAGGATATCGGCGAAATAAAGCAAGGAAAGAATGACGAACCACAGCGCCACCGTCGCGGAGTAGGTTTTCGAGATCGCGCCGGTCCGGGTTTTAATTTCTTCTATCGCCATGAGGATCTATAAAAAACGGATTGCGGCGCATTTTTGAGCGCCCGCGAATCACGCGATTGCAGAATAGTGGGGGGGGGCGATACTTGAGCGCGATCCGACGAATCAAGATTAGAAGCACAGGAGGAGAAGAACAAGCTTAGAAGTTTAAGCCTCGCTTGGCAAGAATGAAAATCAAGTTGTCGCCTTCTATGTGACCGGCGCAGGATTGAATAAGGCAAACTCATTGTGCAGGCCCCAATGATCCGCCCAAGTCTGCTTGCGGCCGCTCGCCACCTCGAGGACCAGGCGGAATATCTGCTCGCCGATTTCTTCAATGGTTGACTCACCGGTAGCGATGCGGCCGGCATCGACATCGATCAGGTCGGCCCACCGCTCGGCCAGCGCGCTGCGCGAGGCGACCTTGATCACGGGGACCATGGCCAATCCGTAAGGCGTGCCCCGGCCGGTGGTGAAGATGTGCATGTTCATCGATGCGGCCAGTTGCAGAGTTCCGCAGACAAAGTCGCTGGCCGGCGTCGCGGCGAAAATGAGGCCCTTTTTCGTAACCCGTTCTCCCGGTCCAAAAACCCCGGCCAGCTTGCTCGTGCCCGCTTTGGCGATCGATCCCATCGCCTTCTCCACGATATTCGTGAGGCCTCCCTTCTTGTTCCCGGGAGTGGGATTCGCGCTGCGGTCCGCCGATCCGCGTTGGAGATAAGCGTCGTACCATGCCATCTCGCGGATCAGGTCCCGCGCCACCCCCGCATCCGCTGCCCGCGCTGTCAACAGGTGAACCGCGTCCCGAACCTCGGTGACCTCAGAGAACATTACTGTGGCTCCCGCGCGCACCAGCAGATCGGCGGCCCATCCCAGCGCAGGATTGGCGGTAACTCCGGAAAATGCATCGCTTCCGCCGCATTGCAGGCCAACTACCAGATCCGAGGCCGGCCGGGTGACGCGCCTTCTCATATTCAATTGGCTCAGGCGCTTCTCCGCCATTTCCATGATCGCGGCGACCATATCGCCGAAGCTCAAATGCTTCTCATCCTGCAAACGCACGAGATAAGGCTCTTCTGAGAGAATGGGCAGCGCGCCCGCCGGCATCAATCGCGCCGGTTGCAGCTTCTCGCAACCCAGGCTGACCATGAGCCGCGCACCGCCTAGATTGGGATTCAAGCTGAGATTGCGGAGGGTGCGGATTGGAATCTCCGCGTCGGGAGCGTCGATCGCAATGCCGCATCCATACGAATGGGTAATGGCGATCACGTCGTCTACGTTCGGATACCGGGGCAGCAGCTCCGCTTGGATGCGCTTGACCGCGAAGTCTACAGTCGCAGCCACACATTGCACCGTGGTGGTGATGCCGAGGATATTCTTGGTTCCAACCGAGCCATCCTGGTTGAGAAACCCTTCGAAGGTATATCCGCTCAGCTCAGGCTGGGCCTCGGGCACGGCAGTAGCCATGGGAAGGTTGGTAAGAGACGGCGCCTCGGGCAGGCGGGTAACTCCTTCATGAACCCAGCTACCCCTCGCGATCGGCGCATTTGCAAACCCGATGACCACCCCGTAGCGCCGGATTGGCGCGCCTTCGGCAATATCCACCAGCGCGACCTTATGCGCCTCAGGCACGTCCTCGAGCAACACCAACCCTGAATCGAACCGCGTCCCCCGCGGGAGGCCGCCCTCATTCACAATGATGGCGACGTTGTCGTCCCCATGGACCTGCACATAAAGCGGCCGGCTTGATGATTTCGTTGTCATGCAATTCAGTTTCCGTTTTCTACAATACGCCGAGGATTCAGCAGCGGCTAAAGCCGATCCGATTTTCGATCATTTACGGCACGACTGAAGTCGTGCCGTAACTGCTTGAAAACTTGATCCGGCTTTAGCTGGTGAGGGAAATGTTTTCGCTCTCTGTTCAGCCTTTTTCCGCAGCCGCCCGGATCAAAGGATCTTCTTGCCGAAGGCGGAGCAGACCAGCTCTACCGCCAGCTCCGCGGTGCGATTGTGCTCGTCTATCACCGGATTGACTTCGACGATTTCAAAGCTCAGCATGCGGCCATGGTCGGCCAGTATCTCCATAGCGAGGTGCGCTTCGCGATAGGTGGCCCCGCCGCGCACCGGCGTGCCCACGCCCGGCGCATCTTCCGGGTCGATCCAGTCCATGTCGAGCGAGACATGATAGCCGGCGGCGCTCCGGCCCGCCGCGCGCAGCGCCTCCTCCATGATCACCCGCATTCCCCGCTCATCGATGTCGCGCATGGTGTAAACCTCGGTGACGCCCGCGCGCCGGATATTTTCTCTTTCCGTCGCGTCGATGTCGCGCACGCCGATCAGCACTGTGTTCTCCGGGGCAATCTTCGGCGCCCAGCCGAGGAGACCCGAGAGCTGCGCGGGGCCAAGGCCCAGCAACGCGCCCAAGGGCATCCCATGCACATTGCCGCTGGGCGAGGTCTCCGGCGTATTCATGTCGGAGTGCGCGTCGAACCAGAGCAGCCCGACCTGCTGATTCCGCCGCCGGTAAAACTCAGCTACTCCAGAGACGGAGCCGACAGCGATGGAATGATCTCCGCCCAGGATGACTGGAGTGACGCCTTCCTCGAGCGTCGCCAGCACCATCTCCGCCGCTTTGCCGCAGGTCTCCGTGATCTCGTGAACGTATTTTGCGTTCTCCTCGCCAACCTGCCTGGTCTCGGGGAGCTCAACCTGGATATTTCCCCCATCGTCGACCACGTGCCCCAAGGCTTGCAATCGGGCCTGGAGGCCGGCCACCCGCACCGCCGATGGGCCCATATCGACTCCGCGCCGCGATTGGCCGAGATCCAAAGGCACTCCAAGAATGCGGATGCGGCGCGGCGGAAGAGACTGCATGCCGCCGCGCCGGGGCAAGTACCCGGGAAATCTTTGGCTCGGAACCGGTCGTTGGTAGTTCGACATAATGGCCCTAGGGTATCGCTGACCGGTTCTTAGCTGACCCTTTTACCGCTGACCGGCCTTTAGCTACGGATACATGCGGTTGAGTGTGCGGGCAAAGGGGATGGTCTCGCGCACATGCTCCAGCCCGCAGACCCAAGCCACCACGCGCTCGATTCCCATGCCAAAGCCTGCATGCGGAACGGAGCCGTAACGGCGCAGATCCAAGTACCACTCCAGCGGCTCGAGCGGCAGATGGTGCTCTGCGATGCGCCGCTTGAGAAGCTCATAGGAGGAGATGCGCTGCGATCCGCCAATCACCTCTCCGTATCCCTCCGGCGCGAGCACATCGACGCAGAGCGCGAGCGCGGGGTTCTCCGGATCGGGATCCATGTAGAAGGCCTTGACCGCCGCGGGATAGCGATGGACCATTACCGGCCGGTCGAACTGGGCCGAGAGATAGGTCTCATCGGGTGAACCGAAGTCGTTGCCGTATTCAAACTTCTGCTCGACCAGGCCGGAGGCGTGAGCCTGCTCGAGCATTCGGGCCGCATTGTCATAGGTGATACGCGGAAAGGGCGGTTGCACCCGCTCCAGCTTGGCCGTATCCCGTCCCAGCACTTTCAGGTCGAGCGGCCGTCGGCTGAGCACGCGCTGAACGATAGAGCTGAGAAACTGCTCGGCCAGATTCATCAGATCGTCGAGGCCGGCGAAGGCCATCTCCGGCTCCACCATCCAGAACTCCGTAAGATGGCGCCGGGTCTTGGATTTTTCCGCCCGGAACGTAGGTCCGAAGGAGTAGACCTTGCCCAATGCCAGCGCGGTGCTCTCCAGGTAGAGCTGGCCGCTCTGCGTCAGGAAAGCCGGATCGCCGAAATAGTCCACGGGAAAGAGGGTGCTGGCGCCTTCGCAGGAGGAAGGAGTGAGTATCGGCGGGTCGGTCAGGATAAAGCCGTTCTCGTCCAGGAAATCGCGCGCCGCCTTGATAATCTCCGCGCGAATGCGCAGGATCGCGGTTTGCCGCGGCGTCCGCACCCATAGGTGGCGATGCTCCATCAGGAAATCAACCCCGTGTTCTTTGAGCGTGATGGGGAAGGGAGTCTGCTCCGGAACCCGCTGCACCACCTCGAGCTCCTCGACGTCCAGCTCATAGCCGCCAGGCGCGCGCTGGTCGGCCCGCACCTTGCCGGTAACAATCACGCTCGACTCCTGGGTCAGACCGCGTATCCGCTCGAAAACCTCCGCGGCAACCGCAGCCTTGGTCACAATGCCCTGCACGGAACCGGTTCCATCGCGAAAGATGGGGAAGAGCAGCTTGCCGCTGCCGCGCAGGTTGTAGAGCCATGCATGCAAGATGACCCGCCGGCCCTCATGCTGGCTGAGCGCCGCGATTGCCGCCACTGGCGCGGCGGCTGCTTTGGCGTTTTGTTGCGAGCTTGCCTCTGCCATTCTCCGCTCTCGATCCCGTTCACAGTTCAAGTTTGGCGAAGGTCTGTGCCGCGCGCTGCGCGACTTCGTCCGAAGTCTCTTCCAATTGGTAATGGATCTCGAGCACCGCGCCGGCCATTTGCGGTGCGCTGCGCAGCTCCGTCATGGTCTCAGCCCAATCGATTGTTCCATCCCCAGGCCATAGGTGCTCGTCTTTTGCGCCGTGGTTGTCGTGAATATGAGCGGTGAAGATGAGGTGTTTCAACTCCTCAATGACGGCGCGGACTCCTTCGCGGAAGTTCGCGTGGCCCACGTCCACGCAGACACCCACATCTTTGAAGTGCCCGGTGACAAGAATCTCCAGGAGGTTGTGCGGTTCGGTCACCTCATTGGGGATGTTTTCCAAGAGCAGCTTGACCCCCAGGGGCCGCGCGAACGCCTGCAAATGCTCGATGGCGGTCATGGCATGCTCGAGCGTCCGCTGGTTCCAGCGATCCTCGCGTTCTCCCAGGTGGAGCACCAGGAACTTCAGAGGTATCTGCTCGGCTGCCTCCAGTGCCCGCTTGATCTCATCCATGGCGTCGATGCGGCGGGACTTTTCCGGATGGATCACGTTTACCGCGGGAGCGCCGCCGCGTCCCATCTCCGAGTCGGCATAAAGCGGAGCGTGCATGGAAAACGGCTGCAAGGGATTGGAGCCGAGCCAGTCGGCAATTTCCTTTACCTGGGCGCGGTTGGTGTAATCAAAATGCTGCCGTGCCGCAAAAATCTCGATTGCCTGCGCGCCGCTATTGGAGATAGCTTGCAGTAGCCCGGGATGCAGGCGCTGGCGCAGAAATACATGGCTCGATATGACTCTTAACATGGTGCGGCTTTCACTGACCTCATAAGCTAGGCGCCTCGTAGTCGCTATTTCTATCTTCTCATTAACAGATGCAATACCGTCTTTGCCTTTCTTTCTGTCATTCCCGCAGGGAATCTGCTTCTGGTTTATGTACGCAGCGCCCATCGCACCCGGTGGGAGCGAGGGAGGAAGCTGATTCCCTGCGGGAATGACAGAAAGAAAGGCAAGTGCGAAGGCTTGGTCGGCAACTGCACCTAATTTTGTCGTCTCGACCGGAGCGAAGCGAAGTGGAGAGATCTGCGGTTTCTTTTCTTCTCCGCGCGGATCATGAACTCATCCCGGTGGGCGGGCGCGGAGTCCGGCTTCGATATCCGGATGCACGGGCACGGATTCAATGCCGCTTCTGCGCCGCGATTCTATCTCCCATGCTTTCGAGTACTTCCAGTGAACATAGAGCGAGTGGTTCAGGTGCAGCAGGAAACCCTCAATCCCATCCAGAAAGCCGAGGCGGAAGATGTAGTTCTTGAGAAATGCGAAGAGCGGAGCGAGCACTGCCGTGCTTACGAAAGCGAGCGGCGAATGGCTCATCTTTCCCTTGACCGCAAGCACGTCTGAGACTTCGGAGCTGTAGCGGTTCATGTGCTCGATGTATAGATCGAGCGATGGATAGGCGTAATGCATCAGGTCGTTCTTGAGCTTTCCCGTGGGCCCATTGAACTGGGGGGTTCCGTGAGGCCCCGCGCCCTCTTCCACCCGCGTTTCACCCCGCCTGAAGAGTCTCAGCTTGCGGTCGGGATAAAAGCCTCCGTGGCGCAGCCAGCGGGTGAGGAACAGGTTGGAGCGCGGTATCCAGTAGGCGCCATAACGGGCGTCTTCGAGCACCTGCTGAATTTCACAGGCCAATCCGGGGCTCACAACCTCATCGGCGTCCAGCAGGAGAATCCAGTCCGAGGTGCAGCGGTCGATGGCTATGTTCTTTTGTTCCGGATGGCCGCGAAAATCCCGGTTGAAGAAATGCTTCGCTCCGTAGGAGCGGGCGATCTCCGGAGTGCGATCGACAGATCCTGAATCGACGATGACGATCTCATCCGCCCAGCGAACGCTCTCCAGCGTCCGGGGAAGAGTCGCTTCTTCATTGCGGGCGATCATCGCAACGGAAAGTGTTGCGCGCTTGGGACTCATCTTTTCTCCATGGACGCCGGTCATAGAGAGGCGATGCGGCGAATCAGATCTTCCTGCTCCGCTATGCTTTCCGCTCCGATGGTGAACGCATCCAGAACATTCGAAGATAGGGCGAAGTGGAGGGCCGCATTTTCCCGGCCGCGCAGATCGCCTTGCCCAAAAATCTTCATACCTACAATTCCCTTGCCCTGCGCCCGCATTTCCTCAATTACATCGATCACTACCTTGGGCCGCGCATCCATATGGGAACCGATGGGATTGAGGCGCACCAGGACGAGTTCCACCCACGGCGACCGCGCCGCCGCGCGCAGGGCTTCAATTCCATGACAGGAACATCCGTGCGCCCGTATGATCCCTTGCTCTTTCGCCTCGGAAAGAACATCCATCGCTGCCCGGTACCGCGTGGTCCAGTCTTTTTCCGTCACGCAGTGCATCAGGCAGATATCCAGATACTCCGTCGCCAGCTCCTTGCGGAAGCGGTCAAGATCGGCTCGAGCGCCAGCCTGGTCGCGGGCATAGGTCTTGGTCAGCACCGTCACCTCCTGCCGTGGAAGCTGCCTTAGCGCCTGAGCGACGTGGGGATGGCTGCCGTAAGAGTCGGCGGTGTCGAAGAGCCGCAATCCTTTCTCGTAGCCGTGCAATAAGAGATCGCTTAAGCCGCTGGCTCCGAGCGCCGTCTGGTTCGAATGCTGGTCCTTGGCTCGAGTGCCCGTTCCCATACCCAGCAGGCTGGTCTCGATTCCGGTCCGGCCCAGAACCACCTTTTCAGTGGCGGAGAACTTGCGCGGCAAGGGGGCGAACGGAACCGAATCCTTGGGAAGCAGGCGCGGGACGAGCCAACCTGCCCTCACGCGGGTCGCGAGATCCACAATCGAGTCGGAGTGTGCGAGCAGCTTGGGCATCGATAGAGGACTTCAATAGTATAGCGGCGGTATATCACTCTAGGAGCAGATCCGTATCGTGGGCAGTTCGATCTGATAGCCTGGAGCAGCCACACAGTTCGACGGAGCGGGGCATAGATTCGTGAGTTTCACAGACTGGCTCTTGTCGGATCTCCGGCTTCCCAAGGGCATTTACAGCCAGCCTGAAGAGAAGCACGTCTGGTGGAAGGTCATGTGCCTCACCGGCGTCGACTACTTCTCCACTTTGGGATACCAGCCTGGCATTGCATTTCTCGCCGCCGGCCTGCTTTCGCCCTTTGCCACTCTGATCCTGGTCCTGGTCACTTTGTTTGGCGCTCTGCCCGTCTACTGGCGCGTAGCCGAAGCCAGTCCCAACGGACAAGGCAGCATCGCCATGCTGGAGAAGCTCTTTCCCCGCTGGACGGGCAAGGTATTTGTCCTGATCCTGCTCGGTTTCGCAACCACCGATTTCATGATCACGATGACTTTGTCATCGGCCGACGCCGCCGCTCACTTTACCCACAATCCTTTCACTCCGGACTGGATGAAGAGCCAGATGGGCGTCACCCTGGTGCTCCTGGCCATCCTAGGCGCGGTCTTCCTCAAGGGCTTCAAAGAGGCCATCAACATCGCAGCCGTGCTGGTCGGCCTCTATCTGTTCTTGAACGCGATCGTCACCCTGTTCGCCCTTTGGGAAATCGTGCGCCATCCGGCCCATTTTGAGCATTGGGAGCATGCGCTCTTCGCCTATCACGGCGGCATATGGACGATCCTCGGTCTCTCGCTCATTTTCTTTCCCAAGCTGGCGCTGGGACTCTCCGGGTTTGAGACCGGGGTTGCGGTGATGCCGCTGGTCGAAGGCGAAGATCTTGCCCAGCGCATTCGCAACACTCGCAAGCTCCTGGCGCTGGCCGCGCTCATCATGAGCGTCTTTCTGATTGCCACCAGCGTCGTCACCACTCTGCTGATTCCCCCGGAAGCGTTTCAAAACGGAGGGGCGGCGAACGGCCGCGCCGTGGCCTATCTGGCGCATCGTTATCTCGGCAACGGCTTCGGATCGGCCTACGACGTGAGCACAATCCTTATCCTGGCCTTCGCCGGAGCCTCGGCGATGGCCGGCATGCTCAACCTGATTCCTCGCTACCTTCCACGCTTCGGCATGGCGCCCGAGTGGGCCTCTGCCACGCGTCCCCTGGTACTGGTATTCATGGGCATCGCGTTCACTGTTACCTGGCTCTTCCGCGCCAATGTCGATGCCCAAGGGGCGCCTATGCTACCGGCGTCCTGGTGCTGATCACCTCGGCTGCCGCAGCCGTGACCATCTCCATATGGAACCGCCCTCTCCGCTGGCCTTTTCTCCTGATTACGCTGGTCTTCGTCTATACCACCCTGCAAAACGTGCACGAGCGTCCTGAAGGCATTAAGATCTCCTCCTTCTTCATCATCACCATCTTGGTCACATCGTTCATCTCCCGCGCCATGCGCTCCACTGAATTGCGCATCACTGGCATCACTCTCGACGATCGGGCAAAATCGTTTCTGGCTGCGGCGCCTCCGCAGACGGCGATCCGTATCGTGGCCCGCAACCCGCAGTCGGATTGCAGTGAAAAATCGCTGGAGGCGACTGAGCGCAGCGTACGCCACCTGCAGGGTATACCCGCGAACGATCCCGTCTTCTTTTTCCAAGTCGAGCGAGGCGACTCCTCGGACTTCGAAGACACCCTGAGCGTGCACGGAACCAAGGTCGGCAAGCACAGGATCCTGCGCGCGGAAAGCCCCGTCATTCCCAACGCATTCGCCGCGCTCTTGATCGAGCTTGAAAAGACAAGTGGGGCGGTTCCCCATGCCTACTTCACCTGGACCGAGGGGCCTCCGTTGACCAATATTCTTTTGTTTGTGTTCTTCGGTGAAGGGGACGTCGCTCCCTTGACCCATGAAGTCTTGCGCCGGGCAATTCCCGATCCCGCGCACCGGCCGGTGATTCACGTAAGCTGACCGGCCTGTGTGAAAATGATTCCCATGCCCCCAGTTGACCCCTCCCTGCTCGACCGCGCAAAAAAAATCCGGCTGTTTTTGATGGATGTCGACGGCACGCTCACTAATGGGGGCGTCTGCCTGATGTCTCTTCCAAATGACGGCGGAGTAGCGGAGATGAAGGTATTCAACTCCCAGGATGGCCTGGGATTGAAGCTGGCGCACGTGATGGGAATCAAGACCGGCTTCATCACCGGACGGAAATCCGCCGCCGTCGCCCAGCGCGCCGGGGAGCTCTCGGTGGACTTCGTTTATCTCGGCCAGGCGACCAAGATAGCTGCGTTTGAGGAGTGCATGCAGAAGGCCGGAGTCGGCGAAGACGAAGTGGCGTACATGGGGGACGACTTGCCCGACATAGCGCCGGCCTTGCGCTCCGGACTCGCGGTCGCCGTGGCAAACGCCGCTCCGGAGTCAAAGCGATCAGCCACTACGTCACCCGCTGCGCGGCCGGAGAAGGGTCGGCGCGCGAAGTAGTTGAATTGATTCTCAAAGCACAGGGCAGGTGGGAAGAAGCCATTCCAAAAGCCCGCGCCTAGGAGGGCGCCGAGGCTTTCTTGTCTTTGCTTTTCTTTATGTCATTCCCGAAGGGAATCTGCTTGCGCTCCAGAACCGGGTTGAGGAAGGCTGGGTTGGCAATTACACCTTCCTTTGTCATCTCGACCGGAGCGAAGCGGAGTGGAGAGATCTGCGGTTTCCCACATCTGGCGCAAAGAGCGCGCCAGATATGGGCACCCTCAACTCGTGGTGGTTTTAGATCCATACTTCCAGCGGATCGAGGGTGCCCCATCCTTGCGTAACCGGGGTCCCCGGCAAGCGAAGCTTGCTGGGGTGGGTAGCAAGGGAGGGAGACCACAACCGTTGGCAGAACAGGACTCCCGGAATGAATTTCCGGGGCGCTGAAACGCCCCATGCGCCGGTGTACTCCTACGAAACGTCCGCCCTGACCTGCGGAGTCTTCTTTCCCCGGCGCTTCTTCCTAAGCGTCCAGAAGACCAGCAAGCCGATCGCCGCCGCCAGCACCAGCAAGACCACAATTCCGTGCCGCGTTGCCAGATCGATGGCCAGGCTTACGATCTGTGGCCCATATGCGATGGTGAGCCCCGCCGTGACCAGATTGCGCACCAAGCGGCCGGCGAAGACCGCCAGCATGAAGTCGGCCAGCTTCATATCGAAAACACCCGCGCCGAAGACGAACAATTTCCACGGCGTCGGCGGGGGCAGCATCGACGGAATCATGATGGCAAGAAATTCCTGTCTCTCGAAGCGGTCCCGCAATTTTTGATAGTCGTCGGGATGGATTTTTTTGCTGAGAAACAGCTCGCCGCCCGCTCGCCCTATGAAAAACGGGAGCAAGCCTCCCAGCGCCGAGCCTGCGGCGGAAATCAGCACGTAAATGTAAAAGTGCTTCTTATCCGCCCAGACATAGCCGGCGATGATCAGGTCCTGGGGTACGGGGATGGCGGCCGCGTCAATCACAGCGAGAATGCCAACTCCCCAAACCCCAAGCGGCTTGAGCAAGGCCAACAGCCAGAGCTTATATTTTGTGAAGAGCACGAGAAGCTTCTTCAAGCGCCGCCTCGATCCTCACACAATTCACGCCCAGGCCCGCCATGCTCTGTTCCGCTTCCATCGAGCAACGCCAAAGCGTGAGGAATTAGGTTCAATACCGCTTCGAGCGAGGTCTTTGCCCCCTGGGGGATCCCGGCAGATTCACAATGAGGCTGGCGCCCAGAGTTCCCGAGACCGCCCGGCTCAGGCAAGCGAACGGCGTCTGCTTTCTCCCCTCGGCGCGCATCAGTTCAGAGAAGCCGTCAAGCAGCCGGTCGCATACCGCGCGGGTCGCTTCCGGCGTGACATCCCGGAGCGCGATGCCTGTTCCCCCGGTGGTTACAACCAGCCGCGCCGATTCGCAGTGCTCGCGCAGGGCGCCCTCGATGATCGCTTGCTCATCTGGGACCACGGTCTGGCGAATTACCTCGAAGCCATTTGTTTTGAGTGCCTTCGCGACTGTCGGACCGGAGACGTCGACCCTCTCTCCGCGGAAGCAGGAGTCACTGACCGTAATGACCGCGGCGCGAAACATAAATCGATTGTACGGGCATAGCCGCAGCTTGCATGCGATAGCTCCGGCTCACTCCTGATGCCGGATATCGGTCACGTCGTGTATCCAATGCATCACTTCTTTTTCTTCCGGAGAAGACGCGATCGACCGGGATTGACGGCGAGCCTCGGTTTCAAAACGATAGCGCCGCCCTCGCTCCAGGTAAGACGAGATCGACTCCCGCAGAACCTCCGCTACGGGACGAGTGGTTTGTTGGCTGCGGCGGGGCATCTACTGTTGTCTCCTAAAAAATATGCGGCATCGTCAAATGTCTTTGCATTGTAATTGCAAGAAAAAAACTGGGCCTAAGCTGTCACAAGGCTTCTAAAAAGACCGAAGATTCCCGCAGGGGACGGCCCGAAAATAGCCCGGCACGTCAGTGCGGGGTACTGTCTCAACCATGGGGCAGTCCCGGCAGGGACGGCTGAACCCTCATGAATACTCCTCTCGAATACACCGAAAGCGGCAATGCTCTTCTATCGGTAAAATAGCGAAAGGATGAGAGAATAAAGGGATATCCAGGAGTTCAGGACCGGGCGTTCGCGGCCCCGGCTTGAATCGCGGCTCTTGTTGCCTGCCAATGCCCACGACTGAAGTCCCAACCAGCCCGCCCGGTAAGCCGCCAGAAAAATCGCTCTTCAGGCGGAAGCATGCTCGCTATGAAGAACTGGAGGCAGACGAGCTTCTCCACCTCATCGACCGGCTGGAGGATGAGCGGTCTCCTCGCGCAGGCGTGAAGGCATCTGGATCTCCATCATCGCCCACCTGATTGTCTTCTGGTTCATCCTTTACGGTCCCAGGGTTCTCTGGCATGAGCCGCATGTGGTGAATCCGCAGCTCCAGAACCGCAAGGACATGACCTACCTCGATCTTCCGCCGGATGCGCTGAAGAATGTCAAGCCCAAGCCGCAGGCCCCGCTCTCCGATAAGAACCGCACTGCGCAGTCGCCGCATCCGACGCTGGACCGCAAGACTCTTCGTGAGCTTCAGGCGATGCGCCGTGCCGGTCCGCCGATGCCGGTTCCTCCGCAGCCGCAACGCCAGGCGCCCCAACCAGCGCCGCCGCAACAGCAGGCGCAGGCTCAACCACAGCGCGTCGCGCCCGCTCCGCCTCCTATCAAATCCACGCAGCAGTCGCAGGTAGAAGCGCCCAAACCGGCGCCCACGCCGCCGAATTTCAACAACGGTCCGCAGACCGCCGGGGAGGCCATACGCCAAGCGGAGCAAAATGCCGCCAACAATCGCGGACAGTCCTCCGGCGACTATGGCCAAAATGCTCCTTCCGAGCATCCAGCAATCAGTGCCGGCGCCGATATCCTCAGCGATACCCTTGGAGTCGATTTCGGCCCCTATATGAGGCGGGTAATCGCGGCCACCAAGCGCAGTTGGTACCCGCTGATCCCCGAGTCCGCGCGGCCGCCGCTGGATAAGCAGGGCAAGGTCGGCATCCGGTTCAAGATCTACCCCGACGGCAGCGTAAAGGAGATGATCCTGGAGTTCCCCTCGGGAGACGTCTCGCTGGATCGCGCTGCCTGGGGCGGCATCACCGGCGCCTCCCCCTATCCGGCGCTGCCTAAAAACTTCAAAGGCCCCTTCCTGGAACTCCGTTTCGGCTTCTATTACAACCTTGACCCGTACGCCAAGTAAGCATGAAGCAGCCTCGCCCGCCGGCCGACCTTGAGTTGCGCAGACGTCAGATCTACGGCCTCCTGATACTTGCAGCCGTGCTGCTGGTGATCGGCCTTTGCCGCGCTCCGCTGCGCGATGTCTTCCCCGCAGGATGGTGGAGAGCCTGGTGAAGCCTCCCAGCTCCAATCCATCCGAGCCTCTGCTGGTTGTCCTTCCCGGTCCCACGGCAAGCGGTAAAACATCCTTGTCCATGGCGCTCGCCGGCGCGTTCAACGGCGAGATCGTAAGCTGCGACTCGGTAGCCGTATACCGAGGACTCGAAATCGGCGCCGCCAAGCCGTCGCGCGAGCAGCAAGAACTAATCCGGCATCACCTTATCGATGTGGTCTCTCCCGACCAGCCTTACACTTCAGGAGACTACGCCCGGGCCGCGCGCTCAGCCATCGCCGGCATCTCCTCTCGCGGCAAGCTCCCCATTGTTGCCGGGGGATCGGGTCTCTACCTGCGCGCTCTTCTGAGCGGGCTCTTTCAAGGTCCGCAGCGCTCCGGCGCGCTGCGCGACCGGCTTCGCCATAAGGCGCAAATGCGTGGAGCGCTCTATGTGCATCGCATCCTGGCGCGTCTCGATCCTGTATCCGCTGCGCGCATCCACGCCAACGACCTTGCGAAGACGATACGCGCCATCGAGGTTTCGCTCGGCGCGCGCCAGCCGATGTCGCAGGCATGGCAGACGGGCCGCAATCCTCTCACCGGCTACCGCGTTTTGCGTCTCGGCCTCGATCCGGACCGTAAGGAGCTGTACGCCCGCATCAATGCCCGCGCGCGGCAAATGTTCGAGCAAGGCCTGATCGAAGAAACCAAGCAACTGCTTGCCCGCTATGATCCCGCGCCTGCCGCCCTGGAGTCGCTAGGCTATCGCCAGGCGGTCGAATTCCTGCGCGGCGGCCTGACTCTCGACCAGGCGATTGCCGCCGCCAGCCAGGGACATCGCAATTATGCCAAGCGCCAGCTCACCTGGTTTCGCCGCGAGCCGGACATTACCTGGCTTCAAGGATTCGGCGACGAACCCGCCATCCGTGCGCAAGCCGAAGAATTAGTAGCGCAGAACTTACCGGGTTAGAGCAACTCCATTGCCCTTCTCGTCCGTCTTTGCCTTTCTTTCTGTCATTCCCGCAGGGAATCTGCTTTTACTCGACGGCTAGCATCGCCATATCGGCGCAGAATCAGAGCAATGGGAAGTCCGACTAAAAACACATGAGCAAAGATCTCGTCGCCCAGATCGCTCCAGAAGTGTACGCGGGGGCCGCGGGTTAAGGCTGTGTGGGGTAATACAAGAAGTTGCATTGCTGCATGCACACCGACTCCAAAGACCGGCCCGCAAATCCATGGATGCCTCGGCATAAAATTTAGCCACCGGCTTAACAGGTAGTAAGCTACGGTGACGGTGAATGCGATGAGGCAATGAAACATCACTCCCAGCGCAGTAGATTTCCACCCCAGCTCAAATGCGCGTGGGCCAATAGCCGCGCTGGCGATGTTTTGAAACAGTTGCTCCGGCGTAATGTGATAGACCGGTGGATAATACAGAACGGCGTCCAGCCCGTCGAGAACCGAAACCGTTACTCCGGCAAGAAGTATGCCTGAGATGGCCCGCGTATTGAAGGCTTCCTTTTTCACCGGGCTGCGAAGTTGCCGAAGATCGCCGTCTATAGCGTTTTCACAATCGGTGTATCCCAAGAAACAACACTTCACGCAGGAGCCTGCACATAGCCAACTTTCACCAGGACACAGTAGTTGTGAAAACGCTATAAGTGTGTATGGTAGCTGAGATCAATGCCCGGCGGGATGTTTGTACGCGGATAGCGAGCAGCTACTCGCCCAGCTTCAACAGTTGCGCGGCGATCCTCGCGTGGGCTTCTTCGGCCCCGATTCGGCGAGCTGGCGGTTAAACCGGGAGTCAGCCGTATTCCTCGGCGCCGGGCGCGCGGCGCTGCTGCAGATTGCCCATCCCTGGGTTGCGGTTGCGCTGGCCCAGCACTCCAATCTCCTCAATGACCCGATCGAGCGCTTCCACTCCACGTTCCGCGTCATCTACACCATGCTCTTCGGCACGCGCGCCCAGGCAGTCGAGTCGGCCCGGCAGCTCTACCGGCTCCATACCGGCATTCGCGGCGAGCTTCCTCATGCCATCGGCTCTTATCCGCAGGGAGATCACTATGAGGCCAATGAGGTCTCCGCTCTGCGCTGGGTCTATGCCACTCTGCTCGAGAGCGCAATCATGGCCTACGAGTTTGTACTGCCGGCCCTCGCGCCACACGAGCGCGAACAGTATTACGCGGAGAGCAAGGACATGGCGGCGCTTTTTGGCATTCCCGCCGGGGCTCTGCCCGCGGACTGGGCGGGATTCACCCGATACGTCGCGGAGGTCTTTGATTCACCGCTGCTCGAGGTTGGGCCCGAGGGGCGGGCGCTGGGCCACAGCGTTCTCAGCGGCGCCGGCACCTGGCTTCGCCCTCCGCTGTGGTACCGCGCGCTGACCGCCTTCTGGATGACGCCGCGTCTGCGTACCGCCTTTGCGCTTCCCTTCGGCCCTGCCGAAGAAGAAGCTCTGCGGCGGGCTGCTCGTTGGCTCCCCAGGATTTATCGGCGCCTTCCTCGGTCTGTGCGCTTTGTCGGTCCCTTTCACGAGGCCGAGGCCCGTCTGCGCGGCCGCTCTCCCAGCCTGCTCATCCGCAAGAGCAACTGCTTTTGGATGGGCCAGCCGCGGCTGCTCTATTCCCAGCTCTCGGATTAGGCACTCCGCTGGTGTACCCTCAGCAAAACGGCTCAGTTTGCAGCTGGATCGCTCGAATATGGAGATTCGATGAGGGTCATTCTCGCTTGTCTTGTTTTGTTTTGTCTCGCACCGCCGCTCTTGCTCTCCGGGATTTGCCAGGCCCAATCCGATTTGCCCGTTCCGCCTAACGATGCCTCCACATTTGCTCGTCCTATCGATGTCGATCGCGGGGCGGCGGCCTTGCGCGACAGCTTGCGCAAGCTCAGGACACGCGCCAGCCTCATCATGGTTGTCGCTCACCCGGATGACGAGGACGGCGGCACGCTGGCCTACGAGAGCCGCTACGTGGGAGCGGATGTCTCCCTGCTCACGCTCACTCGCGGAGAGGGCGGACAAAACGTCATGTCCTCCAATGACTGGGACGAGCTGGGCCTGCTGCGCACGCAGGAGCTGCTGGCCGCGGATCGATATTACGGCGTCCACCAATACTGGACCCGGGTGGCTGATTTTGGCTTTTCAAAAACCCTGGAAGAGGCGCTCAGCAATTGGGATCACGATCGGGTGCTCTACGATGTGGTGCGCGTGATCCGTATGACCCGCCCCCTGGTCGTGACCGCGGTCTTTGTCGGCGCCGTCTCCGATGGCCATGGGCAACATCAGGTGTCGGGAGAAATGGCGCAGCAGGCATATAAAGCCGCGGGCGATCCAAATGTCTTCCCCGATCAGATTCGCGCCGGACTTCGCCCCTGGTCTCCGCTCAAGGTCTATGCCCGGGTGCCATTTGCCCGCATCTCCTCCAAGGGCATTTACGATTATGCGACCGGACACTTTGCTCCGGCGCGCTTTCGTAACTATGTCGATGGCTCATGGATCGAAGGCGCTCCCTCCACTACGCTTGCAGTTCCCGAGGGCCGATACGACTCCTTCTATGGCCTTTCTTATTTTCAGGTGGCCAGAGAAGGTCTGAATCAGCAGAAATCGCAGAACGGCGGTGTAGGGCTGCCGTTTCCCGGCCCGGTCGCCACTCCCTATCATCTCTACGCATCCAGAGCCGGGATATCCGGCGTCCTCGGCGGCACGAAGGATTCGGACTTCTTCAGCGGCATCGATGTCTCTCTCCAGGGAATCGCGGGCTATGCGCCTCCCGCGCAGCAGGCGCAATGGCGCGCGCCCCTGGCTGCGCTGAGCGCCACGGTGGAGAAGGCCTGGAATGCATTTTCAGCGCAAGATCCATCCAAGATCGCGCCGATTTTGGCTCAGGGTCTCGAGCAAACCAATGCACTGCTGGCTGATATCGCCAAGAGCACTCTGCCCGCGGACGCTCGCTATAACATGACCCACGAGCTCGAGATAAAACAGCGGCAGTTCAACGACGCGCTGGTTCAGGCCCTGGGACTCAGCCTTTCGGCCGCGGTTGCGCCCTCCGGAGAAGACGGGGGAAGACCGGGTTCTTCCGAGTCGCAGCCGACCTTCCAGATCGCCACCCCGGATCAGAAATTCAATGTAAATATCCATCTGGCCAATCAGGGAGGCGACCCGGTCGCGCTTGAGGACGTTCGCCTCGATAGCAGCGGAGATCCAGGTTGGAAGATCGCTATCCAGCCTTCCAAAACCGCCAAAGCGGATGGCATGGTCGCCGCCGGAGAATCGCGTACTCTCTCTCTTTCCGTTGTTGCCCCGCCTCATCCCCGGTTCACGCGAGCCTACTTTAGCCGGCCCACGGTCGAACAGCCGTACTACGATATCAACGACCCGCGCTATCTCAATCTTTCCACTTCTCCCTATCCGCTATCCGCGCAACTGATCTTCCGCTACGACGGCGTTGACTTGCAGATGACCAGCGTTGTCCAGACGGTCCATCGCGTAGCCGGCCAAGGTCCGGTTCTTGAACCGATGCTGGTTGGCCCGCCCATTTCGCTCTGGCTCTCATCCGCCGCCGGGATCGTTCCCACGGGCGGCACCAGCCTGCGCATCGAGGTCACGCTGCACAGCAATGTGAAGGGTCCAGCCAACGGCGCGATCCATCTGGAGCTGCCCGCAGGATGGAGTTCGACGCCCGCGTCCGCCGATTTCGCTACTGCCCAGGAAGGAGACGAACAGAACGTCGGCTTCGAGGTCCATCCCAATGATGTCCGGGCTAAGCCTTACACCATCAAGGTTGTTGCGGAGTACAACGGGCAGCGCTTCGCGCAAGGATATCAAATGGTTGGCTATCCCGGCCTACGCCCCTATCCCTACTATCGCCAGGCAACCTACCGCACTTCAGGGGTAAATGTGAAGACGGCCCCCGGCCTGAAAATTGGCTACATCACGGGCTCCGGAGACGACGTGCCGCGGTCGCTCGAGGATCTGGGAATTCACGTCGATTTTCTAACGCCGCAGGATCTCGCGACCGGCAGGCTCTCGGATTATGACGCCATCCTGGTGGGAATACGCGCTTATTCGGTTCGCCCCGAGCTGCGAATCTTGAACGGCCGTTTGTTGGATTATGTGAAGCAAGGCGGCGTGCTGGTGGTGCAGTATCAGAGCTCCGAATTCGACAACGACTATGGCCCTTATCCGCTCAGCCTGGGCGGGAATCCGGAAAAGGTGGTCGATGAGCACTCCCCGGTAGTCCTGTTGCGGCCTGACGATCCCATTCTGTCGTGGCCCAATAAGATTACCCAGGCCGATTTTTCCGGCTGGATCGAGGAGCGGGGGCACAGCTTTGCGGATCGGTGGGATCCGAAATACGTCGCAGTAACGGAGACACATGATCCCGGCCAAGACTCACAAAAAGGCGGCCTGCTTTACGCGCGCTACGGCAAGGGAATCTATGTCTACGACTCCTATGCCCTGTACCGGCAACTGCCCGAAGGAGTCCCTGGAGCATTCCGCATCTTCGCCAACCTGCTGAGCCTCAAGGAGAATCCCGGCTTTGCGCAAGCGAAGTAACCAAAGCTGATTCCCTTCGGCAATGACAGAAAGAAAGGCAAAGACGGATGTTGCGGAAGGCTTGGTTGGCAATTACACCTAATTTGTCATCTCGACCGGAGCGAAGCGAAGTGGAGAGATTCTGCGGTTTCCCCTCGATTGGTGGCCATTTTGGATCCATACTTCAAGCAGATTTAGGGTGCCCCACGTCCGGATTTTCGGACGTGGGATTCCACAAATCTCATTGGACAGTCCACGAGTCCGATCCTCCCTCCCATTGGCTTGGGTCCGGGGCCGATGCTACCCTCAAGGGTGACTCATGGCGGAAAAGATCCTCATCGAGCGGCGTAGCGCCCAATCCGATTTATCCCAAGCATTCACCGGAGCCAGCCGTTTTGTGCGCGCGTGCCTGCGCCAGCCGGTGGACCGGACGCCGGTATGGTTTTTGCGTCAAGCCGGACGCTACATGCCGGAGTATCAAGCCGTTCGCCGTCACTATTCGCTGCTCGAGATATGTAAGAACCCTGAGCTGGCCGCCGAAGTCACGATTACGGCGGCGGAGAAGCTGGACGTCGATGCAGCCATCATCTTCGCCGACCTGCTGCTGCCGCTCGAGGGCATGGGCCTGGATTTTGAGTTTCAAGCCGGCGAAGGCCCGGTCATCCATAACCCGGTCCGAAACTCCGCGGCGGTCGAAAAGCTGCGCACGGACCGCGCCTCCGATCTGGGCTATGTAGCGGAGGCGATCCGCAAGGTGGCCGCGCATTTCGCGGATCGCGTAGGCCTGATTGGATTCTGCGGAGCGCCCTTCACCCTGGCAAGCTACGTGATTGAAGGTGGCGGCTCGCGGAATTACATCCACACCAAATCGCTGATGTACCGCGAACCACTCGTTTGGCAGCTCCTGCTGGAAAAATTGGCCTCGGTGCTTCGCGAGTTCGCGGCCAGCCAAGTCAAGGCCGGCGCCGACGCAATCCAGATCTTCGATAGCTGGGCTGGAGCGCTTAGCCCGATCGACTATCGCGAGTTTGTTTTGCCGGTAACCAGGCAACTGGTCCGCGATGTCCAGGCTCTCGGCGTTCCGGTGATTTACTTCGGGGTGGATACCGCGACCCTGCTGCCCTCCATGCGCGAAACCGGCGCCGATGTCATTGGCTTGGACTGGCGCGTCGGTCTCGAAGAAGGCTGGCGCGTGCTGGGTCACGCCTGCGCGATTCAGGGCAACCTCGATCCCATTACGCTCTTTGCGGAAGAGGCTCTGCTGCGCGAGCGTGTCCGCGGGATTCTCAACGAGGCCGCTGGCAGGCCCGGGCACATCTTCAATGTAGGACATGGCATCGTTCCCGGAACGCCGGTCGAAAACGTGCAGAGAGTGGTCGAGTACGTCCGCGAGTACGGCCAGGCTCGCATCGGCGGTTTGGAAGGTTCCCGTGCCTGAGATTGAGAAAGGCCGCATCGGGAAGCGCGCAGTCCTTCTGCTCGCGCATGGCACTCCCGATTCGCTCGATGAGATTCCCGAATACCTGGCGAACGTCACCGGCGGACGCCCTTTGCCGGAGACGGCGATAGAAGAAATCCGTCATCGTTACAGTTTGATTGGTTCAAGCCCGCTCACCCGGATAACCCTGGAGCAGGGCGGGCTGCTCGAAGCCGCTCTCGGTCTTCCCGTTTATGTAGGCATGCGCAACTGGAGACCTTACATTGCCGATGTGGTCGGCCAGATGGGTGCCGGCGGCGTTACTTCGGCCGTGGTCATTTGTCTGGCGCCGCAAAACTCCCGCACCAGCGTTGGCCTTTATCGCCGGGCGGTCTTCGCCGCCGCCGGGAACGCCGTCGAGATGGACTTTATCGAAGGTTGGGCCGATCACCCAAAGCTGGCCGAGGCCTTCGCCCGGCTGCTGGAGCCGGCCTGGCAACTTGCCTCACGCAAGGCGGCTCGCAAGACGCCCGTGCTCTTCACCGCGCACAGCGTGCCCTGCAGGACGATGAATACTGAGGCGCAGACGGGTCCCGATCCGTATGCGGTCGAAGCCAAGCGGACCGCGGGCAATGTTGCCGCTTTGCTGGCGGGCGAAGGCCTCACGGCTGAAGACTGGTTCTTCGCATTTCAAAGCCAAGGTATGTCGGGCGGTCCTTGGATTGGGCCCACAGTTGAAGAGACGCTCACCGCGCTTCGTCAACAGGGACACCGCTCGGTGGTCATCCAACCTATCGGTTTCCTGTGCGATCACGTCGAGATCCTCTACGACATCGATATCGCCTTCCGCGAATTCGGCGCTGGGATCGGGTTGGAGGTCACCAGGCCGGACTCCCTGAATGCCTCGCCTCTCTTGATCGAGGCATTGGCCGATCTGGCCCGGGGAGGCTTTGCGCGTCTGCAGGCGCAGCGCGAAGCAGTCACTGCTGATTTCTCAGGATGAGTAAGACCATCGCCATAGCCGGCGGCGGCATCGGCGGACTCAGTGTGGCCTATGAGCTTGCCCGCCGGGGAATCGCTTTCACCCTGTTTGAAGCTTCCGGACGGCTGGGCGGCACGGTCGAAACAGTGCGCAGCGGGGAATTTGTCATTGAATGCGGGCCCGACTCCTGGGTGACGGAGAAACCCTGGGCGCGCGAACTGGCGGTCGAGCTAGGGCTCGAGGATCAGATCCTCCTGTCTAACGACCAGTGGCGGCGCACATATCTGATGAAAGAAGGCGAGCTCGTTCCCCTCCCCGACGGCATGCGCATGATGACGCCGGCAAAGTGGGGACCGTTGCTCAAGTCGCCGCTGCTGAGCTGGCGCGCCCGCCTTGCTTATTTGCGCGAGCCTTGGCAGGCTGCGCGGCTTAAGGCTGCGGCACAGGAAGACGAATCCGTAGCCGGCTTTGTTCGCCGTCATTTCGGGGATGAAGCCATGAACACCCTTGCCGGGCCTCTGCTCTCCGGCGTCTTTGGCGGCGATATACAGGAACTGAGCGCGCGCGCAGTCATGCCCGCGTTTGTGGCGATGGAAGCCAAGCACGGCAGCCTTATCACCGCCCTGCGGCAAAGCCCGGCGGCATCCAAAGCAGGCCAGCCCATTTTCTCCACACTCACGACCGGTCTCCAGACTCTCATCGACCGCCTGGTCGAGTACCTTCCTGCCCCATCCCTTCATCTGCGCGAACCTGTCGAGGGCATCCGCCGGGATGGCCAGGAGTGGCAGGTTCTCACTGCGAAGGGCGAGCAACGCTTCGACTCCATCGTGTTGGCGACGCCTGCACATGCAACCCGCGGCTTGCTCGCCTCGCTCAGCGGCAGCGGCCAACGCATGGCTGCGTTACTGCCGCAACAGGCCACCTCGGCTATCGTGGTCGCTTTGGCCTTCGGCGCCGAGCAGGCGGCCCGCATGCGCATCCCGTGCGGGTTCGGCTTTCTCGTTCCGCAGCAAGCCTCGGGCGCCGGCGGCCGGCTGCTCGCCTGCACCTTCGTCGACCAGAAATTCTCCCACCGCGCGCCTGCTGGGGCTGTGCTTCTGCGAGCCTTCTTCGGAGGCCGATCGGCTGAGGCTCTGCTCGGCGAATCGGATCAAGCTTTATCTCTGCTCGCCCGGCAGCAGCTTGCACCCGTGCTCGGCCCGCTGCCTGATGAGCCATTGATGGAACCGCTGGTGCGCCGCTGGCCGCGCTCCCTGCCTCAGTACACCGTCGGCCATCTCGACCGAACGCGCGAGCTTGAATCCCTTGCGGGCGCATGGCAGAGCCTCCATCTCGCCGGCAACGCCTACCACGGGGTCGGACTCTCCGACTTGATCCGCGAAGGGCGCGCCATCGCAACAACGATCGCAGGAGATGTAAATTTGCCCGCCTGATCGTCAGGAGCGGAAATGCTCCCACCCGCGAGCGGCGAGCGGGGTGCGCTTGCCATGACTATCGCAAATCTCGACCAGCGGTCCGGCGCGTTTGGCTCGCACCGTCATCCTGCCGATGGGGTACAAGCAAACGCCGGCCAGTTTTCCCGGTATTACGGCATTGGGCCGCGCGGTGAACAACAACTCATAGTCTTCCCCCCCATGCAGGGCATCTTCGAGCGTCGCCCCCAGTCTCGGATCAGGATCGATAGGCACGGCCTCGCTATTCACCAGCGCAGACAAACCGCTCTCCTCGCATAGATGCGCCAAGTCGGTCGAGAGTCCGTCGCTGAGATCGATTGCCGCCGTCGCCAAACCCCTCTGGAGGAGCTTACGCCCGAGGTCGAGCCGCGGCTCGGGATAGAGATGCGGATGCGGCGCCTTGTCCTTTCTGCGAAACGCGGCAGGGTGTCTCTCCAGGGCGCGCAGTTCAGCCGCCGCTCCTCCCAATTCGCCGCTGACATAGATCACGTCGCCGGCGCGGGCGCCAGAGCGCAGCAGCGCTTTGCCGGTTGGCACACTTCCCAGGAGCACAATATCGGCTGTCACCAGCCCTCTAGGCGATTCGGCCAAATCCCCGCCGGCCAGCGGCGCCTGGTAGCGTTGAGCGAGAAGCAGTAAGCCGTCCATGAAGCGCTCGATCCATCGTCCACCGAGCTCCCGGGGCACGGCTAAAGAGAGGAACGCGGCTTCAGGCCGGGCGCCCATGGCCGCTAAATCGCTCAAGCCGCGGACCAGCGAGCGATGACCCACACTTTCGGGCGGATGCCACCCTCGGCGGAAATGTACCTGTTCCAGTGACAGATCGGTGGTGACGACCAGGTCTTTCCCCGGCGCCGGCCGCAGCACTGCGCAATCGTCGCCGATGCCCAAGGCCAGCATCCGGCTCTTTCCCTGTCCCGGCCGAGCTCGTTCGCGGATGGCTGCAATCAGCGCCCGCTCGCCCTTATTCCGCCCGCGTATCTCGTGTTGGCGCGCCATGGCCTCAGCCTATTCCTGGAAGGGTCTGAATCTGAATTAGTTTTGGTTCGCGGAGGCGCTTTCAAAGATAGCTATTTTCGACATAAATAGTATTTATGCTAATCTAGTGCTGATACCAAACGTTCCGGTCCGCTAACAAGAGCCCCCGGGCTCTTCCCGCAAGGGATAGGCGGGCCGGTCAACTTTAGTAGTAAATATTCCGGCCTGACGCGAAGATATCGAACTGACTCTTCACGCGCTCCCTGATCAGGTCCAGAGAACGTCTTTCGCTTCTCTCCCACGCGATGTAAATTGCCCAACCGCAATAATCCGCCAATTGACAATTGATGTCTGTCTTATTGGACCGAAAATAAATGTGGAACGGAACGTTCGTGTGCTGCCGCAAATAGTGTTTGAGAGTGCTCGTGATCGCGGCTTGTTTGTCTTTGGTGAAAATCGAACTCAGCACAACAACGATTCTTTCAGCCTTTTTCATCTTGTCCCGTTTGAAAATGTATTGCAGCAGTGTTCTTCCGATGACTCGTAGAACCGCGTCGGGGTTAAATCCCTTTTGATCAAAGGCTTGGCTCCTTCGCTTCCTGCTATCAGAACCCTCTTGGTGTAGAGGGACGGGTTAGCTTTGCGCTTCTCCGCGATGACGGAGTGAATTTCGAAGTCGTCGGCAAGTGCGGCGATCCGGCTAAATACTTGATCCCGAATTGCTTGCTTGTCCTCTGTAGCATGAAAGTACTCCAGCTGAATTCCCTCATGAGCCAGACTGTAAGTAAGGTCCCAGAAGGTCTCTCTGCCTCGAACCGGATCAAATGTACAGAAAGCCGTGAGGGACCAAACGGCAGTTCCTTTGAGGCTGAAGTCTAAATTCCCAGACTCATCGAGGAAGATGAAGAGAGTTGTGTTGTCGCCCCAGGGCACGTTCGCTAGGCCTTCTTTGTTTGGTAAAGTTTACTGGCGGCTTCTGTGTGTACTGCGTTAAATGATCATCTTCGCAAAAATTTCGCCCCTGCGGCCCAGAGCGATATCCGGGGGATGCTCTCCTGCAACTTTCTCGCGGTTGACCCCCGTAATATCACTCTGTTAGCTTCAAAAAAGCTGTTGCACCTGACCCGGTCCCCTGGCACGGCGGCTCTTTCGCGCTTTCTCGGGCTACGTGCGGGCTCTAATTCTCCACGAAACGAGTGAACTTTGCGCCAACGCCATTACATCATCTTTGTCTCCCGCGAAGACGACGGCGCGCTGCGCAAGATTCCTGTCCCGCTGCACTACGCATACATCTTCCTGGCGGCGGCAGTCGTGGGCTTATTCACCATCACGGGATTGGCCGGCTCTTATAGCCGTATGTTGCTCAAGACTGCCCGCTTCAATCAAGTTCGCACAGAAAGCGAAGGCTTGCGCAGGGATTACCTGCACATGGAGCGCGTGGCCCACGAGAAGGATGTGCAGGCCGCGTCGCTCGGTTCGCTGGCCAGCGAAGTCAGCGCGCTCTATGGCCTGGAGCAGAGCAGGCACAGGAAAGCATCGATTGGAGAAGCTGTTCCTCCGGCTCCTGACGCTTCCGAGGGCATCAACGACCAGCAGTTCCATCAGTCGCTCGATCAACTCCTCGCGCTGCGCGCCTCCGCCATGTCGGGACACATCGCTCGTCGCCTTGATTTGGCGGAGCGCTTTCCCACCGGCTCGATCGATATTGCTTCCATCAATCCGGCGGATGCGCCCTCTCTGTGGCCCGTGCAGGGCGTTGTCACCAGTTCGTTTGGCGAACAACAGGATCCATTCCGCGGGGAAAGCGCATTCCACATGGGAATCGATATAGCTACGGATCTGGGCGACCCGGTTCGCGCTACCGCCAATGGCACTGTGATCAAAGCGGGGATAGGCACCGGCTACGGGCGCGAGATCGTCATCGACCACGGCTACGGCATCGAGACGCTGTATGCGCATCTCTCCGGATTCGCCGTGACCGCCGGTCAGGATGTGAGCCGCGGCGACATTATCGGATACGTGGGTAGTTCGGGAAGAAGCACCGGCCCGCATTTGCACTATGAAGTGCGCATCCACGACATTCCGGTCAACCCGCACAAATATCTGCGCAATACCATAACCCAGTTTGCCAGCGCCAACGCCAACCACTCTGCTACAGGCGGCGGCTACTAGACCTGGGGCGCCTATTGTCGTCGCGGTTAAACCCATCCTCTAATGAGAGCGGGTATTCAATTCGCTGCGGGATTCCTGCTCCTGCTTTGCTCCTGGCCCGTCGCCGGGCAGAGCTATCCAGGTTTCGATAAGAACGATTACCCAGGCGACGATCTGCTTGCCCCGCTTCGGCAAAGCTTTTCTTACGTCGGCTATTGGCTCAACAATCCTCCCTACGACACCAGCGACTCCTGGCGAGGCAAGCGCGCGATTCTGCGAGAGCATGGCTTCGGCTTTCTTATCCTCTTCAATGGCCGCATCGATGCCCAACTCGCCGGCAAAGATGCCGCGGCCCTGGGCCGGGCCGATGCCGCCGCCGCCGTCTCCGCCGCAAGCAAAGAAGGCTTTCCTCGAAGAGCCATCCTTTTTCTGGACCAGGAAGAAGGTGGCAGGCTGCTACCGGAGCAAAGCGCCTACCTCTTTGCCTGGGTGGATGGAATACGCAAGTCGCAATACCGGCCTGGAGTCTACGCTTCAGGCATTGAAGTGGGAGCGGGCAAGGACAGGATCTCGACTGCGGAAGATATCTTGCGCCATCGAAGTGATTCGCCTGTCGCCCTGTGGGTGGCCAACGACCAATGCCCGCCATCCCCCGGCTGCGTGATCGCAAAAAGGCCGTTCTCGCCGGGTGCCAGCGGAACCCCGCAAGCGCTGGTATGGCAATACGCACTCTCGCCGCGCAGGCCATTCGCCCATCAATGCGGCGCCACGTACGCTTCCGACGGCAACTGCTATGCTCCTCAAATACCGCAGACTCCAGGTCTTTTCTCGATCTGGATGCTTCCCCTTCCCCCGACCCTTCCGCGGGCCGTTAGGTAACTACATCATGACGATTTATGACATATCGGTGAAGCTCAACAGCGGCGCAAGCCAATCCCTGGCCGTCTATCGCGGCAAGGTATTGCTGGTCGTCAACGTCGCCTCAAAGTGCGGCTTTACTCCGCAATATGCAGGCTTGCAGCAGCTTTACGCGCAATTCCATGACCGCGGCTTTGAGGTTCTCGGCTTTCCTTGCGATCAGTTCGGCCATCAGGAGCCCGGCTCCGACCAGGAAATCGAATCCTTCTGCGATCTCAATTACGGCGTCTCCTTCCCACTCTTCTCCAAGATTCTGGTGAATGGCTCCCAGGAAGATCCGCTTTACACCTTCCTCAAGAGCCGCAAGGGCGGTTTTCTAAATGACGCCATCAAATGGAATTTCACAAAATTCCTGATCGATCGGCAGGGAAACGTCGTCCATCGCTACGCGCCCTCTACCGCTCCCGCGGAGATCGCCGCAGACATCGAACGGGAATTGGCCAAGGCTGCCTAGTAGATTTTCCTGGAGACTTGTGGAATCCCAGGTCCAAGAATCGGGACCTGGAGCACCCAGGTTCTGTTCTCGCTGGAGATGACAATCTTGTTTAAGCACTAAAATGGCTGGTATGTCTACCACCCTCTCCAAGCGGCCACAGCTTCAGCACCTCACCGCCGCCCTCGACGAGCTGCGGCAGAAGGGCACCTATTTCCGTCTGCGCGTACTCGAGGGCGAACAGGGGCCGATTTCGATCTATGACGGAAAACAGGTCATCAACCTTGCTTCCAACAACTATCTTGGCCTGTGCGATCACCCCAAGCTCAAGGAAGCCGCCATCAAGGCGGTCAAGGAGTATGGAGTTGGCTCCGGCGCGGTCCGCACCATTGCCGGTACGATGCGCATCCACATGAAGCTTGAGGAGAAGATCGCCCGCTTTAAGAACGTCGAAGCCTGCGTCGTCTTTCAGAGCGGATTTACCGCCAATGCAGGGACCGTCTCATCCATCCTGGGGAAGGACGACTTCATCCTCTCCGACGAGCTCAACCATGCTTCGATCATCGACGGCGCGCGCTTGTCGAGAGCCAAAATTAAAGTCTTCCGCCACAAAGACGTCGCCCATTGCGAAGAGCTGCTGAAGGAAGTGAGCAACGAGCCGGGAAAGAAGCTCCTCATTACGGATGGAGTCTTTTCAATGGATGGCGACATCGGACCGGTGGACAAGCTGTGCGATCTGGCCGACAAGTACGGAGCGATCATGATGGTGGACGATGCGCATGCCTCCGGGGTTCTGGGCAGCCATGGCCGGGGATCGGTCGACCATTTCAATTGCCACGGCCGCGTCGATGTCCAGGTGGGCACGCTTTCCAAAGCCATTGGCGCGCTGGGCGGCTACGTCTGCGGATCGAGAGATCTCATCGCCTATCTCTACCACCGCGCCCGGCCCTTTCTTTTTTCCACCTCGCATCCGCCCTCGGTAGCCGCCACCTGCATCGCCGCCTTCGAGCTTCTGGAGAATGAACCGGAGCGCATCGAGCGCCTTTGGACCAACACACGCTACTTCAAGCATGAGCTTGGCCGGCTGGGTTTCGACATCGGCGGCAAGACCACTCCAGCCAGCGAGACTCCCATCACGCCCATCATCATCGGCGACGGACGCGCCGCCATGAACTTCTCTCGCGCGCTGTTTGATGCGGGGGTCCTGGCCACCGGCATCGCCTTCCCTACTGTTCCGGAGGGCAAGGCTCGCATCCGCACCATCATGACCAGCGAGCATACACGCGAGCAAATCGACCGGGCGCTGACCGCTATCCAGAGCATCGGCCGCCAATTGGGCATCCTGGGAACGGCATGAAAGGGCGCATTTTATTTGCCTGCATAGCAAGCGCGATGGTGGGCCTAGCGCTGGGCGCTCCACTGCTGGCCGGCAGTCATCCGCTGGCGGCTCTCGCCCTGCGCGATTTCTTCTCCGGGCTCTGCCATCAGAACACGGCACGCAGCTTCTTCATCGACCAATCTCCGGCGGCCGTCTGCGTGCGCTGCCTGGGCATCTATTGCGGGATCGCGATGGGCGCATGGCTGAGCGTGTTTTCAGCCGCGAAGCTGCATATCGACCAAGTACTTGCTAAGCGAATCTTCCTCGGTGCGCTCCTGCTCAATGGAATAGACGCCGCCGCAGAAACTCTTCACCTGCACGGCAACCTGCCTCTGCCGCGGTTTTTACTGGGCGCCTCGCTGGGCCTTGCCGCCGGAGTTCTGCTCAGTGCTCATCAGCGAGTCAGCCGGTCAGCGAGTCGGCAAGTCAGCATAGAAGGTCGCTGACTTGCTGACTTGCTAACTTGCCGACTCGCTGCTTCCGCCCGATAGACCACCCGGCCCTCACTAATAGTCGCAAAGATCTTGCCTAGCATCGGCCAACCGTCAAAGGGAGTATTTTTCGATTTTGATTTGCCGGCTGCCGCGCGGAAGCTCCACTCCGCCTTGGGGTCGAAGATTACCACGTCGGCGAAGGCGCCCGCGGCCAGGGTGCCGCGGCCTTTTAGATTGAGCAACGTCGCCGGCTGTGTGCTCAGCAGCGTCAGAATTCTGCTCAGCGAGACCCGGTGCTTACGATGAAGCACGTCGAGCGCCAGGCCGAGCGCCGATTCGAGACCGGTGATGCCATTCGGCGCGCGCTCGAACTCCTGCTCCTTCTCATGCGCGGCGTGCGGCGCATGATCGGTGGCAATGCAATCGATCGAGCCGTCCAGCAGTCCTTCCAGCATCGCCCTCCGATCGGCCTCGCTGCGCAGAGGAGGATTCATCTTGGCATTGGTGTTGTACTCGCCAACCGCATCTTCGGTAAGCACAAAGTGATGTGGAGTCACCTCGCAAGTCACGTGCAGACCCTTGCGCCGGGCCTTACGAACCGCGTCCAGTGCAGCCGCTGTCGAG
The DNA here is from genome assembly GCA_963705665.1 of uncultured Acidobacteriaceae bacterium. Taxonomy (GTDB): domain Bacteria; phylum Acidobacteriota; class Terriglobia; order Terriglobales; family Acidobacteriaceae; genus PALSA-350. Next base: position 76,432 of record CAVPKQ010000017.1, on the reverse strand, counting down.
AGGTGCGCGATGTGCAGGTGGGCGCGGCTATCCTTGAGATTTTCGAGCAAGCGCAAGTCGCGCTCGACCAGGCCGGCTTCGGCGGCAACCGTCATGCCGCGAAGTCCCAAACGAAAGGCGAGAGCGCCGGCATTCATCGAGCATCCGCCGGTCATGCGCGTGTCCTCGGCGTGCTGGACCACGGGAATTCCCGTGCGCGCCGCGGCGGCCAGCGCCTGGTGCATGATGGCCTCGCTCAGGATCGGCTTGCCGTCATCGCTGACTGCGACCGCTCCGGCGGCCTTGAGCGAGCCGAACTCGGTTAACGCCTCGCCCATGCTGCCGCGGGTCGCCGCGGCGATAGGAAAGACACGCGCGCTCGCGCCGCGCTCGGGACTCTGCATCCAGCGCGTCGTCTCCACAGAATCGTTGACCGGAACCGTATTGGGCATGGCGCAGACGGTGGTAAATCCCCCGGCCGCAGCCGCAGCCGTGCCGGTGGCAATAGTTTCCTTGTAGCCTTGCCCCGGCTCCCGCAGGTGAACGTGGATATCCACCAAACCCGGCGCCACGGTCATGCCTTTGGCTTCTACGATCTCCGCGCCCTCCTGCTTGGCCGCGGCATTCAATTTCCCGTGGGGCTCGATAGCGGCTACGCGAGTGTCCTTGAGCAAGACGTCGCGGTCCGCATCCACTCCAGCGGAAGGATCGATCACATGTCCGCCGCGAATCAGAATCGCCGTCATCGCCGCCCTCGCTTTTTTGCAATCTTTTGCGGCGGCTTACGCACGCTTCCTGCGGGAGAGGGTTTCGCGCGCTCCGCCGGGCTCATCTTCTTTTTGCTCGCGCTCTTGGCCGGCACAGCCGCGGGCGCCGGCTGCGAGGAATCGGCGGCATATGTTTCAGTAGCAGTTACCTTAAGGGCATCCGGATCGGAGACCAATGCACGGTATACCAGCGCCATGCGAATGGGCACCCCGTTCCCTACCTGCTCGGCGATAATCGATTGCCGGCCATCCGCGACCTCGCTGGTAATCTCCAGTCCGCGAATCATAGGACCGGGATGCATGACGAATGCCTGCGGCGCCTTGTTGCGCAGCCGCTCCTGATTCAGTTGATAGCGGTTTGAATATTCGTCAACGTCGATCTGCACGCCGGCCAGCCGCTCCTTTTGAATGCGCAGCATCATGACCACTTGCGATTGCTCCAGCGCCCGGTCAAAGTCTCGCTCGATGACAATCCCCGGCGTCAGCTCTGAAGCTACTTCGGGCAGCAGCGCCGGCGGCCCGCATAGAATCACTCGCGCCCCCAGGCGAGGGAGCAGGAGCGCGTTGGACCGCGCCACGCGCGAGTGAAAGATATCGCCGGTAATCGACACCGTGATCCCCTGGAGAGTGTTCGCGTCAATATCCCGGCGGCAGCGTCCTGCCGCGCTCAGGATAGTCCTCAGGTCAAGAAGAGCCTGCGAGGGATGCTCATGCATGCCGTCGCCCGCATTGAGTACGGGCACTCCGGTGGCCTGCGCCAGCAGATAAGGCGATCCCGAGGAGAGATGCCGCAGGATAATGCACTCCGCCCCCAGGGCACGGAGCGCGATTCCGGTATCTTTGAGCGACTCGCCCTTTTCGATGGAGGAGGATTGGGAACTGATCAGCGCAGTGTCGGCTCCAAGGCTCTTGGCCGCCAGCTCGAATGAGGTTCTGGTCCGGGTGCTCGATTCGTAGAACAGCAGAGCTACCCGCCGCTTCGCCAGCCGCTTGGCGCGGACGAGCGGATCTTCTTTCTCGAGCAACGTAGCTAGGGAAAGAATGCCGGCAATATCCTCCGTGCTGAGATCGGCGACGGAAAGCAGGGATCGCCTACGGGCAAGGGCCGCCGCCGTTGCCGGTTGTGCTTCTGCGCTGTCCCGTATTTCCACTCTGGCCTTTTGCGTCATGTATTGGGGAGATCATTTCCCTCTGATGTGGAGGAGGAAATTTAGACGGATGCCTGGGTTCGTTTGAGTCCTTCTGCGCTTGGCTCCGAATTCGGCTGCGTCGCGGTTACGGCAGTTTAGGAAATGGTGTAGACCGAAGCCACTATTGCCAAGCCGACGCGACCAGCAGCCTCGAGCAAATTGGAAAAGACCACAGTATTTCCTAAACTGCCTTAGTCGTTGCCGAGCAGGATAACCTAAAAAGACCCAGGTTATTGATCCGGCCTATAAGCAATGGAGTCAAGCCGCATAGACGACATCTTTCTGAGCGAAGTATTTGCGGACGCGAGCGGGTTGTTTCTGGATGCTGCGCATAGTCCGGGATGCGGTGTGGGTGAGAGCCTGTTTGGTTCGCATGGGCGCTCTGGTGGTGACGGCCCGTTTCAAATCGGCATTGAGCAACTCATCGGGGTTCAACTCCGGCGAGTAACTGGGCAGGTAAAAGATTTCGATTTGCTCACCATGGAGGGCCAGCCATTGTTTGACCAGCTTGCCGTGATGGACTCTGAGATTATCCAGGATCAGAAAAATCTTCCGTCCGGCATGGTGGATCAGCCGTTTTAAAAAATCGATAAGGATGCGGGCATTGAGCGCCCCGGAAAAGATGCGCCAGCGCATCTGGCCCTTATTGGTGACGGTGGAAATGATGCTGAGCGATTCATGCTTGCTCTTGATACGCACCCGCGGCGTTTCCCCTTTCAACGCGTAGCCGCGGCCGCGCACATCGTTGGTGCGCAGACCGGTTTCATCGCCCCACTGGATCTCGGCACCCTCGTTTCTGGCTCGCTCGGCGATCGCTGGATATTGCTCGGTGAGCCACTTGCCCACTGCAGCGGGGGATTGTTCAAAAGCCTTCTTGAGCGGTTTCTGCGGGGTAAAGCCCCAGCGCGCTAGATACTTGCCCATGGTGCGAACCTGCAGCTTGATCTGCCAGCGTCCGGCAATCCATTCGCTCACTGCCTGCCGGGTCCACAACGCGTAAGCCATCTTGAGTTGGTCCGGGGTATGGTCGCGGATGATGCGCCGCACCTCCGCTTCCTGTTCCGCGCTGAGCCTTCTGCCCGAGCCCACCGGGCGATGCCCACGCTTCACCCCTACCGCTTTCCATCCCCCTGCCAGATAAGCCTTGTGCGCCTTGATCACCGTACCGATCGCCATTTCGCACTGCCTGGCTGTCTCGCGCACCGTTGCACCTCCCAGCCGCAGCTTCACCGCTCGCCGCCGCCGCTCATTGATCGCCTCTATCGGCAAACTCCGCGTATCCACTCGTTCCATACACTACAGATGTTTCCATCTCAGAATAGATCCATTACTTATAGGCCGGATCAATAGCTACGCGAACCCGGGGCACCCGCATTCATACCTATTAGTGTTTTTCAGTCGATACGCTCGACCAGGACGACCTGCTCGTCCTGATCGACTTCCTGAAGCTTAACCTCGACAATTTCCTTGTTCGTAGTCTGCACATGGCGGCCCACGAAGGTCGCCTCGATCGGCAATTCACGATGTCCGCGATCGATGAGCGCCAGCAGCTGTACCCTTCCCGGCCGGCCATGGTCGAACAGTGCGTCCAAAGCCGCCCGAACGGTTCTTCCTGTATAGAGAACATCGTCCACCAGGATAATGTTGCGGCCGGTGACATCGAATCCAATGGCTCCGGGGCTGACCACCGGGCGAATATCGTGCGTCGACAGGTCATCTCGATAGAAGCTGATATCCAGCATGCCAGTCTTGATTGGACGCTTCTCGATGCCGCCGATCAGGGCGCCGAGCCGCTCCGCCAGTGGGACTCCACGGCGCTTGATGCCGACCAGCCCGAGGTTTTCACCTCCGTTGCTCTTTTCGACGATCTCGTGCGCCAGCCGAACCAATGTGCGTTCGATCTCCGAGGCCGACATGATGCGGCCTTTCTCGCGCAGCTTAGGAGTGAGTTCCGTTGGGCTCATAAAGGCTAGAACGTTTTTACGGCAGGAAGGTCTTGCGAAGCAAGTCCTGGCATGAACCTCAAGAATCTTAGCGATCCTTTAACAATGCTTTTACGAATGCGGCAACGGCCCCTTGCGCCCGGTGTAAAGGCGAACGCCCAGCACGCCGCCCAGCGCGGAGAACAGGACAATGCCCGATGCGGTGATCGCCGAATACATCAGCGTATAAGCGGCTCTGCCGCTGGGTGAGAGCAGGAAGTGGAGCGAAGCCTTCAACTGCGCCTGAGTCTCCGCGTTGGACTGGACGAAGAGCGCGGATTGCTGATTGAACGATTGCTGAATAAATGTGTCGTAAAACTTATCGATAGCGGCTCCCTGATGCAGCACGAAGCGGGCGAAGGCGCGCCAGGCGGCTGTTGCTGCGATCGAGGCATAGGCTGCGATGATTCCGGCGAGAGCTCCGATGCGCAGGCCCGACCGCGTGTCCAGATGGAAAGCCGGGGCGCGCTTGCGATAGAGGCCGATGCACAGCACCGCTCCGCCAACCACCCACAAACAACATCCCCAGGCAAGCACTGAAATGGCGCTAAGAATACCCGCGGGTATGCCCACGATGAGAGCGGCAGTGATAGCATCCCGCCAGGAAATTCCTTGGGTAGGCGCGGTCAATTGCGTGGGACGCGTGCTGGCATAGGCGCTCTCGCCCTCTTCGCGGGGCTCAAACCTGACCTGCGGTGAGCCGCAATTGGGACAGAAGAGATCCGACGCGCTCAAACTGGCGGCGCATCGATGGCAGAGCACACTCATGGTCTTGAGGCTATCTTAGGCAGGATCACAGCGCAAACCAGGACCTTTGTCATCTCGACCCGAGTGTTCGTGGGACTCCGGCCCACCCAAGAGGATGAAAATCGGGTTGTGGAAGGCTTGATTGGCAACCGCACCTAACTTTGTCATCTCGACCGGAGCGCAAAACCGGGGTCCCCGGCAAGCGAAGCTTGCTGGGGTGGAAGCGGAGTGGAGCGTCTGCGGTTTTCCACAAAACATAACCCACAGATCCTGGATGCCCCAGAGCCCGATTCTGGCACCTGGGATTCCACAAAGGACCGTTCCGCTCTTTTGATGCATCTCTAATTGAGTAGAAATACATCTCACGAGGTTTTCTTTGCCAAACCGCACACAGCTATTCTCGCCTTTAACTTTGGCCGGGTTAACCCTGCCAAACCGGGTGGCCGTCTCGCCGATGTGCCAGTACTCGAGCGAAGACGGATTCAGCAATGACTGGCATTTTGTGCATCTCGGCAGCCACGCCGTCGGAGGGGCGGGATTGGTTTTTACCGAAGCCTCGGCGGTACTCCCTGAGGGCCGCATCAGTTCCCACGATCTAGGCTTGTGGAAGGATGAGCACATTGGAGGACTCAAGCGCATCGTCGCGTTCCTACATGGACAGGGAGCACGCGCAGGGGTGCAATTGGCCCATGCCGGACGCAAGGCGAGCATGACCCGGCCATGGGAGCCGGCGAGATACGTAACTCCGGCAGAAGGCGGATGGCAGCCGGCGGCCCCGAGCGCCATCAGTTTTGCCCAGAACTTCGGCAAGCCGGTCCCATTGGACCTGGCGGCCATTGAGCGGGTTGTCAAAGCCTTCGCCCAGGCCGCGGCGCGCGCGCTCCGGGCTGGCTTCGACGTAGTCGAGATCCACTCCGCGCACGGCTATTTGCTGCACGAATTTCTGTCGCCGCTCAGCAATCTCCGCAACGATGCTTACGGAGGATGCTTCGAAAACCGCATTCGTCTGCTGATCGAAGTGGTGGACGCGGTGCGCCAGGTGTGGCCGCGAAACCGGCCGCTCTCTGTAAGGATCTCGGCCACAGATTGGACCGAAGGCGGCTGGGATATCGGCCAATCAGCCGCCTTGGCCACGGTTCTCAAAGAGCACCAGGTCGACCTCGTGGATGTCTCTTCAGGGGGCAATGTGGAGCAAGCCGTCATTCCCGTGGGCCCCGGCTATCAAACCGCTTTCGCGGAGCGCATCCGCCGCGAAGCCGGCCTTGCCACCGGCGCGGTGGGCATGATTACCGATGCAGCGCAGGCCGAGCACATCTTAAGGACCGGTCAAGCCGATTTGGTGCTGCTGGCCCGGCAGATGCTGCGCGAGCCGTACTGGGCGCTCAATGCCGCGGCCCATCTGGGTGAGCAGAGCAGTTGGCCTGTTCAGTATCTGCGGGCAGCGCCTGCGGGCAGCCTGCCGCGGCAATCGATTCCGTTGACTCCGGAAAACTAATGGTAAAAAAGATCATCCGATAGCCCAAGCTGGCCTATACTTTTGTCGAAGGGCGGTGAGCCAAGTTCCGCCGCCCGTTTACGGCATGGCCAATCGTCTCCCACAACGGCGCGCACCGCAGAAACCTGAAATCCCGGACAAGCTTTATTTCCGCATCGGTGACGTCGCCCGCCTGTGCGCGGTCGAGCCTTATGTGCTGCGTTTTTGGGAGACCGAGTTTCCTCAACTCAAGCCGAATAAGAGCGGAACCGGGCAGCGGCTCTACCGCAAACGGGATGTGGAGATGGCTCTTCGCGTCAAGCGGCTGCTCTACGACGAAGGCTACACCATTGCCGGCGCCCGCCAGGTGGTGCAGACAGAGCTGCGCAGCGGGAGGGCCGGTCAACCGGACTCCCTCTTGACCAGCGCCAAGCCGCCGAGCGGGCGGAAATTCGCCTGCATCGGGTCCGCAAGGAATTGCGCGAAATTCTGGGACTGCTTTCCGCTCCCAATCCGCAATCACTGCAAGCCAAGGAGAAGAAATCTGCCAGCGCTCCGGCCGGCGGCCGCGAACTTTTTGAGCCGTAAAAAGCGACTCAGCGCAGCCAAGCCGAGGTGCCAGGGATCTATTGCACATCGATTTCGTGAGGGATTTCCTGAGGCACGGATTTGGCCACGCTCGTGTCGGCCACGATGGTGCCGCTGGTCATGAACCGTTCCATGGCCTGCATGGCGCATCCCTGCCCGCAGGCATGGTAGAACTCGGCATTTTGGCTCTCCGCGCTGTTCCACGGCATCAGCGTGAAACGCTGGTTGGGCTGCCCTTCTTCGAAGCAGGGAACATCGCCCAAGGTCAACATCCACCAGTGATTCGAGTCGCCCTTTTTCCTACCGCATATATCGCAGTTAAACGAGACATCCCAAACCATTCTCCACCTCGGCTCCGGCAACGGACCGCCTTCACAGTAGCCTACCCGGCGACGCTTTACAATGATGCTAGAGTATGGACGTTTGAGGTTTCTCCAAGCAATGGTTTTTTGGGGAACATCAGGGTGAACCGAAGTGATATGTTCGGAGTGCACATCCTCCAGCTTCCGCCTTTCCCGGTTTCGAATGAAGGATTTAGAGCGCCTTGCGCTATTTCAGTATCCGGTGCGTTGCCGGCACTGCCACCGTAGGACTTATGCCGGCTTTCCCCTGGCCCTGATGCTTTTGCAATCGGGCAAGGCGCGTAAACAGCGGCCCCGGCCGGGCGCCGGTAACTGAGAAGAAACGCATTCGCAGGCAAGTCTCGCCTTTCCACCGACGACGTGGTAAAAATGAGCGCACGCTCTTTCTCCCCGCCCTCCCCCCAATGAGAGGCGTCATGAAAGCATTTTTTGTCGCGATGGCCATCGCTGCCGGCGCCGGTTTTGGCTGGCTGGTGCATGAGCAGGTCGACCGCGAAGAAGTCATAATGTACCCCGCCTCGCCCGCGCCGGAAATTGCGCACACCTACGTTGGTCCCGCGATCTCACCTGTGATGCGCAATCTCGCGCTGCGCGACCTTCGCCTGTTTATTGACCCTCGCGAAGTCCGGTACGCCTCTGAAAAGGGAGACCAGAGCGCCAGAGTCAAGCAGCAAACCGCGGCAATCGAGGACCAGATGAGCCGCTTCACCTCCCATGAGCCGAAGTCCCGGCGCTTTTATAAGGGCGACCGGCTACTTCTAATGCAGCTCATCCATGCGCGCATCACGACCTTTGAATCGGCCTGGGAGGTCCATGTTGGCTCCGATTCCGCCACCCGCGCCAGCGCGAAGCGCCGGGCGAGCGCCTGCAGCGCGCTGGTGAAGGCATCGGCGAAGAAAGGACGTTTCATTGGCTGGCAGGTCGATGAGGGCCACGTCTGTCTCAAGGTTCCCGACGACGCTAATCTGGATACGGTGCTGGCAGCCGCGCTCGCCTATACCGGCAATCAACTCGCAAGCGGCAGCGCCGCAAGCTTCCCCAAAGGCGCGAAGTGAAACGCGGTTAGCCACAAGAGCTCCTATGTGCGCTACCGCCTCATGGGGCTTGCAGGCTGTCCGGCAGATAGATTGACGGGGAGTCACTTAGATACATATCGACGAAGCTCTCGAAGGATTTGGCAACAATGCGAGGTTCGCGAACGCCAAGTTGCAAGACATGTCCCTCCTGGATGGGGTCAGTTCCTATGGCGTAAGCCCACGACCACCGCATATAGTCCGCAAAGACCAAAAATTGTTCTACACCCGAAACGGAGGGAACTGAAACGCTCCGCAGTCTACATTCATCTGGAACAGCTCGGAGTCGGTCTAGAGACCAAAATGAAAACCCTCGATCATCTTGATCATCTTGACCATTTTCAGACATACCATTTGCCCGCTGTAGGTACTCTCTGAAGCTCGTCGGTAACTTAGTCTTTGTCCTTTCCTCAAAATCCCGCAAAGCCTCCAGATTTGCTCCTGGAGGGAGGCGCAGCCCTTCTTTGGTCCAATATTCAACAAGTTTCTCTGCTGTTCTCATACGGTCATGCTCATGGGTGGCTGATAGCGGTAGGCCGCGCATAAGCGCCCTTCGGCGTAGTAAGCATAGGATCGTGCTGCTCTCTAGTCATCGTGCCAGCCGAAGTCACGGAGGGCTTCTCGAGCTGCGTTTCGGAAATTCTCGTCGCGATCATATCTATCCAACCACGTCTGGCTCTTGTCAATCAGAGCCTTCGCTTCCTGCAGCGACTTTCCCGTCAGACTGGCGATGGCATAGTTAGAATCGCGTAGGTCCATACCGTGTTCGCGCAGGAACGACAGAACTAATTCGGGGCTGGCACCGGCGCTAATAAGCCTCTCCGAGTCGCAGTAGGCCGCCATCTCTCTAAACCGCAACGGGACTTGGAAGGTGTTCACTGAGAACTTGGCCGTGTGTTCGCAAAGAGGCTCGCGGAGACTCACAAAGTAAGGCTTCTTTCGAGAATCTACCGCCAGAAAAGATCACGTGGAAACATACTGGCCCGGCCCGCTCGCTATACTCGCCGCGCTCGTCCCTCCAGTCCCGGACTGTCGCCTCCATCACTGCCACGAGGGATGAAAAGATCCGATTCGGCAATGAGGGCAGGTTCTCGGCATTGTCTATTGTCAATACATACCCCTTTGCCTTCTTCCATGAGAGATCTGTCGTAAGGTCCAGAAGCGCATCCCAGTTTCGCCCAAAATACGAGGGCAGAGTCATCGATTCGGCAAAGACTCCCATTAAAGTAGGTTCGGAATCAACCTCTCTGGCATTCAAGAGAAAAAAAGCGAAGCCAATCTCACCCGCAGCCCCTTTTATAGAATCCAAGTCCAAAAGATCGGCCGGAACGAAGTGAACCAGAGGTCTATCCGTGCTAAGCAGATGTGTTCGCCAGAAGCTGCCTGCAGTATCGCTCATCGGAGCTTCATCCAAGATGTATGGGGATCGGGGTGCAGTAGACTTCGCCACTAGCGCCGGTCACTAGGCGGGCTCCGCGTCCTGTCCCAGAATCGGGAACCTTCGACAAGCTCAGCGCAGTCTTTGGGGCCACTAGAATTGTTTGATTTGAATGGTCGGGACGGGCAGATTTGAACTGCCGACCCCTCGCACCCCAAGCGAGTGCTCTACCAGGCTGAGCCACGTCCCGACGGTAGGATTTTCTCTTCCGAGTGTACACGAGAGGGCCGGTTCCAGGCAGGTCAGTGGCTGGGGGGAACATATTCCTTCGGCAGGGCCGATCCCCCACCGAAGAAATACTCCTGCATCTGCTCGACCAGGAATTCCTGCGCTTCGCGCGTCCAAGGCTGTAGACGGTATTCATTGAGCAGCATCTTCTGGTGTTCGATCCACCCCGCCCACGCTTTCTTCGAGACATTGTCGTAGATCTTTTGGCCGAAGTCGCTGTCAAACGGACGCTCGTCGAGGCCCTCCAACTCCTGCTTGTAACGCGCGCAAACCACCATATGAGCCATGGGAAGCCTCCCGAAGTAGAACTGCAATCCATTGTAAGAGGAAAACGGCGAGGACAAAACCGCAGTCCGCTCCAGACCGCTACGCTCGAAAATCACTCCCGGGAACTACCACAACTTTGTCATCTCGACCGGAGCGTAGCGAAGTGGAGAGATCTGCGGTTTGTTTGTCACCGCGGATCCCCGTCACTCCGCTTTAGTCTCATTCAGAGTTGGGAAACCGCAGATCTCTCCACTTCGCTACGCTCCGGTCGAGATGACAAAGTTAGGTGTAGTTGCCAATCAAGCCTTCCTCAACCTGATTTTCATTCCCCTGGATGGGCCGCGGGCCGATGAAAGCTCCGGTCGAGATTTGCTTCTGCCAGTTTTGTCGGTTTTGCTTTTCTTTCTGTCATTCCCGAATGGAATCTGCTTTCCTACGTCCTCTAGCGGCGCTTCTTTCCTTTCTTCTTGCCCTTGCGCAGCATCTTATTCTTGGGCGCCTTGGCGGCCGCCTTGGACCTCGACTTTGACTTCGGCTTGCCCGGGCGGCGCATAGGGCCGGGAGCGATCTCTTCCACGATGGAGAATTGTAACCGTCTCTGTAACTCATCCACACGGTCGAGGACCACCCGCACCCGGTCTCCCATGGAATAGCGACGGCCGGACTGCTCACCGACGATCTGCCGCGAATTTTCCTGGTAAGTGTAGTAGTCGCCCTGCAGGCTCAGGATGGGAACGAGGCCCTCAATGAAGAGACTGTCCAGCTCCACGAAGCAGCCGTACTTGGTCACGCTGAGGATCATGGCGTCGAAGTCTTCGCCCACCCGGTCCTGCATGAATCTGACCTTCTTCCACTCCATCAATTCGCGCTCGGCATCGTCGGCGCGGCGCTCCGCCTGGCTGGATTCATACGCAATGGCGGAGAGCGCCAACTCATCCAGCGGCCCTGCATCGAGGCCGGGATCAGGATCACGATGAGGCCGATGCCCTTTGCCAGGCCGGAGCTCGTGCCACGGCGCTTGCGGATCGGCGGCGGCCGGCTTTCCCCGCCCACTTTTGCCTCCGTGAAGCATGGCTTTCACGATGCGGTGCACGATCAGATCGGGGTAGCGGCGGATGGGTGAGGTGAAATGCGTATAGCAAGGCGCGGCCAAGGCGAAGTGCCCTTCGTTCTTTTCGCTGTACCGTGCTTGCCGCAGCGAACGCAGCATCAGATGGGCGAGGATACGCTCCTCGGGCTTTCCCGCAATCTTGATTGCCAATTGCTGATACATGCGCGGAGTAACGGCGATGTCTTCCGGGATCTCATGCCGGGGCGGAGAATGCCCCCCGCGTCCCCGGCTCCTCTGCTCGCGGCGGTCGGATTTCATGGTCACCCGCTTTACCGGCAGGGCGCCGAAGCCGAGAGAATACCCAAAGCCGGCCGCGACGTCTTCAAACTCAACCACGCGCCGCGGCTCCGGCTTTTCATGGATGCGGTAAAGCGAAGGGACGCCCAGCTGCTCGAGCCAAGAGGCGACGCACTCGTTGGCGGAGAGCATGAATTCTTCAATCAAGCGGTTGGCCCAGTTTCGTTCCGAGCGCACGATGCTCTGCATCGCGCCCGAGGAGTCAAATTCAACCACCGGCTCGGGTAAATCGAAATCGATCGAGCCGCGGCGCTGGCGCTTGGCGTGGAGCAGGCGGGCGAGCTGGTGCATGCCCTTGAACTCCTCCACCAGCGGCGCGAATTCTTCCCGCGCCTGCCGCTCGCCTTCAAGCACGGAATGAACCTGGGTATAGGTCATCCGCCGGGCGGAGCGGATTACGCCTTCTGCGATCTCGTAGCTGAGGATCTCACCCTCGTGATCAATCTGCATAATGCAGGAGAGAACCAGGCGGTCCTGCTCGGGCCGCAGGCTGCAGATATCGCTGGATAGCTCCTGCGGCAGCATGGGAACGGCGCGGTCGGGAAAGTAGACGGAGTTGCCGCGCAGGCGGGCTTCAAGATCCAGGGCCGAGCCCGGGGTCACATACTGGGCGACGTCGGCAATGTGAACCTGCAGCTCCCAGCCGTGGCTGGTCGCCCGCGCCATCACCGCATCGTCAAAATCCTTGGCCGTTTCGCCATCGATGGTTACTATGGGCAAGCCGCGAAAATCCCCGCGCCGGACAACTTCTTCCTCATCCAGATGAGCGACGGCGCGTGCTTCGTCAAGCACGTTGGCGGGAAAAACATGGGGAAGATGGTGCTTGCGGATGACGATTTCCACATCGACCCCGAAATCGTCCCTCTTGCCTAGGACTTCGATTACCCGGCCGCGGGCTGGACGCGTGGCCGTCGGCCATTCCATGACTTCCACATCCACCACCAGGCCTTCGAGATCGCGATAAGCATGAGCTGTGCTCCGGAGAGCCTCCTCTCCCAAAACGCGATGCGGAGATGCGGTCTCCTGCGGCAGCTCCTCGATCCCGGCAGGGATGAGGATAGGCTGGGTCATGCGATCATCCCAGGGAGTGACGAGATTTCCCTGGGTTGACCCGCCGCGGGCATAGTGGAAGACTCCCACGACGGTTGGATTGCGGCGGGTGAGGATGCGCACGATGCGTCCCGACCGTCTGCCGTCGGGACGCGGGGGAGCCAAGTCAACCAGCACCTGATCGCCTTGCATCGCGCCGCTCATCTCGTTGGGAGCAATGAAGATGTCGTCTCCATCGGATCGAGCGGAGCGGCGCAGCTCCTCCCTGACAAAGCCAAAACCGTCACGGTGCAGATCCAGACGGCCGGCGGCCAGGTTGTCGCGCAAACGGGCCTGGCGCAGCGCCCAGTGGTCGCGATCCAGCTTGGTGAGTTGGCCGCGCGCAGACAGACGATCCAACTGTTCCACCAGCAGACGGCGTTCCCGTCCTCCGCCCAGGCCGAGTTCGCGGACCAGTTGTTTATAGCTGGCCGTCTGGCCGGCGGAACGCTCGATGCGGCGGAGAAGTTCCTGGTCTGTCATTCCTGATCTGTCATTTTGTTTGAAATTGAATCGAGCACATTACCCTGGCCGCTTTTTGCTCGCTCTCGCACGCCCGCAGAGCTGTTGCGCTTGGTTATTGTTGATATTAACGGCTCCGTAAGCGAAAAGACCCGGTTGGGGGATTTCAATTTTTCCTCAAGCATGGTTAAGATGCAAGCTAGAGCGCAGTTTCGATCGAGTAACATCGAGCAAGCGGATGAGATCGAAAGCAACGACTCCCCCGAATTTGGCCTTCAGGAGCGGAATGGTGTCTGCGGGGTTGTCTCGGGAGCGGGTAATCAGAAGTCATCGAAAGGAAATACGAAAAGATGTGGAAACCGAACCAACCCGGAAGTCCATCCTCACCCTTGGGCACCGAGCCGGTGCGTCCGGCGGTGTCTCCAACCACAAATAACGAGTCAACCAGCGCGCGCCCTTCCGGTACTTCTCCCGCAGCGCCGGCGATTGCCGATCAGGCCACGATTGGCAAAAGTTTGGTGGTGAAAGGCGAGGTCACGGGCTCCGAGTCGTTGTACATCGACGGCAAGGTAGAGGGTGCAATCAACCTGCCGGGCAATCGAGTTACGGTTGGCCGCAACGGCCAGGTGTCGGCCAATATCTCCGCCCGCGAGGTGGTTGTTCTGGGCAAGGTGCGGGGCAACATCAATGCCAGCGATCGCGTGGACATCCGCAGCGAGGGTTCCTTGACCGGGGATGTGATCGCGCAACGCATCAGCATTGAAGACGGCGCCTTTTTCAAGGGTGGAATCGACATCCGTAAACCAGGCCAGACCACCAAGGAGAGCTCCGTTTCCACGGTGAACAGCGGAATCACGGAATCTCAGAAGGCAGTCGTCTCCGCTTAAGCCCGGGATCAGAGATCAGGGGTCAGGGATCAGAACGCCCCTGCCGTAGCTAGCGCAATAGATCCGGGGTGCCCCACATCTGGCGCGGTGTTTGCGCCAGATGTGGGATACCACGACTGGTTTTGTGCCACCGCCCGGCGTTCCGTCTCACCAAGAAAATAGACCTAGAGCGCGAAAGCGTAGAAGACTGCCCGGATGGCAAATCCATGGCAAATCCTTAGCGGCGGAAGCGGGCTAGCAACTGGCCGGGCAGCCTTGAGCCGGTGAATTGCAACGTCCCTCCCGCTGCTCCAAGCCATGCTATGGTGCCCACCGTGAGCAGGATCAGGTCGGCAGGAATGCGCCCCGCCGCGGGGAGAACCTGCCGCACTCCGTAGAGAGCCGCCAGGCTCACGAAGGTTGCCAGCAGGGCGCGCCATAACTCCGCATGTTCCAGGCCGGAGAAACGCACCATTTTGCGGCGGTGCAGCATGACAGACAGCACCACCGTTTGTAGCAGGATAGCGGCATCGGAGGCGAATGACAGACCGATGGCTCCCGCGCTGCGGTGCAACAACCAGTAAATCGGCAGCGACGCCAAGGTGACGATTACTCCGGCGGCCATGGGAGCGAAGGTGTTCCCCGCGGCGTAGAACGCCCGCGCGTAGATTGCCTGCGAGGTCCATAGAAAAAGTGAAATAGAAAAAATGGCGAAGTAGACCGCGGTTTCTCTGGCATCGCGATGATTGAACGATCCTCCGCGGAAGACCAGATCCACAGCCGGGTAGGCGAGGCCGCCCATCCAGGCAGAGACAATGAACGAGAAAGCCAGAATGCGCGAGACGGACGAGTTCACCGCAGCGGCAAATTCCACCAGCCGCTTCTGGCTGAAGAGGGAGGCAAAGAAGGGCAGGGACGCGGCGCCCACCGCCTGCCCGAGGATTGCTATCGGCGCCGTGAAGAGGTTTTTCGCATAGGACAGCCGCGAGATCTGGCCCGGCACGCTGGAGGCAAAGTAGTTGAGAATCCAAGTATCGGCAGTGACCACGGTCACGCCGAGCATCAGCGGGAGGGAGAGACGGAGCCACTCGCGCAGGCCTGGATGGGACCAGTCGAACCGCGGACGGTAATGTACGCCAACCCGGTGCACGCCCCAGGCATTGAGCGCGAACCAGCCCAGGAAGGCTCCGGCCACAACACCGATCGCCAGGGAAGAGACGCCCATCGACTTGGCCAGGAAGACGGCGGCCAGGATGATGGCCAGGTTATAAACCAGCGGAGAGACTGCCTGGTAAGCGAATTGCCGATGCACGAACAGGACGGCGCCGAAGACTCCACCGACAAAGAGCAAGAGCGGCTGGAAGAGCATGATCCGTGTCATGTGGACACAGAGCGCGGCCTCGCCGGGATTGAATTTGGGAAAGAAAACGCTGACATACAACGGAGAGAAGATCTCCCCCAGCAGGATCGCCGCGCCCAAAACGCAGATCATCATGGTCAGGATGACGGAGAGGGCATGCTCCCCTTCTTGCTCGTTGCCTGTCTCGCGATAGCGGCTGAGGATGGTAATGAAAGTAATCGATGCCGCGCCGCCCGCGACGAAATAGGCGATCATATCCGGCAACTGAATGGCCGCGTTGTAAGCGTCGGTGGCGATGCCCGCGCCAAAGAGAAAGGCGATGTACTTTACCCGGACCAGCCCCATGATGCGCGAGAGGAAGGTTGAAACCATCAGGATGATGGTTGCCGAGAAGACGGAGTGGCGGTGCGATGGCCGCAGTAAGGCCAAGCCCCGGCGCCACAGTGTGGAATTGGATTTCGGCGGCTCCGCTGGCCTTGAAGATAACTGATCCATGGGTTGGGCTGATTCTAGAGCAATCCGCTTCTGCACTTCATGCCTTTCTTGCCCGTCTTGTCCGCCTTTGCTTTCCTTTCTTGGCGTCTTTGCTTTTCTTTCTGTCATTCCCGCAGGGAATCTGCTTTTCCTCTCGCTCGGGCGCAAAACATCGAATTCGTGCCTCAGAGACCAGCAAGCAGATTCCCTGCGGGAATGACAGAAAGAACGGCAGGGTGCAAGCGCCGCCCACGCATGAAAAAAAAGCCCCACGATTTGGGGCCTTTTTTTCTAGGGACCGAGATTTGCGGTCAACTTGCTATGTTGAGCGAGTTCTTGGTGAGAATACGATCGACTACCTTCTCGACATCCTGAAGGAAGAAGTCGTTGGCGGGAGCAGCGATGCCAATCCGGCCGTTGCCGGGACCGAGCGCCAATGCGATCTCATTCCACCGTCCCAAAGATGACCGGGCAGGAACGGCGACTGCGTGACGCGCCGGTTCCCGGCGAAAGAAGTACGCGGACCAGACGATCAGGGTCAGCACAGCGGCGGAGGTATCCACGACGCTCAGCGCGGAGGTCGCAATGTGGATGCCGCGCCTACTAAAATTAAACAAGAACGCGGAAATGACCAGATTGCTGGCGGCCATAATGCCTAGGCCGAAGCTGACGCCGAAGATTCGGCTACCGTAGGAAAGGCCAAGCTTGCCGGCGGAGATCATCAGAAAACCCAAGAGGCTGAGCAGGAAGATACTCTCGCAGCGCATCAACTGATCGCAGGCCGTGAGGAGCATTTGATTGCCCTTCACTCCAGGGATCACAGCTGAGGCGGTGGCAGCCACGCAAGAAACACAGGCGACCCAGCGGAAAGCAATCAACCCCAATCGCCTGAGACCGGGTAACGGCTCCAGTGCGAGCTTGAACAGATGCAAAATTAGGAAGAAGATGACGATCGTGCCGGCGATGTAGAGGGGCCAATAGGTATAGAAATACCAGAAATAGGCAGTTGTCTTCGAGACATGAAACAACACTTGCGCGTGTAGCAAGACTTCAAGAATGATCAACGACATGAGCCGCAGCGTCAGGTAGACGAACAGCGCTCCGAATCTTTTGCGATCCTTGGATCGAAGGAGGGCGAAAAGGGCCACTGCTATCAGCAGCGGTTCCGCGGCGTAGAGCAAAGTTGAAAGTATGCCGGACATCAGACCCACCCCATTACGAGTCTTGAGAATAGCTCGAAAAGGGGTGAGGCTCAACCCTAGAAACTCGTTGTAGATAGCACTAAGGTGCTACGTTGAGCTTGGCTTAGTACTGCCGGGTATACCACAGGTACCCAAAACCCTCAATCCATAGGCCAGACAGTTAAGAGTGCCGTACAAAAACCTCTCGCGGCAGGTCCAATCGATCTACCGCCTGCGCTATGGATCTCTGCTCTAGATGCAGCCGTCGTTCGGAGCGCAGCTTGGGAACGGTATGGCGCTGGGCATGACCACGGTATTGTGGCTCGCAACAACAGCGGAGTTGACCATGTGTGTCTTAGGAGTAAAGGCGCTGGCGGCTGCGCCCGCAAGAACCAGACCTATGATCGATACACGAACCATGAGCTTCAACATGTAATTCCCCTTGAGAAAAGTTGATTTTGAATACCGTTAAACCGGACAGGAATAAGCCGGCGAATGTATCGCGGAGGCCTAGATGCAGCCATCGTTCGGGGCACAGCTTGGGAAGGGAATCGCGCTGGGGACAACCAATGTGTTATGGGTCGCCACAATTGCGGAGCTTACGGTGTGTGTCTTAGGAGTAAAGGCACTGGCGGCCGCGCCGCCAAGAACCAACCCCACAACAGAAACGCGAATCATAAGTTTCGACATTTGGTTACCTCTTGTAAGATTTTTTTGTTACTTTTTCTAGTTCCCTGCAACAATTCGGAGTATATTTCATTCATCGCTTAAGTCTAATGTTTTCAAATAGATTATTAGGTATTAACTATCCTTCATTACCCAGGTACGGCTAAAGTGTGGTGCTTAAGTCACACCTTTTTTGTAGATTAGTCATCTAAAAATCGGCACTTTCGTAGTTACTAGAGTTTAGGTTTAGTGCTATCAAAGGGCTTATCGCCGCGCCCTAACCCAAAGGTTGTATAGCTTTCCAACGAATTTCTCAGGGCTGCCGTTCCTACCCGAATCTCGCCACCTCTCCCTTTTGTCAGCTTGGGCGCCCAGAAGAAGCCGGAATTCGTGCTGAAGCAAGCGGCGATACCGGTTCTGGCGAACCTGTGGGAACAACTTTCCGCTTTCCGTTCAATGCCTTAAAAGGCTCTCCCGCGTGGTAAAATTAAGCAGTGGGAGGCGGTCCAAACTCTTCACTTTGAACCCATTACTTCCCCAATAGAGTGGTTTTTCGCCGGGGTTTTCCAAGGGCTCAAACCTGGAGCCAAAAAGGCTTGAGAAGGACTGCCGCTCAGATGCCCGGCCCCACTCCCAAGGACCTGCAGAATCAGCCAGTTGAGCTGAGAAGGCCGAAAGATTTACCAGCGGAGTTTCATGTCCACGAAAGAATTGTCTGTTCCCGTTGCTCTTCCACCGATTCCCGTGCGCGACAACCCCTCGGCCAACCCCGAAGGCAGCTATACCGGCGAAAATATCAAAGTTTTGGAAGGTTTGGAGGCAGTCCGCCTGCGGCCGGCGATGTATATCGGCTCGACCGGCGACCAGGGACTGCACCACCTCGTCTATGAGGTGGTCGACAACTCCGTCGACGAGGCGTTGGCGGGCTTTGCCTCGCATGTTGACGTGGTCATTCACGTCGACAACTCCATCACTGTCGTCGACGACGGCCGCGGAATTCCCGTGGACGATATGGATGTTCAGGGCGAGAGGCTGCCTGCAGTGCAGGTTGTCCTTACCAAACTGCACGCCGGCGGAAAGTTCGACTCGTCCTCCTACAAAGTCTCGGGCGGCCTGCACGGAGTGGGTGTTTCCTGCGTCAATGCGCTGAGCGAGGAATTCAGCGTCGAGATCTGGAAAGACCAACACACCTATGAGCAGGACTATGCCAAGGGCATACCGGTTTCCAAGCTGCGCCATTCCGGCACAACCAAGAAGCGGGGAACGAAGATCCACTTTCTGCCCGACCGGTCCATCTTTGCGGTTACGGAATATAACTACGACACGCTGGCGCAGCGGCTGCGCGAGCTCGCGTTTTTGAACAAGGGCCTGGAGATCACGCTGGTAGACGAGCGCACCACCGACCTGAAGACCGGTGAGGCCAAGCGCTCCGATTTCAAATATGCCGGCGGTATCGCGGAGTTCATCAAGCACCTGAACCGCGGCAAGCAAGTGCTGCACGAAAAGCCTATCCACATGGAAGCGTCGCGCGACGGGGTGGAGCTGGACATCGCGCTGCAGTATAACGACAGCTATTCCGAGACCGTCTTCAGCTTCGCCAACAACATCAACACCGTGGACGGAGGCACCCACCTCTCCGGATTCCGCACCTCGTTGACCCGCACCATCAACACGGCGGGCCAGCAGATGGGACTGTTCAAGGACGTAAAGGAGAATCTCTCCGGCGACGATGTGCGCGAGGGCCTGGTGGCGGTGGTGAGCGTGAAGCTGTCTCAGCCGCAGTTCGAAGGGCAGACCAAGGGCAAGCTGAACTCCGATATCGCAGGCACTGTGCAGGCCTTCGTCAACGAGCGGCTGGGCATGTTCCTGGAACAGAACCCTCCCATCGCCAAGCGCATTATTAACAAGGCGATCGAGGCCGCCCGCGCCCGGGAAGCCGCGAGAAAGGCGCGCGACCTGACTCGTCGCAAAGGCGCCCTGGACGGCGGCGGCCTGCCGGGCAAACTGGCCGACTGCAGCGAGCGCCAGCCCGACCGCTGCGAACTCTACCTGGTCGAGGGCGAATCGGCCGGAGGCACGGCCAAACAGGGCCGCGACCGCAAATTCCAGGCCGTGCTGCCCCTCAAGGGCAAGATCCTCAATGTCGAAAAGGCGCGCTACGATAAGATGCTGGGGCACGAGGAAATCCGCGCCATGATTACCGCCCTGGGCTGCGGCATCGGCAAAGACGACTTCGACGCCTCCAAGCTGCGCTACGGCAAATTGATCCTGATGACCGACGCCGACGTGGACGGCTCGCACATCCGGACTCTTCTCTTGACCTTCTTCTTCCGTCATATGCAGGAGCTGATCCTGCGTGGGCACGTCTACATTGCGCAACCGCCGCTGTATCGAATCAAGAAGGGAAAATTCGAACAGTACATCAAAGACGACCGCGAATTCGTGCGCGTGATGGTCAAGCGCGCCTCCGAAGGCATGGGCTTGCGCCATGGAGCCTCCGGGAAAAAGCTTGAAGGCGCGGCCCTGACCAAGTTCATGGGGCAGCTCAACGATTATTTGAGCTTTCTGGAAAAGGCCAACAAGCACTTCCGCAACGAAGCCATCACCGAACTGCTGCCTCGCCTGGAGCTCATGCGGCGCAGCGACTTTGAGAACGATGGCGCTCCCCCGGCGAAGCTCAAGAAGCTGCACGCGGAACTGGAGCGCATGGCCAAGACCTTCCAGTTCAAAAAAGTGTCCCAGCCCAGCTACGACGAGGAACACCAGACATGGTCGGTAACCTTCATTGACGCGCAGGGCGCGGAACGGAGGATCGACTGGGCGCTTGCATCCTCTCCCGAATACCGGCAGATGATGTCGAAGTACACTCAGATTCGCGAGGAGCTCGAGCCTCCGTTCATCATCGAGTATGCCGGCAAAACTCCCGCGTCAGCAGCCGAGGAGGCCGAGGGCGAAGCCGAGGCGGAGGCCGCCCCGGTCGAAGGCGCCGCCAAGCAGAAGAAGGGACGCGCCGCGCAAGACCCGGTTACCAAGCAGACCGCGCGCGAGCTCTTCGAATACGTGATCGAGCAAGGACGGCGGGATTACCAGGTGCAGCGCTACAAGGGCCTGGGAGAGATGACGGCGCCCCAGCTATGGGAGACCACCATGGATCCCGAACGGCGCACGCTGCTCCAGGTGAAGCTTGAAGATATGCTCACCACCGAGGCAATCTTCACCACGCTGATGGGCGAGAACGTTGAATCGCGGCGGAAGTTCATCGAAGAAAACGCGCTCGACGTAAAGAACCTGGACATCTAGCGCGGCATATCGAGCTGCGGTTGCTGGGTAACCCATATCTGGCGCGCCTTTGCGCCAGATGTGGGAAACCGCGGATCTCTCCACCGCGCTCTCTCGAAAATCATTGAGGAACTGCTGACCATCAGCTTCTAGCCGTTCCATAACTTTGTCATCTCGACCGGAGCGCAGCGGAGTGGAGAGATCTGCGGTTTCCCAAAAGATAGACCACAGATCCTGGGTGCCCCAGGTCCCGTGGAGTGAACCCCAAAAGTGAGACACGGCAAGATGTCCCATCCTACAGGGAATGGAGAGTGGGATGAAGAAGAGGCAATGAGAAGCGTCTAGAGCCGCCGCACTTCCCGGCAGCGCAGATGAGTTTTCAAGGCATGGGAAATCTATCATCCGATGTCGGCTTCAAAAACTCCGGGAGGAACATCGCGCGCCCTCCCGGAGCCTCATCGGCGTGATGAGTTTCAGCCGAGTATTCCTTGGCGAGTTGCTCTCCAGCAGAGCTCGCCTCCGCTTCCTCGGCTATCCTCATGCTGCAACCGCAAACTTCGTTCGTCGAGCAAAACTCAGCGAACGGTAACCTGGGACCTTCGCTCGTGTCTCACCATAGGGGTTCACTCCACCCGATTCTGGGACCTGGGATTCCACAAATCTCGAAAAAGACCCAGGTTAGCTTCGCGAACTTGGGGCATCCACGTACAAGGTCCGCAGTTACACACGTAAACCGCAGATCTCTCCACTCCACCGCGCTCCCGTCAAGATGACAAATCAGGTGCAATTGCCAACCTGGCTTCCTCAACCCATTTTCATCTCGATGGGTAGGCCGCAACCGCGGGCCCATATGCGCTTCTGTCTTTGCCTTTCTTTCTGTCATTCCCGTAGGGAATCTGCTTTGCCCCGAGAGACCAGAAGCAGACTCCCTTCGGGAACGACAGACAAGAAAAGCAACTCCAGTAGCCGGTCTCCGCATTGCCCAATCGCAGCCTCATATCGGCGCGCACTTGGAGTGCAGGTTGCTTTTGAGAAACACACAGGATGGCCTGTAAATACTTAGCGATTAGCAATTTATGGTGTGTAACGCCGGGCCAGGATTTTTAGCTCCGAAAAAATGAGAGACCGATCTCTTGACAAGCCAATTTCTGCGAGCTTATAGTTGCGCTCCGATGGCTCTGCTTCAAAAAATACGGACTCCTATATCGCAGGCAAAGCGCACCGCCCGACATCTTTCAGGAGGCAAGTATGCAACCTACTCGACGCAACGGCAGGACCCGGATTGTCTTTAAAGCATTGATCTTCATTATGGGGGCAGGTATTTTTCCGGCCGTGTTATTCGGCCAGAACGCGAGCTTCACGGGGCGCGTGACGGATGCCTCTGGCGCCGTTGTGGGCAAAGCGCAGATTACCGTCCTCAACCAGGAAACCGGCGTGAAGGTGACAACGACCACGACCGGCAGTGGAGACTATACCGTTCCATATCTGAAACCAGGGTTGTATTCTGTGAGCGCCGAAGGTCAGGGATTCAAAAAAGAGAACAAAGTCAATATCACCCTCCAGGTCTCCCAGGTTGCCGTAATAGATTTCAAGTTGTCGGTCGGCGCCGTCACCCAATCTGTAACAGTCAACAATGATGAGGCGTTGCTGGACCGCGGCAAAGCAGACCGCGGCGAGGTTGTAGAAAACACGCGCGTGACCGAGCTGCCGCTCAACGGGCGCAACCCGGTGATGCTTAGCAGGCTGAATGCGGCCGTGAACTGGGATGGCAACATCATCTGGCAGCGTCCCTTCGACGGCCAGGTGTACACCAATCTCCACATCAATGGCAGTGATCCCGGCGGCGGAGCTAACTACAGCACCGAGGTGCTGCTCGATGGCGCGCCCAACCAGACGCCGCGGCCTCAGAACCTCGGCTATCACGACGTAGCTTATGTCGCGCCCGACGACTCCGTGCAGGATTTCAAGATCGTGACCAACCCCTACGACGCGCAATATGGCCGCACACGTGGCGGGGTTATCGACATGACGCTTAAGTCCGGCACCAACAGCCTGCACGGCGACGCTTATGAATTCGCCCGGCGCACATGGCTGGACGCCAATCTCTGGATCAACGATTGGCTTATCAAAAATGCAGGCGCAGCGCCTTCGTTATACTCGACGCCCCAGCACAAGCTGGATCAATATGGAGCCGAACTGGATGGTCCGATCGTTTTTCCCAAAGTTTTTAACGGACGCAACAAGGCCTTTTTTCTCATGCAGGTTGAGAACTGGAATGAGATCGAGCCGGCCACCATTTTGACCAGCGTGCCCGAACCTCAGTGGGCGACGGGGGACTTCAGCGGCCTGACCTACAACGGCCAGCCGGTCACCATTTACGATCCGTTGACCATTCATTCGGGAACCGCTAACGGAAAGCCGGAACTGGTGCGTAATCCCTTCCCGAACAATCAGATTCCGGCCGGAAGGTTGAACCCCACGGCGCAAAAGCTCCTTACGTTCTATCCAAAGCCGAACGCAGATACTGCACCTGGCACGCCCTGGCAAAATAACTTCTATACCCAGACCCCGACCATCGACAAGTATCGCAACGCGCTGATCAAGCTGGATTTCAATATCTCCGCTAAGGACCGGTTTTCCATCCGCTATGGTTATTGGGAACGCTACGAGACAGACAGCGGCACGGGAATCCCCGGGGTCGCCGAAAACGGAGAATATCCTCATGCAGATCGCAACCATACCTTTGGTGCGCAGTGGACACATACATTCAGTCCCAGGCTGCTGCTCGATTTCCGTGGTATTGTCGCTGTAAAAGCGGAGGTAGGCTACACCGGTCCGGAGGGTTTTGATTCGACCTCCTTGGGCTGGCCAGCCTCTCTGGTGTCGCAGTTCGGTACGTCTTCCATGTTCCCGGGAATCGCGCCTTCCAATTTTGCTCATCTTGGGCATACGGGAGCAGTTCAAATCCAATTGCGGCCAATGGCCTCACCGTTACCGATTCGCTCGACCTGTTCCCCAACCTGACCTGGGTAAGAGGCAGCCATACCTTCCATGCGGGCCTGGACTTGCGGTTCTATCAGTACGCGATCAAACTGAATCCCAACACGGGGCAGAGCTTTTCCTTCAATCAGGTGTGGACACAAAACTGCTGGTCCTGCGGAGCCGGCAATGATTACACCGGCGCTGAAACAACCCAGGGAAATTCCATAGCCTCGATGCTCTTGGGATCGGCATCCTCTGGTACTGTCGGCATCGCTCCGCAGGCTTTTTATTGCGGCGCCTTACTATGCCCCCTTCCTCCAGGACGACTGGAAGGTGACGCGGAGACTGACCCTCAACCTGGGTCTGCGATATGACCTGCAGCCTTACTATCTGGAACGCCATAACCGCGCGAACTATGGCTTCGACACGACGACTCCGAATCCCGCCAACACGCTGCTCCCGACTCATGTGCTGCCCAACGGGCAAGCCGTCAATCTGGCCGGCGGGGTCACTTTTCTCGGGGTGAATGGGAATCCACGCCGGATTTACTCGACGAGTATGTACGATATCCAGCCCAGAATTGGATTTGCCTATGGCCTCACCGACAAAATCGTTCTGCGGGGAGGGTTTGGCGAAGTCTTTCAAAATTCGGATGCCTTCCCCATCCAGACGGGCTTTAGCTCAAGCACAAGCTATGTGGGCAGTCCTGATGGCGGACAAACCCCCATCGATAACCTTTCCAACCCGCTTGCCAGCGTCGTTCAGCCCTCCGGAGCATCGCTAGGATTGCTCACCAGCCTGGGAAACGGGCAATCGTATATCAACCCGAATTTCAAGATTCCCAACGTATGGCAATTCTCATTGGGCTTCGAGCAGCAGTTGTCCCGCAATGACACGTTGGAAATGAGCTATGTGGGAAACCGCGCTCCGAACAATGAGACCAGCCAGAATATCAACCACTGGAACGGAGCGGATTTGGCCAAGTGCAATATCTGGATGGGCGGCAGGCATGAGGTCTGTGACAACAACTACCCCCAGGACCCCACCGCGACGCTTGGCCATATGGCGAATCCCTTCTACCATGTGGCGCCCTTTCAAGGATCGACCGATTACAGTTCAACCACCATCCAGGGACTCCAGTTTACCGAGCCGATGCCTCAGTTTGGGGGCATAACCGAATATCAGTGGAACGCTGCACACTCCTGGTATGACTCGCTTCAGGTGACCATAATGCACAGATGGACCAACAATCTGACATTGCACGGGACCTGGACCTGGTCGAAATTCATGGATGTGGGAGGCTACGGTAATACCAGCTACTGGGTGGATAACAACTACCTGATACCCAGGCGCAATCTCGATGGCTCCGATAGAACCCACGCGGTTACAATTTCCGGAGTCTATAACCTGCCCGTAGGCCGGGGCCGTGCGTTGCTCGGAGACTCAAACCGCATCGTGGACGGAGCGCTGGGCGGTTGGGAGTTTGGCGCACTGTCCATCATTCAGTCAGGCTGGCCCTGGCCCGTGCCCGGCGGGTGGGCCCAGGTAGGTCCCGCAAAATTGACTCACCCCTACTGGACCTCAGGCGGCAATTTGCAATGGATAGCGCCTTGCTTCTACAGCACAAACGCGGACACGGGCGCTATCACGCCGACGGCCCCAGCGGCAGCGTTTGGGTGCACGAAACCGGACTTCATTCAAATACCAACCTATGGCCAGGTTCCCAATACTGTTTACACCGGAGTGCGCCAACCCATGGGACTCTGGATGGACACAAATCTCTCCAAGAACTTCAAAGTAACGGAAAGGTTTAAGCTCCAATTCCGGTTGGAAGCCTTCAACGCTCTTAACCACCCGCTGTGGCAGAACGGGTTCTACTCCGGCACAAACCAATTTTCCGGCCAGGTTGGATCTGCAACCGGTTCAGGCCAAAGCAACAAGCCCCGCAACGTGCAGGTGGCTCTGAAACTCATGTGGTAGCGCTTCTTTGCCTTTCTTTCTGTCGTTCCCGAAGGGAATCTGCTTCTGGTCTCTCGGGCATATCGACTCAATCATCATGAAACAGGCTGCGTGATACCCTTTTCTCGCATGCCTGCCCTACAATTCGACCTCTCAGCAGCCGCATTCGCGGAGATGATCCGCCAGGGCTTCCATCCGGATTTTCCGGCGGGAAGCGATGAGCAGGTGGCGCGCATCCGCGCCGCCCGGAATGCGCCTCCGGAACCCGGGTTAGCCGACTTGCGCGAGCTCGAGTGGTCCTCCATCGACAACGACACCTCGCGCGACCTGGACCAGATCGAAGTGGCCGAACGCGTGCCCGGTGGCATCCGCGTGCGGGTGGGAATCGCCGACGTTTCTCAATCGGTCGAGAGAGACAGCCCGCTCGACAAACATGCCGCGGATCAGGCGCAGACGGTTTATACGGCGACGCGGAACTTCTCCATGCTGCCCGTCGAGCTGTCGACGGATCTCGACTTCCCTCGATGAGAACCAAGACCGCACCGCGGTGGTGGTCGAGTTCCTGGTAAAAGCCGATGGAACGACCGAGCAGCCGAAGATATATCGTGCTCTGGTGCGCAACCGGGCGCAGCTTGCCTATAGCAAGACGGGAGCGTGGCTGGAGCAGAAAGGCAGCCCGGATACAAAGATTGCCGGCTCGCCGTTGCTGCAACAGCAGTTGAAATTACAAAACGAAGCGGCCCAGGCGCTGCACTCGCAGCGCGTGAGCCTGGGAGCGCTGGAGTTCAATCGCATCGAAGCCGACCCGGTGGTCATCGATGGCAAGGTGCAGGCCATCCAATCCGCGGAGCGCAACCGCGCCACGGATTTAATTGAAGACTTCATGATCGCCGCCAACGAAACCATGGCCCGCACGCTAAAGGCGGCGAAGCGCTCGTCGATTCGCCGCGTGGTGAAATCGCCCGAACGCTGGCCGCGCATCGTGGAGCTGGTCCGGCAGCATGGGACCAGCCTTCCGGCAGAGCCCGACTCATCCGCGCTGAACGCATTTCTGCAAGCGCAGCGGGCGGCCGATCCGCTGCATTATCCCGACCTCTCACTGGCGATCATTAAACTGATGGGGCCGGGCGAGTATGTCATGGCCAAAAGCGATCAGAATGGTTTGGAAGGCCATTTTGGATTGGCGGCGCTGGACTATACGCACTCGACCGCTCCCAACCGTAGATTTGCCGACCTGGTCACCCAGCGCGTCGTCAAAACCATGTTGGCCAATGCACCGGCGCCATATACCGATGATGAGCTTTCGGCAATTGCCGAGCATTGCACCGAACGGGAGACGGCAGCGCGCAAGGTGGAGCGGGCGATGCAGAAGCGGGTCGCCGCCGTTGCCTTGTCCGGCAGCGTGGGAAAAAGATTTCACGGAGTCATCACCGGCGCCAGCGAGAAAGGCGTCTACGTGCGCATCTTCGACCCGCCGGTGGAGGGCAAGGTTGTCCGCGGCGCGCAGGGACTGGACGTAGGCGACGCCGTGAACGTTGTGCTGCTCAACACCGACCCGGAGCGCGCCTTCATCGATTTCGGCCGCGCCTGAGGATCGGGCTGGGACTCTGCCTTAGCTCCAACGCTTACTTTATCATCTCGACCGGAGCGAAGCGGAGTGGAGAGATGACAAAGTAGGTTAACTCGTAATGTACTCACTACTGTTTCTTTTTGATTTCCTTGGCGGGAACGCCGCCCCAGACAGCGTGCGGCGGCAATTCCTTGGTCGCGAGGCCCATCGCCCCCAGCATGGCGTCTTCTCCTACTTTGACTCCCGCCATCACGGTCGCGTGATAGGTCACCCTGGCCCTGGGGCCGATCTCGGTGACCTGGTTCTCCACATCCATGCTGTCTTCCAAATCGTGACGATGGGAGAAAACAGCCGAATAGTCGGAAATCGACGAGCCCTTGCGGATGATCAATTCGCCCCGGTCGTCCAGCATGGCGTACTTGTGGATGGTGCAGTCGTCCTCGATGGTGATATTGTAACCATAGCTGAACTCTACGCCATGAAAGATCTTCACATTCCTGCCGATATGTTTGAAGATGTGCTTGCCCAGCATCTTGCGGAAACGAAAACCCAGCCAGTGGTTCAAGCCCAGCGCTGAGCGGTCGAACATCTGCCAAAACCAGATGAGCGGCTTGCGTTCGGCATACTTTTCCGGGTCTACGTCGCCGTAGTACTCCGGTTCGAGGGTCACGTTCAGCGGGTCCAGGGTCATTTGCAGGACGTTTCCCGGCAATTCGGAGATCAAGGTCGTGTTCAGCTTGCCTCCATGCGGGCGTCCCAGATAGATCTGGTGCAAGGCGTCGCGCACCATCTCGGCGCGCAAGCGGGGCTCCTTGTGGCGAGCGAATTCCTCATCCAGATGCCTCAGCCAGCGGCAGTAGAGCTCTTGTGCTTCGGCTGTGGGCTGCAATTCGCGATATTGATATTTGGCCATTGCTCGATGTCCTTCCCCTACTGAATCGCAAAGACCGCGTAGACGGTTGCCGAGCGCATGACCTTGCGGGCATTGACGCTGAGCGGTTCCACCTCACCGCCCTCCGCCTTCGCCATCGCGGCCATGGGCATGGCGCGGCCTTGCATGGGCAGGATGGGCCGAGACGGCGCCTCATTGCTGGCATAGATCAATTGTCCTAAGTTGGCGCTGAGTCCCTGGGCCATCTGCTGCGCGATCTGTTTGGCGCGGGCCAGCGCCAGACCGGCAGCCTTGGCCTGCAGCGCGTCTTCATCGGCCACGGTCCAGTCGATTTGCCCGCTCTGGTTCGCGCCCGCTTTCACCGCCAGATCCAAAATATGAGAGGCATTTTTGGCCCCTGTTTTCACCATCCAGCTTTGCTGCACCTGGAACTTGCGCTCGACTTTTTCTTCCGGCGTCCAGTCCTGGTTGCCATACTGCTGTACCGGCGCGATGCTTTGGTTCTCGCTCTCGATCGCATCCGCGGCCACGCCTGACCCGGTCAAAGCCTTCACGATTGCATTCGAGATCTTCGATCCGGCGGCATAGGCGGCCTGCTGATCGGGACCATAGGCAAGAAAGCCCACGTGAACGATGGCCGTATCCGCCTCGGCTGTCGCATCCGCGCTGGTGGTTACGGCGATGGTGCGGTTGTCTTTGTTGACGGCGATCTGCTGAGCGCGCAGCGGCAACACCGCCGCTGCGATCAGCAACGCGCAGCAGACTAGAGCTTTGCCCGCGTATTTTTTTATGTAACGGTTGAGAACTGGAGAATCCCAGGTCCCAGAATCGGGACCTGGGGCACCCACAGCAGGTACAACAACAAACGGCCGGAGAAACTTGCTTGTCATTGGCAATCCTTTCCAGAAGCCAGAGAACAGGCGTCAACGGACTGACCCCTGATCCCTGATCCCTGTTCCCTGTTCCTTGAACTCGCGCAGCCTTTCAAGCAGCCTGAATGCCGCGCCGGAGTCCACCGCCGCGGCGGCGAGGCGAACGCCTTCAGGAAAATCCGGCGCCAGCCCGGCGACGATCAAAGCCGCCGCGGCATTGAGCAACACTACGTCGCGCCGCGGTCCCGGGACTCCGTCCAATATCTGTTCCAGGATGGTTGCGTTCTGCCGGGCATCGCCGCCGGCGATTGCGCTCAGCGGCGCCTGGCTCAATCCCGCGGCGCCCGCATCCATGCGGAAGAGGCGCACGGTGTCGCCGCGCACTTCGGCCACCAGGCTTTCCCCTTCGAGCGTGAGTTCGTCCAGGCTATCCGCTCCCCGGCCGTCGGCTCCGTGGACTACCATGGCATGGCGGACATCCAGTTTCACCATCGCTTCGGAGACCACCTCCACCAGATTGGCGGCAAAGACGCCCATGACTTGCATCTTGGCGCCTGCGGGATTGGTCAGCGGCCCGGCGAGATTGAAGATGGTGCGAAAGCCCAGCGCCTTGCGTACCTGCTGCACTCGCTTCATGGCCGGATGCATGCACGGCGCGTAGAGAAACATGAAACCGGTGGCGCGCAGGCACGCGACAGCTCTTTCCGGCTCCATTTCCACCGGTACGCCCAGGACCTCTAACACATCGGCCGATCCGCACTTCGAGGTCATTGCGTGATTGCCGTGTTTGGCCACTTTGGCCCCGGCGGCGGCGGCAACCAGCGCTGCGCCGGTGGAGATATTGAATGTGCCCCGGTAATCTCCGCCCGTGCCGCAGGTGTCCACCACTTGGTTGCGTTCTTCATCGGTCAGCGGAACGGGCAGGCACATGGCGCGCATTGCCTCGACGAAGCCGGCCACTTCTTCCGCGGCCGCGCCGCGCACCGAGATGGCCGTCAGCAGAGACGCGATTTCGAGGTCGCTGGCCTCGCCTTCGAGCATTTCCATAACCGCAGCTCTCGCCTGCCCGGCGGAGAGTGCCCCGCGTTCTTCCACCGACTGCTTGAGTAGCGCGCGAAGATCGGACATTGCTTCCATGGTGACACACTCGCGAATCGCCGCGCAGCGGCGTCTCCTCTGGACGGCATGTCCTTGTGGAATTTACTATAGAGCTTCCGCTCGGGCAACCGCTTCCGTCAGGCGCTCATCGCCATTCGCGCAAGACCTCGGGCAAGTATCGAAGACCAATCTATGAAAATTCACGAGTATCAGGCAAAAGACATCCTGGCAAAGTACGGTGTCGCGGTTCCCCGCGGTGAAGTGGCCAACACTTTGGAAGAGGCGGTGGATGTAGCCAAAGGACTCTTTGCCGGGGGAGCCAAGGGAGTTGTCGTGAAGGCGCAGATTCACGCCGGAGGCCGGGGCAAAGGCGGAGGCGTGAAGGTGGCCAAGACCATCGCCGAGGCCGAGGAATACGCCAAGCAGATCCTGGGGATGCAGTTGGTCACGCACCAGACCGGTCCGCAAGGGCAAAAGGTTTTGCGTCTGCTGGTGGAAGAAACGGCAGCCATCGACCGCGAGCTCTATCTGGGCATCGTTCTCGACCGCGCCGCAGCCGAGCTGGTCTTTATGGCCTCCAAGGCCGGTGGAATGGAAATCGAAGAGGTCGCGGCCAAGGATCCCGAGGCTATCGTCAAGGCCTACATCGATCCCGCCGTTGGCTTCCAGCCTTACCAGGCGCGCAAGCTGGCCTTCGCTCTGGGCCTGAAGCCGGCGCAGATCAATGACGCCGTAAAGTTCATGACCGGGCTGTACAAGGTCTTTCTCGAGACCGATGCCTCGCTGTTGGAGATCAATCCCTTCATCACCACTAAGGACGATCGCCTGCTGGCCCTGGATTGCAAGATCAACTTTGACGATAACGCCACCTTCCGCCACAAGGAACTGAAAGAGCTGCGCGACGTCAGCGAAGAAGATCCCCTTGAGGTAGAGGCATCGAAGTACGCGCTCAATTACATCAAGCTCGACGGCAACATCGCCTGCATGGTCAACGGCGCCGGCCTTGCCATGGCGACCATGGACATCATCCAGTACGCAGGCGGGTCGCCGGCGAACTTTCTGGATGTGGGGGGCGGAGCCAGCCAGCAGCAGATCGAGCATGCCTTTGAGATTCTGCTTTCCGACCGGAACGTTCAGGCGGTCTTCATCAACATCTTCGGCGGCATCCTGCGCGTGGATACTCTGGCGACAGGCGTAGTCGAAGCCGCGAAAAAGACCAACGTCAAGGTCCCGGTCGTGCTTCGCCTGGAAGGCACCAATGTGGAGCAAGGCAGAGAGATCCTGAAGAGTTCAGGCCTCAACTTCATTATCGGCGAAACCATGCAGGATGCGGCAGAGAAGGTCGTTGCGGCGGCGAAGCAGGGGTCAGGGGTCAGGGCTCAGGGATCAGCCCGCTAGGCATGGATTTGGCGGTCCGAATCTTTTTGCGCAAGCGGAATCACAATCACACGAAGTAGGAAAAATGCTTTACGGGATGCTTCAGTCGCTCAAGGATAGGTCTGCTTCCCGTCTCTGACCCCTGATCCCTGATCCCTAAGAGAACCAGGAGAAACTATGTCTGTTTTGGTCGATAAGAATACCCGGCTCATCGTGCAGGGCATCACCGGCAGGGAAGGCACCTTCCACGCCAAGGGTTCCGCTGAATACGGCACCAACGTCGTCGGCGGAGTCACCCCAGGCAAGGGCGGGATGACGCACGAGGGCTGGCCGGTCTTCGACACCGTGGCGCAAGCTGTGGACAAGACCGGGGCAAATGTCAGCATGATCTTCGTGCCGCCGCCTTTCGCCGCGGACGCCATCCTCGAAGCAGAGGATGCCGGTCTTCCGCTCATCATCTGCATCACCGAGGGCATTCCCACCAACGACATGGTCAAGGTCTGGAGCGTGCTCAAGAACTCCGCCTCCCGGCTCATCGGTCCTAACTGCCCGGGCGTCATCTCCCCTGGCAAGGCCAAGGTAGGCATCATGCCCGGGCGCATTCACAAGCAAGGCAGCGTCGGCATTGTCTCCCGCTCCGGCACCCTGACCTACGAGGCCGTCTATCAGCTCACGCAGCGCGGCATCGGCCAGTCAACGGCAATTGGAATCGGCGGCGATCCTATCGTTGGGACCACGCATGTGGACGCACTCAAGCTGCTCAATGAAGATCCCGAGACCGAATCCATCATCCTGATTGGAGAGATCGGCGGCACGGCTGAAGAAGCTGCCGCGGCTTACGTAAAGGAGCATGTCAGGAAGCCGGTTGTGGGCTTTATCGCCGGGCAGACCGCCCCTCCGGGGCGCCGCATGGGCCATGCCGGAGCCATCATCTCCGGCGGCCAGGGCACAGCCGCCGACAAGATGAAGGCGCTCACTGCGGCAGGAATCCATGTGGTTCAGTCTCCCGCCGCTATCGGAGAAACGTTGGCGCAGGTTATCGGAGCCTAGAGTCAGAGTTCAGGAGAAGTTTGTACATGCAGCGTACCTTCAGCATTATCAAGCCCGACGCCATCCGCAAGCACTCAGCCTCCGCTATCCTGGCGGAGATAGACAAAGCCGGCTTCGGCCTGGTCTCCATCAAGAAGCTCTTCTTGTCGAAACCTCAGGCCGAGGGCTTCTACGCCGTCCATGCCCAGCGGCCCTTCTTCGATTCGCTCACCACCTTCATGTCCTCCGGACCCATCATCGCCATGGTGCTGGAGAAAGAGAATGCCATCGCCGACCTGCGCAAATTGATGGGAGCCACCAATCCCGCCAATGCCGAAGAGGGCACCATCCGCAAAAAATTCGCCAGCTCCATTGAGGAGAATGCCATTCATGGCTCCGACGGCGAAGAGACGGCAGCCTTTGAGATCGGCTACTTCTTTGCCGCCATGGAGTTGATCTAGGTATTTGGCTGTGCAGCTTTGCCTTTCTTTCTGTTTCGCCTTTGCTTTTCTTTCTGTCATTCCCGCAGGGAATCTGCTTCTGCCCTTCAAACATTGGATTCGGGCGCAAAAGATCGATCGAGTACGCCGAAAAGCAGATTCCCTGCGGGAATGACAGAAAGAAAAGCAAAAGGCGAATACAAAGGCCCGGAGCATCGCAACTTTGTCAGGCAAGCCGGACCGGCATGGCGCTGACGCTTACTCCGGTGGCGCGGAAGACTGCGTTGGCCATGGCTGGAGCGAGGGCTATGATCGGCGTCTCGCCGGCGCCGGCGGAAGGCAAATCCGGGCGGTTGACCAGATGGATATCGAGTCTCGGGCATGTCGTCGAAGCGCGGCACGCGATATTTCCCAAAGGAAGCATTGAGTATTCTTCCATCTTCAAACTGCATCTCCTCGCGTAATGCCGCGCCCAGTCCCATGGTGATAGCGCCTTGCACCTGGGAGAGCAGATTGGCCGGGTTCACGATCGCGCCGCACTCAAAAGCTTCACAAACATGGCGAACTTTAATCGCGTTCTGCGGGCGGTCGATTTCAACTTCCACGCACGCCGCCACGTAGGAACCCTTCTCTCTCCCGCAGGCCAGGCCGATGCAGGCGTCTTTCCGCCGGGCGCGTTCCCGCCAACGAAATTCTTCGGCGGCCTTTTCGAGTACAGCGCGCAGACGAGGGTCGTCCAGATGCGCCAGCCGGAAATCGAGCGGGTCTCGGCCGGCAGCGGCAGCAAGTGAGTCCATAAACGCTTCGCGCGCGAAATTGTTAGCCGTGGCTGCCAGTCCGCGATACGATCCGTGGCGCAGTGGCGGCTTGGAGCGTACAAAGCGGCAATCCTTTTTGTCCACGGAATAAGGCGTGTCCACTGCGTTGGGGCCGGAGTTGATGTTTACGAAATGCCAGGTTGCGATCTTGCCTTGAGCATCCAGGCTGGCCTCTACTTCAATAACCGCGGCGGGACGAAAATAAGCCCAGGTAAATTCCTCCTCGCGCGTCCATCGCAAGGAGACGGGCTTGCCCGCGGCGCGAGCCAGGCGAGCCGCTTCCACCGCGCATTCGCCGGTATGTTTGCCTCCGAAGGCGCCGCCGAAATCGGGAATCACAACCCGCACACGATCCTCCGGAACATGGAAGGCGCGCGCCAGCTCGCCGCATACTCCAAATGGATTCTGTGAGCCTGTCCACACGCTCAAACGGCCGTCGCTCCACTCCGCAACCGCCGCCCGAGGCTCCAGCGGAGCATGCTGGATGTACGGGACGTGGTAGCTCTGGCGTATGACTCTTGCGCCGCCGAGCTGGTCCGCAAAGGGATTCTGCGGCGCGCCGCCTTCGGCGTTCTGCTTGAGATAATCGAAAAGCTCCCGGCTCGAGGGTTGCGGCTCCGTCTGCCATTTTGCGCTTCCGGAAACAGCGGCCAAGGCCGCTTGGGCGCGGAAACTAGTGGGCGCGGCAAAGCCGACGAACTGATCTTCCTGGACCACCACCACATCCTTCATGGCTTTCGCCGGAGCCAAGTCGATCGAAAGCAGCTGTGCGCCATAGGCCGGGGCGCGCAATATTTTTCCATAAAGCATTCCCGGCCGGGCGATATCCGAGGGATATTGGTGCGCGCCTACGACGATATCCCGCGCCTTTGGCCGGAGAGCCGGCCTTCCCATCACCTTCCAGTCCTTTACCGGAGTCAGTTCGATATCTTCGGGAATGGCTTGCTGAAACAGCTTGGCGGCTTGCGGGCTCTTGGCCAGGTCGGCATAGGTAAGCGAAGGTTTGCCGGCCTGGTGGACGGCCCTGCCGTCTCTCACCGCGACCGCGGCTTGTTCGACCTTCCACTCCCCACAGGCAAATGCGATCAGCAGATTCCTGGCTGCCGCTGCGCCCCGCCGGACCGCGGGCACGGCGCGTGGAGTGGTGCTGCTCCCCGCTGTCATGCCGTCGTCGGGAACCATGCCGGTATCGGCCAATATCATCTGCACCTGGCCGACCGGCACGCAGAGCTCTTCCGCGGCCGCCTGCGACAGCTCCGCCCGCGCGCCCTGGCCGCCCTCGACCCTGCCCGAGAATACGGTGATGCTGCCGTCGCTGCCCAGATGGATACGCGCCGCCAGATTCTGGGCGCCGCTGCCGAAAAATCCTCCCCGGCTCCGCTGGCCACTCTCCTGAGGCAACGCGGGAAGAGTAACGGCAATCAGCAGCCCGCCGCCCAGTGTCTTTACGGAGCGGCGGCTCATTCCGAAATCGTAAGGCACACGATCGATCCACTGCTCATAATCGAGCGCTTCCGGCTCAGCGGTTGCGAGTGGCCGCGGCTCCATCGTCATACGCGCGTCCTTCCAGCTTGCGCCTCGGTGACCACGCGGCGAATTGCCTTCTGATATTTTGCATAGGCGCCGCAGCGGCAGATGTGTCTTTCGACTCCGCGAGAATTTCGGTTTCGCCGGCGCGGGGATTGCTCTTCATCACGGCCGCCGCGCCCAAGATCATGCCCGCAGTGCAATAGCCGCATTGGAAGGCGCCCTCGGCCAGGAATGCCTCCTGCACCGGATGCAGCTTACCACCGGCGGCCAGTCCCTCAATCGTCAGCACTGTTTGTCCATTGACGGCGCTGATAGGAGTAATGCAGGAAGGCGGCTTTGGCCGTTGATCAGGACCGTGCAGGCGCGGCATTCTCCTTCGCCGCAGCCGTATTTTGCCCCGGTCAATTGCAAATCCTCACGCAGCACTTCGAGCAGAGGCCGCTGGGGATCGGTGAGGACGGTTTGCGGCTTTCCATTCAGAACGAAGTTGGTTTTGCTGTCCATAAACAGCTCACTCGATTTTCTCTAATAAGTTTATGCCTCTTGGAGGTTCACGAAGCCGCCCGAGAATCGCGGGATTTGCGCTTCGCTGGACGGGTTGCGCGCTTGAACTGGCGACTTCCTGAGCCGTCAACTCCCGGACTTCTCCCGGCGGCAGATCGAGGACCAGCGGCCCAAAACCGACTCGCCGGATCTTCTCGACGAAATGTCCAACTTCCTCGAACATCTTGCGAATCTCCCGGTTCTTTCCCTCGACCAGCACGACTTCATACCAAGGGTTCTCCCGGTCGCGGAAGAGAGAGATGCGGGCAGGCTGGGTCATCACGCGTCCTTCGCGAAGGCCGCGCCGGCCCTTTTCAATCATGACGCCGTGCCGTAATTGTTCCAGAGCCTCCGCCGGAAGCTTGCCACTCACCTTCACCAGGTAGGTCTTCTCCACTTTCGATGCGGCCCTGGTCAGCAGGTTCGCCAGTTCGCCGTCGTTGGTCATCAGCAGGAGCCCTTCGCTCTGATAATCCAACCGGCCCACAGGATAGACCCTCGCCGCCCCGCTCCGGGCAAAGAACTTCATTACCGTCGGCCGGCCCTCGGGATCGGAGACGGTGGTGACCACCCCTTTGGGCTTGTTAAGCATGAAGTAACGGTGCTGCCCAGGACCTTTCAGAAGCTTGCCATCGACCCGGATATGGTCTTGAGCCGCATCCGCTTTGGAGCCAAGCTCAGTGATTGTTTGGCCGTTGACCTGCACCCGTCCAGCCAGGATCAGCTCCTCGGCCTTGCGGCGGGAGGCTATCCCCGCGGCGGCCAGGATCTTTTGCAGCCGCTGCTCATTGCGTATCCGGGATGAGTCGTCATAGGTCATGATTTGGCAGCCGCTTCGTCCCGGTCCTCTTCAGCGGGCGGCTCAGGCGCCTCTTCAGCGGGTGGCTCCAGCGCCTCCGGTGGTGAGGGAGGAATATTGAGGGCCAATGCATTCTCCTCGCCCGGCTCTCCAGCCTCTCCAGCCTCTACACTCTCTTCCACCCCTGGCTGGGGCATGGGAGCGGCGGGTTCATCCCCGGAGCGCATTGCGGCATCCTCCGCCTCGGCTTCCGACTCGGCCAGCTCCCCGGCCATCTTTTCGAACTCTTCCATGCTGGGCAGCTCGTTGATGTCCTTCAAGCCAAAGCGCAGCAGGAATTCCTTGGTGGTCTTATATAGAATCGGGCGCCCGATGACCTGCTTCCGGCCTGCCGTGGTGATCAATTTACGGCCGATCAGGCTGCCCAGCACGCCGCCTGAATCGACGCCGCGTATTTCGCTGACCTCCGGGCCGGTGACCGGCTGCTTGTAGGCAATCACCGCCAGCGTCTCCAAAGCCTGCAGGGAGAGTTTCATCGGCGGCTTCAGGCTCTTCACAAAGCCGCGCACCGCGTCGTGGTACTCCGGTTTGGTGGCCATGCGGTAGCCGCCGGCGATCTCCCGAATCTCCATGCCGCGCTGGCCGTCGGCATATTCGGCGATCAGCTGGTTGAGAATGCGCTCCAGCTCCTGGCGGATGAAGCGGTCGCGCCGGCGCGCTTCCTTCTTTTCATCCGTCTGCGGTACGGGCTTTTCATCCGTCTCCGGTGCGGGAGACTCCTCCGCCGGCGAAAGCGCGTCCTCCTCCGCGATAACGCCTGGCAGAGTGCCTTGGCTAAGCGGCTCTGGATTCTCCGCCGCCAGCTCCTCTAAAACCTCGTCGGCAAAGATGCCGGCAAGCTGGGCCAGAGTGACTGGCTCTTCCGCGGCGTACACCACTGCTTCCACTTTGGCTTTCAGGGTCATGGGAGAGTACGCGCCTAAAAAAGAAAGGCGCCTCGATTCATAGTATCGAAGCACCTGTCTTTTGGCTCGGGTCGGGGTGGCTTGCTCTGCCGCGGCTGGGTTTGAGATTGCTTCTACGGCTTGGCGACAAACTGGTTAAAGGTCCAGAAGAGACCCCCGGAGAGGATAGCCGCCGCCGGCAAACCGCAGATCTCTCCACTTCGCTTCGCTCCGGTCGAGATGACAAAGTTAGGTGTAGTTGCCAACCAAGCCTTCCTCAACCCGATTTTCATCCCCTTGAGTGGGCCGCAGGACCATGAATACTCCGGTCGAGATGACAAAGTTGCAACGCTCTGGGCCTTTTGTCATCGCCTTCTGCCTTTCTTTCTGTCATTCCCGCAGGGAATCTGCTTCTCTGCTTTACCCAGGGCTACCGCCAGTCGTCCCGCATCTGGCTCAAATTATCGTTCAGCACGGACTCGAAGGATGGGTGCTTCTTGATATAGACATCGCCGAAATTACGGTCCTGGCGAAGCAGGATCGCCTGCAGGCGCACCATCTCCAGGAGCGCGAGGAACATGCAGATCAGGGCCCGCTCCGAGCGGGTATTTTTGAGCAGGCTGCGCAAGACGATTGGCTTGTCTTCCATGATCAGCCTGCGCCGCACATAGTCGAGCATCTGGCCAACTGTGACCGACTCCTCGTCCACGTTGAGGATAGGCCGCTGCTTGGCCCGCTCGAGGATGTCGCGAAAGACGCGC
The DNA here is from genome assembly GCA_963705665.1 of uncultured Acidobacteriaceae bacterium. GTDB lineage: Bacteria > Acidobacteriota > Terriglobia > Terriglobales > Acidobacteriaceae > PALSA-350. The sequence goes on along the minus strand of CAVPKQ010000017.1, from coordinate 37,938 downwards.
ACCAGATCCACCGTGTCGGCGGCAATTTCCCGCTCGGTGCCTTCGGCGTCCTCAAACTGGCGCGCGGCCGGGTTGGTCCATGTAGCCTCTTCAATCTGTTGCTTTTGCAGCAGCATTTGGGCTGCCCGCTGAAAGCGCTCATGCTCCAGCAGCCGCTCCACCAGCTCGCGCCGCGGGTCTTCCTCCTCCCCTCCTGACTGCGGAGGTTCACGGGGGAGGAGCATGCGGCTCTTGATGTGGATGAGCAGGGAGGCGACGTAAATGAACTCGCCGGCGGCATCGATATCCGTCTGCTTCAGATTCTCCACGTAAGCCAGAAACTGAGCCGTGATTTTCCCGATAGGGATGTCGTAGATGTCGATGTCCTGCTTGCGAATCAGGTCCAGCAGCAAATCCAGCGGCCCCTCGTACACGCGCCCGACCGTAACCGTGAAGGGAGATGCACTCTCGGCGGCCTCGGTCTTCCCGGCTGTTCTCTCCTGCTTGACGGGTTTTTCCGCTGGAGCGGGCCGTTCCGGCTCGATTCTGCTTTCGGGCTGCAATTTTTCCGGTTCCGCGGACTGGCTGTCGCTCATTGGGCGCGCTCTCCGGCTTCAGGTTCCATCAGGTGCATGGCCGCGCGCACTTGTCGCATGGTCTCCTCGGCGCGGACTCGCGCCAGCTCCGAACCCTGGTGCAGGATCTCATGCACCAGCCCGAGGTCTTGTTCATATTGCTTGCGCCGCTCCTGCAAGGGAGCCAGTTCGGCCACGATCGCATCCGCCACCCAGCTCTTGCACTCGATGCAGCCGATGCCGGCCGAGCGGCAGCCCGCATAGACGTTTTCGAGCGTCTCAGGCGATGAGAAAACCTTGTGCAGATCGCCTACCGGGCAAACGTCCGGGTCGCCCGGGTCGCTGCGCCGCACCCGCGCCGGATCGGTCACCATGGTCTTCAGCTTCTGGCGCACCACCGGCTCGGGATCGGTGAGCAGGATGGTGTTGCCGTAGCTCTTGGACATCTTCCGCCCATCGGTTCCGGGTAATTTGGGAGAAGGAGTCAGCAGCACCTGCGGTTCCGGCAAGACATCGGTCCCGCATCCAGAATAGGATCCAGGATAGAACTGGTTGAACCGCCTGGCGATCTCGCGGGTGATCTCGACGTGCGCCACCTGATCCTGGCCTACGGGCACAAGATCCGCCTGGTAGATCAGAATGTCGGCCGATTGCAGCAAAGGATACCCGAGAAACCCATAGGTGTGGAGATCCTTGCCGCCCGCCGCGACATCGCCAATCTGCTGCTGCTGCTCCTTGTAGGTGGGCACGCGCTCCAGCCAGCCTAGAGGCGTAATCATGGAGAGCAGCAGATGCAATTCGGCATGCTGCGGCACCAGCGACTGCACAAAGAGGACAGAGCGCTCCGGGTCCAGTCCCGCCGCCAGCCAATCCAGGGCCACCTCGATCGTGTTTTGCTTCACTTTCGAGGTGTCGGCGTAATCCGTGGTGAGCGCATGCCAATCGGCAATGAAGAAATAGCAGTTGAAATCCCGCTGCAAACGCACCCAATTGTAGAGAGCGCCCATGTAGTTGCCCAAGTGGAGCTTGCCTGTTGGGCGCATACCGCTCAACACGCGTTTCAATCCTGTAGACTGCGGTCTTTGATCCATCGGTTGGCTGCTGGCTCGATTGTACGGAAAACTTCAGATCGAGAGCAGAAGGACGCGAAAGAAACCGAGCACCGGACCGATGACCCCCATGGCTACGTTGCCGCCGAAGAATAGCAGCAGGAAAAGACTCAGGATGCCCAGCCGGTCATACATCGGCTGCCATTTGTAAGGAAGCATGTGGCGGAAGATGTGGCTCCCGTCCAAAGGAGGCAGCGGAAGCAGATTGAAAGCCGCCAAAAACAGGTTCAGCAGCAGGCCGATGTAGAAAATCAACGCCAGGGGATAGGCCACCGGGCTGGCCGCCATGATCCGCGGATCGAGTCCGCCGAGACCCCGCAAGGCGACCGATTGCACTGAAGCCGCTCCGGTGGCTGAGGTCTTGGCGATAACGATAAGCACCAGCAGCGAGGCAATTCCGCCCAAAACGTTGCTCACCGGGCCCGCCAGCGTGGTCAAAATGTCATCGCGGACAAAGTGTTTGAAATTGCGCGTGGTCACCGGCGTCGGTTTAGCCCAGCCGATCATGGGCACCCCGGTGAACAACGCCACCAGCGGCAGCAGAATGGTCCCCAGCGGGTCGATATGCTTGATGGGATTTAGCGTGATGCGTCCCAGCATGCGCGCCGTTTGATCCCCCAGGCGTGAAGCCATCCACCCGTGAGCCGACTCATGGAGGCTGAGGGCGAACAGCAGCACCACAAATTCAAAAACGGCTAAAACTAGGTCGGGAGTGCGCATCCTCGAAGCTGATGGTAGCAGGGGGATGACGTCAACACCAATCCGCCGCTTTGAACGGGACCGCGATTACGAATCGCAAACGCGGTAAAATGCGTCTATTACGTATGTCCCATATAATCGTGTCTCCTGTTGCTGTGATCGGGCTGGACAGGCGAAAGCCACAGGGGAATTCGCAATGAAGACCTTGCCGAATCGCAGAACCACCGTAGCAAACAAAATCAATAAAATGCAGTCGTTGAGTGCGTTGGTAAGCGAATCTGCATTTTGCACCATGGCCGGGGAATCGAAGCCCCCGGTTCTAGTCGGGCCAGAAGAGCTGGGCATCACTTTCATCGGCCACTCGTCTTTCCTGCTCCAGATCGCGGGGCGCAAGCTGCTGGTCGACCCCGTATTCGCCATGCGCCTGATCGCATTGCGCCGCATGCGCCGGCCGGGAATCAAGATCGAAGATCTGCCCCCCATCGATGTGGTTCTGCTTTCGCATGCCCACATGGACCACCTCAATCGCCCCTCTCTGCGCCGGGTCGTGCGCCATACACGAATGCTCACCGGCCGCACGCCCATCGCGGTAGTGCCCTGGGGCGTGGAGGACCTGGTCGGCGATCTCGGCTTTTCCCGGGTTGCTTCTCTGGAATGGTGGCAAGGGAAACGCATCGCCGGCCTGGACATAACCATGACGCCGTCCAAGCACTGGGGAGCGCGCCTGTTCAAGGATACGCACCGCGGCTTTGGCGGCTATGTGATTCGCGGCGGCGGCCACACTCTCTACCATTCCGGCGATACGGCATACTTCGATGGCTTCGCCAAGATCGGCAAGCGCCTCAAGCCAGAGGTTGCTCTGCTCCCCATCGGCGCCTATCGCCCGGACAACTATCGCGCGGTGCATGCCTCTCCCGAAGAGGCTCTTCAGGCGTTCCTCGATCTCGGCGCGCAGCGCATGATTCCCATGCACTACGGCACTTTCCGGCTTTCCCAGGAGCCGCTGGAGGAGCCGGTACAGCGGCTCCTGGCGGCGGGCAAAGCGGCCGGTGTCGAGTCCCGAATCTGCGTCCTTCCCGAAGGCGAGACGGAAGTGATCCATCCGGCACCTGAGGTGGCGTTCGCCAATTCCGCCGCCAGCGACTAGGAAGCTGGACTTTTTTTGGTGGAGGCCCACTGCTTTAGCAGGGGGAGCTGGAATTTAGTCCAGCGGAAAAACGCTCCAACTTAAAATGGGCTTTAGCCCTGGAATTACGAATATCAGCGCTAAAGCGCGTCGTATAGTTAGTCGAAACATTTCCACCAAAAATCTTAAACCGCCGGGGCTGGTTTCCACCGGCTCCAGACGCGGCGCAGGCTCCTGACCACCCAACGGATCATGAGGATAGCCACAATCGTGAGGGTGAGCGCGATGCCGGCCGCGGCCCAAGGATGGTGTGTCGCCAGCCAGGTGATCCCAACCGCTACCACATCCTCGCTGGTGCTGAAGGCGATATTCGAGAATGGCTCCGGACTGCTGATAATGGCGGCTCTCGCGGCTGTCTTCGAGCTGTGCGCCACCATGGCAATCCCGGCGCCCGCCGCCGTAGCAAGCAGCTGCATGGGCGGCGAGAGATGGCTGGCGGCTCCATAGGCCAGCAGCGCCGCTATGGGAACGCGCACAAAGGTGTGCAAAGCGTTCCACACTATATCCAGGCCGGGAATCTTATCGGCGATGAACTCCACGGCGAAAAGCGCGCCGCTGGCGCCGATCACCCACCAGTCGCCGAGCATTTCGAGTCCCGAGGGCAATTGAACCCAATGTGCGTGGGTCAGCAATCCCAAGGTGAGCACGGTTGCGTAGACGTTCAGTCCCGCAGCGAAACTCGCGGCGATGATCAGCGCGGCGATGGTGCTCGGAGTAAAAACCATGCTGCCGCGGATTTTATCCTGGAGAACGCTGATGAGCGAGTCGAAACTGCTATGGCCCATACAAGTCCTTCTCGCTGACCACCGGTTCCGCCTCCAGCGGCTTGGCGGCGCGATGAGCGGCACCGAACATGGGCCCACGAGCAGGCTTGACTGGAGCGAAACGCATAAATCCAATCGGCTCCAGGACATCGTCGTATATCGCTTCCATGCCGCCCTGCATCAGGTAAGTCTCATGCCAGAAGCCGGTGCCGCCGGAGTCGCGCAGAAAATTTTTCCACCACTGGCGGTGCGGGTCGGAGCGGGTCCAGGCCAGGAGAGATTCCATATCGCGCCAGTACTGCCGCATGCCAGCGTGCATCGGGAACAGCGAGAAGACAAAATTTTCATGCAGCAACAAGCCGTCAGGCTGAGCGGCGACAGAGCCGGAGATCTTTGGTCCGAATCCGATAAGCGTCTTCAGCCCGGTCAGACGGTTTACCCGCATCCCAAGATAAATAACGACGAGGTTGGGATATTGCGACAGATCGACAGTTCGGCGCTCAACCTTTGTAGACATAAGCCGCCAAGAGCCTCTTACGTTCATCCTGTCACGTTCCGCCGATGCTGCGCGAATTCTATTCAAGAAAACTCGCCGCTGGGTGTACTATCCATTGGCTTCAGATTTCCGATTACACTGGAGGGAAAATGACGGGAAGCTACGGCAAATCGGCAAAGAAAGTCGTGATGATGATTCTTGCGCTGGGTTTGGCCGGGGGCATGGCCCTGGCGCGGCCGGCTGCAAAGCCTCAAATGACAGCGATGATGGCGCCCCAGGCTGCGCAAACTCACCTCGTGGACATCAATACTGCGAGCAAGGACGAGCTGAGCGCCCTGCCGGGAATCGGCGATGTCTATTCGGCGAAGATCATCGCCGGCCGCCCATATCGGACGAAGACAGACCTGAAGACGCGCGGGATTCTTCCCGCAGCCACCTATGCCAAAGTTCGGGACAAGATCGTAGCCTCGCAGCCGAAGAAGTAAGTGGAAGCCCCTGCGGAATCTTTGGGTGAAAGCCCCTGCTTTAGCAGGAGGGAGCTGGACTTCAGTCCAGCGGAAAAAGCGCCCGGCCCCTGAAACGGGCTTTAGCCCTGGATTTCGCGATTCCAGCGCTAAAGCGCATCATGATCGGAGTCGAACTTCCCGGAGCGCTGAAGCGCTCCTACCCCCGCATAAATGCGGGGGCTTCCACCCGGAGGCTTTTGTTGGGAGCCCGCTGCTTTAGCGGCGGAAAAGCATTCGATCCCTGAATGGGCTTTACAGACTGCGGAAAAACTATGGCTTTGTATCAGGGCACGACTGGTAGGTCGGGGCTTCTAGCCCCGACTGCTGTAACTGACCGAAATTCGATCGGCTTTAGCCGCTGGGGAATAGTTTTCGTCGCCTGGCTCGCTCTGGGCTTATCCGCTTTAGCGCCCGGGGCGAGCGCTTTCGCAGCATCCGCCAGCAGCGCTCCCTGGTGGAAGCATGCCCTTATCTACGAGATTTATCCGCGCAGCTTCCAGGACACGACCGGCGACGGGATCGGCGACTTGAATGGAATTACTAAGCGCCTCGACTACCTCAACGGAGTTACCCAGCATCTCGACTATCTGAGCAGCCTGGGCGTTGACGCCATCTGGCTGACCCCGATCTATCCTTCTCCGCAAGTAGATTTCGGATACGACATTTCCAACTATGAGGCGATCGATCCGCAATACGGAACCATGGCTGATTTCGATCGCATGATGGCCGAGGCGCGAAAGCGGCACATTCGCATCATCATGGACATGGTGATGAACCACACCTCGGACAAACATCCCTGGTTCGTCCAATCGAGAAGCTCGAAGACAAATCCCAAGCGCGACTGGTATGTGTGGCGCGACGGCAAGGCTCCCGGAGTGCCGCCGAACAATTGGGAATCGGTCTTCGGGCACTCCGCCTGGACCTTCGATAGCAAAACCAACCAGTGGTACTATCACAAGTTTTATCCGCAGCAGCCCGATCTGAATTGGAGAAATCCCGCAGTCCAGAAAGCGATGTTCGCGGCCTGCCGCTTCTGGCTGAATAAGGGCGTCGCCGGTTTCCGCCTGGACGCTGTTCCTACGCTCTTTGAAGATCCGCAACTGCGCGATGAGAAGGTGCTGCCGGGCAGGAATGCGTATGGCGATCCCAACCTCGACGACTCCTACACCAACAACCTTCCTCAAGTCCACGTGGTGATGCGCGCCCTGCGCAAGCTGACCGACAGCTACCCGGGAGACCGCGTTCTGATCGGCGAAACCTACCTGCCCAACATCGAAGAGCTGCACCGATGGTATGGCAAGGATAACGATGAATTGCAATTGCCCATGGATCTGCAGGTGGGCTTCATCAATAAGCTGGATGTATCCGAGTTCCGCGCGCGCATCGATCAGGCGGAGCACGATCTCAACGGCGATCAGCCGCTTTTTGTCTTTGACAACCATGACCGGCCGCGAAGCTGGGACCGTTATGGCGACGGCGTAAACAACCTGGCTATCGCCCGCGTAATTGCGACCATTCTGCTGGGGACGCGGGCCACCGCGATGATGTACTACGGCCAGGAGATCGGGATGAAGACCACGCCCCCGACGCGGATCGAAGATGTGCGCGACCCGATAGGCAAGATCGGCTGGCCCAAGGAAAAGGGCCGCGACGGCGAGCGCACACCCATGCAGTGGGATGGTTCGCCGAACGCCGGTTTTACTTCGCCCTCGGCAACCCCGTGGCTGCCCATTCCCCCAACCTATAAGACGGTCAATGTTGCCCTCGAATCGCGTGAAGACGATTCGCTGTTGAACTGGTACAAACAGTTGATCCTCTTGCGCCGAGACAATCCGGCGCTGCGCGATGGCAAGCTCACCATGCTGAACCCGTCCAACAATAACGTTCTCTCATGGTTGCGTAAAACTCCGGGCAGCCCAGCGGTAATTTTGGCCTGCAACTTCACCGCGCACCGGCAAAAGGTAGCGTTCGATCTCGCCCCTCAGGGAGTGAATGGGAAGCAGCTTAAGACGCTCGTTGAATCGCCGGAGATGAACTCGCCTGCTTCGATCCAGCTCATCGATCTCCCGCCCTTCGCCGTCTACGTGGGCGAGGTTGAGTAACCGAGTTCCTCTTCGACCAATCTCGGGTGCCCCAGGTCCCGATTTTGGGACCTGGGATTCCACAAATCTCGATGGGCAGTGCCGCCAGAAACGAATGCTTCACACTTCGTAGCAGCTCCATACTTTGCCCAGGTCAAGTGTAAAGCCATCAACCGGACCTGAACCTTTGAGGCGCATGCCGGTGAAGATGCTCATCTTCGCTCCCGGCTGATAGATGAAGACTCTCTTCGCATAGGGATCAACCAGCCAGGCAAGCTGCGCGCCATTGGCAATCCAAGCAGTCATCTTCCCCTGGGCATCCACGAGGCCGTCCGATGCTGAGAGCAACTCAATGACGAATTCCGGACAGAGATGGGGAAATCCAGTGAGTTGAGCCTTGGTCAATCCCGTCAACTGCGCGGCAGCAACATAGGCTGCATCCGGGCTCAGCATCGAGTTATCGGGAAGATAGAACCCCGTATTTGAATCGAACACGCGGCCCTGAAGGTGCTTCTCCCACCAGCCACGGAGCTGGTAATTGATTTCTGAATTGCCGTCGCCGGTAAGCCCTCCAGCGGGTGGGTTCATGCGTATCACTCCTTCTTTCGTGCGCTCAAATTGAACGCCGTCATTGGCGCGGCAGAGCGCTTCGAACTCAGCATCGGTCAAGGGAGGGTCCAGGACGAGGCTGCGAGGCAATGTTTCCGCATCCACCGGAAGAAGCGTGCTCATTGGAAGATTTTACGCCCGTGGCTATTGGTTGGCGCCGTTCTTGAAGATCTGCTCGGCCAGGTAGTTCACTACGTGCGCCTGGTCGCGCAGCATCTCGTAATAGGCGGCGCGCAGCAATTGGGCGCTGCCATCGCGCAGCTGCTGGCGGATATCCTGCTGCACGCGCGGGTCCTTCAGCTCGCGCTGTCCCGCCGGCTCAATTTCAAGCAGCTTATAGATGGCGTATGCGGAAGGCGTCTTTGCGCCCGGCGCCACCAAGGGAACCACATCGGTCATCTGCCCGGGCTTCAGTTTGGAGATGGCGGCAAATACGGTAGGGTCGCTGCGCAGAGTCGATTCGGGGATCAGTCCCATGTCGCCCCCGTTGTTGGCGTCATTGGACGCCTCGGAGAAGTTCATGGCCACGCTGGCGAAATCGTCGCCGCTCTCCAGACGGCTGTGCAGCATTTCAATCTTCTTGTGCGCCTCAGCGTCGTTGCCGGCCTTGCTGTTCTGCAGATTCGCGCCTTCCTGCATCTTGGACGGCTGCGAGGTCACGACGATCTCGGCGATATGGTACTTCTGTTCAATGAAATTGAATTGCGCCTTGTTCGCATTGTAGAAGTTGGTGATGTCGGCATCGGTGATGTTGATCCGGGAGACGATCTCTTTGTTGATCAGCTCATTTTGCGTCAGATTCTGGCGAATCTGACGGCGCAGGTCTTCGAGCGATAGACCGGAACTCTTGAGCCGCTGATTAAATTCTTCCTGGGTATAGGGCGCCTTCATCTCCGACAGCTTGGCGTCCACTTCCTCATCGGTCGCGACCAGGTGCAGCTTGGCCGCCCGCTGCTGAAGAATCTCATCGTCGATCAGCTGGCGCAGGATGTTGAGGCGGGTGGCCTGGGCCTGCTCCTTGCTCGGTTGCTGCGATGGATTGCCCAGATTGTCGCGATAATATCTCTCTACCTCCGCGCGCTCAATGGGGTGTCCATTGACTGTGGCCGCCACATCGGGACCGTAGGTGCGATTGCACCCTGCCGAAAAGATGGCGCTCAGCGAAACCAGGCTGATGCAGAGCGCGGTATGGCGCACCCTGCCCGTGTGCTGCGAAAATGCTTCTGACAATGGTTCTCCTTGGGTCATTTGCTGCGCGGCTGCGCGCTGCCGGCGGCTTCGGCGCTTTCCGCGGCATTGCCCGGCGGGGGCGGCGGGACCCCGGCCGCCTTCAGCGCGCGGTCCACAGCGATCCAGAGCATGGATGCCGGCAGCACACCGGAGATGCGCTCCCCGTTGATGAACATCGTCGGCGTGCCATTGACTCCCATCGCGTTGCCCTGCTTCATCGACGCCTCGACCACCGCTTGGTCCTGCTTTGCCGTGCAGCTGTCCAGTTTGGCCAGATCCAGCTTAGAGCGTTCTCCCTGCTGGTGCGCAAGCTTGTCCAGGGTGGCGAAGGCCGCCTTCACATCGTGCCCGGCTCCGGTGATCTCCCCGGCATGCTCGTGCACGTAATCTACAAAACTCCAATAGGCGGCGCCGCTCTGATCGGCCAGGCAGTTTGCATTGACGGCGGCGTGCATTGCCCAGGGATGAATCTCAACCAGGGGATAATCCTTATAGACGAACTTGACCAGGTTCTTGTAATGCTCGGCGGTCAGGGGAAAGAGCTCGGCATGCATTTGCGCACAGTAGGGGCATTCCAGGTCGTCAAAATTGACGATCGTAACTTTGGCCGACGGGGAGCCGCGCACCGGACGCCCCTGGGTTGTAATCAAGGCCGCCGGGCTGTGGCTGATGTCGAACTTCTCCAGCCGCGCTACAGTGTTGCCGTCATTGGACAGCAGAAAATTCACAGTGCTCGAGTGACCCTTGCCAACGAAGGTGATAGGCAGGTTCTGATATCCCGGGAAGTCACTCTTGCTTAAGCTTCCTATGGTCAAGTCCACATCCGGCGGCACATCGAACTGGGAGCGCACCATCACCTCAATCCTCCGGTTAAGCTGAGGAGTGGGAGTGATAGCCGTAGCGGTGCTCTGCGCCTTGCAGCCCGCGGCCAGGCCAACCAGCAGGCAACAGACAAGGGTTCGGATTAAGGACAAGAAAGCCGCCTTTCAGACGTATATTTCATTAGACAGTTTTTCCCTTTGCCGTGTCCAGCGGGGGTTGGGAGGCATTCATGCGGCAGGAAGAGCTCCAGTGTTGGCATGGGGGATCCAGGGCTTAAAGCCGCCGAGATACGCTCTTCGTTTGGAAAGCCGCCTCTTCACCATCGCTCTCCGCCTAAGCCACTTCACCCCACAAAAAATAAAATTCAAAATAAATCGACCAGCTATGTCGATTCCCCCAACCCTCCTTCGACGTACCAATAGAGCAGCAATTAAGCTCTAAACTTGAGTCGAAACAAGGAGAACCAATGCGATTCTTATGCATCTACAAGCCCGCCGGACCCGAAGGCGGCCCACCCACCCTCGAAATGATGGAAACGATGGGCAAATTCATCGAACAATCCTTTAAAGAAGGCTTCCTGCTCTCCACCGAAGGCTGCCTTCCCTCTGCCCTCGGAGCGCGTGTCCGCTCCACCGGCGGCAACTTCACCGTCGCCGACGGCCCCTTCACCGAATCCAAAGAGCTCGTCGGCGGCTTCGCCCTCATCCAGGCCGAATCGAAACAAGCCGCCATCGAATTCACCAAACGTTTCCTCAAGGTAGCCGGCGACGGCGAAACCGAAATCCGCAGCTCCTACGAGCAGCCCGCAAAATAAGCCTCGATCCCCCACATCCATCCCAAACCCAAAGGACAAAAAAAATGCGATTCATGGTCATAGTCAAAGCAACGAAAGAATCCGAACAAGAAGGTGCACTCCCCGACCCACAGCTCATGGCCGACATGAACAAATTCAACGATGAGCTCGTAAAAGCCGGAGTCATGCTAGCCGGCGAAGGCCTACACCCCTCTTCCAAAGGCGCTCGCGTCCACTTCTCCGGCAAGAACCGCACCGTCACCGACGGTCCCTTCGCCGAAACCAAGGAACTCGTCGCCGGCTTCTGGCTCTGGCAGGTCAAATCCCTCGAAGAGGCCATCGAGTGGGTCAAGCGCTGCCCCAACCCCCACGCAGGCGAGTCCGAGATCGAGATCCGCCAGGTCTTCGAGCCCGAAGACTTCGCACCCGCTTTCTCCGAAGAAGATATTCAGCAGGAAAAAAACTTCCGCGCTCAACTGGCAGATCAGCTCGCAAAGAAGTAAGTGCATCTCTTCGCCCGAAAGGGCGACCCCGGAGGGAGCAGGGGCCTTCAGGCCCCTGAATGAAGCCCCAATTCAAGGAGGGCTTTAAAGCGCTCTTTTCTTGGTTGAATGCTTTTCCGCTGACCGAAGTCCAGCTTCCCCCTGCTAAAGCAGGGGCACGGCACGACTAAAGTCGTACCCTGATACAACAAAGCCATAGTTTTTCCGGCTTCCCGGAGCGCTGAAGCGCTCCTACCTCCGCATAAATGCGGGGGCTTCCACCCAAAGGCACGTCACTAGAAAACTTCGGCTGTAATGCGCATGGAGAGATCCACGGCGACGGCGGAGTGGGTCAGGGCGCCGACGGATATGTAATCCACTCCGGCAAGAGCATATTTGCGAATGTTCTCCAGGTTGATGCCGCCGGAGGCCTCGATCGGAATCGAAGGACTGTGACTGCGTACCAGATGGCCATCGCTTTCTTGATCTCGGCCGGGGTCATGTTGTCAAGCAGCAGGGAATCCGCGCCGCCCTGGATCGCCTGGTCGAGGCTTCGGCGAAGGTGCGCACTTCGCATTCCACGGTCTGCCCCGGCTTCGCGCTCCGCCAACGCGCGCGCCAAAACCTTGGGGATGCCGCCCCCCAGCGAGATGTGATTGTTCTTGATGAGAATGCCGTCGGAGAGATCGAGCCGATGGTTTTGTCCGCCTCCGCAGCGGACCGCGTATTTGTCCAAGGTGCGCAATCCGGGAATGGTCTTGCGCGTGTCCAGAACCTTGGCTTTAGTTCCGGCGACCGCATCCACGTACGCCCTGGTGGCAGTGGAGATGCCGCTCATGCGCTGCATCAGGTTGAGGATGACGCGCTCGCAGGCCAGAATGGCGCGCGCATTGTGGCGAATCACGGCGACCGGCTGCCCCTTCTTGACGCGCACGCCATCGAACATCTCCGGATGGTTGATTACCTCGAAGCGGTTGGAACTTCGCTTGTCCAGGCGGGCGAAGATCTCGAGGAAGCGGGGAATCGAGCCTAGCCCGCAGATCACGCAATCTTCTTTGGCCACCACCGTGCCCGAGGCGCGCAGATCCGCATCGATGGTGACTGCGGTGGTGACGTCGCTGGTCGCCTTATCTTCGATCAGGGCCTGTTCCAGGATGGCCTCGACACGCTTACTCTTCCAGTCCATTGGCTTCCCTTTTATGCCGTGCCGTTTTCCGCTTCGGAGTTGAGGCTGTTGAGAGCAGAGTGAGTCTTAGGGATGAGCGCGCTCAGTTCATCCGCGCGGCGGCGCAGTCCGGCCACGACCTCGACCGGCGCTTTGGATAAAAAGCCCTCATTGGCAAGCTGCCGCCCGGCATTCGACAATTCCTTCTCATATCGCGCCAGCTCCTTGGCGAGGCGCTCCCGCTCCGCCGCAACGTCGATCTTACGCTCATAGAGAAGGGCAACATCGAAGTTGGAGGTGCTGCGGCTGTTGGCTCCTTCCAGATGCCCGTCGAAGGGAATTACTTCGGAGATACGCGCCAGGCGCTCGACCAACGGCAGGCAATCGGATGGAATGCTGTATCGGCTCAAGCGCGCGGGCACCGCCAGCTTCTCCTCCACGCCCAGGTCTTTTCTCAAAGCGCGCACGGTGACGATGAGTCCCTGCAATACGCCCATGTCGATTTCAGCGGCATCATCGGAATGCTCGCGGCCTTGGGGAAAGCGGGAGAGCGCAATCGATTTTGCCGGAGGGGCGCCGTCGTAAAGGGCATGCCAGAGGCTCTTCGGTGATGAAGGGCATGAAGGGGGAGAGCAGGCGGAGCGCCGCCTCGAAGACGCCCAAGAGAGTAACCAGGGCGGCCCTGCTGCCGGATTCGGAGAAGTCGAGGCGCAGTTTGACGGCTTCAAGATACCAGTCGCAAAAGTCTCCCCAGAAGAACTGATATACCAGATTGGCGGCTTCGTGAAAGCGGTATTCGGCCAGCGCCTGGTTGACCTCAGCCGCAACGCTATTCAGGCGCGCTACGATCCAGCGGTATTCAATGGGGGCGCCTTCAAGCGCGACCGGCTCCCGTGGTAGGTCTTGGAGCCGGACGACGATACCGGCTTCGGCAGCCCGGTCCATTTGCATAAAGATGAAGCGGGCGGCGTTCCAGATCTTATTGGCAAATGCGCGGTAGCCGCCGGTGCGTTCCTCACTGAAGGCGATGTCGGTGCCGGGCGAAGCCATCGCCGCCAGAGTGAAGCGCACCGCGTCGGTGCCAAAGCGCCGGACGATCTCGATAGGGTCGATTACGTTGCCCTTGGTCTTGGACATCTTCTGCCGTTCGGCATCACGCACCAGGGCGTGAATGTGGACCTTGCGGAAGGGAACTGCATCCTTAAGCGTGCGCGGGCTGCCGTCCCGCAGGGGCACATCGAGCATGAAGTGGCAGCCCAGCATGATCATCCGGGCCACCCAGAAGAACAGGATGTCGAAGCCGGTCACCAACAGCTGAGTGGGATAAAAAGTCTCGAGATCGGGGGTTTGCGCCGGCCAGCCGAAGACGGAGAAGGGCAGAAGGCCGGAAGAAAACCAGGTATCGAGAACATCCGTCTCTTGTTCGAGTTTGCCGCTGCCGCATTTTTCGCAGGCCTCAGGCATCTCCCGGGCCACCGTGATATGGCGGCAGTTAGCGCAGTGCCACGCCGGGATGCGATGGCCCCACCAGAGTTGGCGCGAGATGCACCAGTCATGGATATTGCGCATCCACTCGAAGTAGGTCTTGGCGTACTGCTCCGGCGTAAAGGTGATGTAACCCTCTTCGACGGCGGCAATGGCCTTGTCCGCCAGCGGCTGGATCTTGAGAAACCATTGGGTGGAGAGACGCGGCTCGACATTGGTCTTGCAGCGGTCGCACTTGGCGATGGAGTTGACGTGGTCGCGCGTGGCCGCCAGCAGGTGCAGGGCTTCGAGATCTTCGAGGATCCGCTTGCGCGCAGCATATCGATCGAGCCCGGCGTAGGGGCCGGCCGATGCGTTCATCCGCGCAGTCTCGTCCATCACGTTGATCGATGGCAGGCCGTGCCGCTGACCGAGACTGAAGTCGTTGGCGTCGTGCGCGGGCGTGACCTTCACCGCTCCGGTGCCGAAGTCGCGGCTGACCCAGGGGTCGGTGATGACGGGGATATCGCGTTCAGCAAGCGGCAGGCGCAGTGTCTTGCCATGAACGTGCAGGTAGCGCTCGTCCTCCGGGTGCACCGCCACGGCGACGTCGCCCATCATGGTCTCGGGGCGGGTCGTAGCGACGGTGACAAAGCCAGTCTCGCCGGCAATGGGATAGCGAATCTCCCAAAGCTTGCCCTGCTGCTCCTCATGGGTCACTTCGAGATCGGAGATAGCTGTCTGGCAGCGCGGGCACCAGTTGACGATATATTCGCCGCGATAGATCAGGCCCTGCTCGTGCAGCCGGACAAAGGCCTCGCGAACTGCGGAGGATAGGCCGGCATCCATGGTGAAGTATTCACGCGACCAGTCGACGCTAACCCCCAGGCGCTTCATCTGCTCCAGGATGGCGCCCCCGTAATGGCGCTTCCATTGCCAGATGCGCTCGGTAAACGCTTCGCGGCCAATCTCCTGCCGGGTTTTGTGTTCGGCGGCGAGCTGACGCTCTACCATAATCTGGGTCGCAATCCCGGCATGGTCGGTGCCCGGGATCCATAACGCCAGGTCCCCGCACATCCTCCGCCAGCGGGTAAGGATGTCCATCTCCGTCTGCTCGAACATGTGGCCCATGTGCAGACGGCCGGTGACATTCGGCGGGGGCATCAGGATAGTAAAGAGCGGCGCATCCGGCTGGGAGTCGGGCGATGGCTGGTGGAAGAGCTCCTCTGCCACCCAATACTCGGACCAGCGGTCTTCTATTGCCCCCGGATTGTAGGCTTTGGGTAAGTCACGAGACATTCGATATACACTTCTTTTCCTTCACGATAGCATGGCTTCTGCCCTTCATGAATGCCCCTATTGGCATCCAACTCCGAGGGGGAGGAAACCCAAATGAAGCAACTTCTTTCAGCCGTTTGCTGTCTCGTTCTCTTCTCGACTCCTGCATTGGCCAAGGTGAAGGCCGGGGCGGGAGCGGCAATGACCGACCAGCAATTTGTCGATCTTGCTGCACAAACCGATATGGTGGAGGCCAACCTGGGACAGTTGGCGCAATCCGTGGCCGCTTCGCAGGCGGTAAAGGATTACGCTCAAATGCTGGTCACCGACCATACCAAGGACTTCAACCAGCTCTACGACATTGCGCACCAGGCCAATCTCACCAGGCCGGACGCGATCGGCGCCGAGCAAAATAAGACGATGATCGATCCCTTCCAAAAGCTGAAGGGCGCCGCCTTCGATCGCCGTTACATCCACGAGATGATTGCCGGACACACTAAAGCAATCGCCATCTATAAGAAAGAAGCGGCGGACGCCCAGACTCCGGCGCTGAAGTCCTATGCCCAGGATACTTTGCCTGTCTTGCAGAAGCATCTAGACGGCGCCAAAGCCCTGGAGAAAACCAAATAGGCTCAATCGAGGGTCTCCCATCCTTCGCACGGCATTCCGTGCGAAGGATGATGGACCAGCTAAAGCAGGGGGCTTCCACCAAGATCTGTCTACCAAGACCTGGGTGCCCCATATCTGGCGCCCTTTTGCGCCAGATGTGGGAAACGGCAAATCTCTCCACTCCGCTGCGCTCCGGTCGAGATGACAAAGTTAGGTGTAGTTGCCAACCAAGCTTTCCTCAACAAATTGAGCGCAAGCGGATTCCCTTCGGGAATGACAGAAAGAAAGGCAAAGACGCAGAAGAAGCGTAGAAGCAAGACCCAGGCTAGCTTCGCGAGACTGGGGCACTTGCCTCTGCTGGAAGGTTGCTCAGATCGGCTTCCGCTTGGCGAGCCTCGTGAATGAATGCGAGAAGGCGTGCGGGGTCTTTCTTGCCCAGGGCCGCTTCCACGCCGCTGACGACATCGACTCCCCAAGGACGCAGAATGGAGATGGCGCGGCGCACATTCTCCGGGCGAAGTCCTCCGGCTACGATCACCCGCGAATGGGCGGCGATTCGTAACAGGCTCTCCCGGGCTCCGGCCCAATCGAAGCTGATGCCTGTGCCGCCTGCGGTCATAGCTGAGGACGAGTCCGCCAGTACAGCATCGATTGCCCGATCGGGGGTCCAATCGGTCGATTGAGTCGATTGAGTCAATTGAGCCGAGATGTTGACGACCTGCACAATGCTGAGCCTTGGCATCCGACTGGCAAAATGTTCGCGCAGCCGCGATGGCAGATTACGGTCCGCGGCGCGATGCAACTGCACTCCGCTGAGCCCGCACTCGCTCACCGTGTCCGCGATCTCGGAAAACGGCGCATTCACGAAGACGCCGTATCTCTCGATTTGCGCAGGCAACTCAGCTGTAATATGCCGTGCCCGGGTCGTGGTCACCTGCCGCGGGCTGGGAGCGAAGACAAACCCCAGGGCATCGGCGCCGCCTTCGGCGGCCAGCAGAGCATCTTCGAGATTGGTGGTGCCGCAGATCTTGACCCACATAGAGAAGATCTTACTTCCTGGCGTCTTCGAGCGGGGCGGCGGCAGCCAGCAAGTCCTTGAGCGCGGAGCCTGGATCAGGCTGGCGCATGAGGAACTCCCCAATCAAAAAAGCGTCAAAGCCTGCGCGGCGCAGCCGGTCAAGATCATCCGCCGTATCGATTCCGCTCTCCGCCACATGCACGGCTCCTGAAGGCAGCTTATCGGCCAAGCTCAAGGAAACCTCCAGACGCACCGCGAAGCTCTTGAGATCGCGATTGTTCACGCCCACTGCATCCCATCCAAGATTGAGATGCAAAACCCGCTCGAGCTCCTTGGTGGTATGCACCTCGCCCAGCACATCCAATTCAAGAGCATGGGCTTTTTCCGTCAAGGCGCGCAGTTCGGTATCGCTTAGCGCCGCAGCGATGAGCAGAATGGCATCCGCACGGTTCGCCCGTGCCTCCAGAATCTGAAATTCATCGACCAGGAAGTCCTTGCGCAAGCAAGGCAGGCCGGAGAACTCGGAGGCAAGTTGCAGATTGCGCAGACTGCCTTGGAAGAATTGTTCCTCTGTTAATACGGAGAGCGCGGCTGCGCCGGCGGCTGCGAAACCGGAGGCCAGGGACGGAACATCGAAATGCTCGCGAATGAGTCCACGGGAAGGAGAGGCTTTTTTGATCTCCGCAATGATCGCCGGAGCGGCGGCCGCCGTGCGCCGCAGAGCGCGCGCAAAACCGCGCGGCGAGTGGAGAGCCGCGGCGCGCTCCAGATCTGCAGTTGGGCACGCAGCCTTGCGCTCTTCCACCCCGCGCCGGGTGACCGCCAATATCCTGTCCAGTTGCGTGCTCATATTTAGAAGAACCAGTTACTCCAGTATATTGCGCGCCCGACTGCATTCAAACGCGTTTGTCTGCATGATAATTTTTCTTTCTTGACTTACGCCAATTCCGCAAGCCATAATTCGCAACGCTTCAACACCGGCCCGAACAGAGAAGTACCCTCCTAAACGCATTCAGCACTCACGCAACGATTAGCGGAGGATCACGTGCGCAAGAATGTTACAAACCTGTTGCAAACTGTTGCAGCCGTAATTGCCGTCTCTCTCGCCTTCTCCGGCGCAGCCCGTTCGCAATCCTGGCAACCCTTGAACAACCAGCCCGGCTTCCGCGCGAGCACCGCGCTTCTGCTGACGGATGGCACAGTCATGGTTCAGGACTATGGACAAAGCGACTGGTGGCGTTTGACTCCGGATGCAAGCGGGAGCTACATCAATGGATCCTGGTCGCAGCTTGCCTCTCTGCCGGCGGGATACGCTCCGCTCTATTACTCCTCCGCAGTGCTCGCGGACGGTAGAGTCATTGTGATCGGCGGAGAATACAACTTCTTTCGCATCGCCTACCTGAATACCGGCGCCATCTACGATCCGGTGGCCAACGCCTGGTCGTACTTATCGCCTCCCTATGGCTGGAGGGGTGTTGCCGACGCTCAGAATGTTGTCTTGCCCGACGGAAAATTTCTATTGGCCAGCTTCAGCGATACACAGATGGCCCGATTGGATCCGGCGACGCTCGCCTGGACTCCAGTGAGCAGTAATGCCAAGGCGGACCGGAACGATCAGGAAGGCTGGACGTTGCTGCCGGATGGGACAATTCTGACTGTCGATACTCTCAATGCTCCGTATGCGGAGAAGTATCTTCCTAAGTTGGGCACCTGGGTAAGCGCCGGCAGCACGGTTGCGCCGTTAGCGGAAACTTCCGTCGACGAGGTGGGGCCGGCGGTGCTCAGGCCTGACGGCACAGTTTTTGGCACGGGTGTGAGCGGAGAAACATCGATCTATCATCCCGCGCTACATTCACATGCCCCGGGCGTCTGGACTCCCGGTCCCGTCTTTCCGGATGTCTCCGGGGAGGGCCAACTCGCGATCAGCGATGGTCCCGCGGCGCTTCTGCCCAACGGCAATGTGCTGGTGACCGCCGGCGCCGGACAGACTCCGGTGCACTTCTTCGAATTTGATGGAACCAGCTTGACTGAGGTTCCCGCGACACCGAATGCCCAAACTGACATTGTTTATAACGGACGGATGCTTGTGCTTCCCACCGGGCAGGTTCTCTACACCGATGGAAGTTCCGATGTCGAGATTTACACTTCGCCGGACAGCCCCGACAATAGCTGGAAACCTGCCATCCAATCTGCCCCTTTCCTGGTCAGGCCTGGCAGCGCGTACCGCATCTCGGGCACGCAATTCAACGGGCTCTCGCAGGCGTCCATATATGGAGACGACGCCACGGCGGCGACAAATTACCCCGAAGTCCGTACCTCCAACCCATCGACAGGCTCGGTGATCTATGCGCGGACCCACGGCCATTGCACCATGGGAGTCGCGACCGGAGATCGTCCTGTGTCAACTCATTTCGATCTACCCGCCGGCATCCAACCGGGCTTGAATCAGATCGTAGTTGTCGCCAATGGAATTGCATCCGACCCTTCGCCGGTTTTCGTGCTGGGCCAGGAGGTTCCACTACTGGGCAAATTTGAGTGGGCGGCGAAGAATGCCACAGTCCAATCTGACGGAAGCTTAGAGGTGGCATTTAAGCTGACATCGGCGAATGGCACAGCTGTAAATGATGCCTTGGCCGGCCTCGTTGTTCTTCAGGACTCCTCCGCAGGCTGCTCGCAGGCGGTCCCATTCAAGGCCGCGAATGGCGGCAATCCGGAAGGCGTTTTCAGCTTCGATCCAATATCGCAACAGTACGTTTATGAATTGGACACAACCACTCTAAAGAAGGGCAAGTACATTCTGCAGGTGGATCTCATCGATGGAAGTCAATATGAGGAGCATGTCTCCATCTAGGGGGCAACTGGACAGATTTGTCATCTTGACCGGAGCGTTTGTGGACCTGTCATTTTAATTTGTCATCTCGACCGGAGCGAAGCGAAGTGGAGAGATTTGCGGTTTATGTGCGGCTTCCCTTCGCTCCGCTTTACTTTCTTGAAGTCATCCTGAGAAGCCTGGGTACCCCATATCTGGCGCGCCCTTTGCGCCAGATGTGGGAAACCGCGAATCTCTCCACTTCGCTTCGCTCCGGTCGAGATGACAAAGTTAAGAGTAATTGCCAACCAAGCCTTCCTCAACTCGACTTTCATCCCATGAGTCGGCCGGAGTGTTTGTGGGCCTGCGGTACGGAAAGCGGATTCCCTGCGGGAATGACAGAAAGAAAGGCAAAGACGCATCCGAGCTTCTTGTCTCACTCCACATTCATCCTGTGACACAATTCTATTAAGCTGTCAAAAGGCTGATTCTCTTGCATATACCGCATTGGTTCCATGACGCCTGGGGCGGCGTGGCGCTGAATTCGGCATCCAAAGGAGTAGAAGATGAAGCCTTTTTCTTGGACACAATCGGTGGAGGCGGGACGGTTCTGGCCGCGTCTCCGCGCCGCCCGGCGATCCGTCCTCATGCTGGACTATGACGGCACGCTCGCTCCTTTCAAAAACGATCCTTCCTCTGCCTTCCCTTATCCTGGCGTTGCGGAGCGTCTGGCAACGCTTTCCGGGTTGCCGGCGGTGCGCCTGGTTCTGGTCTCAGGGCGGCCGGCGTGCGACCTTGCCGGCCTGCTTGGCTCACTCAAGTTTGAAATCTGGGGTGACCACGGGAGGGAGCGCCTCCAGTCTGACGGCTGCTATGAGCTCGAGCCGCTCAACCCGCGAGAAAGCGAAGTCCTGAAGCGAATGAAATCGGAGATTGAAGGGCTGGGATTTGCCGCAGCCATGGAGGCAAAGCCCGCTTCGCTTGCCGTTCATTGGCGTGCCTCCGATCCGGCCACGCAACAGGAGATCCGCTCATCGGTGGAGTCGCTCTATGCCCGCCATGCGGGCGAAAGCGAGCTCCATCTGCTTGCCTTCGATGGCGGATTGGAGCTGCGCTCCAAGGACCGCGATAAAGCAACCGCGGTTGAACAAATCCTCGCCGAAGAAGAGGTCTCAAGCGGGGATCTGGCAGCCGCATATCTGGGAGACGACCTGACCGATGAAGATGCTTTTCGCGCGCTGGGCAATCGTGGAGTCTCTATTCTAGTCCGCAACGAATTGCGCCCGTCTTCGGCGCAGTTCTGGATCAGGCCGCCGGAAGAGCTCCTGGAGTTTCTCGACGGGTGGATTCAGTCGTCCGGATCTTCCAGTGCTCCTTCTTCGGGAAGGAACGGCCGATGAGCGCGAAAGCTCCTAATCTGGTGGTCGTTTCCAATCGTATGCCCATCACCTTCACTTGCCAGGACGGCGAACTCAAGGGGCATCCCAGCAGCGGCGGACTGGTCAGCGCATTGGAGCCGCTTCTCAAAAGCCATGGCGGAACCTGGGTCGGTTCACCCGGAGTCGGCGACTCACCGGAGATTCATCGCTTGCTGAAAGAAGCGAGCGGGCGAGAGTGCAAGTTCGCGCCCGTCTTTGTGACGGAAGAGGAGAACCTTAATTTCTATCAGGGTTTTTCCAATGAGGTTATCTGGCCGCTCTTCCACGACCTGCAATCGCGCTGCAACTTCGACCCCATGTATTGGCACTTCTACCAGCGGGTCAATCGAAAGTTCGCCGAGACCGTGGAGCGCGCCTCGGCCCCCGGAGATCTGATCTGGATTCACGACTATCAACTCATGCAGGTAGGGAAAACGGTGCGCGCGCATCGTTCCGAAGCACGGCTCGCATTTTTTCTGCACATCCCATTTCCCGCCCCCGACATCTTCGAAAAGCTGCCTTGGCGCAGGGAGATTCTGGAAGACCTGCTGGAGCACGACCTCATTGGACTGCAGACCAGACGCGATGAGCGCAATCTTGTCGCCTGCCTGCGCAGCTTCGTCCCTTCTATTAAAATAACCAGCCGCGGCGAGGGCCATATCGTGATCAGCGAGCGCCGCCAGACCCACATCCAGTTCTTCCCCATCAGCATCAATTACCAGGAATTCGCCGAAACGGCGGCATCCGAGCCCATCCTCAGGCGGGTGCGGGAGATTAAAGATCCGCTAGTGAATGTGCGGATCACACTTGGCGTAGACCGTCTTGATTACACCAAGGGCATCCCGGAACGGCTCAAAGCCTTTCGCTCGCTGCTGCGCGAATACCCGGAGTTCCATCGCCGCGTGCGGCTCATCCAGATCGTCGTACCCAGCCGCCAAGGCATTCCCGGATACCAGGATCTCAAGAGCGAAGTGGAGCGCCTGGTCGCCAGAGTGAATGGGGAGTTCAGCGAACCGGGCTGGATTCCCATCAACTATATTCATCGCGCCATCCCGCGGGAGGAATTGATTGCCATCTACCGGGCTGCGGATATTGCCTTGATCACGCCGCTCAAGGACGGCATGAACCTGGTCGCCAAGGAGTATTGCGCTTCGCGGGTTGATGCGGACGGCATCTTGATTCTGAGCGAGTTTGCCGGCGCCGCTCCGGAACTTCGCAACGGAGCCATTCTAGTCAATCCTTATGACGAGTTTGGTGTGGCTGCGGCGCTCAAGGAGGCCTTGGATATGGCTCCCCATGAGCGCCGCCGCCGCATGATCCGTCTGCGCAATCAAATCCGCAATGCCGACATTCTCAAATGGCGCGACCGATTCTTCGACGCCCTGGGGCACACCCCGGCATCCACAGGATCCGAACTTAAAGCAAAGGGGGGAACCTAGCTCGATTCCTCCGGCAAACTTAAATCTCCAAGAGCATTCCATCCTGTTTGCTCCCCTGCTAGGTTGTGACCATGAGAGACGCGACCGACGTAGAAATCTGGTCTTCACAGATCGCGCGATGGAAGGAGCAGGCGGCGGTGGTCGCCAAGCGGATTGAGAGCAGGCGGGTAATGTTCACAGCCGGCGCCATTTGCGAAGAGCAGTTCACCGCTGAGCTGAAGTCGCTCGAAGCCGACCGTTTGGTCTACGTGCACGTGGTGGAGGAGGCGGAGGCCCGGCTGCGGGAGACCCCGCGCGATTAGAGCCGGCCGCAGGCGCTGATTTGTTATCTCGACCGAAGAGTGGAAAACCGCAGATCTCTCCACTCCGCTTCGCTTCGGTCGAGATGACAAAGTTAGGTGTAATTGCCAACCAGGCCTTCCTCAACCCGATATTCATTCTCTGGGTCGGCCGCAGGCCCATGAACACTTCGGTTATCGTAAAATCCAACTCCGGCGCTAATTTGTGGCGCGTGCTCGCGCTATCGTCCGTTGGAGATACGTCTTTTCTTTCTTTACGTCTTCAATTTGCTGTGGACCGGAGATTTCGCGCTCGATGGTAATCGCGCCGGTATATCCCAGCTTGTCCAGCTTGGCGAAGACCTCAAGAAAGTTTACGCGGCCGGTGCCGATCAGCACTTCTTTCCCAAGCTGCATCGGATCCGTGGGCCACAACCCGTCCTTGGCGTGGACACTTTTTACATGCGATCCGATGATGTCAACCGCATCTACGGGATTGGCTTTTCCATAGAGAATGAGATTGGCCGTATCCAGCCCCACGCCAAGATTCGGTTGAGCAACGTCTTTGATTGCGCGGGACATGGTTGTCGGTGTTTCCTGTCCTGTCTCCATTAAGAAATCCTGGCCGTTGCCGGAACAGTGCACTGCAACTTCGCGGATGGCAAGCACCGTCTCCTCATAGAGCGGGTCCCTTGGGTTTTCGGGAATAAATCCGCAGTGCGTCTGGACGCTCGGAATGCCCAGCATTTTGGCAAAATCGGAGGTCTGCTTGAGCGCATCGATCCTAGCTGTGCGCGTCGCGCGAGGTACCAGGCCGATGGTGGAAGGGCCATCGAGGAAATCCCATTTCAGCGGCTCCGGTCCTACGACCTCCATTGCAGTGGCTGTTACAGCGTACTTCTCCAGCAATCCGCCAAGTTGTTTTGCCAACGCGGCATTGTATTTTCCCAGATAGGCATCCATTGAAAGAAAGCAGTTGGAAAGCCCAAGGTCATGCACACGTGAGATTGCAGCTTCGGGCCCGGTTGAAGGCTTAATCACCAGGCCAACGGCCATTGGTTTCAAAGGGCCTTCGGCGGCCTGAGCCGATAGGCTCTCCCTGAGGGCTGTTGAAAACAGTACGGTGCTCACGGCGCCATTTAGAAACTCTCTCCTGCGCATACATCTCCTCGGATCGCTGCCAAGGGAAACCCTACAAGAAAAAAGCTGTGTTAGGAAGTGAAAGGCAAAAGGCAGATTCCCGTCGGGAATGACAGAAGCTTCTGCCCTTCTTGGCATAATGGTATTCGGATCAGGGCAGATTCCCGCCGGAATGCCAGAAAGAAAGGGCTGAATCAATGGGCAAGCGACTGGATCGCCGGTCGTTCTTAAAGAAGGCAGGCAGCACGGCGCTGGGCGCGACGGCGTTGACATTGGCGCGCCCCGCGCTGGGCGCCGGCGCGGAGGAGCGAGTGTCCTTTCGCAGCGCTTGGCCGCGCGATGCCGAACGGCCGTGGCCCGGTCCGGAATATTGGTCAAATCCTTTGCAGGACTGGCGTATTCGCGAAGGCCGCCTGGAGTGCTTTTCACCTGGAGGAGACCGTAACGTGTTTCTGCTCACCCGGGAGACGGCAGGGCGCAGCGGTGATCTGGCGCTCGATGTACGGTTGGGGCGGATCGATTCTGCGCCGCTGGAGCAAGGCTTTGTGGGATTTCGCGTGGGTATCCGGTCGGAGAGGAACGAGTACCGCGCGGCGGCAATCTATGGGCGCGGCATGAACGCCGGAATCAATGCCGACGGCAGGTTGTTCATCGGCGCCGTGGAGGATGCAGCGCCGCGGATGGATCTCGCCCGGGAGATCCAGCTGCAGTTGCACGCGCGGCCTTCCTCAACCGGTTACAGGGTGACTCTGCGCGCTACAGACTCGCAGCAAGCTCATTCCGTCGAGACGTCACGCGAGATTCCAGGCGATTGGCTGACCGGCGGCATGGCCCTGGTGAGCAGCTCGGGACCAGTGGAAACGACCCCCGAGGCTGCGCAGCCGGCCACCGGTACGGGTCCCAGTCACGACTTCAATTTCTATCCGCCGCGGCAGCAGGGCGGGGGAACCATGCGCTTCTGGTTCTCCGATTGGACTGTCGGCGGCAGCAAAGTCGACGAGCACGACGATCGTATCTACGGACCCATCCTGTTCACGCTCTATACGGTCAGCCGCGGCATCATGAAACTCTCGGCGCAATTTCCCCCTCTCGGCGATGCAGCCGGAAGCGCGACTTTGCAGGTGCGCGAAGCAACCGGGAGCGGCGCCTGGAAGTCCATCTCCACTGCCGCGATCGACCCCGATGCGTGGAACGCTACCTTTCGCGTCCCCGCATGGGATGCCTCCCAGGAGCGCTCGTACCGCGTTCTCTATTCCCTGCGGGATGCGGCCGGGAGTGCGAAGCAATATACCTACAGCGGAACCATTCGCAAAGACCCGGCCGGCGAAGAGGAAGTCGTGGCCGGCCTGCTGACCTGCATCTGGGATCTGGGCTTTCCGCACAGCGATTTCACCACCCACCTGGCGTATCACAAACCCGAGCTGCTGTTTTGGACAGGTGATCAGATCTACGAGTCGGTGGGCGGCTATGGTGTTCTCGAGAGCCGCGCTCCCGGCCTTCTGGAACCGGCGATGCTGGATTTTCTCCGTAAGTGGTACATCTTCGGTTGGGCTGTGGGCGATCTTACGCGCGAGATTCCGTCAGTGTGCATGACTGACGATCACGATATGTACCATGGAAATATCTGGGGTTGCGGAGGACGCCCAACCAACCCGGCGCCCTAGGGCAGCTCGGCTACGCAGGCCAGGATTCAGGCGGCTACAAGATGCCCCGCGTTGGGTGAACATGGTGCAACGCTGCCAAACGGCGCACCTGCCCGATCCATTCAACTCGACGCCGTGCTGCAGGAGATCGGCGTCTACTACACTGACTGCGATGGGGCGGTATGAGTTTTGCAATCGTCGAAGACCGCAAGTGGAAGTCAGCGCCAAAAGAACAGTTGCCAGCCGCAAATATTGTCAACGGCTTCGCGCTGAACCCCGCTTGGAACGCGGCAAAGCAAAGCAACGTCCCCGATGCGGAGTTGCTCGGCCAGCGCCAGCTCGACTTTCTCGAATCCTGGGCGGCGGATTGGAGTGGCGGGACGTGGATGAAATTTGCCGTCTCCCAAACGCTTTTTGGCTGTCTGCATACGGAACCCAAAGGCGTCGATACCGATCAAGGCGATCCTACAGAAGCCGTTCTAGCGGTGGGAGCCTATATCGGCGGCGACCATCTTGTAGCCGATCATGATTCGGCGGGTTGGCCTCAGCATGGGCGGGATGCGGCGATCCTCAAGTGGCGCAAAGGCTTCGCAGCCCATCTTTGCGGCGATCAACACCTGGGAACTACTTCCCATTATGGTGTCGAGGATTTTCGCGACGGCGTCTATTCGGTGTGTACGCCGGCAATCTCAAACATCTGGCCGCGGCGTTGGTTCCCTCCCGATCCTGCGCCCAACGCGCTGCCCGGAGCGCCAAACACCGGCGATTACCTCGACGGCTTCGGCAATCGCATGACCGTGCTGGCAGTGGCTAATCCCGCGCGGTATCCAGGTCCCGGCCTGGAGGGTTTCGATTCCGCGTAACCGGCTATACGATCCTCACCTGCAATCGCGCAACCCGG
Source organism: uncultured Acidobacteriaceae bacterium (assembly GCA_963705665.1). GTDB lineage: Bacteria > Acidobacteriota > Terriglobia > Terriglobales > Acidobacteriaceae > PALSA-350. The sequence goes on along the minus strand of CAVPKQ010000017.1, from coordinate 11,445 downwards.
AAGACGACAGTCGCGGAGTGGCCTCGCTGGATCGATCCATCCGCACCCGGCGCCAAGCCCTACAATGGCTGGCCGATTGTCATCGATCAGATCGATAACGGACTTTGGGGAGCGCAGTGGATGCTGGATCCGATCGAGACCACCGGCTTCCACGATGCGGTGGTTCAGGTACAAGAGGAGACGGGAGTGGTGGTCTACACCCTGCGCATCAACGGCGACTCATTTACACCCTTGGTCCGCAAGCCCGGTGTGTATACCGTTCTAGCCTTCGACCCGGACGGCTATTACCGCAAAGAGTGGAAAGGCCTGCGCGCCCGGAAACGATAAGAGGACGGCAAGAGCAGAAGAGCAGAAGCAGATTCCCTGCGGGAATGACAGAAAGAACGGCAGATTCCGGAGCGTCGCAATCTACGCGGGAAGCTCAGCCGGGGTGGGAAAATCGTGCTGCTCGCGGCCTACGTCGCCATCGTACATCACTGTCGATTTGAAGAGACTCGTAGCGGCCGTCGTCGAACTGTTTGCCATGGGCGCGAAGTTCATCGATCTGCTTCTCGGTGAGAGGCTTGAAGCTGCGCAGGATCTCCAGGTTCTGGGTCAGCACGTCCATCGACTCCATGCCGCTGATGGTGGTGGCTACTCCGGGCAAGCTCATGGCGTAACTGAGAGCTTCGGTGGGAGTAAGTGCTCCGTGCACGATCATCTCTCCGGAGCCTCCCATGCTCTTCATGCCTAAGACCGCCAGTCCCCGCGCCGCGGCAACCGGCAGAACATGTTGCTGAAAGCTTCGATAGCTATAGTCGAATGGATTCAGCGGCATCTGGATGGTGTCAAAGGGAAACCCTCCATTGAGCATGGCCAGATGAATGGATGGATTCTTGTGGCCGGTAAAGCCGACGAAGCGAACTTTGCCCTGCTGCTTGGCGGCAGCCAGAGCCTCAAGCACTCCATCCGGGGCGTAGCACTTCTCGGGATCGTTGTAATACACAACTTCGTGAACCTGCCACACGTCGAGATGGTCCGTTTGCAAACGGGTAAGCGACTCCTCCAACTGGCGCATGGCCACATCTTTCTTTCGCCCGTGAGTACAGACCTTCGTCATAACGATCGCTTTATCGCGTTTGCCTTTGAGGGCGATGCCGAGGCGCTCTTCGCTCGCTCCCTTGTGATACTCCCATGCGTTATCGAAGAAGTTAATGCCGTGATCCATTGCTTTGGCGATGATGTTGTTGACTTCGGACTGACCGGCGGCGGTCCCGAGATGATATCCGCCTACCCCCAGGATGGAGACCTCCAAGCCGGTCTTGCCCATGGGCCGGCGAGGCGCCTGGAATTCAGCGATGGTTGCGGACTGTTCGACCGGCGAGTTGGGGACAACAGGGTTCGGCTCTTGCATCTTGACCTCCTGGCTGGCCGCGTTAGCGAAGGGGATGATGGAAGCAACGGCTGTCAAAGCGGCACTTTTCAGAAAGCCGCGGCGGGTGGCATGCGCTGCGAAACTTGTGTCTTCACGTTCCACCGGGGAAGCTCCTCGAACACCTAGGGAGTCAATCTGAGACTTGCGGGAACGGGCGGCCGGTATTCTGGGTTGCGTGAACCATTTGCTTGACTTCGACCTGCTCCAGGTCGAGCGGGAATTCATGGGAAAGCCGCGCCTCCGGATTATCGAACTTCATGGAAGTCTTATACAGTTCAAAGCGGCCGTCGCCGGCGTACAGGCTTGGCGCGATCGCGCAAAGCCTGCATCTCTTGCGGCGTGAGCGGGGTAAAGTTTTGTGCTATAGCAAGGTTTTGCTCAAGGACGTGGAGCTCCGAGACGCCTGAGATAGTGGTCGAGACGGGAAGGCTCATCGCATAGCGCAGCAATTCTTGCGCGGTAAAGCTCCCTCCCTGCACCGGATCCCCATGGCCGCTGATGGGCTTCATGCCGAGAGGGGCGATGCCGCGCTGATTGAGCAGCGGCAGGACCTTCTGCTCGAATGAAAAGAAGTGCGAATCGAAAGGGTTCAGCGGCATCTGAACGGCATCGAAAGCAAAGCCGGTGTTCAGCATGGCGAGGTGGACATCCGGGTCTTTGTGGCCGCTGAAGCCGACGAAGCGAACCTTTCCCTGCTGCTTGGCTTTATGCAAAGCCTCAGCGGCTCCGTTGGGCCGGATGAACAGCTCAGGATCGTTTTGGAAGCTCATTCCGTGAGCCTGCCAAAGATCGAGGTGATCGGTTTGCAGCCGTCTCAAGGACTGCTCCAGCATTTGCATGGCGAGGGAAGCATCCCGGCCGTGAGTACAAACCTTGGTCATCAGGAAGACACGGTCGCGCCGACCGCGCAGGCCCTTACCCAGCCAATCCTCCGACTTGCCCCGGTTGTACTCCCAGCAGCAATCGAAGAAGGTAATGCCGCCATCGACTGCGCGATGCACAATTTCAACGGCCGTACTCTCATCCTTGGCGCCGCCTAAGTGGTGGCCGCCGAGCCCCAAGGCCGAGATTTTGACGTCAGTTTTACCGAAACTGCGCAGAGGTATTCCGCTGTTCTGTGCCATAGAACCCTCGCCGTAAGAGTAGATGCGGCGAAAGCGGCCCGATGCCGCCTGCGGCGAGGAAAATCCGCTTGCACGGGATCACGCAACAGGTGTGCTATCGCGAAGAGCGCGCCAGTAGCTCGTAGACCTCCTCATCGGTGACCTGGTGGAAATTCCGGTACCATTGGCCGACAGCAATCAGCCGTTCCGGCTGTTCAAGGCAGACCATCCGGTCCACCTCGAGGGCGACTGCCGCGCAGACCTCCGGCGCGGCAACCGGGACGGCGGCAATAATCTGCGATGGCTGACGAAGCCGCAAGGCCCGCGCCGCAGCCCGCATCGACGACCCGGTGGCCAATCCGTCATCCACCAGAATGGCGGGCCGTCCGGTGACATCGAGAGCTGGCCTATTCTTCCGGTAGTCACGCTCGCGGCGCTCCAATTCGATTTGTTCGCGCGCGGCCACTGCGTCGATCGCCTGCGGCGTTAGACCAAACTCGCGCACTACTTCGTGGTTCAAGACCCGCAGGCCGCCCGAGGCAATCGCGCCGAGAGCCAGTTCGGGCTGGCCGGGCACTCCCAGTTTTCTCACCAGGAAGACATCCAGGGGTAAATGGAGATGGCTGGCGATTTCAAAAGCCACGGGAACACCGCCGCGCGGGAGAGCGAGCACGATAGCGTTGCTGCGGGCGAACTCGGACAATCTGGCGGCCAGCATCCGTCCCGCTTCAAACCTGCCGGCAAAGACCGTATCCATGAGGCAGGACTCCTTCCATGCCGCTTGCGCTCAGCCGGAGCTTCCGACAACTCCTTCTTCGCGGCGCGTCTGCTGGGAAGGCTGTGGCGCGTCGAATCCGGGAAACAGCAATGTGTCTCTGTATCCGTTGGCGGCATGGCCCTCGATCATCTGGATAGAACAATTGCGAGGATTCGCCTCGGCCTCATACCATTCCCAGGGATAGTGCATCCACTGCAGGCGGAAGCAGCGGATGGTGACGCCATGGCTCACGACAACGAAGTCTGAGATGGCGTCGGAGCGCGCCTCGGATGCGTCGCGGAGAATGGTGCCGAAGATCTGCTTGACCCGGCCGGCGACGGCGCAGCGGCTTTCACCGAGCGGCATGGGAGCGAAAAATTCTCCTTCAAACTGTTTGTGCTTTTGGTAATGCGCATACTCGCGCGGGAACAAATCTCCCAAGTCGGAATCGGGCACGCCGTCAAAGAGGCCAAACTCCAACTCCCGCAACTCCAGAGCCTCGCGTGTGTCGAAGCGGATGGCCGCCTGGGTCATGGCCCGTTCGATCACGGCTGAAGTTTGCCGGGTGCGCATGTAGGGACTGCACAAGATGCGGACTCGGGGAGAGTGCCGCAAGACCGGCATAAGAAAGTTAGCCGCAGCCTCGGCTTGACGATACCCCTCCGGCGACAACTCGATCCGGTGATCGGGCAAACGCGCGTTGGCCGCCATGTCGAGATTAGCCTCTGATTGGCCATGCCTGAGCAGAAAGACTCGGATATCGCGCGCTGGCATATACGAGTGCAGGATATCAGGCGACTCCGGCCCAGGGAGTGAAGCGCGCCCTTGCCCGAGAGGCGCTATAAGCTGATAGAGCAGAAAGAGCCTGCTCATACTTTGATAGTTATTGAGGACATTGAATGGACTACCTGATCCAGGGCAAGAACGCGTTTATCAATGCCGGAGCACACGGAATCGGCGAGGCGATCGCCGACCTCCTCACCCAGGAGGGCGCAAGGGTCATTGTGGCCGACCGGGATGAAGCCGCTCTTGAACAGAAAGCGCATCGATGGACGGGCGTGGTGGCGGCCGACTTGGCCACTGCGGAGGGCATCGACCACGCGACGGCGCACGCGCTTGCCAAGTTCGGGCGGGCGCCGGACATCCTGGTCAACAATCTTGGAGTGGGAAACTCGGCTTCCTTTGAAGATCTCTCCGACGAGAGCTGGGCGCGGAGCTTCGAGGTCAATCTTATGGGGTGCGTGCGGACCTGCCGCGCGCTGATTCCCAAGATGGCGGAATGGGGTGCTCAGCGGTTGTCAACACGGCCTCGGACCTGGCCAAGCAGCCGGAGCCCACCATGATGGATTACGGGACCTGCAAGGCCGGACTGCTGTATTTCACTAAGGCCCTGGCGATCCAGTATGCTCCGCGCGTCCGGGTGAATGCGGTTTTGCCGGGCCCGGTCTGGACACAAATGTGGACCCGTCCTGGTGGCATCGTCGATCAGCTGGTGGCAAGTTACGGAGTCGACAAAGATGCTGCCCTAAAGAAATTTCTGGAGGATCGCTACATGCCTCTGGGCATTGGGCAGCCGGAGGACGTGGCAAACGCGGTTGTTTTTCTGGCCTCGCCGCTGGCTAAGTTCATCACCGGCGCCAGTCTGGATATCGGCGGCACCCTCCGCGGGCTGATCTAAGCTGGGTCTGTACCGTTTTCACTGTGCGCTACACATGCCTTTGGGGCGCCCGGCTCTAACAACAAATTTGTCATCTCGAAGCGAAGTGCGGAGATCTGCGGTTTACCCCCAGAGGTGAATCACTCCGCTGCGCTCCGTTCGGGATGACAAATGCGCACTCCAGGTGCTCGGTTTTGAAGCGTGGTTCAAGGCATCCATATATCATAGGAACTCACGATGACGGAGGGCAGGCTTCTTCCGCGCGGGCATGCGCTTTTCCTTGAACCCGAATGACAACTCGAAAACACAGGTTTGAAAAGCTCACGCTTGCGTGTCTGGTTGGAGTTCTCTTTGTTCTTCCCCATGCCGTGCGCATCTGGCGCCTGCAATCCTTTCGCGACTACAGTCCCTTTTCGGCGCGAACCGCCAGCATGACGGTGTGGGACGAAACCTTTATGTACGCGGCCCAGGTGAACTATAGCTACCGTCATCACCGGCTGGCCTACGACACGGATTCCTATGAGCATCGCGATGAGCCTGTGCCCTATTCCGTGCTGCCGGTGGAACTGGAGGTGCTGTTCGCCGAGATTTTTCACAGCGTAGGCGTGGCACAGATTTTTTGCCATTTTCTCTTTCCCGCGATTACCGCATGGCTGCTGATGAGCCTGTTTATGCGCTTGCAGACGTCTCCGTGGCTGGCCGCATTTTTGGCATTGTTCGTGTTGATCATCGGTTTCTCCCTGCTCACCATCTACCAGGGCGAGACGACGCTGCTTCACTTCGGCTTGCATTCCGGCTTTGTGGAGACGCTGCAGGCTTCGCGCAATCCACACCCCAATATGAGTTTTCCTCTTTTTCTGGGTGCCCTGATGATGTTGTGCGCCGCACTGCGCCTGGGCTCGGGACGCTATGCGCTGGCTGCCGGAGTGTTGGGAGGACTGCTCTTTTACACTTACATTTATTACGCAATCGCCTGGAGCGCGGGTATCGGCTTGCTGACCCTGCTTTGCCTTCTTTTCAAACCAAGGCTCAGGAAGACGTCGGCGATCGCGTTAGCAGTAACGGTGGCGTTCAGCATTCCCTTTCTTCTATGGACCCGGTCGGCAAAGAAGGCAGGCGGTTACGCTTACCGCTCCGCGCGGCTGGGGATGATGTACTCGCACATCCCGCCGCGGCTGGATATCGAATTCAGCATTGTCTTTTTTGTTGCGATTGTATTGGTGATGCTATTTTGGGCAGCTTGCCGGGAGAAGTTCACCGGCATCGACCAGGAAGTGCGCCAGTTCGCCGACTTGATCGTGGCGGTCTTTGGCTGTGCGGCGCTGGGCGGGGTCGCGGGATTGAACCTGCAACTGGTCGCGGGATTCAATGTCCAGCCGAACAAGCACTATACGCATATGGTGATTCAACCCGCCCTCATCATCATGGGGCTGGCCGTGGTGTTGGCGCTCACCGCGCGTTTCCGCAAGCAGTGGACGGCCGCTTGGGGCGCAGCTCTCTTTATCGCGCTCTTCTTGCTGGGCGCGGCGGTTCAGGTCACCGCCGCTGTGAACTCAGCCGAAGCGCATCGAGTGTTCCCCGCGGATGCGAGGCTCTTCGACTGGTTGAACCGGAACACGGCGTCGGACGATGTAGTGGCCACGACCGATCTCGGGCTGGCCACGGAGTTGCCGGTCTTCACCCACAATTACACCCTGTTGGCGAACGGAACCCGCAGCTCCGGCTCGGATGACGAGATCGTGGATCGTTTCCTGTTAGCGGATGCGCTGGCCTCCAGCCCGTCCGCAGTTGTCGAGCAGCAGCTGAGGCCGGTAGAAAAGGATGAGGTCTACCATGCCGGCGATCCCGTCGGCGCCAGTTACGTCCCGTTTCTATTTGAGCATTCACCCAAACGCGTCGCCAATCTGCTGCAGCCGATGCTCACCCCGCAGGCCACTGCCGATGCGCTGGCTAAGTACCGCAGGCTCGATCTGAACCGGAAGTTGCATAGGTTCAGAGTCAACTATGTCTACGTGATGAACGGGCAAACTCCGGCGGCGATTGCCGGGTGGCGGATGCAAATGGTTCTCCAAACCAAGCGGGGAAGCCTGTGGAGGCTTACCCAGGTGGAGCGGTAAAAACTGTGGATCCAAAACCGCCGCCAATCGAGGGTGGCTCCATATCTGGCGCGCTCTTTGCGCCAGATATGGGAAACCGCAGATTTCTCCACTGCGCTTCGCTCCGGTCGAGATGACAAATCTGTCTTTGCTTTTCTTTCTGTCATTCCCGCAGGGAATCTGCTTCTCCCCTTTCTGTCCCCGACACTCCGGAAGAAGGGCAGATGCAGATTCCCTTTATAATTGTCTTTCAGGCGGAATCACCTCTCTCCATGCAGGCGTGAATGCGATCAGCACCAAAGACGCCAAGCCTATCCGCAATCGATCAAGAACTGGGCGGCGCCCTGAAGGCGAAAGTAATCAGCGGCCTGGACGCCTTCCGCGCGCTCGCCATCAGCCTGGTCCTGCTGGATCATTACGAGGTTCTCCACCACCTCTGGGGCGGAAGGCACCTGTACTTCGGCTCCCTGGGGGTGATGATCTTTTTTGTGCTCAGCGGGTTTCTGATTACCTCGATGCTGCTCAAGGAATATCGGAGGTCCGGGACCATTTCGCTGCGGAATTTCTACCGCAGACGCGCTTACCGCATCTTCCCCACCTTCTACGTCTGTTGGATTATTACGACCATCGTCGAATGCCTCGCCCACACTTACCATTGGAAGACGTCGGTTGTTTCTTTTTTTTACATGATGGACTACGGACGGGCGCTCTTTCCATTATCGGAGCGGCCGTATCTCCATCTTTGGATCAGTTGGTCGCTGGCCATCGAGGAGAAGTTTTATCTGTTGTGGCCCTTGCTCCTGCTGCTGTTGCTGAAGCGGCAATCCACGATGATCCGCACCCTGTGCGCGATCATCGCTGGCCTATGGATTTATCGCGCCATTCTCTTCTTAGGCTTCCACGTGAGCTGGGAGTATCTCTATAGCGCCTTCGAGATGCGCGCGGACGCCCTGCTGACAGGATGCCTGCTCTCTATCCTGGTGGAGCGGGAGCGGACCAGGGCGCTTTTTTCGCGCGCGCTCCGCTGGCAGTGGCTGGCCGCAATCCCCGCCGCCGCGCTGGCGGCTGATCGTTATTTTTCCCGCCAGCCGTGCGTCGCTCTTCCTCTTTTTCTGGTCGATCGAGCCGCTGATTATTGCCGTCCTGCTGATCCAGTTTGTCTATTGGGGCGCGAAGTCCTGGACCATCTCTAAGAACGTAATTGTGCGCTTCATCGCGCACATCTCCTACGCGCTTTACCTGTATCATCCCTTGGCCAGCCAGATCGTCTATGAGCTTCACGTTCCCCACCTGGGCTTTAGCTCGGTCGGGCTTACTTTGGCGATGTCGACCGCTTCCTACTACTTCATCGAGAGGCCGTTTATGAGAATGCGCGATAAGGGTAAGCGCTCCCAGCCCGGCCCGGCGCCGGCGGCACTGGCCGCATCGTGACTTTGCTCAACCCTTGTGAGAAATGGCGCGCAGGCGTTCCCGGGTTTTGAGCACGATCATGTATTCGTAGATAGCTTGCAGATTGGCGTATTCGATTCCTGCTCCGCCGTCGAGAATGGCGCGGCGAACAAAGATCATGTAACACCATTTCAGCAGCGGCCGTCCGGGGAGGCGATAGAAGATCGCCTTCTGGGCCACGCGGCGCGCATGAAAATCCTTGCTGAAGAGTGCGGTTCGCAGGGATGCGCCGGCGCTTCCCTGGCCGGAGACGATCAACTCCGCCTCCATAGTGGAGTAGGTGTTGTGCTTGGCCAGCCAGTGGGCCGTCCCCTTGGAGAAGGGAAAATGGTCGAGCGCCGAGCGCAGGCTTTCCACGCTTCCGTTCACTTCCAGAACCTCGTTGACCGCGCGCGCATAGCGGGCCTGGCCGCGGCGAACCAGGCGAATGTACCAGGGGGAGAGCTGAGCATGCTTGAGCCACCTCCCGTTGAGGAAATCGCGGCGGCGAATGCGGAAGCCATTCACCCCATTTGCCGGGGAAGCAACCGCCGCGAGCATCTCCTGAGCCAACTCCGGGGTGGGCCGTTCGTCGGCATCGAGAAGAAAGACCCAGGGATGGCGAAAGGGTAGGGTTTCCAGAGCCGCGTTGCGCTGCGCGGAATAGCTATCGAAGGCGCGCTGAACGAAATTGGCTCCGTGGCTGCGTGCAATTTCAGCCGTGCGATCGGTGCCGAAAGAGTCAAAGACATGCACATCGTCGCACCAGGCGACGGAAGCCAGAGAGCCGGGAAGATCGATTTCTTCATTCCTGGTCAGGATAAGGACGGAGATCATCGGCTTTTTGCCCGGCGGCATCGCCTGCATCTAGCATCATACGAGGAAGCACCCAGGGAAACGGATAAAATTGCCAGTATGACTCAGGGGCGCCGATCCATCCTGCTGCTCTTGCTGTGCGTGGCATTCGCTCCATTGCTATACCAGCACAGCCAGGCTTACATCGTGCACCCCTTTGGGGATACCCGAATCTACGCCGACGCCATCGCCAACTTCAACCATGGAAAATCGCCGTATGCGCTGCATGGCGAACTGCCATACATCTATCCCCCTATCTTTGTCTGGGTAGGGAGTTGGCTCTCCCGGCTGCTGACGCCGGCGCTGGGTTGGAGGCTTTACACAACCGTGCACGTGGCCAGCGTGATCGCTACGCCTTTCATCCTGGCGCGCTTTTATGTGCGCAGCTTGGGCTACGCGGAAGCGTTTGCCTTGTTTCTTCTCGCGCCTTTTGCTGTAACGGAAAACGCTATCATGGGCGGCAACGTGGCCCACCCTCTCTATTGCGCGGCGCTTCTGGCGGCAGCGCCCGGACTCTCGGCCAACCGCTGGAGATGGTTCTATGCCGTAGTGGTGGTGGCGGCGGCGGTGAAGATAACATTCCTGATTCTATTGTTGCTTCCTCTGCTGGCCGGCTTGAGCCAGATCCTGCCGAGCGCGCTCACGACGGCAGTCACCGGCGGGGTTTATCTGCTGCAAATGATTTTTTCGCCGCACCTGTACCATCAATTTCGCGAGATGCTTTCCGGGCAAACCTTCGGCGCACGCAACTACGGACTTGCGCCCTTTGGAGCCACCGCAAATCTGCTCTGGCACTTCCACATTTCCAGCTTGATTCTTCCCGGAGCATTCGAGATCGCCTTCGCCGCGGCTATTCTTTTCGCCCTTTGGCGGCTGCGCGGGCAAACGGAGCGCCAGCGCGGATTCACTGACGAGCGATGGCTGGCCCTGATCCTGACGGGCATCGTCTTGGTGAATCCGCGCATGTTCGAGTCCGATGTGGCGACCGGGTTGGTCGCGGCCTATTTCCTGCTGTTCTCCAACTGGCGCCTCGCGGCAACATGGGTCCTGGCCGCGATCAGCTTCGCGGGCTTCTTCATTCGTCACGGCGCGCTTGGCTTTCTCTTTCTCTTCGTTTCGGCGTTCATTGTCGGCGTCTGGAGCCTGGAGACAACTCCGGCGAGATCGCGCTCTTATCCTTCGGTCGTTGCAGAAGCGAACAGCAGCCTATAGAGCAATCACCATGAAGACGAACTCCAGGAACATCCCATCGCTTGACGGCCTGAGAGCCCTCTCCGTCGCCATGGTCTTTCTGGCGCATACGAACGGAGCCATGGCGCAGATGATCCCCGCCATCCCTTACTGGCTCTATGTGTTTTGGGGAAACAGCGGGGTCCAGATGTTTTTTGTCATCAGCGGCTTCCTGATCACGCATCTCCTGCTGAAGGAGATGAATGCGACTGGAACCATCAGCTTGAAGCATTTCTATCTGCGCCGGGCATTCCGCATCTTCCCTCCGTTTTATGCCTATCTGGCGGTCGCTCTGGTGCTCACTCTTCTGCGGGTCTTTCCCGGCGAAGTGAAGGCTTTTTTTGTCGCGGCTACCTATACCTGGAATTACCTGGGCGGAGGCAGCGAGATCCTGGAGCACACATGGTCGCTCAGCCTGGAGGAGCAGTTTTATCTCTTGTGGCCGGCGGCCCTGATTCTGTTGTGCAAGAAAAGCGTCCGGCTGGCTTTTTGGGTGATCCTGCTCTCACCAGTCTCGCGTATTGTGACCTATTTCCTTGCACCGAACCATCGCACGGATCTGATCGGTATGCTGCACACGGGTCTGGACAGCATCATGTTCGGCTGCCTGCTGGCCATGCTTTGGCGTGACGAGCGGTTCAATCGGGCGATTCGGCCCCTGATTCGCGGATGGGTTGCGGCCCTGGCAGGATTGTTCGTGCTGGTAATCAACCCTATTCTGGGACGCCATTTTGGAGGCTCCTATGGAATGGTATTCGGACTCTCACTCAGCGCAATTTGCCTGTCGCTGATCATGGTCTACGTGGTAAGGGCGCCGAAGTCCCCGGCAGGGCGGCTGCTGAACACCCGCGTGCTGCGCCACCTGGGAGTGATCTCCTACGGACTGTACCTGTGGCAGCAGATGT